>JAHHHQ010000026.1 GCA_019359285.1 Nodosilinea sp. WJT8-NPBG4
GTCCAGGCAGCCAATCCTTGATTCGTTCCCATTGGTCATCGCGTAGGGCGTAGCGGCGGGTTGGCATCAGTATCACAAACCTGAAACTCAACTTCTCCCACCTTACCTAATTGATGACACGCCCTAGCACTATTACCCGTGACGAAGCCCAAATTCGTCAGCTGATTGCCAAACAAACCAGTGCCATCACCGCCAAAAACCTTGGACAAATTATGGCGTGCTATAGCCCAGATGCCGTTCTTTTTGATGTGAAACCACCACTTCAGCTCAACGGCGGTGCTGCCATTCGCGCTATGTGGGAAGCCTGCATGCCCTGCATGCCAGAAATCTCAGGGATTGAAACTAAAGATCTCAACGTTGCCGTCAGCGGCGATCTAGCCCTGGCCCACTGGGTGTTTCGCTTTGCCGGTATTGAGCCTGGTCATCCAGCGGCAGAGATGTGGATGCGCGTTACTGCGGCCTACCAAAAACGGCAGGGTGAGTGGCAGATCGTGCATGAGCACTGCTCATTGCCTTTCAATCCGGCTGCGGGCTGCGCCGGGTAGATTGTCATCGCCCCGATTGACGCCTAGAGACAGCCACAGTTTAAGCCCCCTAAAACTATCAAGGAAACCCACCATGGGCCGCAAAATTTTCGTCAACCTGCCGATTAAAAACCTCGATCAGTCGGTTGACTTCTTTAGCCAACTTGGCTTCAAGTTTAATCCTGAGTTTACCGACGAAACCGCTACCTGCATGATTGTCAGCGACGACATTTTTGTCATGCTGCTGACCGAGGACAAGTTCAAAACCTTTACGCCTAAAGCCATCTGCGACGCTACCCAAAACACCGAAGTTTTGGTGTGCCTATCCTGCGATAGTCGCGAGGAGGTCGATAGCCTAGTAGGTAAAGCCGTTAGTAGCGGTGGCTCAACCTACAACGAGCCCCAAGACTATGGGTTTATGTATGCCCACGGCTTTCAAGATTTGGACGGTCACATTTGGGAGCTGATGTATATGGAACCCAGCGCCGTCCCTCAGTAGGTATCTACAGAGTGTGTCATCAACTCCCATGACCCGCCAAGCCTGTCTCAGCAGTGCGTTATACACCATCGGTTTTTTGTACTGCTGAATCTGCAACACCTTGACCACAAAATTCAGCTTCGATTGCTCCTTAATTCTTTAGCCCAAGGAGGGCGCCATGAAACTATATTCTTACCTCAGCTTTAATGGTAATTGCGAGGCCGCGTTCGCGTTCTACGAACAGGCCTTGGGCGGCAAAGTTGGCGACAAGATGACCTACGGAGAGTCACCGATGGCTGACCAGGTGCCTGAAGAGTGGCGCGATAAGATTATGCACGCTCAGTTGATTTTGGGCGATCAAGAACTTATGGGCGGTGACAGCATGCCAGAGTACTTCGAAGAGCCCAAAGGCACCTCTGTCTTAATTGCTGCTGAAGATACAGACAAAGCCGAGCATGTCTTTGCAGCTCTGGCTGAGAACGGCACCATTAAGATGCCTATTCAGGAAACCTTTTGGGCAGCCCGGTTTGGCATGGTAGTTGATCAGTTTGGCACGCCATGGATGATTAACTGCGATCGCACCGCCTAGCCTCATAGCAAAAGCTGTAGCGTAAGAGCTGTTACTGGCAACCCTCACGCTACAGCACTAAAGGACCGCGTTTCATTACCAGGTTTTTGATTCATCCATTTAGTGGTCGGCAGCCTTAAATTTACCCACCCGGCTACAGGCTAATTAAAAGGTCTTTTGGCATTGCTGGATACAGGTATGAATCAAGACTGTAACGTCTCTTATAGGAGCAAACGGCCGTTTGCCCCCGCCCACATTCACGCTTCAATTCAGCAACACCGCTTTTTGCAGCGATCGCTGGCATCACTGAACGGGTCGGTTTTGAGTTCCTTCACCGGGAGTAATAAACAGCACAGAGCTGGGCTGGTGAACTTTAGCCGTGTGCCAAATGCCTTTGGGTACGATCACATAGAAACCCGGGGTTTCTAGCGATAGCCTATTTTCAACCCCATTCTGATCCAGGATAAGGTCAATTTGGCCCGAGATCAGGCACACAAACTCTTCCCCAGCGGGATGCATTTCCCAGGTGCCCCAATCGCTGTCAAAGTTATATTGAGAGACGAGCCGCTTGTCCTTAAAGTCTCCAAAGGTGCGGTTTAGTTCTTCAAAAAAGGTGTCGCTTACCGACACTGGCACAGCATCGCCGCTACCATCCAATACAACGTAGGTAGAGTTTATGCTTAAAGGCTTAACTTCACTGGTCATTAATGGGTCTCAAATAATTATGTCTGTGACGGAAAAGATTTCTTAAGAAAATTCATATACTTCTATGTTTACTGTATACGTTATTGGGCGAGATTTCCGGTTTTTGGGGATCAATCAATGAGAACAATAGAATTCTTAGTTGATTTAGGCACAAAAAAATCGGCGGTGTGCCGCCGATTAAGTAAGTCTTCTATCTGTTGCCTATTGAGTGATTTCCTTGAGGCCTAGATCGTAGGAAACCTCATGTACCCCAGGAATAGACTTGACATCTTCAATGATGGCTCGGGCTGAGTCGCGACTTTTCACCTTGCCCGATAGCTGTACAGCACCGTTGGAGACGCCAACCTTGAGGTTGTCAGGTACTTTGCTCATAATTCTGTCGGTGATTTCCTGATCGCCCAGAGGAGTACCTTTGACATTGGCATACTCGATGCCCTCATATTGACTGTCGTTGGGCGTGGACTGAAGCGTCTCGTTGAGGTCTAGTTGCTCATCGGTCAGGGCAGCACCGTTAACTGCACCAGCGAAGGCAGGCTGGGTGAAGCCAACCAGCATGACAGCCAAACAAGCCATAGCGATTAGGCCAGACTGCCCAGCTTTGGGAAGACGCACCAGCATTAAGGCTAACCCTAAACCGATCACCACCGTTCCAATTGCTAACGATATCAACATAGATTTACTCCAATCAAGATTTATGGATGAGGGCGCAAAGCGATAGTCAGAGACCGGCCCTTGGGGGGCCATCGAATCTCGCTGAGCGCATTTCACCGCTTAACTCAGCAGTTTACAGAACCTCGCAAAATTCCATATCTTCCGACGGCAGTAACGTGGCTCCGTCAAAAGGAATAGTTTTTCGGGTTCGTCTTATTTTTTTGCCATGGTTGAAAATTTCTGGCGTCTTGTCTGACTTCTCGAGCGAGAAATTTTAGGAAAACTATTCAATTTCTGGTTTTTCGTCGCCAATAAGTTCTTTATGCCTCTGAAAACCATCAGTACATATTTTTGGCTTATCTATCCAATAGTAGACACACATGTTGGCATAGGTTTTTACCGTGGAAATAAGCGAAGCAAATTAGACCATTTGCAGTTGCCCTGGTTTTTTTGAGGCTGTTAACCGCTTCAATCTGGCACGGCAAAACTTCACTTATCCAAGGCTTGTAGTTTTTCAGGAGATGACACTATGTGGAGCATTCTTTTATCTGGCTTGGCAACGGCCCTTAGCCTGCTGGTCGTGGATCTAGTTGTGCCTGGGGTGACCATCAACACTCTAACCGCAGCGGCGATCGCGGCTGCTTCGGTCGGTGTGATCAACGCTTTTCTCAAGCCGACGCTGCAAACCCTGACCATGCCGATCAACGCCGTTAGCTTTGGGGCATTTTCCCTGGTTCTAAACGGCCTCTGCCTGTGGCTCGCCTCCCTAGTGGTGCCCGGCTTCTACATCAGCGGCATCATTGGTTTTCTGTTAGGCCCTCTGGTGCTATCGGCTGTGAATACCTTCATCAACAGCTATTTCGACCAGAAAACCCCTGCCTTCCTGCGTGATGGCAAGGGCTCTGAGCTCAGCACCGATCGCTCGTCTCAGCTCTAGTGTCTAGACCCCAGCCCGCTCGATGGCTTTGAGTTACAGCCACTGGCTGTCGAGCGGGCTGGGTACCCAGCCCATAGGAACAGCGTTATTGCTTAGAGGTTATCGAAGTGGAAGATTCCGTTAGCAAGCAACCGTCGAAAGATACGGAGGCAAGTAAGTTGGAGCGGTGGGCGTCAATCATTAGCGGCGGCGCTCTGGTTCTCGGCGGCTTGCAGCAGCGATCGCTGCGGGGGATCTTGATGGCGGCTGCCGGTGGCAGCTTGGCCTATCAAGGTGTTCAAAAGAAAAGCACGCTCAAGCAGGTTGGCGAAGCCGTTGGCATCGAAAAGACCATCCTGGTTGAGAAAACCGTCACAATCAATCGTCCAGCCGCAGAACTCTACAGCTTTTGGCGGCAGTTCGACAACTTGCCCAAGTTCATGCGTCATGTCAAGTCTGTGCAGGTTCACGACGCGCAGCATTCCCACTGGGTGGCCAATGCCCCCCTCGATCAGAGCATCGAATGGGATGCGGTGATTGTGGATGACCAGCCCGATCGCCTGATTGCCTGGACCTCAACCGACGATGCCGAAGTCAATCACTCCGGATTTGTGCGGTTCCAGCCCGCAACCGGCGATCGCGGCACCGAGGTCAAAGTGGTTATGGAGTATGAGCTGCCGGGCGGCGCTGTGGCCGCTGCGATCGCCAAGCTCTTTGGTGAAGAACCTGAACAGCAGATTGGCGACGACCTCAGCCGCTTCAAGCAGCTGATGGAAACGGGCGAAATTGCCACCACCGACGGTCAGCCCAAAGGGGCCTAAACCTGACCTGCCGATGTTTTTAAACGTAGTGCCATGAATTCATTGTTTCATTCTCTCTCTTCTTTTCTCTCATTCGTTAAAACCGCTGTGGGGAAAGCTCAGCTCGGTCGTCGGGTGGCATTTGCTGCCCTGGCGATCGCCCTTTGGGTGGGGTCGGTAGGTGTTTACCTGCCCACCGCCCAGGCGGCCAATGCGCCCAGCGGCGCCAGTGACACTAGCGCCGTGCGTCCTAGCCACAACCCGATCAGCAATGAAAACTTTCAGGGTGGTGTTGATCTAACCGCCCTCGATCGCCAGGGCAAAAGCATCCAGCCGCCTGCTGAGTCAAAGGTTGGCATTGTTGACCGGCTCAAAAATCTGTTGCCGGGGCGATCTTCAGAGAAGGCGCCCGCCAATGCACCCCGCAGCAATGTTCAGCCCGAGAGAAATCCAACCCTGGACCGCTACCCCAACTAGGAGTGAAATCCTGTTGACTTACTAAGCCCCCAAACCGTGTCTATTCTGCAACCCCAGGTGGGGCGGCACTGTTAGGGGCTGTTAACCGAGATCCGCTCAACGCAACCACCTCAGGAGAATTTTTGATGAAAGCAGTTTGCTGGCACGGCACCCACGATGTTCGGGTAGACACTGTGCCTGACCCGACAATCTTGAACCCGCGTGACGCCATTATTAAAGTCACCTCGACGGCGATCTGTGGGTCTGACCTACACCTCTACGATGGCTTTATTCCCACCATGCAGTCGGGGGATATTTTGGGCCATGAGTTCATGGGGGAAGTGGTCGAAACCGGGCCAGGAGTAACTAACCTCAAGCAGGGCGATCGCGTAGTGGTGCCCTTCACCATCTCCTGCGGCAGCTGCTTTTTCTGTGAGCGCGATCTGTGGTCGCTGTGCGACAACTCCAACCCCAACGCGTGGATGGCTGAGAAATTTTACGGCCACTCGCCGTCGGGTTTGTTTGGCTACTCTCACCTGTTGGGAGGCTACGCTGGGGGCCAGGCCGAATATGTGCGGGTGCCCTTTGCCGATGTCGGCCCGCTAAAAGTGCCCGATGGGCTCAGCGATGAGCAGGTGCTGTTTCTCACCGACATCTTCCCCACCGGCTACATGGCGGCCGAAAACTGCGACATTGAGCCAGGCGACACGGTGGCGGTATGGGGCTGCGGCCCCGTGGGCCAGTTTGCCATTCGCAGCGCCTTTATGCTCGGCGCTGAGCGGGTGATTGCCATCGATCGCGTGCCGGAGCGCTTGGCTTTAGCGCAGGCTGGCGGGGCAGAAATTCTCAACTACGAAGAGATCGACCCTGGGGAAGCCCTGAAGGAAATGACCGGCGGTCGGGGACCCGACAGTTGTATTGACTCCGTCGGCATGGAGGCCCACGGCACTGGCCCCATCTCGCTCTATGACACCGTCAAACAGGCGGTGCGTCTAGAGAGCGATCGCCCTCAGGTACTTCGGCAGGCGATAGCTGCCTGTCGCAAGGGAGGCAGGGTCTCGGTCCCCGGCGTCTATGGCGGGTTTATCGACAAAGTGCCGATGGGTGCCTTTGTTAACAAAGCGCTGACCATGCGATCGGGTCAAACCCACGTTCACAAGTACCTCAGGCCGCTGCTAGAGCGGGTGCAAAAGGGAGAGATTGATCCCTCCTTCTTGATCACTCACCGCCTACCTCTCGAAGAGGCCCCTCGCGCCTACAAAATCTTTCGCGACAAAGAAGATAACTGCATCAAGGTTGTCCTTAAGCCCTTTGCCGCCGCCGTGTAAGTAGACGGCCAGAGTAATTTACGTAGGCCAGCGCCAGGCTGATTAAACACGGCCCCGCTGGCCTTTTTTACGGCTCTGCATTGCCAACTATCTAAGGAGCAAAACCCATGGCAAACGATAAAGACAGCGAACTGATGGGAAATGTTGACGACAAGGAAAGCGAACAAAATCGGCTGCTAGAGGAAGTTGCCGACAATCCGGGCGCTAGAACCGCTGCCATTCATCAAAATCCAGAACTGATGCAGCAGGAAGCCCGCAATGCTGCCGCTGGTGAAGGGCCCAATGCCTCTGGTGGGCCTGGGATACCCTCCGAAGCCGAAGACTATGTGCCCAGCAGCTCTGATCCAGAGGCAACCGATCTACCTACTGCTAATTCCCCCCGTCGAGATTAGTTAATAACCCAGGGAATGGCTGAAGCATACTGGGGCGATCGCCCCAGTATGCTTGTGTTTTAAAGATTCCGCCTTGAGCATCAAACGGTTGGGACATTTCAGCATTTTTGAAGCGATGGCTCACCACCTCAATTCTTGCCATTGCCGATGCTCCTGTCCTAGCGAACTGGTCAACTGTATTGCAGCGGTTAATTTAATTAGGACACTTCAACAGGCGAGATACTTTGGCAGGGGCACCGCAGTGTAATGGCCCTACGTTGAACCTGTCCTAACTCAATAGATATTTGCAATGTATCCGTAAAAAGTGGTTTGAAAACTGTCTACTCCCTTTTTTTGGGGCTCAGCAGGCAACCAAAGCTACAGCAGTTTTCTTCCTAAAAAGTTCCCAAACCCTCATCCTATAGTCTCAACCACAAACTCTCTTTTGAGAGAGGGAGTAGGCCCTGAATCGAGGCACATTGAACACAGAACTCGGAGGTAATTTACCATGACTACCGGAATCAGTGCTCAGCAAGTTGTCAGCAACCTAGAATACGACTGGCTGACCGTTATGCAAAGCAAGGCCGAGGCCCTAAACGCCTACGACAAGTACATTCAAGATGCTCGCGAAGCCAACTCTGAGGAATGCGTTGAGCTGTTCAATCGGCTTAAGCAGACCGAGGCAGAGCAAATTCGAGAAATTCGCCAGCACCTCACGAAAACAATGTCGGCAAGCTAAAGGGATAAGTCATTTGCTTCAAATCAGTTAACTGCCTAGTCCCCCTTTTCCATCTGAGTAGAGAAGGGGGTTTTTTGTATTAATACCGCAGTAGAGATACTTAGTTTTTGCTCCTAAGCTGGGGCGATCGCACTCACTAGCGGCGGCAAACAGCCATTTTTGGCGATGCATAAGCATCTTCAATTGCGACAGGCTAGGGATAGTCGATTAGAAGTAGAATATCGAATTTTGGCAAGTAGAAGACTATTGTAAATGGAGTTGAGCCATTTGCCGATCTTAGGGTTTTATGTGGGTACAACGGTACAATCACCCTGCTGGGGAATACAACTTAAAAGATATCTTAACGCTCAGACATAAATAAATCAAAACAGAGCTGAAAGAGCTATTCCTGACGAATCTATTTCTCACGATAGGTCGTTATCTAGGTATAGATTCTTTACCATCAGGGCATCATTGTGAGCGATCGTCCTATGCAAACGTTTGATGTCATTCTTATTGGTGCGGGCCACAACGGATTGGTCTGTGCTGGTTACCTATTGAAAGCGGGCTACAGTGTCCTGTTGCTAGAGCGGCGGTCAATCCCTGGCGGGGCTGCTACCACTGAAGAAGCCCTGCCAGAGGAAGCTCCTGGCTTTCATTTCAACCTCTGCGCCATCGACCACGAGTTCATCCATTTAGGGCCAGTTGTCGAAGAGCTAGAGCTAGAGAAGTACGGGTTAGAGTACCTCTTTTGCGATCCGATTACCTATTGCCCCCAATCCGACGGTAGGGCGTTTTTGGCCCATCGCTCGGTTGACAAAACCTGCGCCGAAATCGCTCGCTACAGCGAAAGAGACGCGGCGCAATACAAAGAATATATGGCTTTTTGGGATAAGCTTACCCAAGCCATTACTCCTATATTTAACGCACCGCCAAAATCTATCGTCGACATCCTAGGCAACTACGGCCTACACAACATTAAAGATCTGCTGTCGATTCTTGGGGGCGTAGACAAGACGCTGGATCTGGTGCGCACCATGCTCACCAGCCCCGAAAACGTCCTCAACGAGTGGTTTGACACGGAAGTGGTCAAAGCTCCCCTGGCGCGACTGTCGTCAGAGTTGGGAGGCCCACCCTCTGAGAAAACCCTTGCCATTGGCTCAATGATGATGGGGCTGCGCCACAACCCTGGAGTAGCTCGACCCCGTGGCGGCACAGGCGCCCTAGTCTCGGCCTTAGTGCGAATGGTTGAAGAGCACGGGGGCACCATTCTCTGCGACCAAGCGGTAGAGCGACTTTTGATTAACGCCGAGGGGCGGGTCGAGGGAGTGCGAGTGGCCGATGGGCAAGAGTACCGTGCCACCAAAGGCGTAATTTCAAATATCGATGCCCAGCGAGTCTTCCAAGACTTGATACCCGCTGCCGATGCTCAATCCTTTGCCCCTGAACTGAGCGAGCGGCTCGATCGCCGCATTGTCAACAACAATGAAGGCATTCTAAAAATTGACTGCGCTTTGTCAGAAATGCCCCGTTTTGAGGCCTACGACCACAAAGACGACTACCTGATTGGCTCCGTTTTGATCGCCGATACGGTGGATCAGGTGGAAACCGCCCACACCATGCCTATGCAGGGGTTGATTCCTGACCATGACCCCTCGCTGTATGTGGTAGTCCCCACGGTAATGGACCCGACGATGGCACCTCCAGGCCAGCACACCCTGTGGATTGAGTTTTTTGCCCCCTACGAAGTCAAAGGCGCTGAGGGCACTGGGCTATTCGGCACTGGCTGGACGGATGAGCTGAAGAATAAGGTCGCCGATCGCGTGCTCGACAAGCTGGCCGACTATACCCCCAACCTCAAGCAGTCGATCATCGCTCGAAGGGTCGAAAGCCCAGCTGAGCTAACCCAGCGCATCGGGGTGCGCAAGGGCAACCACTATCACATCGACATGACCCTCGATCAGATGGTGTTCTTTCGCCCGCTGCCTGAGCTGGCCAATTACCAAACCCCCATCGAGGGGCTGTTTTTGACCGGGGCAGGTACCCATCCAGGCGGCTCGATTTCAGGCATGCCAGGGCGCAACTGTGCTCGGGTGTTTCTCAGTGTGCAACAACCCTTAGCCTACAACCTAAAAGAAGCTGGAAATTGGTTAAAAGATCGATTTAAGTCTGTGGCTGGTTTAGGTCACTAAGCTACTCTCAATTATCCCAATTGAAGGAGTTTTGTATCGATTGAAAACAAGGTTGAGGACAAGGCTACGGAAGCAAACGATGATCAGCTTATGCAGATCAGTTGCAGTACCTTAATTATCCTTTATTAACCTGTTTTGAATCATGACTTGGCACAACAAAATCGACTTTGACCACTGCGATGATGGCCCAGCCCACGGGGCCTCATCGCACAGCCCCATGACCCCAGGTCTCACCAACACCTACGACGATGAACTGCGAGAAAAGGCGGGTATGCACACACCGCCGCCCCCGCCTGAGTGCATGGGCTTAGAAGGGGAATACGACTCCTTTGGGCTAGTGCGTCGGCTGGCTCAAACCCTCGACCAGCAGCTCGATCTGGCATCTATCGACACGCTAACTCTAACCCAGCACGGCAGCGCACTCTGCTTGGCTGGCTCGGTAGACGGTTCGGCTTTAGACCGCATTGTGGATATTGCCAAGCACCTGGATGGCACCCGCGAGGTCGATGTCAGCCAAGTGTCGGTAACCCACTAGCTCGCAGATTTCATCGCAGCAAAAGCTGCTCTTACTCCCGCAAAACAGGGGTTAGGAGCAGCTTTTGCTGTAAACGCGGATGCCAGAATAAAGCAGTCGGGTTACTTTACTCTAACTAAATTAGTATCGATGTTATTTTTTCATAAAAGCTTTAGAGCTGTGCCTAGGGGAATAGATTGTGCCAGTAAAATTCAGGGTTAATCAGCCCTATCGGCAGATATCGTCTTGGGTTAGAACTCTTAGACTGTGAGCGACTTCTCGGATGGAGCCCCTCCATAATGCCTGCCACACTTAATGATCAAAAGCGCACTGCGATCGCAGAAAAGCTAGCCGACATTAGGGCTATCCAAAATTTGATTATTGATAGCGAGCAGCAGTTTCTTAGCGAGTGCAACGACAACCACCTGCGCAAGCGGCTGGAAGACATGCTCGAAGACGACCAAAAAAACCTGGATATCGTTGAAACGGCCATTACTCAGTACGGCATCCAAGCTGAGCCCAAACCCACAGTGCAAGAGTTTGTCAGCCAGGCAAAAAACACCCTCGCCAGCTCCAGGTTGAGCATGTACGAGAAAATTGCCCAGCACGAGCTGCTGAAGCACGGTCAGGTCATGTCGGGGCTAGTGGTTCACAAAGCGGCTCAGGTCGTTGGCCAAGATATCGAGGCGGCGATCGCCCCCCTCAACACGGTCAACTTTGAAAACCGTGCCCACCAGGAGCAGCTCAAGGGCATGCTTGAGTATCTAGGCACCCTAGAGCTCACCGGTCAAGAGCCCCAGCAGGGCCTGTGGGCTCGGGTGCAGGATGCAGTTGCTGCCGCTACCGGCATTGTGGGCAGCGCCACTACCCAAACCTCCGACAAAGAGTCCGCCACCGTCATGGATCTGCTCTTCATGGATCACCAGAAGGCCAGAACCCTGATCAGCGAAATCAGAAACGCGGACAGCGAAGACCAAATCAAAGCGTTGTTTGGCCAACTGTATAAAGACCTTGTGGTGCACGCTAAGTCTGAAGAAGCCGTGGTTTACCCTGCTGTACAACCGTTCTACGGTAGCGAGGACACCCAAGAGCTTTATGACGAGACCGCTGAAGTAGAAAGCGTGCTCAACGAGCTTAAAGCCATGCCTTCGACGGGCGACCAGTTCATGGCCAAGCTCAAAGAGCTCAAGGCTATGCTCGGCCATCACACCCGTGAAGAAGAAAGCACCATGTTTGCTGCCATTCGCAAGAATATGTCGAGCGAAGAGCAGCAGCAGCTGGGCATGCGCTTCAAGGAGAGCAAGCAGTCACTACAAAACCAGATGTAGGGCCGCTTGATTCGCTGGAATTTGTGAATAGGCCAAATCTTCCTTGATCTGAGAGGCAGTTTCAAGGGGTGTCAACTGTAGCTTTCTAATCGTTTGCTACACAGACAAAACTTTTGAATCAGCCTCTCAGCAAGGAAACCTCGTGGCTCACTGCTGAAGGTCAAGGAAGATTTTATTGACGGCCTTTTCCACGAAAAAACACAAACTGTTCAAATTTAGTTCTTCAAAGGAACATTACTTATGCAAACTCTAAAACGCATTTTCAACCCTAACGCCTTACGACAGTGGATAGTTGTCTTTTTAGCTGGCCTAGTTGTGCTAACGACAACCGCTTGTGGCACCGCCCAAGCCGCTTTGCCAACTGGCAACAGTGGCAGCAACAACCCAGCCACAGCCGATAGTGAGGGCATGTATCCGCACAAAGATACCGACATGGATACCAGTGGGGCTGACGCCAAAGCCGATCGCATGATCCGTCAGGCTGAGCAGCGGATTCAGGACAACATCGACAAGCCCATTCCTCAGCGGTACGGCGACGCTGCCAAAGACGTTGGTCAGTCGGCTAAGGAAACCGCCAAAGACGTCGGTCAGTCGGCTAAGGAAGCCGTCAAAAATATTGGTAAGTCTACCCAGCGCGCCGCCGACAATGCTGGTGAAAACGCTCGCGGCATGGTGAATGGAGCTGCTGACACTGTAGATCGCCTTGCTCCCAACCAGCCCAACAGCTAGTTTCTAGCTTCAGCAAAGTAAGCCATTAAAACCAGTATCCAGACGGAATCAACCTGCAACGGTCCGTCTGGATATCTGCTGAGTGGGTGAACCTTAGCCCTAGCTAATTTTTTACATCAACACTCTCGGCATCTCTAACCATACTCACTTTAATTTTTCGAAACCAAGTATGATCGTCAATCTTCAAACCGATGGCTGGGAAATTATTTATCACCGTGCCCACGCACTTTTAGCGGCTCAAATTGCCGGCTATTGGGATTTTAGCAAAAAAACCTATCGCCTCTACGAGACCATTGCCGCGATCGCCCACCACGACCACCTCGAAAAAGAGTGGGAGGGCAATGAGCTAACCGAAGCAGGAGCACCGCTAGACTTCACCCTCGACAAAGAATCGCCCATCGATAAACTCAAACAGCACGCCGACGAAGCGCTGTACCAGGGCCGCTGGGTAGCGATGCTGATCTCTATGCACCTGTGTTTTTTAAACCAGGCAAAGGGAGAAGAAGACCCAGAAATGGCGAATTTTTTGAAGGAACAGCGCCAGCGCCAGGCCCAGTGGCAGGCCGAACTTGACGTTACCCAAGAAGACGCTGAAAAGGCTTATACCTTCATGCGGTGGTGCGATCGCCTGTCGCTAATTTTGTCTCAGCGCCAGATACCCGCAGCCGGCCGTCAACTCGAAATTACCAACGGCCCTGACGGCAGTCGCTACAGTATTCATGAGCTAGATTCTGGCGATTTGTGCGTTACGCCCTGGCCATTTTCCTGCGACAAGTTTACGGTTATGGTCGATGCCTTGTCCCTATCGCAGCTCCAGTTTGACTCTAATGAGGAGTTAACTGAAGCTCTGAAAGAGGCTCCTCGCAAAACGTTAGCCTGGACTTTGAGAAAGTCTGACGATTAATAAGAGCAAGGCCTCAGGTCAGCCTTCTAGCACTTGTTTTTCCTTTATTGATGAGGGAAAGATGGCGAGATTTGATTGGTCAGAGTTGAATTACTAGGGTAACTCCAGGTTAGATCCTTAGGCTATGAGGGTTGAGAATGTCTTGACCCTCATAGCCGTCGTGACGTAGAGAACAAGTAATACCGTATTTTTTAGAGAAACACTTTGCAGCGAAAAAGATTCTGCGTTGTACAAATGAGGAACTAAAACAAACAAAACAAAGATTCTGCCTAGAGATGGATAGGTTTATTTTTGGTTAATCGGTAAAGTTTATTTATAAAAGAGATTCCTAAGGAGATCCATGTTTTCCGTTATAAACAATCGCGGCTTGAGGGCAGAAAACGAAGGACATGACTCCTCAACAGTCGAAGATTTTAACTTTGTTGCCGCCGAAGAACAGCTGATCAAGCTGCTAAGCCTGGAAAATCTTGATCAACAGGTCACACAAGTTCCCAACTGTACGAAAGAGCTAGAAGCTGCGATTTCGGCGGCGCTTCCCCTGGCCTATGGAGAGCCCTCCGAGCCTGGTGATGACTCTGCCCATCGGTTTTTACAGCGCGTTTTATACCGAATTAATCGCCTCAATCTTTTTTGGTACGACGACTTATCCCACTACAAAAATGAGCGCTCTCTGTATTTGCAGTGGCTACGCGATCGCATTGAGTCGGTCTGGCAAGCCTGGGAATTGGGGCAGATAGATGTCAAATCCCTTCAGCAGCAGAATGTAGAGCAGACCCTGCGTGATTGGTATGAGGCGGATCTAAACCCACCCGTCACCGAAAACAGACGCTTCCTGCGAGAAGATCTAGACCGAGAGGGCTATCGACGACTACTGGCGATCGCGTCTCTTGACGGCTTAGTAGAAGCTAGCCGCATGTCTCGCATCTTAGGCGGGGCGAGCAATGAAGTGCAGGCTATGCTGATCCGTGTCTTGATGGAAGAGTATGGCAACGGTCGCCTGGCCCGTAAACACTCTACCTTCTTTGCCAAAATGATGGCCGAGATGAGCCTGAATACAAAAGCGGAAGGGTATTTTGACCTTGCCCCTTGGCAGCTGCTGGCCAGCATTAACCACAACTTTTTGCTGACCGAATGCAAGCGCTATTTCCTGCGCTACAACGGCGGGCTTACTTATTTTGAAATTGTTGGTCCCTCTATTTACACCGACTATCTAATGGCGGCCAAGCGATTGAACCTCAGTGAAGAGTCATCGGGATATTGGGAACTGCATATTCGCGAAGATGAGCGCCATGGTCTGTGGATGTTGCTAGACGTAGCGCTCCCCCTAGCTGAGCAGTACGCCGACAACGCCTGGGAAATTTTGCTGGGCTACGCCCAAGAAAAATTCATTGGAGACCGGGCTGGCGATGCGATCATTCAGTGCATTAAACAGGCAACTGCTCCTTTGCCCAAAATTTCTCTAGCCTAACGCTTCAATCTACTCTTCACCTCCTTATCACTTCTTACCATGAACAGAACTGTGTTAGCCTCTGATGCTGCGATCGAGGTTAAGTCTCCTAATCAAGTATTTTTCTGCCCCGAAGAATCTCAATTTTATGCCCAGTGTCTAGAAAAGATGGTGCTATCGCAAAGCACTTCAGCAGACACCATCATTGAATTTGGTTCCGGCGACGGTAGCCCTGTAATTCAAGCTCTTCTCAGAAGTGCCTTTGACGGAACGATTCAAGGATATGAGCTAAATACAGATTCTTATCAGTTGGCAAAGATTAGAATCGAGCAGTATGGTCTAACACCCTATTATCAAGTTCACAACACCTGCTTCTTTAATAGCTCCCCAGAGAAAGCGCGCTACTTGATTGCGAATCCTCCTTACCTGCCAGCTCCAGACAATCAGTTGTACATGCCGTCTTTGCACGGTGGTGCCGATGGAGCAGGTATTACCAAGCAGCTTTTGACGCTGGGCTGTGAGCAGGTGATGTTGATGATTTCAGCCTATTCAAACCCGATTGACACTATCGACCATGCTAAGCAGTTTGGTTATGACGTGGTCGATTTTATGGTCACTCCTCTAAGGTTTGGCTATTACAGCTCTGAACCCAAAGTCAGAGACACCATCACAGAGCTTCAGCGCCACCGTCAAGCATTTTTCTCGGAAAAAGTTTACTTCTTAGCCGGGGTGCTCTTTCGTCAGAAGAGTGCGGCAACGGCATGCCTAGCAGATGAATTTTTGAAGGTAATGACTGCGCTATAGCCCTCGATGTTGGCAGATTATTTAAAGCAACCCACGCTGTTTAAGAAATAGTTTGGGTTGCTTTAGAGTGTTGTTGGGTCAGCCGGTGAAGTTCATCGGTCTGTTCTACAGACTTTCTTTGAATCAATTTATTAGCCTATCTTGTGCCGTTGGTAATTTGACTAACAGTTTTTTGATGGCTGCCGTGCAGGTCCAGACGGCTTTTAGGAGATAGAGTTTAGCCACCTTCAAATACCTCGAAGGGTAGAGAGGCATTAGAGCAAGCATTTGTCATTCTTAGGAGCGTCTCTAGCGCCTAGATCTGAATCAGGTTAGGCGTTTATCCATTTACAGTGCCTGTTGTCGGAGGTTTTCCTTTTACTGCTGAACTTTTAACCCTGCCGCTAGCGCCCAAGCCGACGATCGCTGACCTGCTGCGATCGGCTATGCGGATGGCAGACGGCTTTGCAACCCAAGCTGCGGCGGTCGATCAGCCAGGGGCGTTTCCAGCAGACGAGTTTGAGCAGTTGGCCGGGGCAGGATTTTTGGCAGCCCCACTGCGCTCTAGCCTAGGCGGCTGCGGCCTCGGCATTGAGGCTGACACGACTCACGATCTATTGCGGCTGCTCAAGCATATTGGCCGGGGCAATTTGGCGATCGGGCGGGTGCACGAAGGCCATGTGAATGCGCTACAGCTGATTCAAACCTTTGGTACGGCGGAGTAAATTGAGCGCTACGGCCGAGAGGCGCGGGAACAGGACAAGCTGTTTGGCGTTTGGAATGCCGAAGATGCCGAGGGCCTGAGTCTTTTGCCCATTGGCCCAAATCGCTATCGCCTAGAGGGGGCAAAAACATTTTGCTCGGGGAGCGGCTACGTGGAGCGCCCCTTTGTAAACGGCAAGCTGCCCGACGGGTCGTGGCAAATGTGCATTGTGCCCATGGACGAGGTGAGAACGCGCTGCGATCGCGACTGGCGGCAACCCATGGGCATGCGCGCCACCGCTAGCTACAAAATTGATTTTAGCGGTGTAGAGCTGGGGGCCGAGGCGCTGATTGGCCAGCCGGGCGACTACCTGCGGTAGCCCTGGCTGACTGCTGGAGTGGTACGCTTTGCGGCGGTGCAATTGGGCGGGGCGGAAGCACTGTTTGACCTGACGCGACAGTATTTGCAGGGTGAGCAACGCACCGAACACCCCTACTAGCAAGTCACCTCTGCGATCCAGGTCTCGACCCGCTGGCGAGCCTGAACACCCCGCAAATACCTCAGTCCCAAGCCACCCACACCGTCAATTATGGCGGCCAAGTCTAGGGTGCGCCGAGCGACGTCAGTTTCGGGCAGAGGCACTCCCGACCAGGCACAGACGACCCGATAGAGAATTTCGTTGATTTGCTCAAACAGCACGATCTGATCCTGCTGCTGCCACGACTGGGCCTACTGGCGACAGTGGTGCAGAGTGAGATCGCTGAGCTGCTGTAGCCGCTCAGGGGTCATCAACCCCATGAAAATCTGCTTGCGAAGGCGGTGACTGGCTCCGTCTAGACTCTGCACACCGCCTTCGCCCAGGAGGGTCTTTTTAGCCCGCGGAGGGGCAGCATTTTTGCGAAAAAATTTGTCGTTGTCGTAAAACACTTCGGCCGCCGCTGCGCCCCGCATGCAGATGGTTTTTTGCAGCCGCAGCCGGGTTTGAAAAACATCGGTCCCCATGCGATCGCACCGTTTACCAATGAATCTGTAGCCGTCGCGCAGCAGCCCCAGCGTACTGTCAATACCCAACTCAACAGGAATATTAGCCATAGCTTTTGCCTCAATCACAGGCTTAATTTATTAGTTTGCTCAGCCAAAGGTGACGGGTTGGTGGGGAGGTTTAAGGTTCAAGGTCTCAGGTCCGTGCCATGCCTTAAACCCGACACCTTAAACCCTGAACCCTAAACATTCAAAGCCTGTCACGATCAGCCTAGTCAAGTACTACTGTCAACCAGAGCACTATAAAAGGAGAGGCCGCGATCGCAACCTCTCCCCTGGACTCAAATCTGACAAAATACCAACATTGCCCTACGCATTGACGACTACGCCGCCGTTGGGGTGCAGCACCTGACCCGCCATATAGGACGCATCTTCAGAGGCCAAAAAGACAAAGCTAGGCGCAACTTCTTTGGGTTGCCCCGGCCGCTGCATCGGTACACTTTTACCAAAGTTGGCGACATCATCGTCCGAAAAGGCGTCGGGGATAAACGGCGTCCAAATCGGGCCGGGGGCAACGCCGTTGACGCGAATGCCTTTTTCTAACATAGGGGTAGCCAGGGAGCGGGTAAAGGCCAAAATCGCCCCCTTAGTGGTGGAATAGCTCAGCAGGCTGGGGTTGCCTTTGTAGGCATTAACCGAGGTGGTGTTGATGATTGAGCTGCCCGGCTTCATATGGGGAGTAGCCGCTTTAGCAAAATAGAACATAGAGAAGATGTTGGTGGCAAAAACATCTCCCAGTCGAGCCGCATCAATGTCGTCGAGGCTAGGTTCTTGGTATTGCACCGCCGCATTATTGACCAAGATATCGAGCTGGCCAAACTCCTCGATAGTTTTTTGCACAGCTTCACGACAAAAATCTTCGCCGCGAATATCGCCCGGAATTAGCAGACAGCGGCGGCCGTAGTCTTGCACGGCCTGCTGGGTTTCTTTAGCATCGTCGTGCTCATCAAGATAGACGATGGCAACATCGGCCCCTTCTTTAGCGTAGTAAACCGCTACGGAACGGCCAATACCACTGTCGCCGCCCGTGATCAGGGCAACTTTGTCTTGCAGTTTGCCGCTGCCTTTGTAATTGGGGTCGTCATATTGCGGCCGGGGCACCATTTCTGACTCTAGGGCAGGGGTGCGCTCTTGGTGCTGGGCGGGGATTTGATCGGGAGTGATGGTCATGGATGCTGCTCCTTTTGATTAGTTACGAATTGATTGATTACGAAGGCGGTGTACCCTGCGCTGAACCCAAATTTTATCCAGTCAGCTAGCCACCGTTCTGGGCCAACCCTGAGAGGCAATTGAGTGTAGAAACCCATTGCTCTTTGCCCCATGAAAATTTGCAAGTGCCATTGAAGGGGACGAAATTTAGGGACGACTTCTCGCTTGAAAAGGTGACTTAGGGAGAACTCATTCTGGAACCGGAACATATAGACTTTTCACGGGCAAGCCTGAGGCAAAATGTCGCCTTCATTGAGAGTCTGGCCCCACTGTAACGACCGAGATTAATAGGGTTATCTTTCTATAGGATGAACCCAATTTGGCGGAAAACTCTATTGCCAGCGCCGAACGTTTAGAGGCTAGTTGAAGGTGATCTGGCGTAACTATTCGACCTAGAAAGGCCTTCTTTACCTAATATCAAGTCCGCTTGGAGGAGCATAATTAGAGGGATTGCAATCAGGACTGTGCAATGCCCAAGCAAGTACAAGTTGTAGATTATCTAGCAGTAGATGAGCTAGAGCGACGCTACCGAGACGC
>JAHHHQ010000027.1 GCA_019359285.1 Nodosilinea sp. WJT8-NPBG4
TCCACCGAGTCTGTCAGTACCTCGCTCAGCATCACTGGTGGCGAAAAGTCTCTCAGACAGGGCAGGTTTCTCTCTACAACCGCAACTATTCCGTCGGACGCACCTATCAGGGCCAGATGGTGAGTATCCACTTTGAGGCGCAGACCCAAACCTGGGTTATTGAGGATGTCCAGGGTCAGGTGATTGCTCAACATCGCTTCCAAGACTTCACCCCTCACGGCATACAAGCCCTGCAACTCACTCACAAAAAAGAACCCCCTAATGAATTAGGGGGCATGACCTTGTGTCGCCTAGAGGGGGGACAGCCTTACAGCGCGTGACACACTACAATGCCCCTACGTCGAACCTGGCCTAACCCGATAAACGTTTGCAATAGAAGCCTTGAGCGTCAGCCTCACATTACTCAGGAACCCCGATTCAAAATCTGAATCTTTTACCCTGCATGGTGGGACTCGATATGGGGAATCAGCGAGTGGGGCTTCTCCAGTCCGTGGGCTTCCATCAGGGCCCGATCGCCCATGATTTGGCGGGGGCAGCCGTCGGCAATGATGCGGCCCTCGTCGATCAAAATGACGCGATCGCACACCTCCAGCACAAACTCCAAATCGTGGGAGGAGATCAGTACAGTCTCGGTGGAGTTTTGCAAAAAGCGAATCAGGCGGCGGCGAGTGCGCAAATCGAGGCTGGCGGTGGGTTCGTCATAGAGAATGATCTGGGGGGTCATGGCCAACAGACCGGCGATCGCCACCATCTGTTTTTCGCCACCCGACAGGTGGTGGGGCAAGCGATCGAGCAGGTGACCAATACCTGCCATATCGGCAGCCTGGGCGACGCGAGCCTCCACCTCTACCGGGTCGAGGCCCATGTTTTGAGGACCAAAGGCAATATCGTCGCGCACCGATGCAGAAAACAGCTGATCATCCGGATCCTGGAAGAGCAGACCGACTTCTGGGCGAAACTGGCCGGGTTTGAGGGGTTCGCCAAACAGATGAATAGCCCCAGCCGCAGGGGGCAGCACACCGCACAGCAGCATAAATAGAGTGGTCTTGCCGCAGCCGTTATGGCCAATAATGCCGACGCGATCGCCCTCGCCAATGGTCAGCGAAATATTCCCCAGCACCTCGGGCTGGTCGGGGTAGCCAAAGCAGAGGTCGCGGGCCGCGATCGCCTCCCGCCGAGGCTTCTGGGTCAGGGCTAAGGGGTCAAACCCAGTCGCAATTGAATTCATCATAGGCATCTCCATCACCGGCGCAAAAGTCCTTCAGCGATTACTAGGCTCACTGCTGCCGTCAGCACCGCCGCAGCCAGCGACCAGCTCAGGGTGCCAGGCTGCGCTATAGCACTCTGCCCTACCGCCACCTTTGCCCCGTAGCCGTAGCCCCGCAGCCGCATAGCCCGGTAGACCCGGTCTGACTGCTCATAGCTGCGAATCAGCAGGTTGCCCGCCAGCATAGCTAGCTGCTGCATCATCTGACCATTCACCCGCAGCCAGCGCTGCCGCCGCTGGCCAAAGCCCCGCAGCCGCATGGCCTGCTGCATAGTAGCCAGCATAGCGGCGATCTCAAACAGGTAGCGATATGAAAGCAGCGTCATATCCGCCAGAATGGTGGGCAGACCGAGCGAGCGCATCGCATGTAGCAGGGTCAAAAACGGCGTCGTCCCCAGCAAAATAAACCCCAGGGTCAAAATCGACAAAAACCGCCCCACAATGAGCAACGTCGCCTGCAATCCCTCCTGTCGCAGGGTCAGCCAGCCCCACTGCCCCAGCACCGTATCACCCACTGTCAGTGGCAGCAGCACCACCAGCGACAGAATAAACAGCCCCGGATAGCTCAGCCGCTGCCGCAAAAACGACACCGGCAGCCCCGAAAGCCCGTACAGCAGGGCCGCTAGCCCTAGCATCCAGGGCACCAGGGTCAGCTGTCGCACCATGGCAAAGGCAAACATCAGCACCACTAGGCTGATCAGCTTCAGCCGGGGCGACCAGCGGTGAATCACCGACTCGCGGTGCACATAGGTATCAAGATTGGCAGCTCCCATGGTGGCCTAACCCTCCAGCAGCTCGGGCTTCACCCGGCGCAAAAACAGCACCAGCATGGTCGTAAACATGCCTTCGATAATGGCCAGGGGCACGTGACCCACCGACAGCGTCAGCACCGCCGCCTGCTCGGCCCCCGCATTGAGCTCAGCGGGAATGTTGAAAATAATCAGCGCCAGAAAGATCAGGGCCGCGATCCCCAAGCCCAGGGCACCGCCCAAAAAAGAAAATAACCCCGTGCGGGTCGGCTCTTTGAGCATCTTGCCCACAGCGTTACGGCTCTGAAAAATGTGGTATGCCAGCAGTGCCGGAATGCCCATCATCGTCGCATTGATCCCCAAGGTGGTGATGCCCCCGTGGCCAATCACCAGCGCCTGAAAAAATAGGCCAATCAGAATGGCCGGAAACGCAAAATAGCCCAGCACCACCCCCAGCAGCCCGTTCAAAATCAGGTGGACACTGGCGGGTGGCACCGGAATATAAATCGACGAGGCCACAAAAAACGCCGCCGTCAACAGCGACGCCTTAGGGATTTCGGCAGCGGGGTCGGGCTTCCGGTTGATCTGCCGCAGGGAATACCAGGTAGCTACTCCAGTTATGGCGTACCCAGCCGCGCAAACCTGGGCTGGTAAGATTCCGTCGGGAATGTGCACTAGCGCTTGCCTCTGGCAAAAAATAGAGCGGTGCCGATAAAGCCCCAGATTACAGAGCCAATAGTAATACCCTGCTGCACCGGAGATAGGCCAGTACTAGGAGAGATTAAAGAATTAGGCTCTGCTTCCGCCTCTGTCCCAGGGTCAGAAGTGGAGGTCTCAGGAGAGGAATTCTCCACCGGAATAGTGGTCACCACCCCGTGCCCTGCCTGGCGCACCATGACTTCCCAGCTGCCGGGCTGGGTCTGGTCCGGGGTAAAGCTAAACCGTCCCTGGTCGTCGGTGGTACCCTGCTGCCAGGGTTCGGCAGGCTGATCTGGAGCATAGACCAGCACTTGGGCGTTGGCCATCGGCTCTCCGGTCTCAAATTGAGCGTTGATCTCAACGCTGCTGACCTGACGATGCTCTACCGTGACGCCATGGGCGATCGCCGGCAGCGCCCAGCCTGCCCATCCTAAGATCAATGCCAATGTCAGGTTTAGTCTCATAGGGTAGTCAGCTTAGTTTCTGCACAGTGGCCTTCGCCTACGTGGCCCAGACTCGGCAAGATCGAAAGAAATTTAGTGTAATCGGCCTCCGATAGCTCTGCCTGCAGGGCGGGGCTATCGACATCGACCACGCCATTTTCGGCCAGGGCCGCCAGGGGCTCAAAGCCCAGAGCACCGGTATTGAGGCCGTCGTCAGCGGGGGCACTACCGTCACCAAACAGGTGGTCAAAGTGGAAGGTAGCCTCTAAATCAGCCGCTTCCCCAGCGGTGAGAATGCCCTTGCGATCGTCGCCTACAAAGTCGCCGCAGGTAAAGGCCAGCTCTTCATTCACCTTGACGGTAAACGGAATCTCTTCGCCCTCCTTGGTGGCCGTTCCCTGCATCCAAATTGAGTAGCCTTCTGAAGGGCCGCTTTCGGCAGGCACCATGCGCCAGGCCAAGGCGTTAAAGCGCCCCGCCGGCGCCTCTACCTCACTCACAGCTACGGGCTCAGCCCCTTCGTCGCCCTCGGCCAGATCGACCACTTGGGTACCGTCTACCTTGACTTCGGCCTTGGCCTCCAAGCTATCGCCTGACTCCGGGTCAAAGGGAGGATCGGTCTGGGCGGCAGTGATATCGGCTAGAGACACGTAGAGGTTGTCAAACTCGATTTCCCAGCCGTCTTTGGTGGTAAACCCTTGACGCACAAAATCTTCGCCATTGGCACGAATCACCAAGGTGCCGCTTTCGCCGCCAGCGCTGGCGGTTTCGGTGGATTCGGCCTCAGTAGGTTTTGTCTCGGAGGTTGTGGCAGTGGGGCTTTCACCACCGCAGCTAGCCAGCACGCCTAAGGCCAAACAGCCCAACGCACTAATCTTGAGAGCTTTAGAGAAATTGCGTTGCATGGTACCTAACAAATTAAATGGCTCAGCGCCAGGGGGCAGTCGTTGGGAGTTAGGCGCTGCCTCACCGCATCCCAACCTGTTTACTTAACCCTGAGCGTCCTAAAACGCGCAATGCCCAGGGGGGGCACCTATTTTCAGCGCTGGTTTTGCCAAACCGCTAAAACGGTAGGATGAGGGCAGCCTCCTGGGCTCCATCTACCGTTTTGAGAACCCGATGTACGACGTTATTGTTGTAGGGGCCGGCCCCGCCGGAGCATCTACTGCCTACCACCTAGCCAAGCAGGGACACTCGGTACTGATTGTAGAAAAAGATGCCCTGCCTCGCTACAAGCCTTGCAGCGGCGCAGTGTCGCCCAGTGTGGCGGAATTCTTTGATTTCGACTTTGCTCCAGCGATCGATCGCCCCATGCGTCGGGTGCGCTACACCTACAAGCTGGGCGACCCCGTTGAGGCCGAACTCGCCACCGCCGACCCAATCTGGATCGTGAAGCGCGAAGTCTTTGACCACTTTTTGGTACAGCAGGCGCAAAAGCTGGGGGCACAGCTAAAGGATGGTACGGCTGTTACTAGCATTGCGAATAAGGGCGACTACTGGCAGGTAACCACTGCCGCTGGCACGCTGGAAGCGGCTTATCTGGTGGCCGCCGACGGAGCCACCGGGCCAATGGCCAAATGGTTAGGCTTTCCTGATTTAACGCTGCGCACCGCCAGCGTGTTAGAGGTGCTTGCCCCCCTAGGGGATAACTGCGCCATCAACTTTGAGTTTGGCCTCATCAAGCAGGGCTGCGCGTGGAACTTCCCTAAAGCAGACGGGTACTCGATTGGGGCAGCCACCTTCTTGGGCCAGGCCCCGACAGACTACAGAAAGGCCTTAGAAAAATACAGCCAGTCCTTTAGGGTCAGCCTCGATCAGGGTACGGTCTATAGCCACCCGCTAAAGCTGTGGGATGGCAACCACCCTTTGCACACCCATCGGGCGGTGCTGGTGGGCGAAGCCGCTGCCATTGTCGATCCGCTCAGTGCCGAAGGCATTCGCCCCGGCATGATCAGCGGCGTGCGGGCCGCCGAAGCGATTCATACGGCGCTGGGCGGCGATTACCAAGCCTTAGCTAACTACACCGCCACCATGCACGCCACTTGGGGCGAAGATATGCCCTGGGCCAAGCGCATTGCCGGGTTATTCTTTCGAGTGCCGGGGATCGGTTACCGAGTGGGCATTAAACGACCCACGGCCACGCAACGGCTGGGGCAAATTTTGGCTGGCGAGGTACGCTACGCCGATATTGCCGGTCGAGTGATGAAACGGCTAAGTGGAGGGTTGTTGTCAGGGTAGCTATGTCAGCAGGAAGCTACGATTCCCAGCTTTCATCTAGAGCCACAAAAATCCTATGGACAGATACAGTCCGCTATCAACCGTTGAAACCTTTGAAGAGAAAAGGCAGCAGGCCCTGAGTCAATGCGATCGCCTCATTAAAGATTTCGCTACCCGTGCAGATCGACACAAACTTCGTTTCAAGCAGCTGCAAACCGCTAGTCTCAGTCTGGCTATTTCTACAACGCTCCTATCTGCGCTATCCGCTAGCAAAGTATTGGGTCAGTTAGATTGGATAGTCCTAGCCATTAGTGGTTTGGCTACGCTTGCTACGACCTTACTTAGTCAAACTAACTCACAAAAAATGTGGGTTCAATCTCGTAATATCTCCCAAAGTTTTCAAGCTGAACTGTTTTTGTATCTCCAGGACAGTGGAGAATACGCCAATATGGAGGACGATGCGGAATGTCTTAAGTTCTTTTCAAAGCGGTTGATAGACCTTTGGTCACAGGCACAAGAAAACTGGTCTCAGCAGGCATCCTCTAGAACATAAGCAGCCCAGAGTGAGACCTACAGCCTGTCACGAAACCACAAACATAGGATTGCTATTTGCAGGGTTTTCCCAAGCGGCGATACCAGCGGGCAAGTTTGTGGGGATCAACGCCAAGTAGATAGCTAACTACCATAATCTGATTTGCCAAAGTAGTGCGCAGAATGCCCAGGGTACGCCAGCGACGATCGCTCGTCACTACGGCGCTAGGCGCGATCGCCACCTTCCCCACCTTCCGCAGTTGCCGCATTAGCTCGAAGTCTTCCATCATTGGCAGGTCGGGAAAGCCACCCAGTTTGTGAAAAACCTCGGCTTTCAGAAATATCCCCTGGTCGCCGTAGGGCATTTGCAGAAGGCGCGATCGCAGGTTTACCCCCCATTCCACCCAGCGCAGGCCTCGGCCAGGGCCGTCGATGGTGAGGCGAAAGGCTCCGGCGACTACCCCAGGCTGGGCGAGGGTTTGCCGAATTGTGCGAGCGAACCCCTCAGGCAGGCGGGTATCGGCGTGGAGAAACAGCAGCAGGGAGCCGGTGGCGGCGGCGGCCCCACAGTTGAGCTGGTGCGATCGCCCTGGAGTCGCTTTTACCACCCTGGCCCCCTGAGCCTCGGCCACTTCAGCAGTACCGTCTACGCTGCCGCCATCCACCACAATCACTTCCACCGGGTTAGCAGGATGAATTGTGTTTAGCACCGCTGGCAACTGTCTCGCCTCATTCAAAGCCGGGATCACGACGGAAATCGTGGGCTTCAATAGGGTTTCATCAGTGATTAAGGCCACGGTGTGGGGATAGTGCTCCGCCAAGCTCGACGATTGGGTTAAGGGGCCGACAGCTTGGTTTAACCCTAGTGCCAGGTGCGTCCGAAGCTTAGCCACAGCCCATAAACCTTTGATCGAGAGGGGCATACCGCAATACCAGTGAGCGTTTCGATAATTTACCTCACCTGTCCCCAGCGGGAATGAGAGGTCAGTTAGTGTTTGCCGAGGCTGGGCTAAAACCGGTCAAAAATGTAGTTATCGGCATACTGAATGGCGCGATCGCATTCAGCTTGGCAGCGCACCGTCCAGGCTAGCAGGGGCAGGTTAAAGTAGCGGCGAGCCAGGGTAGTGGGTAGCGTCGGCAGCGCTTTGACGTTGTAGGAGATGAAATGCGGAGCACTGGCCCACGTGAGCAACAGGTTGCTGCGCAAAAACTTCTGCGGTTTGCTGGCCAGCTGCCCTCGGATAATGTCAGGAGCATGGCGCTTAAACCACTGGAGCGATCGCGGGTTAAACGACTGCACCGCAAACTCCCCCCGGTAGCCCGCCAGAGTTTTCACCAAAGCCTGCTCAGGGCGACCAACCTTTTTCTCATTCTTAATCTCAATTAGCAGGGGCACTCGACCATCGACACAGGCCAGCATTTCGGCCAGCGAGGGGATAGTCTGCTTGGTGTCATAGAGGCGAAACTGCTTGAGGCTCTGGAGGTTGTGGTGGGCGATGCGGCCTTTGTGGCCCGTCAGTCGCTTCAAATCGCGATCGTGAAACACAACTAGATTGCCATCGGCCAATAGCTGCACATCGAGCTCGATGGGGTGGTGGGCTGCGATCGCCGCCTCAAAGGCCGCCAGCGAATTTTCTGGCACCACTGTTCCCTGGTGCAGGCCCCGGTGGGCAATGGGTCGGGTCGTAATCCACTCCATCGCTGCCTCTCCTAGGCTGATAAGCTGGGCAATGTCCTAAACTGGTCGGTCGAGCTCTATCAAGACTAAACAGTACAATCCAGCAGAGACTCGCGCCAACCCCGTTTGGTCCTCGTTGAAGGCTTCCCATCTCACTCCCCCATCGCCCTAACTCCCCCATTTCCCCAATGCCCGTCGATACCTGGTTTCCCCTCGCCGTCTACTACACCGACCTGCCCGATGCAGCCGAGCACAAAGCGGCTCTCTCTGACGCCATTCTTGACTTAGAAGCCAACGGTAGCGAGCCCCGCAACTTTCCCGAAATGGCCTGGACGGGCGACCTGCACGGCGTCGAAAAAGTGCACACCGATCCCCGGTTTAGCTGGGTGGTTAGTCAAGTCGAAACCCACGTCGTGACCTATCTGCAAGAACTTGGCCTCGACCTCAGCCAGATCGATCTCTACATTCAGCGAGCCTGGCCCGTGGTGTCGCGCCCCCAGCAGGAAGTCGGCGCCCACTGCCACAACACCGCCCACGTCAGCGCCGTCTATTATGTCGCCGTGCCCGAGTCGGGCACCGATGCCGCTGGCTGCCTCACCTTTTTAGATGACTCCCGCCCCAACGAGGTCAGCCCCGGCCTTGGCAGCGAAAACACCGACATCATCTCCACCTGGAACTACCTCAATCAAGACCAGGCCCTCTACCTGCCCACCGAAGGGCGACTGATTGTCTTTCCCGCCAAGCAGCGCCACGGGGTAACGCCTAACCACACCGACGAACTGCGCCTGTCGCTTTCCTTCGACATTGTGCTCACCGCTGCACCGGGTCAGGCCGCCGGGGCCTACGAATTTCTGATGCCGCCCCCGGTTCAGTGGCAACGGTTTGGTCAGATCTCCTAACGGTAGAATTTCCCCACACGTTAGGGAGGTGAGCCGTATGCACATCCGCGAAGACGATCTGACCGGGCCGCAGATTATCGCCCTGCTGCGCGAGCATCTAGAAAACATGCACGAGATTACGCCCCCCGGCAGCGTTCACGCGCTAGATTTGGAGCGGTTGAGGGCACCAAACATTACCTTTTGGACGGTCTGGGATGGGGACGACCTGCTGGGCTGCGGCGCACTGAAGGAACTCGGCCCCACCAGCGGCGAAGTTAAGTCGATGCGTACGCCCGCAATTCACCGCCGCAGGGGTGTTGCCTCTAGCATTTTGGAGCACATTATTGAAGTCGCCCGGCGGCGGGGCTACACCCACCTGTATCTAGAAACGGGCGCGTTCCCCGCCTTTGCCCCGGCTCGCAGCTTATATCAACGCTACGGCTTTGAATATCGAGGCCCCTTTGGCGACTACACCGACGACCCCACCAGCTCGTTTATGGCGAAAAGCCTTTAGCGACAGTGCCAAGATGCGTTGGCGACAATTCAGGGATTGGGGCGATTCACGCGAATAAGTTTTCCTGCCAACGTTCCTGTTTCGAGAATCGCTTGGTGTACTCGATTGGTAAGCCCTTGGCGATCGATGTCTTCCGTACAAACAACAATGCCAGCGTGATCAGAGTTTTGTTTATGCAGCCGAATGAAGTCGCCTCGGTTAACAGTTAACACAGCTCGATTTTGACTGGCAGCAAAAGCCAAGACCGTTTCATCAGGGATGCGTTTATTCCCTTGCCCTGCTTCTTGGACGGTCAGCACATCATGCCCTAACTCTCTGAGCAGTTGGCTAACTTGGCGAGGATAACCCTCATCGGCGTAGAGTTGAGCCATGCTCAGGCTGCCGCTTGTCGCTGAAGGGCAGCTTCAATTTCGGCTTGGTGGGTGCTGGCATAGAGCCAGGCGTTAGTCAGGTCTGCAGCGGTGAGGTCGGGATAGTCTTCTAACAGAAAGGCCTCAGTTGCGCCCTGCTGGCGGAGGCTGACTAGCAGCCAGACGGGAATGCGGGTTTGGCGAATGCAGGCATCACCGCCCATCACGCCGGGGGTTTTCTCAATGCCAACCCAGGTACCGCTGAGGCTAGAGACCAGCAGTTGAATGACCTGCGCTTTTTCTTGGGGCGAAAGCGCTAACAGTTCGGTTTGGAGTTGATCAAGGGTCATGGTTGTTGGTTCTACACCTTCAGATTGTAAAAGACGCGAGCTAAGACCAGTAAAGGTAGGATGGGTGGCGCGATCGGGAACCCAACAAGACAGTAGCTCTGGCCGTACGACGGGGATGTTGGGTTCCACCTCATTGCATTCAACCTATAGAACTCTTGCAAATAGCGATTCAACAAAGAAATGATTTTTAAGTAATGATAGAAATAAATATGCAATTAATTTAATCTTCTAATGGATCTGAAATCATGGGTAAAATAACTCAGCCAAATTCCAGCAAACTTATCATCCAGGAATGCTATGACTTATCACAAGGCTGTATTGCCCCTATTCGATACGACGTTGTCATTAATCATCTCAAAATCAAATATGGCATGCCGGAGAAAGAAGTAATGGATAGTCTTGACCTCTTAAAGGCACAAGGCAAGCTGAAGAGCGATACCTTTCTAGACTTCAAGCTGACGCAATTTGGAATCAATACAGTCAAAAGAACAAGGGGTATATAAATTATAGGATTTTGCTTGATGATTTAGGTTGAGTGAAGCAGAGTAGAATCTAACACCAAATTAAGCTTTATTGGATTCCGTGAACGCTTCACCCAACCTTATAGAACGGATTAAACCAAAGAAATTGTTTTAATCTTTTTGCTAGCATGAATGAACTAGTAGCTATATACGGAAGGTACGTTGCCACATTGTCTGCTGCGACGAAAGACCTGTTTGAGCTTCAATCCTGGCTTATGAATTGGCTTGGCAAAAATAGAACGGATTTGCTTCAGGAAGAGTGGATTTTCTTGAGCATTATAGCAAAATCAACATTAACCTTGAATAGTGTTTTAACCTTACTCCCACCAACAGATCAAATCGAATTTTTCGTGCATAGGAATAGAGACAAAAATGAGAGTAGTCATTTATTACCCGAAAGAGACGACAGCTGGAAAAGCTTTGACTTATCAGGAATATGTAGCTTGACTCGTGACGCCATTGATGCCAGCAATGCTATCTTCTATTTATTTAGTGAGCGGGTAAGTAAATCCGAGAGCGAATTTAGATTCCTCTTGTACTTATTCCATGGCTACATTCGTGAAAAAGAATTCATTGAGCTACTTCCTTTTCGTGATGGAATTGGAGAAGACAGCCTAAGTATGATTGAAGAAGTTAAACAAAAAATTGATTCTAATAATTTCTTTAACTTGCTTAAATCTGAGATGAGTCAAAAAGGCAATGTTAGGGGGAAAAGGGCGAAAGAAATACTCAAAATGAGCGGTAACGGAAGAATAAGTTACGTCACGGACTCTTTGCTCTGGAGTCGCAAGAGAATCACTGAAATAAGGGGCATGGATGTATCTGAATTTGATATTATTTACAAGTATTCATCCAGTCATATCCACTCTCACGCTATGGGAATAGGTGACATAGCAGGCTCTATGTTAATGGATAACAAAAGCTTAATGCTCCTATCAATAATGACGAGAGGTGCCTCGTTTTATGCGTCTTCAATACTAGTAGATTTTATCTGGAACTTTCCAGAAGCAAAAACTATAATTAGTACAGATATGCAAGAAGTTGTTCGGGGAATTATACAGGATGGGCGCTTTTCCCCATTAACGAAGTAGGCTGGGAAGTCGGCTCTAGTCTGCATCCATCTAGTACTAAGGCAACCGATGGTACGAGAGCACGAAGCGCAAGCTGAGTAGGAGCGAGTCAGAAAAGGTAGGATGGGCAAGGTTTAACGACCTTTGCCCATCTTACACTTTTTAGCTTAATTGCCGATCGCCCTAAAGCTCCGTTCTCCGGCGATCGCGCCTCAGCAGACTAAACACCTCGCCCTGCTCCGGAGTAATCAAAATCCCCGAACGCGGTATCGTGATCAACTGGCTCCAGGTAGCTTGATCGGCGTAGTTCAGCACGTGCATGGTGTGGATGGCAGACCGCACCCCCTCGGCTGAGCCAACCACCAAATGCAGCAATCGCTCCCGCTCTGGCAGCTCCTCCGAATTGGCTAACAGCAAAGGATTTGTCACTTCACCCCTACGGGCCAGCGACGCCAAAAATGGTAAACACAACATAATTCAGGGTTCCTTCCGATGTAACGACGGGTAAGAAACCCAAAAACTTGGCCGCCCCAGACATGTACAGTTCAGGGCGGCCAGGTAAGATCACCTTAGCCTCCGCGACAGCTAGTGCCTGTCAAGGGGGTTAGCCGCTGGTTGGTGTTGCTGCACCTTCCAGTGGCGCTTGACCAAATTTTTGGGAATAAGCTGCACGCTCTACAGCTATAGCTCAGTAATGTAAACCACGGGGCCACCGGACGCAAGTAAAAATCGCTACAGAGAGCCTACTTTGTAAGGCTGCTTAACAATAGCCGTGCCGCAGCCTGTGCTCGTTCCCCAGTTGGTTGCTTTGGCAGTAGCGTAACCTTGTTTTCCAACCTTGAACCTTTGGTTTTGTAGACCTCAAGGTTCGTTCACCTTCCTACAAGCTTTGTTTGACCCTGCGTAACCTCCTTTCACCCTCGTTAACCATTCCTTTCACCCTCTGGAGGAATGGTTTGAACTCTTGGAGGAATGATCTGAACCGCTGGAAGAAAGGTTTTGCCCTCCAGAAGAAGCATCTCAGCGTTAAAACCTTTCCTCCAATGTCGTAGAAGCTTTCTCCACCGACCAAAACTATTCCTCCAGCAACGCAAACCTTTGCTCACAAAGGCGAAACCATTGCTTCACAACCTCAAATGATTTCTCCAGAAGTGCAAACGATTCTTCCATCAATGCGAATCTTTCGTTGCATAGACAAAAACCTTTGTTCACGGCCCTCGATCTTGTTTCGGGCACGCAAACGATTTATTCATCAATGCAAACCATTAGTTGCATAGACAAGAACCTTGTTTCACAGCGCTCAACTTTGCCTCAAAGGGCACGAAGCGTTGTCCCCGTTGGTGAAATCGAGAGCATGTCGGCTCTAGTCATACGCCAACTGACAGTGTTTAACCCTGCTTTAGGCGATACCGCTTCTGCGATCGCGTGTCGCGAGGGGTCACAACCCAGGTGTTTTCGCCATTGAGATAGTCGTAGATGGCGACGATCGTGATCGAGTTTTTGAGGGTGACGTAGACGGGCAAAAATAGCACATGCTTAAGGTAATAAGCCAGCGGGTAACGTCTAGACGCAATCTTTGCGGTCGCTAGAATTTGATAGATTCCGCTAAAGAGCGACAGGCCACCGGCAATGAGAAAATAACCGCGCATCTGACCAGACACCGCACCGGGCACCAGCAAAAAGGCCAGCAGCACCGGCAAGAGCTGTACCGAAACTAGAGCAAAAAACTTGCAGTAGTAGAGCAAATACGTCCAGTAGAATCTTTGCCAGTTGTTGAAGTGGGGCGATCGCCACAACCGACGCTGATAGAGCAGCGACACTTCTAACCAACCGTGGGCCCAGCGTTTGCGCTGAAACCAAAATGTTTTGAGCGAGGCGGGCGCTAGCTCACTGGTGACAATGCTGCGATCGTGCAGAATTTTGTAGCCATTGAGTAGCGTTCTTAAAGAGGCGTCAATATCTTCAGTCAGTCGGTTGGGGTTAAAGCGAATTTGTTTGAGCACCGAGGTTCGCCAGTAGCCGTTCGAGCCACCAAAGATGCTGGAATCGGTGAGAAATGACTTTGCCGCATGGCTAATGCCATAGAGCTGCTCAAACTCGATCGCCACGTTTTGAGCTAAGAAATTTTCGTCATAGTTGCGAATGACATTGCGCCCCTGAATCACGTCATAGCCTTGGGCGATCCAGTGCCACGATCGCCTAAAACAGTCGGCGCTAGGGTGATGGTCAGAATCGAGAACGCAGGTAATTTCTCCCGTCGCAATGTCGAGGGCAGCGTTCATATTTTCGGCCTTAGATCGGCTGCCTTCGACCCGCAAAATGATTAGCTCATCATGCTGTCTGGCTAGCTGATGTAGCTCAGCTTCAATGGGCAAATCCACCGGCGTATTGTAGGCCAAAATAATTTCTAACCCGCCCGCTGGTCGCTCAATATGATCTAATAAATGATGGAGAGTCTCAACGATAATGCTCTGCTCGTTGGGCAAATAGGCAGCCACCAAAAACGAGCAGCGGGGCACTGGATCAAGGGGTGAGGGGTATTCAGCTCCCCGCACTCCCATCCAGACTTTGACCTGGTTGCGAGTCTGCTCTGACGGATCGTTGAATCGATGACGATGGGTCGCAAACCGGCGAAACAGCGCGTTGCTCGACTCGATAGTGATCATCACCGCATTGAACAAAAAAAGCGTCAACACGACGGCCCGTGGCCCCACCAAAGCCCAGCCGCTGAGCAGCAAATACCCATAAAAAACGGCGGGCAGGCCAATCAACAGCACGTGGGTAAAGATGACCTTTTGAATTTCGCTAGACCACGTTTTGGCCACTACAGTGTTCCTGGATTAAACAACAGTTTTGATCGGGGCGTAGGGGCTACTCTGGACCCTTGAGGTGGTCTCAATCAGGCTCAAATGATTGGCATTGACCCAGATTGTGCGGCGACCCTCTGAAATTTGGCAAAGATAGGATTCGCCTTCGTCAAGCAGAGTTTCAACCTTATGCACAGTCCAGTCTCGACTGCCCTTGTAGCTAACGCGATCGCCCACTACCGGACACCAGCTAGCCCCCTCAGTTGTTGGATTTTGCATCAGCAGGTAGTCAATATCGCGCCACAGCTGTCCAGCGCTGCGCTGGACAAAGGGCCGCGCCGCATCGGCAATCATGGCCAAGAATAAGGTGCCAACCACCATCAGCGGCAGAGCAACCCAGTAACGCCAAACGCTATCTTGCACCCACAGGTTAATCGTGCGATCGATCACAAAACCGTGGATTAAAAAGTAGCTATAGCTGTGGACACCCAGCTGTCCCATGGCCGCTGATAGAGCCGGAAAATTGCTGAGCGATCGCAGCACCACCGCCGCCACCATGACAAAGCCAACAGGCAACAGCAGATCGCAAACTACCCAGCCGACTTGATAGAACTGCGCTACAAAACCCAGAGCGTAGACCAAGAGCCCCACCCAGAGCAGCCGCTGGGGGCGCCAAAACAAGGGGCCACGGTGCTGGCAGTAGGCCTCTGCGATCGCCATACCGACTACAAAGATGCTCAACTTGGCTGCAAATGAGACAAAGGGCAACCAGTTGTTAGGCGTGTCGAGCATGGAGTAAGTCAGATGTCCGCCAAAGTGGTAGACCGCGCCGTAGCGATAGAGCAGCGTGAGCACTAAACTCACCAGCAGCAAATTGCGAGTTCCCCAGCGGTTCAAAAGTTGCCAGAGGATGGGAGAAATTAGCGCAAAACTAATAATTAGGGGAATAAACCACCAGGGGCCGCTGGTCGCCAACAAACGTTCACCGTCGAAGCCAAACAGCAGCGGAAATGTGGCCCCAGCAAAGGTATCCCATGGCGATGGTCGATAGCTGTTGGTGGCAATACCAATCAACCAAAGAATTGGATAGGCCAGCCAAGCTACAGTCCAAAACGGCCAGAGAATTCGCAGCAGACGACTTTGAATAAACTCGCCTGCACCGACAGCAGAGGCTTTACTGCGCAGCGACAAAACCAGCACAAAGCCAGCAATTAGAATAAAGATATCGACTGCCTGAAAACCAAACCACACGGGCAGTGCGATCGCTGAAGCCAACGCATTTGAGCCAAGATGGGCGTTGGCCTCGGCAATGGCAGCCCAATTGCTTCGCAGCCCGGTGGGCTGGGGAGTGTAGGCATACTTTGTAAACAGCAGCTGGGCATGATAGAGCAAAATGCCAACGGCCGCTAATAGCCGAATACCTTCTAGCCAATTAAGCCGTTGTTTCGAAGGCTGATAATGCTTAGAATTGAATTGAGACATAGACCGACGACTTCAGTAAGTTTGGCCTCGAAGCGCTCTAAACCCTCATTTATATAAGGGTTACCAGAGTGGGTTAAACCAGTAAACATCGCCATGCTCATAGGCGCGACTCACGGGAAAGCTGTCGCTCGAGCATAGTTATCAGTTGAGAAAAACCTACCGATCGCGCAAGCAGCAGCGAGCGTAACATATCGTTCACAATACATGCAATAAAACTTGATGAAAATCAGCCCTAGGTAGTATTTACTTAGCCTAAAGAGGCCAGATTTAAGAGTTTTTGAGGCGACGTTTTTTGCAGAGTTTTGGTTCCCCACTTCTGCTCCAGAGCAAATTCTGTGCCCTTATTCACAGGCAACAAGCCATCACCCAAACTTTTCAAAACGTCCCTCAATTGAGTAGCGCGGCATACAAAACAGTATTAGGGCAAAGCGATGGTATACACATTTCCGCCAGGGTTTCAGTGGGGGGTAGCGACCGCGTCGTACCAAATTGAGGGGGCAGCGGATGCTCGCGGGGTCAGCGTGTGGGATGTGTTTAGCCAAACCCCAGGGCGGGTGCTGCATGGTGACACCGGGGCGATCGCCTGCGATCACGTTCGCCGCTATCGCGACGACATTGCGCTGATGGCTGACCTGGGCGTGCGCCACTATCGCTTCAGCATCTCCTGGCCCCGCATCATCCCCCAAGGGCGCGGCGCGGTGAATGACGCTGGTTTAGCCTTCTACAGTGAGCTGGTCGACACCCTGCTTGAGTTTGGCATCACGCCCCACGCCACCCTGTTTCACTGGGATAGTCCTCAAGCGCTCGAAGACGAGTATGGCTCGTGGCGCAGTCGCCAGATGGCGCAAGACTACGCTGACTACGTCACGGTGGTGGTGAAAAAGCTGGGCGATCGCATCACCCACTGGATGACCCTCAACGAAATTTTCTGCTTTACCCACATCGGCTACGGCGTCGGCCACGTTCCCGAAATGGCTCCCGGCACCGTCGTCAAAACCAGTAAAGAAGTCTGGCAGACCTCCCACCACGCCTTGCTGGCCCATGGCCTGGGATGTCAGGCCATCCGCGCCGCCTCGCCCCAGCCCTGCCAGGTGGCGCTAGTCGATAACTACCTCGCTACCGTTCCTCTCACCGACACCCCAGCGGATATCGCAGCAGCTCAGGCCGCCTTCCCCCTGACGGGCACCAACGGCGGCATTATCTACCCAGCCCTAACTGGGGAATACAATCCCCAACTGCTGGCAGATTTGGGCAAGAATGCCCCCCACATTCTGCCTGGTGACCTGGACACCATTCACCAACCGCTCGATTCTCTCGGGTTCAATGTCTACACCGGGGTCTATGTGAGAGCGGCTGACAATGCCAGGGGCTTTGAGGCGCTGCCCTTCCCCCAGAGCTACCCGCGCATGCACATGCCTTGGCTGCACATCTTGCCCGACAGCCTCTACTGGGGCGTGCGCCACATTAGCGATACCCTTCAGCGCCCCGAGCTACGCGTCTGCATCAGTGAGAATGGCTGCGCCGCTCAGGACGAACTCACGCCTGCCGGAGAGGTGCTCGACGTCGATCGCATCCAGTATCTGCAACAGTATCTGCGATCGGCCCACCGCGCTGTGCAAGAGGGCTATCCGCTGATGGGCTATTTTCTCTGGAGCTTTATGGACAACTTTGAGTGGGCCTATGGGCGCGATCGCCGCTTTGGCATCATTTACACCGACTACGCTACCCAGCAGCGCATCCCCAAAGCCAGCTACCACTGGTACGCCCGCTGCATTGAAGAAAACCGGGTGGTGTAGCCAGTAGAAGATGTATCCCGATCGCAGCGGTGCAACCTGACAGCATTGACAGCCTTTAGTCGTTTCAGGTTCACCGTGCGCGAGTTCTACGATATTGTCCAAGCCGCGACAGATGAGCAGCGTCATGAACTGGGCGAACTCATCGGCTCAGGATTTGGCAGCCAGCCAGATACGCTCTGCGATCACATCAAATATTTGCGGGCTGGCACTATTGGGCAGCTGTTTTGGCAGTCGTCATGGAAGCAGGTAGTTACGGACGTAGCTGACCACGTTGGTATCAACTGGTTGGCGCTGCTCTCTGGGCGGCAGTGGCAAGAGCTGCTTACGCAAGAGATTGAGGCAGCTGTGGTGGCCAAACTATTCCACGATATTTTTGATCAGCTATCCCCAAACCAACAGCAAAAAGTCGTCATGGAAATTCAGCGCAATAGCAATGACCCTCGACTAGAGGGGTTGCTATTGGGTGGTGGCGCGATCGCGGCGGCTAAGATGAGTGGGTTTGGCGTCTATTTGATAGCTAGCACGGTGCTGGGCGGGCTGACGAATGCCTTGGGCCTGACATTGCCGTTTGCAATGTATATGGGCATGAGCCAGGCGATCGCCCTAGTGTTAGGCCCAGTCGGGTGGGCAGCCTTGGCCGGTGAAATCGTTTGGACCCTAAATCAACCGAACTGGGAGCGACTCACGCTGGGAATAGTTTATGTGTCACTCCTGCGCAATAACGATATTTTCGAGGCTACTAGATAATATCAAGTCCGCTTGAAGGAGCATAATGGAGGTATTGCGACGAGGGCCTATGCCATGCCAAACCCTGTACAGGTTGCCGCTCATCTCAGCCTCGATGAGCTAGAACGCCGCTACCGTCAGGCGAAG
>JAHHHQ010000028.1 GCA_019359285.1 Nodosilinea sp. WJT8-NPBG4
CGAGCTCGATGGCGTCAATGACCTTTTGCCTCAAATCGAGGCTGTAGGGTTTGGGCATAGCACTGGGAGGAAAATGTCTCTGCCTATAACTTACGTCCTAAACCATATGGCTGTAGCTATACCAGCAGCAGCGACAGCCGCGATCGCCGGTGCCCTAGCGGCGGGAATGCCTATCCCATCCCTAGGTTTTTAGGGCAAACCAATGTCCTTACTGTCGTCGGTAGGGGTCTTAAAACGTCATCGGCGCGATCGGTTCAAGATCGGGGTTGTGGCCGCCCACCTGACTGGTCCGCAGCACCCAGGCCGACGCGCCGTACTTGAGAAACTTGTGCACCACCACGTCGCTGGCCTTGCGGGGAAACACCGTGCGCCAGCTGCCCAGCCCCATCAGCAGGTTGCGCAGGGGTTCGTCTTCGATCGAGCTGCCCAGGTTAAATTCGTTCTTTTCCCAGGTGGGGCGCAGGCCCCCTAGGGGTTGCAGGGTGTCTTTAAGGTCTTTGCCAAAGAGGGCGAGCTGATACAGAGGCTCGGCCTGGTCGGGGTGCTGATCGATCAGAGCGTCGGCATGGTGGTAGAGACTGATGCCGATGCTTTGCAAACTGGCAAACAGCGCCTGATTAGAGTCTTGGGAGCAGTTGTTTGACGGACCGACAAAGGTGCTGCCGGTGCCGTCGCCGATGCGGTAGCGGGCGGTCATGGCTTGCAGGTGGGCTTCCATGCGGGTGAGGGGAGACCGCCGCTCGTCGTCAAAATAGTAGTTGCGGTTAAAAGAATCGAGCTTGACTAGGATGTCGCAGGTGGGGCGGGTGCCCAACCAACCCCGCTGGCGATCGCCCTGATACCGCGACCAGTGAATCGTGCCCGCAATCAGCCCATCGATGTTGTGGGCGTAGACCTGGTAGTAGCGAATCTCAAACCGCCGCTCATCTGCTAGTGGGTCGTGTACCACCTCGGCCCGACCGTAGGCAAAGTGGCCAAAGAAAATAGGGGTAGCAGCGGCTGGTTCTTTGTGGTTGCCACCGATGCCGCCGTAGGTGTGGAGGATGAGGGCGCGATCGCCCACCTGCCACTCATCGATCGCCGCTGCGATCGCCTCGGGCCGACCATTATCTCGCACTGTACAGAGCACCGAGCTGACCTTGCCCTTTTGGGCCGCCACGTCGGCCCACGACTCTTTGCGAATGTAGCGGTAGGCCGCCTTAGCGCCGCCAAACACTACCCGCTGGGGTTGAAGCCGAAACAAGGCGCGCGGTCCCAGAGCCTGCACCACAAAGGTGCCGCTGGCATTCGGCGCGCCGTAGATGTACCAACCGGTCTCGTTGTAGGGCGATCGCTCCAGATCCCGCGTGGTAGAGGGACTGCTGCCGTAGATCGCCATTGGGGCCACCGGGGGCAAGCTCACTACCTCCCCGGGGCCGTCAAAGGCGCGGCTGACCTTATTAAAATGCCGCACTCGCCACTGGTCGCCCGTTGCCCCCACAAACTGCACCAGGCCGTAATAGCGCCCCGTCACCTCCATCGGCTGAGCCGCGATCAAGAGCGTTACCCCGTCCCGATCCAGCACCACCTGGGGATCTTCCACCACCACTACTAGGTCATCCTCTGGCAGCGATCCAGCCAGAGATTCTAAAGGGTCGACCCGCAACCAGTGGTTGAGCCGCACCGGGTTGATCACTCCGCCAGAGCGGCTGGCATATTCAGCATCAGCGCTAAAGTGCACATCGTGGGTGACGGCCTGCACCAACTTTTGGGTGAGGGGGTGGTCAGACCAACGCAGCTTCACCACCTGACCCACCAGCTTGCGGTGGTCGTCGGGCGCGTGGTGAATTTCATAGAAGACGCCGCCAAAGCGCTCGGCCTTGGCGGGCAAAATCAGCCGTCCAATCCAGTCAGCAATCGGTACGTAGAGCGCTGGGTTAGGGCGCTGGTCGAGCGGATAGCTCTGGTACTGCACCAGGGGGTTGGCGCGAAAGATGTCGTAGTTATTTGCCTTGCCGCCCCGCTCTAGCCCGGTTTCTAGGATTTCGCCCCGCAGAATGGCGTTGATGGTATCGATGGTCTGACCGAGGGAACTGCGGCCATCGGGCAGCACCAGCTTGGGGTCGAGAATGCCCCCCGGCACCTGATGCCCCACTGGACCTAGGGAAACAAACGAAATTTTGCCCCGTCGCTTCGCCCGGTTCCAGAACGACAGAGGAAACAGCGGCCAGCGCCCCGGAAAGATCTTTGGCCCCAGTTTCTCTACCGCATCCTGCTCGCCTGACAGGTGATAGAGATGCTCCAGTTGGAGTAGGTTGATGTTGGCGCTCATCACCCCACCCAGGGAAATGACGTCGATGGGAGCACCCAGAGCCCGCTTGAGGTAGGGGGCGCTGGCGCAGCACATCTGCCCGCCGCCGCTGTAACCCATCAGCGTGACGGGGGTGCCGCTGCCCACCCGATAGCCATTTTTGATCAAGCCGTTAAACACTACCTGGGCAATGCCCTGGTTATAGAGCGGGCCGTAGCGCTTGTCGGCCGACACGCCCACAATTAGCATGTTGCGAATGTTGACCAGCAGGCCCAGCACGCTCATGGGGTTGGCAAACCGCAGCTTGTCGGCGTAGCGCCACAGAAACGACAGGGGCCGATCTTCATCCAGGGGCGCATTCATCACCGAGTAGGGCATGATGCCGCGAATCAGCGCCACGCCCTTGGGCAGGGTGGGGGCTAGGGTGTCGAGAAATTCTTCAATATCGGGCAGGTACTCAGAGCTGGAGATGCCAATGCCGTCGAGATAGACCATGTAGCGGCTGATTTTACTGGGGTCGGCCACGGGTTCGGCCAGTTCTCCGGCGTTGACGGTGGTGTTGACCTCGTCGTCATACCAGCCGGCCCACCAGCCCAGGGTTTCGAGCGGAGCCAGCAGCCCGGCCACCACCAAGGCAATAATGCCAATCCAGGCAAAGTTCAGCACCAGCAGCGCTAGGCTGGGCAGGCCGCTCAACCAGCCAAACCACCAGACTCGAATGGGCCGCAGCAGCGCCAGCACCACCACCGTCAGCACCGCCATGGCGACCAGGCCTAGCAGTGTCTTAAAGCTATCAAGGCGATCGCTGTTGGGGCCGGCATCGACAGAGACAGTCGAGCCCCCGGCTCCGGCCAAGGCTAAAGCGGGAGGTTCCCCAGTAACAATCGCATCCCCCTGACTGAGGGCGCTAAATCGCTGGGTAAACTCTTCGTGCCAGCGGGTAGAGGTTTCGGCCAACCCCGATTGAAACGACTCAGTCAAATCTCGGCGATTGGTGACGAGATCAACCCCCGCCGCCCGGTTGGCAATGCGCTTGCCCAAGTTGGCAATGGGCTGACCCACGGTGTTTTGCAAAACTTGCAGCAAAATCCAGCCCAGGGCAACGTAGCTAAAGGCATGGCTAATGCCCAGGTTGGCGATCGCCCCAAAGCCCACCACCATAGCCAGCAAATGCCACACCGACAGCAAGTTGAGAATGGGCACCCCTAGGTAGGGCAGTGCTCCCAAAAAGCTAAACAGCAGTGGGGCGTAGGCCAACCCCAGCACCGTCACTAGCTGCCCCAGAGGAAGGTTCTGCGACCAGGGAGCCAGGGTGATTAGCCAGGTGCTTAACACCAGAGCCAAAAAGCCAAAGGCAAGCAGCACCGCGTTAATGCCCAGACTGAGCACAAACCGGGCGGGCCGCACTTGGTTAACGAAGAGAATAATGCTCTGCCCAATGCCTTGGGATAGCCCTGCCAGCAAAACCACTAACAGCGCCAGGCTTCTCCCTGCTGGCACGGTGGTGGCAATACGAAAGGCCTCGTCGTTGAGAGCAAACACGTAGCCCAGCACTTCCCAGAAGCGATCTAGCATTGGCTCAGCCTCAACCTTGTGCCGAGATTTTACTCCAAGGTTAGAGGCAAAACTGCCACTGTTAGGTTAAGTGAAGGATTTTTGGGCGATTCCGGAATGGACACTCCACGAATCGCAACGTTATCTCAAACAGGCACGAATGTGGACGCAGGTTGCTGAATGCAGCTTAGCCAATACAAGCTTTTCTCACCGCTAACCTACTGCCAGCATAGCCTCGGCGGTTATTGCCCAATCGGGAAACGTAGGCGATTCGACCACAGATTCACCTTCAAATGTGGCTTCGCTATAGCCCTGTGAGGTCAAATTCAGAACGGTCACCTCGCCCACCGTCGGGTCGAGAATCCAATATTCACCAATGCCGCGCCACTCGTACTGATTGCGCTTTTCTAGATAGTCGCGGCGGCGATTTTCAGCCCCTGGGCTGACCACTTCTACTACCAGCAAAGGGGGCGCCATTTCCAGCGTGATGGCGGCCTGCCCCAACTCGCGCATCTGCTCGGGATGCTCGGGACGCAGCACCGTCAGGTCAGGGTACCGATTTCTAGGCTGCCCCGGTACAGCCAGAGCCAAACCTTGGGGACAAACTTGAGCAACATCTACCAGCGTTTTCAATATGTCGTAAAGCTTTAGGGCGCGACGCAAGTTGTCGTATGACTCCGGCGGCATCTCAACCAGGTCTCCATTAGTGAGTTCGTAGTAGCCCTCGACCTCCTGGGCGTGGGTGAGAAAGTCGCTAAAGGTTTTGAGCTGGGGTTGGGCTTGTACCACGGGCGATCACCTGCTGCTCGATGTCACTATTTTATCGGGTGTGCTTTTTGGTAGGGGCTTGGTATGGCTGGCCGGGTACCCCCCACCCGGCCAGTAACTGGCCACCGAGCCGGGGACGCTGCTCCAGTAGCAAGGTTTTTGTGAGGATTACCATCCAAGTTCTGACTCCACCAGATAATCCTGTCTCGGCTCCGTTGAGGGGTACGGGGATGGGGTCTTTTTAGCATGTCTGGCACTTAATACATAGTTGTGTCGCTTGGTTTTTAGTGAGAATATGGTTTTTATTTAGTTAATTTTTGCTGAAAGATAGACTAAAAGATTATTATCATCTCAACCCTTCAACATCTTGTGCGCAAAATGAAGTGTTTAGAAAATTTAAGGACTTCATAACAAGATACTGCTTCTAAGGTTGGTAATTGATTCATGAACAAAGCCAGACAAATGATTGTCACGAAACAAGCCTTTATTTATTTTGTATACATAATTCTTATTTTTGATGTGATGTATAGGATCTTTAATCACAGCGATGCAATTCTAGACTGGCAACTTGTATCAATTTTAGGATTGTTGACTTTCGCAATACTAGGAGATCGGATAAGTGAGCTAATTATAGGGAAGGAAGGTATAACCCTGAAACAAAGCATTGATGTACAAGTTCTTCAAATCAAGAAAGATGCAGAAGATATTCAGTCAATTAACGAAACTGGCAACACAAAATATATAGATGAGCTGCTTGAAAGAGTTAACAGCCCAGATCGTGATGTTTGGTCAAAACTTATAATTTACAGGTTGGCGCTGAGAGCATTAACCCGACAGATATGTAAGGTTCAAGGGATGCAACTGGGCGATTCGCCATCACTAACTAGCATGATTAATTTCATGAAGGAGAAGAGTTTAATTACCGATCAATTAGCGTATGATCTCAACTTTATTAGATACATAACTTTTTTCTTTGAATGGGGTACTGGTCATCCACCTACTGTAGAAGAAATAAAAAGAGTATTAGATATAGCTCCTCAAGTATTGAAATACTTAGAATATATGATTGAACGACAAGGATCTGCGGCATAGCAACGCCCTGATCTAGAACGTACTAACCTGGTTAATTGGTCGCAATTATTATCTAGTCTATCTATGTCAAATAATGTCTAAGTTGTTGTGCCAGCACTTGCACATGAGGTTGTTTCAACAACGATAAATGATTGCCAGGAACTTCGTGTAGTTGAATGTCCTTAACTAATTCACTCCAGCCCAATGTTTCATCCTGTCGATTCGCATCTGATTGTTCTGCTGCCTTAAATAGCGCGATCGCTTGAGAGTAAGGCTGAGGCACATAATCGTATGTTGCCTGACTATTCGCATAAACAATAGGCAGCATGGCGTTAATGGCAGATTCATCCAACAGGCGCAATCGGGACTCTTCAGGAATGAGTCGGGTGATGGCTGACCATTGCCAGCGAGAGAACCAGGGATTTTTAGGGTGTAGGCGCTGGGTCGCCAGGGTGCTGATGTCTACCAAAAATGGCAGGGTAGACCAGAGGGCAGTTTTTACCAAAAACTTGAAGCTCTGAGAAAAAGAGGGTTTGGTACAAGGAGCAGTTGTATCGAGAATTGCCAGTAGTTCAACTTTTTCGCCTGCTTGAGTCAGTTGTTGCGCCATCTCAAAGGCAACCAACCCTCCAAAAGACCAGCCCCCCAGGTAATATGGTCCGTGGGGTTGAAGGGTTTGAATCGCCTGGATGTAATAGGCAGCGATCGCCTCCATTCGATTTAGGGGGCGAGATTTGCCATCCAATCCTAGAGGTTGCAACCCATAGAAACTGCGATCGCTCTTTAGGTGATGAGCCAGTTCCAAATAGGGAAATACGACCCCAAACATAGGATGCACACAGAAAAAGGGAGGCTCGCTACCGCCCAAGCTGAGGGGCACTAGTGGTGAAGTAGGGGGAATCGTATTGTGTTCTGGAGGTTCCTTTTGGGAAGGAACAGAAATGGCCTGAGAGGGCTGATTGAGTAAAGTCGATTGTTTGCGCCGATAAGCGGTGCGATCGAGCCGGACGAGAGGAGGAGTGTTTGGGGTGGTATCGCGTAGTGCGTCCAGAATGGGTGCTAGTTGGGCAATGGTAGGAGCTGCAAAGACATTCTTCAGCGGAAGTTCTAGTTTAAAGGTGTCGCGGATGCGAGAGGTCATTTGAGTGGCTAATAGGGAGTGCCCACCCGACTCAAAAAAGTTATCGTGACGGTTGACATGTTTGAGTTGTAATAGTTCTTGCCAGATCTCAATAAGAGCTATCTCGGTTGAGGTTTGGGGTGCGACCGCCGAAGGTAGATCGCTGTGCTGAGTGTGGTCAAGCGGGGGAAGGGCACGCCGATCGACCTTACCACTCGAATTCAACGGGAGGGTGGCTAACGGCACAAACACCGCAGGAACCATGTAGTCGGGTAACGTCTGGCTGAGATGTTGCCGAAGCTCAGGAATGAGTTGCCGGGCGACATTCGCCTGAAGTGGATGGTTGGTGAACTGCTCGGGCGATCGCTCGTTGTGCTGCAATACCTCATCCGCTGCATCAACCCCATGACGAGTCAACACCACATCATAATCTCCAGCCTCACTAGATGTTGACCAGGTAATCTCTACGGTGTAGGGCAGTGTTGTTTCTAAATTCCACCAGTCTTGTGGATCGATTGCTAAGTTTTCAGTATCTTGCAATAGCTCCCGCATTCGTCCAACAGCTTTGGGCGCTTTCTTAGTCCGAAGCCAGTTTGCTGTTGCAATAGCGGCATTCACTCGGCGATTAGACACGTTTGTGATTCTTAAAATCTCTGGCTCAGTAGTAAGGAGCTGCTGGTGTATTTCTTGAACAGTCACCGGCTGATGTTTCCAGTTGAATTGCTCCCTCTTTTTTTCGATAGCTAGCGTAGGTTGGGTTTCGGGCCTTAACCCAACATTGCGGGATTGTCCCATTCGCAGCAAAACGTTGTAGCGGAACTGAGTCATTTCATTCTGACTGCGCCCTCGTGTCAGTCGAATTTGAACCTGTCGAATTTGGGCGAACTGCGATCGCATGGCATAAAAGATTGCTGGCTCAATTGCTAATTCTGGCTCTTCAAATTGCGATCGCTCAACTTGATGCCAGAGTTGCGATCGCTCTACACTATCATCTGCCTGAATAAACTTCATCCAGCTATGAAATGCAGATAACAAAGCTAGGTTTCGTACATCTCCAATGAATAAAATGCCATTCTCTGCTACGGTTGCAATTGCTTTCTCCAAGACCTGCATTAAGTAAGCTTCATCTGGAAAATACTGCACAACCGAATTCAAAATCACAACATCAAATGACCCTAGATCAATTCCTTCAAAGTCGGTTGCCATGCGATGTAAAAGCTCAACATGAGAAAGGTTGAGCGTGTCTAGCTGAGTTTGAACTGACGCTAGCGAAACAGCCGAAAAGTCTGTGCCTACATACTGTTGACAGTGCGGTGCAATTTGAAGCAACAACAATCCTGTACCGCACCCAATCTCTAAAACCCTTTTAGGTTTCAACGCGAGAATTTGCTGAACGCGATCGCTCACCCATTCCTGCATTTGCTCAAGGGGAATAGGTTCTCCGGTGTAGCTGCTGTTCCATCCAGTAATGTTGAATTGTGGATTGCTGGGTTCTGGGTGCTGAGTGGGTTCTGTTGATTGGTAAGTTTGGTTGTATAGGGTTTGCCAGTGTTGCAGGTGTTGAGTTTGGAGCGATCGCACACTGGTTTCTTGCAGATATTTAGTATCAAGACTGAAGTAGGCGACAAGAGACGATGCAGCAGAGGGTATGACAACGGCATCTTGGATAGCGGAATGACGCTGTAGAGTCGTTTCAATCTCACCCAATTCAACTCGATACCCCCGGACCTTGATCTGGTGATCTACTCGACCGAGAAACTGGATGGTGCCATCGCGGTTGTAGAGGACGCGATCGCCGGTTTTGTAGAGAGTTGATTGCTGTTTATTATGTGTGGAGAAAGCACTTTTTAAGTCAGCACTGATAAACCTTTCCGCCGTCAATTCCGGGCGATTGAGATACCCTTGGGCCACTCCTGCCCCCCCGATATACAACTCCCCTGGAATGCCTGCTGGAACGGGATTTAAGTTAGCATCCAAAACATAGACTTGAGTATTGAGAATAGGGCGACCAACCGTAAGGGGATTGTCTCCTGGGTGAAGTTCGGCAACGGTTGCCCAGATTGTGGTTTCGGTAGGGCCGTAAGCGTTGAAGAAGCGGCGATTGGCAGCCCAGCGATCGATTACCTGGCTGGAGCAGGCTTCTCCCCCCGTGATTAACACTTGAAGGTCAGGCAGTTCCCCAAAGGGTAAAACAGCGAGTACGGCTGGCGTAATTAGGGCGTGAGTGATGGCATTCTCTTGCAGAAATTGCATCAGTGCCATTCCCGGCAGTTGGGCAGACTCAGGCGGAATATACAGTGTGCCGCCTGAGCCCAGGGCAAGGGCAATCTCGAAGATGGACGCATCAAAGCTGAGAGAGCTAAATTGCAAAACTCGGCTGGTGCGGTTGGGCTGAAAGACCTGTTGTTGAGCCTGTACAACGTTACACAAGCCACAATGAGAGAGTAAAACTCCCTTGGGGGTGCCTGTAGAACCCGAGGTATAGATAACGTAGGCGAGGTCGGGGGAACCTTCACCCCCTAGCCCCCTCTTCCAGTGACGAGAGAGGGAGGACGGAGCCGATAAGGCTTCCCCTAATTCCTTACTTTCTGCCTGTTCTTGCTCCCCTTCTCCCTGATTGGGAGAAGGGGTTGGGGAATGAGGGCACAACGGCTGATCTAACCAAACAAGGGTTGCTGAAGTTGCGGGTAAGGATTCGGTAAGCCAGGACTGTGTTAGCAGAATGGAAACTTGTGTATCACTGAGAATGAATTGGAGGCGATCGCTTGGATAAGTTGGGTCAAGCGGCACATAAGCCCCTCCTGCTTTGAGAATGCCGAGAATGCCAATCACCATGTCGGCAGAGCGATCGACACATAATCCCACCAGGAAATTAGCTTGAGCTCCCATTTGTCTGAGGATTTCTGCTAGTTGATCGGCACGGTGATTGAGTTCTTGATAGGTGAGGGCTTGAGACTCGGTGACCAAAGCGATCGCGTTTGGAGCTTGTTTTACGTGGGCTTCAACAATGTGATGGAAGTAGAGATCTGGCTTCTTAGTCAATGAATCTTTTATACCGGTTTGCTCCTGATGAGAACCTTCGACTGCACTTCCAATTTCCTCATCGTCAAAGAGGGCTAGATGAGATCTATCGAAGGAACATCCACTCCAATCATGCAAAATCTGCTGACATTCCTCAGATGTGAGCAACGGCAGGTCTGACAATCGGGCATCTGGATTCGCGACAATTCCTTCTAAAAGCATCTGAAAGTGACCGACCAAGCGCGCAATTCTATCGCGATCGAATAGATCAGTGCTGTAGGAAATGAAGCCGCTCAAACCGTCTTGCGATCGCCACAAGCTCTTCAATCCATGGGCGGGTTCCCATAGGTGCACCTCTAGATCAAAGCGGGTGCTGGCAGACTCTAGAGGGGCAGGTTCTAGCGTCAGTCCTGGTAGCTCCAAAGGCTGCATAGGGGCATTTTGCAGGGCAAAGGCAACCTGAAACAAGGGATTGCGGCTAAGGTCGCGATCGGGGTCTAATTCTTCAACCAGTTTCTCAAAGGGTAAGTCTTGATGCTCATACGCTCCCAAGGCAACCTGGCGAACTTGCTCCAGCAATTCACGAAAGGTGGGATTGCCCGACAAATCCGACCGCATCACCAGGCTATTCACAAAAAAGCCGATTAGCCCCTCCACCTCACTGCGATGACGGTTAGCAATGGGAGATCCAATCGCAATATCCTCCTGCCCTGTGTATCGGTAGAGCAAGGTTTGAAATACTGCCAGCAGCGTCATAAACAGAGACGCTCCAGACTGCTGGCTGAATGTCTCTAATGCTTGGGAAAGGGCAGGAGAAATATGTATAGGATAGGTCGCGCCTCGATAGGTTTGAACGGCAGGACGGGGGCGATCGCTTGGCAATTCCAGCACAGGCAAGTCCTGCAATTGTTGCCGCCAATAACTCAATTGTTTCTCTAAAACCTCTCCCTGCAACCAGTTGTGTTGCCAGCGAGCGAAGTCAGCATATTGAATTGGCAAGGGAGGCAGGGTTGGCGATCGCCCCTCCACAAATGCCGTGTAGAAATATCCCAATTCTCGAATTAGTATTCCTAAAGACCACCCATCGGCAACAATGTGGTGCATCGTCAGCAACAACACGGACTCCGCTGCATCAAAATACAGCAATGTCACGCGCAACAGAGAGTCGGTCGTCAGGTTAAATGAGCGTTGGGCTTCGGCCGTTGCTAATTGTTGTCGAATGCGATCGCGTTCACTAATCCCAACCGCCTGTAAATTCACGACAGCAAGTTCGATATTGGCGTTGGGTTCAACAACTTGAACGGGTTGCCCATTCACGGTTGTAAATCGGGTGCGCAGGGCAGCATGACGACGCACAATTTCCTGGAGCGATCGCTCTAGTGCAGATCGATTGAGCGTTCCCTTTAAATGAATGGCGGCAGGTACGTTGTAGAAGGGATTGTGAGGGGCGAGCTGATAAAGAAACCATAGTCGCTGTTGGGCAAAGGAGAGGGGGGAAGAGGTGGATGGGTGGGAGGGTGGGAGGGTGGATGGGTGGCTACCTTTTAGCTGCGGTTCTCGGCCATTTGAGTTTGTTTGTAAGTAGGTAATGAGTTCGGCTTTGCGATCGGTTAATTCTTGGCGGAGGGCGGGGGTGAGGGTTCCTTCGGGGGCGTTGCAGCGGAGCCGGATCTGATTGATTGCAACGGTAGGATCGGTTTCGAGAAAGAGCTTAATGTCTAGTTGGTGGAGGTGGGAAATAAAGTCAGCGATCGCCCGGTTGGTCATAGGTCTATTTCCTCACGTCGTTGAGAATTGACTCCGCTCTGATCGCTTGTTGATGCGGTGAAGTCGGGTTGAAGCATTGCCTGGAGAGCGCTAATCTGCTGCGCTAGTTCAGCAATGGTAGGGGTTTCAAAGATGCTTCGCAGGGGCAACTCGATGTGTAAGCGATCGCGTACCCGTGAAACGAACTGAGTGGCTAATAAAGAATGTCCTCCTAGTTCAAAAAAGTTGTCGTCAATGCCTACTTGTTGTCCCAGCAGTTGCACCCAAATCTCCACTAATGTTGCTTCTAAAGACGTTGTAGGAGCCGTCGTCGGATTGGATTCTGCTCTGTGTAGCGCTGGTGGGGGTAATGCTCTCTGGTCTACTTTGCCGTTAGCCGTCAAGGGAAGCGCATCTAGAACAACAAAGGCTACAGGAATCATGTAAGCAGGGAGCTGTTTTTTTAGTAACGATCGCAGTTCTCGTGCTGTCGGGGCTGCCGCTGCACTGGGAACAATATAGGCAACCAACTGCCGATCTTGATCGATCTCCCGCACGACAACAACCACGGCTTGCACCAATGCATGTTGCGCGATCGCCAGTTCAATCTCACTTAGCTCTACTCGAAATCCCCGAATTTTGATCTGATTATCCGCTCGCCCTAAAAATTCCAAATTGCCGTCAGGGTGATAAAGCGCGCGATCGCCTGTTTTGTACAAAAGCCCATTGATAGTTTCTCTTATCCAATCCTGCGACCAATTGCTAAATGAGCAATCTATAAGCTTTTCAGCCGTCAAGTCAGGGCGATTCAAATATCCTTTTGCTAAACCGCTCCCGCCCAAATAGATTTCACCAACTACCCCTGCGGGAACCGGGTTCAAATAGTCATCCAACAGATACACCTGAGTATTGGCGATCGCCTTGCCAATAGGGATTGTGGTGGCGTTTTGCAGAATCCCCTGAATCTCATACCAGGTCGAGAAGGTTGTGTTTTCTGTGGGACCATACACATGTAGCAAATGTTGAGGTTTGCCCTGTTGCATCAGCGATCGCACTTGATCAACATTCACCATTTCACCGCCAAACAGCAGATACTTGAGCGATCGAAAGGCATCGGGAATCTGACTGACAGTTTGATTCAACAGAGCAGTGGTGAGAAACAGAATGCTAATGTGCTGCTGCTGCAACGTGGTCGCAAAATCAGAAGGAGACAGCGTAATTTCTCGCTCAATGCCGATCAGGTGTGCGCCATTTAACAAGGCACCCCACACTTCAAAGGTAGCGGCATCAAAGGCGAGGTTGGCCACCTGCGCCATGCGATCGCCAGCGTTGATCTGCACGTAATCGGCATTGCACACCAACCGATTGACCGCTCGATGGGGCACCATAACGCCTTTGGGGGTTCCCGTAGAGCCAGAGGTATAAATCACATAGGCCAGCTGATCGGCAGTACAGGGAGTGGATAAGTTCTGCTCTGATTCCTGAGCGATCGCGTCCCAAGATTGCTCCAAGCAAATTACGTTGGTGGTCGCTGTTTGCAGCTCGTCTGCCCAGTTTGCCTCGGAGAGAATGACAGTGATGCCCGCATCCTCCACCATAAAGCGCAACCGTTCTGCCGGATAACTGGGGTCGAGAGGCACGTACGCCCCTCCCGCTTTAAGGATCGCCAACATGGCGGCGATCGCTTCTATCCCCCGTTCTAGGCAAATGCCGACGGGCATTTCTGCACCAATGCCCAACCGTTGCAAATATCGTGCCAGTTGGTTGCTGCCCTGATTCAACTGCTGATACGTGAATTGTTGGTTGCCAAATTGGATAGCGATCGCATCAGGTCGTTCTCTCACCTGCGCTTCAAACAGATGATGAATACAGTCATTAGGATTGCTGGATTGATTGCTGCTCCAGCGATGGAGCAATTTTTGTTGGTCTTCAGTTGTGAGTAATGGCAGGGCAGAAAGATGCGTGTTTGGGTTAGCAACAATTCCCTCTAGCAGGGTTTGAAAGTGCTTGAGAAGCGATGCGATCGCGCTTGCTTCAAATAACTCGGTGTTGTAAATCACCATGCCCCGCAACCCGTCTGAGTGTTGCCAACCCTTACCCCACAAATTCCTAAAGTTATCTCCGCAGGTCCAAACATAAAATTCCAGGTCAAAGCGAGATGTCTTAGTCTCCAGATTCACCGGGCTAAGAATTAATCCCGGCAGTTCTAGTTGTGCCATGGGTGAGTTTTGCAGGGCAAACACTACTTGAAATAGAGGATTTTGGCCGAGGTTGCGAACGGGCTGTAGCTCCTCGACCAGTTTTTCAAAGGGCAAATCCTGATGATCGTAGGCGGCTAGGGTGACCTCTCGTACTCGCTCTAACAATTCCAAAAATGTTGGATCGCCCTCTAGGTTAGTCCGCAAAACTAGGCTATTCACAAAAAAGCCGATTAGCCCCTCTAATTCGCTCTGATGCCGATTGGCAATGGGAGTGCCGATCGCTAGGTCGGTTTGTCCGGTGTAGCGGTGCAGCAGGGTTTGAAATACCGCCAGTAGGGTCATAAACAGCGTCACCTCTGCCTGTTGGCTCAGGCTTTCTAACGCCTCCAATAATCGCTGGGGCAGTTCTAGAAAGTGACTCGCGCCCTGAGACTCTTGGGATAATGGCTGTCCCGATGTAGGCGGCGATGCACTCGGCAATTGCAGAACTGGGACGTCTTTTAACTGCTGTTTCCAATAGCTCAACTGAGTATTCAGCACCTCACCCTGCAACCATTGCCGTTGCCAGTGAGCAAAATCTGCGTATTGAATCGGCAATTCGGGTAGTGCGGTAGATTTGTTTGCGACTGAAGCGGCGTATCCTTCACCCAATTCTCGAATCAAAACACCACTTGACCATTCATCAAAAATAATGTGATGCAGTGCAATTAGCATCAGGTGTTCGTCATTTTGCAATTGCCACAGTTGCACCCGAAAGAGTGGTTGTTGATTGAGGTGAAACGGGTGTTGGAGAGTTTGCCAGATGTCTTGTAACGCTATGGATTCGCGCTCGGGGGCAGGGTGCGATCGCAAATCTATCAACGGCAGTGGCACGTCCACCTGATCGGCGACGATCTGCATTAATTGACCATCGACGACATCAAATGAGGTTCGCAAAATTTCGTGCCGCCGCACGATCGCTTGCATACTGCGCTGGAGGTGCGATCGCTGTAAATCACCGCTCAGCCGAAACACCAGAGGACTCGTATAGAGAGCATCTCCCGGAAGTAATTGGTCAATAAACCACAAACGCTGTTGGGCAAACGAGGCGGGAAAGACAAAAACATCTGCCTCGATAGGCGCCTGAGTCGGTTCGTCTACAATCATTCACACCCTGCATCAATTGAACCCCACTCTGTTGTAGGGAAAAAGAGGGATTGAGAATTATGCTTTAAGGTAGATTTTGGCTAAAATCCTTGTGTCTTTTTATTGCGCGTCCACTAATAAAAGGCTTCATCATACCGAATGCACCTGTTTACACAAAATAGTTTCAACCTGACCCATTAAAATCGCAGCGATTTTAGGCAGAGCTATGGATACTATTAAGCTCAATCTGCAAGGTGCATTCGTTAACGTCTATGGTCCAGTCAAGGACGAAATGCTGATGTCTAACAATTTCACTGCACTAGAACGAAAGTAATTTGTCGTTGAGCTACATAAGCCATTACATTCAGTGAGAGCGCTCTGCCTGGTGACCGTTCTACACAAACAGCTCAATAGATGAGTGCACTGGGGCGATCGCTACTCATCAACCGGACAAAAGATAGTTGTGTCTTGAGCTTGCTGTTGGAACGGCGCTGCCGTCATGCACCTCCACCCTGAATGTACCTCAGCCGTCGCCTTGCACAATTATTTCCCTAAGAACTACTGGGAATAGTCATACACTGGTGATGATGTTTGAGATCTGCCATTCAGGGGCGCTTGGCGCCCCTGAATGGCAGATTTAGGCAACACAGTGGTCTGGACGGATGAAGGGAAATGCCCCATGGAAATGACTCACAGCAGCAAAATACCCGAGATACTGAAAACTCATGAGGCAGAACTGCTGTCGGAGTGGAATCAGGAGCTTGTCGCGACAAACACCCGCAAAGGGTTAATCAAAGAAGCAGAGCTACAAGTAGAGTGCCGGGAATTTCTCAAGCTGCTTCGCATTGCGGCTCAATCCGGCAATTTGAGCAATATTCAGGCATCCGAATGGCGAGAGGTGCGGGAGATGCTGACTAGCATCTCGCGATCGCGCTCCCACAAAGGCTTTACCCCCACTGAAACGGCTACCTTTATCTTTTCGTTCAAGCGACCGCTCTTTGATCGTCTGCGGCAGCTGCTGCACGACCCCACCGAGATCGGCGACGAGATCTGGCAAGCCACCGACCTGCTCGATCGCCTGGGGCTGATGGCGGTAGAAGCCTACCAGAAGTCGCGAGAAGAGGTGATTCTGCGGCAGCAGGAAGAAATGATGGAACTGTCTACGCCAGTGGTCAAACTGTGGGACGGCATTTTGGCCTTGCCGATCATTGGCACCCTCGACAGTGCCCGTACCCAAGTCGTGATGGAGTCGCTGTTGCAAAAGATTGTTGAAACCGGGTCAGAAGTGGCCATTATTGACATCACTGGGGTGCCAACCGTCGATACGCTGACCGCTCAACATTTGCTAAAGACGGTTACAGCCGCTCGCCTCATGGGCGCCGACTGCATCATCAGCGGCATTCGACCTCAAATTGCTCAAACGATCGTCTATCTCGGCATCGATTTGACTGATGTGACCACAAAAGCAACCTTAGCCGATGCCTTTCTCATGGCATTAAAGCGAAAGGGAACCACCATCACCCGCAAGTAGGTTAGAGGAAAAACTGATGGAACGGATTCCCATCCTTCAAATGGGCGAATTTCTGCTCGTCACCATTCAGGTTGACATGCACGATCGCCTAGCCATGACGCTACAAGATGACCTCACCAATCGCATTAGTCAAACCAGTGCAAACGGGGTTTTAATTGACATTTCGGCGCTAGATATTGTCGATTCTTTTATCGGCAGAATTTTAGGCAACATTGCCAAAATATCGCAGGTTATGGATGCTGAGACGGTGGTCGTTGGCATGCAGCCTGCCGTCGCCATTACCCTAGTGGAGCTAGGAATGTCCCTCACCGGCATTCGCACAGCATTGAATGTAGAAAAGGGGATGGCACTGTTGCAGGCGACGGTTGGTAGCTCCGCCAATGCTCAGTTCACTGCTACAGAATGGGACCTAGAGGACGATGCAGAAGATTGAGGAGATGGAAATTCAATCTTCTTCGGACGTAGTTTTAGTTCGGCAAGCCGTGCGCCAGTTTGCCATTGAGCTGGGCTTTGGTTTAGTAGACCAAACCAAAATTGTCACCGCTGCCAGCGAGCTTGCCCGCAACACCCTGGATTACGGAGGCGGGGGAACCGTCACGTTAGAAACGCTTCAGAACGGCGGGCGGCGGGGTCTCAGGCTCACCTTTGAAGACCAGGGGCCGGGCATTCCCGATATTGAACTGGCGCTTAAGGATGGTTTCACCTCCGGTGGCGGCCTGGGGATGGGGTTGGGGGGTGCAAAACGGCTGGCCAACGAGTTTGAAATTGAGTCTGTGGTGGGAGAGGGAACGCGAATAATCATCGTACGCTGGAAGTAATATGAGGGCATCAATTGAATGAATCTATGGCGATCGCCGTCACCGAGCAGAGTCAAACGGGGGAGGCACGGCGAGCCTCTCTAGCGTTGGCCATGCGGCTTGGCTTTGAAGAAACCGAACGGGGCAAGGTGGGCCTTTTGGTAACCGAGGTGGCCAACAACCTCATTCGGCACGCCGGTCACGGAGTGGTTGTGCTGCGGGCGATCGCCCAAGACGACGTCATTGGTATCGAAGTTTTGGGGCTAGACCAAGGTTCTGGCATGGTGGATGTAGAGGAATGCCTGCAAGATGGCTTTTCTACCGCCGGAACATCAGGCAACGGGCTGGGCGCCATTCGCCGCCTCTCTGACTTCTTTGAAATTTACTCGCAGCCTAACAAGGGAACAGCGCTGCTTGCCCATATCTGGGCAAAATCTTCCCTTCATGCGTCACCCAAAATTATTGAAATTGGTGTAGTAGCGTTACCCAAGCTGGGCGAGGAGGTGTCAGGGGATGCCTGTGCCTGGGAAGGGGATGCTCACCGTCGCCTGTTTCTCGTGGTAGACGGGCTGGGGCATGGTCCTGCGGCAGCCAGTGCGGCCTCAGCCGCTATTCGAGTGTTTCACGATCACCATCATCAGTCGCCCCAACGCATTGTCGAAGCGGCCCATGCGGCGTTACGCAGCACCCGAGGGGCAGCCCTGGCGATCGCCGAAATCAACTTTGAGCAGCAGACCGTTTGCTTTGCGGGCATTGGCAATATTGCGGCCAGCATTACTTCTGCGACCGAACATCACAACTTGATGTCCTACAACGGCACCGTGGGCCATGAGGTTCGCAAGATTAAGGAGTTTACCTACCCCTGGTACCTCAACGGGCTGCTGACGATGCACTCCGACGGCATCAGTACCCAGTGGAATCTCGATCGCTACCCCGGCCTAAGTCAAAAGCATCCCAGCTTGATTGCTGGTGTGCTGCACCGTGATTTTCATCGTGAGCGCGATGATGTCACCATGTTGGCGGCGAAAGGAACCGGAGCATGACCACCCTCTTCACCCTGGAAATTCACTACGAACAGGATGTAGTGCAGGCACGACAGCGCACCCGCGAGTTGGCAGAACAACTGGGGTTTGACGGGCAAGATCAGGCGCGGCTGGCAACGGCTGTCTCAGAAATTGCCCGCAATGCGTTTCAGTACGCCCAGGGTGGAACGGTGCAGTTTGGCTTAGAGAAAAGCCCGCAGACCTTTCTGATTCAGGTGCAAGATCAGGGCGGGGGCATTCCGCATCTGGGCGATGTTTTAGCGGGACGCTATCCGTCTTCTACCGGCATGGGGCTAGGCATCGTGGGCACGCGCCGGCTGATGGATATCTTTGAGATCGCATCGACCGAGCAGGGAACCACCGTAAGCATCGGCAAAGCCCTACCCAGGCGATCGCCCGTCTTCACAGACGCCCAGTTGCAACAGATTCGAGATACCGTCGCGGGGCGATCGCCCCAAAACCCCTACGACGAAATCCAGCGGCAAAACCAGGAACTGCTGCGGGCCATGGCCGAACTCCGCAAGCGAGAGGAAGAGCTCACCCACCTAAACCGCGAGCTAGAAGACACCAATCGCGGCGTAATTGCCCTCTACGCCGAACTAGACGAGAAAGCCAGCTCCCTGCAACAGGCCAATGAGCTAAAAACTCGCTTTCTTTCTAACATGAGCCACGAGTTTCGCACGCCGCTCAACTCGATTTTGTCCCTATCTCGCATGCTGCTGTCTCGGCTAGATGGGGATCTATCCTCGGAGCAAGAAAAGCAGCTGACGTTCATTCAAAAGGCGGCCGATGGGTTGTCAGAGCTAGTGAACGATTTACTGGACTTAGCCAAGGTGGAAGCGGGCAAAACCGAGGTGAATCCCAGTTCCTTTGAAGTGAGTGACCTGTTTGCCACCCTGCGGGGCATGCTGCGTCCGCTGCTGGTGCAGGGTTCCTCGGTGTCGCTCGTGTTTGAAGAACCCGACGGCCTGCCCTCGCTCTATAGCGATGAGGGAAAAATCGCTCAAATCCTCAGAAACTTTATTTCGAACGCGCTCAAATTTACGGAGCAGGGAGAGGTGCGAGTCACCGCCGAGCAAGTCGGTCAGATGATTCAGCTCTCGGTGTCTGATACCGGCATTGGTCTTGCACCCGACGACCAGGAGCGCGTCTTTGAGGATTTTGTGCAGATTGAGTCTGACCTGCAAAAGCAGGTGAAAGGGACGGGGCTAGGCTTGCCGATATCGGCCAAGCTAGCAGAGCTAATGGGGGGCAGCGTTTCCGTTCAAAGTGAACTGGGTCAAGGGTCTACCTTTTCAGTCAGCATTCCGATCGCCTACCCCGAAGTGACAGAGCTGCCAGACTCACTGCAACCGATCACCTCCCTCAACCCCGCCTGCCTGCCCATTCTGGCGATCGAAGATCACATTGAAACACTCTTTATCTACGAGAAACACCTGCAAGCGTCTCGGTATCAGCCGATCGCCACCCGCACCCTGGCTCAGGCCAGACAGGCCTTAGAGCAGCTTCAGCCAGCGGCGATCGTGCTAGACATCCTGCTAGAAGGGCAAAACGGCTGGACATTCCTGCGCGAGCTGAAAAGCGATGAAGCAACCCGCAATATTCCCGTGTTGGTGATTACGGTCGTGGATAACGAGAAACAGGCCGTTGCCCTAGGAGCCGATGGATTCCTGATTAAGCCTGTAGACCAATTGTCCTTGCTCACCAAGCTCAATACGCTAGTGGGCCAGGGCCAAGCTCAGAAACTCTTACTTATTGATGATGACCCAGCCTACCGGTATGTGATTAAACAGTTGTTGACCAATATTCCGCTACAGCTTTTAGAAGCGGCAAGTGGACGGGAAGGGCTGGCCGTGGCCGAGAGTGAACAACCCACAGCAATTCTGCTTGACTTGGAAATGCCAGAGCTGAGCGGGTTTGAAGCGCTTGAGCAGCTGCGGCACAACCCCGCTACCCAGTCCATCCCTGTTATCATCCACTCATCGACCCAGTTAGATTTAGAAACCCGGAGCCGTTTAGCTCAACAAGGTGTCGCTATCCTTTCGAAGGAGAAAACATCTCAAGCAGAAGCCGCCTCTCACCTTCGAGAAGCACTCGCTAAAGCCGGACTCGTTTTAGATGCTTGAGGATGTGTAATGTTTGAGCCCCGCGAAACCATCCTGCATATTGACGACAACGAAGCCAATCGTTACATCGTGAGGCGGATTTTGCAGAATGCAGGGTTTGCCGTCGTCGAGGCGGCCACGGGACTTGAAGGGTTAGAAGCGCTCGCTCTACATCAACCGGTGCTGGTCATCTTAGACGTAAGATTGCCGGATCTAAACGGCTTTGAAGTCTGTCGGCAGATCAAATCCGACCCGCAGACGCGCTTCGTGCCGGTACTGCATCTCTCCGCCAGCTTTGTTAAAAGTCAAGATAAGGCAGAAGGGTTAGACAGCGGTGCTGACGGTTACCTGGCCCAGCCGGTCGAACCGATTGAACTCCTGGCGACGGTGCGATCGCTCCTCCGAGTTCGACAGGCAGAGGAGCTAGCGCTGATTTCAGCGCGGGAGTGGCAAACCACCTTTGATGCCATTAACGATAGTGTCTGCCTGCTCGATCAGCAGGGTAAAATTTTGCGCTGTAATCAGGCAATAATGCGGCTTTTTGGTAAGCCTGCTGAAGAGATTTTAGGGCACGTCCACTATGAGTTAATGAATGGCATTTTGGGGGTGGGAGACGGCACCTGCTTTTACAGTGCTAAAGAAACGCACCAGCGTCAAATGTTAGAACTGCAAAGTCAAGGACGCTGGTTTGCTAAAACAATGGACCCGGTTCTAAATGAGTTTGGCACCTTCACCGGGGCCGTTCTAACTCTGGCAGATATTACAAACCGCAAGTCGATTGAGGATGAACGCAAGCAGGCAGAAATTATTCTGAAAGAGCGCAATCTACGCCTAGATGCACTCTATGAAACAACTCGTGAGCAAGCAGATCAACTGCGGCAGGCCAATCGTATCAAAGACGAATTTTTAGCCGTGCTATCTCACGAGCTCAGGTCGCCCTTGAACCCCATTCTCGGCTGGGCAAGAATACTGCAAACGAAACAACAAGACGCCGCAAAAACGCAGTATGCGCTGGAAACAATTGAGCGAAACGCTCGATTACAAGCGCAACTAATCGAAGACTTGCTCGATGTTTCTCGCATCCTTCAGGGCAAGGTGAGTTTAAACACAATTCCGGTTAGTCTACCCTTCACGATTAAATCTGCGCTTGAGACTGTGCAGCTCGCGGCTGAAGCGAAATCCATTCAAATTGAGACTATCTTTGAACCCGAGGTTGGGCAAGTTCTAGGAGATTCTGGTCGCCTACAGCAGGTGATTTGGAATCTAATCTCCAACGCCGTTAAATTCACTCCCCAGGGTGGCAGCGTGCAGGTGCGGCTAGAGCAAATTGAGGAAGTTGAAGAATACGCATTCCCACATCGCTCTGTTAGCCACGCTCAAATTACGGTCAGTGACACCGGCAAAGGCATCACCGCTAGCTTTTTGCCCTATGTCTTTGACTATTTCCGGCAGGCCGACAGCACAACGACTCGAAATTTTGGGGGGCTAGGGTTAGGGTTGGCGATCGTCAGCCACCTGGTTGAACTGCATGGCGGCACCGTTCAGGCTGCGAGTTTAGGAGAAGGGCAAGGCTCAACCTTTATTGTGAGGCTTCCCGTTATTGATGCTTCAAAATCGCATTCAGATCATCCCTCGGCTCACAATCATTCAGAGCTACATTTCAATGGATTGCGAGTGCTGTTTGCTGATGATGAAAGAGATTCACGAGAGCTAGTTGCTTTTTTGTTAGAGCAGCAGGGTGCAAAGGTTACTCAGGTAGAGTCGGCCCATGAAGCTTTAAATCAGTTGCAGCAATCAGAGTTTGATTTGCTCATTAGCGATATCGGCATGCCCGATATGGACGGCTACGGATTGATTCGCCACATTAGGGAGCAATCGCCCGACCAGGGCAAAGACATTTTGGCGATTGCCATTACTGCCTATGCCGGAGAAAGTAATCAGCAGAAAGTGTTAGCAGCCGGATTTCAGCAACACATTACCAAACCGATTGAGCCAGAAACACTGTTAAAAACAATTTGGACGCTGGTGCAAAAAGAGAGTTGATGTTGCAGAACTGGTGGTTGTGTCGCAAGAATAGGTGAAGGATAGAGTGGCTTCAGACCTCAACCTATGTATACCGACTGTTGGAGGGGTGATAGGTGCGATCGCTCGGCATCAGCTGTATAAAAGGTGTTGTTGAGGGCCGATGTGTTAACAACTTCTGAAAGATTCACAACGGAAAGGCTTGTTTTACGCCGCCCTCATCTCTCAGATGCAGAGGCAATCTTTGAGTACGCCAGCAATCCTAAAGTCATTCATTACATGGATTACTGCCCACGCACTGATGTCAGTGAGGTTATAAAATCTCTTCAGGATAAGTTTAAACAATGGGAATCAGGCAATTTCTCTTGGGTTCTTACAATCAAACCTGACGACCGACCCATCGGTACAATCGCTTGTTGCGTAGAAGGTCATGCGGCTGATTTTGGTTATTTGCTAAATCAAAAATATTGGGGACAAGGATATGCAACAGAAGCGGCTATTGTTGTAGTGCAATGGGCTATCAGCCAGCCAGGAATTTATCGGGTTTGGGCAACTTGTGATACAGAAAACCTTGCGTCAGCACGAGTTTTAGAAAAGAGTGGTTTAGTGTGTGAAGGTAGGTTGCGCTGTTATCAGGTTCGCCCTAACATTTCAGCAATTCCTAGAGATGCGTTTATGTATGCTAAAGTGCGTGGCGCAGGCTAACACATCACGACAGCGGACGGACAAAATCCCCTTGTAGGCTGCACTATAGCGCCATCATGAGGATGCAGGTGGCGCTGCCTGAGGTTGGTCACAGACAAAGCGCAAGACGGCTGCTGCGCTACTGCCTGCCTGAGGTTGTGTCAACTGACCAGCGTCCCCATAGTTAATGCGCTGAATCTCCTGCCCATCCTGGTTGCGAGCAATGATTTGCCTGAGCCGAGAAACACCGCCTGCACAATCGACAGAGCGATACAGCATGGCACCATGAACTGGTTGCTCCAGCTCAACCCCGACAAAGGCGTTGTTCGGTTCAGGGAAGCTGCGATGTTCCCAGTACCAAACAGCTCCATCCCTAAATTGAATCGAGTTACGCTCTACCAGGAAGCGATCGCCCACAGCATTGCGCGTTACCTCAACCCAGTCTACTGGAGTAGACTGAGCTAGCGCACCAGAAGCACCGATAGCAGAAGTAATCACGGCCAAACCAACAAGCAAAGTTTTCATAGGCTACTAAGGATTAGGCTCAGGTTGAGTATCAGGCGCATCTTCAGAAGTGCGCGTGCGATACTGCTCAACATTTTGGATGGCTTGCTGAGCAAAGGAATTATCAGGGCGTTCGTCTAATGCTCGTTGAAAATAGAGCAGCGCGGTTTCATAATCGCGTTGCTCTGTGGCCGCATACCCTGCCGCCATATAGCGATCAAACTCGGATGACTGGGGCGGCCGTTGTGTCGAAGACGGGGAGGATTGAGGCGCAGGCGTAGCCGCTGCTGCCGCCGTCCCTTGCTGCCCCTCATAGGCAGTCACAACCTTCTGCACATACTCTGCGATTTCAGAACTGTTGTACTGAGACGGGTCACCCCGCATCCACCAGGCAGCGGATCGCCGCACCGCCAGCATTTCATTGTTACCGCTAGCGCCATACTCCTCTTTCATTACATCCCGCATCACACAGGTCACAACCGAACGGGCAACGTCTGGGCTAGCCTCAAACTCAGTCGGTGAAAGCTCTCGACCAATGCACGATCTTGACCACCGAGGGATGTTTCCTGGCATAATCTGCCAGTCACTATAGAGCCCGTCATCGGCACGTCCCGTTTGAGGGGCTGCTTGACGAAGCGCCTCGACCAATGCTGCAACTTGGCGTTCTGAAACTTGTGCCTGGGCTGGTAGCGTTCCGACCGCTAGGATAACGCCAAGGCTGACGATTAGTTTGCCAATGGGTAGTCGCATAACTATCATCTATCCCAAACTACTTCCCAGTGGATCTTACATTTATTACTTGAGGCTTGTCATTTATCGTTTGTTAGTTGTTTTTTATACAAGAGTAGGCATACCCCCCTGGATTAGCTTAGATATGGGTTTTGAGAGGAAAACATCAGGATTTGGAAGAGTTTCGGTTAATGAGAGGCGAGCTTACAGCAATCTGACAACTTGGGTGCAGCAGATTGACCGAAACCACTTGGGTAAGATGCAAAGAATCTGGCCACCACTGACCCAAACCGTTATCAAATCTAGATCACACTGCCCTAATTCTCACAAGGCATAACCTAGGGGCGTTTGAGCAGCCTAGCCATAGACTTTATAACCTTCGCCCAGCCCCTCAAGATTGGGTGCGGGAAGCTGAAACTCCATTAGAATTCTTTCCCTCCACAGCGAATCAGCCCTCCACTTGCGCTGTAAGTGTTACAGCGAAGCTGTCACCGTTTCTCGCTGGGGGTGAATGGCTTGCCCGGTCTTCAGCGCCGTATGCAGCCGGTTGAGGGCGTGCAAATAGGCGTGGGCCGAAGCCACCACAATGTCGGTATTCGCCGCGTGACCCGAAAACACCCGGTCTTCGTAGCGAATACGAATAGTGACTTCGCCCAAGGCGTCAATGCCCTCGGTGACCGACTGCACCGAGAACTCGATCAGCTGGTTAGGAATATCCACCACTCGGTTAATGGCTTTGTAAACTGCATCCACCGGGCCTGTGCCGATCGCCGCATCCATCAGCTCTTGCCCATCAGGGGTGCGAATAGTGACGGTGGCGGTGGGCTTAGCGCTATCGCCACAGGAGACCTGCACCAGATCGAGGTGAAAGTGCTCCGGAGCCTGTTGGGTTTCGTCGTTGACGATCGACTCAATGTCCCAGTCGGTGATTTCTTTTTTCTTGTCGGCCAACTCTTTGAACCGCAAAAAGGCGCGGTTGAGGGCCTGGTCATCCAATTCGTAGCCTAGCTCTTGCAGGCGGGTGCGAAAGGCATTGCGGCCTGAGTGCTTGCCCAGTACGATCTGGTTGTTGGTCAGACCGATGGACTGGGCGTCCATAATTTCGTAGGTGAGCTTGTTTTTGAGCACGCCATCTTGGTGGATGCCGGATTCGTGGGCAAAGGCGTTGGCCCCCACGATCGCCTTGTTGGGCTGCACAAACATGCCGGTTAAATTCGACACCAGACGCGAAGTTTTGTAGATCTGGCGGGTGTCAATGTTAGTCAGCGGTTCCTCCGACTCGACGGCACGACCCAGGAAAGGATTGTAGAAGGCGCGGCGCACGTGCATGGCCATCACCAGTTCTTCCAGAGCAGCGTTGCCCGCCCGCTCACCGATGCCGTTGATGGTGCATTCGAGTTGGCGCGCTCCAGCCTTCACCGCTTCGAGAAAGTTGGCCACCGCCAGGCCCAGGTCGTTGTGGCCATGGACAGAGATCACGGCCTGGTCGATATTCGGCACATTGGCTTTGATGCCGCGAATTAGGTCGCCAAACTCAGTGGGAGTGAGGTAGCCGACGGTATCGGGGATATTGACGGTAGTGGCTCCGGCCGCGATCGCCGCCTCCAGCACCTGATACAAAAACTCGGGATCAGAGCGGCCCGCATCTTCGGGCGAAAACTCGATGTCGTCGGTAAAGGTCTTAGCGTAGGCCACCATCTCCGGAGCGATCGCCAGCACCTCTTCCCGGCTCTTGCGCAGCTTGTACTGCATGTGAATGTCGGAGGTGGCCAGAAACGTGTGGATGCGTCCCTTCACGGCGGGCTTAATCGCTTCCCCCGCTCGTTCAATATCGCCCTTGGTGGCGCGGGCCAGACCGCAGATGGTAGGGCCATTTTCGGTGCCGACTTCTCGGGCAATTTTCTGCACCGCCTCAAAGTCGCCAGGGCTGGCAAAGGGGAACCCCGCTTCGATGATGTCAACCCCCAGTCGGGCCAGCTGCTTCGCAATCACTAGCTTCTCTTCGACATTGAGGGTGGCCCCAGGAGACTGCTCGCCGTCTCGCAGGGTGGTGTCGAAGATGAGAATGCGATCGGGGCTAGGCGGGTTGCTCATGGTGACTCCCACGGAGTAGACGATAGAGGGTGTTAGATCGACAGTAGATCGTTTTCCAGAAGCTAGCCATCGCAAGGCGATCCGGCTCTGGAACAGATCAGGCAAATGTATCGGTTCTAACTATTCTACCGGCACAAAGTCGGAATCGCTACGACTTAGCCTGAAACATTTTGAGCGATCGGTGACACAGCCGCTGCCGTCAGGCGAGTTTCTATCCAGTTAACCCCTAGCGTCCTTAGAAACAGGCCTGCCCTGTCTGGTTCGATCGCGATCGAACCAGACAGGGCAGGCCTACGGGTAGCAAATGGCTCTAAAGCCCTACTCGTTGGAACTTGTTAGTCCCTCCAGGTTTCAGTCTGCATTCTCAGAACCTGGTTGACGCTATTGATGTAGCCCTGGTCTTCCATGAGGCTGCTGCTGATGTAGCCCTGGTTGATAGCAGCTTCAACAATGTTGCGACCCTCGGCAGTACCGTGGCGTGCCTTGTAGACCGAGTAGCCTTCGTCGCTGCCTGCGTCTAGCTCACCCCTAACGGCCATGTATGCCAGTTGAAACGGAGTAACCGCATCAGTAGGGAGAGCGGAACCCATGCCCATGCTGTCAAACTCAGCGCTGGGCGAAGAGGTTTGCCCAGGAGTCCGCATCTGCCCAGAGTTCGGAGACTGTCTGGGGACTTGGTTGCCCGGAGTTTCGTTGGGGTAAGCTTCTGGACTTTGCCCAGGTACTCGCTCAGGCGCTTGGGTGGGAGCCTGTCCAGGATTTTGGCCCTGGCGAGGAGTTTGCATTTGTCCAGGATTTTGGCCCTGCCCAGAGTTCGGGGACTGTCTGGGGACTTGGTTGCCCGGAGTTTCGTTGGGGTAAGCTTCTGGACTTTGCCCAGGTACTCGCTCAGGCGCTTGGGTAGGAGCCTGTCCAGGATTCTGGCCCTGGCGAGGAGTTTGCATCTGCCCAGGATTTTGGCCCTGGCGAGGAGTTTGCATCTGCCCAGGATTCTGGCCCTGACGAGGGGTTTGAGTTTGTCTAGGAACTTGGTTGCCCGGAGTTTCGTTGGGGTAAGCTTCTGAACTTTGCCCAGGTACCCGCTCAGGCGCTTGTGTGGGAGCCTGTCCAGGATTTTGGCCCTGGCGAGGAGTTTGCATCTGCCCAGGAGTTTGGCCCTGACTGGGGGTTTGAGATTGCAAAGTCCCGTGGGTATCGGCAAGGACAGCAGGCGCAACTGCCCCAGCTAGAAAGAGAGCTGAAATCGTTCCTATGGATAGTCTTTTCATGACGGACCTCAAATTTGGATCTTGTACAAGATTCGCGATGGCTTTTTGACGGCGAAAGAATCTTGGCTTGTGACCCAGAAATCTGCGCCCCTCGATTTCCCGATGGTTTTCTCTAGGCTGAGAAGGTTTGAACCTAGAAAACCAGATCGAAAAAGCAAGAGATCAAACTCTAAGCTTCACAAGCTCTCAATCCAACCTAAGGATAATTTTATAAAGTGATGTCGTTCTTAGGGAGGAGATGATCCCTAGAACTTTGGTAGATCTATATTCAGACTGAAAATCCGGAACAATACTATTTGATTACTGGAAAAATCTGTGGCGATCGCCTGAAAAATATATAGTAATAGCTGCTGTACTGGGGAACTCGCGACTACCACTGGCAAAACATAGGACAAGGCATTGGCCTATGCACTGGTCATCTGGAGCAATGCGGAACCTCTCCGGTCGGCCGTTAGCTAGATCTATCCTTTGATAATGGCTATCCAGTATGTCTGCTTTAGTTCTCCCTAACGTTATTTATCACATGCATAAAAAGAGGTTTTTCTTTTAAGCGCATACAACTCTCTCAGCAAAAGTCTGCCCTTTGATTATTTCTGAAGCTTTAGTAATAAGGGCATGTCACCTAATGGGGTAACGCGCAATCACTATAGTTGGCGACCTGTGAGCGATCGCCCTAACTACCCCTAGCCACTGGATGAGACTGCCATTAAAGCGGGATGGATTTTAGCCCTCGCTTAAAGCAGGAATCGAATGCCCACATAGGCACTGATGGTCATTAACTGTAATGCCATCAGCGGCAGGCCATAGTTCAAAAACTGTCGGAACGAAATTGGCTTGCCGTGCTGCTCAGCAATTCCCGCCGCCACAATGTTTGACGATGCGCCGACTAGGGTGCCGTTGCCGCCCAGGGTGGCCCCAAACATCATGGCCGCAAACAGGGGCAGAATTTCGGGCGGAATCTGCCCGGCGAAGTCGGGCGACAGCAGGTCTGGCCCCGCCAAATTCACGTTTACCAAGTATTCCTTCAGCAGGGGCACCATCGCCACCACCAGGGGAATATTGGGAATTAGGCTGGAGAGAATGCCAGTAATAAATAGCAGCAGCATTGAGCCCAGGGCAATGTTTTGGCCAATCACGATCCCCAACAGACCCGAGGCCGAACTAATCACCCCAGTTTCTTGCAGGCCACCGATCAGCACAAAGACGCTCATAAAGAAGATCAGCGTGCTCCAATCGACATCGCGCAAAATATTGTGCACGGTGTCAATGCCGCTGTGGTGGGTGAGCAGCAGGCAGAGAGCGGCCCCCAGCAGGGCGATCGCCGCCGGAGAAACTGGCACCGGCAACGTGTCGCCCACTACAAATAGCACCAACACTAGCCCAACAATCAGGCCACCCAGGGCCAGCATACGGGGATGATTGACCACCGGGTGGGGCAGGTGGTCGAGGTCAGCCAGCTTTTTATTCCAGGTGTTGGGGAAGAGGACGGGCAGCATGACGACAATAGTGGCGATCGCCACCACACCCCCCAGGCTGAGCTTGGTGAGATAGTCCAGAAAGCTCATGTTGATCGCGTCGCCCACAATAAAGGTGGCCGGGTCGCCCACCAGGGTCAGCAAACCAGCGCTATTGGCCACAAACACCATTAAAATCAGCAGGGGCACAAAGTTGATGTTGAGTTCTGCCGCCATGGGCGGAATCAGCGGTGCCAGCAGCATGACGGTGGTGGCATTAGGCAGCATGGCGCAGACCGGGGTGGTAATGGCCACAATTCCCAGCAGTAGACGCTTACCTTCGCCCCGCGCCATAATCACCATTTGGGTGGCCAGGTATTCAAAAATTTTGGTGGGTTCAAAGGCGCGCACCATCACCATCACCCCAAAGAACAGCGCCAGGGTAGCGTGGCTGTTGCCGATGTAGCCAATGGCTTGATCGAGGGTTAGCACATGAAAAAATATCAGCAACATTGCGCCTAGAAAGGCCGCAACAGTAAGGTGCATGCGCTCGGTGGCGATCAGGGCCAAGACTCCAAAAAAGATTACCGATGCGGTAATCTCAGACCAGGTTTCCATAGCCTGTCTCCTGTTGTGGTGCTAAACGAAACTCTGCGATGAAGACTTCATCGAGAGCGTTAACTGTCGTAGGAGAACCACGGATAGCGTTAGAAAAAGCTTCCAGTACGTTCTCTCCCAAGGCCGACGGAGTTAGCTGACGGGCGAGGGGTGAGAGATCCCCTTCTCTGGCGATGCGTTTCGCCCTGAGATAAGCCCCAAAAGTTGGTTCCTCCGCATCAGCTCGCCCTTAACGAGCGCTGAATTAGGCCGCGTAACCGTTGAATTGACTGCGAATTTAGCACATTTGCTTAAAATCAACAATCTGCAAATGTTCAGGGGCCACTGGATCCTGGGCTGGCTGGAAGGGCTAGTATTGGGCCCACCACCTCACGCACTCGGTAGATAGGGCGCTGCTGCGATTCATGATAAGTACGCATGAGCAGCTCAGCCAACAGACCAAAGCTAAACAGCTGAATGCCCGCCAGCAACAGCACAACGACCAGTATCAGCAGGGGGCGATCGCCGATGTCCTGATCAGCCAAAATCTTTACCAGGGTGAGATAAACCCCCAGGGCAATGCCCAGCGCCATCGACGCCAGCCCCAGGCTGCCAAAGACATGCATGGGCCGGGTGAGAAACTTCTTCATAAAGTAGACGGTGAGCATGTCCATCACCACGCGCAGGGTGCGGCCCAGGCCATATTTGCTGGTGCCAAAGCGGCGGCGGTGGTGGGTGACGGGCATTTCGGTGATGCGGGCCCCCTCAATAAAGGCTAGGGCGGGCAAAAAGCGGTGCAGCTCGCCGTAGAGGTTGAGGTCGCGGATCACCTCAGCCCGGTAGGCCTTGAGGGAGCAGCCGTAGTCATGCAGCTCAACCCCTGTGACCCCAGCGATTATCCAGTTAGCAACTTTGGAGGGAATCAACCGGGTGAGGGTGTTGTCTTGGCGGTGTTTGCGCCAGCCGCTGACCAGGTCGTAGCCCTCGTTGAGGCGATCGAGCAGGCGGGGAATGTCGGCGGGGTCGTTTTGCAGGTCACCATCCATGGTGATGACGATCTGGCCCCGAGAATGGTCAAACCCGGCGGCCATGGCAGCGGTTTGGCCGTAGTTGCGGCGCAAGATCACGGCGCGCAGCTGGGGATATTGCTGGGCTAGCTCGCGTAGGCGATCGCTCGATCCGTCAGTGGAGCCATCGTCTACCCCCAAAATTTCGTAGGTGTAGCCCAGCCCGTCAAGCGCCCCGGCGATCGCCTGGACGAGGGTGGGTAGGCTGTCGACCTCGTTGTATACCGGCACCACTACCGAAATGTCGATGGGGGCGGTAAGGGATGGCAGTGCAGAAACCGAGGGGGAATGGGTAGTCATGGGAGCTTCGGCACAACGGGTAAGACCGGCAAAGACCGTAATCTATGCCGTTTGGAAGGCGATTTATTTGAGTGTACTGGAAAGGCCCTGATCAAACGTGGCCAATGCCGCACCCAGAGCCTCGGCCAGGGTGCTGACGACCCGGTAGAGCACTACGGCGCTGAGTACAACAGCGGCGGAGAATTGCCCCTGTAGCAGACTGAGGGCGATCGCCTCAAACACGCCTAGCCCGCCCGGTGCGCCCGGCACCACTAGCCCCCCCAGCCAGGCCAGACTAAAGGCGCTGATGGTGCTGGGCCAATCGCTGGCTGCCAGGGGGGTTACGGCGCTGAGCACTAGGCAAAAGCCCAGGCCGCGCAGGCCGATGTAGCCGAGCTGGCCGAGGAGGAGTTTGAGGGGGTAGTGGTGGAGACCGGGAGCGACTGAAAGTGAGAGGGATGAGGAAGATGGGGAGGGTGGGGGAGATGGGGAGGAGTCTTCGATGGGTTGGTGGGCGGTTTTGGAGCGGCTGAGACGATTGACTAGGGGATTGAGCCAGCGGGGGGAAAGGGTGGCGAGTACAATACCTAGGCCCAGAAGTTGAAGGGGCCAGTATTGGGTAGGGGTGGCGATGCCAACCACTAGGGCGGCGGCGGCCATGAGGAGGGGTTCTAGGGCGGTGCCAATAATAGCGGAGCCGTTGTCGATCCCTATATTACGCAGAGCACGCACTCGGCCAAAAAAGTGCCAGACGTTGCCGGGCAGGTATTTCAGCAGGTTGGTTTGCAGGTAAACGGGGGCGCTCCAGCTGCCGGTGATGGGCTGTTGCAGGGCTTGCAGAGCCCAGCTCCACACCCAGCCGGCCCAGGTGTGGGCAAGCAGCGTCACGCCGAGGGCTACCACCAACAGGCTCCAGCCCTGGGTGCCAATGCGCAGGGCGCTGATGTCGGCCCAGTGGCGCACCAGGGTGTGGAGCAAGAAGGCGATCGCCACACCCACCACTACCCAGCGAGCCAGGGGCTTCAGTCGCGTTAGCCCAGCAGCATTCAAAAACGACAAGGGCAACCCTCAAACAGGCAAACGCTGCTTGGACTATAGCGTGTCGCCTGAGCAGTAGCTGGTCATCACCCGCCCCGCCCGGCGCAGCTGCTGGTGATAAGCCGCGCTCACGGGGTGCGACAGATCGGTTAACGAGTCAATGCCAATGCCGTTGCGACCCTGGTCAATCCCTGAACTGTGAATGTAGTTACCCTGCCCTAGGTAAAGGGCTACATGCTTAGTGCGTTCCGGGGTGCCAAAAAAAATTAGGTCACCCGGCAGTAGCTCATCCCAGCTGATGGGTCGGGTAAAGGCTTCCTGCTGGTATGAGTCGCGGGGCAAACGAATGCCCACCGAGGCAAATGCTGCCTGCATCAGCCCCGAACAGTCGTAGTTGGGGCCAATGGTGCCGCCCCAGAGGTAAGTATTCGGTACTGCCATGGCTCGCTGCGTAAAGGCGATCGCCCCCGGCAGGCGAGGCTCAATAGCGCTGCGATCGAGGTAGACAGGCTGATAGGGCTGCTCAGCGGGCTTGAGCGCATCCCTATCGGCAGCGCTGATCCAGCCGGGATAGTCGTCTTCGCAAAGTATCACCGCATAGCCCTGGGGGGAGGCCTCTACCAGCCGCAGATGCCTTCCCACCGCCGCCTGGGTCACTAACCCCTCCAACCCGTCAGTTTTATAGAGGTCAAGCGCCCGCTCACAGACATATTCCTGCCCCAAGGAGCCCAATAACGCTTCTCGACCAGAGGATGCCGCACCCAAATCCATAGTCACCCCCACTCCCCCATCTCCCTCACCTTCCCCATCTACTCCCCCCTATCCCCCGTATTCCGCACATTCACCACCTTCTTCAGCACGTTAAACCAGAAGGTCGACCCCATAGAGATGGCGAACCCGCTGACCAGCCAGCCCAGTAGACGGCGCGGCACAAAGGGAACCGGCCACGACCCCTCAGCCTCCAGCTGCTGCTTCACCACCACCTCGTTGTAGCCCAGCGGAAAGGGAATTTTGTCGAGAGCCTTGTTGACAGCGGTCTGCACCTGTCCGATGTTTTGGTTAAAATCGCCGGGCGATTCAGCGACCAGCTGGTCGGCGGTTTGGGTAATCGAGTTGCGCAGAATGGGGTCTACGGCCAGGCGAGTGGCAATGTGAAACGAGTCAGCGTTAATGGAGACCGCAGTAGCGATACCAATCAGCAGCGCGACCGCCTTGGCATTGCGCTTGTAGACTCCGGTAGCCCGCTCCATGCCGCGATCGAACCACTTTTCGAGCTCGAGGCCAAACAGTTTGACATCGTCGCGGGCGGTGTCGGCAGTGATTTCGACCTTGCGGGCGATCGCCGCTAGACTGCTGCGCAAGGCCGGGGTAATGGGAGCTTGGGCTAGGCGATCGATCAGAGCCTGGGCATCGAGGTTGCCGCCCTGGGCCAGGCGTCTCAGTTCGCTATAGGCGTGGCTTTTATCGTCAAAAACGTCGAGCAGCTGGGCCACATTGGGGCGTAGCTTGCTGAGCATCGCCGCCCGCTCGGTAGGGGTGCTGGCCAGCCCGCGCTTGATGTACTCCAGACGGCGCAAAAAGGTTTCCGTGAGGGGGTGGCCGTCGGGTAACACGTCCGCCGCCATCAGCCCAAACTCATCTAGGCGGTTGACGACGCGATCGAGGCTTTCGGGCAGCGAGACAATGCCCGACTGAAAGTCGTCGATAATAGTGTGAATGCCGAGCTCCAGCTGCTGGAGCTCGGTGTTGAGCAAAAACTCGTTGCCGGTGCTGGCCTTGAGGTCGCTGAGAATGTTGGTTACGGGGCCGAGCACGCGATCGCGGGCAAAACTGTGGATGCGATCGTTGGCCAGCACCTGCCACAGGTTGCCCAGCTGCATGCGCTCTAGCAGGCTGTTGGCAAACGCCTCGGGCGGAATGTATGACGGGCCACTGGTTTTGCCCACCCCAAACACATTGCGCTGGCCCGTAAGGGTGCGGTAGACGCGGCCAATAAAGTGCGAAATGCGCCGAAACGATCGCGCGATCGACCCCTTCGCCTCCTGGTCTAAACTGCGAATCCAAGGGCTTTCGTAGAGGGCATCAGCCAAGGCCTGGGCCGACGCTTCTCGATCTCGGTCATTCCCCGCTAGCAGCACCTCAATTGACTGCTTTAGGTGCTCAGCCCGCCACTGCAAAAGCGTACCAATAATTTCTTGAGCCTCGCTGGCCAGCAGGCTCAGCACAAAAAAGATAAAGACGAGCCCTAGGGCAATGTCTAAAACTATAGGAAAGTTCATGGACTAACCGCACAATTCTGCATCTTTAAACTCCAACCTACCCGATACTGACGACCTGCCCATGTCCTGAACCTCAACAGCAAAAAATAGCCGCCCAGGCTATTTAAACTCTGCAAAGGCGAGCAAATAGTAAATCTGTTCGGTGGCTAGAGAGCACTAAAAAAGAGCGAACCAACCTATCGTAGACTTGGTTCGCCCATTGTACTCAAGCGACCTAAAAACGGATCACAATTGCTCGAAAGCCAAGGGGAGTACTGACCGCCTGTGTTTTTATTCGTCTTCGTCGGCGATCAGAAGACCGTTTTCTCCCAACTGCTTAAGGCGAATATGCTTGCGCCCTAAGGTAATTTCAAACTCGTCGCCGGGTCTTAGCCCCATTTGCTTGGTGTAAGTCGAGCCAATTAGCAGGTTGCCGTTAGACTGCACCGTGATACGAAAACTGGCGCTCCGGCCGCCGCGCCCGTTGCCATTCTGAGTGCTGTCCAGCTGAATGCCCTCCGCCTCAATCAGGGCGTTGAGAAATTTCATCATGTTGACCCGGGGGTTGCCCGCCTTGGTCAATGTGTAATAGCCGCAGGCTTTAGCCTTCTCTTCTTTACTGAGCTCGTCAAGATCTTTGACCTTTTGCAGTAGTTCTTTGCCGATCAGTGGTTCTATCTGAGTTGCGTTAGCCATTAACTTTATTCTCGTTCACAACGGTTTGCTCCAAACAATTTGGGCAGAAACAGCAAAACTGTTCTACCTGGCTCTACTTTAATGACAACACGCAAAATGATACTACAGCGAAATAGTTTTTTGCATTCGCTTTTTTTGTCCCCCTAATTGTGTAGCACTAGAGCACAAAAAAGCCGTATTTTTGTCCTCCATGAACACCGTAGAATAGTGATAACCGACGGGTGATTTAACTCAAATGAAACTAACAACTCGCGGACATTACAGTGTTAAAGCACTGCTCGACCTAACGCTGCATCCCTCCCGCCACCCGGTCTCGGTGCACACTATTGCAACGCGGCAGGGGCTCCCGCCGCCTTACTTAGAAAAACTCTTGATTGAACTGCGGCGGGCGGGCATTGTGGAATCGGTGCGCGGCCCCCAGGGTGGTTACCGATTAGCCAAACCCGCTGACCAAATTTTTTTGGGCCAAATATTAGCAGCCGTCGGCGAACAGGTTGATCCGTTACCTCGCCACAGCCCCCAGGCCGACCAGGCCGAAGACTGGGTTACTTTCGCCGTGTGGAACCGGCTGTCCCAAAAGCTGAAGGAAGCCCTCTATAGTATTTCCCTGGAAGACTTGTATTTTGATGCCCGCAGTTGGCAGGCGGCCCAGGGGGATGATGTCAGTTTTGTGGTTTAACTGGGCTGATCGGGCCGCAGTGGTGGTGCTGGCGGCAGCGCTCGATCGCATCGTCGGCGACCCCTGGGGCTGGCCTCATCCGGTGCAGGCGATTGGTCAGGTGATCAGCTGGGGCTCGCAAAGCATTTTTCGCCTGAAGCTGCCGCCCGTGGGGGAGCGATCGCTGGGCGTCATGCTGGGGCTAGGCGTCATTCTCGGTAGTGGAGTTGCCGGGTGGGGCCTGGTGCGCCTGAGCGGGATGGTTCATCCTGTGGTTGGGCTGGGCTGCGAAGTGGTGCTCTTGGCCAGCTGCTTTGCCGGACGCAGCCTGCGGCGGGCGGCAGCAGATGTGCTGACCCCGCTGGAGTCGGGCGATATCCCTCTGGCGCGAGAGCGTCTGGCCCTCTACGTGGGCCGCGACACCGCAAATCTAGACGAGCCTGAAATATTGCGGGCGGTGCTAGAAACCGTGAGCGAGAACGCTACGGATGGGGTGATGGCGCCGCTGTTTTATGCTCTGGTGGGGGCCTTGCTGCTGGTGGGCAGTGTGCCCGTGGCCTTTGCCTATAAAGGGGCGAGCACGCTGGACTCAATGATTGGCTACAGAGAAGCGCCCTACACCCATCTGGGCTGGTTTAGCGCCCGCTTTGAAGACGCTTTGACTTGGCTACCCTGCCGCCTGACGGTGCTCACCATCGCCCTGCTTTCGGGTCGGCCCCGGCAAGTTTGGGCGCTATGCCGCCGCGATGCCCCGGCAGACCCCAGCCCCAACGCGGGGTGGAGCGAGTGCGCCTACGCCGCCGCCTTGGGGGTGCAGCTGGGCGGACAGAACGTATATCGAGGGCAGGTAAAAGAAAAGCCGCTACTGGGGGATGCGGTGGTGCCAATTACAAGCGATCGCATCCTCGCGGCCCTGGCCCTTACCCGCCACGCCTTCCTGCTGTGGATTGCTCTGGGCGTAGCCGTCATAGCAGGCCTAGGGAGGCTCAGCCAAGGATAATGGGGCACTACTCTGCGGTTAGATGCTGCCTTGAAAGATATTTTGCTTAAGTCCTCGCGGCGCTACTCAGCGATGATGGGGCTGACCCTGGGGCTGGGGGCAGGGCTGTCGGTGGCGGCGACTCTATTGGTCAGTCAGTGGGAGGCCTCGCAACGCCAGGCTCAGTTTCAGCAGCAGATCGAGAACCTATCTACGGCTCTGCAACGCAGCCTCAACCGCTACACCGACGTACTGACGTTTTTGCATGACTATTATCAGGTGGCGGAAGAACCCGTATCGCGGCAGACATTTGCTGGGTTTGTGGCGCGATCGCTGGTCAGCTACCCCGGCATTCAAGCGTTGGAGTGGGCTCCACTGGTACGCCGGGGCGAGCGCGCCGCCTTTGAGGCCAGGGTGCAGGCCGAGGGCTATCCCAAATTTGAGATTACTGAACTTTCGCCAGACAACCAGCTGCGGCGGGCGAGCAACCGCAGAGAGTACCTGCCAGTCACCTACGTGGCCCCATTTCTCAGCAACGAGGCAGCGCTGGGCTACGACCTCAGCTCCGACGCGGCGCGAGCCGCTACCATTGCGTCCGCCCGGGCCAGCGGCAAAATTATGGCCACCGAGCGCATTCGACTGGTGCAGGAGCCACGCGACCAGTTTGGCTTTTTGGTGGTGCTGCCGCTCTACCCCAGCGGGGTCGTGCCGCCCGATCAGCCGACCCGCGAGGCCGAGTTTGAGGGCATTTTGCTGGGAGTGTTTCGCGTGGCAGATGTGGTTGAGGAGGTGCTGCAACCGCTGAGCTATGAGATTGACTTTGCCCTCTATGACCAAAATGCTGCGCCAGAACGGCAGTTCTTAGGTCAGTACGAGGCGGCGGGCAAAACCGTAGTGGCCGGGCCGACCAGTTTGGTGCAACCACACCCAGCCATGTGCCCTCGCCCAAAAGACTGCACCCGCCTGCTGACCCTGGGCCAGCGCCAGTGGCAGGTAGTATTTGCCCCCGCTGCCGCCTACGGCCTGCGCCGCAGCTACGGCGCACCGCTCACCCTGCTGACGGGGCTACTGCTAACCTGCAGTTTGGCGCTATTCCTGCACAACCTGCAGGCCGAGCTGGTTCGCACTCGGCAGCTGGGAGAGTTAAAACTGCGGTTCTTTTCCATGGCTTCCCACGAGCTGCGCACGCCCTTGAGCACCATTTTGCTGTCGGCAGAGTCGCTGCGAGAAGATGTAGCGCGATCGCAGGCAGGCCCGGCCCAGACCAAACTCGATCGCATCTTAATCACGGCTCGGCACATGGGGCAGCAGATCGCCGACCTGCTCACCCTCACCCGAGCCGAGGCGGGCAAGCTGGAGTTTAACCCAGTGCTGCTAGATGCGGTCTCATTTTGCCAGCAGGTGATTGATGAGGTGCAGCCCCAGATGAGTCAGCCTCTCAGCTTTAGCCACCCAGCTGGGCCGATCAAAGCCTTTTGGGATCGGCGGCTAGGGCGATCGCTGCTCACCAATCTGCTGCTCAACGCCGCCAACTATTCCCCCAGCGACAGTTCCATTCAAATCTCGCTCAACAGCGATAGAGAGGTGGCAACGCTGACGGTACAGGATTTTGGCCGGGGCATTCCTACCGCCGACCTCGCCTCCATTCGCGAAGCCTTTCAGCGGGGCAGCAATGTGGGCGACAGGCCTGGCAGCGGACTGGGGCTGGCGATCGTTCACGCGGCTGTCACCCTGCACCGAGGCACCTGGCACATCGACAGCATTGAGGGCGAGGGCACTACCGTCACCGTGGCATTGCCGCTAGAGTGAGGGAACCCATCGGTAGAGGGATGTGGCTGGAATCGGCCCAACGTAGTGTAGACATTAAGAGTACATTAACCATAGGCTAGCTGAAATACCTACAGGCTAAGCTCTGAGAGTATCTAAGGTTGAGCTGTCTCAGGTCTATTCGACCTCCTCACGTGAGGATCATGAGGGCTATTGGGACAAGCTTCATTCCAGAGATGCTCCCTACGTACTTCTTGCAGAATTTGGAGATTTGACCTATCGCTAAAAAACAGAAAGCCATTGTCAACCGCGACATTAGAGACCCTGAGGTTTTACTGATCACTCAGACTGGCGAAAATTTGGGCGTTACCGACACCAGAGAGGCCCTCAGAATGGCCAAAGAGAGCAAGCTCGATCTGGTGGTCGTCTCTCCCAGTGAAGATGGCCTCTCCGTGGCTAAAATCATGGACTACGGCAAGCTTCAGTATCAGCAGAATAAGCGCCAGAAACAGACTTCTCGCCCCTCCGTCAAAGAGGTCAAGTTTCGCCCCAATATTGGCGAATCTGACTATACCCTGCGCATCAACCGAGCCACTGAGTGGTTAAGTAAAGGGGATTCGGTCAAGTTTTTAGTGCGGCTGCGGGGACGAGAACACCAGCACCGTGATCGCGCCACCGATCTGCTGAACCGGGTGGTAGAAGACCTGAACAATGCCGGTAAGGTGCAATCCTTTGACCACCGCGCCCTCACCCTATTCCTATCGCCGTCGTAGCCTGTCGGCACAGTCTACCAAAGAAAAGCAGGGGCCGTTCGACCCCTGCTTTTGTGTTGAAGGACTGTTTCAATAGCTAAACTTAGTATCCCCAGATGGGCCTGCTCACAAGCGCCAGGGCGATCGCCAGCAGCCCGCCCATCCAATCTTTCTACTTACCGCTCCAGTGAATCACGCGCTTTTCGCCCAGCAAAAACAGCACGTTCAGCGCGTAGCCCAGCAGCCCGGTAATCAAAATCGACGCGTACATGTCCTGCACATTCAGCACCTGCTGAGCGTCAATAATCCGTTTACCCAACCCCTGCTCGGTGCCAATAAACATTTCCGCCACGATCACAATCACCAGGGCAATGCTGATGCCGCTGCGCAGGCCGATAAAGGTCTGCGGCAGGCTCTCCATTACCAGCACGTCTTTGAATACCTGCCAGCGGTTGGCCCCCATCACCTTGGCTGCCAAAATGCGCGACTGGCGGGCATTCAGCACCCCGTAGGCGCTGTTAAACACAATCAGCAGCAGGGCGCTAAAGGCGGCAATAATCACCTTTGAAAAATCGCTCACCCCAAAGAAGAGGATGAACATGGGAATCAAGGCGCTGGCCGGGGTCGAGCGAAAGAAGTCGATCAAAAATTCGACGCTGCGGTAAAGCTTTTCAGAACTGCCCAGCAGTACCCCTAGGGGTACGCCCACCACTGCCGCCAGCAAAAAGGCGCTAAAGGTGCGCACCACGCTAGCAAAAAAGTCGATGAACATATCCCCAGTGGTCATGGCAGTGACGAGGGCGCTGAGGGTGGCCCAAGGGGTGGGCAGCAGCACCGGGTTGACCCAGCCCGACACGGCGATTAGCCACCACAGGCCAAACATCACCCCCACCCCCACCAGGGGCAACAATCGATCCAGGTTTTGCAGGAATGGGCGGCCCGCAGCGCGGCGCTGGGGCTTTGAGAGGGTAGCAGTCATTTGCGCATCTCCTGGCGAAAAATATCTAAACAGTGGCGACTGGTCTCAATGAACTCTGGCGAAGACAGGGTATCGAGGGTGCGGGGGCGCGAGGCAGGGAACGATACCATTTCCACCAGGCGGGTGGGGCGCTTGCTGAGCAGCAACACCGTGTCGGCCAAAAACACCGCCTCTTCCAGGTTGTGCACCACCATAAACATGGGAATTTTGGTGGTCTCAAAAATTTCCTGGAGCTTGTCGCGCACAAATAGCGTGGTTTCAAAGTCCAGCGCCGAGAAGGGCTCGTCGAGGAACAACACCTCCGGGTCGGCCACCAGCGCCCGCAGGATGGAAATCAGCTGCTGCTGCCCGCCCGAAAAGCTGTAGGGGTAGCGCTTCAGATCAAGCTGAATATTGAAGGTTTGGATCAGGGTTTCGACGCGATCGCGGCATTCCGCCTCGGGCATCCCCTTCACCCGCAGCGGGTAGGCAATGTTGTCAAAGGCGCTGAGCCAGGGCAGCATCGCCTCTCGGTAGTTCTGAAACACGTAGCCAATCCGGGCGCGGCGAATCGGCTTGTCGTGGATCAATATTTCCCCTGAGTCAAAGGGTGTGAGGCCGCTGATCATGTTGATTAGCGTCGATTTGCCGCAGCCGTTGGGGCCAAAGACCGACACCAGCTGGTTGCTGGCCAGATCGAGGTTAAAGTTGTCGTATAGAACGGCGTTGCCGAAGGATTTGCAGAGCCCTTTGACCGAGACAAAGTGCTCTGGCGGTGCGATCGCCTGAGTGGGTTGAGTATCGAGCATCATGGGTGGTCTTCCGATTGCTGAAGAGTTTAAGTTGCTCTAAATCTGCTGTAGATCGTTGGATTAAGCGGGTTTGTACATCAGCGCGGCCACATCAATGGGGCGCGAGAAGATGCCTTTCTCGGTCATGAAGTCGAAGTATTTTTGGAAATAGGCGATGTCTTCGGGGGTGAATTCGTCGTACATGGTGTAGCCCACCAAGGGCACCTTTTCCACCAGCTCGCCCTCAATGGCGGTGTAGCCCGTGAGATACTGACGCACCTCAGTGGGGTTGTCGCGAATGTCTTGCACGGCGCGGCGGTAGGCTTCGGCGTAGGCCGCCGTAGTCTCGGGATACTGCTCTACGAACTTGCTGCTGAGGGCGGCGGAACCTCCAAACCAGGGCGCTTTGGCATCGCCCAAAATGTACTTCGACACGACGCCGTTTTCGAGCACGCGGGTAATCCCCTTGACGGTTCCCACGGTGCCGGTGGGCTCTAGGGTGTAGGCGGCGGCAATTTGCCCCGACTCGATCGCCGCCACGTGCTGGCTAATCTCAAGCTGCTGCACCTTGGGGTCAGCCACACCGGCAGCGCTGAGAATGGCTTCTGCGATCGCCAAATTTTGCGCCCCTGGCCCAGTAGCGAAGGCTTTGCCGTTGAGATCTTGAATCGATTTAATATCGCTATCCTGCCGCACAATTACCTGATCGAGGACGTAATCGACGTTGCTGGGGTTAGAGGTCAGAATCTTAAATAGCCCCGGCGAGGTGATTTCTGCCAAGCCTAATGCCCCACTGGCGACACCATTGCCTGTGCCCTGCAACCGTCCGGCAATTAGTGCCTCAGCCACCTGGTTGGGGTTGGCAAATTTGACCGCTTCCACCTCTAGGCCCGCTGCTTGAAAGTAGCCTTTCTCGACGGCCACAAACAGTGGCAGCCCCGAGGCTACCGGCCAAAAACCGATCGCAATTTTACCCGGAGATTCGCTGCCGTCCCCCTGAGTAACCTTTGCCTGGGGCTGGCTACAGGCATGGGCGGCCACAGCCAACCCTGCCCCTACACTGAGCTGAAGAAAATGTCGCCTACGAATATTCACCATGGTTCCACAAATTCCTAAAACTGCGATACGATTGCATCAACGGATACAGAAAATGAGCAATACTTTCTAATCCGTGAAATAACTTGATGCCTAAACCGTTAGAACTTGGGAACTGAATTTACAGACCCAACGGGGAGGTTTTAAGGATTAGTTGGTGAAGGAATCGGGGAGAATATGAGCAATTCCTCACAACAATAATTCTTATTAAAAAACCCAGAGGTTATGAAAACCCCTGGATCTGGCTATGGTGAATTCTTGCGGCGAGGCCAATTCCCTCTATGCACGCTGTAGACCTTGCCTCGGGCGAACGCCGTTCGCCTCTACCAGGAATGCTTTGTAGAGGTGTTGGCGTAGCCAAGCCGAAAGCTTTATGGCGATCGCCCTCTACTCGATCGCCCTCAATCGATACCCTAGCCCGTGCACCGTTTCAATCACATCCTTAGGGGCTCCAGCGGCCCTGAGTTTGGCGCGCAGGTTTTTGATGTAGGTCTTGATCGTGTCTTCGCTGGGGGCTTCCTGCCAAGTCCAAATATGCTCCACGATCGCACTGCGGCTCAGCACCCGTCGCCCATAGCGCAGCAGCGCCTCCATCAGGGCAAACTCCTTCGGTGTGAGGTGAATGGGGGTGCGATTGTAGCTGACCTCATAGCTGCTGGGGTCGAGGCTGAGGGCGCCCCAGTTCAGCACGGGGGTAAAGCTGGTCTGGCCCCGCCGCAGTAGGGCGCGCACTTGGGCCAGCAGTTCTTCTAGGTGAAAAGGTTTGACCATGTAGGCATCGGCCCCGGCATCGAGGCCCATGACCTTGTCGGAGCTGGTGTCGCGGGCGGTGAGCATGAGCACAGGGGTGGTGAGGCCGCGATCGCGCATCCGCCGACACAGCCCCATGCCGTCGAGCTTCGGCAGGGTGACATCTAGCAAAATCAGGTCGTAGGCGATCGCGCTGATCTGGTTCCATCCGGCTTCGCCATCGCGGGCAAAATCAACTATGTAGCGCTGGGCCAGCAAAATCTCGGCCAGGGAGTCGGCCAGCCGTCCGTCATCTTCTACCAGCAAAACACGCATGAGGTTAGTCCTGGTGCCCATTTTAGGCACCCCCAAAGGGTATGCTGCCCCAGGCAATGCCCCTTCATTGTTATTTTTGATACAAAAGTCTCTGCTGTCGGCATGACTCCTGGTGCAAGCCGCTAATCTTCAACTTCTGTGAAGATGAAGCAGGGTATAGGGTTCAAGGTTCATGTGCTCTCTGGCTTTGAACCCTATACCTATACCGTTGTTGCTAGTCTCGACTAAGTCCGTAAACGCCTAGTTCTCGGCTGGGTGGCTACCGGTGCGCTCAAACCCCAGCTGAATCAGGGTGTCTACCAGTTCCTCAAAGCCGACGCCGCTGGCCGCCCACATCATCGGGTACATGCTGGTGGCGGTGAACCCCGGCAGGGTGTTGATCTCGTTAATCAGCACCTCCCCAGTAGCCTCTACATAAAAGAAATCGACCCGCGAAATTCCCGCAGCATCCACCGCCTGAAATGCCGTAATCGCCATCTCTTGAATGCGGCGGGCGATCGCTTCGGGCACCTGGGCTGGAATGGTGTGCTGCGACTGGCCGCTGGTGTATTTGGTCTCGTAGTCGTAAAAATCGCTTTGGAAGGTGATTTCGCCCAGCACCGAGGCTCTTGGATTGTCGTTGCCCAGCACGGCGCACTCGACCTCGCGGGCGACCACTCCGGTTTCGACGATGATGCGGCGATCGTAGCTGGCGGCGTTGTCGAGGGCGGCCTCTAGCTCCTTGCGGGTGGTGGCTTTGGCAATGCCCACCGACGAGCCCAGGTTGGCGGGTTTGACAAAGCAGGGGTAGCCCAGCTCAGTTTCGATGCGATCGCACAGCTTCGGAAACACGCAGGGATTAGACCACACCTCTGCCCGGCTCACCGCCAGGTACTTCACCTGGGGCAGCCCGGCTTGGGCAAAGGCCGTTTTCATGGCAATTTTATCCATCCCCACTGCTGAGCCCAGCACCCCAGCCCCAACGTAGGGCTGCTGCATCAGGGTCAAAAGGCCCTGCACCGTGCCGTCTTCGCCGTTGGGGCCGTGGAGCACCGGAAACCAAATATCAATGTCGGGTATTTGATCAAAGTGAGGCAGGCGATCGCGGGCGGTGGTGGCTGGCGTATCGGGCGTTTCCTGGGGTGGCACACCAGCGGTCAGCACCGACTCAGCAGTAGGGCCAGCCAGCCAAACGCCGTCTTTGCGAATGTAAACCGGCAGCACGGTGTATTTTTGGGCGTTGCTGCCGCTGGTCAGGGCGCGGGCGATCGCCTGGGCCGAACGAATCGATACCTCGTGCTCCCCTGAGCAGCCGCCAAACACCAGCCCTACCGTTATTGCCATGTGAACCTCACCATCGCGCCAATTGCGGATAGGGTATCACAGCAGCGAGGCTCCATAACTGGCCCATAGTTTTAGGCAAAAAAAAGCCCTAGGATCCCTCCAGGTATCCTAGGGCTTAACAATCAGGGTGCATCTACCTTTCTCTAATACGAATCAGGTAGCCTCCATCCGGAAAATTGCCAAAAAGTTTGGGCCAGTCGGACGAGCTATCCACCCGGCCTAGGCATCTACCAGTACACTCAGCTCTATCAAGTTGCCGTCGGGGTCGCGAATGTAGATCGACAGCAGCATCCCTGTGGCCCCGGTGCGCTGCACTGGCCCGGCGACAACAGGCACTTCGCAGGCATGGAGGTGGGCCAGAGCCGCATCTAAGGAGCCGGTAATGAGAAAGCACAGATCTGCCGAGCCGGGTGTGGGTGCCAGGGCGTGGGGGCAAAGGCCGCGCCAGCTTGGTGGAGGTTATTTTTTTGTTGTCCATAGCAAAGAGCCTGGCGATCGCCGCCAAAAGTCACCGCTACCATGCCCAGCACAGCCTGATAAAACTCACGGGTGCGGGAAATATCGGCCACAGTGAGCACCAGGTGGTCGAGCGCTGCAATCTGTATCATGGGCTAACCGATTTAACTATCATTGGCGTTTAAATAGGTGAAGCCTGCGGCCAGTGGGTCGTCACGGTGCATAATGCCATTGATATACGGTGTGGCAGAGTGAGCGGTGAAATACTTTTTTCTTTCGGATGGTTGGGTAACGGGCCGGGTATGGGAGTTTGGTGGCCTGTGGAACGAGCTGGGTTGGCAGCGCAAGCCCCATATACGCCGCCTTAATCTGTCAATTCAAGAACAGGGGGAAACCCTGTGGCTTTACCAAGTCGAAGAGACAGTGCTGATGATCGAGGTTAAGCCCGAGGGCGTCACCAGCGAACCGATCGGGCAGGTGGTGCTGAAGCGATTGATTACGGCTGAGCAGGTGATTGAACGCCTATGTGCTCCCGCTGGCCAAGCACCAGATGTGCCTTGAGTGCCTAACCCAGCTGGGGTTAGCCTGCTGGGCCTTAGACATTTTCTTGCCGTCCCCCAATGTAGCGCCCCAATCCTCCTAGACTGGAATTGGTGAGCAACATCCACGGCCCTTTGGAGGCAGGCGCAAGGGTGGATGCTCCGGGTCACACCGTGTATTTGGATTACACCACGTATTTAAGGAGATAGGGCGTTGGCGGTTCTAGCAATTGTGCTGCTGATAGTAGCGGCTTATCTCTTGGGCTCACTGCCCACTGGCTACCTAGTCGCCAAGGCGATTAAGGGGATTGATATTCGGCAGCATGGCTCGGGGGGCACAGGGGCAACTAACGTGCTGCGAACCGTGGGCAAAGGCGCGGCGATCGCCGTGCTGTTGATCGACCTGCTCAAGGGGTTGCTGGCGGTGCTGCTGGTAGCGTTGGTCTGGCCTCAGGTGACGGCTCTGACCGCCCTAGATGCCCTCTGGCAGCCGTGGGTGGCCGTTGGGGCCGGGCTGATGGCCCTGGTGGGCCACAGCAAGTCGGTATGGATCAACTTTACCGGCGGCAAATCGGTGGCTTCGGGGTTGGGGGTGCTAATTGGCTTGGCTTGGCCAGTTGCCCTGGGGGCAGCGATCGCCTTTGGCCTCGCTCTAGCCCTCAGCCGCATTGTGTCGCTGAGTTCAATAGTGGCGGCGATCGCGGCGGGCATTCTCATGGTCGTCACTGGCGAGCCCCTACCCTACGCGGTGCTAGGAGCGCTGGGAGCGTTCTACGTAATTCTGCGCCACCGCAGCAATATCGATCGCCTCCTGGCTGGTACCGAACCGCGTCTAGGGCAGCAATCCTCCGACCAAGGCGGCTAGCCCAACAAGTAAAATCCCTAGGAGCTAACTCAGTTAAAAGTTGCTTCTAGGGATTCTTTAGGGAGTCAGAGAGTTGACGGGGTTGGGTCAGACGCCAGCATCAGCATCTGACCGATTAACTGACCCTAGAGAGTCAGACCGGGGGGCAAAATCACCTTGTCAATGCCGTGGATGATGCCGTTGCTGGCCTGAATGTCGGGGGTAACCACCATGGCGTCGTTGACCATGACTTCACCGGTAGCATCGTCCACCTCAATGGCAACAGAAGTGCCGGCGGCGGTGGGCACTTCACCCGTGGTGACTTCAGCAGCAGGAATTTCATTCTCCAGCACGTGGTAGGTCAAAACTTGACGCAGCAAGTCCTGGTTTTCGGGCAGCAGCAGTTTGTCTAAGGTGCCTTCAGGCAGTGCTTCAAAAGCTTCGTTGGTGGGAGCGAACACGGTCACAGGGCCAGAGGCACTGAGAGTTTCGGTAAGGTCAGCAGCTTCAATGGCTTCTGCAAGAATGCTGAAATCTTCGTCGCTAGCGGCCACATCAACTACGGTGTCGCCTTCGGCAGCAGTGCTCCCAGCCATGGGATCAGTCGCAGTAGTGGGCTCTTCAGTGGTGGTGGGGGCTTGCCCAACTTCTGTCTCGGCTGTAGGCTCAGAAGCACCACATGCAGCTAGCATAGCCGCAGCGCCCACGCTAGCAAAACCAATCATCCACCGCTTTGTCTTAGAGGAACGCATAATAGCCATTGAAAACAATCCTTACACTCAAAACTGCATGCACGTTCGTGCGAAATTATTAGGGCGAAGGCAGCGCCTTTGCACAGCGCCTTAAAGCACTTAACACACCTTAACGGTGCTCCCAAAGCGCTCCCTCCCCCAATAGGTAGAAACGAACCCTGGCAGCGGCGGCCAACAATCCATCCCAAGAGCGATGACGCCAGGCGGAAAAATAACCAACCCCACAGCTGGTCAACGCGCTTAAGCCCCTGGGGCAGGGACGTCTGGGCCAGGGGCGGCCTCGTTATCAAATCGCTGCTGGCGCTGCTCCTGGAGGGCTAATAAGATTTGCTGATGGCGATCGCGGTTAATCGGGTAGCGGTAGCAAAACCACAGCCCCACCATCAGTAGCAGCGCCGGTAGAGGGCCAATCAGCAGGCGAATGGCGTTGAGGGCAGCGACGGGTTGAGTATCGGTGTTGGCCGTGTAGCCGGTCACGCTCAACAACTGACCAGAGATGAACAGCGCCAGGGCCAAGCCCAGCTTTTGCAGAAATACCAGGGCACTGAAGTAAAGCCCTTCCCGACGCAGGCCGGTGTTGAGTTCGTCTAGATCAATCACGTCGGGCAGCATCGCAAAGGGCACCATATAGAGGGTAGCCACCCCCATGCCCGCAATCACCCCCAGGGTGTACATCCAGACCACTTGGCCAGGCTGCACCGTGGCTAGACCAGCAAGGGCGATCGCCGCCAGAGGCGCCCCCGTCAAAAACACCGTTCGCTTGCCCGTGCGCTTGGCCACCCAATCCCATAACCAGAGCATGGCGATCGCGGTTCCCTGCACCGCTAGGGCCATCTGAGCAAAGTGAGTCGCCGGCAAACCCATCCAGGCGCCGACAAAGTAAGGCAGCATGGCGGCGGTCACCTGCACGCTCATCCAGCCGCAGAGATAGAGGCCTAAAACTTGGCGAAACGCACTGTTGCGAAATACGGTGCGCAGCTGGTTGAGCAGCGCCGGAGGAGCCACATCGCCCGCCAGCGAGGGGCGGCCCCGCTGCACCTGCCAGTAGCGCCGGTAGGTGCCCGCCACACAAATGCCAATCACCCCTAGAGCCAAGCTGGCCGAAAGCATTCCCAACAGCGCGTACTGGCGGGCCGGGTCGGCCACCCGCGCAAACACGATCTGGGCCGTTACCAGGGCCACAATGCTGGCCCCAATGCTAAACGCCGACTTCATGCCAATCAAGTCGGTGCGTTCGTCGTAGTCGTCAGACAGTTCAGCAGCCAAGGCTGTGTAGGGCAGCTGCACCGCCGTAAAGGCCGCAAAGGCAAAAATCGACAGCACAATGTAGTAGGCAAACACCCCCATTTGAGTCGGGAAGGGCGGCACCACCCACAGCAGCACCGAGCAGATCGCCAAGGGAATCACGCCGCCCAGCATCCAGGGAAAACGGCGGCCTAGGGGCGACTGGGTGCAATCGCTCATCCAGCCAATAATCGGGTCATTGATGGCATCCCACACGCGGCCAAACAGCAGCACCGAGCCTGCCAGAGCCGGGCTCAGCCCCGCCACAGTCGTAAAGAAATACAGCACAAAAAATGCCGACAGGCTAGCGGGCACCGCTGCCGCTAACTCGCCCACGCCGTAAAACACTTTTACCGAAAAAGGCAGGGGCGATAGCTTAGCCAACGAACAGGACTCCAGATGAATAGGGGATTATCATGCCATAGGTTTAACTGGGATGGCAGTTTTTAGGCAGTTGCGGCGATCGGGCAACGCGATAAGATAGCGGCGACATTGTTTAGCGGGTGATAGAGCCACCATGACAACCCAGACAAAGGTTGCGACGGCGCTGCTGCTGGTCGTGGGGCTGGTGAGTGCCTGCGATCGCCAACCCCCGACCGCTACCTCGGCCCCCCTCACTACCCCTGTCGCCGAAGGGCCACCGCCGCCCCCCGAAGGCGCTTTTTTGGCCCAAATGTCGCCCACCCAAACCAGCCAGCTCACCAGTCTAGGAATTGAGGTGGTGGTGCCGGGGCAGGTGCCGCCGTCCTTTGCGATCGTAGAAATGCGGGTTGACTCCAGCGATTCCGGCCCTGGCTATCTGGTGGTCTACCAAAGCAATGCCTCAGAAGGAGCGGCCGCTGGCCAAGGCAGTCAGTGCTTTGCCGTCGAGTTTGCCGCTGAGGGCATTGGCAGTTCCCCTGCCACCGAAAGCCGCATTCCCATTCAGCCGCCGCTGTTTGGTGACCAGGGCTATGGCCTCAACTATGGCCCCTTTACCGATGCCAATCTGCGGGCCGAGTTTCCTGACTCCAACTTGTCCACCGACTGGATGTTGGGGGCTTCTGGCGCTTACCGGCTGGTGGGGGCGACCTACATTGGCGACCTGTTTGAGTCGCTCCAGGCCTGCGAAGATGTCAGCCCCGAGGAAGCCGTAGCCCTGGCCGAATCGTTCACGGTGCTGACCGCCGATCCGATGGCTGAGCCCCCCGGCAGCGCCCCTTAAAGATATTGGGTGGGGCGGCCTGATCCCGCGGCGGTGGTGGAGTTGATCCCCGTGTCAGATCCAGTTCCGGTATCGTGCGAGAATGAATTTTTATAAATGGCAATCTTAGATTAGGACGTTTGGCATGGCCGAGATTCAATTTGCCCGTGGCGTTGCAGAACCAGTGATTCCCGACGTGCGGCTCACCCGCGCCAAGGATGGCTCCGACGGTACGGCCACCTTCTACTTTGACCATCCCCAGGCCCTCTCTCAGCAGGCAGGGGTGGAAATCACCGGTATGTACCTGGTCGATGAAGAGGGCGAACTGATGAGCCGTGAGGTCAACGGTCGGTTTGTCAACGGCGAACCCGCTGGCATTGAGGCCACCTACATTATGAAAAGCGAAGCCGAGTGGGATCGCTTTATGCGGTTTATGAATCGCTACGCCGAGCAAAACGGGTTGGGCTTTACCAAGAGCTAGGTGCCACCCCAACCATGGCCCATCCCCCGGCGTTAGGCAGACCGGTGCGCTGCGCGGTATTTACTGTGAGCGACACCCGCACCGTCGAGAGCGATCGCAGCGGGCAACTCCTGCAAACCCTGTTGGCTGAGGCGGGCCACCAGGTAAGCGACTACCGCATCGTCCCCGACGAGCCGCAGCAGATTCGCCCGCTGTGCCAGACATTGGCAGCGCAGGTTGACTGCATTATTCTCACCGGGGGGACAGGGATTGCCCCGCGCGATACCACCTACGATGCGATCGCAGCCCTGCTGGAGAAAACCCTGCCGGGGTTTGGGGAAATCTTTCGCCATCTCAGCTTTCAGGAAATTGGCTCCCGCGCCATGGCCTCCCGCGCTGTAGCCGGGGTTTATCAATCTACCCTAATTTTTGCGCTGCCGGGGTCGAGCAAAGCGGTGACCCTAGCCATGGAGGCGCTGATTTTGCCGGAGTTGCCGCATCTGGTTAGCCTGATGCAGAGCTGATTGGCTACGGCCTAGGTTCACCTCAACGAACCGTAGGGGCTGTTTTGGTGAGCGGGTGAAACGGTCAGCCAGCTAGCAGGTTTGAACTCCCGACCTGCCAACTAATGTATTAACTGTCATTTTCCTTCTTAGCGGCACTGACGTTTCCTTCTATTCACCGCACTATGGCCTCAGCAACTTCGACTCAGTGGGCGCGTTTACTCAAAAACCAGGGCACCTGGGTCGGGTCGTTTACTCAGGTATCTCCGACTGGGGAAATTTTGCAAGACACGCCCTCAGAGGTGGCGCTGAGCCCGCTCAACGGGGGTAATACGATGCGCCAGGAAATTCGCAAGCGCCCTCCCGGCCAGCCCCCCAGCGAAACGGTGTTGGAATACAGTTCCCTGGGGCGGGGAGTGCTGTTTTGCGAAACAGGTGCCTTTTCTCAGGGGTCGATTCAGCGTAGCCCGGTGAGCGAGTTTGGGGCCGAGCTAGGGCTGATCCACGGCAGCGAGCGCCTGCGCGTGGCCCAGGTTTTTCCTCGGCAGCCCACCCTTGGCAGTTTGACCCTGATTCGAGAGCATTTGGCCGGCACCGAACCCACTCCGCGCCCCACGCTCACAGTGGGTCAGCTGATCGGCACCTGGGTGGGAGAGGCCACCACGGTATTTCCTGACTGGCAGCCCCAGCGATCGATGACGACTCAGCTAGAGATTCAGCGGGAGGGCGATCGCCCTGTTACCCAAACCCTCACCTTTGGCAACAGCACCGCCATCCAGTTTCAGGGTCAGCTGGTTGGTTCAACCCTGACCTTTGAGCAGGGCAGCCAGCCAGTTACCGTCTTGCTCTTACCGGGGGGGGCTTCGGCTACCTTTCCCACCGAGATTCAGTCGGGGCAGCCGCTATTTTTGGAGGCTGGCTGGCTAATTACTCCCACCCTGCGACAGCGACTAATTCGCACCTACAATGCCCAAGGCACTTGGGAAAGCCTGACCCTCGTAACTGAACAAAAAGTATAGTCTTCAGTCTTCCCCGACATAGAGTGACCCTAGTAGCTTTCCATCCATAGATGCTGTGGAAACGGCCCTGCTCAACCGAAACACTACAATCGCTAAAGTTCGGGTCAGGACAGCCCAAAATGCATGAACTTAAGCCTGGCGAGTTTTTTTGGTTTTCGCTCTTCTATTTTCGTTCTTTTGCTACGGCCAAACCCACCTTCTAGTCTGAAGAAAGCCCTTTGACCCGGTAGCCGATGTCGCGGCGGTAATACATGCCTTCAAAGCAAATTTTGTCGATCGCCTCGTAGGCATTGGCGATCGCCGCCTCAAAGGTTTCGCCCAAACCCGTCACCCCCAGCACGCGTCCGCCATCGGCCACAATGCTGTTGCCCCGGCGGCGAGTGCCCGCATGAAACACCAGCGCTCCGGTGGCGGCGGCTTCTTCAAAACCAACGATTTCCATGCCTTTGGGATATTTGTCGGGGTAGCCCTCGGCGGCTACCACCACGCAGGCGGCGGCTTCCGGCTTCCATTTCAACTTTAAGGTGTCGAGCCGCCCTTCGATGCATGCCAGCATCACCTCCTCCAGCGGAGTTTCGAGCAGAGGCAGCACGGCCTGGGTCTCGGGGTCACCTAGACGGCAGTTAAACTCCACCACTTTGGGCTCGCCCTCGGGGGTAATCATCAGCCCAGCGTAGAGAATGCCGCGATAGTCGATGCCTCGGCCGCGTAGGGTGGCGATCGCCGGCTCTAGCACCTCTTTTTGCACCCGCTCCATAATGGCAGGGGTCACTACTGGCGTAGGGGCGTAGGCTCCCATGCCGCCAGTGTTAGGGCCAGTGTCGCCTTCGCCAATGGCCTTGTGGTCTTGGGCGGGCACCAGGGGGCGAATGGTTTGCCCATCAGTGATGGCCAGCACCGATGCCTCCTGGCCGGTCATAAATTCTTCGATCACCACCTGGTGACCGGCGACTCCGAACTTGCCGCTAAACGCATCCTTGACGGCTTGAATGGCCTCATCTAGGGTGTGGGCCACGGTGACGCCCTTACCCGCTGCAAGCCCATCAGCCTTGACCACGATAGGGGCACCCTGCTGCTCTAAGTAGGCTAAAGCGGCCGCTGCTTCCTCAAAAACCGCGGCTTTGGCGGTGGGAATGCCCGCCTCAACCATCAGCGCCTTGGCCCAGGCCTTGCTGGCCTCGATTTGCGCCCCTGCCTGACAGGGGCCAAACACCTTAAGCCCCTGCTCTTGCAGATAGTCGGTAATTCCCTCGGCCAGGGGCTGCTCGGGGCCGACCACGACCAGCTCTAGGTTGTTGACCAGGGCAAAACGAGCGATGCCCTCAAAGTCGGTGGGGGCCATCGCCAGGTTGCGGCAGTGGGGCAGGGTAGCGGTGCCGCCGTTGCCTGGTACGCAGACCACCTCAGTGATTTTGGGCGATCGCAGCAACGACCAGGCCAGGGTATGTTCACGGCCACCGCTGCCGACCACAAGAGCTTTCACAGGCAATTTTCCAAAAATGCGAAACTTATTTTCCCACGTTGCCACCGTAAATGGATGGCGGCTTTACTCGGGGTGGATAGACGGTACTGAGGTGACCTAGATTCCGGGTCGCTAGGGACAGCCGGTTCTATAAACCCCTCTTTTGCAGCCCTGGCCCCATCCTACTCCGTGTTCAGGGTCAGGGCCAGCGGTTGAGCCGCTAGATCGGCATCTAGGCTAAAGGTTCCTGGCGACGGCGAAATCTGCCGAGGCAGTGTGACGACAAAGGTCGTCCCCTGCCCCTGCTGGCTGCTGACGGCAATGGTGCCGCCCATGATGCTGACCAACGACTGGACAATGGCCAACCCCAGCCCGGTGCCGGGGCGATGGCGACGAATGGTTTGATCGACCTGGCGAAAAGCCTCAAAAATGTGGGGCAGTTGCTCTTCGGCAATGCCAATGCCGGTGTCGGCCACGGTGAGAGAAATCTGATCAGAGACGGTCTCCGTGACGGTGATGTGCACCTGGCCTCGATCGGTAAACTTGATGGCGTTGGAGACCAAATTGGTGAGCACCTGGCGCAGCCGGTGTTCGTCGTTCACCACCATTGGGTTGTTGAGCTGGAGGGTGCTCTTTAGGATGAGGGCTTTGCCGTCAGCCAGCGATCGCAAATCTAGCAACGTAGTCTGCACCAGGCTGTGGAGATTGACCTGGGTCAAGTCCAGCGTCAGCCGCTGGGCCTCTAGCTTAGATAGGTCAAGAATGTCGTTCACCAGATTGAGCAAGTTCTTGCCGTTGGTGAAAATGCGCTTGATCATCTCGGCCTGGTGGGAGGTCAGCGGCCCCTTTGACTGGCTGTCGAGAATCTGCGAAAACCCCAAAATGGCGTTCAGCGGTGTGCGCAGCTCGTGGGACATAGTGGCCAAAAACTCAGACTTAACCCGGTAGGCCTCTAGCAGCTTGAGGTTTTGGTCTTCGATATAGCGCCGTTGGCGCTCTAGCTCTTCGTTTTGCTGGGTGAGCAGCTTGTTGGTCTGCTGAAGCTGGGCCATGACCTTGGCCTCCCGTCGCTCCACTTCGTACATGCGCAGGGCGTTGCGCAACAGCAGCGCTAGGCGATCGGGCGACACGCGAGTTTTGACGAGGTAGTCGCTAGCACCAGCTTTCATCAAGTCGACGGCGATTTGCTCGTCGCCCTGGCCGGTCAGCACCACCAGCGGAATGCTCACGCCCTCAGCCCGCCACTGACGAATCAGCGACAGGCCGTCTTGCTCGGGCAGGCGATAATCTAAAAAAACGCAGTCGTAGGTGCGACTTTTGAGGTTGGCGATCGCCTGCTCAGCACTAGTTACCTCAGTGACTTCAACCGGTAAGTCGGCGCGAGCTAGAGCGCGGCAGATGGCCATACGATCGACAGCATCGTCATCCACTAACAAGAGCTCTAGCGCTTCACCCATCCGCTCAGTACCTGCTTCTGCTACCCACGGCGGATTCCAGTGGGTCTGGTTATGGAATCTCACACAGCGCCCAGTACTGGTTGAGGGCCGCCACTACATCTGCAAAGGTAGCAAAAGTGACCGGCTTTAGAATATAGCCTGCTACGTTTAACCGGTAGGCCTCAAGGCGATCTTGGTCGGCGTCGGAGGTCGTCAACACAACGACGGGCGTAGACTTCAGCGATTCATCCTGGCGAAGCTCTTGAAGAAACTCTAGCCCATTCATTTTGGGCATGTTGATGTCGAGCAGCACAAGGCGGCGATGCTCGGGCACCGACGGTGGATCGGAGTCACTACCGCGCAACATATCGAGCGCTGCTAGCCCATTGTTGGCAATGTACAGAGGATTCTCGATGCGGTTGCGTTTAAAGGCCCGCTGAACGTTCATTACATCCACCTCATCGTCTTCGACGAGTAGAACGTTAACGGTACGCTTTGCCATAGCATTCTCCTGTGACGATAGCAGAGGCTCGATCACATCAGCAGTAGCACCAGGGCACGCCCTTAACGGGTTAATACCATGGGCGATCTGCGGCCCCACTCTTGCACAATAGGTTGACGGTAGGATGTTGGCCTAATCAGCCTCCTTCAGATGAAATTGTAGGCACCGGCGAGATGTTTTCTATCCGCCCAAAGGAAGAACCCGCATGGGAAGACCGCAGAGCCTGAATCTGCGGCACCCGGGCCGTCAGCGCCTGGGGATGCACGCCTGCCCGATGGGCCGCCAGTAGCCCCACCGCCTCCAGGTAAGACGACACCCGCACCGCCGGTATGCCGAGGGCTTCGGGGCTAACATCGAGGACGGTAGAGTTGGCTTCGACGGCGATCGCCAGCGATCGCCGCCCCAAGCTCAGCAGGGCACTGCCCCCGCAGGCGCTGGCAGGCACCACAATGGCATCGACCTGATCGGCCCAGAGCGTGGGGCCGGACTGTCCCAGGGTTGGCCCAGTCACAAACTGCGGAGCTCGGCTCAGTCCCGCTAGCACACAGGGCAAAAACGTGTGGCCCAGTTCCTCGGCGGCAGACTTTGGCGAAATCGATGGGTCTAGCGGCAGCGGGCTCAGGGCCGGAGCATGGGCGCAGGGCACTTGCAAAGTGCGCACCACTAGGTGGCTGATCACTGCCTCGGCCCCCGCCAACGGATCTACGCCGTGGCCCTGGCGATAGTCTTGCAGGGTCTCAGCATCAGTATCTTCGGGAAAACGAGCGACAACGGCGATCGCATTGGCTCCGGCAGCGATCGCCCGCTCAGCGGCTCGCAGCAAGCTGTCGGGCCGCTGAATCGTGCCCCAGGTCGCTCCCGATGCCGCCGTCCGCAGTTCTACCCCCAGGGGCGCATCGGTAACGACGTAATCGGTCAAATCTAAGCCCAGAGTGGCTCGAGCCGCATCCGCCGCTTGCAGGTGTCGCCAGCGCAGGTCATCCTCGATCGCCACATCTAGCACCAGGCCAATGCGGTTGCGGTGCACAGGGCGCAGCCCCCAGCGCCCGGCGGCAAATTGGTCCAGCCCATAGCCTTCCACGTAGCAGGCGTTGGGCAGCGGCCAATAAAGCTGCGCCCCGTTCATCACGTTGGGGTGAGTAATTAGGGTGTCGACCACCGAGGCGATCGCCCGCGCCACCGGCAGCGCATCCCCCGCGTAACCACCCACTGCTGCCCCGATGCCAGTGGGCACCACCAGCACCGCAGTATAGGGACGCCGACTAGGATTGGCCGAGTTCATAGCAGCTCAGAATTGACGTGCGTCGTCACCACGGCTTCGACCGTAGCGGTTTGGTTGTCAGAGTTCACCTGGGTAATTGCCCAGCGCAAGGGTTCTCCCTGCTCAGCTAGAGCCGATTCGATCGCCCCAACCAAATCTCTCTGAGCATCTCCCAAATTGATATTGAGAGTAATAAAGTGAGTGGCCAACGCCATCATTTACCCACTAAAAAGAGCAACTTCTGCCCGGTGTAGGGTGGGCAGTGCCCACCGCTGGAGCATCGCGAACCTGATTGGGACGCCTGTCTGCCAAAAATTATTTGATGGTGGGCATTGCCCACCATACGGTCTAGCCCTGGCCGAACTGCTTTTGGTAAACGATATCTTCCTTCTCGGTCTCTAGCTTGATGTCTGAGCGCGGAAAGGCAACGCACAACAGCGCGTAGCCATCGGCCTGAAGCTCGGTGCTCACCCCCATGCCTTCGCTCTGATCGACCTCGCCCTCCAGCACCAGAGCGGCGCAGGTCGTACACACCCCTGCCCCACAGGAGGTCGGCAGGTCTAGCCCCACCGCCTGAGCCGCCGCTAGAATAGTCTGGTCTTCCGGAACGGTGATGGTTTGAGTAGTGCCCTGGTGGTGAATTTCGACGGAGTAGCTAGTGGCCATAGCGAGTTGACGGAAGTTTAGGTGAGTAGTTGAAAGAACAGTCGCCAGTCCAAGTTAGACCCTTGAGCTTTCCCACTGGCAAAACTCAGTCTCAAACCGGGATTGGGCGAATTGCAATCCAAATCTCAACCTATCATCCCACCGGAAAGGTGCGGTCAAATTCTTCTAGCAGATCGTCCATTTCCTCGATCGCCTGATTGACATCAATGCGCAGGGTGCCCAGATCAGGCTGCTCCAGCAGTTGAATCAGCGCCTCTCGCTTAGAGCGAATGGTGGCAATGCGATCGCGAATCATTTGCAGTTCCATAGCGTCCCCCTGGAGAGTGTGGCCTAGAGTTTCCTTCGACAGCATAAACAACTTTGTAGCGAGGTGCATTGAGTGGGATGGCGAAGATGAGGGGATGAGGAAGCGATTTTGAACTTTCACCTCCCCACCTCCCTCACCCTCATCACCTCCCTCACTCCCCACTCCCTACCTTTCTCATCCACAAGACGGCATGATAGTCAGAAGTAATCTTTCCACCGAGGGTCGTATGCTGGGGCGAATTAAGTTAGGGCGAATCAACCTGAGTCTGGTGCTGCTGGCAGTGGGTGGGGTGCTCACTATTGTCGGATTCGTTGCCTACTTTCAAGATAATTCCACCCTCAATCTGGTCGGTTTCTTCTACGGCATTCCTGTATTGCTGGGCGGGTTAGCGCTGCGGGCTGCTGAGCTAGAGCCGGTGTCCTACACTCAGCCCACTTCGCCTGAGGTGCTTAAACTGCGCGAAGAGCAGGCCACCTCCACCCAAAACCAGGTGCGTCTCGATGTGACCCGCTACCGCTATGGCCAGGAAGCCCACCTCGATGTTGCCTTACAGAAGCTGGGGCTGAGCCCCTCGGGGCAAGAGTGTCCTGAACTCAGCGGCCTGCATGAGACTGAAATCGACGGTAACTATGCCCTAGTGCTGGAGTTTGACTCGTCTATGGTGCCCTTTTCTACCTGGGTGGAAAAGAAAGCCAAAATTGAGTCGTTCTTTGGCCCCAACGTGCGCGCCGAACTCAGCCAACCCACCGAAGACCAGGTGAACTTGGCATTGGTGACCCTGTTAGAGCCTGCTCCCGCTCCAGTAGAGGCTTAGTAGTCGGCCAAGCCAAAGGTGATATGAATGGGGGTTTCAGGTTCACGTCCTATCTGGACCCTAAACCCTGAACCCGACACCCTAAGCTGTTAAAGATTGTCCCAATCAGCTTGGTCAAGTACTAGTCTTTTATCGGTGGATGTTTGGCTGGATAGGTTTTGTAGTTCAGTAGCTGTTTTATAATGGGTCGCCCTTCTTTAGCCGAGCCCACCGGGCACAAGTTTCTCAGCCAAATGGTATTCACCCTGCGCCGACTGGTGTTGGTCGCGGTGCTGTGGGGGCTAAGTGCCTGCGGCACGACGACGTTTGAGGTCAGTACTGAGTATCAAACGGTATCCCCCAGTGCTGACGGCATTGGCCGGGTTTACCTAGGCCGAGAAATTGCGCAGACTATGGGTCACCAGGGCGCTGGATGGCTCGATCGCCCTAGTCGAGTACTGCAAGAACGGCCCCAGGCGGCGATCGCTGCCCTTGACCTCTTCCCCACCGATACCGTTGCCGATGTAGGCGCTGGCACCGGCTATTTTGCCCGCCGCATTGCTCCTCTTGTGCCGCAAGGGAAGGTGCTGGCGGTGGATATTCAGCCCGAAATGCTGGCCATGCTCCAAGCCGAGCTAGAGGCTAAGGGCATCAAGAATGTGGAGCCGGTGCTGGGGCAGCCCGACAATCCCAACCTACCGCCCAACTCTGTCGACCTGGCGCTCATGGTCGACGCCTACCACGAGTTTGCCAACCCCCGCGAGGTAATGGAGGGCGTTGTGACTGCTCTCAAGCCCGGTGGGCGGGTCGTGCTGGCCGAGTACAAAGCCGAAAACCCCAGGGTCATGATCAAGCGACTGCACAAGATGAGCGTGGCCCAGGTGCGCCGCGAAATGGCCGCCGTAGGGCTGGACTGGGTCAAGACCGATGACTGCCTACCCGAGCAGCATCTGCTGTTTTTTCAAGAGCCGGCTTAAGCAGCCCGTGTGAGACAATTAATTATTATTGATTATAAAGATTCAAGGATATTGACCCATGCTGAAGCGGCTGACCACAGTGCTTTTGATTGTTTTTGCTGTCACCCTCCAGGGCTGCATGGGTGGCGGCGGTGGTCTTCAGGCCTACGCTGACCAATATTCGGGCTACGAGTTTATGTACCCCACCGGCTGGGTTGAAGTAAACGTGCCCGGCGCTGCCGACATCGTCTTTCACGACATCATCCACGAGACCGAGAACATCAGCGTGGTGATTAGCGAGATCCCCGAAGGCAAAGATCTTGATGCCCTGGGTACCCCCACCGAAGTGGGTTACAAGCTCTCCAAAAGCTTCAGCGCCCTAGCGGGGGATGACAGCAGCGTCGATTTGCTTAGCGCCCAGCGCATCGATACCGCTGACGATAAGACCTACTACATTCTGGAGTACCTGGCCGACCTGCCTGCTGGGCAACGCCACAACCTGGCTAGCGCCATTGTGCGTCGGGGCAAGCTCTACACCTTCAACGCCTCCACCGACGAAGGCCGCTGGGACAAAGTCCGAGACATGATGAAGCAGTCGGTAGCCTCGTTCAAGGTGTCCTAGATCTAGTCTCTATCTGATAAAGCGTAACAAGGCGCTTGGCTACCGGTCAACGGGGATGCTCTAACCGAGCGATTACCAGTGCTCTTTATCTTCCCCTCGTTCTTGCTGTAGAAGCGGCGCTCTAGTCCCTCCCTTTTTTGTAAGGGGGAACCTCGACGACAAACGCCCTCAGCATGAAAGCCCTACCTGGTCTCTATCTTGGAATAACCCCTTTCAATTGCCGTCACGGTTAGCTATGCCTACTTCTCCTCGACCTCAGTTTGTTCTCGCCTCAGCCTCAAAGGGCCGTCGCCTGCTGCTGGTAGGGGCAGGCATTCAGCCCTTTGTGTACCCCAGCAACTTTGATGAAGATCAAGTTGCCATCACCGCTCCGCCTGACTACGTGGCCACTCTGGCCCGCTGCAAGGCTGAATCAGTTGCACCCCAGTTTCCCAGTGCCCTAGTGCTGGGGTGCGACTCGGTGATGGCCTTTCGGGGCAAAATCTACGGCAAACCCAAGGATAAAGAGGATGCGATCGCCCGATGGCAAGCGATGCGGGGCCAGGTTTGCGAGATTCACACAGGCCACGCCCTGATTGCTCCCCAGGGGAGAACGCTGGTGCGCAGTGCCGTCACCCGCGTTTACTTTTCTGAGGTTGACGACACCACGATCGTGGCCTACGTCAATTCGGGGGAGCCTTTAGCCTGCGCCGGGGCCTTTTCCATTGACGGCAAGGGGGGCCTGCTAATCGAAAAAATCGAGGGCTGTCACACCAACGTCATTGGCCTCAGCCTGCCTCTGCTGCGCTCCATGCTAGAGGAACTCGGCTATCGGGCGACGGATTTCTGGTAGGGTTCTTTTTCCGATATCATGAAGGGATGCTCAAAATTGGTGACGGTAGCTGGCTAAGCACCGTCGAGGTCAGAAATTCTGGAACATTTCCCCTCCGACTTTGCTCGGGGGACGATGGCCAAAGTTGAGCGGCCTTATGCTGGGACTTGACGTCAGATATTCGTCTCGATGGGGTCGCAGGGTGATAAGGTTTTTTGTTGTCGATTAATCTGTACAAAGAGGCGTTGGAGAACCATGAGCGCAGAGACTTTTGAAAAGGTCAAAAAGATTGTCAGCGAGCAGCTAGGGGTTGAAGAGGCAGACGTTAAGCCCGAAGCTAGCTTCGCTAACGACCTGGGCGCCGATTCTCTCGATACTGTAGAGCTAGTTATGGCTCTGGAAGAAGAATTTGGCATCGAAATTCCTGACGAAGCGGCAGAGAACATTGCCACGGTGCAGGATGCCGTTAACTTCATCGAAGAGAAAGCCGCCTAGGCCGTCTCCGATCCCAGGAATTGGCTTGGGAGTAGGGTTAACGCCTGTGTTAGCAGACGTGGGGGGAAGCCGAGGGGTGCCCCCCATGCCATCGGTTTTATAGCTGGCCCGCCCGGCCCCCCTTAACCTCGACCTGGTTCACCTGAAATTTGGCTATGGCAAACTCTGACTCAAAGCGCGTTGTGGTGACTGGCATGGATGCCATTACCCCCATTGGCAATAGCCTGGAGGAGTACTGGGCTGGGCTAGTGGCTGGGCGTAGCGGCACAGCTCGCATTACCCACTTCGACCCTTCTCAGCACGCGTCGCAAATTGCTGCGGAAGTCAAAGGGTTCGACCCAAGCGACTTTCTCGACAAAAAAGAAGTCAGGCGCATGGATCGCTTCTCCCAGTTTGCGGTGATTGCTGGTCAGCGCGCCCTTCAGCACTCGGGACTGACCATTACCGATCTCAACGCCGAGCAAATCGGCACCTGTATTGGTTCTGGCATCGGTGGCCTCAAAGTCTTAGAAGACCAGCAGGAGATCTATCTCGACCGGGGCCCTAGCCGCTGTAGCCCCTTCATGATTCCGATGATGATCGCCAACATGGCGGCGGGGTTAACGGCCATCCATACGGGGGCCAAGGGGCCGAGCACCTGTGCTGTCACCGCCTGTGCCGCTGGATCTAACGCGATTGGCGATGCCTTTCGGCTGATTCAGCACGGCTATGCCCAAGCAATGATCTGCGGTGGCACCGAGGCAGCGGTCACGCCCCTGTCGGTGGCGGGTTTTGCCTCGGCCCGCGCCCTCTCCACCCGCAACGACGACCCCGCCGCTGCCAGCCGCCCCTTTGACAAAACCCGCGACGGCTTTGTGATCGGCGAAGGCTGCGGCATTCTAATTCTTGAAGAGCTAGAGCATGCCCTGAGCCGGGGAGCGACGATTTACGGCGAGATTGTCGGCTACGGCATGACCTGCGATGCCTACCATATGACGGCACCGGTGCCCGGTGGGGCCGGGGCGGCCCGCTGCATTCAGCTGGCGCTCAAGGATGCAGAGATTTTGCCGGGCGAGATCAGCTATATCAACGCCCACGGCACCAGTACGGGGGCCAATGACCCCACTGAAACCCAGGCGATCAAAACCGCTCTAGGGGATGTGGCCTATAAGGTAGCGGTGAGTTCGACCAAGTCAATGACCGGGCACCTGCTGGGAGGCTCTGGAGGGATTGAGGCGGTGGCCACCTGTCTGGCGATCGCCAATGACATCGCCCCGCCCACCATCAACCTTCACGACCCTGACCCCGACTGCGACCTCGACTATATTCCCAACCAAAGTCGCCCCATGCCGATTGAGGTGGCGATTTCCAACTCCTTTGGCTTTGGAGGCCACAACGTTACCCTAGTGTTTAAGAAATACCGTAGCTAGAGCTACAGGTTGAATCAATTGATAGGTATAATGACCTAAAAATGTGCCGTTTGGCACTTGAGCTTTGTGCCTTGCCTAGCCAGAGGGTATTGACAATCGTCTGGTTGCGGGGTCTGCTGAAGGGCAAGGCTGTGTGTGGGGTCTTGATCGATTTAGGCCGATAACTTTGTTAGCCCCTGGGCTAGTCCTAGTGCTGTGTGCTGCTGCTCCAAAAAACCGTCGTTAAGCTGTTGAACCTATGGCTGTTGCAACCCAATCCCTGGAAGAACTCTGTATTAATTCCATTCGCTTTTTAGCGATTGATGCGGTGGAAAAGGCCAAATCTGGCCACCCCGGTCTGCCCATGGGAGCTGCGCCCATGGCCTTCGTGCTGTGGGATAAGTTCATGCGGGTCAACCCCAAGAACCCCCAGTGGTTTAACCGCGATCGCTTCGTGCTGTCGGCAGGCCATGGCTGCATGCTGCAATACGCCCTGCTCTACCTGAGTGGCTTTGACAGCGTGACGCTGGATGACATTAAGCAGTTCCGCCAGTGGGGCGCTCGCACCCCCGGCCACCCCGAGAACTTTGAAACCCCTGGCATCGAAGTCACCACTGGCCCGCTGGGTCAGGGCATTGCCAACGCCGTAGGTTTGGCCATGGCCGAAGCTCACCTAGCCGCCAAGTTCAACAAGCCCGATGCCACCCTGGTGGATCACTACACCTATGTGATCTTGGGCGACGGCTGCAACATGGAAGGGGTTTCTGGCGAAGCCTGCTCCCTGGCAGGGCACCTAGGTCTGGGCAAGCTGATTGCCCTTTACGACGACAACCACATCTCCATCGACGGCTCCACCGACATCTCCTTTACCGAAGATGTGAGCAAGCGCTTTGAGGCCTACGGCTGGCACGTACTGCACGTGGAGAATGGCAACACGGATTTGGATGCCATGGCCAAGGCGATCGAAGAGGCTAAATCTGTCAGCGATCGGCCCTCGATGATCAAAGTCACCACCACCATCGGCTACGGTTCCCCTAACAAGCAAAACACCGCTGGTGTACACGGTGCGGCCCTAGGCGGTGACGAGATCAAGCTCACCCGCGAAAACCTGGGCTGGAGCTACGGCGAATTTGAAATTCCCGAAGATGCCCTCAGCCACATGCGCAAGGCGATCGATCGCGGTGCCAGCCTTCAGGCCGAGTGGGAAGAAACCCTCGCCACCTACCGCACCAAGTACGCCGCCGAGGCCGCCGAGTTTGAGCGCATGCTCTCCGGCCAGCTACCCGACGGCTGGGTCGATGCCCTGCCCACCTATACCCCCGAAGATAAGGCACTGGCCACTCGGAAAAATTCTGAGGTTACCCTTAACGCCCTGGCTCCGGCTATCCCTGAGCTGATTGGTGGCTCTGCCGACCTCACCCACTCCAACTTGACCGAGCTAAAAATCTCCGGTAGCTTCCAGAAAGGGGCTTACGAAAACCGCAACCTCCGCTTCGGTGTGCGCGAGCACGGCATGGGCGCGATCTGCAACGGCATTGCCCTGCACAACTCGGGCCTGATTCCCTACTGCGCCACCTTCCTGGTGTTTGCCGACTACATGCGGGCGGCCATTCGCCTGTCGGCCCTCTCCCAGGCCGGGGTGATCTACGTCATGACCCACGACTCCATTGGTTTGGGCGAAGACGGTCCCACCCACCAGCCGGTAGAAACCATCGCCTCCCTGCGGGCCATTCCCAACCTGATCGTGATTCGCCCTGCCGACGGCACCGAAACCTCTGGGGCCTACAAGATCGCCGTGGAGCATCGCAAGACCCCCACGCTGATGGCTTTTAGCCGTCAAAACCTGCCTAACCTACCTGGCTCTTCGATCGAAGGCGTTGCTAAAGGAGCCTACACCGTCGATGACTGCGATGGCACTCCCGACCTGATCTTGATCGGCACGGGCAGCGAAGTTAGCCTTTGCGTCAATGCCGCTCAGGAACTGCGAGCCGCAGGCACCAAGGTACGTGTAGTTTCCATGCCTTCCTGGGAACTGTTTGACGCCCAGGATGCCGCCTACCAGGAGTCGGTGCTGCCCAAGGCAGTGACCAAGCGCCTGGCAGTAGAAGCAGGTATCACCATGGGCTGGTGCCGCTACGTAGGCGGCGAAGGCGACGTGATTGGCGTCGATCGCTTTGGAGCCTCTGCCCCTGGCGACCTGGTAATGGAGAAGTTTGGCTTCACGGTCGAGAACGTAGTCAGCCGGGCCAAGGCGCTATTGGGCTAAGGATTCTGGATCTGTCTCTGGGATGGAGGCGATCGCCTAAATCAAGGCTCCAGGGTTTTAGAGAAGCCCTGGAGCCTTTAACTATTGGTGGCCTAGTCGGGTGAGGTAAAGGCAGGCTCGGCAGATTCAGGGACGGTTTCTAAAGAGCGGATGCCTGGTTAAGGGGTGCGAAGATTACAGTGTGGATGGTGAATTGAACCCTAGGACTGCTTGGGCCTTGGCCCAAAACGCACAGCACCCTCCGGCAATTCCTTGAAATGATGCATGAGCTTGGTAATGACACGCTATGGCAAATCGGTTCAAAATTGGCACACGCATTGGGGCAGGGTTTGCCCTAGGGCTGACGCTCTTGGCTGTGCTAGGTGCCATTGCTTACCGCACCACTACTAGCCTAATTCGCAGTGCCGAGCGGGAAAAGCAGTCATACCAAATCTTGGGCTATCTCAACGAGCTAGAAACTGAGCTGATCAACGCCGAAACTGGCCAGCGGGGCTATCTCATTACCGGCCAACCTCATTATTTAGAACCTTATAACAGTGCGCTGACAAAGATTGATGACCAGTACGAGTCCCTGGTGCTGCTCACCGACGACGACCCGCTGCTTCAAAGTCGCCTAGCTGACCTGCAACCGCTAATTGACGCCAGGCTGGCCCGGCTAGCGGAGGGCATTGAGCTGCGAAATACGGGGGGGTTTGCGGCGGCGCAGGCCTATATTCTGACCGATCGCGGCAAGCTGCTCATGGACCAGATCCGCGCCCTGATTGCGGAGCTGATTGAGCAAGAGGAGAGCATGCTGGGGGAGCGGGCTACCCAGGCCCAGATCTCCTCGCAGCAGACGCTCTATACGATCGCCTTTGGCATTCCAATCTCGTTTATTGTGCTATCGCTGGTGGGATGGTGGCTATCGCGCAATATCTCTGAACCCCTGCGCAGACTCTCTAACACCGCAGAACGGCTGGCTGACGGCGATTTGTCCGTCTCCCTACCGGACAGCAACTCCCAAGATGAAACCGGCATTCTGACCCGCACCTTCAGTCAGATGGTGACTAACCTGCGGAAGACGATTCGCGCGAACGAAGAGCAGCGCTGGCTGAAGTCTAACCTGGCAGATTTGTCTCAGCAGTTGCAGGGGCAGCGCAGTCTCGAAACCCTGGCAGAGCTGATGTTGACCTATGTGGCGCCCCTGGTAGACGCGCAGCAGGGGGTGCTGTACCTATTGGACCCTGCCAAAAAACCACCTCGGCTGAAGTTGTTGAGCAGCTATGCCTACCAGGAGCGCAAGCACCTGTCGAACGAGTTTAAACTGGGGGAAGGGCTGGTAGGGCAGTGCGCCTTAGAAAAGCGGCGCATTGTGCTAACTCAGGTGCCGGAGGACTATATTCAGATTCGCTCTGGGCTGGGCTCGGCGCCGCCCCTGACGATTGTGGTGCTGCCCCTGATGTTTGAGAATGCGGTGAAGGGGGTGCTAGAACTGGCCTCTTTTCACCGCTTTGACGACCTACAGCTGGCCTTTTTGGATGAGGCCAGCAACTTGACGGGGGTGATGATCAACGCGATCGCCGCCTATATGCAAACCCAGAGACTGCTGGAGCGATCGCAGGTGCTGACCGAAGAACTGCGCCAGCAGCAGGAAGAGCTGTTGCAGAGCAATCAGCTGCTCGAAGAGCGCACCCAGTCGCTGCAGGAGTCAGAGCTGGAGATGCAGCAGCAGCAGGAAGAATTGCAGCAGTCGAATGAAGAGCTACAGCAGCTCAACGAGGAGCTAGAAGAGAAGGCAGAGCTGCTAGAAACCCAAAAGCAGCAGGTGGAGCGCAAAAACAGCGAAATTGAGCTAGCCCGCCAGGAGTTGGAGGAGCAGGCTGCCCAGTTAGCCCAGTCGTCGCGCTATAAGTCAGAATTTTTGGCCAACATGTCCCACGAGCTGCGGACACCTCTAAACAGCCTGCTGATTTTGGCCAAGATGCTCAGCGACAACAGCGACGGCAACCTAACCGAGAAGCAGGTTGACTATAGCCGCACGATCCACTCTGCCGGCGCAGACCTGCTCTCGCTGATCAACGACATTCTCGACATGGCCAAAATCGAGTCGGGAACAATGGAGGTGACCATTGAATCGCTGGCCTTTACGGCGATTCAGTTTGAGCTAGAGCGCACGTTTCAGCCCACCGCGGCCAGCAAGGGGCTGCGGTTTGAGGTGGTCGTGGATGAGGGCTTGCCCACCACCCTGGCCACCGACCCTCGGCGGCTACAGCAGGTGCTCAAAAACCTGATCTCTAACGCCATCAAGTTTACGGAGCAGGGCCGGGTCACGGTGGATATTTTTCCGGCTGCCGAGGAGCGGGTGGCCTTTGCGGTTACCGATACCGGCATTGGCATCGCGCCCCAAAAGCAGTACACCATTTTTGGGGCGTTTCAGCAGGCCGATGGCACCACCAGCCGCCGCTACGGCGGTACTGGGCTGGGGCTATCGATCAGCCTACAGCTGGCCCAGCTGCTAGGGGGTACCCTAGAGCTGCAAAGTGAGCCTGACCAGGGCAGCACCTTTACCCTGTACCTGCCGCTGCGCTACGTCGCCCCCTCGACCGATGGGGAGGTGCTGCAAATCAGGGCCCAGCGTCAGGGGGCAAGACTAGCTTCCCAAGACCGCCGCCCTGCCGCCCCTGAGTTAACCCCAGTCATGACCTCTTCCCCAAGCCGGGACTCGCTGCCGCCCCTACCAGCCAACCTGGAGGATGATCGCTCACGGCTGTCGCCAGGGGGGCAAGACTCGGCCGAGCGAGTGCTGCTGGTGATTGAAGATGACCCAAACTTTGCCCGCATTTTGTTAGATATGGCACGGGGGCAGGGATTTAAGGTGCTGATTGCGCTCCAGGGGCAGACCGGTTTGGCCCTAGCCCAGCGGTTTGTGCCCAACGCCATTACCCTCGATCTGCACCTGCCCGATATGGACGGTCTGACGGTGCTTGAACAGCTAAAGCACAACCCCACTACTCGCCACATTCCAGTTCACATTCTGACGGTCAACGACGAGCAGCAGCAGGAATTTCAGATGGGAGCGATCGCCCACATTCAAAAGCCTGTAGCGCCGGAAATTTTGACCCAGACTCTGATCGACATCAAACAGTTTGTAGAACGTCGGGTGCGCTATCTGCTGGTGATTGAAGATGACCCGGTGCAGGCCCAGAGCATTATTGAGCTGATTGGCGGTGGCGATGTCACCAGCACCGCCGTGCACACCGGTGCTGCCGCCCTAGAGACCCTGCGCACCCAACCCTGCGACTGCATCGTGCTCGACCTGGGCCTGCCCGATATGAACGGGTTTGATCTGCTAGAGCAGATCAAACAGGATCCGGCCCTGGTGAAGCTGCCGATTATTGTTTACACCGGCAAAGACCTGACCGAGGCAGAGGAGACCCAGCTGCGCCGCCTGGCCGAAACCATCATTGTTAAAGACGTGCGATCGCCCGAGCGGCTGCTGGATGAAACGGCCCTGTTTCTGCACCGGGTACAGGCCAATCTGCCGCCGCCCCAGCAGCAAATGCTAGAGCGCTTGCAGCACAGCGACCCAGCCCTGGCCGGCAAAAAAGTGCTGATCATCGACGATGACGTGCGCAATATTTTTGCCCTTACCAGCCTGCTGGAGCAGTACGAGATGGTAGTGGTGTTTGCCGAGAACGGGCGCGAAGGCATTGAGACGTTGCGCGCCAATGCCGATGTCGGCCTCGTGCTGATGGATGTGATGATGCCAGAGCTAGACGGTTACGAAACCACCGGACTAATTCGCAAACAGGAGCAGTTTCGATCGCTGCCAATCATTGCGCTGACCGCCAAAGCCATGCAAGGCGATCGCGAGAAGTGCATCGAAGCTGGGGCCTCCGACTACATCACCAAACCCGTCGATACCGAGCAGCTGTTGACGCTGCTGCGCCTGTGGCTGTACTAAGTAGTGGCGATCGCCATTAAGATCCCCCCTTTGACGTACCGTTCGGGAGGGAAATTGGGCGACAATGGGGCAAGCTTTGGCCAGCCCAGGAGAGCGGTTTGAGCTGGAGATTGGCACAGGTTTGACAACAGCTTTGGACAGGTGGTTTGAACGGGTTATGGGGTGCTGGCGACGATTTTGAAACCAGACGATCTAGACGTTCACTTACTCATTGAAGGGCTATATCATCGGTATGGCTACGATTTTCGCAATTATGCTTCTGCCTCCCTCAGGCGTCGCATTCAAAGCTTTCTCAAAACCGAAGAAATCGCCACCGTAGCCGAGTTGCAGGCTCAGGTGCTGACCGATCGCGCCTGTGCGGAGCGGCTGCTGTTGGGGTTAACGGTGAACACCACGGCCATGTTTCGCGACCCAAGCTTCTACGTGGCTTTTCGACAGCAGGTGGTGCCGCTACTGCGCACCTATCCCTTTCTTCGCATTTGGCATGCGGGCTGCTCCACTGGGCAGGAAGTTTACTCCATGGCAATTCTGCTGCAGGAGGAAGGGCTTTACCACCGCTGCCGCATCTATGCCACCGATGCCAATGGCCGGGTTTTGCAAATTGCGCGACAGGGCATCTATCCCTACAAGCAAATGCAGGACTATACCCAGCTGTACTTAAAAGCCGGCGGCCAGCGCACATTTTCGGAATACTATACGGCCAAATATAACAACGTTATTTTGCGGCCTGCCCTACGGGAGCGGGTGGTTTTTGGCGAGCACAATTTGGTGACCGATGGCTCATTCAACGAGTTCAATGTGATCATCTGTCGCAATGTGCTGATTTACTTCAATCCAACCTTGCAAAATCAGGTTCACGGACTGTTTTATAACAGCCTGTGTAAGTTTGGCATTCTTGGTTTGGGCAAGCAGGAAACTATTCGGTTCACCAAATATGAAACCGCCTACGACGATTTGGCAAAAGCCGAAAAGCTGTATAGGAGACGCAATTAGTGGCCTATGAACTGATTGTAATCGGCACTTCCCTGGGCGGACTGTCGGCCCTAAAAACTCTGCTTGGTGCCCTTCCCCAAGATTTTTCTGCGGCACTAGCCGTTGTGCAACATCGCCACCGCGAGTCTGATCAGGGCTTGGGTAATTTTTTGCAACAGTTTACGGTGCTTCCAGTGCACGAGGTTGAAGATAAGGAACGCATCCAGGCGGGGCATGTTTATCTCGCCCCGGCCGACTATCATTTACTGGTAGAATACGGATATTTTTCTCTATCTATTGATGAGCCGGTTTCCTACGCGCGCCCGTCAATTGATGTGCTGCTAGAGTCGGCCGCTGACAGCTATAACGAACGTGTGATTGGTGTAATTTTGACCGGAGCCAACCAGGATGGAGTAAAAGGGTTATCCACCCTGAAGGCGCGGGGCGGGGTCGCAATTGTGCAAGACCCAGACACGGCAGAAAGCCCAGTGCTGCCGAGGGCCGCGATCGCGGCGATCGCCGTCGATGCCATATTGCCCCTCTCGCAAATTGCGCCCCGCTTAATTCATCTCTGCGCGGCGACGGGAGGTTAGTGATGCAAACCGAGGCAACCGTCAACATTCTCCTCGTCGATGATCAGCCTGAAAACCTGGTGGCCCTAGAGGCTATTTTGGGCCAACTGGGGGCCAATTTAGTCAAATCAACCTCGGGGGAAGAGGCGCTGCGCTGTCTACTGCAGGACGACTTTGCGGTAATTTTGCTGGACGTGCAAATGCCTCTGATGGATGGTTTTGAGGTAGCCACGCTCATTCGCCAGCGTCAGCGATCGCGCGATACACCAATCATTTTTCTGACCGCCTTTAGCAGCAACGAACAGTTTATGTTTAAGGGCTATGCATTGGGGGCTGTAGATTATTTAATCAAGCCACTTGCGCCCAATGTTTTGCTGTCAAAAGTAACCATTTTTATTGAGCTATTTAAAAAGACCGAAGCCCTGCGGCAAAAAACAGAAATTTTGCAGCGGCAGGCCGCTCAATTAGAAGCAATTAATACTGAGCTACAGATGAGTGAAGAGCGGTTTCGCTTGCTCAGCACCTGTTCGCCGCTGGGGGTGTTTGTCACCGATACTGAAGGCCGCTGTCTCTACACCAATCCCCGCTACCAATCCATTTGTGGCTCAGCCGAGACTGTCCCCGAGCAGAGCTGGCTGGGCTCCGTGCATCCCGACGACTCGGCGATCGCCCAATCGACTTGGCACGCCTTCATGGCTAACGGGCAGGAATATTCCCAGGAGTTTCGAGTTCAGGCGAAAGATGCTGACTCCCGCTGGATTTCGGTTCGCTCGGCCCGTCTGGTGTCGGAGCAAAAGCAGTTTCTCGGTTATGTGGGCACCGTTGAAGACATTACCGAGCGCAAGCGAGCCGAGGCCGCCAACGCCCAGGTAATTCGCGAGCAGGTGGCCCGCCAAGAGGCAGAGACGGCCAACCGCATGAAGGACGAGTTTATTGCGGTACTGTCCCACGAGCTGCGGACACCGCTCAATTCAATTTTGGGCTGGTCGCAGCTGCTGCAATCGCGCAACTTAGACCCACAAAAGACGGCCTACGCGATCGCCACCATTGAGCGCAACGCCGTTGCCCAAAAACAGCTGATTGAAGACATTCTCGACGTGTCCCAGATTGTGCGGGGCAAGCTACAGCTCCACTGCCAGCCGCTAGATCTGGCGGCGATCGCCCAGTCGGCGTTAGAGACGGTGAGGCCAGCGGCAGAAGCCAAGGCGATCGCCCTGGTTGACAACGTTCAAGACACCGCCCGCCTAGAGATTGTGGGAGATGCCCTGCGGTTGCAGCAGGTCGTCTGGAATTTGCTCACCAACGCGATTAAATTTACCCCTCAGCAGGGGCGAGTAGACGTTCATCTCTCGGTGGTGACCGACCTGCCTGACGGTCTAGCAAATCCCCCAGTTGCCTATGCGCCGGGCTACGCCCAGCTGCGCATCAACGATACGGGCATGGGCATTGACATCGACTTTTTGCCCCACATTTTTGATCGGTTTCGCCAGGCCGACAGCAGCACCACCCGCGCCCAGGGAGGGCTGGGTTTGGGGCTGGCGATCGTTTACTACCTGGTAGAGCAGCACCAGGGCTACGTCTGGGCAGAAAGCCTTGGGGTCAATCAAGGCACCACCTTTAACGTGGCCCTGCCGCTGGTGCCTTCCCCGTTCACCCCCACGCCTCCCACGCCGCCAGAAACCAAGCTTGCCGAGGCCGGTCCCCATGCCCTGACGAATATGTCTATCTTGGTCATTGACGATGACACCGATACCCGCGACTATTTGACCTTTCTGCTGGTCTCTCAGGGGGCAGTTGTCACGGCAGCAGCCACCGCGCAGGATGGCTTTCACCTATTGAGTACAACCCAGCCGGCGCTGCTGCTGTGCGACATCAGCATGCCCGATATGGATGGCTACACTCTGATACAAAAAATTAGAACGCAGCTGCCCACTCCCCAGGCTCAGATTCCGGCGATCGCCATTACTGCCCATGCCCGCATTTCTGACCAAACACAAGCCCTGGCCACCGGATTTCAACGGCACCTGCCCAAGCCGGTGGAGGCGGAAATGCTCATTCACACGATTCTTCAGGTAACCGGGGCAATGGCGCCCTAGTTAATCGGCTGAGCCCTTACCCCTTGCCAGAAGGGCTAAATCTTGGTACATCTGTGCCATGTCCTCAGGCCGCACTCACGATCGCATTACTCTCTGGGCCTTACCCCTGGTGGTGTTGGCTGCCTTTCGCGTCACCCTCAGCGGCCAGCTAACCGCAGTGGTCTGTCTGGGTTTTTTGCTGGGCGGCTGGATGCTTGGCCCTGACCTCGATATTCACTCGGTGCAATACAAACGCTGGGGCTGGCTGCGGTGGATCTGGCTCCCCTACCGAAGCCGCATTCGCCACCGATCGCACTGGTCCCACGGACCGATTATTGGCACCGTGGTGCGGGTGCTCTACCTGTCGCTATGGGTGAGCGTTGTCGGGCTGCTGCTCGTCAATCTGCTCAACAGCGCCCAGCGCACCGCCCTTTCCTGGGGAGACCTGGCCAACGGGCTGAGCTGGGGATTGGTCACCTACTGGCCCTGGTGGCTGGCCCTGGTGGTGGGGCTAGAACTCGGGGCCCTGAGCCACTATGTAGCCGACTGGATATCCTCCGCGGCTAAGGGCAAGCGGAAGCGATCCAAGAAGCGGAAGCGGCGGTAGTGGAGCGGCGGGTAAGTGACAAAATACCTAGCTAGTTTTGAAGTTTGAGTTTTAAGTTTTGAGTGTTTTTCCTACACCAAAAATTCAAAACTCAAAACTGAGCACTCAAAACTGACTTCACATTTGCCCATCTACCCCTCCACTGGTGGCGACTTCTCCCAGCGATCGCCCTCGACCACCGTATGCACCTGCCATTGGGGGCTGGGTTGGGGATAGTCTTGACGAAAGTGGCCGCCCCGGCTCTCGGTGCGAAAGGCGGCGCTGTTGAGGATTAGCCAGGCAATGTCGTAGAGGTTGCCCAATTCGCCCCAGGCTCGCACCAACGGCCAGTCGAGGGTATCGGGTAGGGGATAGGTCTGACCGGGCGACAGCTGGTGCAAAGACTGCCACGGGTGCTGTTGCCACTCGGTGCGCCACTGGCTCAGGGTGGCGATCGCCCCCTCTAGCCGTGCCTGCTCACGGCTAATGGCGGCCGCATCCCACATCAGCTGGGTCAGCTGCTCGCGCTGTTGATGAAGCGTTGCCAGGGCGTCTTTGGCGGTGTTCTGGGACCACAAGGCGGCCTCGTCCAGGGCTGAAACTGCTGAGCCCGCTCCTTTCACTTCTTCAGAATCATTACTGTCCGCTTGCAGGGGCAGGTTAGCGAGCTCAGCGCCGTAGACCAAGCATTCCAGCAGGGAGTTGCTGGCTAGACGGTTGGCCCCATGGACCCCGGTGCTGGCGTTTTCGCCTACAGCATAGAGGCCCGGAATCGTGGTTTGGCTGCTGAGATCCGTTGTGATGCCGCCCATCCAGTAGTGGGCAGCAGGGGAAACCGGCACGGGGTCGCTGAGAGGGTCGCAGCCCCAGGTGCGGCACACCTGCAAAATGTTGGGAAAGCGATACTGCAAGCGATCGGGCGGAATGGGCCGCATGTCGAGCCAGACGCGGCTGTCCCCCGTCTTTTGCAGGTGGTGAAAAATCGCTCGACTGACCACATCACGCGGGGCCAATTCGCCATCGGGATGGTAGTCGAAGGCAAAGCGGTAGCCCTGCCGATCAACCAAATGCGCGCCTTCTCCCCGCACCGCTTCACTAATCAAGAAGGGCGGTGCCCCCGGTTCCGCTAGGGACGTGGGGTGAAATTGGACAAATTCTAAATCGCGCAGCTGGGCTCCAGCCCGCCAGGCCATGGCCACGCCATCACCCGTGCTGGCGGCGGGGTTTGTGGTCTGGGCATAGACCTGACCACCGCCCCCTGTGGCCAGCACCGTGGCCTGGGCCGACAGCCACTGAAGCTGCTGACGGTGGGCCACCAGCGCTCCCCGGCAGCGGCCTTCAAGCATCCACAGGTCGAGGGCAAAGGCGCTTTCAAACACCTCAATGTTGGGGCGCTGGAGCACCGCCTCCGCCAAAATCGATACGATCGCCCGGCCGGTAGTATCGGCGGCGTGGAGCACGCGACGGCGCGAGTGGGCGGCCTCTAGGGTCATGGCCAGCTGACCCTCGGTGCGATCGAAGGCGACCCCCAGATCCACTAGGCGCTGAATACAGGGAGCAGCCTTACTAGCCAAGTGCCCTACGGCTTGAGGATCGCACAACCCGGCTCCGGCCACCAGGGTGTCGGCCACGTGAAGCGAGACGGCATCGTCTACGCCAATGGCGGCGGCAATGCCCCCCTGGGCCCAATCGCTGGCGGAAATTGACAGCGTATCTTTGGTCACCAGCCCAATGCGCCATTGGGACGGAATCGACAGCGCCGCGTAGAGTCCAGCGGCGCCTCCCCCAATCACCAGCACGTCGAAATGGTTGTTGAGGGGCGGTGCAAGCGGCGATAAATCAGGCTGGGTCAAAGACGACTCCCAAGAATGATTCAAATAGTAAAGTGCTAAAAACCCTGGCTAACCAGCGTTGACCTTGGGCCAACCTGACCAACCAGGGCTACTAAGGGCGGCAGCTAAGCCAAACAGAGGGACGACCCGCTGTCTACTTATAAACGCCGTTGTTGAAGCGATCGCCACCTTCTACAAGAGCGGAGTCAGTCACGGTAACCGTGAAGTTATCCAGGTTCTTGCGCAGAATCTCAAGCTGCGGCTCGCTCAGACCGGGCAGATCGAGCACGTCGTCAACGCTCTCGTAGGGAGCATTGAGCAGAATCTTGCGCGCCAGGGTGGGGTACAGTCCAGGAAACTTTCTAAAGCCCTGTACGTTGGCGTTGTTGAGGTCCAACTTAGCCCCATATTCTGTCTTGAGCTTGGCGTCTACCGAATTCTGCGGCGATTCTGCCAGCCAGGCCGTAGCCACAATGGGGGCGCTCAGGAGGTCTGCCCCAGAGATAGGCTGCGCCACAGCGGGGCTACTCACCCAACCCAACAGCACTGCCAGCGCAACGAGTAGGCCAACCAGTTGTTTCATTTACCCTAATCCTCTCCTACCAGTGTGAATGACTATACACAGCATTTCTAAGAGACTACCATTTTCCAGGCCCCACAACGGAGAAGAACGCTATCGGGCCGTTACTGTAGTCTTCATCGAGATTCCTGGGGCAGGCGCTCTAACTCTTCAGCGTAATACTCACCAATGTCTTGTCCGCGCAGCAAAACTTGCTCGTACCGAATCGCTGCCCGCAGGGTGACTGGCTCATCCACTGGCGGCGGCGCAGCGGCGCTGAGCACCCAGATCGAGCCTGAATCATCCACCAACTCGTACAGTCCCTGACCCACCAGGGGCAGATGGCGGCCTACGGTGCCAGCCAGATAGACCGTATCGCGAGGGCTCTGGCTCGCTTCACCGATGGGGGTAACCGGGTCAAGCCAGGCAAGGCCGGGCCAGGTGCTGAGGCGATTGCGCAGGGAATAGCCCACGGTGGCATCGACACTGGCCCCGCAGCTGGTGACCGCCACTAGGGCCAACCCAACCACTCCGTAGTAGGTAAACTGACGCTTTAAGTAGTTCATAGCAGCTTTTTCAGGCGCTGAGCGGCGATCGCAGGCGTTTAGAGGATCAAAATCTGAGACACTGAGAAGGCGTCGAATCCTCAATCTGGGCAAAGCTTGCCCTAGGGTTTCAACTGCGATCGTTTCCGAGATACAGGTTAGCGCACCCGGCCATGACCCAACTGCTTGACGGCAAAGCCCTAGCGGCCCAAATTCAAACCGACCTGGCTGCTGCTGTTCAGGTCTTCATCGCCCAAGGCCGCCGTCCCCCTGGGCTGGCCGTAATCATGGTGGGCGACAACCCCGCCAGCGCCGCCTACGTGCGCAACAAAGAGCGAGCCTGTAGTCGAGTGGGCATTGCCTCCTACGGCAAGCACCTACCCGCCACCGTCTCCCAGCAGGAGGTGGCCGACCTGATTCAGCAGCTCAACGGCGACCCCAACGTAGACGGCATTTTGGTGCAGCTGCCCCTGCCCGACCACCTCGATGCCGTGGCTCTGCTCCACACCATCGACCCCGATAAAGATGCCGACGGACTGCACCCCATCAATCTAGGCCGGCTAGTGCGCGGCGAACCCGGCCTGCGCAGCTGCACCCCCTACGGCGTCATGCGGCTGCTAGAGGCCGCTAAAATTGACCCCGCTGGAGCTACGGCTGTGGTAGTGGGGCGCAGCATTCTCGTGGGTAAGCCCATGGCCCTGATGCTGCTGGAGGCCAACGCTACCGTGACTATGGCCCATTCGCGCACCCCCGATTTAGCCGCGGTGATGCGGCAAGCTGATATTCTAGTGGCGGCGGTAGGCCACCCCGGTATGATTACAGCGGCCGACGTTAAGCCCGGCGCCGTTGTCATCGACGTGGGCATTAACCGAGTCGAGCAGCCCGACGGCTCAGCTCGGCTAGTAGGGGATGTCGATTTTGCCTCGGTGGAGCCGGTGGCTGCGGCGATTACTCCGGTGCCGGGGGGCGTTGGCCCCATGACCGTAGCCATGCTGCTTGAGAACACCATAACCAGCTACCGCAACCGCCTCTAAACGCGGGATCTATCCAGTTTCAAACTCATCTTTGTCGCCTTTCAACCTGCCTGCCGCCATGGTGCCAACCAACTCCCTCGACTCTAGGCCCGCTGCTGCTGGCCCCTTTGACCTCGAAGCCTACCTAAAAGAGCGCCGCCCTCAGGTAGAAGCGGCCCTCGACCAGGCCCTGGCCCTGCGCTATCCCGAAACCCTCTACGAATCCATGCGCTATTCGCTGCTGGCTGGAGGCAAGCGCCTGCGACCCCTTCTCTGCCTGGCCACCTGTGAACTCGTGGGCGGCAGCATAGCGATGGCCATGCCCACGGCCTGTGCCCTGGAAATGATCCACACCATGTCGCTGATCCACGACGACCTGCCGTCGATGGACAACGATGACTACCGCCGGGGCCGCCTCACTAACCACAAGGTCTACGGCGACGACGTGGCGATTCTGGCGGGCGATGCGCTTCTGACCTACGCCTTTGAACATGTGGCGACCCAAACCCAGGGGGCATCTCCTGAGCGAGTGCTGCGGGTAGTTGCCGGGCTAGGTAAAGCGGTGGGGGGTGAAGGTCTGGTGGGCGGTCAAGTTGTGGATTTGGCCAGCGAGGGCAACCCCGACGTGACACTAGAAACCCTCAACTACATTCACAACCACAAGACGGCGGCTCTGCTCGAAATTTCGGTGACCTCCGGAGCCATCCTGGCCGGGGCTGACGAAGAGGCGATTGAAAGCCTGCGCCAGTACGCTCAGCGCATTGGCCTAGCCTTTCAGATTGTGGACGATATTCTCGATATCACCTCAACGTCTGAAACCCTAGGCAAGTCAGTCGGCAAAGACATTACTGCCCAGAAGGTGACCTACCCCAGCCTCTGGGGCATTGAAGAATCGCGTCGCCAGGCCAACCAGCTGATTGAAGAGGCGAAGGAAAGTTTGGCTGGGTTTGGGGAGCTGAACCGACCTCTGCTGGCGATCGCCGATTATATTGTTGCCCGTACCTACTAGGTTTGCCTGCGCCGATGGACAGTTTTAGCGACATCTTCAACAACCATGTGCTCGTGGTGGCGTTAATTGCCTGCTTTACAGCCCAGGGGCTCAAGGCTGTCATTGAGCTGGTGCGCCACCGCAAGCTCAATCTGCGGGTGATGGTAGAAACCGGTGGTATGCCCAGCGCCCACTCGGCTCTGGTCACGGCCCTGGCGGGCGGCGTTGGCCAAACCCTAGGCTGGGCCAGCCCGATATTTGCAGCCACCGCCGTGTTTTCGGTGATTGTCATGTATGACGCGGCGGGAGTGCGCCAAGCAGCGGGCAAGCAGGCCAAGGTGCTCAACCAAATTATTGATGAGCTGTTTCAAGAAAAGCCCGAAATTAGAGAAGATCGGCTGAAGGAACTGCTGGGACACACGCCTTTTCAGGTGATCGCCGGGTCAATTTTAGGAGCGATGATCTCCTGCCTGGCTGCGCCTGCCTACTGATGCCGAATCCCGTTCGGGTGCACCTGGTTTGTGGGGGCATTGCAGTGCAATGCCCCCACAAGATTCTTGTTCTGAATCGGGGTTTCTCAATACGGATTTTGTATGAGCTAATGCTTTACTGGGTTAACTTTTAAGAAAATAGCCGGTAGCGCAGCGAAGTCGCAGCTACCGGCTATTTTCTAACTGTTTTGAGAAGGAAATCCTAAGGAGCGGTGAGAGCCACCGCTGGAGTCAGCATTACTACTTCCTGGCTATCGACAATAAAGCCGGCAATGTTGAGACTGGTGAGCACTGCCAGGGTAGAAGCGGCCCCGGCCACATCGGGGCTGTGGGCAATGAGCAGGTAGGAACGCTGGCGATGCACTGCTAGGCCCACGGCCTGGCCCACCTGACGCTGAATGGCGATCGCCGACTCAGGCTGATACTGGTAGTCCACCAGCACCGCAAAACCCGTTCCCAAAGGCTGAGGAGCGTAGGCGGTCGGCGCTGACTGATTTGTTGCCGGGGGAGTACCTGTAGCAGGGGTGCCGTTGCCGGACGGGGTGCCATTGGTGGGGGGAGTCTCGCTGTTCGCAGGCGGAGTTGTGCTCGCCGACGGAGTTGTGCCACCTGTGGGAGGCGCAGGCTGGGCTGCGGTGGTGGCCGGACGCGCTACAAAGGCCTGGAAACCCTCTACCTCAGTCATGTACTGAGCCCAGGCATTAGCGTTTTCCAGGTTAGTAAACCCGCCAGCCCGCACAACCGTGTCGTTGAGGTAATCGCAAACTAGGACGGTGCTGTTAGAGGGCAGCAGGTCTTGTACCCGCGTGCGCTCGGCCTCAGTGTTGCTGCGGACCAGCAGCAAATACTCGTTGGCGGACGGGGGCGGGCAGGGTGGAAACTGAGCTTGGGCAGCAGTCCACAGCCCAGCTAGTGGTGCCAGCAATAGCCCCAGGGCAATGCTTCCCGCTCGGGGCAGTGTCATCCAACTAAGCGATACTTGTGCGCTGCTCCGTTTCAAACCCTTTACCATTGCTCTTTGTTACCGCCGTAATCTGCCAGCGATTCTAGCCTAAAGCGGCGATCGCGGGCAGAGATTCTAGGTTTTGATCGCAATCGCGCCTGCCTTCAGCTTAGGACGCTACGGCATCTAAAGATGCGAGGGGGTCGGGGATGGCAGCGGAGGGAGCCTCAAACTCACCGGTGCCTACGTAATCAAACCGCAGCTTGACCCAGGTAATAAACTGCTTGCTGGTGGAAACTAGAGCTACAGCAGGCTGGGGACAGCGGGCTTTAATGCTGGCTAGCTCAGGAGCCTCTAGAAAAGCGGGGGACTTGACCAGCCAAAAATTCACCTCCTGCTCTTGCTCCTGATAGTAGCGGCGGCGCTCCTTGAGGACTTCATCCAGGGGTTCTTCTTCGAGCAGAAACTTTTGGCTGGCAACGGCGTAGTAGTAGGTGGTCATGGGGGAATCTCCTTTGTGGGTAGGGGTAAGGGGGTGGGCGGGTAGGGGGTGGATGGGTAGGGGAGAGTTTTGAGTGTTTAATGTTGGGTTTTGAGTTGACGGTGAAGGTATGAACTCAGAATTCAAAACTCAACATTCAAAATTTTCCGCCATTCTCCTTTCCACCCTAAATCAGCGCTTTCATCTCGCGGACGGCGCGCTCTAGGCCTACCAGTACAGCGCGGCTGACAATGCTGTGGCCAATGTTCAGCTCTTCCATGCCGGGGATGCGGGCGACTGGGGTGGTGTTCCAGTAGGTGAGGCCGTGGCCGGCGTTGACCCGCAAGCCGAGGGCGATCGCCTGGGCCGTTCCCTGAGCCAGAATGTCGAGTTCGCGGTGGAGGTCGGCTTCGGCCTTGGCTTCGGCGTAGGGGCCAGTGTGCAGCTCGATGAACTGGGCACCGACCTGGGCTGAAGCCTCAATTTGGTCAGTGGCGGCGTCGATAAACAGGCTGACCGGAATGCCGGTGCTCTGAAGGGTGTTGACTACGGATTTCATCCGATCGGTTTGACCGGCGATATCTAGGCCGCCTTCGGTGGTGACTTCTTCGCGCCGCTCGGGCACGAGGGTGACGTAGTCGGGTTTGACATCAAGGGCGATCGCCACCATTTCATCGGTAGCGGCCATCTCCAAATTTAGATGGGTGCGCACGGTCTGCCGCAGCAGGCGCACGTCGCGGTCTTGCATGTGGCGACGGTCTTCGCGCAGGTGCACGGTAATGCCATCAGCACCGGCTAGCTCGGCCAGCACTGCTGCGGCCACGGGGTCGGGCTCAACGGTGCGGCGGGCCTGGCGAATCGTGGCAATGTGGTCGATGTTGACTCCCAGGGTAGGCAAGCGATCGCTCCTTAACGTTCCTAGACGCTACAGCATACGATCCTACCCTATCGGCTTACTCTGCTAAAAGTCGATGGAGCGAACCAGGGGCTGGGGGGCAGGGGTGATAGCGGCACTATCGTCTGCAGGAAGGGTGGCAGACGCGGCGGCGGTGCGATCGGCGGCATTGACGATCGCACCCAGCAGCGGCAGGTCTTCATTCTCCAACAGCTGTTCTAACAGAGCCTCTAGCACCGCTTTGTCGGTGTAGCCGGGGCGGGTCACCAGCAGTAGCCCATCACTGGCGGCCCCGAGGAGCAGGGCGTCGTTGCTGTTGCCCAGGGGCGGCGCGTCAATCAGCACCAGGTCAAAGCGGGCGCGGGCATCGGTTAGAAATTGCCCCATCTCGCTCGACTCCAGAATGGCTGCCGGGTGGGGCTGGGGGCCGGGGCTGGGAGCTAAGTACAGGTTTTCGACCCAGGGCGCAAGCTGAATTGGCTCCTGCTGTCGCCCGGCGTAGTAGTGCAGCGGTGCAGAAATGGCAGCTGGGTTGAGCTTAACCCCCAGTCTGTGACCGCAGGAGGGTTGGCGTAGGTCGGCTTCGACAATCAGGGTCCGACGTCCGGCGCGAGCAGCGGCAATGCCCAGGTTAAAGGCGCTGGTGGTTTTACCTTCCCCCGACCGGCTGCTGACGACTAGCACCACCCACGGGGGTGTCCCAGCCTCAGACAAGCTGCCCGCCCGCCGCAGGCTGCTGCGCAGTCGCTCGTAAATCTCGAGGTCGGGAGTCTGGGGCTGGTAGAGAATCGGCCAGCCCTGGGAAGACGTGGCGGCCAGTGCCGGAACTAACCCTAGCACCGGCACATCCTGATCGCTCAGAATGCCCTGGAGATCTTCGGGAGTGCGGGCGGTACTGTCGAGTAGATCGAGCAGAAAGACCACGGCTCCGGCGGCAACAATTCCCAGTAGGCCGCCCACGGCCATAACCACGACGGGGCTAGTGGGTGGGTCGGCCTGGAGCGTCGTGGTGGGCGGTTGGGCGACGGTGAGGCTGCTGGCGGTCTCGGCCTCAGCGGCCTGGGCATCAATGCGTTTGGCCTGAATTTGGTCATAGAGGGCCTGGTTGAGGGCTACCTGCTGGGCTAGGCGGTTGCGCTCCAGCTGCTTGTTGGGCAGGCTGGAGTATTGCTGACGCAGTTGGCCATCGCTCTGGCTGAGCACCTGCTGCTGGCTGGCCAGGGCGGCCCGCTGGGCACTGAGGGTAACTAGCTGGTTAGCCAGGGCGGCGCGAGCCGGGTCGAGGGTGCTGTTTTGGCGCACTTCGCTAACGCTGGGCAGGGCGGCTAAGTCTTGCCCCCCAATCACCTCCTGGGCGCGCTCGGCCAGCAGGGCGTTGTAGGCGGTCAAGTTTTGGCGCAGATCTTGAATCGTAGGGTGCGATTCGCGCAGGGTGGCCGACAGTAGCTTGAGCTGGGTTTCGCTCTCTAAAATCTGCGATCGCAGCTGGGCAATAATCGGGTCAGCGCTCAGGGCCGAGGCGGTAAACGCTTGCCCCGGCGTCAGACCCAGCTGCTGTTGCAGGCTTTGAATCTGGGAGTCAAGCCCCGCCAGGGTAATTTGGTTCTGGCGCTGCTGCTGCTGCCCACCCGAGATCGCCCCCAGCAGGCTGCCGTCGAGGGCAGCCTGGATGGCCGGACCTTCGGTGCGATCGTAGGCTTCGAGGGCCTGTTCGGCGGCTCGCAGATCAGTTTCTACGGCGGGCAGACGCTCATCTAACGCAGTCACAATGGCCCCAATTCTGGCCCGGTTGGTGACTCGGCTCAGCTCCACCATGGCCTCAAACAGCAGGCTGAGGGTGAGCTGAGTCTGCTCTTCGTCGGCCCCGCGAAAGGTGACTGTAACCCGCTGCACCACATTTTCTTCCCCCTCTAGCTTGACCGTGGTGCGGTAGCGCAGGGTTTCAGGATCCATTGAGATCCCGCGCCGCTCTAGCTCCTGGGACACCTGCTGAAGCAGCACGTCAGCCAGCAGAAATTCCTCTGAAATAATTCCCTGTCCTCGCTGCTGCACCTCGGTACCGGTGGTGGTCAGGGCAACGACAGGCGCATTCTGCACCAGCACCCCCTCGGCCCGGTATTGCGGGGGCGGAGGAGGCTGCATAGCCACCACCGCTGAAATTCCCAGAATGCCCAGCAGAGTTGCCAAGCTAGGCCACTTGTAGCGGTCTAGGGCCAGCAGATAGCGCTTAATAAAAGGAGAAACCATCGCCGTTCTCAGGGTCCAAAACCCTAGGGTCTAAATAACGAGTCTGCTGAATCGGTCAATGAGTCAAAAAAGAGCAAAAAGCCCAACACATCGCGAAAGGGCTGAGTAAAGGTATTGAGAGCATAGCTGACCCGCGCCAGCAGGTTGCGGTCAACCACCAGGATGTCGTTTTCCTGAAGGGGAATGTTCTGGCTCAAGTCGCCATTTACCGCCGCTGCCGCATCGACCGTAATCGTATCGGCCGAGCCAGTTTCGGGGTTGAATCGCAGCACCGCAATACGGTTGTAGGCGGCCACATCAGGGTTCACCCCCGCCACAGCCAGGGCGTCTAAAAAGCGGCTGCCGTTACGCAGATTAATCGCTCCAAAGCGAGCTTCCCCGCCGCGCGCCCCAGCGGCTCGGTTAAGTATCCGAATGGTGATCTCAGGCCGAGCCAGGGTTGAGCTGGCCACTAGGGCGCGATCGTAGCTCTCCACATCCTCTGGGGCCAGGCGGGGCACTGTGACCACATCGCCGTCCTGCAACCTCACCTGGGGAATAGGCTCACCCTGAAGGAGTGGGGTGAACAAATCTATGGTGCGCGAAAGGATATCGCCGCTCTCTAGGGGCCGATCCACCTGCACCAGACGCAGATCCGCCAGGGTAGTAGAACCTCCTGCGGTCAGCAGCGCCACCGATAGCTGTGGCGCCTGCAAGGGGTAAAACCCTGGACGGGGTACCTCACCCACCACCGTCACTTCCACCGGGCGCTGGGTGGTAAGAATCACCGACACATCGGGATTGACCACGTACTGGTTGTAGCGATCGAAAATTGTTTCGCGAGCCTCTTCTAGGGTTAGCCCGGTGAGATTGAGGGTGCCGGCCAGGGGCACCACCACGTTGCCCTGAATATCTAGGGTGGCCGGAAAACTCAGGTCGGGAAACCGCTGCACTCCGACAAAAATACCGTCTCCAGGCCCCAAGCGGTAGTCATCAAAGCCGGTGTCTAGGTTCTCGGAGTCTAGCCTTAAGCCAGCACCTGGGAGAACATCCAGGAATGCCACTGGTGGTGTCTGGGCTGGGGCTGGGGCGATCGCGATCGCCAGCCAAAGGCCCGTTAGACCACCCCACCGTCCTAGCCGACCGGCGGCAGCCCCAGACCTGCAGCATCTAGCTAAACCACAAAAAACCATAGCCTTAACCGTGGGGACGCGATCGCAGTTTGTGAATACTCAATCTTGCCCCATTTTTCTGGCGGTGGGACAGGGACAGGGGCGCAGATGATTGGCAGTGGCGGCTGCGATCGTAGTCAATATCCCTCCAGAGGTACAGCGACAAAGCCCAAGTTTTAGTTTTATTAGTTTGTAGCAGCTTCACGGTGCAGCCAGGGGTTAGAAATTTTCAGCAATATATCTAGATCTTCTCCCCCCAACTGAGTTCAGCCGTATAGCCTGCACAGTAGTCAAGAATGGATACACTTAGCCCTGCACAGCTGAATTTTTCAGCCTAGATACATCTCTATGATTAGTTTTAGCTGGTTTGCTACAGGTATCTTCAATGGGTAAGTCTCTAAAGGCTGCGGTCATTGGTACCGGCGTTATTTCTAAACAACATTTAAGCTTTTTAGACAGTTCTGACCACAGTGAGTTAGTTGGGGTGTGCGATTTATCTGCCGCCGCTGCCAAGTACGCCGCTGAGACATTTCATGCTGGCCAAGCCTTCACCGATTACCAGGCCATGCTGGCAGAAACCAAGCCCGACGTGGTTCACATTCTCACCCCGCCGAATACTCACCAAAAGCTGGTTACTGACTGTCTCAATGCCCAGGCTCACGTCATTTGCGAAAAGCCGATTACGCCCACCTACGAGGACTTCAAAACCCTCTGGCATCTGGCTCAGGAGAAGAACCTGCACCTGATCGAAAACCACAACTACCGGTTTAATGAGGCCATTCTCAAAATCGAAGACATGGTCAAATACGGCACTCTAGGCGAGGTGCAAGAGGTTGAGGTGCGCGTGGCCCTAGGCTATCGCGAGGCAGGCGGGCGCTTTGCCGATCGCAACCTGCCCAACCCCGTACACAAGCTGCCCGCCGGGGTTGTGCACGATGTCATTACCCACATGGCCTATCTGCTGCTGCGGTTCATGCCCGAGGTAGACCGGGTCGCTGCGGCTTGGAGCAACCACGGCGGTGGTGATCTGTTCAAGTACGACGACCTCGACGCCATTTTGCTCAACGGCCAGCAGCACGCCCGGCTGCGGTTTAGCTGCTATACCAAACCCGAATGCTTTACCCTGTTTGTCAGGGGCAGCCAGGGCTACGCCGAAACCGATCTGTTTCAGCCCTACCTGCGCACCGTGATTCCTCGGGCTGGGGGTGAGCAACTGTCGCCGCTGATCAACCACTTCGTCAACGGGTGGGATCTGATGGGCTCCAGCGTCAAAAACTTCCGCAACAAGGTCATGCAGCGCACCGCCTACGAAGGGCTGCACCGCCTGCTCGACCAAACCTACGCCGCCATTCTTCACGATCAGCCCATGCCGGTGAGCTTTGAAGATATGGATAAGACTAACCGGCTGATTGAGACCCTACTTGCAGAGGAGAACCGAGTATGAAGCTGTTTATCACTGGAGCGTCAGGGTTTTTAGGCAAGTACGTGGTGGCCGAGGCGGTGCGACAGGGCTATGCCGTCAAGGCCGTCGTGCGTCCCGCCACCGACACCTCGAAGCTGGCCTGGGCTGACCATCCTGCGGTGGAGCTAGTGCGCGTTGACCTACGCCAGAGTCGCGGAATCGCCGAAGCCCTCAGCGACGTAGACTGCGTCATTCACATGGCGGCAGTGAAGGGCGGCGATTTCTACGATCGCTTCGCCGGCACCGTGCTCACCACCGAAAACCTACTGGGGGCTATGACCATTGCCGCTGTGAAAAAGCTAGTGGCCACCAGCACCTTTTCGGTGTACGACTACTTCAAACCCTCGGCCAATCGGGTAATCGACGAAGCGTTTCCCATCGAGTCTGAACCCGAGTATCGCGACGCCTACGCCCAAACCAAGCTGATTCAGGAAGACATGATGCGCGAGTGGGGTGACACCAATGGCGCTATCGTCACCCTGATTCGCCCCGGCATGATCTACGGCCGCGAAGCGCTGTGGAACGCCTGCCACGGGGCAGACTTTGGCTCCAAATGGCTCTTGATTGGGCCCAATGCCCTAATTCCTGTCACCTATGTCGAAAACTGTGCCGAAGCCATTGTGCTATCGGTGGGCAGCGCTGCCGCCGCTGGCGAAGTGATCAACGTGGTAGACGACAATCTGCCCACCCGCCGCCAGTTCACCAAAGCCCTAGTGAAGCGCACCGAGAACCCACCCCAGGTCATTCCGATGCCCTGGGGTATGATGCGTGGCGTCTCCAGTTTGGCCTGGTTCGTGAACCAGCAATTGCTCAAGGGCAAGGCGCGCCTGCCGGGTCTACTGATTCCCGCCAGCCTGGATGCGCGGCTGAAGCCCTTTCGTTACACCAATGCTAAGGCCAAAAAAACGCTGAACTGGACCCCCCGCTACACCCTGGAGGCCGCCCTCGATCGCAGCGTCAGCGACCAGTGCCTACTGAGCGACATGCTGGCCAAGGCTCCTGTGACCCCCACCCTAGAGCCTGTCGCCCAGGGCTAGTCGGTTGTCAGCCTTGGAGCTATCAAGACCGTGTTCCCAAGGATGGAAACACGGTCTTTTTGATGGCGCAATAAATTTGCCTGCTAGAAACCCAGTCCGTCGCCACAATAAGAAAGTGATGTTGTAACAGTGGATGCTGGCAGCTATGGAAATTGAGCAGATTCTCGCAAAGGTACTGGCTGGGGACGATATTACCCCAACTGAGGGCGTAGTGCTTTTGCAGCAGCAGGGCCCAGTGGCCCGAGAGGCCATTCGCCGCACCGCTGACACCCTGCGCCAGCGGCAGGTGGGAGAGACCGTCACCTACGTAGTCAACCGCAACATCAATTTCACCAATATCTGTGAGCAACACTGTAGCTTCTGCGCCTTTCGCCGCGATGCCGAAGCGGAGGGGGCCTACTGGCTCGACGTTGCCCCCATGCTCGAAAAAACCACCGAGGCCGTCGCCGTAGGAGCTACAGAAATCTGCATGCAGGGCGGATTGAACCCTGACGCCAAAATCAACGGCCGCTCTTTGAACTACTACCTAAAGCTAGTGGACACAATCAAGGGCTCGTTCCCGGCCCTGCACCTGCACGCCTTCTCACCGCAAGAGGTGCAGTTCATCGCCCGGCAGGACGGGATCAGCTATCGCGACGTACTGCTGGCCTTTAGGGATGCCGGGGTGGGGTCGCTGCCGGGTACGGCGGCGGAGGTGCTCGACGACGAGGTGCGGCGAGTGCTGTGCCCGGAGAAAATTGACAGCGCCACCTGGCTGGAGATTGTGGGGCTGGCCCATGAGGTGGGGCTACCCACCACCAGCACCATGCTGTCGGGCCACATTGAAACGCCCGCTCAGCAAATCACTCACCTGGAAAAGCTGCGTCAACTCCAGCGCCAGTCCTTAGCGGCGGGCCACACGGCGGCGATAACTGAATTTATCGTGCTGCCCTTTGTGGGTCAGGAGGCTCCCAAGCCCCTGCGCCGCCGGGTGGGGCGCGACCAGCCGGTGCTGGCCGATGCGCTGCTGCTGATGGCAGTAGCGCGCATTTACCTGGGCAACTGGATTGTTAACCATCAACCCAGCTGGGTGAAACTGGGGCTAAGCGGCGCTACCGAAGCGCTAACCTGGGGCTGCAACGACATCGGCGGCACCCTGATGGAAGAGCACATCACCACCATGGCCGGGGCCCAGGGGGGAACTTGTATGACAGTGGCAGAGCTGCGGGGGGCGATCGCCGCCTGCAACCGCCCCGCCCGTCAGCGCGACACCCTCTACGGATTTGTCGATGGGTCTGGGGAAATTTCGACCTCGGCATCGGCTGGAAACACTGCCTCAGCCCGACAGTCGCGCAGCCAAAGTCTCACCGCCTGACCCACAATTCCGTCGCTGCTTTCCTGGGGTGGAGTGGGGGGGCGACTGCTGGAGCCTAATGTGCCACTGCTTGGATAGGGGCCTAGGCTAGAAAACAGCAGAGCCATGTGCCAACCGTCCTGGGTTGGGGTAAGAAATAACCAGTGGTGATGTTGCAGGGATGTCGGCCGTCCTTGCCAGTACTGCCGCTCTAGGGTGGTAAAAAACACCTGCTGCAAATCTGCATCAGGTTCGCGATCGCTCGCAGCCCCGGCAGGAGATAGCTGGGACAGATCTAGGGGGGTAAAATCAGGGGCACTGGCCACCAAGATAGTGGTTACAGGTTGAATGGGATTGGTGGATAGATCTAGGTTGCGGCTAGACACCCGGTTGGCATAGCTGGGCAGGTCGGCCAAAAGTTGAGTGGCGAGCACTTGGAGGTCGCTCGGACAGGGTTTAGCGGGTCGGAGATAGTTGGGCTCAGACTCAGGCAGATCTTGAGCCTGAAGATCTCCACCCAGCGCCAGCAGCAGTACGGTGCCCGCAGCCAGCGCCGATTGGCGGACTAGGGGGCGATCGCAGTGGAACATTCTTCACAGATGCGCGCAAAGGCGGTGGCGGGGTCGGGGTCGGCAGTAATCGGGCGGCCAATCACCAGGTAGGTGGCCCCGGCATTGAAAGCTTGCACTGGGGTCATCGTGCGGCGCTGGTCTTGGCTGCTGGCCCAGGTGGGACGCACTCCGGGGCACACTAGGGCAAAGTCGGCGGGCAAAAAGCGCCGCAGCTGGCTGGCTTCCTGGGGTGAGCAGACCACGCCTCTCAGGCCACTGTCTCTGGCGAGTAGAGCCATTTGCAGCACGTAGCTATTCGAGTCAAGAGGAATTTTTAGCTCAACGGCGAGGGTTTGAGGGTCAATGCTAGTCAGTAGGGTAACAGCCAACACCAGAGGTGGCTCTAGGCCGACGGCCTCGGCTCCAGCGATCGCCGCCTGCTGAGCGGCTTCTATTGCCTCCTGTCCCGCCGCCGCGTGGATGGTCAGTAGGTCAACCCCATAGCGCCCCGCTGCTGCACAGGCACCGGCCATGGTGTTGGGAATATCGTGAAACTTGAGGTCGAGAAAAATGCGCTTTTGCCGCGCCTTCAGTTCCTGAATCAGGCTCGGCCCGCTGCTGACAAACAGCTCCAGACCCACTTTCCAAAAGCTCACCTGGGGCAGGGCATCCACCAAGGCCAAGGCGGCCGAGGCCGAGGGCCGGTCTAGGGGCACGATGATGCGCTGGTCAACGGTCATAGGCAGGGGACCAGATGTACGGGGGCAAAAGCTAGACGGGGCGTACCAGCATTAGGGTTTGACCAAATTCTACAGGCTGGGCATTTTCCACTAAAATCTCGACGATTTCGCCGCTGATCTCGGCTTCTAGCTCATTCATCAGCTTCATAGCTTCGATGATACATACGGTTTGCCCGCTGCTGATGCGATCGCCCACTCCCACAAAGGCCGGTTCCTCTGGGGCAGGCGATCGGTAGAAGGTACCCACCATCGGGGAAGTGATAGATAGCAGATCGCTACCCTTGCCCGGTGGGGCGGCAGGGGAAGCGGCGGGCGATGCCGATACTGACTCGGTCACCGGTGAGGGACTAGGGGGGACGCCTTCTACCCGAGGAGCGGTGGGGGCCGGTGCGACCACCGATACCATGGCACCTGGCTTGCGCAGGGTGAGCTCAAAGTCTGAACTCTTGAGGGTGAGTTCCACAATGTCGCTCTGGCTCAAGGCGGTAACTAACTCTCTTAGATCGGTGACGCTTAGTTCCACGGCGTAAGTCTCATACGGTCTTATAGGGGGTAATGGGCCAGGCTTTGTCAGCGGCACGGGCCGCAGGCGTCAAGCCAGTAAAAACCTTATTCGCGACCCAGGTAGGCGTCGGTGCGGGTGTCTACTTTGATGCGCTCGCCGATGGAAATAAACAGTGGCACCATAACCTGGGCGCCGGTTTCGAGAATGGCGGGCTTGGTGCCTCCGGTGGCGGTGTCGCCCTTAACGCCGGGGTCAGTTTGGGTGACCTCAAGCACGATGGAGTTGGGCAGCTCAACTTCCAAGATCTGATTGTTCCAGCTGACGACGCTGACGCTCATCTCTTCTTTGAGGTACTTCACCTGAGGGCCAATTTCACCGGCGGTGAGGCGGACTTCCTCGTAGGTTTCCATATCCATGAACACCAGGTCTTCGCCCTCCCGGTAGGTGTGCTGCATATCTCTCTTTTCGATCACCGCCTGGGGTACGGTTTCACCAGCCCGAAAGGTTTTTTCAACGGTGTTACCGCCTTTGACGTTCTTGAGCTTGGTGCGCACGAAGGCAGACCCCTTGCCGGGTTTGACGTGGAGAAACTCGACTACGCGCCAGACGGAGCCGTCTAGCTCAATGGAGGTACCGGTGCGAAAATCGTTGCTGGAAATCATGGCGCTGGCTACGGGGACAGTCGTTAAGTTTGGCAATTCATTTTACCCCCCTGCGGCCATTTCCCGCAGGATTTAGCCCTAACCAGCAAAGACTCAGCGTTGCTGCCGCTGTCGCCTGAACTGGGGACTGCGGGCTTGAGTTGCAGCCTAGGGGCCGCCAGAGTATGACAAGATTGTTGAGGGCGCAGTGCGCCTATGGTGAACGGCCGCCTGGGGCGAGCAAGGAGTTATGGCCAAGGATATGCGTGCGATGAATCAACGGCAGAGTTTGGGCTGGGCCACCTTGGTGCGGCTGGGATGGGGATTAGCCCTGGTAGTGGGGGTGTGGCTGGGTTCCCTGTCCCCGGCCCTGGCGTTGCCCGCCGGGCCATTGGTAGCCTATCTACCGCCGGGCAATGCCATTACCGACGGTCGTGCCCTGCTACGCTACTCGCTGCCCATCGACAACACTGACATTCGCACAGTGCAGGCCAACTTAGAGGGTTTGTCAGAGTGGCTGCGGAGCAAGCGTTGGGGGCCGATGGCCAAAGACCTGACCAAGCTGGAGCGAGTGTTGATGCGCGGCCGCGAAGCGATGCTGGCGGCAGTGCCCGACGGCAAGCGGGCGGCGGCAATTTCCTACCTCGACGATATTCAGGCGCAGCTGGTGCCCCTCAAAGAGGCGGTGGAGCAGCGCGATCGCTCCATCGTGCAGGACAAGCGAGCGGCCATGCTCGACGACGTCAGCCGCATTGAAGAGCTGATGGTGAAGGCCTTTCCCTTTGAGGTGCCAGAAAAATACAGCAATCTGCCCCAGCTCAAGGGGCGCGCCACGGTAGAAATCACTACCAACAAAGGCACCATGCAGGCAGTGATCGACGGCTACAGCGCTCCGGTCACCGGCGGCAGTTTTGTCGATCTGGTGCAGCGAGGCTTTTATGACGGCATGGAGTTTACCCGCGCCGAAGACAACTATGTGCTGCAAACCGGCGACCCGGATGGCCCCGAGGATGGCTTTATTGACCCCAAAACCAAGGCCTACCGGGCGATCCCGCTAGAAATTTTGGTAAAGGGTGATGACGCGCCGGTCTATGGCAACACCCTAGAAGAGCTGGGCCGCTTTTTAGACGCGCCAGTGCTGCCCTTCTCGGCCTTTGGCACCCTGGGCATGGCCCGCCCCAACACCGACCCCAACGGCGCATCATCGCAGTTTTTCTTCTTTTTGTTTGAGCCAGAGATGACCCCAGCGGGCCTTAACCTGCTCGACGGCCGCTACTCAGTGTTTGGCTATGTGGTGGAGAACAAAGAGGCGCTTGACCAGATGACCCAGGGCGATCGCATTGAGTCGATCCGGGTGGTGTCTGGGGGCGAGAATCTAGTACAGCCCTCCTAGAATTCTGTCGTCGAACGTGGGCGGGTGGATGGGTAGAGGGTAGGGAAATTCCGATACCTACTCGTTCTCCTGGGGAAGGACTGGGTTCACCAGGGGAACATCTGCATGGAAAATCCGCAAACCATTGCTGAATTGGGGGAGCTGGGGCTGCTGAAGCGGCTGTTTTGCTACTGCCCTGGAGACGTGATTGGGGACGATGGGGCGGTGGTGGCCCTGCCTGCGGGACGGCATCTGGTGGTGACCACCGATGTGCTGGTGGAGGGGGTGCATTTTAGCGATCGCACCACCCCTGCCGCTGCCGTAGGCTGGCGAGCGGTAGCCGCCAACTTGTCAGATTTAGCGGCGATGGGGGCGACCCCTGAGGGCATTACCGTGGGCCTCAGCCTGCCGGGGCACACGCCCCTGGCGTGGGTAGAGGGGCTTTACCAGGGGATGGCCGGCTGCCTAAACCGCTGGGGTGGGGTCGTGCTTGGCGGTGATCTATGCCGAGCCAGCGCTGTAAGCGTGGCCATTACGGCCCTCGGCAGTGTCGCCCCCCAGCGAGCGCTGTACCGCAGTAAGGCCCAGCCAGGGCAGGCGATTGTGGTGACTGGCTCCCACGGCCTGTCGCGGGCGGGGCTAGAGCTATTGCTGCATCCTGAGCAGGGGGCTGGGGTAGCTCTAGTCGATCGCGATCGCTGGATTGCGGCCCACCAAAAACCCCAGCCGAGGCTGGATGCGATCGCTGCGCTCTGGCAGGTGTTGGGGGCAGGCGCAGACGCCCGAGCGATTGCCGTTATGGACTCCAGCGATGGCCTAGCCAACGCTGTGCTGCACCTATGCCAGGCCAGCGGGGTCGGGGCCACTTTGAAAGAGAGCGATCTTCCCCTCGATGGAGCGCTGGTAGATTGGGTGGGGCGATCGCAGGCCCTCGACTGGTGCCTCTACGGCGGCGAAGACTTCGAGCTGGTGCTGTGTTTGCCCTGGCCTCAGGCCGAGGCCTTGCGGGCGGCTCTGGGGAATAGCTGTGCGATCGTGGGTGAGACGACGGTGGCGACAGGGGTTGAGCTGTGGCTTAGTGGTCGGGCTGCCCCTGAAGTGCTCAGCTTTAATCAAGGGTTTCAGCACTTTGGCTAAATGCTTCTCCAGCTCCATCGTGCCCATGCTGTTGCGCTCTAAGTAATATTTTCAAGCTGTTGTGGCCCCAACCATGTGAGGTTTAATTGGGGAATATCTAGCCTGTGGCCAAATATTCCCTAATCCACGCCTTTGTTTGCCTGCTTTACCATGACCCTATGACTGCCAACGACCTAGAAGACCTGAGGCCCTTTTGCCGAGATGACGTTGCCTTTGAGCAGCTGAAACAGGTCTTGAATCAGCGAGAGGCCAGCAGTGAACAGGGCAGGCTCGATGTGGCTCGCCAGACCCACCGCACTCAGGCGCTAGAGGCGCAGCGTCGGGCTGCAGAGGCGGCCAGCCAGGCTAAAAGTCGATTTTTGGCAATGATTAGCCATGAGCTGCGCACTCCGCTCAATTCTATTTTAGGCCTGTCGGCGCTGCTGTCTCGGCAGGTGGTGGGCTCGCTTAACCCTAAGCAGGCGGAATACCTCGACTATATTCACGGCAGCGGCGAACACCTGCTGGCAATCATCAGTGACATTCTCGATCTCTCTAAGGTGGAGGCGGGCCAAGAGCACCTGCGATTGTCGCAAGTGTCGCTGACAGAACTCTGTCAGGCCTGCCTAGCAATGATGCAGCCTCGCGCCGCCGAAAAGGGTCTGGTGCTGACCTACCAGTTGGCCGAGCTAGGGCCAACCACCTGCATTGCCGACGAGCGTCGTCTGCGGCAGATGCTGCTCAACCTGCTCACTAACGCAATCAAGTTTACGGCCCAGGGCCGGGTTACTCTGACGGTGCATAGCCGCGAGGCCCTGGTGGAATTTAAAGTTGAGGACACGGGCATTGGTATCCCGGCTGACCAACTGGAGCAGATTTTTCAACCGTTTACTCAGATCGATCGCGGCCTGGATCGGCAGTACGAGGGCGCTGGCCTGGGGCTAGCGCTCACTCGACAGCTGGCCCAGCTCCACGGCGGCCATTTGCGGGTGACGTCGGCGGTGGGGCAGGGCAGCTGCTTTGTGCTCTCTCTACCAATCCATGGGCCAGAGGGTAGTTCACTTGCCGATGTGCGGGCGGTGAGGCCGGTGCCGGTGGGCACGGGTGGCCAGCGCCTAGTGGTAGTAGACACTGACCTTGATCACCACCGGGCGTTGATGGCCTACGTCAGGGCCTGCGGCTGGCAGGTCAGCGGCTGTCGCAGCTGGGCTGAGGTACACCAACACCTCAAAGAGCACCAGCCCCATCTGCTGCTTGTGGGCGATCGCGAAGCCTGCAATCCAGCGTTGGAAAACCACTTGCAGCAGTTGAAGCCGCCGCTAGTGCCTCAGCCCATCAAAGTGGTTATTTTGCTCCCGGAAGATGCAACTGCCGGCGGCTTATCCAGCGCCGATGCCTACATTGATCTGCCCTTAACTATTCCTAAACTCGAGCGCATGCTCTCGCTTTAGCAGTGGAAAGATGGGGCCACGGCGGCTCTAGAACCGAGTTGAGGTGAGCCCGCACCGGGGGCAATGGCTGGGCGCAGGTTGGGGCGACCAGAATTCGATACACTAGGGGAGAAAATTTGCTTAGAAGTTGTTTGAGAACCCTTGAGGGGCTCATAGCGGTTACCTGCTAGCTGTGAGCTAAATTTGGGGATCGATCGACTGTGCAACGGCCAATCGCATCAGCGATCGCTGTCAGATGAGCTTCTAGCAACTGTATGCAGGACAATAGGTTTAGGTTCACTTCCTATGACTCCGGTTTTGCCCCAAGCAGTTTCCTCAGCCCCCGCCGCTGCCCCCGCAAAGACTCGCCAAACCACACGCGAGACATATCCCAATTACAAAATCATCGTGCTCAACGACGATTTCAATACGTTTCAGCACGTGGCGGAGTGCTTAATGAAATATATTCCGGGCATAGATGGCGATCGCGCCTGGGAGCTGACTAACCAGGTGCACCACGATGGTCAGGCGGTTGTGTGGGTTGGCCCCCTAGAGCAAGCGGAGCTGTATCACACCCAGCTCACCCGCGCTGGCTTGACGATGGCCCCCCTTGAAAAAGCATAATCCAAGTAGTCTTTCTTAAATCTTTCTTAAAACTACCCCAATGACACAAGCCTCGGACGGTCGCCTAGTTTGGAACCACTCCACCCACTTGCCCGGGCTAATTCCCATTCTCGAACGGCTCCTAGAGCAGCCTGGCATAGGCACCGTCACCCCGGGGGTAATTGCAAACGTTAGAGCCCACTCCCCAGAGATGCGAGTGAAGGTGTCGGTACCCATTCGCGGCGGATTCAAGCTGATTGCCCGCAAGGGTAAGACGGTACAAGAGGTGTTTGTGCTCACAGAACTGGAGAAGTTGGCGCTAGAGGGCGCGATCGCCAAGGCTGTTGAGGCGGCTCGGTGACCCTAGGGTCGCCCCCGCCGGTATTGCAGGAAGGTAAAGCCACTTTTACTGTAGGGTCGGCTTTTTACCGACCCCAAAGCGCGATCGCCCGCGATCTGGCGGTGCTGGCAGCAGCTATCTATCGGCAGCGCCACGGCCGCCTGCGGGTGCTTGATGCCATGACCGGCTGTGGCGTGCGACCCCTACGCTATGGGCTAGAGGCCGGAGCCGATTGGATCTGGGCCAACGAGGGCAACCCAGACCTGGCGGGCGTTTTAGCCCAAAACCTAGCGGCTTTGCCCGCCAATGCCTGCCGCATCACCCACCAGGATGCCCACCAGGTATTCTTCACCTGCTATCAGCAGCGCGACTTTTACGACCTAGTAGATATCGACAACTTCGGTAGCCCCGCCCCCTACGTGAGCACGGGGCTGTGGGCCACGCACCTAGGAGGGCTGCTGTACCTGACCAGCACCGATGGCCGGGCCACCAGTGGCCATGACCCAGAGCGATGTTTGAGAACCTACGGAGCCTACGGGCGATCGCACCCTGCCGCCCACGAGCAGGGATTGCGGCTGATTATCGGCCATGCCACCCAGACCGCAGCGGCGCGGGGAGTGGGCGTAGAGCCAGTTTTTTCACTGTTTACGGGTCAGGTGCATCGGGTCATGGTCCGATTAGTCAGCAAACCAACGCTGACAGGGAATAACTATGGCTTCGTGGCCTACTGTCACCATTGTGGCCACTTTCAAACTGTAGATTGGCGGCACCTGGGCCGGGTGAATTGCCCTTGTAGAGCGCAAGCCCCACCCGTGGTGAGCGGGCCAATGTGGCTAGGTCCGCTCCATGATGGGGCTATGCTAGCGGAGATGCAGGGTTTAGCCGACAGCTGGGGATGGAGTTCCCAGGCAAAGCTGTTGGCCATTATGGCCCGAGAAATCGATCTGCCGCCCTACTACTACCCTCTCGGGGACATCGGACGGCACGGGCAGATGGATATTCCCAACCGCGATCGCTTAATTGCGGCCTTACAGACGAAGGGCTACCAGGCGGCAATTCCATCGATGGATTGGCAGGGAGTGAAGACCAGTGCGGCCTTTGGGGATTGTGTGGCGATCGCAAAAGCGATTCAGTCATAGAATTCAGTGGGATAGAGCCTGAAACCCCCAACTATCAGTTTCCATTCTTGCAACCACGCCTCCCTCCCCCTGTCGTCATGGCAAGGTGGGGGCAGCGTTAACAAATACCCCCATGGAACACCGATGGATTGGCCGGGCTGTGCTTTCGAGCGGGCTGGCCGCCCTGGCCTTAGGCTGTGCTCAGCTACAGGCTCAGCCCCCTGTTGCCCCCGAACCGGCTCCCTACAACACCTCAGGTGCCCCCCGTTTAGCCCAGGCCCCCACCGTGGACAAAGAATTGACCCAGGCCCATTTAGATTTTGGCTTTGCTTTATTTGAGCAGCTGCGCCAAGCGACACCCGATGAGAATGTGCTGGTGTCGCCGACCAGCGTGGCTCTGGCCATGGCCATGGCCTACAACGGCGCAGGCGGGGAAACTCAGGCGGCGATCGCCAACACGCTCAAGGTTCAGGGTCTAGACATCGATCAGCTCAACGCAGGCAACCAGGCTCTAACTGAGTATTTGACGCAGCTCGACCCCGAGGCGGCGCTAGCGATCGCCAATTCCCTTTGGATAAACGAAAGCCTGCCGGTGCGGCCCGACTATGTAGAGCGCATGCAGACTGCCTACGCCGCCGAAGTGGCAACCCTCAACTTTGGCCAGCCCGCCGCCATCGATCGCATCAACCGCTGGGTCAAAGAGAAAACTCGCGATCGCATCCCCACCATTGTCGATCAGCTGCCCCCCGACCAGCTTTTAGTGCTAGTCAACGCCGTCTATTTCAAAGGAGCCTGGAGCGAAGCCTTTGACCGCGCCCGCACCACGGAGCGACCCTTTACCCTAGCCAGCGGCGAAACCATCCAGCATCCCCTGATGGCCCAGCAGGATGACTATCTGTATTTGGAAACCGACCAGTTTCAGGCGGTGAGTCTGCCCTACGGCAACGGCGCGCTCAGCTTTGAGGTGATCTTGCCCGACCCCGGCACTGACCTGGACACCCTATCGGCGCAGCTCACCCCTGAAACCTGGGAGAGCTGGATGAGCCAAATGCAATCGCGCCCCGGTGGGATTCAGCTGCCCAAATTTCAGTTTGAGTACGAAGCCGACTTGATCCCCGCCCTGCAAGCCCTGGGTATGGGCATTGCCTTTGAGGAAGACCAGGCCGACTTCTCAGGTCTCACCGAGCTGAATGCCTTCATTAACCAAGTGCGCCACAAAACTTTTATTGAGGTCAACGAAGCCGGCACCGAAGCCGCCGCCAGCACTGCGATCGGCATCATGACCACCTCTGCTGCCCTACCGCCCGATGCGCCCTTCGAGATGGTAGTCGATCGACCCTTCTTAGCCGCCATTCGCGATCGCAACACGGGCACGTTGCTGTTTGTCGGAGCGATCGTTGATCCGCGTTAGAGGGTGGGTGGGTAGATGGGTAGGCGGGTAGATGAGTAAGCGGGTGGATGGGTAGGTGAATTTAGCTTTACCCATCCACTCATCCACTCGCCCACTCGCCCACCCATCCACTGCGCACTCTCCTACCTATCCCTTCCCTCCTCTCTGCTCCAATAACCGCTGCCACTCGGAATCGATCTTGTCCTTTTGAGCAATTTCCTGCTCGGTCAGATCGCTCTCCGTGGTGTAGGCCAGGTTGTCAGTACCCACCACCGTTTGAAGGGTGAGGGTTTGGGCAAAGGCTAGCTTTTCGCGCTGGTCGTCGGTGAGCTGGCTCAAGACTTCGGCTCGCTGCTCGCGATCGGCATTGCGGGCGGCAATGCGGTTGTTTTGCTGCTGCACCCAGAAGTAACGCACCAGGGGCAAGCCTAAAAAGCCTGTCCCGTAGCCCAAAAGTAGCCAGTAGAGCGAGTTGACCAGGGCGACAATACCGCCAAGCTCAGCGACTAGGCTTTGATCTTGCAGCATGCTCCCCAGCACCAGTGCTCCAATTAGGTTTGCACTGCCCAAAACAATGGCCCCAATAATCTGCCCAGACGTCGCCTGACTAAACTTACGAGGCGACTCTCGCAGGAATGGGGGTGGGTTGATGGTGCGCTGCGCCTTGGCCGTCACCTGTAACTCAGGGAACTGATACACAATGCCGCCCTGGGGGCTGACCTGGGGCAGGCCGTTAAAGCGGCTAAGCACGGGCACCATAAAGTCTTCCAAATCCTTGTCCCAGCCCTTGCCCAAGTCGTCTAGAAATGGAGTGACTTGCTCAGCCACCACGGCCCCACCGTTGGCCTGAATTACCTGAGCAACGCTTTGCCAGCGACGGTCATCGAGGTCGACATTGGGGTTACCGTCGCCAAACAAAAAGGAGAAAACTGCCTCTAAAAAGTTCAGCTCTGATTTGGTGCGGGGTCGACGGCGGCGATCGCTCCGGGGGTCAAACAGCCAAAAAATATCGGGCCCTAACCAAACCCGAGGCAAAAATATCATGCCGCCACCGCCACCGCTGTCATTGTCCTCACGGCCAGCGCTGCTGGCTGCGATCGCGATAATCGTAATCGCCACCACAATCAACACCAGCGACAAAATCAGCACGACCCCAAAGGAAAGGCGGATCAGGTAAAACAGCACCCGCCATACCTTCTCCCAGGTCGACTGCCAGCGCAGACGCCAGGATTTGCTCCACAGCACCGCCTGAATGTTTTTGGGAAAGACGTAGGCGATCTCGCCCGACTCAGCCACTTGGAGATGGGCCTGCACCTCAGAGGCCAGAGCCAAGACCCCCTGCTGAGCCTCCATCAGGGGCAGACCAGCTTCAGCGGCCACATCCCCCACCGTAACTCGGTAGCCCAACCGCTCTACAGCTTGGGTAATTGTTTTTGTCTGCGCCATAAATAAACGAACCCCTGGGTTTTAACGATCGCACAACCACCAGTTGCATCTACAACCAGTATAGAAAGCGCGATCGCAAATCACAGGGGAAGTTAACCGAAAAGGAGTGTGAGGGTTAGGGGGTAGGGAGTATGAGAATAGGCATCAGGTTTTGGAGGCTTTCACTGTACACCCCCCACTCCCTACCCCCTACTCATTAACGAACCCCGTTACCGAGCACCTGGTCGCGAATGGCGGCAATGTCGCCCAGCAGCTCTTGCCGGTTGGAAGCCTTGAGCAGATAGCGGTAGAGAAACCAACCGCTGTAGATCAGCCCAATCAGCTCAAAGGTAGGAGCCAGCAGGGGAACATCGTTTACGGCTCCCAGCAGCGCCAGCACCAGCTTGACTGCGATAAACGCCGCGACAATCAGGCCAACGGTGACAATCGGTCGCCGATAGCGCTGAATGAACTCAGTCACATAGTCAGGGAGATTGCCCAACAGTGCAGAGACCTTATCCCACACCTGCTGAATTTGACGAGAGGCTTCATCACCCAGCGCAGAGGCGGAGTCTGAATTGTCAATGATAACCGTAGGGTCTTCCGGTTCCGTAAACTCTGTGTAAGTGGTGTCTGACTGAAAATCGCTCATGACTAATGGTCCCAAGGGCTTAGTTAGCAGTAGAAGTCAAGAATTACGAAACAAGAATACACTAATTCGCTTAACTTGCTTTGCTTCTTGAAAGCGTTATAAACCTAATCCCGGAGATTTCCATGTTCCTTAGGACGTAAGTGTCCCAACCACTTCATTGGAAGACCCAAAGGTTATAGCATCACTCTCCCGACAAGCCCTCCAGGGAATCTAAATAGTTGTAAAGCCGCCGCCGGTCAACGACCAGGTCTGGATCAGACGACGACCTGGAGCGGGAATTTGAAGACTTTGACGTTGAAGGCCACCGAATAAAACTCTGTCCATCCTCACGGTCTGCCCGATATTGTCTGGCCATGTATGCCCTCAAAATCAGCCTTAGTACTATACCGAATCCTGTATCTTCCAAAAGCTAAGGCATTCACGCAATCCAACGGACATGCTTGACCCGATGAGACTGGGGAACGGCAAATCAGGTCTACAGAAAGTGCTTAATTGTGAGCTATGACCCTTCTAGCCCCTACCACTGGCTTAATACCTGACATTGGCCCGTCGGCTCAACCTGGTGAACAGCCAAGTACAACTGTTGGTAGCACAAGAATTTCCTAAGTCTTCTACCCAACTACAGATAGCCGGCTCGAGCCAGCATCGTTAAGTTAAGTAACAACACGCCGCAAGCTCTTGACCACTTACGACTCTGTGTACTCAAGAGTTTGCCACTGGACTTAAACCCCACGTGGTTTGGTGTGGCAACTGCTCAGCTGTAACGTAATAACTAGAGGCATTTTCACGATGACTAACCCACAAGACAAAGTTACCTACGACGGTCAATTTACCCGCAAGTATGGTGAGTACGGGACTAAGTTCGAATTTGGGTCTAACCCCAGTGCCGAACTCTGGAACGGTCGTCTCGCCATGATCGGTTTTCTCGGCGCTCTGCTCGTTGAACTGACCACTGGCCAAGGGTTTTTCCACTGGCTGGGTCTGTTTTAATTGAAGCAGCCTTACTGCCCATTGCTGCCTGAAAGGCAAAGCCCAAAAGAGGACGCTGATATAGCGTCCTCTTTTGGGCTTTGGCTCGTTTTGGCTACACAACACAGCTAAAACTTTTGGCAGCAGCTTCTGCTGGAGAACTCTCGGTTGGGCAACCCATCACGACTTCTCGATAAGAAAGTTTCAATCCTCCCACTCATCTATCGGTCAGCAGCCAAAGTTAAACGTTATATAATTTATATCCTCAGCCTGTATGAGAGAGATAGATTTCCCAGTATCAAAACTGCACCTCCTCAGCAGGGTTAAAGCGTCTTTGGTTCAGGAGTAGGTTGACCTTATCGAAACCATCTATGGCAATTTAAAGGGCCTCAAGCCCAGCCAGCTCAAGCAGCTACAGCGCATTTATCACCAGCGGCTACCGGGGGATTGTGTAGTGACCCCCGAGTTTGCCCAGCGGCTAGCGGCAGTGAGTACCGACATCGACAGCCCCCTATGTGCTTACGTCAACCGGCGTGGTCAGGTGATTCGGGTGGGGGTGGGCACTTTACGGCAGACCCAAATTCCCCCTTCAGAGCTGCCTCGCTATGGGGCCGAGCGCCTCAGCGGCATTCGCTGTATTACCACCCAGTTCGAACCCGACCCACCTAGCGACGTCATTCTGACCACCATGGCCCTACAGCGGCTAGACGTGCTGGCGGTAGTGGCGTTGACGGGTACTGGCTTCACCCGTCGCGGTGGCGGTGCCACGGGCTACATTCAAAGCACTTATCTGGCCCACCTGGTGCCCCACCCCGAGCAGCGTTGGCTGGTGTCGGCCCCCACTGACTTAGACGATCTGGCCCAGCAAGACTTTCTCGCCCTGGCCGAGGGGCTAGAGGCTGAGTTTAGCCGCGCCTTTACGGCTTTGCAGGTGGAGGATGAGCGCGATCGCGTCTTAGTTGTAGGCCTGTTTACCAACAATCAAACCCCTGAGCACTTTGAGCACCGTCTCGAAGAGCTAGAGCGCCTGGTTGATAGCGCAGGCGGTGAGGTGATGGAAACCATGTTTCAAAAACGCCCTCGCCCCCACCCTCAGACCGTGCTGGGGGCCGGTAAGGTGCAGGAGGTGGCCCTAGCGGCCCAGACCGTAGGGGCCAATTTGATCGTGTTCGATCGCGACCTTTCCCCCATGCAGGTGCGCAACCTGGAAGATATGGTGGGCCTGCGCGTGGTCGATCGCACCGAGCTGATTCTCGATATTTTTGCCCAGCGGGCCAAAAGCGGTGCCGGCAAGCTCCAGGTGGAACTGGCCCAGCTTGAGTACCAGATGCCTCGGCTAAAGGGGCGCGGTCAGTCCCTGTCGCGGCAGGGGGGCGGCATTGGCACCCGAGGCCCGGGGGAAACGAAGTTAGAGACTGAGCGCCGCGCCATTCAGCGGCGCATTCAACGACTCCAGCAGGAGGTAAACCAACTTCAGGCCCACCGCGCCCGCCTGCGCCACCGCCGTCAGGACGACAATCTGCCCTCCATCGCCGTGGTGGGTTACACCAACGCGGGTAAGTCAACTCTGGTCAACACGCTGACCAACTCTGAGGTGTATGCCGCCGATCAGCTGTTTGCTACCCTCGACCCCACCACCCGCCGCTTGGCCATCACCGACCCCGCCACCAGTAAAACTACCCAGCTGGTGGTCACCGATACGGTGGGCTTTATTGAAGAGCTGCCTGCCTCGCTGATGGATGCCTTTCGCGCCACCCTCGAAGAGGTCACCGAGGCTGATGCCCTGCTCCATGTGGTAGATGTGTCGCACCCCGCCTGGCAAGACCAAATTCACTGGGTGATGCGCATCCTCAAGGACATGCCGATTGTGCCGGGGCCAATGCTGCTCGTGTTTAACAAGGCCGACCGGGTGAGCAGCGACGTGCTGGCGATCGCCCAAGAAGAGTACCCCCAGGCTCTGTTTATCTCCGCCACCGAGCGGCTGGGGCTAGAGACGCTGCGATCGCGCCTACTGCAATTGGTCGATTATGCCGTCACGGTATAGCGTAAAGAAAACCAGAAATCGGTGAGGTCATCATGGTTCAGACTGACTCTCAACCCCTCACGATTGTCACGGTGGGCCAAACCGCAGACTTGACTTAAAGCCTCTACAGCCAGCAGCAGTAGCGCTTGCTAGATAGCTCAGCCCATGGGAATCTAACAAGGCCAAAAACTGACGCGCTACCTGGCTCGCCATTGCCACTTCAAAATTGCTATCTTCAGCTTGACCTAACCACCGTGGCCATGGCCACGGTGGTTAGGTCAAGCGAGATTGTGCAGGGGAACGAGCCAGTGCCAGAACAAACCATCAAACGCAGCGTTCGCCGCTCTGAACAAGACTGGTTTAAGCTGCTGTTTCGCGTTCGGGGGTCGGTGATACCGGCGGTCATGCCCCGAGTGCTGCTGTGCGCGGCCTTTTCCCTGGGCATTTTGCTGCTCTACAGCTGGGGCTGGCCGCTGGCGTCGCCCATTTTAGGGTCGCTGGTGCCTAGCCTGGTGCTGGGTCTGCTGCTGGTCTTTCGCACCAACACCTCCTATGAGCGGTTTTGGGAGGGGCGTAAGCTGTGGGGCAGCGTGGTGAACCTGACCCGCAACCTAGCCCGACAGATGTGGGTGGCGATCGAGACGCCCCAGCCAGGAGATTACGAGGCTAAAATGGCAGCTGTGCGCCAGCTGCCTGCCTTTGCGATCGCCATGAAGCTGCACCTGCGCAGTGAACCCCCCGATGCCGAACTGGCCAGCCTACTCAGCGCCGACCGGTTCGCCAAACTGCGTCAGATGAATAACCCACCGCTGGAGATCGCCTTTTGGGTAGCCGATTACCTGCAAACCCAGCAGGCCCAAGGCTCCCTCAACACCCACCAGCTCACCTACTGCCTGGAGACGCTAGATGACTTGGTGGATGCCTTGGGAGGGTGTGAGCGTATCCTCAAAACGCCCATGCCGGTGGCCTACAGCATTCACCTGAAGCAGCTACTGATGCTGTACTGTCTAGCCCTGCCCTTTCAAATGGTGGATTCGGTGGGCTGGGCTACACCTTTTTTAGTAGGGCTGATCAGCTTTGCGGTGTTTGGCATCGAAGAGATCGGCATCGAGATTGAAAACCCCTTTGGCCACGACCCCAACGACCTGCCCCTCGACACCATCTGCCGCACCATGCAGCAAAACATCGAGGATTTGATTTCGCTGGTGCCGGGTGCGGGGCGATCGCCTATAAAGGCTGGTCTTTGACCATCGCGAAGCGTCCCTTTTGGGGAATCGCTCCACCCCCTAAGACCCTCTCAGAACCTAGACCAGTTGCCAATGGCATAATGCCTGAAATGACACGGCTAGGCGTTAACGCGGCGCTGTTTGCGAGACTTGCTATCGCCCAGAGCTGAGCCACCCGATCCACCAATGCCAACTCGTCCTAGACCTAGCAGGCCAATACCCATCACTACTAGGTTGCTAGTGCTGGCAATACGCTAACCATAATATTGTTTTTCCTGCTTAAGTACGATGAAGGGGCGATCGTTGATAAAGCAATGCCCAACGTAACGCTTGACAGGTTTGAGGGCAGGCATCGACTCAGCAACCTGCTACATTTGCAATTGCTGAGCCACAGGTTCCGTTTGGTTTTGTGAAACTTTAGCAGAGTTTTACAATTGAACTGGTCGCTCAAAGATGCGATTGAGAGGAGCTAGACATTCTGGGCTTAACAGTGAGAGCTTGGGCTACGCTGAAGTTTCAGCCCACCTCACTTAAGTAAGAGCAGCTGATGATTTAAATCGACCCCGTTCAGCTAAGCGAGCTCGTAAAGAGTCAAATGCTTCAATGGACTGTCCCAGGAGCCCTTCCCGTACACAGACTCGACACAGTTCAAAACCACTAGCTTGAGTGACCATAGCCCTCAAAGCTTGCGGCGTCACAATTCCATTAACTACAGGTACCTTAACGGGGGCCAGCGCCGTTCCTGCTACGGTAGGAATAACTTCTAGTAAGGTGTCTTTATCTGCAGGTTTCACAACAATAATAGTGGGTAAAGTTTCGCTCACTTCTACAGTGAGAGGTTGGTGAGCCGCCTGAAAGATTACCATCTCAGGCTCAAGCACGGCGAACTCAGCGCTATTGGAATTATAAAAGCCATTGAGTGAGGCATCGGGTAAACCCCACAGTTCCTGCAAAAAAATTAGCCAGCCCTTCTGGTCATGGCACTGAGGTTGGTCGATTCCTCGTTGGCTGTAAATCGTAGCGCCAAAAAAATGACCCAAAATACACCAGGCGCGGCTATCGGTAACTATCTTATCTGCCAGCACAGTTGAGTGCAAAACATTGCCCTCAATAGGCAGTTCTAAGGCACCAATAGGGTTTTCCTCTAAAGTAATATCTGCATACAGGCGCTCTACCTGTGCCTCAAACATTAAATCAGCTAACGGTACTGAAAGTTCCAGCTGCGTCACATACAACGACCCAATTTGAGCAGGAAGGGAACCCTGCCAGTGCGATCGCACCAGGTCCTCTAAAACGGTTTGCGATCGTTTAGCAAAACCCTGGGCCTGAGCTTGAACTTCTAGAGCATTCAGGAAAACCGAAACTTTGGCTACCAACGCCGGCCATAGCTGCGTCCAGGTCGTTAATGAATGCCCTGCAGGTGACGGAACGCCATAAAATAAGTGATAAGCCACCACACTTGGGCAAATATTAGGAGCATATTCTTCACGGACTAAATCCAACAGAGAACACGGATTCTCACCCACCCCTAGGGCCAGTCCAGAAATCCACGCCAACCAATGTAGCTTTGCTGCTGCCCGCCCGTGAGGCGGCGCTCCTTGGGAATAGTCAGGATGTGGATTGGGCACGCGAGGATCAGCCGTATGCCCTCGCTCAATTACCCGCAAACCATCAACAAAATTGGATCGCGTTCTTGAGGAGAGCGATCTAGGATAATTCCTGTAGTACCCCAAAACCTCATCAACTGCTTTAAACTGAGCTCCGCTCGGAGCTAGGCGTTGTATCAAGTCCCAGTCGTTACAGTTTTTCCAAAGCAACATCAAAACATCCAACAGACTGAACCAACTGTTTCCGAGCAATACAGGCAATGAGATTAAAGGGACAGCGCTGCGCTGACTCTGCAAAGAGACTATCAAGCCCTTTATAAGTAACTTCGCCTATCAAAACTCCATCAGATGTGACTTTCTCTATACGGCAGACTACTACATCTAAACCGGGCATGAGGTTTAGCGGTGCCGTCATTTTTTCTAAATAACTAGCCGCAAGCGTATCATCTGCATCTAAAAACAACAGCCAATCGTACCGCGCGATCGCTATTCCAGTATTACGGGCAGCACTAACGCCCTGATTCGGTTGGCTTACGGTACGAATGCGTTCATCCTGCGCTGCAAACTGAGCTGCTAGAGCAGGTGTGTTGTCATCAGACCCGTCGTCAACAATAATTACCTCCCAATCAGGAACTGTTTGAGCCTGTACAGAAGCTACTGTTTGCCCAAGAGTAGATGCAGCATTGTAAGCTGGAAGAATGATAGAGACAGGAATATACTGACTATTTTTATTAGCAAAAAAATGAGAAATGAGATGCCCTAGAAAACCTTTAGACATATAGCTTTGTTAAAATAACTACTCACAACACTCCAAACAGTTTTAACAACGAAGCTATAAGGGCTACAGGACAAACATTCCAGCTATTATCAATTTAAATCAAAGCTATCTTTACGCTGACAATGGGTTAAGTACTTTCAGCAACGCAGGCTCTGCCTCTAAGCGATATTAAGGGAGCGGATTATTGTCCAGAATTGAGCTTGGTAATAAAGCTCTGCAAGCTGTCAGTACCAAAAATTTCTACACGGGGCAACGCCAGGGGATCATCGCTTAATTGACTGATTGCTGTATGACAGGTAACCCCAGCAGTATAGCCACAAGCTCCCATTAAAAAGGTAACAGCAGGATCGGCATCGCCATAGGGATAGGCTATGGTTCTGACAGGGCAGCCCAGTTTTTGCGTCAGGATCGTACGCGATCGCGCCCCTTCTTCAACAATTTCGGTCAGAGAAAGACTTGTAAGCGGGCGGTGAGTAGCACTATGAGAGCCAAATTCGACGCCTTGCACTTGGAGTTGGCGGATGTGTTCCCAATCCATCAGGGGCACCAGTTCACTATATTGAGCATCCCAGGCGTTGGTTTGTCCAACTCGCTCCGCCACCAAAAAAACCGTTGCAGAAAACCCGTACTCTTGCAGCAGTGGAAAGGCATAGGTAAAGAAATCTAGATAGCCATCATCAAAGGTGAGCACGATGGCTCTCCCCGGTAAAGGTTGCCTATCGGCAATTGCCTGTTGCCAAACCTCCAGCGTTACGCTGTAATAACCGGCATCTCGCAAGTAGCGCAGTTGCTCAGCAAAAGCCTCTGGCGTCAGCCGCCATTGACCCATGGTAGCGTCTCCCTCCGGAGCAACACGGTGATACATCAAGATAGGAAGGCGATCGGTAGTAACTGGAATGTTAGGTTGTCGATTGGGTATTCCTCCATTCCAAAGCACAGTTTCAGCAACCCGACTTGGTGGCGGGGTGGGTTGGGGCTGCTCAAGAATGATCGGGGCAGGCGGCTGCGACCACGACAAGTTGAAGAAACGAGACCCGGTTTGCTTTTGAAATAGTTGGATGCGATACAGGGGAGTGCGGAGTTCTTGTACCAAGTGCAGAGAACTCACCTTAGAAAAAGTGTCGCTAATGCCTTTAGCCCCAAAAGGATGATCCCAGTCATAGCCAGGACGCTCAGGCTCATCTACAACGAGATGAGCATGGGCTGTCAGAAAGTAACCGCCAGAGGTTAGAGCTGAAGCCACCTTATGAGCAAAGCGATTAAGCGCTTTCCAGCCACCAATGTAGTACAGCACTTCGCTACAGACAATCAAATCTAGGGCAGACGGCAAGGGATCTGCAGCCATATCCAACTGCTGAAAACGCACGTGAGGAAAGAGGGCACACCTTCTAGCCGCTCGCTCCACTGCAATTTCGGAGATATCGGTTGCGAGCAATGACTGCACCTTTGGTGCCAGCTGGGCTGTGAAATGCCCTTCTGCACAAGCCAGTTCCAGGGCATTCTTTAGAGGTTTGTCGGGCAGAAGTTGCAGAGTTTGCTCATACTTGGTCTGTTCATAGTCAGTCGTGTATTTCCATGGATCTGGCTGACTCGCAAACAGGGTTTCAAAGTGGTCACGGTTATTAAAGGTGGTTTGCTTCTTTATGGCTAAGACTGAACTTGGATTCAAGGCATCTGAGGTCCCAACCCCGGCTGGGGCAATTGCGTTAGGAGCATACACCACTCGAATCACTGGCTGTTGTGCCTCTGGAATTTGAGCGATGGGTTCCTGGGTGACTTTGGCCATAGTCATCAAGGTCTCCGAAGCTGCCGTAGGCAAGGTGGCCCAGCGAGAACCGCTAGAGCCAATAGGCGTAGGCCGTCGCCCTAGGACCAGCACCTGTGAAGGATTAGAAAGCTCTTGGGTGACCCAAGAGAGAAAAGGAGCCTGCCGCTGAGCTGCCTGCACTAACCGCTGGCGAAGAGGAGTTCCATCCATCCAGGATTGCCCGATCAAAGTTTCCCGAACGACAACGCGACACAACTCCATACCGGTTTCTAAGAGGATTGTCACCCGAAGAACTGCCGCTGAAATGCGACCTAGCTTGCCTGTAACAATAATTTCCCCTAAAGGAATCCCAGCCACTGTCACCAGGGCTGTTACCCCCCGGCCCACCCCCTTTAAGTGGGGTAGGGGCTTGCTGATTTCTAGGGTGATACGGTTTTCAGTGACTTTCACCGTTGAGGCGTTAGGCTCTCGCCGTTTGACATTATAAAAGTCTTCCTCCGACCAGTCGGGGCGATCCCACAGTTGCTGCAGGAAGGTTTCCCAGCCATGGCGATCATGGTATTCCCCTCGGGCCTGCTCCTCAGTCATATCAGAATGGTGACGATATACCGAAGCAGTAAGAAAATCCCCCAAAATTGGCCAAGCATATTGACTAGCTATGCGATCGCGCAATACATGCTGGGATACCCAACCCTCACAAATCGGTAAATCAACCATACCCAACGGCTTACCTGTCAGCGTAAGGGGACTACACAAACGATTAATCCCTGCTGGAGAAATAATGTCTGCAATCGGCTCTGTTATCTCTATGGGAACACTGTAGTGATACCCCATCTGAATCAATTCAGTCGCTTGAATATGCTGCAAAATCATTCGCTCTAAAATCAGGTTTGAACGATGGGCTAACTGAGATACTTGAGATGCTAGTTCTAAATCTACAAGAAATTGTTTGATCGGCTCTGACAGTTCCAGCCACACAGGCAAGCTTTCTTGAGGAGGACAGGCTTTTGGTAAGAGTACCGACTCAAATAAATTCTTGGCCACCCACCAAGCATCCAACCCTGGTGCCGGGCCATCTAATAAGTTCAGTAGATGTGTAACATCTTGGCCAGCCCCTAATACCAACCCGGCTGGCCAGATCGCCCATTGAAAACGACGAGTTTTCAAATCATGGACGACCAAACCATTGGCGTAAGCAGGATTCGGATTGGACACCCGAGGATCAGGAACATAAGCTCGGTTAAATACCTGTAGCCCATTCACAAAAAATTGTTTACCATTACCAGAAAGAGACTTAGGCCGCATTCGGTAGAAGGCCATAACCTCCGGAACTCCTCCAAAACGCTTGCCGCACCGTGCAAGCCGCTGCCACAAATCCCAATCTTCACAGGTGAGCATAGATGGGTCAAAACCACCAATTTCAGTAAAGATGGATCGCCGTACTATGCAAGAATGCATAGCTAATGGACAGTGACTAGCAAAATCAGCGAACAAATCAGGTGATTGGGAAGGGTGCTTTTCGCCCACATAATTGCCACAGGGTGTCACTCGCACCCAACCACAATGAACGAGATCAAGGGTTGGATCATCAACTATCTTCTCCAACATCCGCTCTAGGTACTGGGGGGCAATCCAGTCATCAGCATCCAGGAATAAAAGCCAATCAGCTCGAGCTATATTAGCCCCGGTGTTGCGAGCAGCACTTACCCCTTTATTTTCTTGTTTAATAACCTGTAAACGGCTGTCTTCTATACCGAGTCTTTTGGCCACTTCAAAAGTGCCATCCTGAGAACCGTCATCTACGACAATAGCTTCCCAACTCCCGATGGTTTGCCATTGTAATGACTCAACAGTTTTGGCCAAGGTATTAGCAGCATTGTAAGCAGGAATAATAACGGAGATCAAGGGAGTAATAGGCTTATTCATAGAGTAATATCTTCAATAGGTTTATAAATTAGACTAATTAACGGACCATTCGCCATCGTCCAGGCGGGTTCATAGTTCCTTGAGTATTGACGCTACAAGTGATTAATAGCGGATAAGCTTCCCAGTGATAGTCATAGGCATATTCCCAATGTTCTTTAAACAAACCAATATTGACAAAATACTTTCCCTGAACCAAATCTAGTCGGTCTAATTCCAGAACAATAGTGCCAGAGCCATTAAGTTTTTCGATAGCAAACTCCATAGCACTAGTGTTGGTATCTAGACAATTCTGGCCATCTCCATAGCGAGTAATGCTGACATTGATTACTGGGGCAAGAATAGGCTGAGAAGCAAAGTAGTCAATTTCAATATGCAGTGGATCTCCAGAAGAAATCTTATCCCCGGACTGCAAGCGTACAGCTTGAATTTCTGCCTCTAGGGAGCCAAAGCGGTTTTGATTAGTCTCCAATAAAATACCAGAAGAGGCCTTCACTGGGGGACAATTGGGTGTACGACGTTCAGTTTCAGCATGCATTTCTACCTGATATTGACCCAATACCACCTCTGGCTCTCCTTGCGCAACAATTTGACCGTGCCGCAGCCAAATTGCTCGATCACAGAGTTCTTTAATCTGCTCAGGACTATGGGAGATCAAGACGATCGCACACCCCTGCTTTTTTAATTCAGTAATACGGCGTAAGCACTTCGCCTGAAAAGCCAGATCCCCTACAGACAGAAACTCATCTACTAACATCACATCTGGATGACTATGAACAGCAATGGCAAAGGCCAAACGCATTTGCATGCCAGTACTATACGTTCTAATAGGATTATCAATATAGTCAGCCAGTTCGGCAAATTCCACAATCTCATCAAACTGATTCAAAACTGCCTGTCGAGATAGACCGCATACAATAGCGGAAACAAAAGTATTTTCTCGACCAGTTAAGTCTCCATGAAAGCTAGAACCTAAATCTAACAAGGCACCTATCCGCCCATTAATACAAATACTACCCTGATCGGGTCTTCCAACTCCTCCAAGTAACCGCAAGAGGGTAGACTTTCCAGCACCGTTATGCCCAACGATACCGACCATCTCGCCCGAAAAGATGTCAAATGAAATATCTTTCAACGCATAATAATACTGTCTCTTACGTAAATCTCTGAATCCTCCTAAAGCTGCCTCCATAAGAGTTGTCGGTTTTTTGAAGGAGCTTTTAGCAAACCTTTTACTTAGATTCTTAACTCGTATTGCAGGAAGCATAAGCGCTGTATAAACATGAAATAATATAAGCTACAAGAGATATCACATTCTTTCACTATCAAAAGCGATGAAAATCCTTATCCCCACTTCAAGCAATGTATTTTAGAGTAGATATCAGCCATCTTATTAGCCACAATGTTATACTCATAATTCAAGGCTTTACTACGGCTGTTTTCAGCCATCTTCCTACATCTTTCATGATCATCTAGCAAAAGTAATATGCTATCCGCTAGCGCGTCAGAAGTCTTAGGCGGAACCAGAAGCCCATTGGCTTCATCAACGTATTCTGGAGTTCCGCCAATATTAGTGGTTATTATTGGTAATCCACAAGCCATTGATTCCAAAATTGCATTATTAGCTGTAGCTTCTTGAAATGAGAAAACAGCAACTTGAGAGGTTTGATAAGCTTTTAGAAGTTCCTCATCAGTAATTCGATCAAGGAATAAGATTCGCTCATCATCTATATTCCCAAAATAGAATTTCTTATTGCTTCTCGCTCCGACAGCAACAAAATTTACATCTGGTTTGCTCTCCCATACCTGCTTAATTGCTTCTCCCAACGTATCAAAATCTCTTAAGTGAGAGCCTACAGTAATGCATACAGGGTTTAGAGGATAGTCACAAGGCGGCGAAAAGAAATCCGTATTTATTCCATGAGGAACTACAAATATTTTCTCCTTAGGAAAAACAGTTTCAAAGTAATATCTCTGTGATTCTGAGACCAAAATTACGGCATCTAAGTGTTGTGCAAATTTCTCGACAATACGATGCTTTTTTAAGTCCGGAGAGGGTTGATGGAAGGTGGCAATTAGTAAGTTATTGGTTAGTCGAGTCAAGTAGTTTAGTAGTAACAGATCAGAGTCTCCATAAAGAATATGGTAAATCGATTTTTGGTTCGAGCACATATGCTTAAGGGAAGCCAGCTCTGTCAAAAATGCTCCTGGAGAATACCAGGCGTGGCCAGCAAGAAAATTTACAGCTAGGGTGATATTCCAGCCTATTGGGCCCTTCATCCAGCGAAACTGAACTGGAGATTCTAAGTTTTTTCCGGTATATTGACAAAACCCTTCATAACCAGAATAACTGGCATGATGAGCATATCTAAGACCTATATAAAAGACATTTTTTTTTGACATGAAAATCCATTTCTAAGTTCGGTATCTAAAAAGTTATTCTCTAAATCCCAATGGGTCGCTGAGAAAAATTCATAGAAATACAGATCAAAAGTTTTCTTTAAGCTCGATCAAAGTTCTTCGACAAAGCTATAGCTTTTTTCCTTAAATAGCCTATAGCCAATAGGCAGAAATAAACCAATCATCAAAGTAACAATCATGAGGTTTAGTAGGTTAGGAGACTCTCCATACATCAGGATATTTCTATATGAACTCACAAGATGAACCAGGGGGTTTAGATAGTATAGAGATTTATAACCTAGCGGAATACTTTCAACCTCATAAAAAATAGGAGTTAGGTAAAACAAAAGCTGTAGAACGACTCCAAGAGTGTGCTGTGTATCTCGAAACTTAACATTCAGTGATGCCAAAAAATAGGCTAAGGTTATAATCAACAAAAACTGAATAAGCTGTAAAGCAGGCACCCACAGCAAGTGAATACTGAAAATAGCTCCATCAAATATTAGAAATAATAAGAGAATAGGTAGTGCCAGCGTGAAATGGATAAGCCCAGTTGTCACAATGACCACCGGGAGAATGGCAACTGGAAATCCAGGCTGTCTAATTAGAGAAATGTTGGCAATGATTACTCCTGTAGCCTGAAAAAGGCTGTTCTGGAACCAAGTCCATACCAATAAGCCTGTGAAGACAAATGAAGAATACTGAGGTACATCTACAGGTAAAACAACTTGAAAGATAAAGATGAAAACAGCTAATTGTAAAAGAGGATTGATTAAAGTCCAGGCAATACCTAAAAAAGAGCGCTTGTAGAGAAGTTTAATTTCTCTATCAACTAAGCATTTTAGCAAGTCCTGGTAGTACTTCAAAGGTTTTTGGTATGAACTGAAAGTACTGCGGCGACGAAATCGAATGAATGCCATCAAGGTAAAAGTTGTGTTGATACAGAAATATCTCGTCTCAAGTCAAACTTATTAAGGTTTTGTCTTTAATTGAGATTTTTGAGAAGCATTAAACTCACCACACATATCCAGTTTTTTTCTTTCAATTAACCCAGTAAATAAATATAAAAAAAACTCAATTATGCCAATCAAGTGATTATAAATTTCTAAAAATATAAGTATCACGGGATATTGTGTCCGGCGCAGAATAGAGTCTTTCATTTTCATTATCTTTGACTTTGGTAGCCCAACAAACAATTCTGCTAAACTCCGCCAGTCTTTCTCAATAACAAATAGAGCGAGGTGATAGATAGAATACTGTCTAGAGCGTTGGCTCACTAGATGGTTTAAGGATTTTGCGTTGAATAATGTCTGAGCCTGAGCATAGCAGCTGGAGACATGTTGGATATGAAAGCCTTGTCTAATTAGTTTATAAAAGAAAAATCCATCTTCGGCTAGACCTTGAGCGCGGCTAACTACAGGTAGAGGATTTACTAGCCCAGAGCTCCTTAGAGCATCCATTCTAAAGGCCGCGTTGTCGGTACCTCCTATCCACCATACTGGTGAAGGCTTAAACCAGTACTTTTCAAGCCAGTCAGCATCAAGCACGCAGGGGGCAAAACCTAGATGAATTTTGTCATACCGGCTCAATTCCTGATATACCTGATCTCTATCTTCTAAAGTACAAGGTAATATGTTGCCTACTACTCCACCGATAGAAGATCTGGCAAATGGAGCTGCTATTTCTTCTAGCCAATGCTGAGGCAGGCTTGCGATATTGCTACCCACCGTAATTAGAACGTCTCCAACTGCATTTTTCAGCCCTTTTTGCAAGAAGCTCTCATTTCCACATATATTTTCTATAACCAGATTAGGGAAATTACGAGGAAGCTCACTCAATTGAATTAATACTGATTCACGCTTGATAATAATAACTTGATCAACAAAATTAACTTTTGAAATCTGATTACTGACTTCGCTTAAGAGCAAAGTTAGATAGTTATCTTCTGTATCAATTTTAATTAGAATAGAAAATCGGAGGTCGCCAGGGAATGGTTCCTCCAGAATGCCAACCGCTTTGAAGTTGAGAGACAAAGCATGATCATTTTTAGCTACTGCTTGGAGTAGAGATTCGCTCTTTGCGTTATGAATGGATGCGGGTTCTTCCTCTAAAAAACCGCAATATAGGCGATCAAAGATAAGCCGTCTTAGCCGGCTAGCATGAATAGATTGAAAGTTATTTTCTACAACCAGGTCACTGATTAAATGCCGATTTTTCTGAACATATATGTGTGTTTTAGAATAGTTTGAAGCATGAGATAAAGTATAAAAATCCTGGTCGAGATCAATGATTTCGACTAGGGTATCTGCCGTTACTCCAGAAGAGTTTTCAGGAGCAAGAGCGATTTCCAATTCACTATCGTTAGACGGCATTACAGTGGTCTGGTGACCAAAATCTTTTTCAATTTCCTTGACTCTCTCTAAAGCTAGTTTATAATTCCTAAAGCCCCCAATACATCCTTTGATTTCAGCTAAAATAAGATCCCGAGGGTATTGACCAGGACGTATTAAGGAAGTCAAAAGTCGGCGAAGATGCCAAGAAACCATCCAAACTATGCCAAGCTTTAAAAAGGATAATGATTCATCTGGGTACCGCCTAACTCCAGCAAGCATATAGGAGTAGGATCCACCGTTTCCTGCTAACTGTGATCGAAGTTTCTCATAGCTTTTTCGATGTCGATGGCGAACCATTGCTTTAGGTTGGTATGCTAAAGCATGGCCTTCTTTAATAACTCTAAAGAACATTTCTTGATCGCCACCGCCGTTGGTTGGCGTGCCCACATCTAAAGCTGGATTGAAGAAACCAACATCCTTAAAAACACTGCGTCGATAGGCCATGTTAGCTCCGGCGCCATAATTGCCTGCGCCTAAATACCACCAAGGTAATTTATCCCCTCGCTTAACATGAAAACGTCGATATTCAAATCCTTTCCCAAATCCTCCCCCCATTTCAAATAAAACTTGGGCTTTTGCCTCGAGTTCGTAAGGTACAATCAGACCTGTTACAGCCATTACTTCTGCATCTTCAGAAAAGACTCTTACAAGCTGCTTAACCCAAGCTGGATCAACTAGCACGTCATCATCGGTGTAAGCGATAATTTCACTGCGAGATTCTAAAATTGCCCTATTTCTAGCCCAATCTAAACCTGGTCTTGGTTCTGATACATAACGCACCAGAGAACGATAAGTTTCCACAACTTCCTTTATAAGCTCATTCTTTGGAGCATTATCAACAACTAAGATGTCTAAGTTGGAATAGTCTAATTGACAAAGGGCATCTAAGCACATTTTCAAGTCATCTGGGCGATCACGAGTACACACAGCTACTGTCACAGAGGGCCACTCGTTTAAATCTTCAACACGAGGAAGGCTAGACAATGTTTTTAAGACTGGATTAGTCAATTCTGAAGCTGATGCTCTACCTTGCTCCAACATGCTCGTAAAAATTGAGCTTGAATATTGCTCTGCGATTATCTTCCTCAAAGTAGTAGCAGTGCAACGCCGTGAAGAAACGGGCGCTTTTACGTATCCTAAAGGCGTACCATACAAACGAATTAACCCCTGTATCGCAGCATAGCCTTCCAAATCATCAAATGTAGGGATAGGCTGACTTAATTCAATTTCTACAACTTTTATGGGATGCATTTGAAAACCATTCCTTACTAAACTTTAGAAATTACTTGATGTAATGCTTGTCCTAATAAGACTTTCAAAAAAGTTTTTATCTTATTTTTCCTAGGCGTATAAACTAAGTTGTTTATTTCTGAGATACCACTCTTCAAATCTCTTCCAAAATCGCTATCTGATTTTAGGGCAGGAATAGACTTTAAAGTGCGTCTAAACAGAATTGGTTTGATTACTAATAGTATAGTCAGAGGTCTCATTAAAAAAATAGCTGGATAAGCTTTAATTGCCTCTTTAAACCACAAAATCTTAGATGAAACACAATCAGATTGATTGGCTAAGTATAAATAGAAGCTACTGCGCGACAGACTTAGAAGGTAACTAGGGAAATTGGGGTGGCGCCGATTTACTGCATTTAAAATATATTGTTGAGATCTAGCCATTTGGTTAAGGTCTTTAGACATAGTGCCAAAAATCTTGCGATACCCAACCAGAAATTCTGGCACTACTTCAAACTCATAATGTTCTGCCAACCGCAAGTATAAATCCCAATCTTCACAGCCTTGAGCATTATTTAATTTCAGATTTGAGTCATATCCGCCTATAAAATCAATACATTTCTTACGAATCATAGTCGCACTAGCATTACCTAAAAAGTAGTGGCATATCAACGTTTTAAGAACGTTGCCAGTAATTTTGGCTGCTTGGAAACCATCCGTTGGCTTACTATACTCATCAATATCCAATGTCCAAACGTAGATTACACCGGTACTAGGCGAACTAGCCCTAAATTTGAGGATAGCTTTTTCAATGGCATTTGGGAACCATATATCATCTGCATCAAGGGGAACGATAAACTCTCCACGGGCTTCTTTAATGCCCTGGTTTCGGGCCGCTGCCACTCCTAAATTGGGCTGTTGAATTAGCTTGATTCGATCGTCTTCCAAAGCCAAATTCCTGACAATGTCGGGGGTGCGATCGAAAGACCCATCATCAATTACCAGTACCTCAATTGAGCTATGGGTTTGGTTAAGGACTGAAAGTAGGGTTTGAGCAATGAATTTTTCGGCGTTATAGGCTGGAATGATGACTGAGACTAGAGGCTTATCAGGAATAAACGCGGTCTGAAGAAATTCATAAGCCATCTCGATCTGATCCGTTAGGAAAACAGAGTGGGTGAAGCAATACCCGGCCTAGATACGTTGATTTCAGTGGACAGGCTGTTAGGCCGCTGCCGCCGATTCCACTCTTCATCGGTAAAGTTTTCCTGGTAAGATCGCTCCACGTTCACATTCCAAATGTCGTGGTCTTCGCCCAAAATATTCTTTGCTGCCAGCAGTGCCGTCAGCATCGAGTGGTCTTGGTTGTTATAGCGGTGCATGCCATTACGGCCCACCGTTTGCAGATTCTCAAAGGTCATCACGTAGTCTTGCAGCACCTGCAAGTGTTGGCGATACTCCCCGTCGTAAACTGGGTAAGCCTTGCGTTGGCGAATCACACAGCCATCTTCCACATTGCCGGGCTTCACTCCCAGGTTAAGACCGATAATTTCCTGAGTGGCTAAGTCAACTAGCTCTGCTTCCGACATGTCCCAGAGGTCATCGCCTTCGTTACAAAAATACTCCATACCTAGGCAGGTTTTGCTGGGGTCAGGTACCATCGCCGGGCTCCAGTTCTTAAAGTTTTGGATGCGCCCCACTCGAAAGTCAGGGCTGTGGATGTAAAGCCAGTTATCGGGGAAGAGCTGGTCGCGGTTAACAATCAGCGAGACAATCAAAAAGTCGCGATACTTTAGCCCTCTCGCTGCGGCCAGCACCTCCTCCGGAGGCAGGGGGCGCAGACGGTGAACGAGAGCTGCGATCGGCATAGAGTTAATGAAATGGTTGCCGGTCAGCTCAAGGGTTTCATTGCCCTGCTGGGCAATCACCTTAGTAATGCGATGGCCCTCTCGCTCAACTCGCACCACCTTAGTATTGAGATGAACAGGGGAGCCCTGAGCTTCAACGATTTCCTGGCAGCGTTCCCACATCATGCCGGGGCCTAAGAGTGGGTAGTCAAATTCTTTAATCAAACTCTTGGCGTTCTGGCTACCAAAGAGGGCGTTGATTACGGCCCGCTTGAGCGACATGTCTTTAATGCGCTGCGCTGCCCAGTCGGCCCGAATTTGATTGCAGGGGATGCCCCAGACTTTTTCGGTATAGGTTTTAAAGAAAGTTTGATACAACCGGTTGCCAAAGCAGTCAACAACCCATTCCTCAAAAGTTTCGGCTTCTATGTTGAGATGTAGATATTTTTTGAATTTGGCTTTGAGATAGCTGAGCAAAATCAGCAAACTGCGCAGAGGCCCCAAATTATTTAGGGTTTTGAAAAGAGAAAGGGGGTAGTCATAAAACTTACCGTCGTAATAAATTCGTGATAATCGGGGCACCCGAATAAATTGATCACCTAAGATTTCTTGCCAGAGCGCGTTAACTTCATCAACCTTAGTAAAAAAGCGATGACCCCCGATGTCAAACCGATAATCTTTATAGGTCTCGGTACGGGAAATTCCGCCTACTCGATCTGCCTGTTCAAGTACTACAGACTTGAGACCATGCTTCTGCAGTTCGTAGGCAGCAGTTAAGCCCGCTGGCCCTGCCCCAATAATGACAACGGGATAATCATTCATATAGTTCGCTGCAAAAGGTTGGTTAATTGCTGATTCGTAATCTCAGAAAGGCTGGCCATGGGTAAGCAAAGAGAGTCATTCTTTAAGGACGCGAAGCCGACAAATTAGTGCCGGTTGATTTGACACCAATTTTTGTGGCAAAGTGAAAGGCAACTTATTCCCGCGTCTTTTTAGCGCTTCGGCCCCTGTATTTCCCCGTCGAGCCTAGACGGCCTAAGCTCAATAGACCAATGCCTACTACCGCGAAGTTACTGGTGCTGGCAATAGCACTTCTGGTAATGGTGGTTTTTGCATTTTGCCTCAGGGTTTCAGCTTGGGTGTCAATAGCCCGTAGGGCATTGGCGAAATCATCCTCTGTTGTATTAGCCGTAACTTCCGGATTGGAGCGACCTGCTTCAACCTGCGTTTGCAACTGTGAAACTTGGTTGCCGATGTTGTCAATTGCCTGAGAGTGAAGTAGAAAACTTTCGCGCACTACAAACATGCAAATCAGCAGAAAAAGTGTGCCTAGTCCTATGGCCAAGAGGCCCAGCGTCTTCCGCAAGCTTTGGTTTTCCCAAGCGCTGTAGAGCAGTAGGGCTATGCCAATGAGTAGCACAATGCTGCGATCGCCCATTTGCTGCAACAATCCCACCCGCCAAGCTGTTCCCCCCTCTAGGGGAAAGGTAAGGGCGGTCATATCGACAAGAAAGCCAAAAATGCAAGTCAGGCCGACAATGCGGGCGATCGCCTGACCACTGAGAGAGGGGGAAGAGAGCGGATTTGAAGCACCAACCATAGATAAAATTCCTGATCTATAAATACTTAGTTCTAGGGTGGAGCGCACGCACACTACTGCTAGGGTACAGGCTTACTTCAACCCTATTCAGGAAATGACCGTGGTTTCCGCCCAGTTTTATCTAACTTCACTGGATGTTCATAAGTAGGCCGCCCTGATCTGCAAAGCCCCGGCCGTATGGCCAGGGCTTTAGAGGCTTACTGTATAAAGATCGCCGTTCTACGCGAAGTAGTTGGTCACCGTCAAAGTCCCAGCGGTAGAGTCACTCCCGGCCATCCCTATGCCCGTGACTTCGGCCACTAGGTCCGTGCCTTTAGAAAAAGCAGCGTTACCGTCGTTGACCGATAGAAACGTGCGGGTTCCCCAGCGGAAGAATACCGCTTGGGAACCCGCCATAGCTTGTGCTCCACTAGAAGTTTGACTTTTATCTTGGTAGGCAGCCACCGCGGCCTGCTCTAAAGTTGTGCCGGTCTTCAAGCCAGCATTAAATAGGCCCCCTGGCCGCTCAGAGGTGAGCAAATTGTTGTTGTAGTCGAGCTGAATGCGATCGCCCTGGGTGGCATCAAAGCCCACAATGCGATCGAGCGCCGCTAGGGTTGACTGGCCAAAAGCCTCGGCCTGCGATCGGCCGGTGTAAACAATGCGATCGGCTCCAGGACCGCCAGTTAGTATGTCGGCTCCACCTAGACCCAAAAGGGTATCGTTGCCGCTGCTCCCAGAAAAGCTATTGATTGCTGAATTGCCCAAAAGCAGATCGTTACCGCTACCGCCATAAGTCAGCAACCCGCCCCGTTCAAAAGCCCCCACGTCGGGTAAAGAGTCACGAGTAAACTGTCGCTGGTCTTGGGTAGGTATACCAGTGCCTTTCACTCCGGTGTTGATCGCTGGGCTACCGGACAGCAGCGGATGTACCAAATCATCGCCAATCTTCATTAGCGGACCCAGTAGTGGATCGACAATGCGACTACTAGCAGCCACACGCGGGCCAGAATTTACTGGCGCTGGAAACTCAATATTGCCGCCGCCATCGCGGGGGGTGTAGCCGACTTGGTTCTGCCTCGCATCAACCGCCCTATTAAAAGCGACAATCGAATTACGCAGGGTAATCGAGTCTTTATTGCTGCTGTTCATCCACAGTGCTCCGTTAGCGCGTCCAGCAAAGTTGTTGACAAGGGTGGAGTTGGTAATGTTAACAGGAGCAGCAGCACTGGTATTTAGAAACATTGCCCCCCCAGCATCATTGTTGACCCGGTTGGTAGAAAAGGTGCTGTTAGAAATAGTGACAGACTGCCCGGTCTGAACCCAGAGACCTCCGCCTTGCTTCTCTGCAACATTGTTGGCCACACCTACATTACGCAGTGTAACGGTGCCGCCGTTGACCTCTAGCCCGCCACCGCGAGCCAGATTTTGGCTGCTGAGAGACACCGCGTTTTTCAGCAGAGTACTGTTTTCGACCACTAGCTTATCGGTGCCATAGCTGTAGATATACAGCGCGCCACCCCCGCCTTTGGCTTGGTTTCCCTCAAAGCTGCTGCCCTCAATTCGAATAGTTCCCCCTGAGGTGGTGCCTGGGCCACCTGGACCAGCGCCATCGCTAAATAATGCGCCACCGCCTTCACCAATGGCAGTATTGTTTAGAAAAGTCGAGTTTTTAACCGTAACGGGTGACGAAATATTGTAGACAGCACCTCCATTGAACCCTCGATTGTTAGTAAAGCGAGAGTTCTCAATCACCATAAAGCCTAGCCCGCCTGGCCCGCCCGCACTGTTAGTGGAGATTGCCCCACCGCTTTTGCCGTTGTTGGTTAAGGTGCCGTCGTTGCTGTCAAAGACGCTGTTCAGAATGGTGACCTGAGCTCCAGAACCCACCTGCAGCGCCCCACCGCGGCCCGCCCTGTTGTTTTTAAGCAAGGTGTCAACCAGCGTGACGCTGACAAAGTTAGCACCGTTGATGGCCCCCCCCATACCCGGAACTTGAGCACCCTGGCCGTTGCCGTCGACTAAGGTCAACCCTTTGAAAGTCGCCTGCACAGGGGTTTGCGAGGTACCCACCTGAAAAATGCGGCTGCTGCTGTTGCCACTAAGGGTTAGATTAGACACCCCGCTGCCGTCGATAGTAATGTTGCGGTCTAAAAAGATCTCACCGCTGGTGAGCTTGATAGTGGTGTTAGCCAGGGTTGTGGCAAATTTAATCACGCTGCCAACGGGGGCGGCAGCAATGGCGGCCCTTAGCGAACCGGGGCCACTGTCAGCGGTGCTGGTAACCGTGACAATATTCAGGTTCTCACTATAGTTAGCTTGCGCCTCGGTGCTAAAGACCGAAGTCGCTTCTACTGTGCCTGAGAACACTTCAAACTCCCAGTCACCGCCACCACCTGTAATGTCGTCAGAGGCCGCTACATCGGCCTGGGTCCACTGGCTGAAACGATTGACAAAATCCAGGCCACTGCGGCCAAACCCTACATTACAGCCGTAAAGCAGAAAATCAGCCCCATCGTTGAGCGATCGCTGCCACTGGCTTAGCTGCGAACCATAGCTGTCGAGGGTGTTGGCATTAAGCGCCGTTGCGCCCAACGTCAGCCCGCCCGCTTCACCGTGGGAGAGTAGGTGGATACTGTCCAGGCCAGAGCGCGATCGCAGCGCCTCTGTAATTTGGCCAATACCATCCTGAGCCGAGTCGAGAAACACGACATCTAGGCCAGGGTTGAGGCCTTTGATCAAGGTATTGGCATCGGCGATTGAGTCATCTACAAAGACAATGCCTTTAATCAAACTAGGAACACTTTGAGTTTGAGTCGTCATTTTTTCTCCAACCTACAGGGGATAAATGCCGTCTCAATGCCTTTTCTAGAGTCTCAGATGGTAGTCTAAGGCTCTTACATTTACGTGTCTCCGTTGGTAGGAATGTGATGACTCGCGTGGCTACAATTCAAAGCTTTAGATGGGGATCAGTTAGTAGTGACTAGCTGGATCCGTAGAGACAAATTGATATTAGCAAAAGGCAAAGGCGACAAACAAAATTGGTAGGTAAATGCCCTGAGATAACGCACGATTTAGGGTGTGATTTAACGGTCTAAATTTGTAATCACTTACTTCCCTCAACTACCTTAGACTAACTTTGTGAATCCTTATTGCCTTCCGTATACTTACCCAGCATTTTCCGCAAATGGCTACTTGCAAGTGTGCAAAATGCTACTTGTATTTTGCCAAAGGCTAATGTTAGTCAAACCCAGAGGTCAAAAAGAGCGCTATCTCGATAACTGAGATAGCGCTCTCAACAATCAATCAGAAGCTAAAGCAAAAGACACTACTATGCGCTCTCGCCTTCCTCCTGCTGACGCTTACGTAGGGCTGCCACACCCATGCCGACTAGACCGGGCAGCAGTGCGGGCGTTGGTACACGATATGCCACGTTGTCAACGCTGACATTGGTGCCAGAAATCACAACTCGATTAAAGCGATCCGAAACGGCATTTTCGCTGAAGTTAAAGTAGTTTCCTGAGCCGGTAAAGGTCAACAGGTCCGCACTGGTAAACGACTTTACAGAGGCGTTGTCTCGAAAGAGTTGGATAACTGGGTTGGTAGAAGGCCCAAAGCTCAGAAATTGAACGCTAAGGTATGCCAGGTAGTCAGAAAACTGAAACGTGACCGCGGGACTGGCGTTGCCTCGAAGTTCCAGTACACCATTATTAATTCTGGGGCCTTGTGGGACACTACCACCCGCGGAACCGCGTAGAGTCACCGTATTTCCAGCAGGGCCAAGGGTTGTCGAAGAGTTGTTGAAGATATTAGCATTTACGTTGCCTGAAAAGTCAAGAGAGGCGGTGCTAAATCCAGTGTTTACAACTTGAGGAGCCTGTGTAGTGCGGGTCATGGTGAGAGCTTGGGCAGGCTGGGCGACCGAAACGCCCATAGCGGAAACTGCCGCAATGGCACTTAACGAAAAAGCTTTAGAAAATGAAAATGACATGGATCACTCCAGCAGTAAAGGTTTAACAATGATAGGAATGCCCCTATAAACCCAATAGAAGTAAACTTTGGTAGTGCAGGAATACCAACCTCTTAAAGTGTGCATTCGCCTGTAACTAAAGCATAAGCGTTCAATTGATTACGCACCATAGAAAAAAGATTAACTCATCAAAAAATTATAATCAGAGAATTTTCGATTAGTTCTATTTATAAACAGCAATAATCTCAGTAGGCATTGGGTCATAAAGTATAAGAAAAGTGTTTTTAAAAACACAGAAAAGCGCTGTCATTAAATTTTGACAGCGCTTTTGAAAGCTATTATAGATAAAGAAAAAGCTTAGGCTTCTTGCTCACTATCTTGTTGTTGGCGCTTACGTAAGGCCGCTACACCCATACCAATGAAACCTGGAAATAAAGCTGGAGTAGGGATTGGCTTACCACCACTCCGATAGTAAAGGGAGATGTGAGACACAGCCTGAGTCCTACCGCTATTATTGACGAAAGGTGAGCTCCAAGACCCAGTCCAATCATCGGCAGTGCCAGAGAGACCATCTGATCCAACGCCTGAGAGTAGATAGGCCACAAAACTATTTGTTCCACTAACACCAGGAACTCTGCCCGATCCCTTTAACACCAATGCAATATCAGTCCAATCATCAGGAATAACATTACCATCAAATAGGCCAGAGATATCCCAAGTTCCGGAAAGAGATGTTCCAGGATTAAAGTTGACACCAATACGATTTTCTAGAAGCGTATTATTGTCATCTTTCCCTGCAAATTTCCAGTCACTTCTACCAAAAAACTCCTGATCATTGAACGCATCTAAGCTGTCATTTCCGCCATTGCCTATTCCAACTTGACAGCCATTTTGGTAGACACCTTAGCATCTAACGGTGATGCCAAGCTTTGAATAGTAGCAGGACAGGCAATACCAAGTGCTTGAGCAGGATTTTCACTGATCAAAAAGCTTGCAGTTGTGCCTACCGCAAAAGCACTAAACACTATCAAGTTTCGCATTAACCGTTATAGACGAAATAACGTCAAAATTTGGTAGTACCCTATTTAAGGAAATCAACGCTTAAGTAAACCTTGATGACCTGCTGCACATATAAATGCGTGATCTCACACCCTCCAAAAGCATAGAATGTTCTACGTATAAATACTAGGCTCTTTTTTATTTTTTACAAAAACTCTAAATCTGTGTTTTCCTAAAGGATTTTTCTAAGAAATGTCGTGTACCTTATGCCTAGAATTATTGTTTGCTCGCTCAACCATCGCCATCATGGCGTAGTAATACGCTGTAAGTAATAAGCTCACAAAGATCTGGCCGCCCCAAAAGCCGTGCCAAAAATTAAACCACCATTCGCCCCAGTAAACGTGAGCGATAGTGACCAGCATTAGCCGGGGAATGTTAAAAAGAAGCGAAATAATTACTGCAACAGAAATTAATAACGCCATCTGCCGAGGTTTTTGTTTATAAAGAATGCCCATAATAAAACCGGTGGCGGCGATCGATAGAGCCATGTCTAAACCATTGCAGCCCCAGCCCACCTCAACCGCTCCTTTGGGAAAGGTAATATAAACCCCCTCCTGTACTGCTGGAAAGCCGATCGCCCGCATAGCCGCACTACTGATCTCGGCCATCTTGATTTCTAGAAATTGGTAAGGAGCAAAAAAGTCCCACAAAAAGCGAGAGACAAAGCCAATGCGCGGGTAGGTAGTCAGGCCAATTAAAAACGTTGGCACTATAAAGCGGGTAAAAAAGATAGCGCCCCAGGTGCTACAGGCAATGCCTGCCAAAATTATCAGCCACAAAAAGGCTTGGGGCCAGAGGGCAAAGCGGCAAAACGGAAACAGGACCGCCGCACAGACAATCAGCAGATGCCCCAATAGGCGATCTTCTTCTGAAGCCGAGAGCTTTTGCAGCACCACACGGCGATTCCACAACTCGGCGACGGCTATCCCCAGCATACATAGCACCAAAAACCAGCCCACTTTGCCCCGCAGTGCCCTAGGCATCAAGTAGCCTAGCCAAGCTGGCAGGTAGACTAGCCCAACCGTTAGCCCCAGCAGCACAAAGCGCCCGTGGGTGTCTTTAGCTAGGCTGACTATCCAGCCCTGAATAGTTTGCAGGTGAAACTTGAGATTTAGGGTTGGGACTGCCATGGTTTTTAATGGATTGGCATATCAGTTCAATTCGCAAGGCGTAAAGCCCACGGCGTTCTAAAAACGGGAACCGGCTCGGAACGAGTATTTGTCGCAAAATTACCAGGGCGACTCTAGCGACTATGTTTGAGGCCAAACCGTCCCAATGCCAGGAGCCCCACACCAATTACCACTTGGGTACTCAACATCGACATCATTGATTTGGTCGTCTGACCGCGGGCATTTTCGAGCAGGGCTTGGGCTTGAGTTTCGACCTGCACCAACGCTGTTTTGATACGCTCGGGTGTAACCTCGGCGGGCAGGTTGGGGTTATCTTGCGCAGTTAGAAGCTGAGAGCGAATTTCCGTGGCTTCGCCTTCGATATTGCGCACGGCCTGATTTTGTAGCACCAGTCCATCACGGATTACAAGCACCCCAGACAACGCAAATAGGATACCTATGACTAGGCAAATCAAAGCCAGAGAACGGGACAGGCCAGGCCGATTTAGACTGCCGTAGACCGACATCGCCAAGCCTAAAAAAAATAAAATGCCGCGCCCACTAACCTGCTGCATGAACCCAACTCGCCACTCTAAGGCCATTGGATCAGGGGGAATGGCGATCGCCATTAGATTCATGACAAACCCCACTATGCAAGCCAAGCCAACCACAAAAAAAATGGTGCTGGCAGACGGAGCCTGCGATCGCGATGGAGTAGTCAGGGGGTTCTGAGGAAAGCTAGTCATAGTTGCCGTAGAGGTTAGAACTAATTAATGCTTTTAAACTTTTGGGAGGCAGAGCGCACCTTGAGCAAGAAGGTCATGGCTCTGGGTTCACTTTTCTAGCCCGACAGAATTTAACCGGATAGTTTTAATCTTGGCTAGCGTAGAATATCAAACCTTTACGGATTCCTATGAACTGGGGAATAGCCCTAGTTAAGGTAGGGGTTGGCTCCAGTCCAAGGAGCCGCAGGCGCATTTACAGTGGAGCGGGGGTTGAGCTCATGCCACCGCAGTCCCAACAGCACCGCAATGGTCAACATAAAGCCAGGCTCTTCCATAGTGGTGAAGATAAACCCGTTGACAAGCACATTCAGCAGCAAAAACCGCGACAGGTCATCTAGGCACACACGAGTCCACAGTCGCCACCACAAGCCCACATAGACCCCCAGCCCCAGAAACCCCAAGTCTCCCCAAATACCGGCAAACCCCCAGAAGGGAGAGAAAAAGCTGGAGTCGAGGTAGCTGTTGTTCCAGTATTTCCAAATTGACTCCACTACCGGGTGGCGAGTCGCACCCAATGGGTCAAGCAAGCTGCTGTAATCGCGAATCATCCAGCCGCCAATGCGGCCTACGGTGTGTCCTGGCCCCAAGCCCAGAAACCAGTTGAGTAGCGAGGTGTAGTGCTCGGGAATAGTGCGCAGCGGAAACAGCTTTTGTACAGTGGCATCTCCCTCGGGGCCGTAAATCTCAGGCCGTACCCAGGTGCGAAAAGAGCTCAAATACTCGATATCAACGTTATAAACACACCAATAAAAGCCGTAGATTACCACGGTGGCTAATACTGTGTACTTAAGCGTTTTTTTAATATCTGCTGTGCGGCTGATGATCAGCACGACCCAAGCTATAGATCCTACCAATAGCACCTGCTTGGCATCAGTAACTAATACTTCGAATACACCAGCGCACAATACCAAGGCTCGTAGCGTAAATCCGGCTTCCTTGGCCGTCACATAGTAGAAAATTCCGTATATGAAAGCTACAGTTGCCCCAACGACGTGCCCACCGCTGGATAGATAGAAAACCCCCTGGATATTGTCATCCAGCGTCATGCTGCTGTAGGATAGGAGCCCGGTGTGAAGGCCAACAAATTGCCCCAGGGCCAGCACCAGGTGCAGCAGTCCAAAGCCCAATACCCAGCGCCGAAACTGCCCCAGCTTTTCAGCCGTGAAGGGAATGCTGATGATCGCTGCCAAAATCAAAAATGGCTCCGACTGAATCATAAAATTCAGAAAAATATTCACGGCTCCAGCTCGGTTTAGCAAAGCGCTGGCCGTGCTAACCGCAAAGTAGAGGTAAAGGCAAATTAAGATCGCTTGCATCAGCTGCCGCTGGCGACGACTGACGTTGCGGCTGCGCAAATACACTAGCAGACAGAGGATAGGCACCATCACAAAGTGCACAAAGTTAATCGGTGCCGGCACCCCGATCGACTCAATAATGCGGGGGAAAAAGGCGGTGGCAAAGGCGATCAAAATTAGCTTTGAGCTGGAGATAAACCCCTTTTGCTGAGTGGTTTTATAGGCACTGAGGGGGGGAACGTTCATCGCGATCGCTGGCTAAATGTCACTTTGTCGTAGATATCGCTGATGTAGGTGTAATTTTGAGTGGCGGTGTAGCGTTCCAGATAAGTCTGGCGAGCAACATGGCGCATGGCAAACCGCTGAGTCGGGTGGTCGAGCAGCTGCTGTACTTGCTGGGCCAGGCTGTGGGGGTTGCCGGGTTCAAAGTGCAGGCCGGTCTTGCCGGTTTCAACCAGTTCGGCGATCGCCCCAATCTTCGCCGCTACCACAGGGGTTCCCTTAGCAAAAGCCTCCACTGCCACCCGACCAAAAGTCTCGTACCATTTAGACGGAAAGACCAAAAAGCTGGCTTCCCCCATCAGGTGGTGAACTTCGCCGATGGGGCGGCGACCCAGCCACTCGATGTTAGGCAGAGCCTGGGCGGCGTCTCTCACCAGGTCTGCTAGGGGGCCGTCACCGACAATCTTGAGCGGATAGGGGGTGGAGAGTTGTTTCCAAGCATCGATTAGAGTATCGAGCCCCTTTTCGACCGACAGCCGCCCGACGTATAGGGCAAAGCCGCCGTTGCCGCTGCCCACCCCTGGGTCGGGGTCAATAAAGTTGGGCTTGACGATAATTTTGTCGGCGGGCATGCCACCCTCCACCAGCTTTTGCTTAGCAAACTGGGTGAGGGTAATAAATATGTTCACCTGCTGATCCCAGGTTTTGAGTAGCCGGTGAGTGGTAATCATCGCCGTCACCATAGCGCTGGCGGGGCGACTTTGGCGATAGCATTTGTGAACAATGCCCGCGTAGGGCACGGCCTGCCCCACGCAGTCTTCGCACACCTGGCCATTGCGAAAAAATAGTCCGTTGGGGCAGATCAAGCGGTAGTTTCGCAGGGTTTGCACCACGGGCACCCCCTCGGCCTGGGCTGCGTAGTATACCGAAGGCGAGATTAGGGGAAAAAAGTTTTGCACATGGACGATGTCATAGGGCTGCGATCGCAACCTAACGCGCACTTCCCGGTAGGCTGTCTGCGACCACAGAGTTTTAGCCGCCAGCCGCAAGGGGCTGTAGCTGGGAATGTCGTCGTTGGTGGCAGTATAGCGATCGACCTGGTGGCCGTGGTTTTCAAGCAGGCGCTCTTCGGCGGCGCAAGACTCATCTTCACCGCCGCGAATTTGATAGGCGTTGTGAATACTTAGGATGCGCATGGGGTCACCTCCTGACAAAGCGCGGCGTACTGTTGGCTCAGTTCTAAACCCTTGGCTTCCCATGAAAAGAATTGCTGCACTCGTCGCTGCCCTGCAGCCCCCATTTGCTGACCCATATCCGGGACGTAGGCAAGCTTTTCCATGGCAGTAGCCAGCTCGCGAATGGTTTGGCTTGGACTAGTAGCAGACACCTTAATACCGGTTTCTGATGTTACTTGTATACTCGGTCCACCTAAATCAAGACAGATTACCGGGCGACCAGCAGCCATGGCCTCTAAGCAGACAAAGCCTCCTGACTCATGCAAGCTAGGGTGAACCAATGCATCGCAGTACCTTAAATGCTCCAACACATCTGATCTCGGTAGATTGCCAATAAATTTAACTTGTTGTGATATACCAAGCTGATGAGCAAGTTGCTGAAGATTTGCCTGTTCTGGGCCGTTACCCAAAATCCAATATTCAGAGTTATCTGGAAGACTGGCTTGGGCAAATGCGCGTAGCCCTAAATGAATCCCCTTCCAATGTAGAAGTCTAGCTACAGTAATCAGCCGAAATGAGCTATGTAGAGACGTTGATTGAACACCATTAACGGGAGCTAATAATTCCAACTCTTGCTTAGACATACCAATGGCAGGAGATACCTGAACATTAGTTGCACCAATTTTTTTAAGACGCTTAGCGGTATCTTGAGTGGTAGCTTTTACTAAAAGGCTTCGTCGAGCAGTGATTTGAGTAAACGGATCTAGCTCACCGATACGATGCACCAGGCTGCGTACCACTTCGTATACCTGACCTCGGCGGCTAAAATCTCCCCAGAAAGGCGGTGGGGCCATCTCGCCACCGCCCACTGGTCCCCACACGAAAGGCACCGGCAACAGGGCCAAAAAGCTAGGGGTGGAATAGCGCACGTAGGTCACATGGTGCACCAAGTCGATATCCACCGTTTTAAGTAGGGTCTTGGCGGCGAAATAAGCTCCTACCTGCCAGAAGTAATAGTGGGGCACATGGGCTGGGGGCAGTTCCTTAGCTACCAGAGGTGGATCGCTGTAGAGAAATGTCAGCCTATCGACCGGGTGCTGCGTTAGTTCGGCTTCGATGGCGGCTCGGTTGCTGACGCGGGTGAGCACCCAAACCCGATGGTATTTGGCGAGTTCTTGCGCCAAGTGCCAGCCTACCCCCGGCTCGGAACCCATATTAGGCTGGCAAGCGTAAGCCGAAATTAAAATATTGAGGGGTTTCATAGAGTTTAGCTGGGGTTGAGCAAGGTTTCATAAACCGAAGCAACACGCTCGGCGTGAGCGGCCCAGGTAAAGCTCTGGGCGCGATCGCGACCTGCTTTGACCAGGTAGCCATAGGTTTCGGGCTGCTCGTAGAGCTGCTGGATGGCGGCGGCGATCGCGGCAATATCCTCTGGCGGCACCAGTAGACCTGCCTGACCTACCACTTCGGGCAGAGCGGTAGTGTTGGCCGCCACCACCGGAGTACCACAGGCCATTGCCTCTAAGGGCGTAATGCCAAACCCTTCGTAAAGGGAAGGGGCCACTAGCCCGTCGGCGGCGTTGTAAAGCTCTACCAACTCTGCCTGACTAGGTTTACCAACATAAGCGACACAGTCCGTAAGGTTTTGCTGCTGAAGATAGGTTTTCTGCTCGGGGGTAAAATCGGCCCCAGCCTTGAGCAAATACATTGGCAGCCCCTGCTGGCGCAGCAGCGCCAGAGCCTGGAGTAGGGCAACGAGGTTTTTGCGGGGGTGGTTAGAGCCGACGTTAAGCAGACAAAAAGTCTGAGGAGCCAGGCCGTAGCGCAATCGCGCTGCTGTCACCTGCGCTGCACCCAATCGTTGAAAGAGCCGATCTACTCCATTGTGGGCCGTGGTAACGCGGGCTGGCTCAATGCCAAAGGTAGCCATCACATCCTTAGCGGTGTGGTCAGACACGGTGACAATGTGGTCGGCCTGGGCTAGCCCCCGCACCGCGTAGCGCCACAACCCAGTGCTTAACCAGGGCAGCTTGGCCTGGGTGCTAATATTTTCGGGCTGGATGTAATTGATCAGGTCGTGGCAAGTGACCACGACGGGACGACCCGTGCGGCCCAGGGCGTAGCATAGATGCCCGTCGCTATGGTCAATAACGTGGAATAGGTCGATCTGGCGCTGACGGGCCACCTGACGCGGAAACTGCCCATAGCGGCGGTAGTATTTGACCAAACCTGCCAGGGCCGACCCCTGAAACTCTTTGAATGACGGTGTGATCTCATGAAAAGTCCAGGTCGGGCGCACCTGCCGCAATCCTTGCACCAGGCCATCAGCGTGGACATCCATGCTGAACGAGGCACCAAGGGCTCGGCGAACAATGGCAACTTGCATGGGGTCACCCTTTAGTAGTACTGGGTGCAAGAATAGGAACCGGCTGCGGCACCCGTTGAGGAATAATCCCCTCCGGGCGCAGCTGCTGAAACGTTGCGAGAAAAGCTCGTAGCTCGCAGTCTAGATCCTGTCCTGCAAACACCTCCTGCGATCGTTGGCTGTAGCGCTGGCGGGTATCGCTATCGGTTAAGGCTACGAGCGCCGCAGTCAGGGCGGCCCGATCGCCGCAGGGGTAAACCAGCCCGTTGTAGCGATGCTGCACCGTGTCGCGGTAGCCCCAGTTGCCGCAGCGATCGCTCAAAATCGGCGGTGTGCCCGCCGCCATAGCTTCAGAAATGACTAGGGGGTGCGGATCGCTCAAAGAGGTCGAAACAAACACATCCAGCGCGGCGTAGTAGAGGGGCAGCTTGCTCTGATTGACAAAGCCCACGTTCACCACCTCACCGTTGAGGGTGGCGAGGTGCCGGTCAATGGCCGGGGTCAGCTCGCCACCGCCAATCATGATGCCGCGCACGCGAGGATCTTGCCGATGGGCCTCGGCCACCGCCTCAATAAACTCAAAGGGGTTTTTGCGCTCAATGTACTTGCCGCAAAAGCCGTAGAGAATGGTATCGGCATCCCAGCTTAGGGTCTGGCGCAGGCGCAAAATTTCCGGCTGATTTTGGGCCATGGTGGTCTCCCAGCGATCGCGATCAACCGGGTAGCAGCCCCGCACGACAATATTGGGATTGACGCCGTAGTGGCGCAGGTAGATCTCATTGTGGTCGCCGCTGCTAATCCAGCGATCGGCTAGGCCATACATCCAGGGGTACAGGAGTGCCTTGGCTAAACGACGGCTGCCCGACTGACTGCTATCGGTGATCACCGTGGCATCGTTTTGCATAATTACCGGAATGCCCCGCAGCTTGCACAGCGCCACCGTCAGCCGGTAGGACAGGGTATAAAAGCTGGGCAAAAACACTGCATCTACATGGGCTTTGGTCAAGCGGTTAGCCAAGGCTGGAGTCAGCAATCCCTTGGTCGTAGCAGTGGCAGTCTTACCGGTCCAAGTTTTCAAAAACTCATAGGGGTAGCCGCTGAGCAAATCCACATCCCAGGGCTCGCTACTGCCCAGGGCGCGATCGCCCCCCGACTGGTTTTCATTGCACAGATAAAACACCTTAACCTCAACCCCCGGTTGCTCATTGAGCTTTCGCCAGAGAGGAGCGTGATGCTGGGTCGGATGGGTAAATACCACCCCCAGACGAAATGATTTAGTCATAGCAGGTTCAAATAAAAGAATCCGATGAAAGCAACTAAGCAAATAGCTGGAGACACACCACTCAGGACATCGGTACCCCACTAGCTGAGCCAGCTTTAGCGGGCGGGGACGGGTTAGACCGATTGACCAACCGCTTGAGCCAACCCAGCCCTTGCCCCACCACCTTAGGCCGAAACTGGGGCGCAAACAGCCAGACGATCATGGGTTTAGCCAAGGGTCGAGGGGCTAACCCCACCCACAGAAACCACAGGCTAAAAATGAGTCGTTTTTGCCAGTTGAACCCCGAATACAACCAGATAGACCGAATGCCCTGATAGGTGAGCCAGAGGGCATGGTCGCTGGGCACCGGGTGCTGCGCAGGGTCAAAGCGCAGCGAGGCCAACCGCGACCATGCTCGGCCAAAGAAACGCATGTACAGATCGTCAGGCACCACATAGCCCAGCTGACGGCCATGCTGCTGAATGAGTTCACAGCGTTGTAGATCATGGCGAATAAAGCGACGAAAGCGATCGCCGGTCACCTCGGTCAGCGCCCACTGATTACTGGTGTGAATGCGGTAGGCTCCCAAAGGCGTCTCTACCGCACTGACCTCGCCGTAGAGGGGCATCAGCACCGAGAGATAGTCGTCAGAGGAGGTGTAAAACTCAGCGGGGATGGGCATGACCTTAGCTAGAGCCTGGCGGTTCAAGGCATTGCCGCTGGTCGGCACACCGGTATAGGTGCCCCGGTTCAGCACGTAGGGAGCCACATCACCCCGACTGAGGATGCTCCCCTGGGGATAGGAGAAACCCCGAGGCTGCCCCTCCGAATCAATCACATCGAGACGATAGTGAACCTTGGTCAGATTGGGTCGCCAGGCGGCCACAACCTGCTCCACCGCTGTGGGATATAGGTAGTCATCGGCATCGAGAAAAATGATGTTATCGCCCTTGCTGTGGGCAAAGCCGTTGTTAAGAGCAGCCCCCTGTTTGCCGTTGGCCTGAAAAACAGCGGTGATGCGATCGCCATAGCTCTCAATAATCTGGCGCGAGCTATCGGTTGATCCGTCATCTACGACAATGACTTCGACGTGAGTATAGGTTTGCGCCAGAGCACTGTCGATAGCTTGGCAGAGGAAGCGATCGTAGTTGAAGTTATTAATAATAATGCTAAATTCGAGGTTTTTCTGCATGATTTTGTGAGCTATTTCTTTGACTAAGAGTATTTCAAGGCTAGCTCCGTTTCGAAACTCCCTCACGAAACTGAAGGAAAAACCTCTCTTGAATAGCAACCCAGCGAAGACGGAGCATTATCAGCGTAAATTGGAATTTCTGGTAAAAGTTTTTCAGCCTGCTATCTTGCCACACCCGAAAGAAAAATCTAAACGGTGGTTTAAGAAAGAGAATAAAATCTTTCAGCAAATCTAGATCAGATATCTCGCCTGATTTAAGTAGATCAAACTTCCCTCCTACTATGCGAACAGACCGCTTCCGCAGGGATTCCCAGCTATCCCGCGCCGGATGTTTGACACAGGCCTGTTCTCCATAAATTTGGCGATAGTCAGCAGCATAGACACGCTGCCCCCAATCTCGATCGCCCCCAGATTTCAACGTCTCATCAAACAGGCCAACCCTATCAAGAACATGTTTAAATGTAAAGAGATTGGCGGTTACCCCAAAGCGATCGTTTGCTAAAAACTGGTCTTGAGGAAACGATAGCGCGATGGTTTCATATAGCTCAAAGGGATTGGGCTTATTGTTATCTTTAGCGAACAAATCAATATGGCCGGCGACTAGACCAACATTTTCCTCGCTGCAAAGCGCCGCAACACCCTGCTCAATCCAGTCTTTTGCCGGAATGCAGTCTGCATCAGTAAAGGCTATGATGCCCGCCTTTGAGGCTTTGACTCCACGATTCCTAGCAATGTAAGAACCTGGTATAGGCTCGCGGAGTAGAGTGACAAAGTCAAATCTACTGGTGACAGTTCGAACATCTTCATCTGAGTTATTGTCAACCACGATTACTTCGTAGTGCTCTGATGGGTAGGTTTGAGATGCAAGAGAACTCAAACAAATACCAAGGTAGTGGTTGTCATTAAAGACAGGAATAATAACGGAAACAAAGGGGGTAGATTTAGATTCCATGGCTTTAATTTGGAGATGGTCAACAAAACAGTGCTAAACAAATTGCTTAAACAGCAGTCGGCTCTTAAAGTAGCTATAGATTAACCACAGTCTTGTCTTGCCCACGGGCGACAGTGAATTTAGATAAGTTGTAAACATGCGATCGCAGTTGGCATTCTCGGGCGTCTCCGGGAAATACTCACTGCTCTGGTATGTTGCAAAGCCTTTTGCCAAAAGCTTTTCGCCGATAACTCCAAAGTCTGGAAAATTTTTCTGAATCCAGTACCCTGTAGTAGTATAAATTTCGCCAAAGAGCCTTCTTTTCTTGCTTAAATCTACATTCTTATAGTAATTATCGTGAAATCTATAAATTCCTAGATTCTGCTTGGTTACGCATCCTCCCGAAAACCCTACAGCTAAAGTTTTAATATACAGGTCTGTGATTGCCATCCCAGAAAGGCCCTTAATTTCTGGTAGTGGAAATATCACTTCAAGCAATTTTCGAGAAAAGCATAAATTCGACGTTGAAGGCGTAAAGCTAGGTGACTTGCCTTTCAAAATCTGATCCGTAAAATCAATGCTTTCTACAGCGTCTGAAGGATTACTTTGTCTAATCGAATCGAACAGCGTCTCAAATCTCTCTCTATCAATGTTAGAGGTTTCAACCGGAGCCGACTCAGTGAATACCCAATCGATGCCGGGGTGAAGCTGAAACAAACTGACCACCTGAGCAACTTTTTCTGGTAGAAATAAGTCGTCAGCGTCAAGAAGACAGATGATAGTACCCTTGCTTGCTGCAAAACCGGCATTCATTGCGGAAGCTTGACCGCCATTTGCTTTAAAGACTGAAGTTATCTTGTCTCCATACCGCTTTAAGACCTCTCTTGATCCATCCGTCGAGCCGTCATCTACGGCAATAATTTCAATATTTGAGTAGGTTTGGCCCAAAACGCTATCGATAGAATCGGCTAAGAATTGCTCATAGTTATAATTGTTGATTAGAACACTGACTAAAGGTTCGTTGCTGATTGAGTGATTCATGCTGGCTCTACAATACAAACAAAACCTCAGTAAAACTCTCTGCTTCTTCTAAAGCTCGCAAAGGAGCCTCTAGCTCTATCTTCTAAACGCCACGTTTAATCAACTAAGATTATTTCTAGCTTCAGTTTTTTCCTATCTCCTTTAATCAGGTGCAGCACACCTGCCAAAAATATTAAAGCTTTGATAGAGCTACTGCCCTTCGATCGATTCAATATCCAGTTTGGAGTCTTCCTAGAGAAACTAGCTTGATTGAAGTTAAGACCTTGAAGCTTTCTAAGCAATGAAAAATTAGCGCTCCTAAAGACAGATCCGCAGTTCGGGCCTACGTTATCCTGATGATCTTTGGCCCATATCTGCCTCTCTTGAATTGGATTGAAATCAAAAATTTCCTTTTCAAATCTAAGAACTGCAGACAAAATCAGCCTTGAATGTTTTCCAGTGAATATGGTTTGCCGGTGGCTTACGTCAATATTCTGACGTGCCAGTGTTTTAATTTCGCCATTCTCAATAAAGGTGATGCTTTCAACAAAGTCATAAATTGTACATTGATGTGATTCCCCTCGCCCTGCATTCATAGCCAATGCGCCCCCAATACTAGCCGGCACTGATGCAAGATAGTAAAACGAGCTTAGAGAGTTGTCATAGCAGTATTTTAAGACGTCCATAATCTGCGCCGACGAAGATACTTCTATGCGGCAGTCAGAAATAGGTTTGATATACTTTGGTATTTTATTCTTCAGAATGAGTGTCTTGACTTTGCGCTTAGCAAACAAAGTATTTGAGCCATTACCCAAGATATATATCTCTAAACCATTGTCTTTAGACCAGCTGCAATACTTAGCCAAGTCATTTTGGCTTGTAATTTCTGCATAATTTTGAAAGACATGGAACGTCCGGTAGTGAGACAGCTGACTTGACTCAAATTCCTTTATACCAAGAAGGTCCTGGTCTAGCTTTGGCATAGATATGCTCTTAGTCATAGTAATAAAGAGTCCTAAAACTCTAATTAAGAATATTTTGACAAAGCAGTCAGGAGGGCAGTTTTTGAATAGCGAACTTTTGAAGCTATGGTTTTTTGCACCTCAACGTAGTCTATGGCACTCAGATGCTCATTTAATCGTTCAGGATTGTTAGGTTCAAGAAGAATGCGGTTTTCAAGTCCCATCCCTCTCAACAAATCAGCAGTTTTGTTGGTTTTGTTAGAAGAGTGAAGAACAGTAAAAGGCTTTTGATTAATAAGAGCAAAAATGGTGCCGTGATAGGTGTTAGTGACAACATAAGAAGCGGCCTCAAATAACCCCAGCCATTCTGATGGATCGGCAGTCAAGAAATTCTCATCAGCGATTGAATTAGGATTTCTAACCGATACAATTTTTAGGTTCTTGTTCTCACAGATTTTTTGAACAAAACCCTCCTGCTCTTTGGTTAACGAGGCTTGATTGTAAATCAGCAGAAAATCTTCTGCTATTTTAGTAGGCTTAACAACCTCGCCATAGTTGACTAAAAACGTTGGGTCTAGGACGACCTTAGAGTCACAGCCAAGTTCCTTAGAAACAATATTTTTGCTGTTAGCATCGCGAACTAAAATGTCTCCGAATGCTTGAACTAAAGTCTCTACCCGACCACGATATGCGCCTAAGCTTGTTGTGCTGCCAAAACTTGCAGCATAGCTTAATTTAAGCTTGCTGTTATCGACAAAATCCAAAAAGAATGACGGATCAAAGCCTCTAAATGATTCCAAGCACCAAACTTGGTCGCTACCAACAATAACAGCATCGTAGTGATTTCTTAGTTTCTTAAGACTGTCTTTTCTGTAAATTGGCCCTTTGCTTAATCGAAGGTTTTTTAGCATGAATTGTCTAACTTTCCATGCTCTAGTAATTTTAGGCAAAAAGTCAGAGTTCACCTTTAGGCTTTTGCTCAAAGGGCTCAACCCCTTCGTATAATATTTAATTGCTCCAACAGGACGACGATCAATGGTTTCCACATTATGTCCGGCATCTCGAAGAAATTTTTGCAGTGCATATGCTTGAAGAACTGCACCGTAGTTATCTACGTGGTGAAAAGTTAAAATTCCTATTTTCATTTTTTCCTTAGGTGTTCAATTAACTACTACACAAATTGATATGATCAAGCTTTAGAAGCAGATCTAGTGAATACCTGAATAATCTTTTGGAATTTGGCAAAGAGCACTGGTGAAAAGATTGCTATCGAGCCTACATAAGAAACTGTACCAATTGCTATGCAGGCAGCAAGAGTCAGAAAATTGTTTAGGCTCAGGTAAGTGCAGAAGTATCTCGTCAAGAACATCGCCAGAGTCATTAATAGAGAGCAAAATAATGGTGAAAAGTATTGCGCCATATAAGACCTGTAATCAACTTTCAATAATCTATCGATGGCCCAAATTGATAGCGGCAATAATAAATATCCTCGAATTACATAGACTGATGCAACAGCAATAATTCCCCACCGTACAACTATAAAAAATCCTACAACATTGACAAGAACGTTGACAACCTGTATGGCCAGTCGCCAGTTTGGCTTGCCCATTGCCATAAGTATTGAGCTGTTATAAATCAAAATAGTATGTACAGGGCCAATGAGCATCAAAATCCGCATCACGGGAATGCTGTTTTCCCACTGAGCACCGAAGACAACTAAAATAATCTCCGGTGCTAACGCAGAGGCACCTATAAAGATGGGAAAAGAAATGGCACTAGAAATATTAGTGACTTCGTAGAATGCCTTTTTCATTCGTTCTGGCTCTTGCTGCAATTTCGAGAATGTGGGCAGAGCGACGCGCGATATAATGCTGATAAGCATCTGAGACGATATCAGCAGCAGGCGATAGGCGACAGAATAGTAGCCAAGCTGTACTGTTCCAAGAAACTTACCAATTAGTAAGTCATCGGTGCGCTTGTTGAAAAAGTTAAAGACGTTGAAACCAACAACGCTAATGCCAAAACTTGCCAGTTCCTTACCATGCTGGAGGGAAAACTGAAAAGCCGGACGCCATGAGCTTACCTTCCACAACATAACTGTGCTAACGACATTGCTGCAGAGCTGTTGACCTACTAAGCTCCAAACTCCAAAGCCATTTAATGCCATTGCGACCCCCACTAAACCTGACACCACAGTTGCTATCAAGGTTCTAAGGGCTAAGGGCTTAAATTCCAAGTTTCGACTTAAGATTGCATCTTGAACACTACTCAAAGATCCAAAAATAAACCCTAAGGAAAGAACTCGAATAATTGATGTTAGTTTAGGTTCATCAAAAAATGAGGAAGCAAAAGGAGCCAATAAGATACTAAAAATAGTCAGGAAAAATCCAATTATTGCGCAAATCCAAAAAGCGGTGTTGAGATGTTCTTCGCTTATTTCTTTGCGCTGGATAATTGCTTGAGCCAAACCTTGGTCCAGAAATAGCTGCATGAATGCAATAAAAATACTGGCCAGTGCGGTTAGACCGAATATCTCTGGACTTAACAACCTAGCAAGCAGGAAAAAAGTAAACAGCGAGAAAAACTGTCTTCCCCAACTTTCTACTGCGGACCAGAAGGCTCCCTTAACTGCCTGTTGATGCAATCCCATAGATACTCCATTTTTGAGAAACTGCGATTCAATTTTCTAACAATGTTATGGGCAGCGTTCTAAAAAAATTTATAACGTCATCCGATTACCAATTCCCAAAAGAACAGCGCGAGCTTGTCTAAGGATGAGATAAGCTCGCGCTGCTAGAGTCACTTTCTTCTTAACTTTAAACCTCAAGCACCGCAGCCGTCTTCCGCTAGGATCGCTTGCGATCAGAGCGCCATACACCACCCGTCATTTTATACTTGTGGCTGTCACGGCCAAACTTCACCTTTACGCCACTCAGCATGTGCTCCGACACCTCGCTCAGAGCCGCTCCTATGCCAGCAGTTCGTTATATAGGCTATATACATTTGACAGCAGCACATTATACTTCTGATGCTTAGCCCGGATAGCGTTAATGGCTTCCCAGTACATCTCCAGCGTTCGCCTATTGCCAAAATCTAGCTCTGCCTCAACCGACACCATCGACGACAGACATACCTATCCTGCATACTGCCCGATCGCTTCTAGGCGTTCAAGAACAGAGCAAAGAGCCTGAGATCCAAGACGACCATCAAAGCCCCTCTGCAAAGCCCCCTTCCGAAGGAGGAGAGAATCGTAGTTGTTATCTTTCTTTATAATGCTAAAGCGCCCATCCGGGAATGTCTGTGACTTACGCTAAGCTTCTTGGATGGATAAGCGTTTGATAAAATATGTATAAAAATCTTGAAAATGTCCGGATGGATGATTTAAAGGTAGAACTCTAGAGGTAATGATAAGTTTGCTAGGGTGGTCATGAAGCTACACAATGATGCTCATGCCTCGCTGCCCTGATTGCACCTCTGAGCGAACCGTCAAAAATGGCCGCATCCACACGGGCAAGCAACGGGGCATTGCTGAATTGAGGAATGAACCGGCAGAACTTTAGACTTGCCTGGCCCCCTAAATTCCCCAATTCTGGAGGACTTTGAGGCTCTATACCCCCAGGGTTGGGGGCGGGGGGCAAATCATACTTGCATTAAGCAACGCCGCAACGGTACCTGTGCCGCAACTACGGTCGTCAGTTTGTCGAAAATTCAACCAATAAGACCATCGATACCCCCACGCGGGAACTGACTGACCGGCTCTTGCTAGAACGCATCTCGATAGCTGGAATGGCTCGGGCGGTTCAGGGCTCCGAGCAAGGGCTGCAAGACTATGTTACCTATAAGCCGCCCAGATGCCCACTCAGGCTACGGTCCGTTCCTAAAAAAAGCCCATTGACGGTGCAATGTGACGGATTTTAATCCTTTTTCGACCACAAGGGCAACAAACAATGGGTCTGGTTAGCGCTTGATGCCAATACCTATGAGATTATCGGCGTTCATGTCGGTGACCGCTCTGCCAGGAGGCACAACGGCTCTAGGACTCCTTAATCAAGGTCTATCGGTGTGTGCTGTCATCTATACCGATGATTGAGAGGCGTACCAGCAGGTGTTACCTCGCCACCGTCACCGAGTCGTCACCAAGTCGAGCGGTAAGACGAGTTATATCGTTTGTGCTAGCGTTGCGCAGCAAAACGGTTCAACAATACTCTGACACAGCGGGTTTCACGCTTTGTGAGGCACAATTTGGCGTTTTCCAAGAGTCTACGCAATCACATTGGCCTGCTGTGGAATTTTATTCACCACTACAACGCATTATTTCCCTTTAGTACTACCCATTTGAAAAGTTCTGAAGTACTATCTGGACATTAGGTTAATGAAAGGTAAAGAGAAGGTAAAAGAAGTCGTTCTCGTCTTTATAACTAACGGTTAAACGGTAGTTTGACTCTAAAGCGTATGCAAACGCGCCTCAGAGGGATGCCTGATTAAACCCTTTAACACATGGGAGCAATGAAAAAAACTTTAAGTCGTCCTTTAGAGGTAGCGATTAACCTACCTCAAATTACCTTATTTCTGGGATTCACTGTGGCTCTGGTTGCAGTAGGGCATATCATCGTCCATGCTTTATCTTTTTTTTTTGATATCACCAACACACCGTATGTTGGCATTTTTACATTCTTTAGCATGGGCCAAGAGTCTAACCTACCTACCTATATTTCAACACTCAATTTATTACTGGCTGGAATACTGTGTGGAATAATTTCCTTCCATGAATCAAACCTAAGAAACCGCGTAAATTGGCACTGGCTCGGCCTTTCGGCTGGGCTGATGCTGATGAGCGTAGATGAAGCGGCAAAAATTCATGAGGGCATCATTGGCGTTTTTTTAGAAATGTCTATAGGTCGAGGGACAGGCATTTTTTACTACCTTTGGTATCTCGTCTATATTCCGATCGTTGTTGCCGTTGGCTTGCTATACATTCCTTTTCTAAAGCGCTTGCCGCTGCGCTATTCATCGCGTTTTGTTTTAGCCGCATTGGTTTTCTTGGGCGGGGCCGTTGGCATGGAGATGGTTGAGTCTGTCTTGAAATATAGCGGCATCAACACCGCCATTAGTATTTTGTTTGAGGAAACCCTCGAAATGCTTGGCATTGTGATTCTCATTCACATGCTATTGCTGTACTTGTCTGAGCACAAATATGACCTTAACCTTAGCTTCCGGTTCAAGGCTATTTCCCTCAATGAACCCCATCTCTGACGCAGATTGAGCAGTCAAAGCAGAGATGGCTCAATCGAGAAAGCTAATCAAACAGTTTTGTCTTGACCAATGAGTATCTTGCTTCTCTCGTCTAACCCAGCAGGAAGGCTCTGAAGCCACGGTTGAGCTTTGCCGCTGATCTAGCATCGCTACATTGCTAGAAAATTTCCAAAACTTCGAAAACTAAAACCACTTCGCTATCATGCAAAAGTCCAATCCTTTCTACGCAGAGATCGCCATTAACCCTCGCCAAATCTCTTTAACTTTGGTGGGCATTGTGATGTTTGCGTCATTAGGCCACATAGTAGTGCGCAAACTGTCTTCTTTGGTAGATATTGAGTCAACGCCATTGGCTGGAATCTATAACTTTTTCAATATGAGCGTTGAGGCCAACTTCCCGACATATGTTTCTGCCATCAATCTGTTGATGGCAGCTTTACTATGTGGGCTCATAGCTTTCTGCGAGTCAAGCCTGAGAAAACGTTATGGTTGGCACTGGTGGGGGTTAGCCGCTTGCTTGTTAACTCTAAGTGTTGATGAGGCGGCCCAAATTCATGAAGGTATTGTTGGCTCGATACTGGGCTTCTATGTAGAACGAGGTGAGGGGATATTTTACTACAAATGGTATTTAGCCTACATTCCAGTACTTGGAATACTGGGGTTTTTGTACCTACCTTTTCTGAAGCACTTGCCCATTAGATATTCATCAAAGTTTGTTTTATCAGCCTTCGTCTATTTTGGTGGATCCATCGGGTTTGAAATGGTGCAGGCCTACTTGTCTTACCATTCAAGAAGTACAGGCCTAAGTGTTTTAGTTGAAGAAACCCTCGAAATGCTGGGCGTTGTCATCGTTATCTACACTCTGTTGCTATATCTCTCTGAGCAAAGCTATGCCTTAAAGCTTAAGTTTGCCCCTGAAGAAGATGTCTCAAGCCATCTTAAATATAGTCAACCTCGGGGAAGCAAATAGATGGGTAGTTGTCACCTAGCATTTTGGCGTAGTTAGGAGGTTGATTCAAAAATCCTATCCGCTGTAGCACAAGGTTTATATTCCTCTAAAACCCTCTCCTGCTCTAGGAGAGGGTTTTTGGTAAGGTTCTATTTTTTTTGCTTCACCTCTACCTAAGGAGATGGGGAATATAGCTTACTTCTCACAGGTTCGTTAGGCTATCGGGCTAGTGATCGCACGCTAAGTAGGTAGGTTGGGTTAACGCGGCATAACTTATGCTGGTTGAGGGTTTTGCGCCTAGTGAATAGCTTGCGGTGTTTCACAAATGATTACACCCTCCTAGTTCCAGTGTCTCGCGTGTATCCCATTTCATGCCCTTCTTCTCTCACGGGGAGAGGACTACGCAACTCAAAGGTACTCGTTGAGTACGTTGCGAAAGGTAGGGTGCTCCTTAGAGTCTTTCTTGGCAAGTAGATTTTGACAATGACTGATTAGCAAGCTCCTCGGCTGAGAACTACCGCACCAATGGTTTCTACAATTAATTGCACATCATGCCCTAGTGACCATCGCAGCTGGTAATCGATATCCATTTTGACGATCGCCTCAAAGTCCTTGATGCTCGATCGCCCCTGAGCCTGCCACTTGCCCGTTAGCCCCGGCTTAACGTTGAGCCGCTGCCAATGGTGAGGCTTATACTGCTGCACCTCATTAAGGGTCGGCGGGCGAGTGCCTACTAAACTCATGTCGCCCCACAGCACATTCCAGAACTGGGGAAATTCGTCTAGGCTCGTGCGGCGCAAAAACTTGCCCACCCCGGTAATACGAGGGTCATTTTCGTTTTTGAAGATGAAACCCTCAGCCTGATTTTCAACCAAATGTTTCAACTCATCCGCATTGGCCACCATAGATCGAAACTTCCAAATGCGAAAGGGTTGTCCTCGATAACCACAACGAAATTGGCTGTAGAAAACAGGACCTGGATTGTCGAGCTGAATTGCAACGGCAATGGGAATTAGCAAAATCAACGTTATTAGGATCCCAATTAGTCCTCCCACTAGGTCAAGACACCGTTTGAAGAATGACGTCGCTGAGGGATGAACGGGCAACCTGGCAACGCTTTCTGGAATTGTTATACCTGCCTGAAGATCAGACCCTTTAGGGCTCAAGAGCGAACATAAATAAAGAACCATAGGTCTGCCGAAAGTTGAAAGTACGCGGAGGCCAGATCTCAATTTTTTGCGTTATTCAATTGGCCCATAGATGCAGTAGATAACTATATCGACGCCCTAAGCGTCTAGAGGTTTCAACAAAATCCACATATTTCTAGGCTCTTTAAACTGGATTTTGATCATCTGGCAATTGCTAGATTTTGGTTGTAATCTTGACAAGTTTTACAGGCTTGAAAACCGATAGCCTGCTGGCAAATCGGTGACCATTACCTTTGTTCTGTTTTTTTCACTAAAGAAGATAGGCTTAAGGCTGGGTAAAGATTTAAGGGCTGGAATAGCTTGTATATCGCTATCAGAATTAAAAAATCCAGAAGAAGCGCAAATTAAAGGGCAATCTCCTTCAATAACCCAAAAAATCTTAGTGGGCTTGCTCAAATAAGCATTCTCCCAGAACAAATGGTCAGGTATCCGTCGAATCTTTAAAGGGTGTTTAAAGTTCGCGTATCCTATATACCTAGGGTAGTGCTGAGCAAAAAATAGAGCATCTGGATTTTGCTCCTCTAGCTCTACCAAAAATCGCAGGGTTTCCTTACGCTCAGTAACTATTTGGTTGCTGGGGTAAGGAACATTGAAGCTTATGCTCGGCTCTAACCCAAAAGGCAACGTTACTAGAGATTTGCTGCCGTAGGCATGACTATAGTAGGCTAGAGCAAAAATATGGAACAGTACAAAGATAATGATAAATACTTTTGCTGTTGCCTTGCCTAACCGAGAGAACCCAGGAACAGTTATGACTCCATAGGCCGCTAAAATTAAGCATGACTTCAACGGGTAATAGTATCTTTCGACCACGAGGGGGCTGTACGCCAATATAGGAGTGATTGCGATCGAGAACACGATGAAAGACACAATCACAAAGGAAAGCAGAAGGGAAAGGTCTGTTGTATAGCTGCTAATATTGCCTCTGCTTTGGTAAGTCAAACTCCTATGGCGAACCAGAAAAATAGGTAAAGAGAAAAATAAGAGCAAGAAAGACAGGCCGAAAATGCTGTTTAGAAGTGTGTGAGATACCAAAAAATCTTGAATTCTGCGTGGATCAATTCCAGTCAGAAAAAACAAACTGGAGAAGCTAGAAAAAATTTTATTTAAGGATTCAAATATCCAGCTGCTGTGACTTTCACTTAAGTTCCTTGCTCCATGATCGTAAATCAGCTTGCCAAAAGAATTTACGCTAGCCTGAGCCTTTGCCTCATTATTGAAAAGGAAAATTGGAAAAATTATGATTAAAAGAGATGATATAAATATGCTGCAAGAGGCAAATATGGACTTTATTTTAGGAAAAAATTTATAGAATATTATAAAAAAAGTTGTTATTAGCAAAAAGCCGCTGGCATATCTAAAAGAAACCAGGATGCCGACGCTTAGACCTAATAAAACAGTGGTGCCAAGAGAAAAAGGACTTCTCAAAGTATAGAGTAGTAACAGCGTCACCACCGGTATGCCTGCCCATAGAAAAATGTCTGTTCCTTGAATTGTCCAAGATGGCGTGTATATCAAGGGCAGTATGACTGCAATAATTAAATTGGTAGGTAGCGTTTTACTGCCAATTTTTATAGAGTTTTTAAGGCACTGAGAGGCGATCGCAGCCCAGGCAACCCAGCCAACAATTGTTGTCAGGGTATAAATTATTTTAAGAGAAACAGCAAGAGAAATACCGAGGTAAAGAAAGGCTGCTACTAAAACCGAAATTCCAGGTGGAAAATGAACTAAAGTTTCTGCGATCGGAGGCTGACTCAGGTCTAGTTGTGAAGAGAATGCGTTTGTTATACCCAAGCCTTGAGCCATGCGATGGGCAGCCTCTAGCTGAATGCTGAGATCCCAGCTAACTAGCAGAGGCCCAAAAAGCCTGATCAGCGTTACAAAGAATGCCGTGATAAGTACAGCTTTAAATACCCTAGCATTTCCTCCATTGAGGAAAGAAATAGCTCGCCTGAGGTGGGCCATACCTAAATCCTAATACAAGATTTCTGACAGCTAAAACAACCTTTAATGCCAGAGTTGCTGCTTTAAAACGGGCCAATAGCACTCAATATTCGCTAGCTAGCATTGAGTGCCATCAGCTATATTCTCTAACCCATGCTTCAATTTCTTTAGCCAGAAGACCTCTAAAGGATCGCCTCAGTCTCAATTCCTAAAAGCCCTGACTTCAAGAAATAGATTGAGATAGGGAAAAGAGAACGAAACTCACTCTACCCAAAGACCAATCTTTCTCCACTACCAGCCCGTAGGGTGGCCCGGTCGAGCACGCTAGTGGCCGCACTGCCGTTGAGCGTCACCAAGCCCAGCGCTTGCAGATCGGCTTCGACCATCAGGTGCACCAGCTCTTCAAAGGTTACCGAAGGTTCCCAGCCCAGCTTGGTCTTGGCCTTGGTGGGGTCACCAATCAGCAGTTCTACTTCGGCGGGGCGCAAGTAGCGCTCATCAAAGGCCACATAGTCTTGCCAATCGAGGTTAACGCGGCCAAAGGCGATATCTAAAAACTCGCGCACCGAGTAGGTTTCGCCCGTGGCCACTACATAGTCATCGGGCTCCTCTTGTTGCAGCATGAGCCACATGGCTTTGACATAGTCTTTGGCGTAGCCCCAGTCGCGCTTAGCATCGAGGTTGCCCATATAGATCTTGCTCTGCTGCCCAGCAACAATGCGGGCCACGGCGCGAGTAATTTTGCGGGTGACGAAGGTTTCGCCGCGACGGGGTGACTCGTGGTTAAACAAAATGCCGTTGCAGGCAAACATGCCGTACGATTCACGGTGATTGAGCGTTTGCCAGTGGGCATAGACCTTGGCACAGGCGTAGGGGCTGCGGGGGTAGAACGGGGTGGTTTCGCTTTGGGGCACATCCTGCACCTTGCCGTACATTTCTGAAGAGCCCGCCTGGTAGTAGCGCACCTCAATGCCAGTGCGCTGGCGGTAGTCGCGAATGGCTTCGAGCAGGCGCAGCGTGCCCATACCCACTGCGTCAACGGTATATTCGGGTGAGTCAAAGCTCACCCGCACGTGGGACTGTGCTCCCAGATTATAAATTTCAATGGGCTGCACTTCTTCGAGAATACGCCGCAGGGTAGTGCCATCGGTGAGATCGCCGTAGTGCAAAAATAGTCGAGCCGAATCGCTGTGGGGGTCTTCGTAGAGGTGATCAATGCGATCGGTATTAATAGTTGAGGTGCGGCGCACAATACCGTGTACCTCATAGCCTTTTTCTAATAGCAGCTCGCTTAAATAAGAGCCATCTTGTCCGGTAATACCCGTGATGAGAGCCTTTTTAATAATAGTCATAGAGACCACTTAATGAACAAACAACGAAACTGAAGCAATCCTACAGGTCAAACATTCACAGCTCTATCACCCAATCCGGTGAAAATCTTTTACTCCGTTAAACCTCGTTTGCTGGGCTACCCGGCGAGTAAACTCTCCCACCGTCGGGTTTCCCGCCGGAAAAATCACCCCTGAAGCCTGTAGCCAGAGATCCTCAGAAGCTAAACTAAGCGCATAGCCATTGGTCGCCGTTTTGCGCACGTGGTACCACTGGGTATGCTGGCAGTGGTCGCACCAAAATGCCTCTAGCCACTCCCCTTGCAGGGGCACAGTACCCAACTCTGCCACTACTGTGAGGGCTTGCCTGCGGCCCATGCCCCGCTGCTGTAGATGTTCGGGCTTTGTGGTGTGGAGGGGATATTTTTGACTCACACTATCTAAATAACAACTGTGGCTGGGGCAATAAATGGCCCGTCGCCTAGACCGGTTACGGTTGCGTCGTGGCTGCACCATGGTTACATCCTTAGCTGTAGGAAGATCATCTGGTCAACAGGTACGACTTTCAAGAAAATAATCAAATGCGCTGCTACCAAATAACGCGTCCCCGCCTCAAGTTGACATCCTAAGAAAGAGGCATCCCGAGGACAACGTCGGGTTAAACCTGGGAAATGCGATCGCCAAACATGCGATTTAGCCGTCGGCTAACCCTCGTCGTAATCACCTGCTTAACCGACAAATACACAAACGGTGGAATAGTCGTTCCATACCGCTTCCATAGCCGCCCTGGCTCCTGCACCAGCCGATACAACCACTCTAGCCCCGAGGTACGTACCCATTCTGGGGCATGTTTGCGCAAACCCGCATAGATCGGGAACACACCGCCCAGGCCTACCATTACAGCCTTAACCTTATGTCGATGCTGGTGCATCCATAGTTCCTGCTTGGGGCAGCCTAGAGACACAAACAGAAAACCTGCCTGGCTTTGATTAATATGCTCTACCACCTGGCGGTCTTCTTCGGGGGTTAACGGGCGAAAGGGCAGGGGGTGCATGCCTGCAATCACCAGATTTGGAAAATCTTGTTTTAGCTGCCGCCGCATTTTGCCTAGGGTATCGGCATCACTGCCAATGAAATAGACTCCTACGCCCAAGGCTGAGGCCTGACGGCAGGTCTCTAATAAGATATCCATTCCGGCCACGCGATCGTGACGGCTTTTGCGAATCAAATTCAGGGTCCATACTAGGGGCATTCCATCAGGAGTTAGCAGGTCGGCACCGTGTAAAACGCTTGCAAACGAGGGATCCCATTGGGCTTCCATGAGCATATGAACATTGGCGACGCAGATAACTCGGCTGAGCCGTTGCTGAGCCCAGTGCATCATCAATTCGATTTGGTCGACAAACGACTGAGTCGCAATCGAAAACCCGAGAATATCCTCACAGGCAAGACTAGACTTGCAAGCAAGGCCATACTTGTTTGACATGGTTCTAAAAGCTCTGATGGGTAAATCTACAGTAGATGTCCCAGGGGAAATTTTTCGTAAGCCTTACGACAAAGGTTGAAGCTAAAGCTAAAAGTCAGTTATGGCACCGCCCTTAGCCGCCTCACACTGGCAAGTGACGAAAATTACTCTATTAAAGTTCACTGGACGAGCCCTTAGTTTATACCGAGTTCGCTCTATGGCAGCCACAGACCTGCATTCAGGAACTTTAGCTTTCAAACGCTTGTCTTTAGGCCTGTTAAGCCAATTCAGACTATGCGCTTGAGTAGGCCTCAACTCCGGATTTAGGTCAGTGCCCACCTAAAAAAGCAGAACTAATAGATATAAACATCTATCTCAGGTATGAAAGATAACACTGGAGGGACGCTACTCTCACGCCCTTAGATTGAACACCGCCCAACCGTAGCAACTTAAGACAGAGTTTGGCACACTACTTCTATATACGTAGAAATACTAAGCTTTATTTAAGCCATCTTCGCATTTATCCTCCGTTCACGAAAATTGTATGAACCGCTCAGTAATTTACCTGATATTCCCCCGTCTGTACGGATCAATAACAAATGCGCTAGGTAGATAAATTAGGCCGCAGAGCATGATGGTAATCCTGTGAGGTATAGTATGGGCTTTTGGTTCATCACATTCGAACGTGTATCCTTAGTTCAAGTACCCCTCTTTTTGGCCGGTACCCTGACTCTGCTTTTATGTAGCGAGGGCAAGGCTCAAACCATGTCGGGCAGCACTGCGGGTTCTACTCCAGCCACAGTTCCGTTATCCCAAACTTCTAGTCAGCCCTATCGGCCATCGCCCCCAGCAGCACCGCTGCCCAAGCAGCCTGAGAGACCCTATACGCTGGGCGCAGGCGATCGCGTGCAGCTGACCCTCTTTCAACTGCCCCAGTACAGCGGCGAGTTTGAAGTTCAAGTCGACGGCACTCTCACTCTGCCTGTAGTGGGCGATGTCAATGTACTAGGCCTTACCCTAGACTCTGCGAGAGAGCGGATTACGGCTCGCTACAATCAGTACTTACGGCGTCCTGGGGTTACCCTCAACCTGCTGTCCCGCCGCCCCCTAGTAGTTGGTGTTGCCGGCGAAATAAACCGGCCCGGCTCTTATACCCTGAGCAATGAAGGCACCACCTTTCCAAAGCTGACTCAGTTGCTCACTCAGGCTGGGGGCATTACCCGTAGCGCCAACCTGCGAGAGGTACAGGTGCAGCGGCTTCGCAATGGTCAGCCTCAAATGTTTAGCGTCAACCTATGGGACTTGGTCAGTAGCGGCAACGTGAACCAAGACATTACCCTACGCGATGGCGACAGCATCTTTATTCCTTCTACCCTGGTACCCCTCGAAGAAGCTCAGTTGTTAGCTGAGGCCGGCATTGCTCCCTCTACTAGCTCACCGATCAACATTGCGGTAATTGGCGAAGTTTTTCGCCCTGGGCCATATACCCTTCAGGGAGGCGTCACACGCACTGGCGATGCAGGCATACCGGGGGGAGAAGGCGGAAGCAGGGCAGGGGGCACGGCCCAAAAGATAACCGATGCTATTCAAATTGCGGGGGGCATTAAGCCGATGGCCAACATTCGCCAAGTGCAGGTGCGTCGTCTGACTCGTAGTGGAGGCGAGCAGACCTTTAATGTTGACCTGTGGAGCCTGCTAGAGGTGGGGGCCACCCAGCAAAATGCCCTGCTACAGGACGGTGATACGGTGGTTATTCCCACTGCGACAGCAGCGGTAGGCGCAGCAGAATCGTCGCGCCTGGCCGAATCTAGCTTTGCGCCAGATACAATTCGGATTAATGTGGTGGGCGAGGTTCGCAATGCTGGGCTAGTACAGGTACCCCCCAATACGCCCCTTAACCAGGGTATTTTGGCCGCTGGCGGCTTTAACACCCGAGCTAGAGCAACTACAGTGGGGCTAGTGCGACTCAATCCAGACGGCACCGTTACCCAGCGAGAAATTGACATCGACTTTGCCCAGGGCATTAGCGACGCCGACAACCCTGCCCTGCAAAACAACGACATTATTATCGTCGGGCGATCGGGGTTAGCCGCATTTTCAGACAATTTGGGCAGCGTAGCCAACCCGCTCGCCAACTTCCTAAATATCTTGTCTGCGCCCTTCCGCTTCCTCAACTTATTTGACTAAGGCTATCGAAGCAAAGACTCATTCTACCCTTTGCTCAACACGGAGCGCACGTTTGGCTACCGGAGTAACCCTTCACCGCCTACACTACTATTTATCTAGGAATCAGGGATGAAAGCTCACAATCTCCAACCTTCGCCCACGCTCCCTATAGCTGCGGGGGTTGACTCTGGCTCAGAAGGTGGGCTAGATCTGGGCAGCTTGCTATCTACCATCAGGCGCAGACTGCTCTTAATTGCTGGCATAACCGCTGCCCTGACCGGGGCCGCGGGTCTGCGGGCCTACCTCAGCCCGCCGTCTTACTCTGCCGCCTTTGAGATTTTAATCCAGCCCCAAAGTGCTGAGACCGAGGTAATCTCTTCCCTGTCTGAAGTGCCTGTGAATCAGCAGGAGAGAGAGCTAACTCTAGCCGACCAAACCAAAATTTTAACCAGCCCTGGGGTACTGCAACCAGTAGTGGCCGATCTGCGCACCAAGGGTATAGAGGGCTGTGTGCCTCCAGCTCAGGCAGCCTCAATCGGCTTGTCCGAAGAAGAGTTAAACCGTATTTGTTACAGCCAGATCAAAGACCGATTAAGCATTCAGCTTACTAAAGACTCAAGAATTTTTTGGGCAACGTACCGTGGAGCATCGTCTCAAGATGTGGAGTATGTAGCCAATTTAATTGCCCAAACTTTTTTAGATTACGGGTTGGCTTCGCGCCAGCGCGACCTACAGCAGGGGCTTAAATTCTTAGACGACAAAATACCTGATGCTGATAAACGGGTAGACCAACTCCAGGGCAAGCTACAAAGTCTGCGCCAGGGCTCGAATTTAATCACTCCCGATGCTGAAGGTGACAAGTTATCTGAGCAAATCGCTACCTTTGAAAACGAATATCGCGCGGTGCTAGTTGAGCTAGAAGAAAACATGACCCGTTACGAAGAGCTAGAACGCCAGCTAACCGAGCGACCCCAGGATGTCTCGGTATCGTCGGTGCTCAGCAGCAACAGCCGTTATCAGGCTCTAGTGGAGCAACTGCTAGCCCTAGATAGCGAAATTGCCCAAGCTTCTACAATCTTTCTCAGCACCAGCGACGATATGCAGGTGCTACAAGAGCAGCGCCAAAATCTGCTGGCACTCATGGCCCGCGAAGGGGCTAACGCCCAGCAAGAGCTAATGGGCCAAATTAACGTACTGGCGGCCCGAGAGGCGGCCCTCTCGTCTACACTGGCCGACCTCAACGTAGACGTAGGCCAGCTGGCTGGGCTTAGCCGCGAGTTTACCGATCTAGATCGAGAGTTGGCCATTGCTAACGCTAGTTTAAGCCAGCTGCTCCAGCGCCGCGAAACTCTTCAAATTGAAGCGGCTCAGCGCGAGCTACCCTGGGAGCTGATTACTCCTGCTACGGTGGCAACCGACGTTGCTAATCTGTCAAACAATTTGGTGCTAGGGGGGTTACTTGGGCTGCTGCTCGGGGTCGGTTTGGCACTCGCCCTCGATTCTCAAAAAGATGTGCTCTACACCGCCCGCGATCTCAAGCGGGTTACGCCAGTACCGATTTTGGGGATGATTCCCCACAATGGAGCCGTTGAACGGGGTTATGACGAGCAGCATTTGCTGTCGCTCTATCAGGTCGTCGATGAGATGTTGAATGGCCAAGGGCCTAAAAAGGGGGATTTGCCCATTGATGATCTCTACGCCTATCGCGAGGCGTTTCGATCGCTGGTAGCCAACCTACAGCGGCTCGATGCCGATCGCCCGCTCAGGTCGTTAGTGATTAGCTCTGCCGACAACCAGCTGGCTGACTCAACCACCGCCGCTTATTTGGCCTGGGCCGCCGCTGAACTGGGCAACCGAGTGTTGCTGATCGATGCCGATTTTCGCTTTCCCCACCTGCACAACTTTTTAGATCTGCCTAATAACCAGGGCTTTGCCAACATTTTGGCCGGAGAGCTAGATCTAAAGAATGTGATTAAGCGATCGCCCACCGAGCCCAACCTGTTTGTGTTGACTACTGGCACCACAAACGTTGATCCAGCTCGACTATTGTCATCTACAAAGATGAAGCAGTTTGTCACCAAAACCGAGTCTTACTTTGACCTGGTGATTTACGATTCGCCCCCCTTTGCAGAATATGCTGATGCTGCCCTACTATCGGCAGAGAGCAGCGGCATGGTGCTGGTGTCGCACCTGGGCACGGTGAAGACTGCCCAACTAGAACAGGCTCTCGAAAAACTTTGGATCTCTAAGATTCCACTGATCGGGTTGATTGCCAAAGAGGCAGCAACTAAGCTGGCTCTGCTGCCTGTCTAAGCCATATCTTGTAAAGGCTTGACATCCTATAGAAATATTCGCCAGCAATATTTGTAGAAACCATAAAGCTTCTTAGGCAACCTTGTCCCCACCTAGTGGAATTGCTTATAACTGAGGGAATTGATTCTAAAAGCTTTCTGTGCATTTGCTGCCTAATCTACCTGTGGTGCACCTATTCTGCCGCTGACTAAGCCTTGGTCAGTGCTCTAAAGATTAGGCCTGAAAAATTAGCCCCAGTTTCAGAAAACTTAGGTGGGTTTTAAGCTATGTCATTTAAGGCGTTTGTCTCAACGACTGCGATCGCAGGCACATTGATCACTGGAACAATGGTAGTCTCAGCCCCCGCTGAAGCGGCTACTATCGTTGCCGGTAGCGTTCTCAATCTCAGTAACCCAGATGTTCTTGGGGGAGGGATTCGACGGGTTGGTAACACGCTTGACTTCTATAGCCTGTCCGGTACAAACCCTTTCACTGGTAATAGGGTTTACTTAGGGCAAGGAGTTGGTGTTTCTGACAGCACTGGTAGTTTCGAAGACTCTAATATTGCTAGCCTTTTTCCACCCCTGCCTACTATTCGGGATTTAGCGCTGGTGGCTACAGGAAGTCCTGTTCTATTTGCCATTAGCGGGCCGATCACAGGGTTCATCAGTGGAACCAATCTTGCCGATGGGTTCCCTCCCTCTAGCGTAAGGTTTGACCTGACTTCCTTCATCTGGAATAGCACAACAGGTGAAGCCGACCTGCGCGGTGTTTTTGTCAGTGGATCTGACTCTATCGCGGCTGTGGGACGGTTTACATCTCAACTCGATATTGCTAACCCCAGCAGTTACTCGCTCTCAATCAAGGCAGTGCCTACTCCCGCGCTTCTCCCTGGTTTGATTGGTATGGGCATTGCGGCGCTACGCCGTAAGAAGGAAGAAGCCAAAGAAAACGCCTAGTTTTCTAGAGCAGTGCGTTGGCCATTGCTCTAGGGCTCAGCTATTTCACTGCTGTGTAGTCAGTAGCTTTTAACAAGAGTCGCCTTCACGGGCGACTTTTTATTTGCACTATTGATTGTTAACAGAATGGCTTTGCCCTTTTGATATGCCATACTCCGTTTGATGATTTATTTCGACAAAATCAAATAATACCAATTTCAACGCTAACGCTACAGATTCAGATTATAGGTTCTCGTCTCATCTCCCTAGCATTGTGGAAGGCTATAGGCATCCATAAAAATTGGTACAGTTTTTAAGCCGAGATTTTACTCTGCCTTTATTCATAGAAAAGCTCTGGAATTAAATTCCAGAGCTTTGTCAACTAGCTTCTTAAGCGTGAAGCAAGAGAATCACTGATATTAAGCTTCTTCCTCAACGCTGTCTTGCGATCGCTTACGGAGCGCCATAGCACCCAGACCAACTAACCCAGGCAACAATGCCGGAGTTGGCACGGCGGTAATGTCAGCCGAGAACGACGAACCACTATCGAACACCAGATTGCCTTGAGCGGTTAGTGCACCACTGCCAGCCAAGCCAGACGGCGTAAAGAAGCCCGAAACAAAGGCTACGTAAAGGGGTATGGTAGCAGGCCCAGCAGTTACAGAGACTTGCTCGAGTATAAACTGCTCAAGGGTAAACCCAATGCCGTCGGCCGACCCCGTCAGCCAACTGTCGGTGGACCCAGGCGTCAACTCCCAAGTGGTGGCGTTGGTTTTTGTTAGCGATAGGTCGCCTAGGCTGAAAGACGAACCCGCAGCACCGAAGACATCAGCACTGGCGTCTGCGAGAGTTACAGTTCCCGAAGTTGTATTGTCATAGCTTGAGAAGTTTAGCAAGCTAGTAACAGCATCTGGGGTTTCTAGGCGAGCTGAGCCGGTAAAGCTCAGGGTTTGGTTTGCAATGCTTGCTGCCTGAACTGGAGCCTCCAAAACAGCTACTGCGGAAAAGGCAGCAGCAGCACTTAGGCCTAAGCCAAAAGTTTTAAAACTCATAATCTGGATCTACCTTGTGGGTGTGAATGAATACCAACTTGCATAAGGCTTAAAAACAAAATTTGCGGTTAAGCCAGTAGTTAGTAGTGCACTTGTGGTAGAAGTTATCCCTGATTCCTCAATCGCGATCGCCTGATGACGTGCGAGCCGCTCATAACCTCGGTAGATGTATTCTGCAAAACAGGTTTAGGCACGGGGTGCAATTCTAAACGTGTTTTTGCTTTACCTGGAGATATAGAGTTGCATTAAGCCCAAATAGCTCCCCAACCCCTGCTGGTTTATCTCAGCTTTAAGCATAAATATCAATAAGGGCAATTTACTCGGATTTTTCTCTGGTTAGGAAACTTAAATTACTTCTCTGCGTCTATACCTGGTCATAGGAAGTTTGCTAGCTTTCGACTTGACGCAACAGGATGACGGTGATGTGAGTGTTTTGGGCGATTTCTAATGGCACATTGCCCTTGATGACCTGGCTGAGCAAGTTTTCGCGGGAAGCGCCAAGCAGTATGGCGTCGCTGTGACACAGATTTGCCATATCAACGATCGCATCAGAAACCGAGGGGTGAGTCAGCACCTGGGTATAGACAGGCCGCCGCAGGGTGGCTTCTAGCTCATGCGCCATTTCGGAGATGTGTTGAGGAGTAAGGCACTCGCCCTTTTCGGGGTGACAGATGGTGCAGAGCTGAATCTCGGGGGAATGGCCTAGGGTGAGTAGGCCAGGCAGTAGGGCCTGGGCGCTTTGAGCATTGGGGCCGCCCGCGGTGGGAATCAGCCAGTGGTTAAAGGTGAGATTGCGGCCGGGACGCACCACCACTACCTGGCAAGGAGCCTGGCGAATCAGAGTATCGACGACGCCGCTGATCACCCGACCGGGGGTGAGACTAGGATGGTGCCAGCCCATTAGCACCAGGTCGATGTGGCGCTCCTTGATCACTTCGAGCAGGGTGCGGCCAATTTCGTGGGCTGCTCGCACCTGAAAATGCACCGACAGCCCACTGTTTTCGGCGTAGGAGAGGGCGAGCTGTCGCAGGGGCTCTACCCCTTGCAAGTCAACCTTAGCTTCGGCGGGGGCAACGCTGCGGGGCACGGGGACGACGTGGATGCACTCCAGCTCGTAGTGCAAGCCATGGGCGATCGCTGCCGCGATCTTGATCAAATCGGGCGCGGTGCGTGGGTCAGCCAGGGGCAGCAACAGTCGTCCCTGGCCAGTGGCAGGAGCCTGCTGCTGAAACACTACATAGGAGGGCTCGGCCTGGGGGCCGAGTTTGAGCTGATCGCCGCTGACCTGGTCACACTCGGCGCGAATGATGTCGGCGCGGGTGATAATACCGATCAGCTTGTTGCCCTGGGTGACAGGCAGGCGGCTGAGCTTGAGCCGGTTGAGCAGGTGCAGCACTCGGGGCAGGGTGGCATCGGGGGCCACGGTGACCGGGTGGGGGGTCATAATGTCGGCCAGGGCAGCGGAGTCATCTAGCCCCTGAGTAGTGGAATCGCTCAGATCGCTTTGGGTGACGATGCCCACCAGGCGACCGTCTTCGAGCACCGGAAAGCCGCGATGGTGCGATCGAGAAAAGGCCTGCACCACCTCGGGCAGTCTCATCTGGCTAGAGAGGGTTTCGACCCGACGCTGCATTAAATCTGCCGCCTTGAGATGTCCCCAGGGGTTGTTGGCCTGGGGCACCGGCTCGAGATGAATACCCTGGAGAGCGAGCAGGCGGTTATAGATCGAGCCGTCGTTGGCTCGATCGGCAATTAGGTAGGCAACCCCTGAGCCAATCATTAAGGGCAGCACCAGGTTGAAGTTAGCGGTCATCTCAAACACAATCACGATGGCCGTAATTGGCACCCCCGTCACCGCGCTAAAGAAAGCGCCCATACCCGTTAGGGCGTAGGTGGTGGTGGTGGCTAAATCGGCCGGTGCCGGCCAGGCCCCAAAGCCGGTGTAGACGCCCTGGGCAAAGAAGCTCACCAGACATCCCAACGCCGCCCCTAGCACCAGGGAGGGGGCAAAAATGCCCCCAGGGGCCCCTGAACCATAGGCCAGCAGCGTCAGCAAAAACTTGGCGACGAAGGCGATCGCAATCATCTGCCACCCAGCCGAGCCCGTCACCAAAAATTCTTGTAGTCCGGTGTTGTCAATCGACGCCACTGGCACAAACACCCCCACCAGACCCGTAATTAGCCCCGCTAGGCCAATGCGCCCCGGCAATCCCACACCCTTAAACTGCCGAAAGAACGCCAAACTGCCAAAAATGCCCCGCCGAAATAGCGACCCCAGCAGCCCAGCCATCAAGCCCAAAATGATTAGAAAGGGCAGATCGTGCATCGACAGGCTGATGTGCCGGGCATCCATGGTTAAATTGAGCCCCTGTCCCCCCAGCAGCCGCGACACCACCGCCCCAATAAACGACGCCAAAATAGCGCTGCCCAGGGTGAGGTCAGAAAAATCTTGCAGCAGCTCTTCGACCACAAATAGCACCCCAGCAATGGGGGCATTGAAGCCTGCTGCCAGACCGGCGGCCGCCCCAGCAGAGATTAGCTGCCGCCGATACTCGGGTGAGGTTGGCACCCAACGGCTGAGCTGCGCCGCCAAGCCGGCACCAATTTGCACCGTCGGCCCCTGCCGCCCTAGAGAAAGGCCCGACCCCAGCGCTAAGAGAGTGCTGACCAGCTTCACCAGCGCCACTCGCAGGTTTAGCGGAATTTTGGCGTATCCAAGCGCTGCTTTGACTTGAGGAATGCCGCTGCCCGACGCCTCCGGAGCCAATCGTTCGACCAACCAGCCTGAGAGCAAACCGCCCACTAAACCAATCGTGGGTAGCGCCAGCCACAGCGGTAAGGTGCTGGAGGTGCGCCATAGAGTAAGGAGCTCGACTCCCTGCTTGAGCAGCACCGCCGCTAGCCCAGACACCACCCCAATGACACACGCCTCGACAATGGCTACCCGCTTGCGGCTCAGCAAGGGTTCCAGGCGCTTTAACAACATCACAGGGGCGGCATCATTACAGGGATAAGGTAGACCAAATCAAGAGAAAGGGGCAAAACCTAACTCGATGCAGTCTTCCCTTAACTACCCCAAAGTGTAGCCTGTATTCGGACTGCTAAGGATGTAGCTCGCAGTCGGGAAAGCGACCCAATCCATTGGCTTCCACAATGGCATTGCGACATTTTAGGGGCGTTTTGCCGGTCAGTTCTGATAGACGCTTGAGGCTAATGGCGGGTGAGCCGCCCCGAGGAGCCGTCATATAAAGTCGGTAAGCCACCTCCAGCACTTGATCATCCAGCAGCAACGGCCTAACTGTGGAACTTATGACATCTAGCATGGCGGTAGGAGAACGCGTTATTTAAGTATGTTCACGGATGTTGCTCGCTAGACCGTCTATCCCACGATGGGTTTTCAGGGCAGAGATTGGTGGAACAGTCCACTCAAAGGGGGCACTCCCGATTTGTCAGGTGTAGCAAGGTGAGACCACGCAGGAGCTTGACTTGAGCTTAATGGGAGCGATGTAGAAGAACGAGAGGTATCTGCTGTTTACGTTTGTCCCCTTACCTACCCTTGCAGCTCAGGGGCAATCTCCAACTCCGTCGCCCAGCGATCGAACGTAATGCCCACGGTCTGCTCTAGCTGGGCGACGCTGTTAAGGAAGGCGATGCGGGCTTCCAGCTCGTTAGTTTCAGCCGTCACCAAAGCTTCTTCCTGATTGATCAGCTGAAACAGGGTGATGTTGCCCCGCCCCAGGCGAAACTGCTCCTGGGCTGCCTCAAGCTGGCGACGGGCGTTGAGGGTAGCTCGCTCGGCGGCGACCACCTGGCTCAGGCTAGCCTGGGCCTCGTTGAGCCCGGCAACGACATCGTTGCGAATCTGGTCTTGCAGCTGAGCCAGGGTGTTGTCCTGCTGTTGCAGGGTGATGTCGCTAGTCAGACGGTTGGTTTCGGGTTGGGGATCGCCAAAGGTGCGGGTGGCCACTAGCCCCATAACAGCGCTGCGCGAGTCATCGCCCAGGGTGCCATCGGCGACGGCATCGAGCTGCCAGCGCAGGTTATCTTGGGCCACCAGCAGATCAAGCTCCTGTTGCTGCCGTTGAAGCTGGGCCTGCTGATAGTCGGTGCGTTGGGCCAGGGCCAAGGCTACCAGGGCCTCGGTTTGATAAGTGGCCAACTGGGCGGCAGCGGCAGTAAACAGTTCGGCAATGGTTTCCACAGAGGCTACAAAGCGCAGATTGCGATCGGTGCCAATTAGGTTGAGTAGGGTGTTGTTAGCCTGATCGAGCTGGTTTTGGGCATCGACTAAGCTGCGCTGGGCATCGGCTAGCGATCGCTCTGGGTCAAACAAATCGATGGGGGCCCGCCGCCCCGCCTCTACCAGAGCTTGCAAAATGTCGAGCTGCTGCTGCCGCCGCTCTAGGGCTTGGGTTTGAATGTCGACCTGGGCCTGGGCGTTGATTAGGTCGTTGTAGCTAAGAATGGCGGTGGTGAGGGTGTCGATGACGGTGCTGCGCAGGGCCAGCTGATTGCGGGTTTCGCCTAGGCGGGCCTGGTTTATCGGGGCTTCGTTGACGGCGGTGCCAAAGCCCCGCAGCAGGGGTTGGCTGACTCTAAACTGTACCGCCTGTCCGTCTTCAAAGGGTGTTAGCCCCAGCTCAAAGCTGGTGCCTAGACGAGTGGTGAGGATAGTGTCGAGCCGTATTTGCTGGTCAAGGTCGGTGTCACTGCCTCCCAGCAGCACCGATCCCGGAGTTGACTCTGCATCACCGCCATTACTAGAGCGGCTACGGGTGGCATCAACCCGCAATGTTGGCGTTAGACGTGGGTTGAAGGTTTGCTCGGCGGCGGCGAGCTGCTGCCGCTGCACAATGCGCCCTAGAGCCTGGTTGCGCAGCTCGCGGTTGCCCTCCAGGGTCAGGTTGAGTAAATCGGTCAGGGTAAGAATGACTAGCTCAGACGCTTCATCCGACGGTGAAGATAAGTCAGCTCCTGAGGGGAATTCCACCGATGGTTGCGATTCTGCCAGGGCTGGGGAAACAATTGCACCACCATAACCCAACCCTAGGGCTACTCCTAACCAGACTAGGGCAGTGTGCTGGCCAGCTAATCCTGATAGGGTTGCCATACTTTAAATCGCCTTCTCAACCTACGGTCTAACAAAACGGGTGTAGAGCCTATGCCTAATTACCCGTTATGTCAACCTACCACGACGGTTCAGACACAGTCATGAACGCTTCAATTATTTGCTCACCATAAGTAGCAATTCTTCTGCAAAGGCACATCGTGAATACCTCTCCCCAATCCCAGCCTTGGAAAAAGCTGAATGAGAGGTAGCCAGCAAAATCAGCAGACGGATTATACATCCATAGGCCACATCTTAACTCTGTCTAAGGTTGAGTCGATAAAGATTCGCAAGGTAATTGCAAAGCGTTTCACTTAAAAAAAGCAGACCGATGAGTAATCTAATTCCAAAAAAATCTTTTGAATCATGCTCCATCCAAATAATAAATGAATTTTCTTAATGCGAAGAGAAGTCACTAAAACTAAAGAGCCTAGAAGCCACAGGCCTGAAAATTCGAATGAAAGTCGGATTTTAGTGGTGGTGACCGACTGACTACAGAGAAATTTAATGACATTCATTCTCATAAAGAAGCTTTCGGTAAATCAGTAAATAAGCTTGCTAAATCAGTATAAAAGACGTATTATCCAACCATAAAAATCATGGCTTTTGGAAAAAGTCGGTAAGCCTGTGGGTTGGCTGAGATTGTTTATCTAAGCCTATTATTGTCGACTAGATAACCTACAGCACGATTACTGCTGTACAGAGGCTGGGGCGATTGATATATCTTGATTTGGCAACAATCTTTACCTGTAAGAATTTTTCTTAAGGGGCTAGGATTTGTGTCGGGTTTAGTGCGATCGCTCCTTTTCCTCTAGTGCTTGGAGGAGACCGTAGAATTACTATGGAATTTTTCATGGAAAGTCTTGGGGTGCGCCATTCTTTGAGAGATCAACGGTTAAATGACGAATGTTTAGAAGCAGGCTCAGACAGGCCTACTATTGAATCTAAAAGCTCAATCTCTCGTCTCACTGTCAAGGGCAAATTTTTATTCTGCGATGGAGAAAAGCTCTATATCAAAGGAGTTACCTATGGTACATTTTGCCCTAACTCCCAGCAGGAGCAGTTTCCGAAACTTGAAATAGTTGCCTATGACTTTGCTCAAATGGCGTCACAGGGTATTAACTCTGTGCGGGTATATACAGTTCCCCCTAAATGGTTGTTGGACCTAGCCCACCAGCACGGTCTTTGGGTAATGGTAGGGCTTCCTTGGGAGCAACACATCGCTTTTTTAGATGATCTCCAACGAATTACAGATATTGAACAACGAGTCAGGCTTGAAGTTCAAACCTGTGCTGGGCATCCAGCACTGTTGTGTTTTGCAATTGGCAACGAAATTCCTGCTTCGATAGTGCGCTGGTATGGTCCACGCCGGGTAGAAGCCTTTCTCAAACGCCTTTACTGGGCTGTTAAAGCAGAAGACCCTGATAGCTTAGTAACCTACGTTAACTACCCCAGCACAGAATATCTACAGACATCCTTTGTAGATTTTTACTGTTTCAACGTTTACTTGGAATCCCAAGACCGCTTAGATGCCTACCTGGCACGTTTGCAAAACTTGGCCAAGGACAAGCCTCTAGTGATGGCGGAAATTGGTCTGGACAGCCAGAAAAACGGTCAAGTCCAGCAGGCCGAAACACTGACTTGGCAAATTCAATCCATTTTTAGCAGTGGATGTGCTGGATGTTTTGTCTTTGCCTGGACAGATGAATGGTATAGAGGCGGATTTGAAATTGAGGATTGGGATTTTGGGCTGACGGACCGTAATCGTCAGCCTAAGCTTGCCCTTCAGGCGATTTGCCGAGCTTTTGAGGAAACGCCTTTTCCTAGCAGTACCGAGTGGCCTAAAATTTCCGTAGCTGTTTGTTCCTACAACGGTTCCCGTACCATTAAAGACACGCTGTCGGCCCTACAAAATGTCGATTATCCAAACTTTGAGGTCATAGTAGTAGACGACGGCTCGACCGATGAGGTGGCCCAAATTGCTCAGCAGTATAAGGGTGTTCATCTTATTGTCCACTGTCAAAATGAGGGGCTGAGTTTTGCCCGCAACACGGCTCTAAACGCAGCTAGTGGAGACATCATTGCTTATATAGATGATGATGCTTACCCCGATCCTGACTGGCTAACCTACTTAGCAGCAGCCTTTCTGCAAGCCGACTGGGTCGGGGTTGGAGGGCCAAATTTACCGCCACCCGGCGATGGGCCGATTGCAGACTGTGTCGCCAATGCTCCCGGAGGCCCTGTTCATGTACTGGTATCTGATCAAGAGGCAGAACACATCCCCGGTTGTAATATGGCTTTCTGGGTTGACCAACTGAAGGAAATTGGTGGTTTTGACCCACGGTTTCGGTCGGCTGGAGACGATGTTGATATTTGCTGGCGTTTGCAAAACCGTGGCTGGAAAATAGGCTTTAATGCAGCAGCCGTAGTCTGGCATCACCGTCGGAACTGTGTGAAAACCTACTGGAGGCAACAAAAAGGCTATGGGAAGGCCGAAGCGTTGCTAGAGGAAAAATGGCCGGAGAAATATAATGCTGTTGGGCACCTTAGCTGGGCTGGTCGATTGTATGGCAAAGGATTAGTGCGAGCGTTGTCTTTTCAAAAGCAACGAGTTTATTTTGGGAGTTGGGGAAGCGCTCCTTTTCAATCAATCTATCAGCCTGCCTCAGATCTCTTCAGTTCTCTTCCGACCATGCCCGAGTGGTATTTGCTAACGCTGTTATTGGCTGGGCTATCCACCCTTGGCTACTTTTGGCCCCATGCGTTATGGGCCATTCCACTGCTCACAGCTGCGATCGCTGTGCCGATTTTGCAAGCTATTTGGAGTGCCTCCCATGCTGAATTTACGACACTCAACCGTAGCCGTTTGACTCTCATTAAGCTGTATAGCTTGACAACATGGCTATATTGCATTCAGCCTCTGGGTCGCCTCTGGGGACGCTTAGATAATGGCCTCACGCCTTGGCGTAGACGAGGTAAGACGTCACTCAAGTGGCCAAGACACCAATACAAGGCTTTGTGGAGCGAGGAGTGGCATTCGTCGGAAGATTGGTTGTCAGACTTCTATCAAGGGTTTAGTCGGCATGGTGCGATCGCAATTCAGGGTGGTGACTTTGACCCTTGGGATTTAGAAGTCAGGAGTGGGCTTACCGGGTCGATTCGGATACTAATGGCAATTGAAGAGCATGGGAACGGCAAACAGGTCGTTCGATTACGCTCTTGGCCCAAGATCGCCCCTGCTGCCATCGGTACCCTAATAATCATGATTTTGCTAACAGCGGCAGCCGCTAGTGATGAATCATTTTTTGCAGCCTTTATTTTGGGTTGTGCGACCTTTGCCGTAGGTGCAACTATCGCTTGGGATTGCTCAACTGCGGCCTCAACCTATCTTCAATCAGTCAGTCGGTTGGTCAGTTCTAGAAATTGTGAATTAGTTCAATGAGCCTAATTCGTTATAGGCGTCTATTACCCTACCTGTTGCGTCATTGGCCGCTGCTGGTGCTTATCGTTGTTTTTACACTGTTGGCGTCTTTATTAGCGGCCCTGCAACCTTGGCCTTTGAAGATTTTGGTAGATTATGCCCTCGGTGACGCAGCTTTACCTCACGCCCTAAGCGCACTCTTATCTGCCCTACATCAAGAAAAGTCAGCGGTTGCTCTAATCGTCTTAGCAGCCTTAAGCAGCTTTAGTCTTTACTGCATCAATTCAGCCTTCGACGCAGCCTTGAGCTTGGCATGGGCAACCATGGGTCAAAAGACCGTATACGAGCTATCAGCGGCACTATTTTCACAGCTGCAAAGGCTTTCGCTTCAGTTTCATCGTCACAATGCCGTTGGAGACTTTCTTGATCGCCTATCGGTAGATACCTATAGCGCCTATACCTTAACTAACATTCTTCTAGTTTCGCCAATCCGTCAAAGTGTCTTACTGTGCACCCTAGGATTGATCGCTTGGCAACTTGATCCTGGTTTGACTATCATCACGTTTGCGGTAGTACCGCTGATGGTAATAGTTGCTCTCGCTTGTAGAGCCCAGCTCAAAAGATTAATGCAGTATCAACGCCAAGATCAAGCGCAGGTGATGAGTTTTGTCCATCAGACGTTGACATCCATACCTATTGTTCAAGCTTTTGGTACAGAAGATACTAACCAAAGCTATTTTGGCTTGCTAGCTAACCGTTCAGTTGCTTCATCACAAAGAAATCGGCTTTTCGGCAGCTTGCTTAACACTACCAATGGTTCTATTGCTGTTATATCTACAGCCATCGTCGTATTTTTTGGCGGTACTAAAGCAATAGCTGGCGTAGTCACTGTTGGTAGCCTGTTAGTGATTTTAGACTACTTGCGCTCTATTCAAACCGCATTTAAAGAGCTGTTTACTAATTATGGCAGGCTAAAATCTCTTGAAGTCAATATAGATCGTATTTTTGAGATTATCGATTCTGATGACAAAATTCCAGAGCCACTAAAACCCATTAGTCTCCCTAGCAGTCGAGCCCGAGGAGACATTTGCTTTAACTCAGTTACATTTGGCTACGAACCCAGTATGCCAATTCTAAAGAATATATCCTTTACAGTTAAGGCTGGGGAAACCATTGCCGTTGTAGGGCCTAGTGGGGCCGGGAAAAGCACGCTGCTGTCCGCTATTCCCCGTTTCTTAGATCCTCGGCAAGGCCAGATTTTAATGGATGGCATCGATGTGAGGGATCTGCCTGTAAGTGTGGTGCGATCGCAAGTTGGCCTAGTTTTACAAGATCCCTTTTTGTTGCCTTTAAGCATTGCTGACAATATTACCTATGGCAGACCCAACGCGACCCGTCAACACGTTATACAGGCAGCAAAAATAGCTAATGTAGATAGCTTTGTTGGTCAACTAGCTCACGGCTATGACACTGTAATAGGGGAGCGAGGAGCTACCTTGTCAGGAGGCCAAAAACAGAGAATTTCGATTGCTCGAGCACTCCTAAAAGACGCGCCAATCCTAATTTTAGATGAGCCCACTTCAGCGTTAGACGTTCAAACCGAGACATCCATAATGGATGCATTAGAGCGGCTGATGGCTGGGCGTACCACCTTTATCATTGCTCATCGCCTATCCACGGTTAAGCAAGCCAATCGTATTTTAGTGTTAGACCAGGGTCACTTGGTAGAGACAGGTACTCATCAGGAATTAATAAATGCGCAGGGGCTTTATGCGCGCTTGCACTACTTGCAAGCTAAAAAAACGTTCGGAACGGTCATGCGATGAAGCTATGGTGGTTAAGGCTCAGTCAATATGCGCAGCCTTACTGGGGTGGGCTTGGGGCTATTTTGGCGCTGACCTTAACAACAATAGGTATTAATGTTCTTAAACCTTGGCCTCTAAAGCTAATTATTGACAATGTTATTGACAACAAGCCTTGGCCCTCCTCGCTAGCCTGGTTCCAACACATGCCAAGCGCAGAGTCTACAACAAGCCAGTTAGCTTGGTTAGCGGGTAGCACCGTTCTGATCTTTCTAGCTGCCGAAGGTCTTAACCTGCTGCAAGGTTACCTGCAAGCAGGCATAGGGCGGCGTATGCAATATGACTTGGGTAGCAATCTGTTTGATCATCTTCAGCGATCATCCTTGAGATTTCACACCACGCAGCGCACTGGAGATTTAGCCAGGCGGGTGCTTGTTGACAGCAACTGTATTAGTAGCCTTACCTTTGGCGTTTTTCTAACAATTTTGACAGCTCTAGGAAATTTAGCCGTCATGTTTATTGTGATGTGGCAGCTTAGCTCCCCCTTAGCCTTGACGGCTTTAGTCGCGATGCCATTTTTCTTGTTATTAATACAGTTATTCAATCGACCAATGGCCCAATGGAGCTATCGTCACCAGCAACTAGAAGGTGACATGATGGCTCTCAGTGAGCAGACTTTATCCGCTATTCCAGTAATTCAAGCCTTTAATCGACAGGACTTAGAAGATCAGCGATTTAATCAACTGGCCCGTCATACTTTGAAAGCTTTTCAGAAAATGACCTTAACTCAGGTTCAGTTTAAAGTCGGGGTCGGCAGTATTACCGCCTTAAGCACAACAGCCTTAATGTTAATAGGCGGTTTGCAAGTATTGCAAGGAACCCTATCAGTGGGTAGCTTGCTGGTATTTATCAGCTACCTAGCAGCTCTTTATTCACCCATGGAAACCTTGGCCTATAGCTCTTCTGGCTATGCCGCGGCTGCCGCTAGTGCACGACGAGTATTTGAAGTTTTAACCGTGGATGAACAGGTTAAAGAAAGTGCCCATGCGGTTACGTTTCCAGCAATAAAGGCAAGAGGAGAAGTTTGTTTCGATCAAGTCAGTTTTGGCTATTACACAGATTCACCTACGCTAAAAAACATTTGCCTAGCCGTAGGTTCTGGCGAAACCATTGCCTTTGTAGGCTCAACCGGAGGAGGGAAGAGTACTCTAGTTTCATTAATTCCTCGATTCTTTGATCCCGATCAAGGACGAGTTTTGATCGATGGAATCGATTTGCGCGAACTTACAATTAAGGCGGTGAGATCTCAGGTAGCTCTAGTGCCCCAAGAGCCCTTCCTCTTACCCCTAACCATTGCCGATAACATTGCCTATGGAACTGTTAATGCTACTCGCGGTCAAGTTATTCAAGCGGCCAAAGTTGCCAACATTCATAGTTTTATTCAGCAATTGCCCCAAGGATATGACACAAAAATTGGAGAACATGGAGCGACTCTATCCGGGGGAGAAAAACAGCGCATTTCTATTGCTAGAGCCGTGCTTAAAGACGCTCCTATTTTGATTTTAGATGAGCCTACCTCTGCACTAGACTCTCAGACAGAAACATCTATTATAGAAGCGCTAGATCGGTTGATTACTGGGCGAACCACCTTTATCATTGCCCATCGCTTATCCACTGTTAGACGAGCCCATCGCATTGTGGTTTTGGAGCAGGGCAAAATTCTTGAGGTTGGCAGTCATGAAACATTGCTGTCTGCCGGAGGCCTTTATGCTCGACTGCATACGATGCAGCACCACCATAGTCACAATTCCTTTAGTGATTTTGTAGGAGAGGGCAGTTTTGTCTCTTGAGATACGGGTAGTAAAGTTCGCTAAGGGTTGCTGAAAAACCACCAGGATTTCTGTTCAAAGGGGTTGAGCTATGAAGTATTGCATCGTTAATGGAGATGACTTTGGAGCTAGTCGAGGAATTAATCGTGGTATCGTTGAAGCCCACTGTCATGGGGTATTGACCAGCACGAGCTTAATGGTAAACATGCCAGCAAGTGAGGAAGCAGCGATTTTAAGTCGTGACCTACCTAAATTAAGCATTGGCTTGCATGTGAATCTCACTACTGAAGATGGTGAATTAGTAGTCGATCTAAATGCTCCTGATGAATGCCGTGCTGAACTACATCGTCAGCACGAACGCTTTCAAGATCTGATGGGCTGTTTACCAACCCATCTTGACTCACATCACAATATCCACCGCTCTCCTCAATTACTACCTCACTTCCTTAACTTGGCGCATCAATATTGCTTGCCACTGAGAGAGCACTCTCCAGTTCATTATTTCCCCAGCTTTTATGGTCAATGGGATGGAGAAATGCACCTGAAACAAATTAGCGTGGAGAGTTTAATCCAAATGCTGGGGACTGAGTTTGAGGAAGGTTTCACCGAATTGAGTTGCCATCCGGGCTATGTTGATCCAGATTTTTCATCAACCTACGCGATCGAGCGGGAAGCGGAACTGCAAACGCTTTGCAGCCCGATCATCAAAAGTAAGCTCGTAGAGCTCCAGATTCAGCTTATAGGTTTTCGAGAACTCAATGATTGTCTAGCAAATCTACCGGGCTAGTTGAGGGGCATTATGTCTGTTGTTGTCATCTCCCCATCCAACGTCGTGACCTTTCCAGAAGGAGGCGGTCATTTCTGGGTTTATATGCAATACGTGCAGGGTTTACGTCAGCTGGGATATGAGGTTTATTGGCTAGAGCACTTCCAGAGTAGCGGTAATCGAGAGCAAGATGAACTTGTGCTCTCAACCTTTTACCAGCGAATGGAACGTTACGGGTTTGATGGAAAGGTCATCCTTTACTCAATCCAGGAGCCGAAATCCGATGAAGGAGTTGAGCATGAGTACATGGGACTTTGCCGCTCGGAAGCAGAGACAATTTTTCGGCAAGCAGAAATTTTACTCAATTTTCACTACAAAATTCATCCAGAGTTACTTTCGTGCTTCCGCCGAACTGCCCTGATAGATATTGATCCAGGTTTATTACAGTTTTGGATAACCGTTGGGCAACTCGTCGTGTCTCCACACGATTATTACTTCAGCACTGGCGAAACCGTTGGAACGCCCAACGCTAAGTTTTCGGATTGTGGTTTAACTTGGACTCGAATTCGTCCCATAGTTTGTCTTGAGCTGTGGCCGTACATTTATGCCCCCAACAGTGAAGCGTTTACGACTGTTTCTGGCTGGTGGGGGAACGATGGCAAAGGAGAATGGATTACAGACGGTCAGGACATCTGCTATGAGAACAACAAACGAGTTACCTTCATGGAATTTGTAGAACTTCCGCGCCTGACTGACCAAGTGCTTGAGCTGGCGCTTGCTTTAGGTGAGGGAGACATGGAAGGTGACTCAACCGGGCAGGAGCAAAGCTGGCAAGCTGCCAAGCCTGTGCCCCTCAACGTCACTGATTACAAAGGGGACGCCGAAGACCAGGAAGTGCTGAAAAGCTATGGCTGGCGGGTTCGTCATGCCTACCACGTGGCTGGCAGTCCGGAGAGTTATCAATCCTATATCCAGAACTCCCGAGGTGAGTTCAGTTGTGCTAAGCCTTCATGCATGTGGTTTCAAAACGCTTGGATCAGTGATCGGACACTCTGTTATTTGGCTACTGGAAAACCCGTTGTTGTTCAAGACACCGGGACCAGTTCTTATCTTCCTAATGGTGAGGGGATGTTCCGATTCTCAACCCTAAGTGAAGCTGCTACTGCCTTGGCGACGATAAATGCAAATTATGAGAAGCACTGTCGAGCAGCGAGAGAAATCGCGGCAACCTACTTTGAAGCTAAGCCAACTTTGGAACGCATTCTAAATTTTGCCCTTAAATGATAGCTGGAGTGACCAATGATCAGTGCTCTTAACTATCCACCTGCTACTCGTGGAAAAATCGTCGTTTGGGGTATGCTGGCATCGTTTCCATTTGGGGGCATGACTTGGCAAGCTCTCCACTATTTAGTAGGTCTGCGGAAGATAGGTTTTGATGTCTGGTATGTGGAAGATACTGACAGCGAACTCTTAGATCCTATTACCTTTTGCTGGCATACGTCAGAATACTCAGCAAACGTACGCTATCTTGCCAAGTATATGGACAGTTTGGGCTTAGGCGATCGCTGGATCTTTCGTCCGCCAGGGGTGCGAGATGCTTGCTTGGGAGCACGTGACTTAGCCGGATTGGCAAAACTATATCGAGAAGCGGACGCAGTCATTAATCTCTGTGGATACCATCCCTTGGGTACTGAGCATGGGGATATAGGCTGCCTGATCTATTTACAGACTGATCCGATGGTTGATCAGATCAAAGTAGCCAAGAATGATGCTCAAAAAATTGAGCAACTCGATGCTTACGATTACCTGTTTACCTATGGTGAGAATCTAGGAGCACCGGACTGTCTTGTCCCCGTTGAGCGGTATCAGTGGCATCCGACAAGACCACCAGTTAACCTGGATTGGTGGTTCACCAGTAGCCCACTACCTTCGGAAGCAGCACTCACGACTATCTCAAACTGGAAACACTGGGAGAATAATATTGAATGGCAGGGAGAATACTATTACTGGCGCAAGGACCGAGAATTCAGGCGCTTCATAGACCTTCCAACAAAGTCCCGGTTGCCGATTGAGCTTGCTCTTGATGGGATTGATGCTCAAGATAAGGCTGAAATGATTGCTTGCGGCTGGCAGATTATTTCTGCTAGGGCGTTATCCGATCCACTTGCCTACCGTAACTATATTTGTGATTCTCTAGGCGAGTTCACCGTTACGAAGGATCAGTACGTTCGTCCTCGTACTGGCTGGTTTAGCGATCGCTCTGCCTGCTATTTAGCGGCAGGTCGGCCTGTTATCACTCAAGAAACAGGATTCAGCAAATTTCTTCCTACTGGTAAAGGGTTGTTTGCGTTTCAAACTATGGAGGATGTTTTAGTAGCACTAGACGAGATCGAAAGTGACTACGAGGGCAACTGCCGTGCTGCACAGGAAATCGCCGCTGAGTATTTTGCGGCAGAAAAAGTGATTGGTAGTTTAATGGAGCGAGCAGGGTTGTAGTATGGCGCGAATTATCGTCTGCGGCTATATGATTCGCTACCCCCTAATAGGAATGCTTTTTGCTTTTTTTCACTATGTGTTAGGGTTGTCCCGATTAGGACACGAGGTTTTGTATCTGGAGGAAAGTGGTTGGTCTCAATCCTGCTACGACCCAAATCGCCAGAATCATAGCGATGATCCGCAATCAGGGCTTCAAATAGTTCAAACCTTGATGTCAAATTTCGGGTTACAAATTCCAGTCTGCTACGTGAATCGTGATTCTGGTCAAATTTGGGGAATCACTTGGGATGATTTAAAGCAGGCTTTGAAAACAGCAGACTTGCTTTTAAACATTGGCGGAGTATGTTGGTTACCTGAGTTTCAAACGTGCCAGCGTCGAGTTTTGATTGATCTAGATCCCTTCTTCACACAAATTGGGCGCTTTGCGGTTGAAGATCTGCACCAATATCAAGCGTACTTCAGCTATGGAGCGAATATTGGACAGGTGGGTTGTACCATTCCAACCAATGGCATTACTTGGTATCCGACGGTGCCTCCCGTGGTCCCCGATATCTGGCAAGGGGCTACGCTTACTGAGCCGCCAGCGACAGAGGCCAAGTTGCGTACTTCCCTAACCACAATCGCAAACTGGAGTGCCTATGGCGGAGTGGTCTATGAAGGCGAATATTATGGCCAAAAAAACGAAGAATTTTCCGGATTGCTGGGGCTACCGAGCCATACTTCACAAAGGTTGGAATTAGCGCTTTCCGGAGTTGATACCGAAACAAGAGAACAATTACTAGCCGCAGGATGGTCTATTCGAGATGCAGGTGAAGTTAGCAAAGATCTATCAACTTATCAAGCTTACATCACTAGTTCCCAAGGAGAATTTAGCGTAGCTAAACAAGCCTACGTGAAAACCCATAGTGGATGGTTTAGCGATCGCTCAGTTTGCTACCTAGGTGCCGGACGACCCGTAGTTCTTCAAGATACGGGTTTTAGTAAGTGGTTAACTGTAGGAAAAGGTGTATTAGCATTCTCCTCTCTGGAAGAAGCGGTAGAGCGCATCGAACAAGTTAATGTAGATTACCTGGACCACTGCGCGGCTGCTAAAAACATTGCTGAACAAGTGTTCAATTACAAAGTAGTGTTACCTCGACTAATCGAGATTGGCTTAGGAGAATGATCTCACCATGGCACCAAAACCTGAAGTAACCATTGCAATTCCAACTTATAACCGCTGTAGCCTATTGGAGAAAAGCCTTAAGAGTGCACTAGCACAAAACTATCCGAACTTCCGTGTCTTAGTGTTGGACAATGCCTCCTCTGATGAAACTGAAGCTCTTGTCTATTCGCTTTCGGACTCTCGAGTCACTTATGTCAAAAACGAAATTAATATTGGGCTATTCCGCAACTGGAATCGTGCTATTGAACTAAATTCAAGCCCCTATTTAACGGTTTTACAAGATGACGATGAGCTATTCTCAGGCTTCATTAAAGAATCCATTTTAGAGTTAGAAAAGTATCCGAGTGCGGCTTTATCAGTTGCTGGCATCAGAGTAATTGACATAATGGATAATCTGCTAACATTACCTGATGATATATTGCCTGAAGGGTTGTCATCCGGATTAGAATATCTTCATGGAATTGCTGCTGGACGCAATTGGCCCATCCATCCTTCCTCAGTCATGATGCGGTTTTCAGTCTTAGAAGAAGTAGGGCCTTTTGATACTCTCCACTCTAAGTTTTCAATTGATTTTAATTTGTATTTCCGAATAACATCACGTTTTGATATTATTTTTTTACCAAAAGAACTCGTTTCGATTAGACATCATGAAGGACAAGATACACAACTTAGAATCATGCCCGGAGGACCTGCACCACTTGCTGTTATTGCAGAGCGCTGTGATGCGATCGCCTATTTACTAAGATCTGAGCGCGCCAAAGACGATTCTTACCGACATTGGCTTGTTGATCGCCTACTACATCTCAACATGCGTCGTAGTGAGTTGACATCTGAACTTGTTCCTGGCCTGAATTTAAGTTGGGCAGAACGGTTAGAAGTTGCGATCGAGGAAATTATAACCCTCATCTCATCAGGGCAAACGGTTCTCCTAGTTGACAATAATGAGTGGGGCTGCGAAGTTCTCTCCACTCATCATCTGATTCCTTTTCTAGAAAGGGACGGATGCTATTGGGGTGCTCCTCCCAATGATGCGATCGCTATTCAAGAACTGGAACGAATGCGTGAATCAGGAACAAAGTTTATGGTCATTGCTTGGCCAGCGTTCTGGTGGCTTGATTACTACTCGGGATTTCGGGAGTATATTTATTCGAAGTTTCGACAACTTTTTAGCAATAGCCGCATCGTTGTCTTTGAGTTAAATATATCTATTTAAAGTCAACGTTTATGTGAAATGCATAATAAATACACGATGCTGAAATAAACTATTTCTACTCTGCTTTTTCCCTCATAGTTCACTCAACGATCGCTTAAAATCTCCGTTTGCCTTCAAAATTTATCACAAATCATGTTTATTGATGCTCGCTCACTCTCTCCTGATTCAACTATTGCTGCGGACGTTTGTGTTGTAGGCACGGGCCCAGCCGGGATAACTCTTGCCTTAGGTTTAAAGAACTCTGGTCTCGATGTCATTTTGGTTGAAAGTGGAGGATTGGAGTTAGACGAGAAGATCCAATCGCTCTCTGCTGGGAAAGTGATTGGAGTGCCATATGGTCCAATCCAATCTACACGGGTGCGTGCTTTTGGGGGAACTGCTAGAGAGTGGGAATCCATAATAGAGAATCGTGCCTATGCCCATATGCGTCCTCTCGATGAAGCAGATTTTATTAAACGAGAATGGGTTCCATATAGCGGCTGGCCGTTCGGATCTAATGAGTTGCACGCTTATTACAGTATGGCTAATGAGATATGTGGAATTGGTCCTTCCCGTTACTCTGTTGAAGATGAAGAAGTCAATGAAGGCAACTCACTCTTAAGCCAACTGGACTCAACTTGCTTGCAGCCAGCAGTGTTCCATTTTGGTGCTAACACGCAATTTTTAACAGCACATAAAAGTGCCTTAGAGGAGGTTAACAATACCAATCTTTACTATTATGCTAGCGTCACCAATATAGAAACAAATGAGTCAAATTCTCGGGTTGTAGGGGTTACGATACGAGCCCCGAGCGGTGCATCTTGGCTAGTACGAGCCAAGACTTTTGTTCTGGCCTGTGGAGGTATTGAAAATGCCCGATTGCTCTTGGCTTCAAAATCGGGACACGGAATTGGTAACGAGAACAATTTGGTTGGGCGATTCTTTATGGAACATCCCCACGGACCTACCGGTTTTTTGATCCCTGCAGAACCCTACAACGCAAAAAGGTTAAGTCTTTATTCACTGCATAAAAACTTGAAGGGAGCGTGGTCAAGGTGGCATCTTGCCTTAAGTGACCAGCAACTGCGAAATGAGCAGTTGCTGAGATACAATGTTGCTCTCTGGCCGACAGAGCCAGAGTGGATGCCTGACGACCTTGCTGGCCTTGCCCGACGGCAACTGGAGAGATACAAAGATTCTGCCCAGGCGCCTCAGTTTTATGCCATCTCCTTTATGAGCGAGCAGGCACCCAATCCAGCCAGTCGAGTCACATTGTCTGATCAAATCGGTGAAGATGGTGTTAATCTGCCATGCCTCAATTGGCAATTGTCAGAGATCGACTTTCGTACTTTGATTCGCGGACAACAAATTATCCAGGAAGAGCTGCAACTTGCCGGTGTTGGTGTTGTCTACACTAAGCAGTACAGCGATGCTTATGGAGGGTTTTTGAAGCCCCGATGGGGTGGCTATGAGGCCCGCATTGAGGGCGCACACCACCATATGGGCACAACCCGGATGCACGATGATCCGAAGCAAGGGGTAGTTGATGCGAACTGCCGTGTTCATGGTATGGAGAACTTATTCATTGCTGGCTGTTCCGTCTTCCCAACAGGTGGATACGCTAACCCGACGCTCACGATTGTGGCTCTGGCAGCAAGGCTAGCTGACCATATTAAAAATTTGTCACAAGCAAGACTTAACTAGCTGAAGGGCTGTCAGATGAGCAATCGTTCTGTACCTAAGCTTAGTATTGGATTACCTCTTTATAACGGGGACATTTTTTTGGGGCAGGCTCTCGACTCAATTCTGTCTCAAACATTTGTAGATTTTGAATTAATTATTTCTGACAATGCTTCGACAGATCAGACCGAAGCAATATGTCGCAACTATTTGGCAAAAGACTCGCGTATTCACTATATTAGAAATCAGGAAAACTTGGGGGCTTCAGGCAACTTTAATCAAGTATTCATACTTTCATCGGGAGAATACTTTAAATGGATTGCCCATGATGATTTGCATGACCCTAATTTTTTAGAAAAATGCTTTCAGGTTTTAGAACAAGATCCTTCTATAGTTTTAGCGTATAGCAAAGCAACTACTATTGATCCAAATGGTAAGACTATCCGCAAAGGTTGGGGATGTGGAGCCGAATTGAGTTCTATCTTGCCACACCAAAGGTTTCGAGAAAGTCTACTTCCCCTCAAGCAGCCTATTCCTCTACCTATATTTGGAGTAATCAGAGCCTCTGTTTTGAGGAGCACTCATCTGATGGCCGGCTATCCAGATTGCGACTGTGCTTTATTAGCTGAGTTGAGTCTTTATGGTAGATTTCACGAAATTTCTGAACCCCTGTTTTCACAAAGAGAACACGAACTCCGCGCAGGTCCGCAACTCTCCAGTGATCCCTATCAAGCTGTAGTATTTTGGGATTCAAAAAAAAGTGGACACATCGGCTTGCCTCACTGGGCGTTATTAGCTAGGCATTGGGCTGGTGTCCGTAGGGCTCCATTAGGATGGAAGGAGCGCCTGCTTTGCTACAAAGAATTGCTCAATTGGATAAAGCGCAATCAGCAGTTCCTCTTTAAGGATTTAGTAGTAGCTACAGAACATGCCCCTATTATTGGTCCCAATATTGCTTTAGCTCACCAAAAGTATGTGGAAGTAGATTGGACCAACAATTTTGCTTGTCTCGTTCGAGATATTAAACTGCTTACTCAAAAGGGTGACTCAATTATTTTCGTAGATGAGGCATGTTTCGGGACTGACTTTATCCAGGACCGCCATATTCTGCCTTTTATAGAACGCGACGGGCAATACTATGGCCCACCTACCGATGATGATCATGCTATTGAAGAACTAAAGCGCATGCGTCAAGCTGGAGCTAGTTTTATAGCCTTCGGATGGCCAGCCTTTTGGTGGTTGGATTACTATTGTGACTTTCGTGACTACCTCTATTCAAAGTTTTCCTGTATCTGTAAAAATAGCCGGTCCGTCATATTTGCTTTGAACAAGAATAACTGCGAGTCGCCTCGATAACGCTAGAGCAGCTCACTGAGGTGCTACTCTCCTCGTAACGCCTGCACCACGTCAATACGCGTCACCCGCAGGGCGGGCAGCAAACTAGCACCTACGCCGACCCCAAAGGCAGCTCCCATAGATAGGGCCGCATCCCTTAGGTTGAATTCGTAGGGGGCTTCAAAAATAGTGGTGGTGGCGGTTTTGGTGAGGATATGAACGGTGCCAACCGCGGCGGTTCCACCAATCAGGCTTAGCAGAGCTGCCTCAGCGATAAACTGAGCCATGATTTCTAAGTCAGTAGCCCCGATCGCGCGGCGTAGCCCAATTTCGCGGGTGCGCTCCATAATAGCGGCGATGGTGATGTTAGCAATACCAACACCACCAATTACCAGGGCCAGAATACCGACGGCTTTGAGGACACGAATTGAGGCCTGCTGGCGTTTGTCTTCCTCGTAGAGGTCCTCGACATTGCCTGCCAAGTAAATCTCATAGTTAGGGAACAGCTGCTGGAGTTGGGTTTCTACCTCGTCTCGGGTAGCTTCATAGTCGTTAAGGCTGCGCAGGGCAATTTGAATTTGCTGCCCGTAATCAGCTTGCCCTTGAAGTAGGGCACCATAGGGCTCAGGAACCCAAAGAGTACCTCTGGGTTCGCCATCTTCGCTACCCCACAGATTTTTGTTTTCAATTAAACCAACTACCGTAAACCGGGTACCGTTGACAAAAACGCTTTCTCCTAGGGGCGGGGCATCTTGAAAGAGCTGCTGAGCTAGGACTGTATCGACAATAGCTACCGGGCGGAAGGCATCAAAGTCTTCTCGATCAAAAAAGCGCCCGTCTAGCATCTGGCGACCGGTGGTGCGCTGATAATTTTCAGACACGCCAACGCCATCAAGACTGTCGGTGACGGTGCCTTGGTACTGCACCTCTGCTCCCCACAGCGGGGTGACGCGGCTAATACTGAGGATGCCAAATGTCTGCTCGATTTTGGCAATTGTTGCTTCGTCGAACTCTGCTGGAGGCAGGTCACTTCCATAAACCCAAGGGATCAGGTTGGGGTTGTCGCGGGCAGCTAAGCGATCTTGCATAACCCGGTTGCTAATGGTTTCGATATTGAGGGTGGCATTGACGGCGGCCACCCCCATGAAAATGCCTAGAGCAGTGAGCCCGGAGCGTACCCAGTTGCCGGTCAAATCTCGTAGGGTAGTGAGGCTTAAATCGATGGGAGAAAGAGCCATGGCATTTGCTTGTCGTGGATCGCTGAGGGCACTGAGGGCCAGGAGCATAGTCAAAATCAAGGGAGCCGGCGGTAGGCTGTCGACTAAGGCGATTAACTACCGCTGTTTTGGGGCGCACCAGGCGTCTCGACTACCATGCCCTCAGACAGGGGCTGAGCGGGTGGAAGGGCGAGAATAACGAGGTCAGTTTCTTCAAGCCCAGAAACAATTTCAACGGCATCTAGGGTGTCGAGGCCGGTGGTCACAGTGCGCTTTTGGACTTTGCTGTCGCTATCTACTACCCATGCGTAGGTTTCGCCGCCCTCCTGATGAAGGGCGTTGGCGGGCAGAGCTAGGACGCTCTCTCGCTGCACCAAAATCACCTCAACGCTGACGGAACTGCCAGGGATGAGCACGCCACTGGGGCGCTCGAGTTGAGCGATCGCCTTGACCATGGCCTGAGAGCCACCGCCGTCACCATCACCGTTGCTATCGCTAATCGCTTGGGGGGCAATGCTGATCACCCGGCCTATATATTTTTCTGGGTTGGGGCCGATGATGCTAACTCGTACAGGCATGTTGACCGACACTTTGTTGGCGTCGAGGGTCATGAGGTCAAATAGCACTACCTCTTGGTTGGGGTCACCGATAGTGAGCAAGGTGCCTTCGCTCTGCACGCCATCGCCGGGCTGCACCTCGATATTGAGCACCACGGCATCGAAGGGGGCAACGATGGCGTTGTCGGCAATGCGGGCGCGAACGTTAGTTAATTTGGCTTGGTTTTGACGAATCTCTAGCTCGGAGCGCTGTAGCTCAACCTCAGCCCCCCGCAGCTCAGACTGGGCTGTTTCTAGAGCATTGCGATCCTCGTTGTACTCATCCTCAGAGATAAACCCCTGATCGACCAGCGATCGCGATTCGGTCAAGCGCTCTTTGGCCCGCCGCACGGTGCGCTGGTGGTCTTGCAGCAACTCAGCATTGCGCTGCCGCTGAAGTCTAAAAATTTCGGTTTGAATTTGGGCCTCGTCTAGCTCTTGCTCAAGGCTGCGATCGCGCAGCCGCAGCAGCACCGTGCCCCGCTCTACCCGCTGGCGCTCTTCCACCAGCACGGCTTCCACGGTGACATCCGCTGGGGCCTTGAGAATCTGCTGGTTGCCCAGGCTCATGATACCGGAGGCATCGACCCGGTTCTCCAAGGTGTCGCGGCTGGGGGTGCCGGTAGTCACCACCACGGGGGCTACGCTGCTGCTCTGCCAGGTGCGGTAGCCTAGCCAGCCTCCCACACCCAGCACCAGCACCAGCCCCGACGCCACGATCCACCTCAACCCAGGGCGAGAGTTGGCCCGATCGCCATCGTCGAGCAGATCATCATCAAACAGGCCGGAGCTGAGGGGTTGAGAGGTTTCCGCTTGATTTGGCCCCAGCGGGAGAGGGTCGGCATCCGCTGAGGCATTAGTGCGACTGGAGGTGTCAGGGTGGGGTTCGGGCGGCACGGAGCATTCCAAACAAAGGGCAGTCGGCTGCTACAGGGGGGCCAGGCGACCCAGCTCGGCGGGGTTGAGATGGGCGTCGGTAACCTGACCATCGCTCATCATAATAATGCGCTGGCTGTGGCGGGCCACCTCGTGGGAGTGGGTCACCATGACGATAGTAATGCCTCGCTGGTGCAGGGCCTCAAAAATGCTCAGTACCTCCGTGGCCGACTGCGAGTCGAGCGCCCCCGTTGGCTCGTCGGCCAGCAGTAGCACCGGCTGGTTGACGATGGCGCGGGCAATGGCAACCCGCTGCTGCTGCCCGCCCGACAGCTGGGAGGGGCGTTTATCCATACGGTTGGCCAGGCCCATGTGGGTGAGGGCCGCTGCGGCTCGGCGCTGCCGCACCGATCGCCCCAACCCGGCATACATCATCGGCAAAACCACGTTTTCTAGCGCCGTCAGGTTGGGCAGTAGCTCGTAGCGCTGAAAGATAAAGCCAATTTTGCGGTTGCGAATGCGGGTCAGCCGGGTTTTATCGACCGTTGAGACATCCGTGCCGTCGAGGAGATAGCGGCCACGGGTGGGGCGATCGAGGCAGCCAATGATATTCATCAGCGTCGATTTGCCCGAGCCCGACTGGCCCATAATGGCGCAGTATTCGCCGGAGTGAATGGTGATGTTGATGCGATCGCAGGCCCGCACCGCCGCCTCGCCGATGCCGAATACCCGCGACACATTCTCCATGGTGATGACGGCGGCGGATGGGGGGTGGGGCGTTGGGGGCATGGGGCGATCGCGTGAACGCTACGGCTTGAGAGTTCCATATCGAGATGAAACCCACAGACCTAGGATAATTCCTTTACCCAATTCTTTTGGGGATTACTGGAAACCATTAGGGCCACCTGAGGCCAGAGCCTAGACGCAGCCGTGCAGTAAACGTTACCCTCTACCTCTCCGTCAGATTATTCCGCCAAGAACTGAGACACCGCCGATGGGAATGCCCTGTAAAGTCAATAGCCTGCTCAAACTCAAACCTAACCAGGGCTACCCCGCTGTGCTCGAAGTCGGGGCTCGACACCGGGTGCAAAAAGACGGCTACCGCATTTTCCCCATCGATGTGCCGCTTAGTTTGGTCGATGAAAACTGGCTTGCCCACGGCGACATCGTTATCGAAAAACTCACCTGGGAGCACCAAACTACTGCTTTAGAGTTTCGGATTCACCGCATCTACACCACCCCATTCGCGATTCAGTAGTCAGGACTGTTTCAGCCCTATTCAAACTGCTGGCTGGCCGCCTGCCACGATAGCAGCTCGTATCTCCCTGCCTGATGCACCAGCAACCCGACGGGTCCACCTAGGGCCGGGTTGGTAAGTGCTACTACGGTTTGGGGCGCAAACATATCGCTGTAGAGCACTCGATTGTCGGCACCGAGGATGATAGTTTTGACGGCAGTTGGCTCTACCTGAACCCGCCAGCTTTTAAGCTGGGTCAGCGCCGCCTCATCCCAGGTCAGCACTCGCTCTGGCTGACCGTCACCGGTCAAGTCAATGCTGTGCTGGGTGAGGCTAGCTAGGGCAACCGCAAAGTCTGTCGGCAAGGGCTGATCGCCAAAGATGGTGGGGGCTGTGGCGGCGACCGCCCCCGGTTCTGCAGGCTGGCCCTGGTCAGCATCGAGCCACATCAGCGCCCCTTGGGAAAAGACCAGCGGCGGCAGGGCAGAGGTATTGGTCGCCGGGCCAGTGGCCAGTAGCGTCACCGTGCCATTGGCCAAGCTGAGCCCGCGCACGGTCAGGGGTGCCGAAACGCCGGTGGTAGGGCTCACCCAGCGCAGCAGTTGAGGCGATGCCTGGGCCGCCGGCTGCACCACCGGCCAGACCGCCGCCGGAGCTGCCCCAGCAGGAACTGACCCAGTCCCCCGCTGCCAGGTTTGACTCTGGTTCACGGCCTGCACATCAATGGCATACCACTGACCCAGGGCGGCATCGAGAGACTGACCAGGGGCAGCATAGCCAGACTGGGGTGCAGGGATGGGTCGGGCTTGGCCAATAAGGGCGGTGACAGGCGGCAGGGCAATATTTCCCACCGCCTGGGCATTAGGGGACTGGGCAGGGGCGATCGCAGCTGTTGCACCCGCCTTAGCGCTGGCAACCGATTGTGCCTGGGTGGTTGTCAAAGTAGCCAAAACCTTGGCCAACCGCTGGCGGGTAGCAGCGGGCACCGGCTGGCGGTTGAGCCAGTCTGGGGTAGCCCCATCTCGATTGCTGGGCTGGTTCTGCTGGGCCTTGAGGGCCAAACCGCCCCACACATACACAGCCGGTGGCGGGTCGGGCAGGGCAGCAGCGGCACTAATGCGGTTCCACAGGCGACCTCGGTCAACGCCGAGGCGATTCAGCAGGGTGGGCAGTAGCTCAGGGCTGGCCTCGAGCCGAGTCAGGGCCGGCTCCCACCGGCCGTCGATTAGCAGGGCGAGAATGTGCTGGGTGGGCGTTGACCAATCTTGCTCAGCCTGCTGGCGGGTGATCGCTCGATGGCGCTCCATCAGCCGCAGCTGGGCCTCCGCTGCCGGGTTCCAGCCTTGGGCTAGACCTGTTTTGAGGCTGGCCAGCTGAGATTGGGCGGGGTGCCACAGTCCGCTTCGGGCCAGGCGCAGAGCCTGCTGGTAGTCGCCTGCCTTGGCACCGGCATCTACCGGCACCCGTACCCACGATACTGACTGCAAGCGCGGTCCGGGCATCACCTGCAACCCGCGCAGGGCTGGCTCCAGCCCCACGGTTTCGTCAATGACTAGATCGCTGGGGCCGTCACCATCGAGGTCGGCCCACTGGGGCGGGCGGTTGGCCGGGCTGCTCCAGGGGGTGAGCAGCTCTAGCCGCTGGGCCTGGGGGTCGACGTACAGCAGCTGGCCATAGCGCAGGGTGAGGCCTTGCTGCTGCCAGCTACCCTCTAAGGTGAGCCACAGCCCGTCGGTGGCAACGGGTGGGGCCGGCAGCGGCACCACCTGAGTAAAGTCAAAATTTGCCGGAACGGCCGCAGGCGATTGGGGACTGCTGAGCCAGGGCGCTAGCACGGTGTCTTTAGGCAAGGCCGCAATGGGCAAAGTGGCGATCGCCCTCGGCTCTTCCCCACTGCCCTCGCTGGCAAAGAGATGAAGGGAGGCGATCGCCCCCGCCTCTAGCACCGGCACAATCAGCACCTCCCGCCCCTTAGCCCCAGGCATATCTAACCGCAGCGGTTCTCCCACCTGCTGCTGGTTCGCCTCCGACTGATGGCGCAGCTCTTCTAGGCTGATAGCGGGGGGCAGGGCCTCCGGCTGCGATCGCGTCAAGCGAGCTAGGGCCTGGGGCAACGCCGCTGGGTCAAGCATCAGCCGCAGCCCCAGGCGAAAACTCAGTCCCAGCAGCAACAGTCCGCCGCTGAGCCCAACACCGACCAGCACCAGCACCAGTGGCCTGTGCCAGAACCGATGGGCGCGAGCACCTACCCAAATCTGCACGGCACCCGGAGCGCTGGCGGTTGAAACTTTAGGCCGACGAGCTAAACGAAAGGGCATAGGAACTGCGCCAATTTCCTCTGCAACTCTATCGCAGGATACCAAGGGCAGATCCTCCGATGAGGCCTTTTGCCGGCGGTTGACGAAGCTCAGGCCCCGTTCGCGGCTAGCCAGCACCCCTAAAGCCGAAATTCTCTAGTCAAAGAGACGGTGGGTAACACTTTATAACGGGAAGAATTGTGTAACGTTCTTTGCTCAGGCCAGGAGCATTGTTAGCCAGCGGGGAGATCCTTTGTCAGGACAGAACATCAGAACGGACTATTGCTGATACCGCTGCCGCCGCCCAACCACATCCACAGCAAACAGGGAAAACGTGATGATGTTTCTATTCAAGAGATTGGCCTCTAGCAAAATTCGCACGCGGATTTTTGTAGGTTATCTCTTCGGGGCGCTCACGCTAACCGCCGTCGGCACCGTGACCTACTCCGCCATTGGGCAAATTCGCGCCAGGCTAGTTTCTGTCAGTGCATCGCAACAACAACTTTCCCGCGCCCAGCAGATCATGTGGTTAGACGAAGTGCTCACGCAATCGATGCGCAACTACGTGTTGACCCAAGACAGCAGCTGGCAAGAACGCTACGATTTTTACTTTGATCCACTAGAAAATCTGATTATTGCGGCCCAGGCCAATGCCGCTGATCCTGAAATTCAGGCGCTTTTTGATCAGCAAAAGGTGCTTAACGACAAACTAGCTGCCTTGGAGACAGATGCCCTCAACCTGCTGCAAGCGGGGCAACCAGAACAGGCCCTGGCTTTAATGGATGGGGCCGAGTACCAACAGACAAAAGCGGCTTATACCGAAACCGTCGAAAGTTTTTTGAACGATTCTCAAAACGGGCTCGTCGCCCTTGAAAACGATCTCAACAATACCCTTGATCTTTCCTCCCAGCTGGCGCTGGGTATCCTGTGGGGCAGCATTTTAATTGGCCTTGGGGTAATTGCCTTGGCCTACTATCTGGCGGGCCGCATTACGCAGCCGATTCTCGCTACGGCGGCGATCGTGCAGCGTATTGCCGCCGGCGACTTGCATGTTGAAATCCCAGCCGGTAGGGATGACGAAATTGGCCACATGCTGGAGGCCTTGAGGATGATGACAACGCGTCTGTCCTCCATCATTCAAGATGAACAGGTGGCGGCCAAACAGATGCTGGAGATTTCTGCCCATCTCAACGATGCCGCCCAGGGGCTTTCCTTCGGCAATTCTAAGCAAGCGGCTGGGGTAGCGCAAACGACGGTGTCGATTGAGCAAATGAATGTTGTGATTGACAGCAATGCTCAAAAAGCCAAGCGCACCTACCAATCGGCAATTCAGTCGGCAACGATGGTGGATGAAGGCAGACAGGCCGTCACCGAAACGATGCAGGTGATGCGAGAAATTCTTGCCAAAATCAACGTCATCGAAGACATTGCCGAACAGACCAACATGCTGGCCCTAAACGCCACTATGGAAGCCGCCCGGGCCGGCGAACATGGCCGAGGGTTTGCCGTAGTCGCCAAGGAAGTGCGCAAGCTGGCTGAACACAGTCGCACTGCCGCTGAGGAAATTACGGCCTTAGCCGATCGCAGCATGGTAGTGAGCAAACGCACCGGCGATCTCTTTAAGCAAATTGTCCCCAGCATTCAGCAGACCTCGGGGCTGATGGCCGACATCACCCGAGCCAGCCTGGAGCAACATAACGGCATTGCCCAGATCAACAGCGCCATGGTGCAGCTGGACGAAGTCACCCAGCACAACGCGGTGGCGGCAGAGCAACTGGCCACCTCTAGCCACGCTATGGCGTCCCACGCGGTCCAGCTTCAGCGGGCGATGGCTTACTTTAAGCTCTAGCGGTGAAGTCGTTAAGGGGACGAGACCGTTTATCGGAAGGGTATAGGGTTTCGGGTGTAAGGCTCAAGGAGCTACCTCAAACCTTGTACCCAAAACCCTATACCCCAAAATTGTTGATGATTACTAAACACACCACCCCTCTAAAATGAGGGTTTATCCTTTCGCCTTTCCCCTGCAATGCCTACCGACTACCTCGAACGCATTCTCACCGCCCGGGTTTACGACGTAGCGCAGGAAACGCCTCTGGATGTCGCCCCGAGCCTGTCGGCGCGGCTGCACAACCGGCTGCTGCTGAAGCGAGAGGATATGCAGTCGGTGTTTTCGTTCAAGCTGCGGGGGGCCTACAACAAAATGGCCCACCTGTCGCCTGAGCAGCTGGCGGCGGGGGTGATTGCCTCATCGGCGGGCAACCATGCCCAGGGGGTGGCGCTGGGGGCCAAACATCTGGGCACCCGCGCCATCATTGTGATGCCCACCACAACGCCAATGATGAAGGTGAACGCGGTAAAGGCGCGCGGCGGCGAGGTGGTGCTCTATGGCGAAACCTACGACGATGCCTATGCCCACGCCCGTCAGCTCTCAGACGAAAAGGGCCTGACCTTTGTGCATCCCTTCGACGACCCGGATGTGATTGCGGGCCAGGGCACCATCGGTATGGAGATTTTGCGGCAGCATCCCCAACCCATTCACGCCATGTTTGTGGCGATCGGCGGCGGCGGGTTGATCTCGGGCATTGCCGCCTACGTGAAGCGGCTGCGACCGGAGATTAAGATCATCGGTGTGGAGCCGATTGAGGCCGATGCTATGTCGCGATCGCTGAAAGCTGGCGAGCGGGTGCGGCTGAGCACCGTGGGCCTGTTTGCCGATGGCGTAGCGGTGCGTGAGGTGGGGGAAGAAACCTTTCGCCTCTGTCAGCAGTATGTAGACGACATTATTTTGGTGGGCACCGACGACATCTGCGCGGCGATTAAAGACGTGTTTGAGGATACGCGATCGATTTTGGAGCCGGCGGGGGCGCTGGCGATCGCCGGGGCCAAAGCCTACGTTGAGCGCGAGGGCATCACCGACCAAACCCTGGTAGCTGTGGCCTGCGGAGCCAACATGAACTTCGATCGCCTGCGGTTTGTCGCCGAACGGGCCGAGATCGGCGAGCACCGCGAGGCGATCTTTGCCGTCACCATCCCCGAAACGCCGGGCAGTCTCAAGGCGTTTTGCGAATGCCTGGGCACCCGCAACCTGACGGAGTTTAACTACCGCATCGCCGACAACCACGAGGCCCACATTTTTGTTGGGCTAGAAGTCCAAGGTCGGGCTGATGCCGCTACTATGGCCCAGGTGTTTGAATCTAAAGGGTTAAAGACGCTGGATCTCACCGACGATGAACTCTCAAAAATGCACCTGCGCCACATGGTGGGCGGCAAATCGCCCCTAGCCCACGACGAGCTGCTCTACCGCTTTGAGTTCCCCGAGCGCCCCGGCGCGCTGATGAAATTTGTCAGCGCCATGAGCCCCGACTGGAACATCAGCCTGTTCCACTACCGCAACAACGGCTCCGACTACGGACGCATCGTCACCGGCATTCAGGTGCCGCCCCAGGAAATGCCCCAGTGGCAGAGCTTTCTCGACACCCTCGGCTATCAGTACTGGGATGAGAACCAAAACCCCGCCTACAAGCTGTTTTTAGGCTAACCCCCGATCTGCGACATCGTACGACCGTAAGCTCCGGTGGTGCCCGACTGACGCATTTTGTAGTTGATCTCAGGTTTGTCGGCTAGCAGTGCGGCCACCTGTTGCTTCAGGTCAGCGGTGGAAACGCCCTGGCGCAGGGAGGTTTTGAGGTCGAGTTGCCCGGTTTCGTTGAGCAGGCAGGGGCGCAGCCAGCCGTCAGCCGACAGGCGCATGCGGTTGCAGCGATCGCAAAAGCACTCCGACATCTGGCTAATGAACCCCACGGTACCCCTAGCACCCGGAATCTGAAACACGTCCGCCGGACCGTGGCCGAGCACATCGCCTGCGGTCAGGCCCCAACGCTGCCGAATGCGATCGCGCAGCGTCTCCGAATCAACCCAGCCCTTGGCCTCAAACAGGCTGTCGTTGCCAATGGGCATAAACTCAATAAACCGCACGTGCCACTCGCGATCGAGGGTTAGGGCCGCCAGATCCAACACTTCGTGGTCGTTGACGCCAGGAATGACGACTACATTGAGCTTGAGCGGCGAGAATCCGACCCGGTGAGCGGTCTGAATGCCATCCCAAACCTGGGGCCAGCGGGATTTTCCGCGCCCCCCTACGATTTGATCAAAAATGACGGGGTCTAACGAATCGAGGCTAATGTTGACGCGCCGCAGTCCTGCATCCCAAAGATCCTGGGCTAAGCCACTGAGGAGAAAGGCATTGGTGGTTAGGGATAAGTCCTTTGTCCCCGGTAATTCCGCTATATCGCGCACGATGTCTACAATGCCAGGCCGCACCAGCGGCTCGCCCCCAGTGAGCCGAAAGTTCGAGAACCCCAGAGGCATGAATACTTCCTCCAAGAGCTGCCGCAGTTCGGCGCGGGTCAGCCATTCCTGCTGGGGTAGATACTGCAAGTCGGCCCCCTCCGGCATGCAGTACTGGCACTGAAAGTTGCAGCGATCTACAAGGCTAATGCGCAGGTAGTCAATGGTGGGCATAGGGGGTGGAACCACAGGGTGCATGCTTTCGATTATGGCACCCTCACCAAAACCAGTGGGTTGGTGGCCTAAACTGGCGGCATCTGCTGATTGGGGAAATGGTCCATGCGGCAAGCGTTTTTCAGAGGCATGTTGGTGGGTGCAGCTGCCGGTGCCTTGGCCTGCATGGGCCTAGTGCAAGCATTGGAGCAGCCAGCGGCTGTCGTGCTGTCAGGGCGACTTGCCGTCGATAGCGCCAGCCACCCCGACAGTCGGATGAGCAATCGACTTTATCTGGTAGAACCCGAGCTGGAACCGGTTTACCTAAGGTCGAAGGCTACTAATACAGAAGCTCTCTACGGGCTACTCGACAAATCTATTCAGTTGCGAGGGGAATTGAGACGGCTGACCCTCACCACAGGCGAATCGATTTTGGAGATAGAGGTCAAGGAGGTGTTAAACCCCAATCCGCCTGAGTAAACCCAATTTCGAGCTACTCAGGCGGATTGGGACAGAGCAACGTGGCAATTGAGCGATAGCTGCTTAGGTTGGCAATAATAGGCAATTAAGCATTGTCTCTTCAGCTTTAGAGGGTCAAGTCCAGCGTGGCGGATACAACGCCGGGTTCCGCTGTGGGTTTGAGCTGAAACCCGACCCGCTTGCACAGGCGCTGCATGCCGTGGTTCTCAGTCAAGATTTCCCCCGTCAGGCGCTCTAGCCCTTCGGTGCGGGCTACCTCGATCAGGCGGCTCAGCAGCTCGGTGCCAAAGCCTTGGCTCTGGTAGGAGTCGGCCACCAGCATGGCAAACTCGGCCTCGGGCAGTCCATACTTTCGGGCGAGCCGACAGACGCCGATGATTTTGGGGTCGGGGGCACTCACTTCAGCCACCAGGGCGATCTCGCGATCGTAGTCGTTAAAGCAGATGCGGGTGAGGCGATCGTGGGCGACGCGGGTGCTGTGCTTGATGGGGTGGAAGTAGCGCAGGTAAACGCTGTGCTCAGACACCATGTCGTGGAAATCGGTAATCAGCGGCTCGTCTTCGGGGCGAATGGGACGAATGGTGACGCCGTCGCCCTCAGACCAGACATATTGGGTGGGGTAGGGGCGGATGGCTAGACGGGCAGGCGGTGAGTCAGGAGCACGCAATATCACCCGAGCATCTAAGGCCAGAAGTCTTTCGGACGAGGCGAGTAGAGGGTTGATGTCGATCGAGGCAATATCGGGCTGCTCTGCCACCAACTGACTAAAGCGTACCAAAAGCTGCTCTAAAGCATCCATATCCACAGCCTCTCGCCCTCGCACTCCCTGAAGGGCTTTGTAGATTAGGGTTTGCTCCATTAAGCGGCGGGCCAGGGTGCTGTTGAGGGGGGGCAGGGCGATCGCGCTATCCTGAAACACCTCGACTAGCTGGCCGCCGGTGCCAAACAGCAGCACCGGGCCAAACTGCGGGTCCTGACTACTGCCCAAAATCAGCTCGTAGCCATCGGTGCGAATCATTGGCTGCACGGTGACGCCCTGGAAGTGCTCGGCCCCCGCCTTTTCGGTGACGCTGGTGCGGATGCGATCAAAGGCCCGAGCGACGGCATGGCTGTCATCGAGGTTGAGCTGCACGCCGCCCACGTCGGTCTTGTGGGTGAGGGTGTGGCTGTAGAGTTTAAGGACTACAGGATAGCCGATCGCGGCAGCAGCGGCGATCGCCTCCTCCTCCGTCGCTACAACCTCGGTCGGCACTACCGGAATGCCGTAAGCCGCCAGCACTGCCTTTGACTCGGTCTCGGTGAGAAGTGGGCGTGCTTCAGCCTGGGCCGTTTGCAGAATGGTAGCGACAGTGGGGCGATCGATGCCGTGGTTGGTGGCTAAGGTCGGGGTTTCGTAGAGCCCCTTGAGGGCGTAGCTGTGCCGCCACAGCAGCCCAAACAGCCGCGCGGCCAGATCGGGGTAGCGGTAGGTGGGTATCCCCGCCCGGTTGAGAATATCTTCGCCAGCATCGACTTCAGCTCCCCCCATCCAGCTGGCCAAAATAGGCTGGCTCGATTCGCTGCTGCGCCAGGTTTCGACTACTGCCTGGGCGGTTTTGGTCGGATCGGTCATGGCCTGGGGGGTGAGCACCACCAGGCAGCCGTCGCTGTCGGGGTCGGCCAGGGTGGTCTTTAGCGCTTGGGCAAACCGGGCTGGTTCGGCATCGCCCAAGATGTCGATGGGGTTGTGGTGGCTCCAGTGGGAGGGCAGCGCCCCATTTAGAGCCTCCAGGCTAGCGGCAGAAAGCTCCGCCAGGGTGCCCCCAGCGCGAATCAGCGCATCCGTCGCCAGCACCCCCGGCCCACCCGCGTTGGTAATGATGCTCAAGCGCGGGCCTCGGGGGCGCGGCTGCTTGGCCAACACTTCGGCAGTATCAAATAACTCGTCGATGTGGTCAACCCGCAGCACACCGCAGCGACGAAAGGCGGCATCTAGCACTGCATCGCTGCCCGTCAGTGCCCCAGTGTGGGAGGCCGCTGCCTGGGCTGCCGCTTGGGTGCGCCCGGCTTTGATCACAATGATCGGTTTGCTGAGAGCCACCTCCCGCGCCGCCGACAAAAACGACCGGGCATCCCCAATCGATTCCATGTAGATGACGATGCTGTGGGTATGGGGGTCGTCGCCCAGGTAGTCAATCAGAGCGCCCCAGCCCACGTCGAGCATCGAACCCAGGGAGATAAAGGCGCTGAAGCCCACGTTCTCCCGCAGGCTCCAGTCCAAAATCGAGGTGCACAGCGCCCCGCTCTGACTAATAAAGCCGACATTGCCCTGCCTCGCCAAGTGGCTCGCAAAGGTCGCGTTCAGCCCCGTCAGCGGATTCTGGATGCCCAGGCAGTTGGGGCCAATCAGCCGCAGGCGACCCGCCGCGATCGCCTTAATCTGTCGCTCTAGCTCAACGCCCTCGGCCCCAATCTCCTTAAACCCCGCAGAGAGAATGATCGCGCCTTTAACTCCAGCCTCTACGCAATCCTGCACCACGGCAGGTACCCCCGGCGCAGGAATCGCGATAATCGCCAAATCCACCACTTCGGGGAGAGACTGGATGCGATCGAACGCTTGAACACCCAGCACATTGCGCCGCTTGGGGTTGATTGGGTACACCGTGCCGCCAAAGGGGTGGCTGATCAAATTCCACAGCACCGTGCGGCCCACGCTGCCAGGGCGCTCGGTAGCGCCAATCACCGCCACCGACCGGGGCGCAAAGATGGGGTCGAGGGGATGGCTCCTGGTTTTCCAAAGATCCATGACTGGATCGGGGCGGGTCAGCATGTCAAATCCTCGCTTGGGTAATACAGGACCTCAGGGTTATCCTTCAGAGAAGGTTAGAAACGGGCCAGCGTCATCCCCTTCAGGGAGGGGTGAGTCAGCTCAAGGCCCAAAAAGGCGTTGTGAAGGCCGTACCAGCGATCAGCGGTTGGACTTCTTTTGAGTAAAGGTGAACGGTCCACCAGTAGTCTGCCAAAGACGCAGGTTAGTGGGGATTCAAAGTTTCAGGTTCACGACCCGCCTTAAACCCTACACCTCAAACCCTGAACCCTAAACCGCAACCCCAGGGCAGTCCCCTAACTCCCCAGCAACAGCAGCTGAGCTGGATCAAGATGCACAAACCAGGGAAAAGGCCGATCCTTCAACTCAGCCCATCTATCTTTGAAGACCTCCGCTTGGAGGTGGTAATCGTCGAGGCCAGAGGGAGGGCTGCCCAGCTTGAGATAAAGGCTGATGCGGTGGGGCGTTTCGCTGGTCCAGACAATCCAACCGGGGAAGGTGTTGGGCTGGGTGGGCTGCTCAGGAAAGGTCAGACGATGAGCGCGAATGCCCACGTGGGAGTGGGTGGGCAGCACCGGCTCCAGAGTTTGCAGAGTGCAGTGCCAGCCCAGGGCTGCCAGACAGTGATCGCCCTGGCGTTGCAGCGGCGAGACATTTTTGCACCCGGTGAGCTGAGCCACGGCCAGGGTGCCAGGGTGGTCAAAAATAGCCTGTTTTGGTCCCTCGGCAACGACGCTGCCGCCCGAGAGCACCAGCAAGCGCTGACACACTCGGTAGGCTTCTTCTAAGTTGTGGCTGACAAACAGGGTAAGGCCTTGGTAGTTGGTCAGAGTCTTAAGCAGCTGCTTTTCGAGTTCGCTGCGCAGGTGAGCATCGAGGGCCGAAAAGGGCTCATCGAGCAGCAAAATTTCGGGATTGGGGGCCAGGGCGCGGGCTAGGGCAACCCGCTGCTGCTGTCCGCCAGAGAGCTGGTGGGGATAGCGATTGCCAAACCCGACCAGCTGCACCTGCTGGAGCTGCTCGGCCACCTGGCGGGCGATCGCCGCTTTCGAGCACCGCAACCCGTAGGCAATGTTTTGGGCCACCGTTAGGTGGGGAAACAGAGCGTAGTGCTGGAAAAGATAGCCGATTCTGCGATCGCGGCTGGGCAGATTAATGCCCAACGCCGAGTCAAACAGCACTCGCCCATTCATTACAATGCGACCGCTATGGGGGGTTTCCAGCCCTGCCAAACATCTCAGAATCAAGCTTTTGCCTGCTCCCGAGGCCCCTAGCAGACCCAGGGGATGGTGGTCGGTGGAAAAGGCCACATCTAGGGTGAACCCAGGTAGGTGGTGGGTGAGGTTGACGGAGAGGTGAGGGATTGGAGGGGTGGGGGGTAGGGGGTAAGGGGTAGGGTCTGAGCGTTGGTGGTTGAATTGCCCGCGCAGAGTGCGGCGGATGACAGCCCAGCATCGATCGAGCCACCCCAGGACGGGCAGCCTGGCGCCTTGGGATTGCCAGCGGTTCATCAGCACCAGTCCGCCTAGGGAAATGGTCAGAATTACCCCGGTCCACAGGGCGGCTTCGCGAAAGGCTCCGGCTTCGACGGCAAAGAAAATCGCCATGGGCAGGGTCTGGGTTTTGCCCGGAATGTTGCCCGCCAGCATCAGGGTGGCCCCAAACTCGCCCAGGGCGCGGGTAAAGGCCAGGGCAGTACCGGCTCCAATGCCGGGCAGGGCCAGGGGCAGCGTAATGCCCCAAAACAACTGCCACTCCGTTGCCCCCAGGGTGCGGGCCGCCTGCTGCACGGAGCGATCGATTTGCTCCAGACTGCCCAGCACGGTTTTATACATCAGCGGAAACGCCACCACCGTCGCGGTGATCACCGCCGCATACCAGGTAAACACGACGTTGATGCCGGCTGTCCCCATTAGGGCACCGAGAGAGCCATACCGACCCAGCAGCAGCAGCAGCAAAAAGCCCAGCACTGTGGGGGGCAGCACCATGGGGGCCAAAAACAGGCTGTCTAGGAGCGATCGCCAGCGACCCCGATAGCCCTGCATAAACTGCGCGGCGGCAATGCCCGAAATAAACGCCAGTAGAGTGGCGATCGCGGCAATGCGGAGGGAGATCCACAGGGGAGAGAAGGAAATCATGGGTTAGGTTTTGCAGCCGTAGGGCGGGCTGTTACGGAGCGACAACCCCAAAGCCAAATTTCTTGAACTTAGTTTGGGCCGCAGGCGTCTGCAAAAACGCAATCAATGTCTTCGCGGCGTCGGGGTTAGTGCTATTGCTTACAATTGCGATCGGGTAAACAATGGGCTGGTGGGTTGACGCTGGAGCCGTAGCCAACACCTTAATGCGCTCCGAGAGGGCCGCGTCGGTGGCATAGACCATGCCCACGTCAGCATTACCGCTTTCTACAGCGGCCAACACCCCTCGCACACTGTTGCTAAACACCAGCTTCGACTGCAAGGGCTCAAGCAAATTCAGCTTAGTAAATACTTGCTCTGCGTACTGCCCGGCTGGCACACTACGAAACTCACCCACCGCAACAACGCCCACCTCAGCCTCTTTGAGTTGAGCGATATCTGTAACCGCAATTTGCGACTGAGCTGGAGCGATCAGCACCAGGCTATTCGTCAACACATCCTGCCGAGAATCCTTCACAATTAATCCCTTATCAGCTAGCGCATCCATCTGTTTGGCAGCAGCAGAAAAGAAGACATCGGCTGGAGCACCCTGCTCAATTTGCTGCTGCAAGGCACCCGAGGCCCCAAAGTTATAGCTAATGTCAATTGTGGGATAGGCCGCATGAAAGTCGGGCGTGATGGCCTCTAAAACATCTTGCAAGCTAGCCGCCGCCGACACGGTAAGTTCGACCGTCTGCGCTGAGTCCTCGGAACGGTTAGGTGTTGAGGCAGAAGGACTACAACTGGCGGCAAATAAACTAAGCGCTAGCCCCCCACAAACGCGAATCAAAAATCTGCGGCCCTTGATTGAAGACATAAAAATCTCTCCCCAGTGGTGACGTTGTTGAGCATAGGCCAGCAGTGCCAAAAACACATATTGTCCTCACGCTAGGCTAGCCCCTGCGGTGCGATGGACTACGAGGTGGCGATCGCTAGAAAATCTCCTCCAGCTGGCTATTCGCCGATGATTTTCTCACTCCCGTTGACATCATCATGGTGACGCTTAGGCCCAATGTTGCTTAGGATTCTTTAGAGACTCTGCCGCAGCTGTCGCCTACCCGTTCTATCCCTATGGCCTCTCCCGTCGTCATCATCACCGGCTGTTCGTCGGGCATTGGCAAAGCGCTGTGTCAGGCGTTTCATCGACGGGGCTGTCGGGTTGTGGCCACAGCCAGACGGCTAGAGGCCATGGATGACTTAGAAGCCCAAGGCATGCTCACCCTGCCGCTGGATGTCACCGACTCGGCGGCCATGAAGTCGGTCGTTGACACCGTTCTAGCCCAGGTCGGCCGGATCGATATTTTGGTTAACAATGCAGGCTTTGGTCAGTTTGGCCCACTGATGGATCTCAGCGCAGCACAGCTCCAGGCCCAGTTTCACACCAATGTACTAGCCCCGTTTGAGCTGGTGCAGCAGGTGGCTCCGGCAATGAAAGAGCAGCGATCGGGCACCATCGTCAACATCGGCAGTATCTCAGGGTTTGTTACAACTCCGTTCGCTGGGGCTTACAGCGCGTCGAAGGCAGCCTTGCACAGCCTGTCAGAAGCGCTGAGGATGGAGCTGGCTCCGTTTGGCATCCACATGGTTATCGTGAAGCCCGGTGCCATTCAGTCAAACTTTGGCCAGGCCGCAGTACAGGAATTAACTGGGGTGCTTTCGCCAGACTCGTGGTATGCGCCGCTGGAGTCGATGATTCAAGCCAGGGCGAACCTATCTCAATCCAATGCTACGCCTGCCCACGATTTTGCCGAGCAGTTGGTGGCGGCAGTGATGAGGCCTCATCCGCCCATGACAGTCCGACTAGGGAAGAAAAGTAGGTGGTTGCCGTTGCTCAAGCAGCTGTTGCCGCCCAAACTGATGGATTTTCTGCTCAAGCGACAGTTTGGGCTCACACAAATGCCGCGATGAGGGGTGCATAAGCAGATGCTCAAATGCGTCCCACTTCAATGAGGGCTCGGTATCTTTCGCAATATTCGCCTACAAACCTCACTGTTGGTTTAGCCATGCAGGGAAATGTCATCACAGCTACTAGCACTCAGACCTCGCTACCCTAGATTATCTACCGCCAGAGTCATTGAAGAGCGATATTTTGTCAAAATCAAGGGGATAGACTTCTGACATTGGATTGCCCTGTAAGCGTTGATGTTGCAGCTCATTTTCCGGTTCTATGCCGAGTTAAACGACTTTCTGCCTGCCGATCGCAGGCAAGTAGAATTTACCCACGGGGTTAAAGAACCCGCTGCCATCAAGGACGTGATTGAGTCCTTAAGCATTCCTCACCCAGAGGTGGATTTGATTTTGGTCAACGGAGAGTCTGTTGGCTTTGGCTACTTGGCCCAGGATGGCGATCGCATCGCTGTCTACCCCTACTTCAAGCAGCTTGATGTCAGCCCGGTTTCATTGGTGCGTCCTACCCCGCTGGCCAATATTCGGTTTGTGTTGGACGTGCATTTGGGTAAGCTAGCCACCTATCTACGGCTGCTGGGGTTCGATGCGCTTTACCGCAGCGACTATGAGGATGGTGACCTGGCCCACCTTGCAAACCGAGAGCAGCGCATTCTGCTCACCCAAGATCGGGGTCTCCTGAAGCGCAGTATTGTCACCCACGGATACATTGTTCGCTCACACATACCAGAAGCCCAGGCTAGAGAGGTGCTAGAGCGATTCTGCTTGCAAGATGCCGTCGCCCCCCTAGAGCGCTGCCCCCGCTGCAATGGCACCCTGCTGTCGGTCGATAAGGCTGAGGTGGCAGAGCAACTCCCGCCACTCACCCGAATGTACTATGACGAGTTTGCCCGTTGCCAAGGCTGCGATCAGGTCTATTGGAAGGGGGCTCACTACGATCGCATTCAGCAGCTGGTCAACCGCGTAACCCAACCGACAGCCCCACCCCCATAGCCTTTATTTAGCAACCCAGTGCCGCCAGGTCTAGTCATACTACAGACAATGGGCTAGTTAGGAACAGAGCCTATCCCGCTCAATCAGCAAGTAGGTTTTCGCGCAGGGTTGTACCGGGATAAGAGGTGCGGTAGCGTCCGCGCCGCTGGAGTTCTGGCACCACCAAATCGACAAATTCTTCAAAACAGCCGGGGGTGTAGGTGGCTACCAGCATGAACCCGTCAGCACCGCCCTCATCCATGTAATATTCCAGTGTGTCGGCAATATCAGAGGCGGTGCCCACAGTAATCGGCATACCCATGCCCATGGCGTAGTAGAGGGCAGCTTCTTTCACCGTAATCGGGTCGCCACCCTTGGCGTAGATAATGCTCTCAAACAAGCCCTGAATGCCAGGAATTTCGATGTTCTGCACGTACTCGTCGAGATCGTAAGTAGAGAAGTCGGGGCCAAAGTGGCCTGAAATCCAGGCCAGGGCACCTTCGAGGGGAATATTGGCGCGAATTTGCTCGTACTTTTCCTGGGCGTGGGCGCGGGATTCGCCTACGATGCACTGCAAGCCGTAGATCAGTTTGACGCTGCTGGCGGGACGGTTGAACGTTTTCACCAGTCGCTGATTTATGTCATCGCTGTACTGCCGCATGCGGTCGACGTTGGGGTGTACGGCAAAAATGGCTTCGGCATGTTTGGCGGCAAAATCTCGTCCGCGCTCTGAAGAGCCGGCCTGCCAGAGTACTGGACGACCCTGGGGCGATCGGTAGCAGAATGATCGCCCTTTGCTGCGGAAAAACTCGCCCTCAAAGTTGATTTCCTTTACCTTAGCTGGGTCGGCAAAAATACCGTTGTCCTTGTCGGCAATGATGGCATCGGGCGCCCACGAATCCCACAGTTGGTAGCAGAGTTCCATGTACTCTTCCATGCGCTCGTAGCGGTGGGAGCGATCGCTCATTTCGGCACCATAGGCATCCCACTCGCTTTTGGAATAGGAACTGACAATGTTCCAAGCAATGCGTCCGTCGGAAAGATGATCGAGGCTGGAGAGCCGCCGTACCATAGAGTAAGGATGCTCGAAGGCAGTGGACAGCGTCACTCCGACCCCCAGGTGTTTAGTCGCCGTCGTAATGATGGGCACTAGAGTAGATGGCTCATGGGTAGGGCACTGCACCGCATATTTCACGCAGGCATCGGAGCTATTTTCGTAGTTGTTGTAGGGGGCCAGCTCATCGGCAATAAACATGGCATCAAACAGCCCCCGCTCCATGGTGCGGGCCATATGTTGCCAGTAGGGTGGGCGGCTCCAGTCCCAATTGACTTTGTCTTTGGGGTGCCGCCACATGCCGGTGGCGTGGCTATTTACTCCATGTTGAATGAAGCCTAAAAGATGGGCCTGCTTTTTCTGAGATGCCATAAAACCTGCTGTGTACTCAAAGAATAAATTTGATTAGAACTTCGACAGTGTAGTGATAAGAACCTGCATCACCAATGGCGATCCTGCGACCAATAGAGCACTTTGTTTTGGCACCTTATGGTGAGTTGTTGAAACCTAGAACTCCTCAAGCTTCGTCTTTATACTTGAGGAGGTTTATATTGTGCGGTGCTTACAGGAGCTGATCTTGAATACTATGTTCAAGAGAATCTCTACAACATCTTCACGTAGTTAATTTGTGCCATCCCCAAAAAATACTTCAGATTATTTGGGACTTGAGGTCTCTTTGTATCGCTGAATATCGAGAGCCATAAAGTAGATAATGCCAATAGGGCTAAGCAAACTGAGCACTGGCCCAATATAAAGAAAATAGGCACCAAGCCCATAGGACCAAATCACAACGGCAGAGGCAATAGCCGCTAGAATAGCCCCAACGAGACCCTTGGTGAAAGTGTCACGAGTGTCTTCCTCCTCCGAAGAGTAGGTTCTGACTGCATCACGTAAAACCCCAGCCATCCCTTTGATATAAAAAAAGGAGATGACAAGGCCAATAAAGAAGAAGATCGCCGTCTCGGTAGAAACAAAAAAGCTGGGTTCGGTAGAACTAGCTGAGCCTGTTGTAGCAAGTGATCGCTCCTGAGCGGCGAGAATGCTAGTAGCGATCGCAATCAAGAGATGCTTATTTGCTTTTCCAAGAAACTTCAGATTAAACGAGGTCTGCATGGACTTCTCCGCAAGGTAAGAGGATGAAAATCAGTTTGGTGAAGTGTCGCTAGTTGTTAACCGGAATGATTGGATTGACGGGAGCAGAGTCATCCGAAATATCTGCAACTTTTTTGAGGCGATCGTAGTCGAATCGATTTTGATTTTGAAATCCTAGAACCAATGGAACAATTGCGCTAATGACCAAAATAGCAATGCTGCCTGGCAGTTCACCATAGGCAAAGTGAATGGGCATCCCGATCGCGATCGCCGCAACGGTTCCCCAGAAAAAACCAGCCGCTGTCATCCGATCCCAAAAGACTGCCAGCATAAACGGAATTAAAACGGCGGTACGAATCGCGTAGGTTGTTAAAACAATGGTGACAAAGTCAACACCACTCAACACAACCAGCGTCGCAATCAGGGCGGCAAGCACCATGGATAATTTAGTGTAAGAAAACAGTTTGTGGTCAGGAATATTGGGAGAGAAAGGCTTAATCACATCAACAGCTGCGATAGACGAAATTGCCGAAAGAGAACCATCAATGGTCGAATAGCAGGCCGACAAGATTACGAATACATAACTTAGAATCAGCCAGGTGGGCAATCCGATGTGAGAGATAACAAACGGTCCAACAGCAGCAGCGTCGCCGTTTAGATGGGTCGCCAGATCCACATTAAGGGCAATACCCACAAGTCCTAAGATCCCCAGGCAAATAGGAATAGGATAGAATAGCGCGCCAGCCCAAAAGAAGGTGCGGCTTACTTCTCTTTCCCTCAAACCCCAAACAACTTGCCAAAAATCTTGTCCAACGACGGTAGCTGTAATCAAGCCAAGCGCCAGGGTGATACCAAAGCCAACTGCGGCCTCTGGACGAGCCACTGACAGAAAGTTAGTGCTTTTGCTAGCAACTGTTTGCCAAACAAACTCAGCTCCACCAACCTGGCTTAATACGGCAGTAACAACAAAAGCTGTTGGTACTGTGATAAACAGTGTTGTCAAAGTAGAGGTTGAGATGGAAGCCCACAGCCCACCTAAAACTGTATAGGCTAAGACAATGATTGCTGTAATGATAGCTACTGTACCCTGGTCAACTCCAAATACAGTTGAGATTACGAGTGAAGTGCCCTTCAAGTTAATAATGATGGCTAGCAAAGCGCCAAACAACAAACCCGCTGTCATCACAACACGTGCTAAACCTGCTCCATCAAAGCGAGAACTGATAAATTCTCCAATTGTGTAGCCGTGCGGCATTTTAGCTCTCAGCCGTCTGGCAAATGGAATTATAAGTATTACCGCTAGACCGTTGGGGACAGTAAACCACCAAAGCCCAGAAGTGCCATAGGTGTAGGTCATTGCAGAGGACATCATCACGGCCATCGCCCATGTCCAAATTGAAATGATACCTGCCACTCCAAAGCCAAAACCCAATCTGCGACCAGCAATCACAAAGTCGTGGGTGTTTTTGACAAGGGTGACTCGCACGTAGTTCGCTAGGGCAAGCAAGATAAGCCCTAATGCAATTAATGTAAAAATCCCTTGTGCTGGCGTTAGTGACGCCTTTACAAATTCAAACTCCTGCATAAATTCTTTCCTTTGCTTAGCTTTAGACAACAGAACGGCTGAAACAGAATGTAGATCCGCTGCGCTAACAGTGTCGAATCGGTCTAATTCCTAATGCTTTTCATAACGAATCTGCAACAGATAAAGACTTTTGAGGCCTCAGTTTAAATCCGCCCTCTAGCACACTTTAAAGCGGATAAGAGCTGTTCTAAGCAAACTAAAACCTATTTCGCCAAAAGATACAAAACTCCTGAACACCGAGCTTTTGGTGCAATGCAACTTTCTCTAGGTCATTAGCCTAGGCGATATTAACATTCTGCTTTTGTGCAAAAAAGCATCTGGGCTTACAATTACCTGCAATTCAGAAAATTAATTTTCACCTTAATCTAATTAGCTACCTACACCTATCAGTAAGACTTATAGCTCTTACGACAGGGGAATCATGGAAATATCAAACATCCAATTAATCGAGTGAAAGCAAAGTTTTTGCCTGAAGACGGTTACAAGATTTACAGCCTGAATTATTCTTCGAGGTTAAAATATATTACAAATGTATCTTGGTTTATTTTCATTTCAAAGATAATCGTTGATTGTTTTGAAGCTCAGTCGAAGGTTGAGTTTCAACCTTATAAAGGATGCTTCAAGACGCTCAAGGCTTATTGGTCACCACGGACTCCATGCAAGCGATGACTGCTGTTGATCAGTTTATCGACCAGGCGCTTACCTACGGCGATCAGGCAGAGACAACGATTCTCAAGGCGATTGAGGCAGACGGCGACTGTGCGATCGCCCATGCCTACACGGCCGCCTACTACCTCAGCCAAGAAAACCGCACCGATTGCCTGCGCGCCAGGCCCTACCTCAACCGAGCGCTAGCCAGGTTAGCAACCGCCTCGCCGCGAGAACAGGGCTATATTCACGGCATTGCGGCCTGGGCTAGGGGTCATATTCAGCAGGCGATCGCTTACCAGACTGCTCTGGTGCAAGCCTTTCCGCAGGATTTGCTGGCGGTGCAGCAGGCTCAGTATCACTACTTTTACCAAGGAGAGAGCCAGGGGTTACTAGAGGTCGCCCTGGCAGCCCTTCCGGCACACCCCGAACACCCGTTGCTCTACAGCATGGTGGCCTTTGGTCTAGAGCAGTGCCACCAGTATGACCAGGCCGAAGCGCTGGGACGGCAGGCGACAGAGCTGCGTCGCCACAACCCTTGGGCACACCACGCTGTGGCCCACGTGCTCGATGTCCAGGGTCGCCACCGCGAAAACATCGCCTGGATGGAGGCCAACGCAGATACCTGGCAGAGCTGTAACTCAATGCTCTACACCCACAACTGGTGGCATGTGGCTCTGGCTTACCTGGCCCAAAACGACACTGCTGCGGTGCTTAGACTCTACGACCAGCACGTGTGGGGACTGGCCCGCAGGCACACCCCCAAAGACCAGGTGGGGGCAATTTCGCTGCTGCTGCGGCTAGAGCTGGCGGGGGTATCTGTGGGTAATCTAGCCAAACCGCTGCGATCGCGTCTACAAGAACATTCCCTGCCTTTTCAAGACCTGCACTACGTCTACGGACTAGCCCGAGGCGATCGCAATGACTACGCCACTATCATGATCGATGACATGGCCCGCTATGCCCATCGCCAGGATGAGCTTACAAAAACACGATGGCTCAAGCTGGCTGTTCCCGCCGCTCAGGGATTGGTGGCCCACGCCAATGGGGATTGGGCAGCGGCGATCGCCCACCTGCGCCCCGTGCTGCCACACCTCTACCGCCTAGGGGGAAGCCACACGCAACAGACCCTGTTTAAGCAAGTCTATCGTCACGCTGTAGAGCAGCAAGCCCGGGCTCCGCAGCAGTTTTCACTGCAGCAGGCACTGGCATAGCGCAAAGATTTGAGGGTTGAGTTTTGGGTCCCGAGGCCAAACAAAATATCAACTTCTCTAGCTCCACTCTTCCATCAACAAAATCTATTACTTTCACAAAAAAGACTATTTGCTTTTATCAGAGCCCCTTCGTAAGATCGACTCATAGGGTTAAAACCCTGGCCATTACTGCAATCCGGCTTGCTGCTGTTTTACCGGCACAGCATGGCGAGGGTGCCTTTTGGTTAGTCTTGGAGGTTGTGATGAAAAGCCGTCGAGAAGAGTTTTTTCAGCGGGGGTGCCGCGATCGCGATGCGGGTCTACTGCCCCAAAGCACTGATGCTGCCTACTGGGATGGCTATCGCTCGGGTAGACCGATAGGCCTTGATGAGGTGATCCGCTACTTTCCGACGCTGGAGGAATTTTTGGCGTGGCGATCGCAAGGGGTGCAGGGGTAAAGAGTAGGGAGTAGTTTTGAAGGTTGAGTTTTGAATTTTGAATTGGGTGTTTTAACTCAAAACTCCATCATTTTATTACCCCATCACCCCCTACTCTCCCACCCTCTCACTCCCCTTATACATCGCCAAAATTGGCTCATAGGTGGTGTAGTCTACTGCTACAAAGCGCTGGATTCTAGCCTGGGTCATGTGGTGTTGCAGAGTGGCGTCGGGCTGAAGTAGGGCCTGTTGCAACGTTTGAATTAGATCCTGTCCCAGCCGCTGAGAGACCGCAATGGGGGGCATGGGTGAGGGGCCGAAGTGGCTGACAATCCGCAGTTTCTTAGCTAGGTCAGGATCTTCTGCCAAGGCCTGGTCGAGCACGGTGCTGTCGATCGCAGCGCAATCGGCCTGGCCCGTGAGAATGGCGTGGAGCGATCGCAAATGGCTCCCCGATTCTAGCTTCTGACCAAAAAATCCCCAGTTTAGCCCTCTCTGGTGCAACTCGTAGCCCATCCGGCTATAGCCGCTGTGAGAGCCGTGATCGTTGTAGCAAAATACCGTTTGGGCCAGGTCATCCCAGGTGTGCAGAGGGCGATCGCTCCGTACCACCACATCCGAAAAGTACACTGGCTGTCCGCTATAGCGGGCCTGCTCCATCACCGGAGCCACCAAAGGCTGCAGCTGATGGGAAGCCCGCTGGGCGTAGCGCATCAGGGGCAAGCCGCAGAGAAAGAGTAGATCCCAGCGATCGCCCACCAGATCTGGATCGGATAGGGGATCGTCGGCTCCCTGTACCACATCCGCCGAGCAGCCCAGGCAACGACCGAGGTATTCACCCACGGCCTGATACAGCCAGAGCAGATTGGGGGAGAGGTAGGAGACACCGCGCATGCTAAAACAACCTCGGTCGATGGCAAATCAAACTCAAAAGCTCCTCTTCGAGGGTAGTTGTTATAGGGATTTGAAGAATAGAGGGATCTCGCTAGGGCTCTAGGCCCGTTATAGATACAACCTAGGTCTTTCGCAGCCGCGTCAGGGGATTAGTCCAACCGGGGGAGGGCGCTACATTACCCGTACGACGCAGTCGATAGGCCACGCTATCGCCAAGCCACTGAATCAGCTGCACTAGGGCAATCAAAATGACCACCGTGTACACCATCACCCTTGTGTCAAAGCGCTGGAAGCCATAGCGAATCGCCAGATCGCCCAAACCACCGCCGCCTACGACCCCAGCCATAGCAGAGTTTCCCACCAGACTGATGACCATCAGAGTCAGGCCTAGCACCAGAGCGGGCCGCGACTCTGGAATCAACACCTTACGAACGATATCCCAGTGGCTACACCCCATCGCTTCAGCGGCTTCCACTAGGCCTGGGTCGACCTCAAGCAGGGCGGTTTCGGCCACGCGGGCAAAAAAAGGAACGGCCGACAGGGTGAGGGGTACCAAAGCGGCGGTGCTGCCAATGGTGGTGCCAACGATTAAACGGGTGAGGGGCAGAATCGCCACCAGCAAGATGATGAAGGGCAGCGATCGCACCCCATTGCTCACCCAGCCTAGCCCTTGGTTGACCGACGGGTTCGGCAAAAAGCCCCTGGCCCCCGTAATCACCAGCAGCAGCCCCAGGGGTAAGCCAAACACCGCTGCCAGCAGCGACGAAACGCTCACCATATAGATCGTCTCAAGGGTTGCTGTCCACAAATTGCTCAGCAGCTGTGCGTCCATCCTGTACCTCCACGGCAAGATTGAGCTGGGTCAAATAGTCGAGGGCAACGTACCGGTCTGGCCCCGCCAGCTCGATCTGAAACTGCCCCACCGGCTGCCCCCCAATGGTCTCAATGGCCCCATTCAAAATGTTGGCCTTGATGTTAAACCGCTGCACCAGGGTGGCAATAAACGGTTCATTAGCTACCTCACCCCGAAAGGCAACAGTGACCAGCAGCGCATCAGGCCGAGGTTGGTAGCCCGTCAATCGAGGGAAAAAGTCTTGCGCTAGGCGGGAGTGAGGCTGGGCGGCTAAGTCAGCCACCCTGCCGCGCTCAATGACTTTACCCTGCTCCAAAATGGCGACGCGATCGCAGATCCGCTTCACCACCCCCATATCGTGGGTAATCAGCAAAATGGTGAGACCAATCTTCTGGTTCAAATCCTTCAGCAGCGCCAGGATAGATTGAGTAGTTTGGGGGTCTAGGGCCGAGGTCGATTCGTCCGACAACAGCACCTTGGGGTCGGCGGCCAAGGCCCGAGCAATGCCCACCCACTGTTTCTGCCCTCCAGACAGCTGGGCGGGATAGCTATCACCCTTGCCCTCTAGCTCCACCAGCGACAGCAGTTCTGCCACCCTCGCCTTGATGCGCAGGCGGCTATAGCCCATCACCTCCAGGGGCATGGCAATGTTCTCAGCAGCGGTGCGCGAGCTCAGCAAGTTAAAGTGCTGAAAAATCATGCCCATCTGCTGCCGCGCCCGACGCAGGTCGCTACCCGACAGGGCGGTAATGTCCTGACCAGCCACAATCACGCGGCCCGAGGTGGGCGTTTCTAGCCGATTGATGCAGCGAATTAGGCAACCCTAAACAATGGAGAATAGGAGATTCGAACTCCTGACCTCTGCGGTGCGATCGCAGCGCTCTACCAACTGAGCTAATTCCCCTGAACTTGCCAGTATTCTACCAAAACCCCTGTCTACTTCTTACCTCGGCCCTTAGCAGATCGCCCCTTATTCCCCGGCTGCGTCTGATGCGCGCCAAAATATTTCTCGCTGCGGTAGCGCAGCCACACCCGCAGAGTTTGAGGAATCTGATCTTTTTGCTCCTTGGTCAAAGTGTTGTAGAGGGCCAGCGCCTTTTCTCGCTCGCCCCGGCAAGCGGCGTTGTTGTGGGCATCCCAGTAGCTGCGAGCCAGCCGAATGCGGCGACACACTTCTTTGACCAGAGCTTTGCCCTCTGGTTGTGAATTTGAGGGAGGTTCTGATGGCACGGGCGCGATCCTTTTGGGCGGTCAACCCCTTAAGCTAGAACGTTGTGACCCTACCCGTTTAGCTTAACCCCCTCTATGAAAGTTGCCACCTGGAACGTCAACTCCATTCGATCGCGCCTCGACCATGCGACCCAGTGGCTGCAAACCAATCCAGTGGATGTGCTGTGCCTGCAAGAAACCAAGGTGGTCAACGAGACGTTTCCGACCGCAGCCTTTTCAGAACTGGGCTACATCGCTTATATCCACGGCCAAAAGTCCTACAACGGCGTAGCCTTGCTCAGTCGTCAACTCCTAGAGAAGGTGCAATACGGCTTTGCTTCGGTGCTGGGGGAAGATCGCGTCGGCGACTTAGATGACCAAAAGCGGGTGATCGCTGGGTTGTGGAACGACATCTATATAGTGAATCTCTACGTGCCCAACGGTAGTTCTATTGGCAGCGAAAAGTACGAGTACAAGCTGCGCTGGCTAGCCTGCCTAAAAGAATATCTAGCTACCCTGCTCACCGAGTATCCCAACCTGAACGTCTGCGGTGACTTCAACATTGCTCTCGAAGACAAAGATATCTACAACTCTGTAGGCAAAGAGAAACACATTATGTCCTCCCCCACCGAGCGAGCTGCACTTATGGAGGTGATGGCGGTAGGGCTTAAGGATGGCTTTCGCCTATTTAATGGTGAGGGAGGTCACTTCAGCTGGTGGGACTACCGAACCGCCGCGTTTCAGCGGAACATGGGCTGGCGCATCGACCACCACTATCTGTCGGCAGGGTTGAGCGATCGCGCCCTCAGCTGCACCATTGACCTCGAACCTCGCCGCTGGGAAAAACCTAGCGACCACACCCCAGTCACGATGGAATATGCCTAAAGGTTCTAGAGGCGGCCCAGCCAGGGCCAGCCTGAGAGAGTAAGATAGGCAAATTAAGCAGGTTTTCTGCACACCAGGCGTAACCGAGAACGGGGCTTTGGGGATGGGCTGACCCGCCAGTGAGTACCCCGGCGGGTCAGCCCACAGCCGGGGGGTACCTGGCCTTGTCTACCTGCTCCCAACCCATGCCAAACCTTTGAGCGAGTCGTAGATACAGGGCTAATGGCAATACTACACGTCAGTTGGGTTCCCCCGGCGCAGCAGTTCTTTCTCTGGGCCGAGGCCTGGCAGCCCTTGCCACCGGAAGGGCTCGCCCCCTGGGACGGCCTGCATCCCCATCCCTATTCCCTGGCCCAAACCGACCTAGCCCAGGTGCTCACCGCCATGCAAAAGCAGCTGGTAGGCCGTGCCACTGGGGAGCTATTTCCAGCGGCGTTGACCAAGGCGGCGGGCACTGGCAAAAGTGCCAAAAAAGCACCGGAGGGCAGCGGTCGGCGAGGGACATCACGCGGTCCAAAAGCAGCGACGCGCGCCATCGGCCCAATCTGGGGAGAGTTGGCCCTGCCGCTGCCCGCCCAGATTACGCCATCGGCCCTCGTGCCAGTCCATTCGGCCCGAGTTGATGCTCAGGCTGATGGTTCGACCCAGGCCAACACAGTACTCCACCCCTGGCGAGTGCAGGGCTGGCACCTGGGCATAGCCGACTTTTTGCCAATGCTGCTTGCCCTGCCCCTGGGGCAGCAAACGCTCACTGGCCCCGGCGAGATCGGAGCCGACCTGCGCTACTGGGGCCACATTGCTCGCTGGGGGCTCAATCTTCTGGCTCGGGGCAAATTTCTGCCGGGCCTAGAGCTTACCAGCCAAACCCTGGCCGCGGGCTGGCATCCCCTGCTCGACAGCGCCCCCGACCAAGAGCGACTGCGCCATTTTGCGCGGACCATGCCCTTGATCGGTTGCACCCATCTGCCGCCCATCGCCAAGGGCGAGTTTCCCTTGGGCTGTGGGGTTCCCCTACTCGACCCTCAGCCGCAGCTACTCACCTTTTTAGCTGCCCTAGTTGACCACCAGGTGCGCCAAGCTGCCCAAGCACAGCCCCTCAACGGTCTGGCCAATCTCAGCAAGGAGCTCCCACTACAGCCTTGGCTCCAGGCCCTAAGTCAGCCCGAAGGTACCCTAGAGGCCCCTGCCGCCGCCGCTGCCCGACTGCAAGAGGCCCTCACCACCTGGACCACGCCGCTACAGACCCTAGCGGAAGACCCCGCCGCCCAGTTTCGCCTGCGGCTAGTGCTACAGCCACCCCCACAGCTCGATCAGCCCTGGCAGCTTCTATACCAGCTTCAGTCAGCCGCTAACCCCGACTGGCAAATGGGGGCAGATCTGATCTGGCAGCATCCCGTAGACGAGCTGCATCACCAGGGGGCGACCCTCAAATCACCCCAAGAGACCCTGCTGGGAGCCTTAGGGCGCGCTGCCCGGCTGTACGAACCAATTCGGGAGAGTCTGCGTCAGCAGCATCCGGCCCATTGCGATCTCGATCCGATCCAGGCCTACCAGTTTATTAAAGCGTCGGCCTGGCAGCTGCAAGACAACGGCGTCGAGGTACAACTGCCCCCTGGTCTAGCCCAACCGGCCGAAGATGGAGCCGGACGACTGGGCCTCAAGGTGCAGGCGGAGGTGCCGCCCCAAAATCAGCGGCAGCGGCTCGGCCTCAAGAGCCTGCTCAACTTTCGCTGGGAGCTGTCGATCGCCGGGGAAACCCTCTCCGCTGCTGAGTTTGAACAGTTGATCAACCAGGGCTCCCCGCTGGTCGAAATCAACGGACGCTGGGTTGAGCTGAAGCCTCAGGATGTGAAAGCAGCCCGGCAGTTTTTAGCGGGGCAAAAGACCGCCACGCCCCTCTCGGTGGAAGATGCCCTGCGAATTAGCACCGGCGACACCCAGCTAATTGACCGACTGCCGGTGGTCAGCTTTGAGGCCACCGGGGCACTGCAAACCCTGATTGAAACCCTCACCACCGGAAACCAAACCCTCGAAGAAATGGAGGCCCCCAGCGGCTTTAAAGGCACGCTGCGGCCGTACCAGGCGCGTGGGGTGTCGTGGCTGGCGTTCTTAGAACAGTGGGGCCTAGGAGCCTGCCTGGCCGACGACATGGGCTTGGGAAAGACCATTCAGCTGATTGCCTTTCTGCTCTACCTGCAAGACAACGGCTGGCTTGAGACTCCGGTGCTGCTGGTGTGCCCCACCTCGGTGTTGGGCAACTGGGAAAAGGAGGTCAAGCGGTTTGCCCCCAAGCTCAAAACCCTGGTGCACCACGGCGATCGCCGCCCTAAGGGGGCCAGCTTTGCTAAAGCTGTGCAGGGCAAGCACCTGATAATCACCAGCTACGCGCTAATCTACCGCGATCTCAAACCGCTTCAGTCGGTGAGCTGGCCCTGCCTGGTGCTCGACGAAGCACAAAACATCAAAAACTCCGACGCCAAGCAGTCTAAGGCGGCCCGCCAGATTGAAGCTCAGTTCCGCGTTGCCCTCACCGGCACCCCAGTGGAAAACCGCCTGGGTGAGCTGTGGTCAATCATGGACTTTCTCAACCCCGGCTACCTAGGGCCGAAGAATTTCTTTCAGCGGCGCTTTGCCACCCCCATCGAGCGCTATGGCGACGTGGCATCCCTCAAAGCGCTGAAGGGTCTGGTGCAGCCGTTTATTTTGCGCCGCCTTAAAACCGATCGCAGCATCATTCAGGACCTGCCCGAAAAGCAGGAGATGAGCGTGTACTGCGGTCTGTCGGCCGAGCAAGCCAACCTCTACCAGCAGACCGTCGATGCGGCCCTAGAAACCCTAGACGACGCCACCGGGGTGCAGCGCAAGGGGCAGATTCTCGCTCTCTTGACCCGGCTGAAGCAGATCTGCAACCACCCGGCCCAGTTTTTGCAGGAGTCGAGCTTGGGACTCAAGGGGCGCTCAGGCAAGCTCCAGCGGCTCGATGAAATGCTGGAGGAAGTGATTGCCGAGGGCGATCGCGCCCTAATCTTCACCCAGTTCGCCGAGTGGGGCAAGCTACTCCAGCGACACCTCCAGTCCTATCTGGGTCAAGAAGCGCTGTTTCTCTACGGCAGCACCACCAAAAATCAGCGCGAGGCCATGGTCGAGCGGTTTCAGAACGACCCTGCCGCACCGCGCTTGTTCATTCTGTCGCTAAAGGCAGGTGGTGTCGGCCTCAACCTCACTCGCGCCAATCACGTGTTCCACTACGATCGCTGGTGGAACCCAGCGATTGAAAACCAGGCCACCGACCGCGCCTTTCGCATTGGCCAAACCCGCAACGTGCAGGTGCACAAATTCGTCACCACCGGCACCTTAGAGGAGCGCATCCACGAGATGATCGAAAGCAAAAAAGCCCTCTCCGAGCAGGTAGTGAGCGCGGGCGAGGGCTGGCTCACCGAGTTCGACACCGACCAGCTGCGCAACCTGCTGCTGCTCGATCGCAATGCCATCATCGACGACGACGAGTAGCCCCGACGGCACGCCCCAAGGAACAGAGGCTAAATGGTAGGATTGGGGCAGATTTAAGGGCTAATTCCCTAGGAATTCCCTGATATCAAAAGCCCGGTTACACCACTGGCACAGAGTGGAGGGCGCCTTTGAGCCGCTAGAGCTATTGTGATGGGTGGCCTAGATTGGTTGCCCCAAGCTACCCGGCCAGACAGTTTTCATTGAAGGTACACCATGATATCCCTTAAGAAATTTCTTAAATTGGCCGCCCTGGGGCTGGCCGCTGTGGCCACAGCGGTCGGACTCAGCACCGCGCTGCCCCAGCCGACCCAGGCCCAGACCGGGTTGACCATCTTTGGCGGCGTTGAGATTGAGTATCGCCTCAGATACATGATTGACTTCAACTATGCGCATAGCACCAACTCCCGCTACTACCTCAACATCATGCGCAACAAGCTGCCGCGCGATGTAATTTCCCTAGAAATTGACTATCCCGATAGCTTTACCGAAACGGGCGGTCGGTTTGACGCAAACGCCATTGAGTTACGCAAGGGTGACTGGCGCGGTGGCGAAGTCATTCCGGTCAAAGCCGTCGACTGGATTCAGGAGGAAAACCGCATTGAAATCATCCCTGAGCAGCCGATTGAGGCCAACACCGACCTAGTGGTGGTGCTCTCCGATGTGCGCAACCCCCGCCGCTACGGCTACCACTACTTCAACCTGAGAATGATGTACCAGGGCGACGTGGTCAACCAGTACGCCGGCACCTGGCCGATGGAGATTGCCTCTGAGAGCAACCACGACCGCTAGGGGCCAGCGGGTGCTATTATATGAGACCGTGACTTTTTAGCAAGAAACAGGCAGAGACTAAGCCATGAGCAAGCGCACCCTAGAGGGCACCAACCGAAAGCAAAAGCGAACCTCCGGGTTTCGCGCTCGTATGCGCTCCTACACCGGTCAGGAGGTGATTAAAGCTCGCCGCCGTAAGGGCCGGGCCAAGCTCGCCGTCTAGCGTGGACTGGGGTATCCCACTGCATCGTTCGTAGATCATTGCATAGCCCTGGGGCTACCTAAGCTCCGGGGCTATTGTTGCGCGTTGAGGATCGGTAGTGCTGCCCAAACACCATCGGCTGCGGCGATCGCGAGATTTTTCCCAGGTCTATCGGCAGGGTAGAAAAGCGGCCTCTGCTCACCTGTTGCTGCGAGTGTATTCGCTACCTCCCGTGACCAACGCCAAATCTTTAGTGTCCAGCGACCCTGCCCTGCACCTTAGCCCACGCATCGGCATTGTTGTCAGCCTCAAAGTGCACAAGCGCGCCGTGGTGCGCAACCGCCTTAAGCGGCGAGTGCGCGCCGCCCTGCGCACCCTACTGCCCCGCCTGCGCCCCGCTCAGTGGATCGTCATCAGCCTAAAGCCCGAGGCGGCTGAGTGCGAATATGGCGAATTTTTGCGAGAATTGGAGCAGTTGTTTACCAAGTTAGAGGTATTCCATGGGCATTCGTGAGGATGTGTTCTATGAGGGCGGCCCCCACATTGGCGATTTAATTTTCAATATTTTGCTGGGTTTCACAATTATCTGCCTTCCCCTCACGGTTGGAGCCATCACCCGCGCCCTCTGGCTGCGCTACCGCATCACCAGTCGGCGGCTGTCGGTGACCGGCGGCTGGATGGGGCGCGAGCGCACCGACCTGATTTACAACGAAATCAGTAAAATTGTCACGGTGCCTCGTGGACTGGGCCTCTGGGGCGACATGGTCGTCACCCTCAAGGATGGCAGCCGCCTAGAACTGCGCTCTATGCCGCGTTTTCGAGAGGTGTACGAATACATCAACGAGCGCATCTCTCCAGCAGCCCAAGCCGTCAGCGGCACCCTTGGCAAAAGCTAACTTACGGCAATCCCAACCCGTTGGGGCGGCTTGCCTCCCCAACGATGGGGTAGATTAGGTAACTGAGCAGTTAACGTCGTATCCCCTGTAGCAGGGTTCAGGTGCCCATGGATTTTGGAATTGGATTTCTGACTAACAACATCATGTTGCCGATCCTAGATTTTTTCTATGGAATCGTGCCCAGCTACGGGTTAGCCATTGTGGCCCTCACCCTGGTAATTCGCTTTGCCCTGTACCCCCTCAACGCCGGCTCCATTCGCAACATGCGGCGCATGAAGGTGGCCCAGCCCCTGATGCAAAAACGCGTAAAAGAGATCCAAGAGCGCTATAAAGACAACCCCACCAAGCTGCAAGAGGAGATGAGCGGGGTTTACAAAGAGTTTGGCAACCCCCTAGCAGGCTGTTTCCCAGTGCTGCTGCAAATGCCCATTCTCTTTGCCCTGTTTGCCACTCTACGGGGTTCGCCGTTCTCTGACATCAACTACGACGTCAACGTTCAAGTCTTTCCCCAAGAAAAGATCGAGCAGATTCAGCCCCAGGTGTTTACCACGCCCCCCAAGGCTATCTACGTGTCTGACGGGTCTCACTTCCCCATCTCGGCGGTGATGCCCGGTGGCAATAAGCTTGTGGTAGGCGAAAAAACCGACGTGCGCCTGCAAACCACTGAGGGTGAAAGCATTGAAGCTCTGGCTTCCCAGTACAACGAAGACGTAGACACCTACCAGCCCAAGTGGGAAGTTACCAAGGGTGAGGATGTCGTTGCGATCGATGCCGAGGGCCACATCACTGCATTGGCCCCTGGTGAGGCAACCGTGCGGGTCCAGGCTCCAGGCCTGGCCGCCAACAAAGGGTTTCTGTTTATCAAAGCCCTGGGTCGGATTGGTGTGACCGGTGAAGACGGCGCCATTCACTGGGACATTTTGATCATGATTCTGGGCTTTGGAGCCAGCCTTTATCTCAACCAGGTGCTCTCAGGTCAGGGCTCTACCAGTAGCGAAAACTCTCAGCAGGCCGCCGTCAACAAGTTTACGCCGATCATCTTCTCGGGCATGTTTCTGTTCTTTCCCCTGCCCGCTGGCGTGTTGATGTATATGCTGATTGCTAACATCTTTCAGACCCTGCAAACGTTTATTCTTTCGCGAGAGCCCCTGCCTGAGAATCTGCAAAAAATCGTCGATGCCGAAACCAAGGTTGAGGAAGATCGGCAAACCCTGCCCTTTGAACCCGGGCGTAGCAAGAAGAAAAAGGCATAATCCATCATGGTCACCGATGCTGCCACCGCCGGCGTCAACTGGTTAACGACTCTGCTCACCATGCAGGGGCTGACCAGCACCGTCACCGCTCACCCGGTCGAAGACGAGTCTGGGGAGAGCTGTTGGCTCACCATTGCCGAAGACACTTTGTCGCCCGAGCAGGTGCAGGCGCTGATTGGCGATGGCGGCACGGTGCTTGACTCGATTCAGTATTTGGCCAACACCACCCTCAACTTGGGCAAAGAGCAGGCAGAGCAACAGGCTTTTACCATCGAGCTAGCCGGCTACCGAGCCAAGCGGCTTGAAGAACTCAAGGCGATGGCTGCCGAGGCCGCTGAGCGCGTGCTGGCCAGCGGTGAGAAGTATGAAATACAGGGGCTTTCATCCGCCGAGCGGCGGCAAATGCACCATTTCTTAGCCGCCCACGACGGGCTTTCTACCTTTAGCCGCGGTCGCGAGCCCGATCGCCGCCTCGTGGTCTGTCTAGCTGGGCAGCAGGACGACGAGGCTACAGACGGCTAGGTCGCACAAAGATAGCGCGAGCCATGGGAGGCAAAAACAATGGAGAAAGTCTATATCCCCCACCTGCTACAGCGGCCTGAGAAAACTCTCACCGTTGAGCTTGACCATCACCTAGCGGAGCTGGAGACCCTCACCCCCGTGCGGGGCGAGATGACTATCACTCACCAGGGCACCTACCTAGAGGTCAAGGCCAGAGCCGATACGATTGTGACGCTGACCTGCGATCGCTGCCTGCAAGCCTACAATCACCGCGTAGCGCTGTCGGCCCAGGAGCTGATTTGGCTTGAGTATGAGCCCGACCCCGCCACCCTACCGCTAGAACGGGAGGTAGCGGTGGAGGATCTGTTTGAGACCCTGCCCCCCAACGGCCACTTCTACCCCGAAGCCTGGGTCTACGAGCAGATCTGCTTGGCGCTGCCCATGCCTCAGATCTGCGATGAAGACTGCCCCGGCATTGAGCTGAGAGGGCAGGGGACGGCCACTGCCCAACCCACAGACCACCGCTGGGCAGCCCTAACTCAGCTTCAGCAGCAGCTCAACGAGCCCGATCTCTAAAGCACAGAAATCTATAGCTTTATGCTCACGGGGGAATCAGAGACTCCTTAAAATCCGATAGGCTGGAAACATCAACCGAGCACTGTGGGATAACTGAGTCGCGCTGACATGGGTTTTACCAACGAACTGGGCTTACTGATTCGCGCCCGCTATCCAATTATCTACATCGCCACCGCCGAGGAAGAGCGGGCCGAGACCGACATTGCGGCCTGCGCCACCCAGCAGGGCAACCGCGCCCTCTACACTTGGGATTTTGTCGAGGGCTACCAGGGCAACCTCAACGACGCGGGCTTTGGCAAGCGCAACCCCCTACAAGCGTTAGAACTAGTGGAAAAGCTGCCCGCTACGGCTCCAGCCATCTTCGTGCTGCGCGACTTTCACCGTTTTTTAGACGATGTGGCGATCTCTCGCAAGCTGCGCAACCTGGCTCGCCGGCTGAAGGCTCAACCCAAGACCCTGATCATTCTCTCAGCCCAGCTCACCATTCCCGACGAGCTGAGCGAGACCGTGACGGTGCTAGAGTTTACTCTGCCCGATGCTGCCGCCATTCGGCACGAGGTGCAGCAGCTTTTGGGCTCGACCGGCACTAACCTACCGACGGCCACATTGGAGGAGGTAGTGCGCACCTGCCAGGGGCTGTCGCTGGAGCGCATTCGGCGGGTGCTGTCGCGGGCGATCGCCGCCCACGGGGCCTTTGACCCCAACGACCTCGACTTGATTCTCGACGAAAAGCGCCAGAGCATTCGCCAGACCCAAATTCTTGACTACTACCCCGCCAGGGAGCAGATCTCTGACATCGGTGGCCTCGACAACCTCAAAGACTGGCTGCTAAAGCGGGGGACTGCCTTCTCCGAAAAAGCGCGCCAGTACGGCCTGCCCCATCCGCGCGGGCTGCTGCTGCTAGGCATTCAGGGTACGGGCAAGTCGCTGACTGCCAAGGCGATCGCCCACCACTGGCACCTGCCCCTGCTGCGCCTCGACGTAGGCCGGCTGTTTGGCGGCCTGGTGGGCGAGTCAGAGGCCCGCACCCGCCAAATGATTCAGCTGGCAGAAGCCCTTGCCCCCTGCGTGCTGTGGATTGACGAAATCGACAAAGCCTTTGCGGGCATGGATGGCCGGGGCGACTCGGGCACCGCCAGCCGGGTCTTTGGCACCTTTATCACCTGGATGGCGGAGAAAACCTCTCCCGTGTTTGTGGTGGCCACCGCTAACAACATCCAGGCCTTGCCACCGGAGATGCTGCGTCGGGGGCGCTTCGACGAAATTTTCTTTGTGGGACTACCCAGCCAGAGCGATCGCCAGGCCATTTTTGAGGTTCACCTCTCGCGCCTGCGGCCTCACACCCTCAAGACCTTTGACACCGCTCGGCTGGCCTACGAAACTCCCGACTTTTCGGGGGCTGAGATCGAGCAGGCGATTGTCGAGGCGATGCACCTGGGCTTTAGCCAAAACCGCGACTTTACCACCGACGACATTCTCACCGCCGCCAGCGAAATGGTGCCTCTGGCGCGCACTGCCCAGGAGCAAATTGAGGCGCTGCAAGCCTGGGCGGCTTCGGGCAAAGCTCGCATGGCCTCCCGCGGCGGCATCGACTCGCGGTTTCGCCCAACTCTCCCCAGTAGCGATTAGCTTCCCGATGCCGATTGCCAAGAGGTGCTGTACCATTAGCAACCTGTAGACCCTACCCTCGGCCCGCTGCCTCCATGAAAGGATTCTTCATTGGCCTATCAAAATTAATTCTGGGCATGGCGATCGCCCTTATTCTGCTGTCGATGGCGGGGGTGGCCACTGCCCGCTACTTCATGGGTCGCCTGTCGGTACTGCCGCCCAAACCACTGTATGGCGATGAAATGCCGACCGCAGCCCCAGAAGCAGCCCCAGAAGCCCCTGCCGAGCCAGTGGTCGAAGCCCCACCAGCCCCAGCGGAGCCACCGGCAGAGCCCGCCCTCGAACCTGGTACCTACAACGCCACGGTGGTGCAGCCCATTGGCTTGGTTATGCGTGAAGGTCCCGGTGTCGAGTTTCCCCAGGTGGGGGGCGTGGATGTCAACGAAGCGGTGGTGGTGCTCGAAGAACCCGCCAACCAGTCGTGGGTCAAGGTACGAGTGGTGTCTAACGGCCAGGAAGGCTGGGTCAAGGCAGGCAATACCCGCCGCGTCGAATAACTCCAACCTCTCACTTGAGGCTAGTTTTGCCGTCAGGATTGCTCCTTCTATAGACAGAATGTTAACTAATCTAACCAAGCCTTAAGCTTGGTATCAGTTCCCCAATGCGGTTTCGTTTGGCCCTGGCCAGGGTGATAGCGTGAGGTCTGAACAGCCCTAGGGTTGGGGTAAGTAGTTTCCATACACAACTGCTGTCCCACTCTTTTGCGGCACACCCCACTTTAAGAACCCATGCATAACCTACAAAAAGACTGGATTGGCTCCGTTGCGATCGCGGCTCTAGGGGCTGGCGTGATTACGACCTTTGCGGTTGCCCAGGGGCAAAACCCACTGGAGGGCCTGGCAATCACCATATTTGCAGCCGTTTCGGCAGTAGCGATCGACCATTTTTTGTAGGCCCAGCCCAAACCCCATCTCTATTCTGAATCAGTACCCCCGACGGTTAGCAGAGCGACTGCTGACTGTCGGGGGTTGTTGCTAGGCGGTACCACAGACGTGAACTCCTCTAGCCCTTGGGTTTTAAGAGCTTGCCACCTGCCGCTAGTTCAAACCCTGCCGAATCAGCCACAGCAGGGCCAGATGGCCAGGATAGAAGGCATAGAACCATCGTGCCTTAGCCCCCCGCTCCCCATTGGCTAACCAGAAGATCAGGGGGACTGCGATCACCGGCAGTTGAAACGGCCCCTCTAGCCAGGCCCAAAACAGATGAAAACCAACCCAAGCCAACCCCCACAGCACCGTGGGGCGGTAGTAGCGGGTGAGAGCAATTAGCCCAATGCCGTAGCTGCTGTAACCCATAGTTAGCAGTTCACTCAGACCCGCCCCCCCAATCCAGATGGGCAGCTGAAATCGGGGAAACCCCCGCACTAACCGCAAACAAATTAGCCCCAAAAGCAGCTCAAACAAAATATTGGGCCGGGCCGTGTCAAAGGTGACTTGGTAAATGGGCTGAGACACCACGCCTAGCACCGCCAACCGCAAACCATAGCGCCCCACATGCTTAGTGTGAGCCTCGCCCTGCACTAGCAGCCAGACAAACAGCGGAAAGCTGATCCGCCCAATTATCCTGAACCCGATCGCCTCGGGGAAAAACACCACGCCGATGTGATCCACCAGCATGGTCACAGCCGCCAAAACTTTGATCTGGTAGCTAGTTAATCCCTTAGGGAAAGCACCGGGTCTTGACTGCAATAGCTGAAACCTGTTTGGACTAGTGATCTATATCTTTGGTCTAACACAGGGTGAAGAGACCGTTTGCTCCGAACAGCGGTAGATTTGAGGCAGTCTCCTAAGCGACCCTATGCCGATCATTCTGCCGCTGTTTGCCAAAGCCTTTCTGACCCTATTTGTGGTGATTGACCCGGTGGGGCTAGCGCCCTTATATCTAGCGCTGGTGAGCGATCGCACTGAAGCCGAGCAAACCCAGATTGCCACACGGGCAGTGGCAGTATCAGCCGGTATTCTTCTAGCCTTTGGGCTCACCGGGGCCTACGTGCTGCACAACCTAGGCATTAGCCTGCAAGCCTTTCAAATTGCGGCAGGGTTTTTGCTGTTTAAGATCGCCCTCGACATGATCTTTGTGCACCAGGAGCGCGAGACCGAAGCCGAAGCGCAGGAAGCGGGCACTAAGCAGGATGTTAGCGTGTTCCCCTTGGCAATTCCGCTGATTGCCGGACCGGGCAGCTTGGCCAGCATATTGGTGCTGTCGCGGGAGTCAACTAACTATTACCTGGGCCTGAGCGTGGTACTGGCGGCAGCGGGGGTGGTCTTGCTGCTGTGCTATCTGTTTTTGCTGCTGTCGCGGCCGTTGGCTAAAGTGCTAGGCCAAATTGGCATTAACGTGGTTACCCGAGTGCTGGGGGTGCTGCTGGCAGCCTTGGCCGTGCAGTACATGCTCGATGGTTTGCTCAGCCTGCTCCAGCTGCCTCCAGCCCAAGCCTTTGGCATCGACACTCCAACCCCTGATTCCTAAGCGCTAGTGCCACGCTTAAGTTCACCCTCCCAAGGCCAAAAACAGACAGCTCTGTAGGGTAAACGGCGATCGCTCTGCCCAATTGAGGGAAACCACAAGAATTTAGTGTAAGCGCAAAAAAAGACGCCCCGAAGGGCGTCTTGTAACACTCGGAAGGACAAAAAATGCAGATTAACCCAGACTAGCGATTGCCGGGGGTGCGACCACCCTCATCATTGCTGCCGCCGTGGGGACGGGAGTTGCCAGGGTCGCAACCCTCTGCACCATTGCCAATGCCCTGGTTGCAGTTCTGTCTGCTGTCATCATCATCGTCGTTGTCATCATCGTCGTCATCATCACCGTCGTCACCATCCGTTCCGCCGGTTTCGGTAGTGGTGTCAGTGGTGGTTTCGGTAGTGGTTTCGGTGGTGGTGGTGATGGTTTCAGTCAGGTTGGAAAAGTTGCTGTTGTTGACGATGTAAGCCGACTCGATGGTTTCGACTTTGCCCATGTAGGCCAGGGCCTGATAGACAAAGCTACAGGCTTCAGAGCGAGAAACCACCCCAAACAGGTTTAGCTCGGTAATGGTGGGATAGTTCACCAAAATGCCGCGCTCGACCAGGGCCGCGATGATGACGCGATACTCGCTGGGGATTTCACTGGCGTCGCTGAAGATGCTCAATAGGCTATCGACTGATTGCCCAGAGGTCACTTGGGTAATATTCAACCCTCGAGCCAGCATCACCAGCATGTCGAGGCGGGTCATGGTGCCGTTGGTGTCAAACATCCCATTGGAGACCTCTAAAAAGCCCATGGAGTAGGCTTTTTGGATAGCGCTGTAGGCCCAGTAGCTGCGGTTGACGTTGCGCAGGGTGACGGTTTGACGCGAAGCAGGCATATCAAAGGCCTGGGCAATCATCGCCGCGTACTGGGCTTTGGTGAGATTGTTGCTCGGCAGAAAATTTCCGCTGGGGAATCCGCTGACGACTTTAATAGCGGAGAGGCGATAGACAAAAGCGCTCGCCCAGTAATTGGTGGAAATATCGCTAAAGCTGACCTGGTTGACGTTGGTGGTCGTGGTCGTGGTCGTGGTGCGACGCTGCTGGTAGATGACTTCGCCCGATTCTACGTCGTCGTCATCGTCATCATCATCATCGTCGTCATCTTTGGTGTGGGCCGCATCGAGGGCCTGGTCGAGCAGAGCTTCGTCTTTGAGCCAGTTAAAATTTTGAATGGGGCCTTCAGCGGCTAGGGCGATCGCCGCCCCACTGCCGATGGTCAATGTAGCTAAAATCGCCGAAAGCGGTGCTAACCGCAGTAGCTTAGCCCAGTTAGTTTGAGTCATTCTCGTTCATTCCCCGTAGAGTCTTTGAAGTGTAATGTTGATGAGGTAGATAGACACTTCCGTAGTGCGGCCTGAATTTAGCCGACTTCCGCAGTCTGCCCATCTCATCGGTCGAAATTCACAATGCTCCTCATTGCTGAACTCCCATGACGCGCCCGAAACCCTGATGTTGCAGGGCCAGAGGTACTTTATGGAAATCCTATGCAGCCTTCACAATTCTTTGATAAATAGCGAAATTTTGCCTCTATCCGAGACTTTTCCGCTACTTGATTGAGAATGCTCCTGTCAACTGAGTTTTCCCTTGATTTATGGCTAAGGAACAGTGTTTAAGAGATTCTCCCTACTGTTCCCTGGCATGGCCATGCGCCCAAGTGCCGCTGCAGCGTTGTCCCCCGGCCGTGCATCTTCTAAAGGTGCGCAGACTCAACGTGGGCATGGCTTAGATGGACAGCCGTTTCAGTCTAAAAAAGGCCGCAAATTTCAGTATTGGCGCAGCCTGCGGTGATTTAGGTTTAACTGTGGCTGAAGGTGAGAGTCTGGGTCAGGTCAGCGGATTGCTGACGGAATTCCTCTAGTTTGGCCAGCGCTTTGCCAGTAGTCAGTAGCGTTTGGGCCTCGGCCAAGCCATCTGCGAGGGAGTCAGCGACGCCGCCCTGCCACAGGTAAAACCCGGCATTCCACAGGGCGGTCTTGGCGAGTTCTGAGTCATTGCCCGCAAGAACGTCTAGCAGGCGATCGCCCATCGTTAGCTCATCACCCAGTTCCACATCGTCGCCCTCAAGGCCGTAATCGCGAGGGTGCAGCAGCAGGCGGTCGGTCTGCCCCGGATGGTTTACCCCAACGATCGCCGTTCTTCCTCGGGCCAGATCACAGCTGCCCTCTAGCCCCTTAACCGTAATCCAATCGGTCTGGCCCCGCAGGGCAAAAGTTCCTTTAGCAAACTCCTCGGTGGGCGGGTGGACAAACCCCATTACTAAAGTGTGGGGGCCAGCGTAGGGCGACCACAGCAGCTCTACCGTGGCAAAGGGGGGGCGTTTGCCGATTTGCTCGCGGTAGGGCACCAGCCCCTGGGCCAACGGAAAGTGCTGAGGCAGGTAGACAAAACCCAGGCCTGTGCGGTTGAGCAGGGTGTGGGCCTGATCCAAGCTGTGGGGGCGTAGGTCAACTCCCAGTTGTTGCCACAGTTCAATCAGTGGAATGCCTTCTTTGGTGGGCATGCGATCGCCCCCGTGCATCACCACCGGCACTCCGGCTGCTGCCAACACCAGGGCGGTGATGGGGGTGACGGGGGCAGTGCGCGATCGCCCGTCGTAGGGGCAGCTCAGCACTAGAGCATGACGTCTATAGGCGCTGTCGGGGGCGATCGCGGGTAGGGTCGGCCCTAGCGCAGCGTAGGCATCCAGAGTACCCGCCAGCTCATCGACGGTGGGGCGCTTGATGCGGTGGGCTATCATAAACGCGCCGATCTGAGCCGGGGTAGCCGTCTGGGTCAGCATCATGCGGGTGGCGGCGGCGGCTTCGGCGCGGGTCAGCGCCCTAGAGGTGTGGCTACCGCTGCCAACTTGCTTGAGCAAATCCCGAAACTCATGGCTCATAGAGACTGCTAACCCTGGGAAAAAGGGGTTCGTAAAGGATGATTCTAACTGTAAGACACCGCTGCGGGTCTGGGACGGGTGGGGGTAGCTAGGCTCTGCACCAGATCGTGAAACCGCTGAATGGGGGGAATCACCAGGCGATCGCGAGTGGTCACCAACACCACCGAGCGGGTCAGCACCGGCGCTTCAGTAGGGCGCACCGCTAGGGTGGGGTCATCATGACAGTCGCCCAGGGCCGACTGGGGCAGCAGCGCGACAAAGTTACCCTGGCGAATCACTCCTCGAAAGGCATCAAGGGTGTTGAGTTCCATCGCTGGGTTAAACACCTCGCCCCGGTCTTGAAACTGTTGCTGCACCAACCGCGCCATGCCGTAGCCGTCTTTGAAAATAATCTGCGGAAACCGGGCTAGCATCTCCCAGGAGATCGCGGGCTGACGGGCCAGGGCGTGGTTGCCCGCCATCAGCACCTCAATCGACTCTTCAAAAAGAGGGGTAACCACCATTTCGGGCTGGGTGGTGAGGCGGGGGTTATCCATCACAATAGCCAGATCAACTAGGCCGTCGCGCAGCACCTTGAGGGAGCGATCGCTGCCCAAGGCCGTCACCCGCAGCTGCACCTGGGGATATTCTGAGCAAAACTGTTGGAGAACTGGCGGCAGCACCGTAGCACACACCGACTGAATCGCCGCCACGCAGAGCTCGGGCTGCTTGCCGGCCATCAGGTCGGCAATATCTTTAGAAACCTGCATCCAGTCTTGGTAGATGCGCCGGGCCTTGGGCAGCAAGCGCTCTCCGGCCACCGTGAGTTTGGCCTGGGCCCCCCGGTGAAACAACGGCGCGTCCAGCTCGGCCTCCAGGGCCTGGACCTGGCGACTGACAGTGGACTGCGTCACCGCGCACTGTTGCGCCGCCGCCTGAAAGCTGCCGGTTTCAGCCACCGATAAAAACGCTTGGAGCTGCTCTATGCGCATTTTTGACAGGTATCCACACCGCTGCTAGCAAAACGGCCTAACGGGGTTTCGTTAGGCCGCCCTTGTCTTGATTAGCAGATCGCCCTCCCCCACTTGGTATCAAAAGTAGCGATACCTGGTTTGGGCGGCTGGGGTTTTCGGCGAAAAGCTGCGAGCCGCAAGCCTGGCCAGTTTACTCTAGCCCTTGCCTGATGGACGCTTCATCCTTAAGTCTTGCCCAGCGACGGGCCAGTATTTGACCAAGTTTAGATATGACTCAGCTTTAACAGCCTAAGGGTTTAGGGTTTAAGGTGCAGGGCAGGTTGTGAACCTTAAACCCTAAACCTTGAACCCCCACTAACCTGTGACCTTTGGCTTGGTAGCCTGCTAGAAGTAGAAACGATTAAACCGATTAGGCTTGTAGCTGACGTAGGGCCGCCTCAGCGTGGAGCTGCACCCCAGAGTCTGGATCTTGCAGCAGCGATCGCAGCACAGGCTCTAGCCCTGGATCGCCCATTTGCCCCAGGGCCAGCACCAGGTGGCGACGCAGGGTGCTGTTTTCAGCGGCGGGCGGCAACAGCTGTAGCCAGTTCGCCAAGGCCGAGGTGGCTAGCGAACGATGGTCGGGGGACACAGCGGCCATACCCTGCACCAGGGCCAACCTGGCGGGATGCTCCAACCGATCCCAGGCTTGAATCAGGCCTTCGAGGGCCGTGGCGGTATTCTGCCAGTTCAAGGCCTGCACAGTAAAAACCTGAAGGGCTTCAGGGGTACCGGGGGTTTGCAGCAGCTGTAGCAGAGGAACTGCCGCTGCCGTACTCGACAGCCGGCCCAAAGCGTAGGCGGCCTGCTGGGCCACCCGTTCATCCGCATCTCTGAGCAGCGGCGTGAGGGCGTCGATCAGCTGTTGGGCAGGCAGGCAGAATCGCAGTCCCAGCAGCCCCCGCACCGCAGCCGCCCGCACCGCCACGGCCGAATCCCCTAAACTTTGCTGCACCAAGGGCAGCAGGGTGGGGTCGGCAAAGGCGCTGAGGGCATCGAGGGCGGTGGCCCGCACGGGCGATCGCGCATCGGCCATCGCTAGCTTCAGCCAAGGAATAGTGGCGGGGTGGTGAATGCGGGCTAGAGCCTGCACCGCAGCGGGCCGCAGGGCGGGTTGAGCGAGCTGCTCGCCCAGGGCGGCGATCGCCCCGGGGCCGATCTGAGTCAGGGCTGCCGCCATCGCCTGGCGCAGGTCTTCATCGGTCGTGGTAGCAAAGGTGTTAACCAGGGCGGCAATCACTTCGGGGCGGTCAAACTCTCCCAGAGCGCGGGCCGCAAACCAGCGGGCCTCCCAATCGCACTCGTTATTTTGCAGCATAGCCAGCAGATCGTCCAAGGCGGCATCGCCTAGATCCGCGACCTGGCGCGACTGCTCCCAGCGATCGTGAAAGTCTCCGGCGCACAGCCTGGCCACTACAGTTCGGGTAGCCGCCGATGGGGATGATGAAACCGCAAACTGATCAAAAGGGGACACAGGGCGCTCCTGGTTGGCTCTGGGACTGGCCGCGACGGGCATCGGTCTCTTACACCATAAGACCTGAACTTGGGTTTCCCAAGGGTTGACTATGCAGTTCGCGCAGCCGCCTCTTGCGGAGCCTGCATGGTGCTGCCAAAAACGTATGAGTCTATACAAAAGCCTGTTTAGAGCGGTTCTAGGCTAGCCACACCTAACCCTAGACTGATCTCGGTCGTTCTGTAGCGATTGAGGCAGTAGCGTCTGGGGGAGACTGGGAGACTTTCACCAGTTAGGGCCTCAAGGAAGGAATACGTCGGTAAACGTCTTGCTACAACGGTGTACCAGTGACCACTTCTATAAACACGGCCAGCACAGCGGCCACCGCCAAACTCAACAAGTTTGAACAGTTTAAGGCCGACAAAGACGGTCTGCTAGTCAAGCACGAGCTGGAGCAGTTTGCCCAGCTAGGGTGGGAAGCCGTGGACGACACCGACCTCACCCATCGGCTCAAATGGCTGGGAATTTTCTTTCGCCCAGTGACGCCTGGCAAGTTTATGCTGCGGCTGCGGCTGCCCAACGGGTTGCTCAACGGCTACAAGGCCCGCACCCTGGCAGAGATTATTCAGCGCTACGGCGAAGATGGCAGCGCCGACATCACTACCCGGCAAAACCTGCAGCTGCGAGGCATTCTGCTTGAAGACATTCCCGATATTTTTCGGCGCATGCACGCGGCGGGCCTGACCTCCATTCAGTCGGGCATGGACAACGTGCGCAACATCACCGGGTCACCCGTAGCGGGCCTTGACGCCGACGAGCTGATCGACACCCAGGGGCTGGTGCGTAAAGTTCAAGACATGATCACCGCCAACGGCGAAGGTAACGCGGCCTTTAGCAACCTGCCCCGCAAATTCAATATCGCCATTGAGGGTGGCCGCGACAACTCTATTCACGCGGAGATTAACGACATCGCCTTTGTGCCCGCCTACCGAGAAGGGGTATTGGGCTTTAACGTCGTGGTGGGGGGCTTTTTCTCCGCTCGCCGCTGTGAGGCCGCAATTCCGCTCAACGCCTGGGTCACCCCCGACGACTGCGTAGTGGAGCTGTGCCGCGCCATTCTGGAGGTGTACCGCGACCACGGCCCGCGGGTGAACCGGCAAAAGGCCCGCCTGATGTGGCTGATTGATGAGTGGGGCATGGATCAATTTCGAGCCGCCGTGGAAACCGCCTACGGGCAGCCGCTGCTGTCTGCCGCCCCCAAGGACGAGATGGACTGGGATAAGCGTGACCACATTGGCGTCTACCCCCAAAAACAGGTGGGGCTCAACTACGTGGGGCTACACATTCCGGTGGGGCGATTGCAGGCGGCCGATCTGTTTGACCTGGCCCGGCTGGCAGAGGTCTATGGCAGCGGCGAACTGCGCCTAACGGTAGAGCAAAATGTGATTATTCCCAACGTGCCCGACTCACGGCTAGTGGTGCTGCGGCAAGAACCGCTGCTGGAGAAATTCTCGATCGCCCCCTCGGCGCTGACGCGATCGCTGGTCTCCTGCACTGGGTCGCAGTTCTGCAACTTTGCCCTGGTGGAAACCAAGCAGCGCGCCCTGGCCCTGGCCGAGGCGCTAGACGCAGAACTCACCCTGTCGCAGCCGGTGCGCATCCACTGGACGGGCTGCCCCAACTCCTGTGGTCAGCCCCAAGTGGCCGACATTGGCCTGATGGGCACCAAGGTGCGCAAGGACGGCAAAACTGTGGAAGGGGTGGATATTTTCATGGGCGGCAAGGTGGGTAAGGAGGCTCACTTGGGCGAAAAGGTGCAGCAGGGCATTCCCTGCGATGAGCTGCAAGGAGTGCTGCGATCGCTGCTGATCGACAACTTCGGTGCCCAGCCTAGGGAATTTGCTGCACACCACAATGGCCTAGTGGTAACGGCGGAGTAAAAAAATGCCCTGCCGCTCCAAAGGAGGTCAGGACACACAGTTTGCATTTCAGGCAAACCTAGCACAGTCAATAGCCCGGTGGCGAGAGCGAATATTGGGTTTTCACAACCTTGTGATTTGAAGGTTCTTAGCGTGAGGTGTTTTTGAGATCTGAATCGTCCCCCCAGCTCTCTCCCGTAAAGAATTTACTCCGTAGCCTCCCTTGAGAAGGGGTCAGGGAGGATCTCCACCGAGAACTTCACTGCTGTGAAGTGCCACCCCCTTACCCACCCGCCCCCTACCCATCCACCCTCTATGACCGATCCGGCTAAAACCTTGTGTCCTTACTGCGGCGTGGGTTGCGGCCTGGAAGTCCTACCTCCGGCCCAGCCTAATAAGCCCATTAACCGCGACTCCCAGGGAAACCCGCTGTGGCAAACGCGGGGCGATCGCGCCCACCCCTCCAGTCAGGGCATGGTGTGCGTCAAGGGAGCCACCGTGGCCGAATCCCTCGATCGCGATCGGCTCAAGTACCCGATGATGCGGGCCTCCCTCGACGATCCCTTCCAGCGGGTGTCGTGGGAGGTGGCCCTGGATGCGATCGTTAGCCGCATTCAAACCGTGCGCGACACGATGGGCTCCGACGGCATCTGTGTCTACGGCTCGGGGCAATTTCAAACCGAAGACTACTACGTGGCCCAAAAGCTGGTGAAGGGCTGCCTGGGCACTAACAACTTTGACGCCAACTCGCGGCTGTGCATGTCGTCGGCGGTGGCGGGTTACATTCAGAGCTTTGGCAGTGACGGCCCGCCCTGCTGCTACGCCGATCTGGAGGCCACTGACTGCGCCTTTTTAATTGGCACCAACACCGCCGAGTGCCATCCCATCGTCTTTAACCGCCTGCGCAAGCACCACAAGCGCCACGGCCACGTCAAGCTCATTGTGGTTGACCCTCGCCGCACCGACACGGCCAAGGCCTCCGACCTGCACCTGGCGATCCGGCCCGGCAGCGACATTACCCTGCTCAACGGCATTGGCCATCTGCTGCTGCGCTGGGGCAGCCTTGACCCCGAGTTTATTGACGGCTGCACCCAGGGGTTTGCCGCCTATACCGAAGTGCTGCGCCACTACGAGCCGACCATTGTGGCCGAGCGCTGCGACATTACCGTCGCCGATTTAGAAGCCGCTGCTCGCGCCTGGGCTGAGGCTAAGGCGGTGCTGTCGCTGTGGTCAATGGGGCTCAACCAGTCGTCGGAGGGCACGGCGAAGGTGCGATCGCTGATCAACCTCCACCTGATGACCGGCAACATCGGCCGGCCAGGAGCGGGACCATTTTCCCTTACCGGGCAGCCCAACGCCATGGGCGGACGCGAGGCCGGAGGGCTGTCCCATATTTTGCCGGGCTATCGTTTGGTAAAAAACCCCGACCACCGCCGCCAGGTGGAAGAGTTTTGGGGATTGCCCACCGGTCAAATCTCCCCCACCCCCGGCCTGGCCGTGGGCGAAATGATGCTGGCCCTGGAGCACCAACAGGTGGGCCTGCTGTGGATCGCCGCCACCAACCCGGCGGTCAGCCTACCCGACCTCAACCGCACCAAGGCGGCGCTGCGTCAGTCGCCCTTTACCGTCTATCAAGACGCCTACTATCCCACCGAGACCGCCGCGTTTGCCCACCTGCTGCTGCCCGCCGCCCAGTGGGGCGAAAAAACCGGCACCATGACTAACTCGGAGCGGGTAGTCACCCTCTGCGCCGCCTTTCGCTCGCCCCCCGGCGAGGCTCGCCCCGACTGGAAGATTTTTGCCGACGTGGGCCGTCGCCTGGGATTTGCCGATCAGTTCGACTTCATCACCAGCGCCGAGGTCTACCGCGAGTTTGCCCAGAGCACCCGGGGGCAGCCCTGCGACATCACTGGCCTCAGCCACGAGCGCCTGCGAGAGCAGGGCCCCATTCAGTGGCCCTGCCCCAGCCCTGAGACGGCCGCCACCGCCGCCACCCGCTACGACAAGCGCCTCTACACCCGAGGCATTTTTAACACCGCTGATCGCCGGGCTCGATTTGCCGCCCTGCACTCCAACGGCCTGGCCGAACCGCCTGACGACCAGTACCCCTTTGTGCTGACCACCGGTCGGCTCTACGGCCATTGGCACACCCAGACCCGCACCGGGCGCATCGAAAAAATTCAGAAAATGCACCCCGCCCCGTTTCTAGAGATTAACCCCCGCGATGCCCAGCAGCTCCAGGTACAGGGGGGCGAATGGGTAGAGGTGCGATCGCCCCGAGGCATCGTCCGCCTGCCCCTGCTGGTCACCCAAAACATTCGCCGGGGTACCCTGTTTGTGCCCATGCATTGGGGCAGCCTGTGGGCTGAGCAAGCAGAGTGTAATGCCCTTACTCACCCGGTCGTCTGCCCGGTTTCAGGCCAGCCCGAACTCAAAGCCTGTGCGGTGCAAGTCCTGCCGCTGAAGCGTCCTGAGGCGGCAACTGTCGCCGCAGAAGCTTTACCCGAGGCTACAGAATCGTCTATTCTCTCAGCAGCACCCACCTCCTGAGCAGTTAGCATCAATGGCAAACTGGGCCAAAAAGTTGCTCAAGCAACTCGAAAACGACATCTTTTTAGGTCGCCTGCACCAATTCGAAGGCAGCGTCTCGAAGGCACTGTCCGTGGGCATGGTGATCGTTATTTTGGCGATCGTGTTTGATCTGGCCTGGGTGTTGATCCGAGCCATTTTTACCACCGCCCCCGGCACGTTTTTGGGCCAGACCGTGATCGATATTTTCGGCCTGTTTTTAACGGTGCTCATCGCCCTAGAGATTCTAGAAAATATCACCGCCTACATTCAAAAGCACGTGGTGCAGGTTGAGCTGGTCATCGCCACGGCCTTGACGGCGGTGGGGCGCAAGTTCATTATTCTTGATCTGGATAAGGTGTCCGGTACGACGTTGATCGGGCTAGCGATCGCCATCTTTGCCCTAGCTATCAGCTACTGGATCGTTCGCAGTAGCCACCGTCAATGAGTTCTGAATATTGAGTGTTGAGTTTTGAATGACCAGAACTCAATACTTACTCATAAATAACGCTGGAGAATCTCGCTAGTCTGGCGTCCGGTCTGCTCCCAGCTAAAAGCCTTCACTCGCGCTAGTCCAGCCTGGTGAAGCGTCATCCAAAGCGTGGGGTCAGAGGCTACAGCGGTCATCGCCTCGGCTAGTTCACCGACGTTGTAGGGGTCAACTGACAGCGCCGCATCCCCAGCCACTTCGGGCAGCGAGGAAATGTTGGATGTAATCACCGGCGTGCCGCAGGCCATCGCCTCTAGAACGGGCAGGCCAAACCCTTCCCACAGGCTGGGAAACACTAGCGCGATCGCCTGGTTGATCAATCGAGGCAGCTGATCGTAGGGAACGTAGGCCAAAAACTGGACGCGATCGCCCAGCCCCATCGCCTCTACCTGAGCTTGTAGCGCTGGTGTATAGCGGGGGTCAGGCACTCCAGCAATCAACAGCTTAAAGGCGGGCAGCGTGGTTTGGGCAAAAGCCTCAATCAGACGGCCCAGGTTTTTATAGGTATAGTGGCTGCCCACGTAGAGAAAATAGGGTTGGCGCGGCAGATCTAGCCAGCGATAGTGATCAGCATCGTAGGCCAGAGGAACGACCGTTGCTGCCTTGGGTAGTTGACCAAAAAAATGGTGGATATCACGCAGGGTTGACTCCGAGTCGCAAATAATGTGCTCAGCTTGGCGAATCACCTGGGGCAGATAGTACCGAAAATACAGCGTCAGCGGCGACCCCTTTTGGGGAAAGTGCAGGGGAATCAAATCGTGCACCGTCACCACCGTTCGGCACGATGACCAGAGCGGCGTTTCGGGTATGGGTGAAAACAGCAGTTTTGCCCCAACCTGCCGATACAGTCTCGGCACCTGAGACTGTGTCCACCACAGCCGCCGAGCATGGCCCTGCTTGCCCGAATCAGTGGTCGCCCCTGGGGGTGAGGAGAGATGGCAATGCCCAGCGATGGGGCGATCGCTGAGAATACAGCTGTCTTCCCTGGGGAGATGCTGGATCAGGTTGAGCGCATAGACCCCAAGTCCCGTTGGTTTAGTGGGAATAAATGCTAGGTTAATCAGCAGCGCAGCCTCAGTCATGCAAGAGTCGTTCAATCATGTATTTCGTGCCCGCAATCGGCTAGCTGGCGCTTACCCATTCAACGTTTTCAGGTCGTGATCAACCATCGATTCTACTAGGTGCTGAAACGAATACTTGGGCTGCCAGTTGAGCTGAGTTTTAATCTTGTCGATCGCCCCCACTAGCTGTACGTCTTCATCGGGGCGGTAGAACGCTGGGTCGACGCTGACATACTGCTGATAATCCAGACCCAGGTAGCTGAACGCACAGTCCACCAATTCACGCACAGAATGAGTCTCACCGCTGGCAATAATGTAATCGTCGGGGCTCTCATGCTGGAGCATGAGCCACATCGCCGTCACCACATCCTCGGCATGGCACCAGTCTCGCCGGGCATCTAGATTGCCCAGCCGCAGTTCTTTGGCTTGGCCGAGTTTAATTTGCACTGCCCCCCGAGTAATTTTACGAAAGACAAACTCAGCGCCCCGGCGCGGTGACTCGTGAGTGTAGGTAATGCCGCAACAGGCGTACAGATCATACTTTTGTCTGTAGTTGACCGTCATCCAATGGGCATAGGCTTTGGCCACCCCATAGGGATTACGGGGTCGAAAGGCGGTGCGCTCGGTCTGGGGAGACTCATCGGGTTCGCCAAACACCTCACTGCTCGATGCCTGGTAAAAGCGAGTGCTGGGCTTGCAACGCCGAATCGCCTCCAGCAAGCGAGACACCCCCAGGGCTGTGTACTCAGCAGTCAAGGCTGGCTGGGTCCAAGACAGAGGCACATAGCTTTGGGAGGCTAAGTTATAAATTTCATCAGGCTGCGTCTGCTCGATGGCGTCAATCAGCGAGAACTGGTCTAGCAGGTCGCCAGATATGACTTCAATCTGGTTCGAAAAATGGCTGATGCGCTCAAAACTGCTGGAACTAGAGCGCCTGACCATGCCGCAGACCTCGTACCCCTGGGACAGTAGAAGCTCAGCCAGGTACGATCCGTCCTGGCCAGTTAGGCCCGTAATCAATGCTTTTTTGGCCATTGAAACTACTCTATAGGTCAAAGAGCTTAGCTTACCTATAGTAGTGAACGATAGGCCGCCAAGGTCGATTTGGCGGTACGAGTCCAGGAAAACTGAGCGGCCTGCTGATAGCCCTTGGCAATCATGGCTTGGCGTAGGGGGCGATCGCTAATCACCCGCCCCAGTGCCTCAGCCAAGTCTTCCACGCTGGTGGGGTCTACCAACAGCGCCGCATCCCCGGCTACCTCCGGCAAAGACGACGTATTGGCCGTAATCACCGGACAGCCCAGGGTCATGGCCTCTAGCACCGGCAGACCAAAACCTTCGTAGAGAGAGGGGTAAGCAAAGACATCGGCGTTTTTGTAGCAGTAAGCCACTTCGGCATCAGAAAGATAGTCGAGATGGCGGATGTGATGCTGCCAGGGAGAAGAAGCGATCGCCTCAAAAATAGGCTCAAACTGCCATCCTTTTTGGCCCACCAGCACCAGTTGATGATCGATGCGATGCTTATTTTTAAGCTGGTCAAAGGCTTGAATCAGGCGCACCACGTTTTTGCGGGGTTCTAGGGTGCTAACGAAAAGGATGTAGGGGCGATTCGCGAAGCGTTCCGCTCCGGAGTCGCCCAAATCAACCGCTTTTACGGCACGGCTAACTGCCTGAGTATCATCGGCGTAGCGGCTAGCCAAAGGTGTCACCCACACCCGCTCCGGCGGCACCCCCAACAGTTCCACAATGTCGCGCTTAGAGCTTTCAGAAATTGTCACCACCAGGTCAGTCCAGCCCAGGCACTGCCGCACCCGCTGACTGTAGGTACGCACCACGGCAGTCACATACTCGGGATAGCGCAGGAATGACAGATCATAAATCGTCATCACTCGCTGGCTGTGCCGACAGGGATAGACCGCGTAGTTGGTGCCGTGATAAATGTCGGGTTGACCAAATCGATGCTCTAGCCGCCCCAAAATCAGATTTCTAGGTGCTTGGGCTAGCAGGTTAAGCAAGCGCACCGGCAGGGGTAAGACGGCCACATCGTCATAGACTGCTAGCGCCTCAGGCAAAGCCAAATTCCCTCGCAGCCAATTCCTCAGACTAGGTTGATAGGCAACGCCGAGACTAAAGTTTTCAGTTGCTTGCAGCGATCGCAGTGCCCACAGCAAGTTCAGCACGTATAGGCCCACTCCACTAGGCTTAGGCAAAACCGGAGTAGCATCTACCACAATCCTAACCATACCTAAACCAGCGCTAAAATGTCTTCACGCCTAAACCAGGCTCGGTCAGGAACCAGAAACCAAAAAATCATCTTAGGAGCAATTTTGAAGAAGGCCAGCGGATTGTGTGCCATTAGCTCCCGACAAGAAAACTGCACTAGCAGGCGTACAAATCGGTGAGTTTGAGTGCGATCGTAGCGACTGATGCCAAAGTTTTTTTCAACATTAACTAGGGCGTAGCCCAGTAGCCAATTAGCCGGAATCACTCCCAGTTTGGTCTCCAGCATACAATTGATCTCGGCATGGGCCGCTAGGGCTTGGCCCATGGTTTTGTTCGCGGCATACATCCTGGAGCCGGCGAGTTTTTCAGGCAAAAAATAAAAGGCCGTGTGCTGTCCAAAGCGCAACCACAGTTCATAGTCCATACAGTATTGAAGAGCCTTATCAAGTCCACCATAGCGCTCGACCAGCGATCGCCTAAAGAAGACCGCTGGCTGACAAAGAAAGCAGACTTCCTTTAACCGGTTATACCGCCACGGTTCTGTTGGAAATGTTTTGAGCACCCGATCGCAATCATCAATCCAGTCGGCGTTACCGTAAACCACTTGAAGCTCAGGATTTGCTTCAAATACCGATGCTACCTTTGACAGCGCCTCGGGGTAATAGACATCGTCAGAGTTAAGCCAGGCAATGATATCACCAGTAGTCATTGCCAGGCCCTTATTGATTGCATCGGCCTGACCCTCGTCAGGGGCACTTACCCAACGGAGGCGATCTTGATAGCGCTTCAAAATACTTACCGTTTCGTCGTTGCTGCCCCCATCGCAGACCACGTACTCTAAATTTACCCCCGACTGTGTAAGCACAGTCTGAATAGTTTTCTCAATAAATTGCCCCTGGTTGTAGGAGGGAGTAATTACACTAAACGTAAGGGGCATGATGGATCAAGGATAAATGGCTCTATGTCTGGCCTCTTCAGGGTTAGTGCCACCGCCATCAGCCTGTTCTCTTCGGCAAATGGGCGATCGCATCAAGCCACGGACCGATTCCTTGAAGGCTATTGTCCCAAGAATACTCTTGATCGATAAGATTTCTTCCCTGCCATGCTAAGCGGGCCCCAAAGACGGGGTCAGCTATAAGCTTTAAGATAGCCGATGCCACCTCTTGGTCTTCGTCTGCACTAAGTAAATGTTCATTAGGTGTCAAGTTTAACCCCTCCAAAGCTAAGCTAGAGCAGACTACGGGCACTCCAGCGCTGAGCGCTTCTAAAATTTTGTACTTTGTGCCACTACCTGACGACAACGGCGCACACATAGCCGTCGATTGAGCCAGATAGGGTCTTACATCCTCGACTTTTCCAGTGACGAATACATGTTCACCATCGTTGTAACTGAGGAGGTCTTCCCCAGGAGCCTGGCCCACGATCCACAATCGAACATTGGGCTGCTGTTGTCTCACTAGAGGCATGATCTTTTGTATCAAACGCAGGGCTGCCTGCCGATTAGGAGGATAGGTCAAACTGCCCACAAAAGTGATATTGGGCTGCTCAGTCGGCCACCGATCCATAAAACTAAAGTATTGGGTATCGACGCTATTGTTTACCACCAATACCCGCTCCGGTTCAAATCCATACTCAGATACGAAAATCGATTTATCTAACTCACTCACAGCAATGATGCCGTCAAAATGGGCTAGATTATCCCGCTCAAATCGGGCCGCCCGGCGAGGTTCCATATAAGACGACAACATCTTTTTTGGGTGCCAAAGTCGCCACTGTCCTTGAGAGACTCGCCTCATCCGCACTAGCTCTACATCATAGGAAGCCATAATGCAGCGTACGTTCAAAGCCTGGGCTTTTACGTCGAGAATAACAGGATTAACTTGAGGACTGACGAATAAGAAGTCGGGTCTATCATCTTCCAGGGATTGTTGGATTATTGGAGCTAAACCCGCTGCAGTAAACGGACGCAAATACTCTACGTCGTGATGGTATCGTTCACGCACTAGCCGCTGTACAACGTTCCGAGGCTGATCCGCATTTGCGACTTCTTTGCCTTCGTCTAGTAGGTCAATTGCATCCAGTGCGATGTATTTATTGAGGTAGGGTTTCAAACAGTCGCTTCGATCCTGATAAGGATTTCCATACAGGGCAAAAAAATCAACCTCACTTAGGGAAAGCAAGTGCCTGAGAATATGAAAATCTCTAATTTCTCCTCCAGAATAGCCTGGATGAAGTGGTAAGAAGTAAGAGCAAAAAAGCGAGCGGTATCTAGTTTCGTCTCGGCTAATCAGGTATTTTACTTCAGGCAGCAAATGATCTGGAAAAGTAATATTTTGAGGCTGTGAGCTTGTTTGAGTCAGGCTTTCTACCTGCTTCGTTTTAGAGTGCCTACGAGAAATTAGGTATTCCAAATATTCGGGATTACCAATTTTCAGAGTTACACTTAATGAGATTAATACTACAATTACCCAAAATCGAGGATCACGCCTTGGATAATGCAGATAATAGGCCTTCGTATAGTATTTCAGAAAGCTTTTCAGCGTAAACCAAAATTCACGAGAGACTATTGATGGCCACCGAGGACGACTAAAACGATATAGCTCAACCAAAAAATTGTTCCAGCTACTAGTCTTAGAACTAGAATGAATTCTATAAAACGCTTGCACGCGCTCTATCTTCTTGATTTTGGAGTTCTGAGAAAATCGGCAAAACAGCTCGAAATCGAAGATAAAGCTAAAAGTTTGGTTTAAACTACCGACTGTCTCTAATAGAGTTCTGCGAAAGAAAACCGTTGGTTGAGGCACCGAATGCACATAAGTCCAGTACAAAGGAATGCTCTCATAAGACTGAAATTTACCATAATAAATGCCAGTGCGATAGGCACCATGATCAGCCAAGTATAATTGATTATGCTCATCCACATAAAGAGCATTGCCATACACTAGATCAAGACTAGAATCTTCTAGAAATGCCGCTGCCACCTCCCAAAGAGCATTATGAGAGAGTAAGTCATCTGAACTTAACCACGCGATGAGATCACCCTTTGCAATTGTCATGCCCTGATTAATGGCATCCGCTGGACCAGTATCTGGTTTTGAGTGCCAATAGGCCAGCTGACTTTCGTAAGATTTGATAATTTCTACGCTGTTGTCAGAGGAGCCTCCGTCTACGACAATAACCTCAAGCTCCGGGTAATTTTGATTAAAAATACTCTCAAGGGTTTGCCCCAAAAATTGCGCTTGGTTAAAAGAGGGTACAACCAAGCTAATTTTAGGCAGAACAACTCCTTCTACCCGTTTGAGCTTTACAGTGCTACTGGCGTTAGAACGTGCAAAAGGCAAGTATATCTCATTTTGATCGTCAGTTATTTCGGGAAAGCCATCTATATTACCATAATGATCTTTGAAGTAGAGTTGAATATTTTGCAAGCCGTAAAAAAGAGTATTAGAGAGAAAATTAAGATCCCCGTCCTTAGAAATATTTAGAAGAGTCTCTAATATATAAAAGGCACTTCCAGGTGTTAAGTCCTTACCCGTATGCCTTGTAACCATATTTGCTATTTCATAAACTCGCTTTAGTTTGCCACTACTTGTTTTAGTTTCAGCATATTCGCGGCTAACTGCTAAAAATTCATTAATTAGCGCGACCGAATAGTTATTACTAATGCGGATTAGAATGTCCCAATCCATACAGAAGTTAAGGTCCGGATTAAGACCACCTACCTGTTTCCAAGCATGTTGAGAGAAGAAGACTGAGGGTTGAAGAATGTAATCAAGGCCATGATTGAAAGCCTTTCGGTTAAACGCTAGATGTCTCTCAAAAAATGGATGATACTTTCCTGTCTCTTGAACATAGCGAAACCCATTGCCAATATATAGCCCCCTATCTGAATTACTCTGATAGGCATTAGCAACTTCCCATAAGGAATTGCCATAGTAAAAGTCATCGGAGTTTAACCAAGCTACTAAATCTCCATTACACCACGCCATACCGGCATTGATAGCTAACGACTGCCCCCCGTCCGGCTTGCTTTGCCAATAAGTCAAACGCTCAGCGTAGGCTTCAATAATTTCTAAGCTACCGTCCGTAGAGCCACCATCCATCACCACAACCTCAACCTTAGGGTAGTCCTGGTCAAAGATGCTGTCTAATGCCTGCTTAAGAAACTGACTCTGATTAAATGACGGTACAACTACACTGATTAAAGGCAAGGAATTTTCCATAATCTTTATTCTATTAAAACAGCACTCCACAAACCAAAATGCGAGGCTCAAACTAAGGATGTGTTACGCAGACTTACTAATACGGCTGCTAACGTACTAACGAATATTACAAAAAATCATTAGGTTCCGCGTGCTTTTCCTATTCAGCTAACAATAAGCAACCTTAGCAAACAAGTGAATTCCATTCTATTGGAGTGAGTACAAGCTTATACCATGTAACAAGGGTTAAATTATACATCAGAACGTTGCTTAGCAACCCATTTTCAAAGCTTTTGAAGCTAGAAAATATCACACTATAAGTGTTGCACGCTAGTACTGCTATCAATAGTATTTTCAAGTTTTCCTTAAGCTATCTATCAAAACTCTAAGGACTGCCTTTTAAGCCACATTAATACAATATTAATGGAAACTGACTTAAACTGATAGTTTTCTTAGGCCTATTAATTCTTTCATTCGAATCCAGATTTTTCGAAGCTTCCAAAACTTACTAGCCTCCATAGCAACTATATGAGCTTGAGTCTCTTGAAATTGAGCTTGAGTCTCTTGAAATTGAGCTTGGGTCCTTTGAAGCTCGGTTTGAGTCTCTTGAAATTGAGTTTGGGTCCTTTGAAGCTCGGTTTGAGTCTCTTGAAGTTGAGCTTGGGTTCTTTGAAGCTCGGCCTGCGCTTGCTGAAGTTCAAGCTGAACCTGCACCACTTTTTCGTTAAGTTCGTGAGAAGACTGCCGCTCATTCAATAGAGCAAGGCGGCCTGCTTCAATAGCAATTTCACGCAGATTTGGCAGCTTAATCGAGTCAGTTTTTTCAACAGAAACAGCTTCTTTGCATGATTGATGGCTATCTATCAAATCCTTATAAAGCTTTAAATACTGATTGGCTTGATGGGTCAAAGAATAACTTTCCTCAATCTTCAAACGGGCTTGTAAGCCCATTTCCTCGTACTTGCTAGGGTTTAGTAGAGCATCTAAAATGGCTTTAGAAAAGCTATCGACATCCTCCAATCCTACTAGCCTTCCTGTTTGGCCATCATCTATAAGATCTACCATTCCACCTACTGAAAATGCAATAACAGGGGTTCCACAACTCATGGCTTCTAATAGAAGATTAGGCAGATTATCTTCTAGAGAGGGCAACAGTAAAACGTTAGCTGCAGAGTAAATGTAACTCAGCTCTTCATCTGAGGTAACATACCCTAGAGAGACGATAGGAATACCTAAACTACTTAAGCTGTCCAAGCTAGGGCAGCCATGGCCAAAATTTAAAATCTTAATTCTCCCCTCTTGAAGCAGCTCCTGCACTAAAGGATTTTGAAAGCACTTAATCAGCGCTTGGACTAAGAATTCTACACCTTTTCGTTTTTCGACACTGTAATCAGCACCAAAAAGCAACGTAAGTGTGTCTTCAGGTATGTCTAACTGGCTCTTAGCAACTATTTTAGGACTAGGTCTAAACGAATTAACGTCTATGCCATATGGAATAACTTCGATTCGGTTATTCTTAAACAATTGGCTGCTACGGGCACAGCTTGCGAGCCATTGGCTTGGCGTTACTATAGTCAAATTTAAAAAATTAGATAACTTACTAACCTTATCTTTCAAAATTGTTGATGCTAAATCATATCTGTCCTCTTTTAGTTGAGGACATTGGCTGCAGCTGGTTTGGTATTTTTGGCAACCGGCGGAATAATGGCAACCTCCTGTAAAAGCAGCCATATCATGTAGAGTCCATACAACTGGCTTGCCTAAGGTTAAAAGAGAAGCTATAGTTTCAGCCGACTGAAACCAGGCAACCCAGTGTAAGTTTATAATATCAGCTTGGTTAAGCTGCTCAACTTTCGTCAAGTCAGCAGCTGGATAGGGATATGAAAATAAGGTGTTTGATAATTCAGTACGGTTATTATTGATATAGTTAGACTGGATTTCTGCATAAAGGCTATAGTCACTCGAAAAAATTTTCGTAGGCCCTAAGTCTACTACTGAACATACAAACTGATCGTCTGAACTGCGCTCCTTAACTAATACTAAGGAATCTTGATTAACTAAACGCAATCCCTGATGTAATCGATAAGCAGCTCGCGCTGCACCACCCCGTATATCACTAGTTGAAATTTGCACTATTTTTAATTTGTCTTGGGACTCTTCCTGTTCAAAAGTCCAGGAGTCTACAATGATATTGGGCTTGCTGGCTTCCATAAATAAAGAATCAGGCTTTCTAACCTGTCCGTTTTTCAAAACATCTAAGTTGTAGTCAGAGAAGTTTAGAATTTGTGATTCTGTTGCATCACAAACGCGAATATCTTTAAACCCAGAAGCTTTTAATAGTCGGTTTAAAGAATAACGATCATACATCCAACGATGAACTTCACCACCCAAACGGAAACGACCAACGGCCAATGCAATTTCATCTGTATTCTCTAAAGCTGTTATTTCTTGTAAGTCATCTAAATGTCGGCCCCTTAAATTTTTTATTAGTGTTTCACCTTCATAGCCAAAACGCTTAATGACATAGTCTTCATTCGGAATATTATTGGCAGCTAAATACTTAGCTATATCGCCTCCAGAATGGTGACGTACAGCTTGGTCATACATTTCTAACAGGATCCAATCATAATCATGCGCTGCCTTTTCAGAACCGTTTTGGGCTTCTTCTAATGTTTGCAGATATTCACGAGCGATTTGTTCTAAATCTGGTACAACAACCCGCAGAACTCCCCCTGGCCGAAGAACCCGTAAACATTCCTGAAGAAAGGATTTGGCCTCAGACCGAGGAAGATGCTCCAGCACATGGGAGTGATAAACTGCATCGAAAGCTTCGTTGGAAAAAGGTAAAGTCGTGCGTATGTCATGGACAATGACATTAGCTTGTGCTGCCTGAGAATCGACGTTTACCCAGTCTGGATGAAAATAATTGCCGCATCCTAAGTTAAGATATCTCATCACTTCTTCCGAAATTTGACGTACAGACTTTGGCCTTTTATATATCTATTTAAGCCTCTTCTTAAAAGAATTTTGTAATTTTTTATTGCCGATTTAACTAACGGTGCGGGTAGTCGAGATACTATCCCTTTAAATTGATTTTCTTTTGCTTGTAGGTAGCCTGAAATATGGTACTCAGCCAAAGGCTCAAAACGGTCATTTTCGAGTTTTAGTGGTAGGAAATCTTCTAAAGCACGAAAAGAATCGACAGACCACTGGGTCATGTGATGAGGAGGCATATCCAGCAAGTTATATTGATACTTCAAAAAGCTGTTTGCGTTAGGTACACTTAATAGTAATTTTCCGCCTGGCTTTAAGAGTTCTGTACAGTTTTTCAAAAATTCTAGTGGATTGGGCAAGTGCTCTAGAACTTGAAAACTACATAAATAATCATATTGGTATTTCTTTTGAGCTAGTAGATCTTTGACTGATCTTCGGTGAACGTTAAGTCCCCTCTGCTGTGCCTCAAGCACGGCCCTATCATTAGAATCTATACCTTCAATCTGAATTCCCCTTTTACTGGCTTGATGTACAAAGTGGCCATGCCCGCAACCAATTTCTAAAGCCGTTCTACAGTTCTGTAAATCTTGAAGGGCAACTTGATACTCCCATTTATCGCTCATATAATACCACTCAAATTTCATGAGTTTCTCATAGAGCTGAGCTGAGCCAAAAATATCTAGTGGATAGAAAAAACGAAGACCAGTAACATTGCACTGGAAGAGATGGAATTCTGAGCAGGAGTCAAGTTCTGTAGTGATATTTATATCGAAAAACTCTTGCCAGTCTTTAATAATCTTTTGTGTTGAAAAGGTTTGCAGGAGAGTTACGTTATCACAACCAGTAAGAGGACTCTTAACTTTCACTAACAACACCTCTGGAGCAACGATAAGACTATAAATAAAGAATTCTAATCTGATGACTTAGAAGAATATGGGTTTTATCTATATTAAATTTAGAACCATAGCATAACCAATCGACAAAACTAGCCTTTAATCCAATAGGCTTGCGTTGAGCCAATACGCTCTAAAAGTGGCTTTTCATTTCGTTGACGACAGAAATCATAAAATGCTTCGCGACACCCTTCCCAGTAGCCAAAGTCGTCCAAGATAATGCATCCACCTTTGGGAATGCGATCGTAAAACGTGTTTAAGACGAGAAAAACAGACTCATACCAATCGGCATCGCAGTGTAGTAGTGCTACTTGCTCCGGTAGCTTTTCTTGAAACGTTTCTTTGAACCAACCTGGTTTGATATGGCATTGTTCCAACGGTGCTGAAACATGGCTTAAAGCTTCCTGCAGATCAGAGACATCTGCAACACATTTTCCAACCCACTCTGCAGCGTTTTCGCCGTCTTTGGCAGAGGTGGACGGCATGCCTTGAAAACTATCGTAAAGCCAGAGATGACGTTCTAAATTCAAAAATCTGCTAAGTAACGCAGCAGAACCGCCTTTATAAGTGCCGCATTCAACAAAGTCACCTGGTATGTTTTGACAGTTTACCTGGTTGGCTAGCTTAGCCAAGTTTTCAAGACGAGCTCGACTACATAAGGTGTAGGGCTGTAGTAAACTAAAAAGCCGGTCATCCACAAAGGTGCTAGCGGACGTCGCAATAGGTGAACTATAAATTGGCTGAGTCGTTGTTGAGCGGCTTCGCTTTACGGTTAATTTTGGATTGAGGCTGACAATTCCAAACCACTCAGGTTTTTCAGGCTCTCGTAACACCTTAAACGATAAGGCATTATGGGCATAGGCAAGGGTTGTACGAAACATGCCATGGCCGTGACCACTATCAGCTATGCCGATTGTTACTGTGTAATCTCCTTCAATAATGTAAGTACAAAAATCAAAATTTACTTCTACAAGTTCTTCAACTTCTACCATTCCCAGCGGCTGATTCATGACATAACTATTAGTCATGAATAAATCCATGCCTGTACGATCGCGAATTTTAAATCCAACGTGCGGATCTTCAAAGGCTTTGTGAAACTGTAGAGTTATCGCTAGCCTCACGGGTTGGTCAATGGTAGGGGTTTGAATGATTTGCCCATTGGCATTTAAGAGCTGAACCGAGCGAATACTAACCTCCGAGCGATGCAGTCTTATCTCTTCTACATTCTCTGGCATTCCCTCAATTACATCCTCTAGGCCAGGGTTGACTTTTGGTTGATTTGTTTCAAAAACTACGTTGACGTCTAGAGAGTCAGAATCTTGATCTACCTCTTTCAAAATTTTGGCTTCATATAAATCGATCACCTGCCTTGGCTGGCTATCTAGAATCAAGTGCCCATTTTCTAAAAGTACTGCCCGACTACAGAGCTTGTAGATTGCTGAGGAATCATGGGAAACAAACAGTAAGTTGCTACCCGATGTCTTTAGCTGCCGCATTTTGCCAAAGCACTTTTGCTGAAAAAAAACATCTCCCACGGCTAGAGCTTCGTCTACAATCAGGATCTGAGGGTCAATGTTGACCGCTACCGAAAAAGCTAGGCGAACGAACATACCACTAGAGTAAGTTTTGACAGGCTGATCAAGAAAATCGCCGATGTCAGCAAAGGCAGCAATTTCATCAAACTTGCTCTCGACTTCTTCCTGGGTTAATCCCAAAAGGCGGCCATTGAAGAATACGTTTTGTCGTCCTGTGAATTCTGGGTTAAACCCGCTGCCCAACTCCAGTAGCGCTGACATTCGTCCGTTGACCTTCACTTCCCCCGTTGTTGGGGTGAGGGTGCCTGCAATAATTTGCAGCAAGGTACTTTTGCCCGACCCATTTCGACCAATGAGGCCCAACGACTCGCCCTGAGCAATTTCCAGGTTGATGTTTTGCAGCGCCCAAAACTCTTCTGCCCTAGGCTTTCCAGGCAGCAAAATTTCCTTCAAACGATCTACGGGCTGGTGATATCGCTTATATACCTTTGATACATTTTTTAGCGAAATCACAATCTCCTTAGTCATTGCTCTCTAAAGTCCTTCCTATTTAGTCAATTGCCGGTAACGCCTACTTTATTCATGCCCTGAACATTCAGCGGTGCCTTTAGTTCTCTCGACTGAGGCCCTGGTATGTCAGTTCTTCTGCCTTTGGTTGCTTTATCTTGGTAGGAGGTGAGGTCAGCCGAACCTCAATGTTGGAGTTGTCACGCTTTGGCAAAACCATAGACCGTAATGCTTACAAAAAGCACTGCTAATTCTCTCAGGTCATATTTTTTGCGATCGCGCTACAGCACATCAGCAAAGGCGGGCCGCAGTTTTCGATAGCACCAGAAGCCCCCCATTAAAATCAGTATGGATACAATCGTCGCCACGGCCCACTCACTCCAGTGAGTCACGGTACCCGTTAAAATCATATCCCGATACAGCTCGCCAATAGCCGCCATAGGGTTGAGCCAAAACACCCAGGTCTGAAACGGCTGAGGAATCATGTTAGCCGGATAAATGAGAGGTGTGGCATAAAACCATAGATTGAGAACTACCCCCAGAGTTTGGGGAATATCGCGCAAAAACACCGACAGCCCAGCGGTTAAAAACCCCAGGCCAGCGGTCAAACAGAGCTGGGGTAGCCATACTAGAGGCAACAACAGTAGGGTTGGATGCAGCTTTTGGGTGGCTAGCACCACGAAGGTAATTAGCGCCATGAGGCCAAAGGTGCTTTCAATAAAGCTGGAGAGAATTGGCACTAGGGGCAGCAGGGTAAGAGGAAAGACAACCTTCTTGACTAGGTTAGCTTGGTTAATAACTGACGTAGCCGCTTGGGATAGTCCGCCGCTAAAGGCTAGCCAGGGGAGCAAACCGGCAAACAGCCATAGCCCAAAGACGAAGGAATTGTCTTCCGGTAATCCCGCCAAACTGAGCCTAAGCTGAAGCACGACCCCAAACACGTAGGTATAGATCAGCAGCTGAGACACTTGGTTGAGCAAGGGCCAAAGCTTGCCTAAAATAGAGCCTTTATAGCGCGCCTCTAAGTCTCGCTGAACTAAGGTTTTGAGTAGATTCAGCTTTGCCCATTGGGCATCATCTAGCGGCATCCAGCGTTTGATTAGAGTTTTCTTGCGCCATAGGGCCTTCAGGGGGGTCAGGACAATCGCCACCGTGTAGCTACCTTTACAGTAAGACTTAAACCACAGACACCATACCGCAACTTGGCCCTTACCCAGCTAGCAGAGGTGGACACCAATCGGGGTGGTTTAGGTACCTGGTGACTTACTTGGGTATTGCCATAACCCATCGCCCTACAATGCCCTGGCGAGGGCTGAACAGCAAAGCCAGCAAGAACCCCACAAACACGGTCAGACCGATCGCAGGCCCCGACGGAATATCTAGATAGTAGCTGCTGTACATGCCCACAATCCCAAAGAGCACTCCTAGGGCTGCGCCTAGGATCATCATCCAGTGGAGTTCTTTGACCAGCAGGTAGGCGGTAGCGGCAGGGCCAACCATGAGAGCCACGACCAAAATCACGCCTACGGTTTTCATGCCGGCTATAATGGCCAAGGTTATACCGGCCATCAGGCCAAGGTTGATGGCATTGACGGGCAGTCCTAGGGCTTCAGCGCCAAGCGGGTCGAAGGTGAAAAACAGCAGTTCTTTGTAAAATAGGGCCACTCCCATAAGCACTAGTCCAGCAATCAGGGCAATTTGCCAGACATCGCTGGTCTTAATGCTCAGGATATCGCCAAACAACAACTGCTCTAGGGAAACACGACTGCGAAACACTGTTAGCAGGGTAATGCCGAGGGAAAAGAAGGTGGAAAAGGTAATGGCCATGGCCGTATCGACTTTGATGCGCGATTGAGTGCGAATCCAGGTGATGACGGCGGTGCTAAACAGGCCCATGGTAAACGCCCCCAGCAGGATGGGGAGGTTAAAAAAGCTGGCGATCGCCAGCCCCGGCAGCACTCCGTGGGCCACCACATCCCCAAGCATGGCCATGCGCTGCACGATTAGATAGGTGCCCACCACCGGACACAAAATGCCCACCAGCAAACTGGCCAGCAGCGCCTGACGCATAAAGTCGTAGTTGAGCGGGTTAAGCAGCCAGTCCATTAGGAATTTTTGGGGTCGGTAGGCAGAGATGTTACACCGGTAGCATTGTCAGCTAAAGTCTTCTGGGCTTTTATGGTCTGGCGGCGATCGAGCAAGACCTGGGTAATGCCGGTAGCCAGCAGTGTGGCCACTACGCCATCGTCAATCCAGCCCGCCACGGGAATGAAGTCGGGGGAAACGTCGATGGGGCTTAGCAGGTAGATGAGCGAGGCGCCCATGACGACCCAGCGGTAGCGGGGATGCTTCAGCAGGCCGCTGTAGAGACGACTAAAGAACGGAATTTTCATGGGGGAGACGGAGAGAAGGTCCAGGACTCGTCACCGACTACTTTAATACAATCTCTTGGGCGATCGCCTAGGCGCTTTTTTAAGGACAGCTTTGGCAGCGAAAACAACCCAAGATTTCTGTCTGCTCTAGAAGGCACGGGCTTTGCTCACCTCCATGGCGATATTTGCTTTCCCAAGAATTGTCTTAGTCTTGGGCACTTTCTTGAATGGGATCTCCGGCGGCAAGGGCCGCCTGCGGCAGCACAGGCGGTGAGGTCACCCCGCCTCGGGCCTCGGCAATCATATTGATGACAATTTCTTTGATCACGCTGGCGATGGGCACCGCGATCAAAATACCCATCACGCCCCCCAGCCTAGCCCCGATAAACACCGAAATAATCAGCCAGATGGGGTTGACGCCAATCAGGTCACCCATCACTTTGGGCAGAATGATCTTGTCTAAAATTTGCCCCAGCACCAGGGCAACAACAAACACCTGAATGCCCGTGCCCAGATCGTGGAACATGACAAATAGGCTAACGGTGGTCTGAGCAAAGGCTCCCATAAACGGAAATAGGCTGCCCATGCCGATCAGCATGGCAAACATCAGCGCTAGGGGCACCCGGATAATGGTAAAGATCACCGCCAGCACGAGGCCAAACCCAGTCGCCAGCATCACCTGCACGCTGATGAAGCGACGAAATTTATAGGGCACGCGGGTTTCGAGGCGCTCTCGCCACCAGGGCGAGAGCCAGCTCATGATGCCCGCCCAGGCTCTGCCGCCCTTGGTCAGCATAAACACCGTTAGCACAATCACAAAAAACACCTTAAAGCCGCCGCTGACTCCGCCCGCCAGCAGCCCCAGCAGCGTGGTGCCCAGGGTACGCATTACGCCAGTCATTTGGCGCACCAGCTCGGCTTGGCGATCGCCGAAGCTAAGCCCCAAACTCTGGACGATGGGCAGGCTATCCAGCCAGCTAAACAGTCCCTCATGCGAGGTGGCCCACTGGGGCAGCTGATTGAGAAAAGCGCCAACTTGACCCACCAGGGCCGGCAAAACGAGGAAGCCGCCGATGGAGATTGCCGCGATCGCCACCATCATCACCACTGTCAAACTCAGCGATCGCGGTGCCCCCCGCCGCTGCAACGCCTGCACTGGGTAATCAAGCACAATCGCCAGCAAAATGGCGATCAGCACCATGTTGACCAAAGGCTGAAGAAAGTTGATTAGGAGAATGAACAGCCACCCGTTTAAGAAAAACAGCGGGAACAGCAGAGAATTTCGCAGCCAGCGGGGAAAAACCAACGCCTTCAGGTCCATGGACAGCTCAATCAACGGGCCTGCCCTAGGGTATTCTCTCAACCTAATAAGAATATAGGACGTTGAGAAAGCTCCAGGGTCTGTCACCTTTGACGGCGCTCAACCACCGGGCAATCCCCTCAACTTTTCCGTTTTCCTTGGGAAAGTCTTCGCCAACGCCTCCAAGTAGGGAACGTCAATGACCAATACAAAGGAAGCCCGGCGTTACTGAACGGTGGCTGAACTTAGTTAGGGGCAAACGGCCGTTTGTCCCTACGAGAGACATTAAATTTTGATTGATACCTGTACTCAGCAATCCCGGAAGTCCTTTACCCAAAGGCCCACATTACCGGGTCAGTGGGCAGGTGATCGGTTACGGTGCAGCTAATGTCGTTGATCGCCGCCAGGTCATCCGCAGAGAGCGAAATTGCTGCTGCCTTGGCATTCTCCACGGCCTGCTCGGCGTTACGCGCCCCCACGATCGCTGTGGTCTGAGGCTGAGCAATCAGCCAGGCCAGGGCCAAATTTCCCAACGTGGTGTTGTAACGCTCGGCAATGGGGCGCAACTTCTCTAAGGCCGCCTGGGCTTTGTCGTAAATCGGCGACTGAAACAGCTTGTTTTTGCTGCGAATGTCTTCTTTGGGAAACTGGTGGTCAGGGCCAAACTTGCCGGTGAGTAGCCCCTGAGCCAGGGATGAATAGGAAAGGATCGTCAGGTTATTTTCTACGCAGCAGGGCAATAGCTCAGTCTCTACCCCGCGCCAAAAGAGAGAATAGGGGGGTTGGAGGCTATCGATGCGGCCATACTGCATCGCCTCTTCGATCTGGGCCTTAGAAAAGTTCGACACCCCAATCGCGCGAATTTTGCCTTGTTCCTTCAGCTGGTTCAGCGCTCCCATGGTTTCACCGATGGGCACGACCTCGCTCTTAAACGCTCCTGACGGCCAGTGGATCTGGTAAAGGTCAATCACATCGGTCTGCATGCGCTGGAGAGACTGCTCGCAGGCCTCGATTACCTGGTCGGCCTTGAGGTGGTTGGCGAAGACTTTGGTAGCTAAAACAACCTGGTCGCGCCGATCCGCCAGCGCCTTGCCTACCAATTCCTCCGAACAGCCGTTGCCATAGACCTCCGCCGTGTCGAAGGTGGTTATCCCGGCATCCAGCGCCGCTTGCATCGCATTAATCACATCCTGGTCTTCTATACCGACCCAGCCGCTCTTACCCGCCTGCCAAGTACCAAAAATCAGCGACGTGATTTCAATATCGGTGTTGCCCAACTTGCGAGTTTCCATGCTCAAGCGCCCGTCCCTGGATTTAGCTACCTGCATGATAGCGCCGTTGCCACAGGCACCCTTGATCACGAGGGCAAAAGGTAGTACCCGTTTATTATCTAAAGGTGTTGGATTTCGGGTATCAGGTGTCAGGGGAAGAGAGTCTACGGCTCTGCCTTACACCGTAAACTTTGAACCACCCGCCATCCGCCACCCATCCACCCGCCCACTCCCCCATGCCCCCCCAACTTCGCCCTTACCAGGTTGACCTCATCAACGACCTCTACCGCAAGCTCAACGAAGGGCACAAGCGGGTAGCGATCGTCGCCGGTACCGGGGCGGGCAAGACTGTGATCAGCGGGCAGATTTGCGCCCATGCTGAGCGGGCGGGCAAGCGGCTAATGTTCTTGGTGCACCTCGATGTGCTGGTGGGCCAAACCTACGAAAAGATGGAGTCCTTCGGTCTGCACTGCGGCTTTATCAAAGCGGGCTGGGAAGAGAACCGCGACGCCCCCATTCAGATCGCCAGCATTCAAACCATGTCAAAGCGGCAGTGGTGGAAGCAGTGGCCCGCAGATGTAGTGTTCTACGACGAGGGCCACATTACCCTATTTAGTCAGGTGGGCAAAAAGGTGCTCAAAACCTTTCCCGATGCCGTGCATCTGGTGATGACCGCCACCCCCAAGCGCCTGGGCAAAGAGCAGCTAGGCGACGTTATGGATACTCTGGTGGCCTCGCCCGTGCCCAGCGACCTGCAACAGCGGGGCTTTTTAGCCCCAATGAAGTACTACAGCATGCCCCCCGATGGGGTCGCCAACCTGAAGGAAGTGAAGACCGTGCGGGGCGACTATGACGAGGTCGGGCTGAAGAATGCCTGCGATCGCCCCGAGCTGATCGAAAAAATCGTCCGCGAGTGGCAGCGCCTCTGCCCCAGCAAGCGCACCATCGCCTTCTGTGTGGATCTCGAGCACGCCCGCCACGTCGCCGATGCCTTTCGTGCCGCTGGCATCACTGCCGATACCGTCGAAGGCGGCACCCCAATCAAAGACCGCAAGCGCATGTACAGCGACCTGCGGGAAGAAAAGATCCTGGTGCTGACCTCCTGCAATGTGATCAGCATCGGCTTCGACGAGCCCAGCGTAGAGGTGGGGCTAATGCTGCGACCTACCCAGTCGAGCGCCCTGCACCTGCAACAGATTGGCCGAGTGATGCGGATCTCGCCCCAGACGGGCAAGCAGTACGGCATTATTCTCGACCAGGCGGGCAATCTAGAGCGCCTGGGCTTTCCCGAAGATATTAAGGACTATCACCTGCCCGTCCAAGAGCAAAAGGACGACGAGGGAGGCAATCCACCACCAACGAAGCCCTGCCCCCAGTGCGGGCGCCTTGTACTGTCGTTCATCGCCAAATGCCCCGACTGCGGCCATCAGTGGATTACCGAGCGCCCGCTCAACCTGGAGGATATGGTGGAGATTTACTCCGCCGATCAGGCCCACCAGATCAACGACATTCCCACACTGGTAGAGCTGTTCCACAGCCACCGTCGCCGCGCCTACATGCGTGGCAATGCGCCAACTTGGGCGGAGCGATCGTTTTGGGAGCACTGCGGTCGCTGGCCCAAGGATGCCTGGTGCTTGGGCTCTATCCTTGGCCCCCGACCCACCCCCACGCAAATGCTGGAGTACTTCGAATACCTGCAAAAAAGCGCCAAGCGCATCGGCAAGCGCCAGGACTGGATTGTGCTGGAGTTTGAGAAAGAGTGCGGCCCCGGCAGCTTTCAGCGAATGGCTAACCTGCGTCCAGCGATTTAGCCAGGGCCTTTAGGGGTGAGTCTAGGCCAGCAGAATTTGACCAGCGGCGTTGACCCCAGCCCCAGGGGTGAACTGGTCGTAGCCGAGCTTGGTCAGGGTGGCCTCTAGGGAAGCAACGGCGGTCAGCACGTCGCGATCGCTCACAAAGCCCAGGTGTCCAATCCGAAAGATTTTACCCTTCAGGTGGTCTTGGCCTCCAGCTAAGACAATGTCAAACTGCTTCTTCATCACCGAGCGAATTTGCTCAGCATCAACTCCCTGGGGCATAACGGCGGTGATGGCTGGGCTGGCGCAGTCATCAGCCCCAAACAGCGGCAGGTTGAGGGCGGCCATGGCGGCGCGGGTGGCTCGCTTCTGGCGATCGTGGCGAGCAAAGATCGCCTCTAGTCCCTCTTTCTGCATCATTTGCAGAGCCGCGTGCAGGGCAAAGAACAGGTTGACTGGGGGGGTAAATGGAGTCGTATTCTTAGCCGCCCCTTTGCTGTAGGGCTTGAGGTCGAGGTAGAACTTGGGCAAAGTCGCCGTTTCGTAAGCCTCCCATGCCTTAGCGCTGACGCTGACAAAGGCCAGCCCCGGCGGAATCATGTAGCCCTTTTGGGAACCTGAGGCCACTACATCTAGACCCCACTCGTCCACCGGTACCGAGATCGCTCCTAGGCTAGTCACCGCATCTAGCATGATTAGCGCGCCGTGGGCTTTGACATAGCGATTGATGGTTTCCACATCGTTGAGCACCCCCGTGGAAGTCTCGCTGTGGGTAATAATCACCGCTTTGATGTCTTTAGCGGTGTCGGCCTCTAGGGCTGCCTTGAAGTCGTCGGGGTTGAGGGGTTTGCCCCACTCAGCGGTAATTTCGTGGGTATCGAGCCCGTAGGCGCGGGCTACTTCACCCCAGCGTTCGCCAAACTTGCCGTTGTTGCCCACCAACACTTTATCGCCCGCGCTGAGAAAGTTGATAATGCCCGCTTCCATCGCTCCGGTGCCGCTGGAGCAGAGTACCAGCACGTCGTTTTTGGTTTGGTGCAGCCACTTGAGGTTTTCAGTCACCTCGCCCATCAGGGCGCTAAACTCGCCGCTACGGTGGCCCATGGGGTGCTTGGCCATGGCCAACAGCACCTGCTCGGGTACCGGGGTCGGCCCCGGAATCATCAGCATCAACTTGTTATCCATGCCTTACTGCCCCAACTCTGCGATCGAAGAACAAACCTTCAGCTTACCAATAAGGCTAGGAGAATCTGCATTTTTTCGGAGTGTCGTGAGACGCGGCAGGAGGTTTTGGGGTTTTAAATGGGCAACTGGAGGGGCAGACACAAAGCTTTCCGGAAAATGCCCGTTATCTTTGGTGTATCTACGTAGAGCTAGGGCTAGAAGCTAACAGACTCTTTTCGGCACCTCACCAGGGTAAACCGGGGCATGAGTGACCATATTTTTATTTCCCACTCCAGCAAAGACGACCCCACCGTTCAGCGGCTGCGGGAAACGCTAGAGCTCCACGGTCAAACTACCTGGGTTGATTCCCGAGAACTCACAGGCGGAGATGCGTTAACTCCCACAATTGAAACGGCCATTCGCACCGCTCGGCATTTTTTGGTGGTGATCAGCCTTGACGCCTTGAGCTCATCGTGGGTACAAAAAGAAATTTGCCTGGCTTCAGAGGTGGCGCAAGAACGCACCGATGGCTATAAGGTAATTCCCGTAGTGCTGCCGGGGGTACAGCGGGGCATCCTCAAGCCCTTCTTTCCCAACGACCCCATTCACATTTTCGTTCACGACAACCCTAGCGGCCTTAACGAGGCCATGCCTGATATCGCTGCCGCGCTGGGGCTAGAGCTGCCTACGGATAGACAGCAAGGCCAAATCGTTCAGGTGCAGCCTGTTGAAGAATTGCTGCTTAAGCTCAGCGACCCCCACATCACTGAGCAAGACGGCATTCGTCGCGCCACAGCGATCGCCGAACTCACCTACATCCCTGCTGACCATAGCCGCGAGATTAGCAGCCGTCGCTACCGCTTCACCGCTCCCTTGGGGCCATTGGAACTTGAAGACATTCGCTGGTACATCGAGAAGTACTACCAGTGGCCCACGGGCGTCTTTAAGCAACGAGCCACCAAGACAGAGCAAAACCTCCCTCTCTGGGGCAAAGCCCTCTACGATGCTGTCCTCAGCGGTGAAACCGCCCGCGAACCGTTAGCGGAATGGCGGCGCACCAGCGGCGATCGCCGCTTTTCCGTGCAGGTAGACGGCGAACCTGTGGAAGGCACTCCCGAAGAAGAAGCCGCTCTGTGCCGAGAAGCCGCCAGCGATTTGCTCTCGCTGCCCTGGGAGATTTTGCACGATGGCAAAGGCTATCTGTCTCAAGGGGCAAACGGAGCGCGAGTCAGGCGTCGTTTGCCGAATCGAGAGCCCCAACCTGTTACAAAAGCAAAGCTTCCGATTCGAGTGCTGCTCATCAGCCCTCGTCCCGAAGTCGCGGATGATCAGGGAAATCCAGTGGGTTATATCGACCACCGCATCAGTGCCAAAGCCCTGGTGCAGGCTGTTGAGGAACTGGGGGAAGACCTGGTCAAGGTGAATATGCTGCAATCCTCCACCTTTCCCGCCATGAAAGAAGCCCTGAAGCAGGCCAGGGACGAAGGCGAACCTTACGATGTCGTCCACTTTGACGGTCATGGCGTTTATGACCGACGGGTGGGGCTGGGGTATCTCTGTTTTGAAGCCCACCGCGATCGCCAAAAACTCGGCAAGCGACTACTCGAACTGGTAAATGCCCCGGAACTCGCCGCCGAAATGCGGGGCTACGGCGTGCCGCTGATTCTTCTGGAAGCCTGTCAGAGCGCCTAGGCCACCGACGACCCCATGGCCTCCGTCGCTGCCCGGCTATTGGAAGAAGGCGTGGGTTCTGTGGTGGCCATGAGCCATTCTGTGCTGGTGGAAACCGCCCGCCGCTTTGTGGAGCCCTTTTACCGCACCCTGGCGGAGGGCAAACGGGTGGGAGATGCCATGCTGGCGGGGCAGGCGGCCCTCTACGGCGACCCCTACCGCTTCAAAATTATGGGGGCAGGCAACCTGGAGCTGCAAGACTGGTTTGTGCCGGTGCTCTACCAGGATGAAGCCGACCCCCAGCTATTTACCGTCACCGTGGGGGAAGCGGCAGCCCGCCTGGCCCGAGAGCGACGACGGGTACAACTGGGCCTGCTCCCCCCAGAACCGGAGCACCACTTTGTTGGTCGCAGCCGTCAACTGCTGCATCTGGAGCGCCTGCTACAGCAGGAAGCCTACGCCGTGATTCGCGGCAGCGGCGGCCTGGGTAAAACTGCCCTGACTACAGAACTCGCCCGCTGGCTGGTGCGATCGGGACGGTTTGAGCGCGCCGCCTTTGTCAGCGTGGAGCCGCAGAACGTGCAGGATGTGAAGGGCGTTTTGCAGGTGATCGGAGGGCAACTGGTGACGGGCTACCTGGTGGCCCAGTATGGCGACGACCTCACCGCCGCCCTGCGACCCATAGAACGCGCCCTGCGGGCTTTCCCCACGGTGATCGTGCTCGACAATATGGAAAGCGTGCTGCCCGATGCCCAGGGCAACAACCCCGCTGGCGTAGCCGACGTGACGGAACTGCTGGCCCTCTGCCAGAAATTTGTTGCCGCCGGCCCTCGCTGCCGCCTGCTGTTTACCAGCCGCGAACCCCTGCCCGCCCCCTTTGCCAAGGCCCGATGCACTGTAGAACTGGGACGGCTGAGCGAACGGGAAGCCATTCTACTGGTGGAGCAGGTGATGGCCCAGCACGGCTGGGAGCCCCCCGCCACCGACAACGCCACCACCCCAGAAGAAATTGCCGAACTGGTGGAAACCGTGAACCGCCACCCCCGAGCCCTGGTGCTGCTGGCGAGGGAGGTAGCGACGGGAGTACGGGCAACCACGCGGAATCTAGCCCAGTTGATGGCAAAGCTGGAGGCAGAGAATCCGGGCGATCGCGAGAACTCGCTCTATGCCAGTGTGGAGCTGTCGCTGCGGCGATTGCCACAAGAGATACGAGAGTGCGTAGATTGGCTGGCGATGTTCCACGATGGTGCGCATTTAGGAGACATAGCTATAGCTGTGAAGATTAAAATCAACAACGCAGCAATAGTGGCTAGGATGCTTATTGATGTTGGGTTAGCTGAACTGCAGGAATACAATTACCTGCGCTTTGACCCAGCCCTACCTGCCTACCTGCAACTAGGGCGAACGCCGGAGCAACGAGCTGACTTGAAAGCAATGTGGGCCGAGGCCATGAGGCAGCTAGTAGATTTTCTATTTGAGCAAAAGTTCAATGACAGTAGAATGGCCCTAAATCTTGCCCTACTGGAATTACCCAATTTAATGTCCTTTCTAGACTGGCTAGGACAGCGAATTGAGATAGATACTTTAGAAGTTGAATTAGTTTGCCAGACTGCTCAGCACATTGAACGACTTTTGGCAGAGCTAGGTCATCATCAGGCTTTAGCTCAGGCGGTAGCACTGCGAGAACGAGTAACGGTAGCAATTCTAAAATGGAGTCATGCTCATTTTGAAAGTCTACGGCTGCAAATTGAACGACTGCTTCAGCAAGGGCAGTTGGTCGAAGCATGTAAAAGAGCTCGGATGTTGCTGAAGAAGGCGGAAGAGATAGGTCCAGATGCATACAGCGAAGCTGATTATGATCTGGCGAGTGCATACTATCAGCTTGGTATCACGCTCTGTAGAGCTGGACAAGAATCTCAAGCTCTAGAAGTACTGCTCAAAGCTCAGATGCTATATGAAGAGCTGGGGGAGCCCGGAATAGGTATGGTTGCTGTAGGTCTGACCGAGATAGCTATCTGCCTCAGAGAATTAGGAAATCTCGATAAAGCAGCTGAAGTATTTGAAGAAAGCATCAGGCAGGCTGAAGAACTGGGTGATTCTCGGCAGGTAGTTGTAAACAAGACTGAACTGGCAACAGTATATTTATCTCAGCATAAACATGCTGAAGCTCTTTCGAATTACGAGGAGGCACGCACTTTTTTTGAGCAGCAGAATGAGCCAGCTTCAGTTGCCGCTACCTGGCATCAAATTGGCATGGTGCAGACCAATATAGGAGATTACAACGCAGCAGAGGAGTCATATCGCCATAGCTTAGCTATTTTCACTCAAAAAAATTTACAGGATTTGCAAGCGCGTAGTCTGCTGCAGCTAGGAAATCTCTACGTCTTCCTGAATCGGCCTGAAGATGCGCTGCTCTTTTTCTATCAAGCAGTTAATATTCACGTTGAGCTAAATGACTCCAGGTCCGAAGGAATTGTGCGGAGTAGTATCGCCATTGCTTTATATGAACTCAATCGCTATGACGAAGCGCGAGGGGAAATACTGCGAGCAATAGAATGTAAAAAAACCTTTGGCCATACAGTAGAAATTTGGAAAACCTTCAGCATTCTCCATAGCATTGAAACTGCTACTGGCAACTCTGCAGTGGCGAAGACAGCGTGGCAGAAGGCCCGCGATGCCTACCTGGCCCATCGGCAGCAGGGGGGCTGCATACAAGGTGGCGGTGAACTGATAGACCACGTTCTGGGGCTGCTGGCTCAGCAGCAGGTCGATGAAGTCCAGTCACAGCTTGCGGAGCTGACTAGCAACCCAGAAGTACCCGACTCCATCAAGCAGCTTATCCAGGCAATGATGGCCATCCTCAACGGCTCTCGCGATCCGGCCCTGGCCGATGACCCCGCCCTCGATTACGACGATGCGGCGGAGGTGTTGTTCTTGATTGAACGGCTATCGTCCGAGGTGCTGGGTGCTTAATTTGGCTGTGTGGCAGGTTCACAGGTTTGCCCAGGCACCCGGCACCTCACTCGTGAGATGGTTGGTTGAGAGGTTAGGGTAACAGTCTATGGGGTCTTACCCGTGGGTTTTGTGGTTTCGCATCACGCTATAGGCTCAGCAGGCGAGGGTACGCTATTGGCAGGGCAGGCGGGTAGAGCCGCCACCGACGGTATCGTCCCTGGTCCAATGTTACGTCAACGACATCCCTATGAATTTTTCTGCCCTTAACCGTCCCCTATTTTTGGCCGCCAATTATCCCCCTCACAGGGCCTGGAAGTTCTGTTCCCTCTGGGTTGGCCTGACGGTTTTAGGCTGTGGATTAGCCACAATTAGCATCCCCGCTGAGCAAACCCGAATCACTCCCTATGTTCTGGGAGCTGTAGTCGGTCTCTTGCAGGGTTTAATGCTGCGTTTGGGGGCTTCGGGGACGGTGCGATGGACCCTGGCCACTATGTTAGGGGTAGTGCTGAGCAGAATGGTGCGGCCTTATATTGCCTTTCACAGCAGCTTAATCATGAGTGGAGCCGTTGGGGGCCTGATGATTGGTGGTATTCAGGGGCTAGTGTTTTATACCCAGATTCCTGGCATGGCCTGGTGGGTTTTAGTTCAAGTCATTAGCGGTGCGGTTAGTTGGGGGCTGGGCTGGCTTATTTTGAGTTCTGTCACCCGAGCTATCGGCCATACAACCACCGGGTTGATTTTGACGAGCCCTGTTGCGATCGCCATGATGTGGGGTATTTCTGCCACCATGACAAGTATGGTGATGTATCGGTTGCTGGCTCTACGCCATGCTCGCCGTACGTGACGGGCTGCCCACCGCCGAGCCCATGAATCCATTCACGCCTGGCGATCGCATCAACTAACCGCTCCAATTCTTCCTCCAGCGTATTGGCTGGCATGGTGACTCCGGCCTGCCGATACCAGTACCGAGCGTTGCTGTTGTCTCCCTCAACCCGATGCAGGTAGGCATGAATTAGGTAGGAGGTGCGATCGCAATAGGGCTGTACCAGCTCGTGGGCGGCATCCCACTGGCCTGCTTTGGCGAGGGCTAACGCTTTGGCATGGTCACAGGTCATAACCTGTCCTCCTTCCTCGGTTACGACGACGCGGTGGCTGTGTTGCTCTTAGTTACGGCGGGTGAGCCGTTCTCCTAACCCGTAGGATACGCAAATCAGCACCTGCCGATCGCGTCCAATGTCGAAGCGTTACTCGATATCGCCCTCTTGTTATAAAGCAACGCTTCTCTGTTACTCTGTGACGCGCTTCCATGACAAAGCAACAGCCGCTTGTTATAAAGCAACGCGCTTCCGTTATAAAGCAACAGCCTTCCATCGCGAAGTAACGTCCTTCCGTCATAGAGAAACAGCCTCCCGTTACTAAAAAACGGCCTCTCGTTACAAAGAAACGCTTCCCTGTTACAAAGCTACGCCCTCTAGTTCTTCTAGATCACTTCACCCTTACCTGGCTCTCTGGGGATATCTACCTCGATTTAGGCAGACAACTTCTGTCAATTGGGCTCCCAATTCTGGCCTCGCCCGCACTAGCGTAGAAGTAGGGTCGGGCAGCTAGCCCGCACCGAGACCCCAGGAGGTCAGACATGATAGAACTTTTAAGAACTCTTACCCATGCAGAGCGATCGTGTGGTTGGCGTTAAAAGTGACGGCACGATTCACAAAGCTGCTTGATATCAGTGCAAAGCTTCCCCTAGAGAGTAAGGTTTCACCATGGTCTTACCCCTCACCCTTCAGCACCTCACGGCGCGACCTATTACCCCAGAGAACTTTGCTCCCTTTGGCCAGGTCATCTTCCCCAGTGCCGACGGAGTCACCTTTGGCCCCGCGGAAGCCCAGCTCAAGCTGGATGCTGGTATCCCCCGCTTTTACATCATGACGCTGAAGAACAAGGGCACCCGGTTTCGCACCATTACCCGGCATCAGCGCTGCACTCAGTGCCTAGGGGCGCTGGTGGGCAAAGATTGGTTCATGGCGGTGGCCCCGCCGGAGGCGGCTGAGCAGCCCGACCCGAGTAAAATTTTCGCCTTTCACATCCCCGGCAACTGCTTTATCAAGCTAGAGGTGGGCACCTGGCACGCCGGGCCATACTTTCGCCATCCCACGGTGAACTTCTACAACCTGGAGCTGAGCGACACCAACATTACCGACCACCAGACTTGTAGTTTGGCCCAGGACTTTGGGCTGGAGTTTGAGATTGTCGGTGGGGAGTAGATGGGTGGATGAGTGGATGGGTTAATGAGCAATTTGCGAAACGCTCCGTTCCGAAATTGCCGCTGTCCCAGCTAATAGCGGCGGCAGCACGTAGGCCGTAGCCTGCTTGATAGCGGGCGATCGCAGCCCGTAGGGCACCTTGCCGTTGGCGGCAGCGGCATACTGGCGGCAAAACTCAGCCAAGTAGGGGGCCGACTGGCTGGGTGAGAGGTCGTTAAAGATAAACGTCAGCTTGCCGGGGGCGCTGAGGGCGACGTTGCAGGCGCGATCGCAGGCAGCCATACAGCGCACCGGCTGAAGGGTAATTTCGCCCTTGCTAGTTTCGGCACTCAGGCAGGCAGTCAGCTGGTCGAGCAGGTGCTGCCCCCCAGGGGTGTCACCCGCACCAGACTCAGCGGCGGGGAATTTGCACAGAGCACAGACAAACAGGGTGGGTTGGGTCATTGGGTTTAACAAATAAGTGAATCAGCTTTGCCAGCCAGCCTTGAAGCTTGGACTGCTGACAAAACCAGAGAGATTAAGGCTGTAGGACGGTGAACTCGGCGTGGCGATCGCCCATCTGGCGAGAGCACTCCGGCGGTGGCACCGCCCAACCCTTTAGGCAGCTCACGTAGGGGTGCGAGTTGCCCATCAAGAGCAAGATTGCATCCTGGGCGGGGTCATAGGTCGCTATAGCCTCTGCCACAGCGGGCAATTGATCGGCGGTTAGGCTGAGGCCATGACAGCAGTCAGCTAGGGCACCTGCGGTCACAAAGCGAGCGGTATAGGGTACCGCCGTGCAGCTCCAGTCCACCGTGGCGGTGCTGGTGTGAACTTCGCAAAGCACCATGCCTCGGCCCTGCTGCAAAAATCCCTGCCAGGCAATGTGGCCTATGGGCAGCCAGTATTCGCGAATAAACAGCGGCTGCCAGTCGCCAAAACAGCCCTGCCACACGCTGGTGTCTATACGCACAGCCACTCCCAGAAATGAATTGGAGTCTGGTGCGGCAGCAAAAAACAACGCCTAGGACCACAGCGCCCTAGAGCAAACCAAAGACTATTCATAGTCATCTGTACCTCGCAGATGGAAATAACGTGAGCATCTATCGGCGGGCATTCTGACTTGGAAAATTTTAAGCTTCTAGAAGTTGGAGATCTATGCAATCCAAAATCTGAAGTCTAAAATCGCCTCACAGCTGCGGGACAGTGGCAGATTTGCGCTGCGCTTTCCCCGTTTCCTTTAGCGGCTGACCCCCGCTAAAACCGACAGAGCTGCATCCTAACACCTTAGGGACGAAGCGATCTGCAACAAATCGTTGCGACTTGAGATAAGAGCTACTACCCGACAACGCTACCGCTTCTGAGGGGCATGGCGATGGCGGTAGGCGTCCATGTAGACCACATTCTCTCCAGCGCGGTGGTCGCCGTGGCCAGCCAACAATCCTGATGCTTTGACCTGCTGAGCCAACGCTACTGGAAGAGTTGAGCCTGCCTCAGGAGGCACTAGAAGCTGATTGAAACTGACTTTAATTTCGGTACCGGGTGCCCAGTCCTGCTGGCGCACCCAGCAGCGATCGCGCTCGCACCGCACCACTACAAAATCGGGTACGTGGTCGTCTTGCCCCTTAAGGCGAACCCGTGATCCTAGACAAATCGTTAAGGAAGCCATAGCGCTGCACCTGAGATAGGCTAGCCGTTATAGATTCAACAGTAGTTCATTTGAACTTATCTTTGAACGGAGAATTCACAAAAAATTAATTTTGATTGGTTTCATTTTAAGGGATGTTTCTCTCCTTTGGGGTTAACTGCTGGCGACGGGAGTTTAAAGCTAGGGCTAGACCGTCAAGCTTGCTACCTCTTCAGTACTGGTGTGCTGTGACAGACTAAAGAGGTCGTCGGCTTTGGTTGTCTATGCCCCCTCGCACCACCTCGTTATCGCTGGCTACGGCACTACGGCAGCGCCGCGATCGCCTGGCTGAGCACCATCCAGGGCCAGTAGTGCTGTGGTCGGGGCAGGCCGTGTCGCGCAACTTTCCGGCCAACACCTATCCCTTTCGGGCTAACAGCCATTTTTTGTACTTTGCGGGCCTGCCCCTGGCCAATGCCGCCCTTCACCTCGAAGGGGGTCGGCTGACGCTGTTTATGGATGACACCTCCCCCGAAGCAGCGCTGTGGCATGGGCCAAGCCCCAGTCGAGAGGCGACCGCCGCTGACATCGGAGCCGATGCCGCCTATCCCTACCAAGACCTAGACTCCTATCTAGCCGACGCGGCGACTCTCTCTGCCCAAGTTGCCGCCGACCCAGAACGTAGCAGAGCCTTAGTCGAAGCCCTGGTGACCCTGCGACTGCACCACGATGCCTATGCCCTCGACCAAATCAAACGGGCGGCGGCGGTCTCTGTCGCCGCCCACAAAGCCGGTATGGCCGCCACTCCAGGAGCCACCACCGAGGCCCAGGTGCGGGCCTCCATGGAGCAGGTGATTATGGGCCAGGACATGGCCTGCGCCTACAACAGCATCGTCACTGTCCACGGCGAAGTGCTCCACAACGAGCAGTACCACCATGCCCTGGTTCCGGGCGATCTGCTGCTGGCCGATGTGGGGGCCGAGGCCCCTAGCGGCTGGGCTTCGGATATCACTCGCACCTGGCCCGTGTCTGGGCAGTTCACCGCGGCCCAACGAGATATTTACAACCTAGTGCTGGCCGCCCACGATGCCTGCATTGCCGCCGCCCGCCCTGGAGTTGAGTACCTGGATCTACACCTGCTGACTTGCCGTACCCTGGCGGCGGGGTTAGTCGATCTAGAGGTTCTGAGGGGAGAGCCCGACGCATTGGTTGAACGGGATGTGCACGCTCTGTTTTTCCCCCATGGAGTGGGGCATCTGCTGGGGCTAGATGTGCACGACATGGAAGATCTAGGGGATATGGCAGGCTACGCGCCGGGGCGATCGCGCAGCGATCGCTTTGGGCTAAAGTTTCTTCGCCTAGACCGGCCCTTGGCGGCCAATATGGTAGTCACCATTGAACCGGGCTTTTACCAGGTACCCGGCATTTTAGGTCCGGCGAGGCAGTCAGGCCAGTATAACGACGCCATTAACTGGGACCGTCTCAAAACCTTTGATGGGGTACGCGGTATTCGTATTGAGAATGATGTGCACATTAACTCGACGGGTTGCACTGTTTTAACCGCCGCCCTACCTACGCGCGCTGATGCTATAGAAGCCTTGGTTAGCGGAGCCTAAGGCGCTTTCCCAACAGGCTCCAAGGTGGGGTTTACAAAGTCTTAGCTTTTGCCAAGCTGTTCATCTCTCTGTGGACTGATATGATTTCAGTGAGCAGTTTTTAACCATTTCTTATGGATTCTGTAGACTTCGCGCCCCAAACTCAGCCAAACCTACGGGTTGGCCTAGGGCGGGTACTCATCGTCGAAGATGAAGAACTGATTCGAGAAACATTGGCCCTTGGGTTGGCCGAAGAAGGGTTTGATGTTCTCGTTGCCGCCGATGGTCTGACTGCTCTCGATATGCTGGGCGGCACATCGGTGTCGAGCCGCACCGACCGGCCCGAAGTCAACCTGGTAGTGCTCGACCTCATGCTACCCGGCATGAACGGGCTTGACCTCTGCCGTCTGCTGCGCCACCAGGGCATTGACGTGCCTATTCTAGTGCTGAGCGCCAAGGGTACCGAAACGGACCGCGTGGTGGGGCTCGAAATTGGCGCCGACGACTACTTGAGCAAGCCCTTTGGCATGCGGGAGTTGGTTGCTCGGTGCCGAGCGCTACTGCGCCGACAGCGGGGCAAAGCTAGCGTTGAGAAAGACAACGTGCTCCGGTTTGAAGACATCATGCTCCATCCCCAGGAGTGCCGTGTCTTCTTGAGGGGCGAGGAAGTTAACCTGTCCCCCAAAGAATTTCGAATTCTGGAACTGTTCATGAGCCAGCCCCGTCGGGTATGGTCACGGGATCAGATTATTGATCAGGTTTGGGGGCACGATTTTATGGGCGACAACAAAACTGTAGACGTCCATATTCGCTGGATTCGCGAGAAGCTAGAGGTTGACCCCAGTCATCCGCAATACCTGAAAACCGTGCGTGGCTTCGGTTATCGCCTAGGTTAGAGGCTGTCAAGCCCATTGCTAGGGGCTATGTTAACCCTGGCGGAGTGCTCACTTTACAGGACTTTAACTTCAGCAACAAATAAACCGAGTCCTTGAATTGTCGTTTAGGCTTAAGGGGCGGGGCGAAAAATCGGCTGCGTGCCAAGGCTTAAATCGTGGCCGTAGGCCGTGACGTTTGACCTGTCACAGATCTAACTCTGGTAGGCCTATGCCGCTCACCATCTTAATTGCGGAAGACGATGAGGGCACACGCCTTGCGCTGTGCGATTATTTAGAGCTTGAGGGCTATTCTGTGCTGATGGCCAGCCACGGCGAGATGGCGCTGAGTCAGGTGTTTAGCCACCAACCCCAGCTCATCATTACCGACATCGGCATGCCCGGTCTTGATGGGTTTACCCTGGTGCAAAAGGTGCGGCAGTATCCGGCCTTTCGGCTGCTGCCAGTGATTTTTCTTACCGCCCACAATCAGACCCAAGACCGGATTCGAGGCTATCAGCTTGGCTGTGACCTCTACTTGCCCAAACCTTTTGAGCTGAAAGAGATCGGGGCGATCGTGCGCAACTTGCTGGAGCGATCGCAGCTGATCCAGTCGGCCTGGATTCAGCAGGTGGCTCTCAGTACTGCCCAGCAGCGTGCCCTTCAGTCCAGCGAAGTCAGCGAAGTCAGCGAAGCGATTGCGCCCTGGACCCCTGACCCTGCCGATCTGATAACTGAGTTTACGGCTCGGGAACAGGATGTGCTGACGCTGCTGTCGGACGGGCTATCAAATGCTCAAATCGGCGATCGCCTGTTTTTGAGCCCCCGCACTGTCGAGAAGTATGTCAGCAGTCTGCTGCGCAAAACCGAGACCAGCAACCGTTCTGAGCTGCTGCGGTTTGCCATTAGCCACCACCTGGTGCCCTAGTCATCAACCGTCATGGCGCAATTGTGGATGACAGTGGTTCTCAGTCTGGCTTTGGTACCCCTAGCCGCATGCCAACTCCAGGAGGCGCAGCCCGAAGTACAGCCGTCTGAACTCACCATTGCCGCTGAACCATCCGCTGCTGTAGCGCCCAGTGCGTCCGATGAGTATAACGATGGGCTGGTAGTTCCTGGCGAGCGGGTGGGCCCAGTTACGGCCCAAACCAGCCGCGCTGATTTGGCCAATTTCTATGGTGAGGCTGCCCTGAGCGATCGCCCCATTTCCCTCGGAGAAGGCAGCACAGAGGTAGGCACAGTGGTCAACCCTGGTACTGACCAACAGTTTGCCGTGGTATGGAAGGACGCTGCCCAGAGCCAGCCCCGGCTGATCAAAGACTTTGGCAAGGCTTGGCAAATTCCAGAGGGGTTGGGGGTAGGTGCACCCTATGCTGCGGTTCAAGCCGTCCTAGGTGACTTCGACCTCTACGGCTTTGCCTGGGACTACGGCGGCACGATTGTGCTTGAGGGCACCACCCTAGACCAGTACGACGACACTCTGTGGCTGCGCCTAGCCCCCTCGGACGCAGCCATAGCAGCGAACCTTAAGGCCTACGAGGCCATGATGGGTGACGGCATATTTACCAGCCGTGACCCCAACTTAACGGTGCTCGATCTGTCGGTGTACGAAATGGTGATGTCTTTCGGCGTCGCTCCCTAGCCCGTCAAGCCACTGCGGGTTGGATAGCGGCGCAGCTGGCTAAAAAAGCTAGACGGATTAAAGCTGCGCGGATCCATGCGGTTGCCGGAGCGATCGACCGCCTGGTGGGTGGTAATCCGGCTGTCAGGAATGGTGGTCTGAGCCAGCAGCCAGGCTAGGGAATCGTACTGGGCCTGGGTGTAGCCGCTGTGGCTACGGCGGTTGTTGAAGCCATCGCCGGGGGTCTCCAAAGACACGTGGTACGCAAAATTGTTCACCGAGGGGGGAAACGCTGCATTAGTGCGTACAGTCTCTGCTCCATTGGGGCCATTGAACACTGAGTTGCCAGCCCCAAAGGCCCGTTTTTCAGGAGGCACAATGTAGTACACCGTGCCATCACGGCCAATTAGGGCATGGTAGCTGACTTGGTCTTGGTCGCGCGGGTGCCGTGTACGAAATAGGTTGAGGGCACTCTGGGCCGACCCCACGGTTTCATGCAGCACGGCAATGAAGTCGTTGTGCACGACCTGACCATTGACGTCGGTGAGAAAGCGATCGCCGTAGTTAGTGGGGTCGGCTAAGGCTGTCACCTGTCGGGGCAGAGCCGCCTGGGCCAACTCCGGCGGGGCAGCAAAATCAGTTGGCCCAGGCTGATCGGCTTTCAGCGGCTGGAGCGTTGCCGCCGCCGTAGTTTGCATAGGTGGCAAACCGCTCACGGTGAGCATAGGTTCTAAAGGGCCTGCCGCACGGGCCGAACCGAGCCCCAAGCTCAGCAGCGCCACTAGCACCCCCCCTAACCCTATCCAAATCCAGCGACGAGCCACGGCAACCTCCGGGTGCATTGTCAGACTATTTTGTAGCGCGAAATGGGCTCAATGAACCCTCATCCTGAGATGAAACCCCTGGACCGTCGCAGGATCGTTAAGAAGCCCAGCGATCGAGGGCTCGCTGCCCCCCCCAACGGGCGACAATTTCGTCGTCGTAGCTATCAGCAATGCGAATCACGGTGGCAACGGAGTGATTTAGGTCGAGGCGATCGCAGGTTTCACCTACCAGACTGTGCTCAAACACAATGTCATCCTCAGAATCATAGGCAAAGCGGCCAAAGTAGATGCCGTTGTTTTCTCGCAGCAGGTAGTAGCTCAGTTCGGGGGTCAGCTCAATCGCGGTTACTACATAAGCTCGCGTAGTAATCAGCGTTTCATAATCGTGCCAGGGCACCACGCGAGTCGAGGCCACCGCCGACCCCAAATTCACAATAAAGAGGGGTTCATCCTCAAATACCACCAGCGCTTCGCCAAACAGCTCATGCATCCAGGGCAAAATTCGATGGTAAACCGCCTCCTGGCCAGGGGTTTTAAACTCCATACAACACTCTTAGAGGAACGAACAGCAGAACCTTAGCCGTCAGCTAAAGCCCTAACAGATTAGCCCTAGAACGAGCCCAAGGAAAAGCTGCATCCCAATTGTCTCACTCTTGCTTTAACGTCAGCTCGCGTTCATGCCTATTCGCGGCTCAGCATTTGGCGACACCGACTGGCACGTCACAACCCTGGCAGGCTCAGACCTGTCCACTTACCCAACAGCCCCGTGCCCTCTGCCAGTCGCGAGTTTCGGCCGTTCCAGGCCAAAGCCTATCGCAGGCTACAGCGCCCGAGAACTCTGAATTTGAGACGTCAGAATTAAGGGTGGCCCTTGCAGTAGGCTTTGGATAGGTCCTCTGTCCTTATCTATAGCGCCCCCTCGTTATTTCTATGGCCTGCATTATCTTCACCGACCTCGACGGCACCCTGCTCAATGGCGAAACCTACGCCTACCAAGCAGCCTTGCCGACCATAGCCAAGCTCGCCGATCAGGGCATTCCTGTAGTACCAGTCACGAGCAAAACCCGTCAAGAGGTCGCCCAACTGCGGCATGATGTCGGCCTGCGCGATCCCTTCGTGGTGGAAAACGGCAGCGCCATCTACATTCCCATCGACCATCCAGGCTTTACCCTACCGCCAGGCGACAATGTCGATGGCTACCGAGTACTGCAATTAGGCTGCAACTACGTCACCGCTCGCGCTGGGCTAAAGGCGATCGCCCAGGATCTCGGTCGTCCCCTCAAAGGCTTTGGTGACTGGACTGTAGACCAGGTGGTGCAACTCACCGGGCTATCCCCCGAAGAGGCCAAGCAGGCCAAGGCTAGGGAGTTCACCGAGCCCTTTATGACTCCAAAAAATGTGCCCGCCGACCAGCTGCGCGAGGCCGTAGCAGCCATGGGGTTTCGGGTCGTAATTGGCGATCGCTTCTCCCATCTAATTGGCAGCGAAGCAGGCAAAGGCCGGGCCGTGCACCAGCTGGTGCAGCTCTACAAAGGCAGTGGATCCGAGGCCATGCCCATCACCACCATTGGGCTAGGCAACAGCCCCAATGACCTCGACATGTTAGAAAACGTCGATTACCCGGTTGTGCTGCCCAGCGCTCACGGTCCCCATCCCCAGCTAGCTGACCGCGGTTGGCAGGTCGCGCCAGCGCCAGCGCCCGAGGGGTGGGCGATCGCTGTAGAAGCCGTTCTAGCCGTGGTGCTGGCCCAGCAATAGGTCAGCACCACCGAGACACAGGTTTTTGAAGCTCTTGTAAATCTGCCGGGGCGAAGTCGATGGACCTAGCCAGGGTTCGCTAAGGTACCTACTGCGGGCGTTGGCTCCAGCGGCAGGCCAACCTGGCGATTTGGGCAACCTAGCATCACCGATTAAGTCAACACGTTGGGTAGTTATGAACGTAAGTCTAGGCGACCTGATCACGGTCATGCTCGCGGTTTTGCCGCTGCTACTACTGACCACCTCAGCTTTCTTTGCCCTCGAGTGCCTGATGGCCTTGGGCAAAGCCCAGTCGTCCGCCAGTCCCTCTACCCTACCTGCCAATCTTTCCCTGGCGGTGCTGGTGCCCGCCCATAACGAAGCTGAGGGCATTGCCACTACCTTAGCCACCATTCTTCCCCAGTTGCGTCCTACCGATCGCCTACTGGTCATTGCCGACAACTGCACCGACACCACCGCCGAAGCCGCCCGTCAGGCCGGAGCCACCGTGATTGAGCGCCACGACCTTGCCCAACGCGGCAAGGGTTATGCCCTCGATTTTGGCCTCAGCCATCTCATGGCCAATCCACCCGACATCATTGTTTTTGTCGATGCCGACTGCGATCTACAGCCCCACAGCTTGGCCGCCCTGGCCATTCAGGCCCAGCATAGCCAGCGCCCGGTCCAGGCCGTCTACCTAATGGAAAAGCCACCCAGTCCTGGGCTTAAAGACGGCATTTCAGCCTTTGCCTTCAAGGTGAAAAATTGGGTGCGGCCCCTCGGGCTATATCGCCTGGGTCAGCCCTGTCTGCTAACTGGTACTGGTATCGCCATGCCTTGGGAGGCTGCGATCGCCGTCAATATCGCCAGTGGTCACATTGTCGAAGATATGAAGCTCGGCCTCGATTTAGCTCTAGCCGGCTATGGGCCACAATTTTGCCAAAGCGCCTGGGTCACCAGCCGCTTACCCAGCGGCAACCAGGCCGCCACTACCCAACGCACCCGCTGGGAGCATGGTCATCTGCAGATGTTGAGCGAGTACGTGCCCAAGCTGCTGGGACAGGCCTTGCGCCAGGGACGGATTGACCTCCTCGTTTTGGCGTTAGAGCTAGGAGTACTGCCCATTTCGCTACAGGTCATGGTGACGTTGGCGATCGCAGCCCTCTGCCTAGCGGCAGCCCTTGCTGGGTTGAGCTGGCTACCCGCCTACCTAGCCCTAGGGGCAGTACTCGCTCTCAGCACCGGGGTTAGCCTGGCTTGGGTGGGCTACGGACGCAGCGATCTTTCCCTTCGGGATCTGCTGACGGTGCCGCTCTACATACTCAACAAAATTCCTTTGTACTTCAAATTTCTGGTCAAGCCCGAAAAAACCTGGGTGCGCACCGAGCGCGACGGATAGCGTTTTACCGTTGCAGAATTCCCCCAACCGCTAAGGCAGTGGTATAGGGTAGACTTCAGCCGTCGTGGGACACTGGGCAACACCGCCAACAGTGCTGCGTTTTTTTAAGTTTGGTAACACTCCCCCAACGGTTCCTCATAAAAGCGCTGAAAAACGACGCTTCATTTCAAAGCAATGGTGAGGGACATCGCTGTAGTGCTACGCCATGGGTACTCTACAGGTACTTTTGAGGGGTGTCACCCCCCACACAGTGCCCCTAACTTATGAAACTGCGCTACAAAACTCTGCTGCTGACCACGCTGCCTCTATTAGGGCTGATGGCAATTCTTTACGGCAGTTTTTCCGTCATTTTGCAGCGCAGCTACAGTCGCCTTGAGCAGCAGGATGCCCAGCGCAACCTGCAACGGGTCGATGAAGTGCTAGCCGGCGACCTCGCCCAGATCCAGAGCGTTACCGAAGACTGGGCCGCTTGGAATGCTACCTACGCCTTTATCCAAGACGGCAACTCTGATTATCTTGAGTCAAATCTTAGAAAGTACGCCTTTGAAAGCCTACAGATCAACGTTATAGCCTTCGTCAATCCCGACGGTAAGATTGTCTACGGCACAAGCTTCAACTTAGACAACAGAACCTTTTCACCCCTACCATCCAGTCTAATCCAGCAGCTTACTCCCACCAGCCCGCTGATGCAGTTTGAGCATCTGGCCTCTCACCACCAAGGGTTGATGGCGGTGGATGGCCACCTGATGCTGGTTGTAGTAGAGCCTATTTTGCGCAGCGATGCCACCGGCCCATCCAGGGGTGCCCTCCTCATGGGGCGAACTCTGAGTGCCAGCGTCGTCGAATCCCTGGCGCAGCGCACGCGGCTAGATCTACAGCTTTATCCCCTAGGTCAGGGTGAATTGTCGGAGCCGCTGCAACCCATCCTCACGACTCTCAGCGATGCCACCGACTCGGCTATGCTACCCACCCTAGTGCGCCCTCAAAATACCGATACCCTAATGGGCTACACTCTGTGGCCCGATGTCTACGGTACTCCCCAAGCGCTGCTAGAGGTCAAGCTGCCTCGCGATATCTACCGGCAAGGGCTAATTAGCCGCCACTATCTCGGCTGGTCGCTGCTTGGGTCCTGTCTTGTGTTTACCAGCGGCATGCTGCTGCTGCTCGATCGCGTGATTTTGCGGCGGCTGCTCGGGCTCAGTCAGCAGGTGCAGCACATCGGGCGCTCTAACGACCTCACCCAGCGAGTGTCGGTGCAGGGAACCGATGAGCTTAACCACTTGGGCTATCAGATCAACGACATGTTGAGTGAACTGCAAATCAGCAATCAAAAACTAGCTCAGGAGCAGCAAAAGGCCGAGCAGCTCTTGCTCAATATTCTTCCAGCACCGATCGCGGGCGAGCTGATGCAGACCAAGACCTCCATTCCTCAGCATTTTGACGAGGTGACGATTCTATTCGCCGACATCGTTGGCTTCACAAGTCTGTCGCACCATCTGTCACCCATTAAGCTGGTAAACCTGCTCAACCAAATCTTCTCGGCTTTCGACAGTCTGGCCGAACAGCTAGATCTAGAGAAAATTAAAACCATTGGCGATGCCTACATGGTGGCAGCGGGGCTACCAACGCCTCGGGAGGATCATGCGGAGGCGATCGCTGAAATGGCCCTGGCTATGCAGCAGGTCACCGCCTCCTTTCAGGCCGAGTCAGGGCAACCGCTCGAGATCCGCATTGGCATCAACACCGGGGTGGTAGTAGCTGGGGTGATTGGCACTAAGAAATTTATTTACGATCTCTGGGGCGACGCCGTCAATGTGGCTAGCCGCATGGAGGCTTCTAGCGAACCCGGTCAGATTCAGGTTACGGCTGCAACCTATGAACGCCTCAAGGACAGCTATCGGTTCGAACGCCGCGGCTGCATCACTATTAAAGGACGTGGCGAAATGGAAACCTACTGGCTGCGTGGTCATCGACCCGAAGCCCTGTTCTGCGCCCTTCGGAGGGAAAGCATTCAACCCACGACTCCCTATCCCTAGAACATTAGTGAGGCCCAATTTGCGGGTTGGGCTCCACTATTGCTTCTCAGCTATGAAACTTCCAATTTTTGTATTCCGTCCTACCTAGGTATCCCCATTAGAGCCTGGAGAATACTCTACAGCTCCCAGATTAATTCCACCAACTTTCCTATCAGAAATGTGGAGGAGCGCACGACATTTTAATAAGCGGGTAACGCGATTCGAACGCGCGACATTCACCTTGGCAAGGTGACGCTCTACCACTGAGCTATACCCGCATTAAAAACCAGTGTCAGGAGCAATTCCGTTTCGCTGGTTTTGACTTTATCTAGAATCTCAAAAAAGTGTGACTATGTCAACATTTTTTTGGATTTTCTTGGGCAATCTTCAGCCCTAAATCGAGTCCGCGTCGGGAACCACAACGGCTTGAGCTGCCACCGGCATCCCAGGCCCCAAGCGGGCTGAGCCATTGCTCGCACCACTACCCATGGCGGAGTGAATCACTCCCATTAAACTGGCCATTTCCAGAGCACTCATGGCATAGTCCCAACCGTGGTTGGCCTTAATACCCGCCCGCTCTAGGGCCTGCTGCAGCGTATCAGTGGTGAGGACGCCAAAAATAACCGGCACGCCGGTTTGGAAACCCGCTGCTGCCACGCCCTTGGCTACCTCCGCCGCCACGTAGTCAAAGTGGGGCGTCGAGCCACGGATGACGGCTCCCAAGCAAATGATCGCGTTGTAGCGACCGCTGAGGGCCAACTGCCGAGCCACCAGCGGAATTTCAAAACTGCCGGGCACCCAGGCGTAGTCAACCTGAGTGCCTTCGGGGTTAACGTCTATACCATGGCGCTTTAGGCAATCTTGGCAACCCTCCAGCAGCTTACCCGTAACTAAATCGTTGAATCGGCCTAGCACAATGGCAAACCGAGGAGACCCTGTGGAGACTAACGTGCCTTCAAAAACCGCCATAAATATTCTTATCTACACCACAAAGTAGTTGAGGCCGCCTACGACGACCACCAGAGCGCCCCAAATAACGGAGCCAAAGAGGATCAGTCGTTTGGACTGATCCCAGTCTTGGGGAGAGGCGTAGGCTACGGGCACATACACCACTAGCACAAATGACATCAGGACCAGGGCAAACAGCGCGAGTTGAAACAGAATTACCATGGGTTTATATTTGCTCTCTCAAACACAGCAGCGGAGACGGCGGTGAATAACCTGATCAGCCCAGGCTAACAGCCACACTACCCTAACCAGTACGCTATCAGAAAGAGGCCCCGCCGGAAAGTATGGCCCTAAAAAAGGCCTGAAACTTATGGACCTAGTCCTTTGTCACACCACCGCCGATTTTGACACCCTAGGGGCTGCCGTTGGGCTGGCTCGCCTGCAGCCAGGGCGACGCATCGTGCTGACCGGAGGCTGTCATCCGACGGTGCAGCGATTTTTGGCCCTCCACCGTGACGAGTACCCGCTGATTGAGCGACGAGCAGTGGATCCAAGCCAGATTAATCGCCTCACTCTGGTCGATGCTCAGCAGCGCGATCGCTTTGGCCCAGCGGCCGATTGGATTACCCAGGCCGAACACAACCAGGTACCCATCGAGATCTACGATCACCATCCCACGAGTGCCGAGACGGTGCAAGCCCAGGAAACCACGATTGAGGCTGTGGGAGCAGCTACCACTCTAGTGGTGGAGTCCCTACAAGAAGGAAAGATTGAGCCCAGCGTCGCGGAAGCGACTGTCATGGCCCTGGGCATTCATGTCGATACAGGTTCGCTGCTGTACGAGGGGGCGACGGCGCGGGATGCCTCTGCTCTAGCCTGGCTGATGGCCCATGGGGCTAGCCTCGCGATTATTGCCGACTTTGTAGAACCGGGACTGAGCCCCACTTTGCAAGGGTTGTTGGCAGAAGCCATGGCTGCCCTCCATGTAGAGACAGTGGGAGGCCACACGTTGGCCTGGGTATTGCTGCGGGTTGATGAGTATGTGCCGGGTCTGTCGGGGCTGGCAGAGCAACTGATATCCCTAACCGATGCCGATGCGCTGCTATTTGGGGCCTACTACGCCGCCGAGGAAGAAGTGGATGCCGATGGGTTGGCGAACCGCGATCTGTCTGACCCATCGCTGGGAATTCAAAAACTCACGTTGATTGGCCGAGCCCGAGGTCGAGTGAGCGATCGCCTCGACTGGGGCACGGTGCTGACGGCCTTAGGCGGCGGTGGGCATGCTGCGGCTGCCTCAGCCAGCGTGACGACGGAAGACCCCTTAGGGATGGTGCAGGAGGTCATGGCGGCGGTGCGATCGCACCTGCCCCGTCAGCCCATCGCCCGCGATCTGATGTCGTCGCCGGTACGCACCATCCGCCCTGACACTACAATCCACGAGGCCCAACGGATTTTGCTGCGCTACGGCCACTCGGGTTTGTCGGTGGTCGATGAGGGCGATCGCCTGGTCGGTATCATTTCTCGCCGCGATCTGGATCTAGCCCTTCACCACGGCTTCAGCCACGCTCCGGTCAAGGGCTATATGGCCACCAACCTCAAAACCATTACTCCCGACACCCCCCTCGCCGATATCGAGCACCTGATGGTGACCTACGACATTGGTCGCCTACCGGTGCTGCACCAGGGGGCACTGATGGGCATCGTCACCCGCACTGACCTGCTGCGTCACCTGCACCAGGGGCAGCCCTCTTCCTTAGCCCAGCCCGCTCTCGGTCCGCCTACTGCCATTGCCCTACAGCAGGCCTTGGGGGTTGGCCTGTCGCCTATTTTGCAAGGCATCTTGCAGCAAATCACCGCCGCAGCCGAGGAGCGAGGTTGGCACCTCTACCTGGTGGGCGGCGCGGTGCGCGATCTGCTGATCTGTACCGACTCGATCTCAGCGGCTCTACCGGACCTCGATCTAGTGGTTGATGGATTCTTCAGCGCGGCGCAGGTAGGGGCTGGCGTTGACCTGGCGACCGTGATCAAGGAGCGATTTCCGAAGGTTGATTTACAGGTCCATGGGCGGTTTCAAACGGCGTCGCTGGTCTGGCGCAAAGAGTTAGACCATCCCCTGGCCGGGCTGATGATTGACATCGCCACCGCCCGCACAGAGTTTTACCCCTACCCCGCCGCCAATCCCGAAGTCGAAGCTAGCTCCATTCAGCAAGACCTCTACCGCCGCGACTTTACGGTCAATGCTCTAGCGCTGCGGCTCACCAATCCTGGGGCTGGGCAGCTGCTTGACTACTTTGGCGGACTCATTGACCTGCGCCAGGGCATCATTCGCGTGCTGCACGCCAACAGCTTTATCGAAGACCCGACGCGCATCTACCGAGCGGTGCGCTTTGCGGTGCGTCTGGGGTTTAGCCTCGACGCCCAAACCGAGGGCTACATTCACCACGCCATCGCGAGCGGGGCTTACACCCAAATGCAACACCAGATGCGGCGAGCCCCGGCCCTACAGGTGCGGCTCAAAAACGAGCTGAAATACATCCTTGAGGCAGCCTACTGGCAGTCGGCGCTAACTCTGCTCGACCATCTGGGGGCGCTGCGTTGTCTCCACAGCGACCTAACCATGACCCCAGCCCTATGGCAGCAGCTGCGACGCCTCAGCCGTTGGGCCAAGCGCTTTAGCTGGCCCGATCTGGGGCCGCCCTGGCTGCTGCGTCTCCAGGGGCTGCTGGCTGCTGTACCGGTCGCAGCGCGATCGCCCCTGGCCGCCCATTTACAACTGCCCGATCGCGCCATTGAGCGCCTGTCTAACCTCGATCAATGGGAACACCAGTGGCAAGCCCTCGTGGCCACCGAGCCCGCCCCCAGTCAGCTGTATGCCGCTTTTAATCAAGCTGATATTTCCACTTACCTGCTCATCAGTGCTCGCCATCCACGGCAGCTGGGCCCTGCCCTGTGGCGTTACCTGATGCAGTGGGCTCCCACGTCGCCCCTGATCGACGGTGACCAGCTCAAAACCCTGGGATATCGACCAGGCCCCAGTTTTAGGCCGATGCTAGAGACCCTATTTGCCGCCCAGCTTGATGGCGCGATCGCAACCCAGGCCGATGCGATCGCCTTTTTGGAGCAGCACTATCCTCGCGCCTGAGGGGCACAAGATATTGGCGCATCTCTCCACTGGGGGAAGAACGGGGTAGAGTGGCAAAGATCATTGATCCTCTCTGTTCCTATGACCCTAGCTGTGGGCACCGCCCTGCAAAATGGCAACTACGTGATCGATGCCTGGGTGGCCGAAGATGCCATTGGCCCTGTCTATCTAGCGATGGATGTGTCCAAGGGGCAGTGGATCCAGCTCCGCATATTAGGTAGTCGCAGCCCGGCAACGCTGCCCGATGCCCCACAGCGACAGGTGTTTTACCAGTACCTCGATCAGGTCAACAGCCTGAAACAGACCGCATTTCCAGCGCGCTTAGGAGGCTTTGAAGAAGAGGGCGTCTGCTATCAAACCCTGGCCAGTCCCCCCGGCACTCCCCTCGATCGCCTGGTGACTGGAACCAACTCCCTGGCACCTCGCTCCAGCATGGCCATTATCCAACGCCTCACCGAAGCCTTCGAGACTCTCCACCCCATAGGTTGGGCCGGGTTGCGATTGACCCCTGACCAGGTGTGGTACGAGCCACAGGATCAAATCGTCACGTTCACAGGATTTGACTTACCGCCATCCACCACCGCCATCCCAAATCCCACCGACAAAGATCAAGTTTTCTCAGAAGAATCGGCCCTGGTGTGCGGGCTTACCCACCTGCTGTATTTTATGCTGACTGGTCAGCGGGCTGAGGCGACCAACGCTCCCCTGGCAGTGGAGGTTCGTCGTCGTCACCCTGGGCTACCCACTGTTGTCGATACGGCCCTAGCCCTAGGTAGCCCTAGGCTTTTGAACGGGGCCATGCCAACCCTGCACGAACTACCACCCACCGTTACCCTGGCGGCGTGGAAAGCCCTTCTGCCACACCCTGAGCAGCTACCCTCGACACCAGCACCCAGTGCAGTACCTCAGCGCTTCACCGGCCCCCCGACTAGGGCGGTATTTAGCCAATCTGACCCCGGAGCCCAGCCCCAAGCAATAGTTGACTATCCTGCGCAGGTCAGCACCCTGGTTGGCTCAACCCAACGTCAGAATCGTTCGCTACCGCTGGCTCTGGTCGCGACTGGGCTGTTGGCCACAGTTAGCGGCCTAGGGTTTGGCTTCTATGCCCGGCTCCAGCCCGCCAGTTCTGCCAGCCAAGAGCGCCTCAATCCCAATCAGTCGTTTCCTCCCTTGCCTGGCTGGAATGGCGACGATCTCTTGCAGCCCTGGGCTGATGCCCCAGCCCGGCGCGATCGCCCCGACTATAGCAACACGCCACCGCCAGGTTCAGAGCCAGTACCTGACTTTACCCCCAACCCCCAAGAACCTGCTGCCCCGCCCCCAGCGGTACCCCAGCCTGAAATTGTCCCTCAGCCTGTCCCTGAACCCGTAGAAGACTGGGAAACTCCGGTACCCCTTCAGCCCGAACCCACACCCGAGTTTGAACCTATATTCCCTAGCGACCCCGCGCCTCTGCCTGTGGAGCCCGCTCCGGCACCGCAGCCGCTGCCAGCACCAGTCCCTATGGAGCCCGTTCCGACGGAAGGAGCAGCCCCAGCGCCCCTAGCTCCGCCGCTTCAGCCAGCAGCCCCAGCTCCGTCATCTAGCTAGACAGGTTGGCTGAATAAACCAAAAATTAACCCAATATCCGTCCGGTGCTAGAGGAATAAGGGCGTTATAATTCTCTACAGTTAAACGAATTCTGTTACATCATCCGTCTTCCCTGAGGTTTGCCATGACTAGCCCCGTGCTGCATGCATTTTATGTTGGCCGCGCCCTAGCGGATGCAGTTAACGAGCGCGCCGAGCGGTTGTTGACCGATGGCTTGAGCCTAGTGGGTAAGTTTGACGCCGAGCAGCGGGAATACTTTCGCCAGTTTACGGACGAAGTAATGGCTCGGGCTCAGCAGGTAGAAGCAGAAGCTGGAGAATCCTCTATGGGGAATACAGCATCGGCTTCAGCTGGCTCAGTCACCGATCTACAGGCCACTATTGACACCCTGCGAGCCGAAATTGCCCAGGTGCGAGTCGCCTTACAGCAGTATCGGGCCACTTCCCAGGTCTAAAAGTCAAGAAACCGTTTTGGCCTCACGCCAGGTCTAAATCTGCCGGGGCTGCTGCCCGGAGCTATATTGGTTTGTAAGTCGTTGCCATCCCTTCTGTTCTAGGAACCTGAGTGTCTGCCGTTTCTGATCCCTCCTCATCGGCCAAGCTGCCTTCCCCTCTCGACAACGGCGAGGGTGACTTAAGCCACGTTGAAGGCATGACTGGCAGCTTGGATACCTCAGCTTTCGAAGCACCGCTAGACGGATCTGCTCCCGTTCCCCTAGCCTTAGCCAGCACGGCGAGCCTTGCCGCTGCTGCCGGAGAAAAGACACCGCCTTTCCGTCAAGACTCTTACCGCTGGAACCAGGGCCGATACTCCCGTCAGCGTCGTTTTGTCGACATTTGGGGTTTTGTGCTGCGGCTGCTCTGGGCCCGATGGCTCTACGGCAAAGCCTGGAGCTACGGTGGCGCCATGACTGCTGAAGCCCAGACAGCCCGGCGGCGAGAGCTTGCCGTATGGATTCGCGAGACTCTACTCGATCTGGGTCCAACCTTCATTAAGGTAGGGCAGCTTTTTTCAACCCGTGCCGATATTTTCCCCATTGAGTTTGTGGAGGAATTGTCGAAGCTTCAGGATCGGGTACCGGCCTTTAGCTATGAGCAGGCCCGCGACATTATTGAGGCTGATTTAGGCAAGCCTATCCACACCCTGTACCGCACGTTTGATCCGATTCCGCTGGCGGCGGCTAGCCTAGGGCAGGTGCATCGGGCTCAGACACACAGCGGCGATGAAGTGGTAGTGAAGGTGCAGCGCCCGGGGTTGCGATCGCTCTTCACCATCGACCTATCTATTCTCAAGGGCATTGCTCGCTATTTTCAGAGCCATCCTAGTTGGGGTAAAGGCCGTGACTGGTTGGGCATCTATGAAGAGTGCTGCCGCATTTTATGGGAGGAGATCGACTACCTCAACGAAGGTCGCAACGCCGACACCTTTCGTCGCAACTTCCGTGGCGAAGACTGGGTCAACGTGCCTCGCGTCTTCTGGCGGTTGACCTCCTCTCGAGTGGTAACCCTGGAATACATGCCTGGGATTAAAATTAGCCACTACGACGCCCTTGAAGCCGCTGGGTTAGACCGTAAGCGCTTGGCTCGGTTGGGGGCTCAAGCCTACCTACACCAGCTACTGAACAACGGCTTTTTCCACGCCGATCCCCACCCGGGCAATGTTGCCGTTGGCCTTGATGGATCGTTAATCTTCTACGATTTTGGCATGATGGGCCAGGTACAGCCGATGACTCGCCAGCGGCTGATGAGTACATTCATGGGAGTAGCCCGGCGCGATGCTGGGCAGGTAATGGACTCCTTGGTTGAGCTGGGGGCACTGGCACAAGTCGATGATATGAGCCCAGTACGCCGCTCTATCCAGTATATTTTGGATAACTTTATGGACCGCCCCTTTGAGGAGCAGTCCATTCATGCCATCAGCGATGACCTTTACGCCGTCGCCTACGATCAGCCCTTTCGCTTTCCGGCCACTTTCACCTTTGTGATGCGGGCGTTCTCTACCTTAGAAGGGGTAGGTAAAGGGCTCGACCCCGAGTTTAACTTTATGGAAGCGGCTAAGCCGTTTGCTGCACAGCTTATGTCCAATGGCAATCCGACCGATGGAGCTAACAGTCTGCTGGGAGAACTCGGCCGTCAGGCTGCCCAAGTCAGCACCTCTGCCCTGGGCCTACCCCGGCGCATCGAAGATACCCTTGACAAACTAGAGCGCGGCGACATTCGTGTAAGAGTGCGCTCTATCGAGACCGATCGCGTCCTGCGCCGCATTAGTGGGGTAACAATGGCCAACAACTACGCCATTTTGGTGGGGGCGTTTACCCTTTCGGCAACGGTACTGGTACTATCGGAGTTTGTTTGGCTGGCTCTAGTACCTGGGGTACTGGCGGCAGGCACTGGGATCGCGTTTTTGCGAGCGGTGCTTCAGGTCAACCGGGCCGATCGTCTGCCTTAATGGTTTAGCCCAAATTTGCTATGGTGGATTGTGTTTTTTCAGGGTTGTCGGACCCAGGCCTGCTGCGCACCAGCAACCAGGATGATTACTACATCGACCCCGAGGGACGATTTTTCATTGTGGCAGACGGCATGGGTGGCCATGCAGGTGGGCAAGAAGCTAGCCGCTTAGCCACCGCCGCTATTAAGACCTTTTTGCAGCAGCACTGGCACGGAGAAGTCGCCACGGCCCAGCTCCTAGAGCAAGCCCTGCGTCAAGCTAACAATGCCATCCTCGACGACCAGAGGCGCCACCCTGAACGGGCCGACATGGGCACTACCGTGGTGTTGGTCACCTTTCGCGACAGCGACCCGCAGCCTTGGTGTGCCCATGTCGGCGACTCTCGCCTCTACCGCTTGCGGGGCCACCACCTAGAGCAGCTTACCGAAGACCACACCTGGATTGCCAAAGCTATCCGAGCGGGTGAGGTGAGTTCGGCCCAGTCGCGCAGCCACCCGTGGCGCCATGTGCTGTCTCAGTGCCTAGGGCGCGATGACCTCACCGAAATTGATATTCAGCCTATTGAGGTGCACAGCGGCGATCGTCTATTGCTATGCAGCGACGGTCTCACCGAAGAATTGTCAGACCATCTGATTGCCTCTCACCTCAAGTCGATTCGCGCCTGCGAGGCAGCGGCCACAGCCCTAGTCAATTCTGCCAAGCAACGGGGGGGCCGAGACAACATCACAGTGGTAGTAGTGAACCTGTCAGCACCGTCTAGTAGCGCTGACAGCTGATTTGGGCCACGACTTTACCTCCCAAAAGGTAGGTCTTTTATTTGTATTAGACAAACCCTTCAGTCGATGCGATCGGGTCGAAGATAGCTCCGAAAGCCTCCAGCCGTGGCGGTTGTAAGTGCTCCGACCACGCAATAATGCGGGGAAAGCACCCCTGTACTAGCATCGCCTGAGCCTAGACATAGAATCCGTGAAGAAGTTTGCCCTGAGCATTTTTACTTAGCAGTCATTGCTAAAAGTTGTAAATTCTCTACCGGCAGATGACGGTTTGGGGATGACTTGTTATATTCGCTTACAAGACCACCAAGTGGATCTTTGTCAAATGATCGTTATAATTTGTAAACCATAGCGCATTGGCTTAGGTCGGCACTGTGGTTACAGCTTATTCCGGTAGAGAAACTAGATGTGCTGGGACCGGGTTTCCCTAGGGAGAGCTAACCCGTGCATCTAGGCAGTAACTCAGGCTCAGCTTGGTCGTTACCAGCCACTACTGGAGTGTTGTTCTCTCTCTCTCAGGAGCAAATCCATGAACGAACCGATGCAACTCTCTTTGGAGCAGCAGTTTAGTTTGAGGTCCTTTGAAACCCAAGTTGACAAAATGAGTCGGGAGCAGGCTCAGCAGTTCCTAGTCAAGATGTACGAACAAATGATGATGCGAGAGACGATGTATAAGCACTTTCTCAAGCACGAATGGGGAATTGGACCAAACCCTCAAATGTAGGTTTTAACGTCGCCAAAACAGCATGAAGACGGCGACCTCCCTCTCTTGCACGATTCTCTTGAATCAGGCCGGGGATGCCGGGGCGTCACCTTCGATGCTATGAAACGTTTCATCAACTACAGAATCGAAATTCGCGCTGGCTCAGAGGCCACCTGCTTCAACCCACTTTTGCCGAAACTCTTTTACAGCTATAGCTGGGCTAGGGGTTTAACTCAACCGCTCGCAATGCGCTCCCCACACCTCGCTCACCAGTGAAATAGCTATTTCTATCAGACCCCATGTCCCTATGCAGCGAGAGCATAGGAAGTCGGTCAATTCAGCCTTATCTGGCTTGCAGTTCTGCACAATTTCTGACTTTTTCGTTAAGTCGACACCGCTACCGTCGATGCCTAAGCAGTCCAGTCTAATCCGTAGTCCCAAAGTGATAGGTTAGTGGGGTACAGGGTTTAAGGTATTCGATTTACGACATACCTTGAACCCTGGGCCCAGACTGTTGGAGCCTGTCACAATCAACCTGCCTACAGAACGGGAAGGGCCTTTCAAGGGTTGAAACGGCCCTGTCTAACGTTATGGTAGGAGGAAGGGCTTCTTCGACAGCTGCCGATGGTCTGTGGTGATATGTCACAACGATTGCCAGCTTGGGCGATCGCAAATTTTGTACGCTTTGTTGCACCTGAACGGGGGACGTATGTTTCAGCGCGCGCTCATCTGTACTGACTTTACTGATGGTATCTACCGTCTCGCTCAGTTCGTGCCGAGTCTCGCCGCTGGAGGGTTCAAGTCTCTGGTCTTTTTTCACAATGTCTCAGTAGACAGTGAGCGGGAAATTCCGCGAGACAGCCCAGAGCTACTAGAAAAACCCCGCCAGCGCTTGCAAACCCTGCTACGTGATCTGCCCAACGACATCGATGTGACCGTTGAGGTACAGGTGGGGCGCGCCAGCGAGAGCATCTTGCGCTTGGCCAAAAAGCACCAGAGCGACGTGATTTTTTTGGGCAGTCCAACCCGCACCCTACTGGAAGAGAAGCTGTTTGGCAGCACTACCGCCAATCTAGCCGAAAAGACAACGATTCCCATCATTATTCTGCGGCCCCAGCTCGTGTCAACCTACACTACCGCTGAGCTAAAGCTGCGTTGTGCTCACCTGTTTCGCTACCTGCTAGTGCCCTACAACGGCACCCAGGGAGGCAAAAGCTTGCTCAAAAAAATTCAGCAGCAGGTGAAAAACAACCCCAACTCAGTGCTAGAGCGGGTGCGCCTCGTGTGGGTTGTCGATGAAAACATGCGCCGAGAGTTACGGGGCGATAACCCCCTGAAGCAGGCCGAACAGGAACTTGACCAGCTTCAGTCAGAGCTAGCTGCCCTCAATTTAGTCGTCAACACCACCGTCGTTGAGGGCAGCCCCTTAGCAGAAATTCTGAAAACGGCCGAAATGCACGATATCGGAGCGATCGCCACCTGCTCTAGCAACCTTGGCGGCATTCTCAAGTGGTCAGCCCCCAGCCTCACCAGCGAAATTCTGCGCAGCAGCTGGCATCCGGTGCTGTTTTTCCCTACTTAAACAGATTGGGCTTCAGTCAGAGAGGCTAGAGCCTGTATCGACGTAGATCGACTCCAGCTTTTGCAGCACCTTGGCTTTGAGCTTGGTCTGTA
>JAHHHQ010000029.1:0-5000 GCA_019359285.1 Nodosilinea sp. WJT8-NPBG4
GCACGGCGTGCCACGGCGCGGCATGCCATGGCATGGCATGGCATGGCATGGCATGGCATGGCATGGCATGGCATGGCATGGCACGGCACACTTTGGCGCGCCATGGCATGCCATGGCGCAGCATGGCACACCATGGCACACTTTGGCATGGCACGACACGGCATGGCATGGCATGGCATGGCACGCCACACTTTGGCACGGCATATGGCACACACCACAGACACACGGTTTGGCATGGCATGGCATGGCATGGCATGGCACCGCACTTTGGCATGGCACGGCACGCCACACTTTGGCATGGCACAACAGTTTGGCACGGCATGGCATGCCATGCCATGCCACGCCACGGCGTGTCACACTTTGGCACAGCATGGCATGCCATATGGCACAGCAGTTTGGCACAGCATGGCATGCCATATGGCACAACAGTTTGGCACGGCACGCCACACTTTGGCATGCCATGGCATGGCATGGCGTGGCACGGTGTGGCATGGCGTGGCACGGTGTGGCATGGCATGGCACGCCGTGCCACACTTTGGCACGCCATGGCACGGCACGCCACACTTTGGCACGGCATATGGCACGGCACAACAGTTTGGCATGGCACGGCACACTTTGGCACAGCATGGCATGGCATGGCATGGCATGGCATGGCATGGCATGGCACAACAGTTTGGCATGGCACGGCACACTTTGGCATGCCATGGCGCAGTTTGGCACGGCACGGCACGGCACGGCACGGCACGGTTTGGCACGGCACGGTTTGGCACGGCACGGTTTGGCACGGCATGGCATGCCATGGCACGGCACAGTTTGGCATGGCACGCCATGGCACGGCACGGCACGGCACGGCACACTTTGGCACAGCACGGCACGCCATGGCATGGCACGGCACGGCATGGCACAGCATGGCACGGCACGGCACGGCACGGCACGCCACGCCACGCCACGGCACAGCAGTTTGGCACAGCACAGCATGCCACAGCACAACAGTTTGGCATGGCACGCCATGGCACACTTTGGCACAGCACGGCATGGCATGGCACACCATGGCGCGGCACACTTTGGCACGCCATGGCACGCCATGGCATGGCACGGCATGGCACACTTTGGCACGGCATGGCACGGCACGCCATGGCATGACACGGCACGGCACACTTTGGCACGGCACGGTGTGGTGTGGCACGCTTTGGCACGGCATGCCATGGTGCACTTTGGCACAGCATGGCGCAGCACGCCATGGCACGGCACGGCACGCCATGCCACGCCACGCCACGCCACACTTTGGCACGCCATGGCACAGCATGGTGCACTCTTTGGCACGGCACGCCATGGCATGGCACGGCATGCCACAGTGTGGCACGGCATGGCACAGCATATGGCACAGCATATGGCACGCCATGGCATGGCACACTTTTTGGCATGCCACGGCACGCCACGCCACGCCACGCCACGCCATGGCACGGCACACTTTGGCATGGCACGGCACGGCACGCCACGCCACGCCACGGCACAGCAGTTTGGCACAGCATGGCATGCCACACTTTGGCACGGCACGCCATGGCACGGCACACTTTGGCATGGCACGCCATGGCATGCCACGCCACGGCACAGCATGGCATGCCATGGCACGGCACACTTTGGCACGGCACGCCATGGCACGCCATGGCATGGCATGGCATGGTGCACTTTGGCACAGCATGGCACGCCATGGCATGGCATGGCACGCCATGACACAGCACTGTTTGGCACGGCACGGCATGGCATGGCACGCCATGGCACGCCACAGCATGGCATGCCACGGCACGCCACACTTTGGCATGCCACGCCATGCCACACCACGCCACACTTTGGCACGCCATGGCATGGCACGCCATGGCACACTTTGGCACGCCATGGCACGGCACGGCACGGCACGGCACGGCACAGCACGCCACGCCATGGCACACTTTGGCATGGCACGGCACGCCATGGCACGGCACACTTTGGCATGGCATGGCACAGCATGGCACACTTTGGCATGGCACGGCATGGCACGGCACACTTTGGCACGGCATGGCACGGCACGGCATGGCATGCCATGGCACGGCACGGCACGGCACGCCATGACATGGCATGGCACGGCATGGCATGGCATGGCACGGCACGGCATGGCATGCCATGGCACGGCACACTTTGGCACGGCACGCCACGGCACGCCATGGCACGCCACGGCACGGCACAGCATGGCATGCCATGGCACGGCACACTTTGGCACGGCACGCCATGCCACACTTTGGCACGGCATGGCGCGCCATGCCACACCACGCCACACTTTGGCACACTTTGGCATGGCACGCCATGGCACACTTTGGCACGGCATGGCACGCCATGCCACACCACGCCACACTTTGGCACGCCATGGCACGGCACGGCACGCCATGGCACGGCACGGCACGCCATGGCACGGCATGGCACGGCACACTTTGGCATGGCATGGCACGCCATGGCATGGCACGGCACGGCATGCCATGGCATGGCACACCATGGCACACTTTGGCATGGCATGGCATGCCATGGCACAGCACAGCACGCCATGGCACGCTGCACTTTGGCACGGCACGCCATGGCACGGCACAGCACGGCACGGCACGGCACACTTTGGCACGGCACGCCATGGCATGGCATGGCATGGCACACTTTGGCACGCCATGGCACGGCACGCCATGGCATGGCACGCCACGCCACGCCACGCCACGCCACGCCACGCCATGGCACACTTTGGCACGGCACGGCACACCATGGCACGCCATGGCACGGCATGCCATGGCACGGCACACTTTGGCATGCCATGGCGCAGTTTGGCACGGCACGGCACGGCACGCCACGGCACGGCACGCCACGGCACGCCACGGCACGGCACGGCATGGCACGGTTTGGCACGGCACGGTTTGGCACGGCACGGTTTGGCACGGCACGGTTTGGCACGGCACGGTTTGGCACGGCATGGCATGCCATGGCACGGCACAGTTTGGCATGGCACAGCATGGCACACTTTGGCACGGCACGGCACACTTTGGCACGGCACGCCATGGCACGGCATGGCATGGCACGCCATGGCACGGCACGCTTTGGCACGCCATGGCACGCCATGGCATGGCACGGCACGGCATGGCACACTTTGGCACGGCATGGCACGGCACGGCACGGCACACTTTGACACGGCACGGCACGCCATGGCACGCCATGGCACGGCACACTTTGGCATGGCATGGCACGCCATGGCATGGCACGGCACGGCACGCCATGGCATGGCACGGCATGGCACACTTTGGCACGCCATGGCACGCCATGGCACGGCACACTTTGGCATGGCACGGCACGCCATGGCACGGCACAGCACGCCATGGCACGGCACGGCACGGCACGGCATGGCACGCCACGGCATGGCATGCCATGGCACGGCACACTTTGGCACGGCACGCCATGGCACGGCACGGCACGGCACGGCACGGCATGGCACGCCACGGCATGGCATGCCACGGCACGGCACGCCACGGCACGGCACGCCATGGCACGGCACACTTTGGCACGGCACGGCACGCCACGCCACGCCATGGCACGGCACGCCACGCCACGCCACGCCACGCCATGGCACGGCACGCCATGGCATGGCATGGCATGGCACAGCATGGCACACTTTGGCACGGCACGGCACACTTTGGCACGGCACGGCACGCCATGGCACGGCATGGCATGGCATGCCATGGCACGGCATGGCACGGCACGGCACGGCACGCCATGGCACGGCATGGCACGGCACACTTTGGCATGGCACGGCACACTTTGGCACGGCACGGCACGCCACGCCACGCCACGCCATGGCACGGCACGCCATGGCACGGCACGCCATGGCACGGCATGGCACAGCACGCCATGCCACACTGCACTTTGGCATGCCATGGCACGCCACGGCATGGCACGCCATGGCACGGCATGGCATGGCATGGCATGCCATGGCACGGCACACTTTGGCATGGCACGCCACGCCATGCCACGCCATGGCATGGCACGGCATGGCACGGCACATGACACACCATGGCATGACACAGCACTGTGTGGCACGGCATGGCACGCCACGCCATGGCACGGCACGCCATGGCACGCCATGGCACAACAGTTTGGCACAGCACGCCACGCCATGCCACGGCACGCCATGGCATGACATGGCACAGCATGGCACACTTTGGCACGCCATGGCACGGCATGCCATGGCATGCTTTGGCACGCCACGCCACCACCATGGCATGGCACGGCATGGCACACAGCATGGCACGGCATGGCATGGCACGGCGCGGCACGCCATGGCACGGCATGGCATGGCATGGCACGGCATGGCATGGCATGGCATGGCACGGCACGGCACGGCATGGCATGGCACGGCACGGCACGGCACGGCATGGCACGGCATGGCACGGCACGGCATGGCACGGCACGGCACGGCATGGCATGCCATGGCATGGTGCACTTTGGCATGGCATGGCATGGCATGGCACAGCTTTGGCGCACACAGGACCACAGCACGTGAGGCAGACCAGACAGACCGTGTGGCCAGCACCAGACGATGCGCGCGCGCGCAAAAGAAGAGAGAGAGAAAGTGTTGCGGTCAGCCCACGGAACGACGCGCGGAGCGTGGCGCCGCGCGCGCAGATCGAAACGCACTCTTGTGGGAGCGGGTGTGACGGCGCGGCGGCGCGCGCGTGTGACACAAACACGCACGCGGCGCAGACCGGGCGCACCCAAACCCCAAACCGACGCAAGACCGCGATGGCTGTGTGCGCGCGCGAGGGAGCAAGCAGCAGCAGCAGAAGGGGGGTGTGTGGGGACACGCACACCGCACGCACGCGCGGGTGGCAGGACGAAAGAGCTTTGATGTGCGCGCGTGGTCCGTGGCGTTCCGCGGCGCGCGCGCGCTCGCTCGGCTCGCTTGGGTCAGGGGGGTCTCGGGGGTGTGCGCGGCC
>JAHHHQ010000029.1:10000-12500 GCA_019359285.1 Nodosilinea sp. WJT8-NPBG4
CAGGGAGGGTGACAGCCCCGTCCATTGGTCCGGATCCGGCCGTCGTCGATTGTCGGCGTAGTTGCTCTCGTCCCAGAGTCGGGTTGTTTGGGAATGCAGCCCTAAGCGGGTGGTAAATCCCACCCAAGGCTAAATATTGGCAGCGAGAGACCGATAGCGAACAAGTACCGTGAGGGAAAGGTGAAAAGGACTTTGAAAAGAGAGTCAAAAGTGCTTGAAATTGTTAGGAGGGAAGCGATCGGCACCGGCGGTTCGCGCAACTGCTCGGACTGTTCGGTGGCGCCGCTGTCGGATGGGCCCGCGGGATCCTCGGAGCGCTTTACGGCGCCCGTGTCCCGTGCCCGTCCGATGCGAGCCACGCACTCGGTCCGAGGGCGAGCCAGCATCGATTCTTGTGCTCGGTGGCTGACGGGCACCGGGGTCCCCGTGAAAGGGTCCGGTGGGCTGGCCTCACGGCCGTGTCCCGCCGGTACGACCCGGTGCGCCTGCCGTCGAAGGGATCGAGGAAATACGCAACCCATGCCCGCTCGCGGGCGAGGTCAGCGCGTCGCCACGGCGGACGCGCGCGTGGGGATCGGGAACCGATGCCCGTGCGCGTGGTCCGTCGTCCGTGCGGCGCGTGTCCATCTCCGATGGGTTAGTGATGCTGGCGGCAACGGTGCTGATCGACCCGTCTTGAAACACGGACCAAGGAGTCTAACACGTGCGCGAGTGTCCGGGTGGCAAACCTGGGCGCGGAGTGAAAGCGGAGGGTGACGCAACGGTCATCCGAGGTGGGAAGGCGGTCGGTCCAGCGTTCGCGCGCGGACCCCTCCCGCACCACCGGCCGACCTGGATTTTCTTGAAGGGTTTGCGCCAGAGCGTATTTGTTGGGACCCGAAAGATTGTGAACTATGGGTGACCAGGACGAAGCCAGAGGAAACTCTGGTGGAGGTCCGAAGTGATACTGACGTGCAAATCGTTCATCTGAGTTGCCTATAGGGGCGAAAGACTAATCGAACAATCTAGTAGCTGGTTCCCTCCGAAGTTTCCCCCAGGATAGCTGGGACTCGTCATGCAGCAGTTTTATCAGGTAAAGCGAATGATTAGAGGTCTCGGAGTTGCAACAACTTCGCCCTATTCTCAAACTTTAAATGGGTAAGATGTGTAGGCTGCTTAACTTTTTGAGCCTACACGCACACATGAATGCAGAGTCCTTAGTGGGCCATTTTTGGTAAGCAGAACTGGCGATGCGGGATGAACCGAACGTGTGGGTTAAGGTGCCCAAGTGCGCGCTCATGCAGACACCATAAAGGGTGTCGGTTCATTCAGACAGCAGGACGGTGGTCATGGAAGTCGAAATCCGCTAAGGAGTGTGTAACAACTCACCTGCCGAATGGACCGGCCCCGAAAATGGATGGCGCTCAAGCGCGATCACCTATACCCAACCATCAGCGCACACATACATACATATGGATTGCCTGATGAGTAGGAGGGCGTGGGGCCCGTGGCGAAGCCTACCGCCCGTGAGGGCAGGTCGAACGGGCCCTAGTGCAGATCTTGGTGGTAGTAGCAAATATTCAAATGAGTCACACAACTTTGAAGGCCGAAGTGGAGAAAGGTTCCATGTGAACAGCAGTTGGACATGGGTTAGCCGGTCCTAAGCGATGGGGTAAGGCCCGTACAAGGGCGTGCGATCGGGTGGGTCGTGCGGCGCGTAAAAAACGCCGTGCGGCCGTTCAACAAATCATCCCCCTCCGTTCGCGCGGAGGGCGTCGCACCGACCAGCGAAAGGGAACCAGGTTAATATTCCTGGGCCAGGACAGGGGTTGTGGCGTTCCGGTCAAACCCGGAGCGCTGAGCGGTGACGCAAACGAGCCAGGAGACGGTGACGGAGGTCCCAGGGAGGGTTCTCTTTCCTGCTTAACGGTCTCCCGTAAGGGAACAGCAAGCTGCTTGGCCGCGTCCCTCATCACAAGTGGGGGATCCACCAGCCGGCCGTCGCGTTCGCGCGCGGCGGTCGGTGCGCGGAAACACAGCACAATGACCCTGGAATCGGATCGCCCGGAGAGAGGGTCAGATGACCGGCATAATGCCCCGGCTTCCGGGGCATCTGGAGCATTTCCGTCGTCCCGTGAAAACGTTCTCCCTGGCAAGACACTAACAATAATTTTAATTCCTTTATATATATATATACATATATACATATGTGTGTGTGTGTATGTAAAGGGACTAAACAAAAGCGTGACCTCCTGCCTGTCCGTACTCATAACCGCATCAGGTCTCCAAGGTGAAAAGCCTCTGGCCAATGGGATAAAGTAGGTAAGGGAAGTCGGCAAAATGGATCCGTAACCTCGGGACAAGGATTGGCTCTAAGGGTTGGGCCCAGGGCGTTGGTCTCTATGGAAGGGGCAGGGCCCGTGGGATCCGGACCGCGCGAGGCTGTGGCTGGGTTTACGCAAGTGCGCCGTGACTACCGCCTCGTGCGCCGCAAGGCGTGCGGGGCGGGAAAGTGGCGCCC
>JAHHHQ010000030.1 GCA_019359285.1 Nodosilinea sp. WJT8-NPBG4
GGTGGGGGAGATGGCCAGATCTGCCGCTGGGGGCGTTTCACTGCCCCCAGACCCCCACGACCAGGGCCGTTCCGCCGCCCTGGACCCAACGGAAAGGAGTGACGGATCATGGGTTTAAACGTCTGTTCTGCAAGCGGGTCTGACAGTGGCAGTCGGCTACTCGTCTGATATTGAGTAGGGTGGGCATTGCCCACCATGATCTCTGGTTTTTTAGAATCAGCGTCTCTAGCCCTGGACGCTCGCTAAGCATCAAAGCGCGATCGCTTTCTCCATCCGCTGACTAGTGGCTCAACTTACTTTCCTAGACCGCGATCGCATCCATCAGCTCTTCCGCCATGTCAAAGTTAGCGGTGACGGACTGCACGTCGTCGAGATCTTCGAGGGCATCCATCAGTTTGACCAGTAAGCGGGCCTGGTCAGGGTCATCGACAACCAGGGTGTTGCTGGGCAGCCAGCGGAGCTCTGCCTGTTGAACGGTTAACCCCTGGGCTTTGAGGCTGGTGTCGAAGGTCTCCAGATCAGCGGGGGCGCAGAATAGCTCGGCGGCGGGAATTTCTTCGTCGCGGCGGCCTAGCACTGTGGTCAGTTCGTAGGTTTCAGCCCCGGCCTCCATGGCGGCTTCGAGCAGGGTTTCTTCGTCGCCGGGGTGGAGGATGGTGACGACACCTTTTTGCTCAAACATCCAGCCGACGCAGCCGGTTTCGCCCAGATTGCCGTTGCTCTTGCTGAAGGCGGCGCGCAGGTCGGCGGCGGTGCGGTTGCGGTTGTCGGTGAGGGCTTCGATTAGGATGGCAACGCCGCCGGGGCCGTAGCCCTCGTAGCGGATGGCCTCGAAACTGTTGTCGGCACTGAGGTTGCCAGAACCTTTGGCGATCGCGCGATCGATATTGTCGTTGGGCACTCCTGCTGCCTTGGCCTTATCGATGGCGGTGCGCAGCTGAAAATTGCCTGCCGGGTCACCCCCCTGGCGAGCCGCCACAATAATTTCTCGCGACATTTTGGCGAAAACTTTGCCTCTTACGGCATCAACTCGCGCCTTTTGGCGCTTGATGTTGGCCCACTTGCTATGACCTGCCATACCTCACAAACGGGTAACTGCATGCCTGATTTTATCGCCTTAGGGTGCGACTAACGGCGCAGCTGCTCTCAAAGCAGCCCCAATTAGTCCCACTTGGGGGTTAAGCACAATATGCACGGGAACCCGATCAAGCAGGTGGCTGACACGGCCCTTGTGGGTGAACGCATCCAAAAACTGCCCTGAGGTGATCAGGTCTAGGTTTTTGGCGGCGATGCCCCCGGCCACGTAGAGCCCGCCGTAGGGCAGCAGCTTGAGGGCCAGGTTGCCCGCCTCGGCCCCGTAGGCGGAGACGAAGATTTCCATGGCTTTGTGGGAGAGGCGATCGCGGCAGCCCACGGCGGCCTGAGCGATGACGGCTCCAGGGTCAACGGTTTTAGTAGAGAGGCCGGTTTGGCGTTCCCAAGCGGTGATCGCCTCAGCGATCTCTGGGGTTTCGGTGGCAAACTCGCGATCGCGCAAAAATTGATAGATCGCCACAATGCCCTGGCCCGACACCACCCGCTCTACCGAAACGCGAGAGATCTGATGCTTGTCGAGCAGGTAGCGCATCAGCTGAAACTCTAGCTCTGAGCGGGGCGCAAAGTCGGCGTGCCCCCCTTCAGACGGAAACACCAGGGGGCGTCCGCTCGTGGCCAGGGCAAACCCCTGCCCTAGGCCGGTGCCCGCGCCAATGATGGCCACTGGGGCGTTGCCGTCATGGTCGCCTGCTTGCAGGGTGTGAACATCTTCGGCGGCGAGGCCAAAGACCCCGTAGCCGACGGCTTCAAAGTCGTTGATCAGCTCAACACGGTTGAGGTTGAGTTCTACCTGGAGGCGATCGCCTTCCAACGACCAGGCCAGGTTGGTAAGGCTGGAGGTGTTTTCCACGACTGGCCCGGCGATCGCAAAACAGGCCCGCTCAGGAGCGTAGGCATGCCCGGCGTCAATGGCGGCCTGGTGCAAAAACTCTTTCACCATGGGCACCAGGTCGGGGTAGGCCTGGCTAGAGTAAGTGCGCTCAAACTCGTTTTTGAGAATCACCGGGGTCGATGGACTGGGTTCGCTGGCTTCGACCAAGCGCAGAATGGTTTTGGTGCCACCAATATCACCGGCAAGCAGATAGGTCATGGCTGGAACGTTCTGAGGGGCTAACGACAGTTGCGGGCAGATCCTGGTTTAGCTTACCGCTGCGAAAGCCCTCTAGATCAAGGGTGACATAGGTGAAGCCGTAGTCTTGCAGCGCCTTTACCAGGGCTTCAAGATCGGTGGCAGCTACAAATTCTTTAATATTTTCGCAAGGAATTTCAATGCGGGCGGTGTCGGCTTGCGATCGCACCCTAAGCTGCCGCAGCCCCAAATGCCGTAGGTACAGCTCCGCCTGGCCCACCCGCCGCAGCTTTTCTAGGGTGATGGCCTCGCCGTAGGGAAAGCGGGAGCTGAGGCAGGGTTGCGCCGGTTTATCCCACCAGGGCAGACCCAGCAGGCGCGAGATCTCGCGCACCTCAAACTTGGTGACGCCCACTTCGGCCAGGGGTGACCTAGCGCCACGCTCTTGCGCCGCCTGAATGCCGGGGCGGTAGTCACCCAGATCATCGGCGTTGACGCCATCCACTACGTAGGGGTAGCCTCGCTCCAGGGCCAAGGGCTTGAGGGTGTCGTGCAGCTCGCTCTTGCAGAAGTAGCAGCGGTTGACGGGGTTGGCCGCGTAATTAGGGTTGTCTAGCTCGTGAGTGGCGACAATTTCGTGGGCAATGCCGATCGCCGCCGCCTGCACCTGGGCTTCTTCTAAATCGGCGGGCATGAGCGAAGGAGAGTTGGCGGTGACGGCAAGGGCGCGATCGCCCAGCACGTCGTAGGCGACCTTGGCCACGAGGGTGCTGTCGATGCCGCCCGAATAAGCGATCAGCGCCCGATCCATCGCAGCGAATAGGGCTTTGAGCTGGTCAAGTTTTTGCGACACCATAGTTGAGCTACAAAAGAGTGATGGGGTCTAGAAATTGGGCTAGGCCAGAGGGCCGCCTACCACCATCCTACCGATGCCCCTTTCCCATTGCCTATTTCTCACGGTCGCAGTGCCTTGTGCTCTATCCAAGAGGCGTTGGCGACGACTTCAATTCAGCCGTTCAGTACGGCCTCGTAGGCTTGCCCGGCCCGCTCCCAGGTGAAGGTGTCTTCTATCATTTCACGGCCGCGTGCCGATAGGGTGGCGCGCAGTTCGGGCTGGTCGAAGAGTTGGGCGATCGCCTCTACATACTCATCCACCGTGTTAGCTCGCAGCGCCCGCTGGGGCTGATCTACAGCGAGACCTTCGAGGCCGCGATCGCTAGCCACTACCGGCACCCCCGCCGCCATTGCTTCTAAAGTTTTGTTCTTAATGCCAAAGCCGATGCGCATGGGCACCACACACACCGTCGCCCGGTACAGATATTCCGCCACCGACGGCACTCGTCCAGTAACGACGACTCCCGGCAGATTGCCCAATGCCTGCACTCCTAACGTGGGTTTGTTGCCCACTAGGTAGAGGGTGGCGTCGGAGTAGCGCTGGCGCAGGGGCGGCAGAACGGCTTGGGCCAGATACTTGGCGGTATCTACATTGGCGATGTAGTCCATCGCGCCAACAAAGACCAGGCTGCGACCGCCGGGATCATTGCGGCGATAGGGAAATTGCACCAGATCCACACCGTTGGGCACAACATGCAGGGGGGTAGTCCCGGCAATCGGGGCAAAGAATTGACGGTCTTCCTCAGTGGTGATCACGAGATCAGAAAACTTTTGGGCATACCGACGTTCGTAGCGGCGGAGCAAGGGCAGGTTGAGGCGATCGCGCAGCGGCTTCTCCACTGTCCCGGTCTCTAACTGATTCACTAGCGTGCCATAGAGCGAGCTGTGAATATCCACTACCACCTTCTTCACTCGCTGGCGATAGCTGGGGCGTATGAACACTTCATTGACGCTGTGCTCACAGGTAATGGCATCGCAGCGATCGCCCTCTACCCACTCGTCGATCCACTGCTGCATGGCGGCGGTGTGCAGGTAGGTGGTGCTGGGGGGCGTACCTGTGGCCAGAAAGTGGGCAAAGCGGCTAATTTTTCCGCTCATTCCCGGCTGAAGGTTTGCGGCGGTAGGGCGAGGAAAGCACACCAATTTATCCACATGGGTGGACAGGGCATTGACCTCTTCATCCGTTACTTCGTCGGATCGCTGCGTTACCAGCGTGACTTCGTGCCGTTGGGTCAGGTGCTTAAGCAGATAAAACGTGCGGATTTGCGTACCTCCCAGCGTCGGCGGGTAGGGAAACGTAGTGGAGATCATCAGAATTCGCATCAACCGGGTTCCCCCAAACGAGCAATGGTGCGGGCGGTCTCGGGCAGCTCGGCCTGGGCCTGCCCCTGGGTGCGGGCGTGGGCGCACCACAAATCTAGCGGGGTGATCGCTAGCTCCAACGCGGTGCCGTGCCCATTCAGGAGCCTAAGGGTTGCCTGGGGCAGTTCCTTGAGGCCCCAGCGTAGCAGGCGATAGCGCATTTCTTTGGCGGTGAGGAGGCGCATCAGCTCGACGCCGTGCAGGTCGTGCAGATAGCGGTTTGAGCAGCCGTAGCGGTGCCACTGACTGCGCAGACCTTTCAGGCTATTTCGATGGCGGTGGTAGACCACGGCATCGGCAGCATAGACGAATTGCCATGAGGTGGCTTGCTGAATGCGCCAGCACAGGTCAGCGTCCCCGCCCGTGGTTAAGTGGGGGCGAAAAAGTCCAACTGTACCCAAAGCTTCAGCCCGCACTGCTAGGTTCGCCGTTTGGCCGTAGGGCAGAAAAGCATGGTTGAGGGTGTTGTGCTGGGAGAGAGTGCCCTGGCGATCGGCGTAGCGCTCTAGCCAGTTTTGGCTGGGTAGGGCTTGAATTTCTCCTGCCACTAGTCCGACAGAATGGTCGACAAAGGGCTGCACAAGGGAAACGAGCCAGTTGGATTCAGGATGACAATCGGCGTCGGTAAAGGCGAGAATTTCTCCTGTGGCTGCGGCGATGCCAGCGTTACGGGCGGCATAGGAGCTTTGGAGGAAGTTGTAGGTGATGGTCCGCAGCCGTATCCCTTGAGAAGCCGCTGTTGCGGTGGCAGTTTGGAGGAGGTCGGGGGTGCGATCGCAGCTGCCATTGTCCACCAGCAAAAATTCGACGCGATCCGCTGGATACTGCTGCCCCATCAGCCGTTCCACCAGTTCGGATAGGTCGGCCTCACCGTTGTAGATGGGCACAATCACCGACACCGAGGGATACACCATCGGCTGAGCCGCATCGGTTGTCACAGTGGGAACCGCCATCGTCTGTCACACAACTTCTAGGGCAAACTGGTTCCAGTATGCCCACCACCTCAGGGGATGTCCCGAAGCTGAGCCGTTGGGCGTTGATAGGAAATAAACCCATCCGCAAGGACTACCGCGCTTCTCGCTATACTGCTGAACGCAACCCATTGTTGGCTCTATGCGTTCTCTCCTGCAACCAACCCTGGCCGCTGGCCTGGCCGTCACCTTAGGACTGTCAAGCTGCGCCCCTGTTCCCGATGCGGCTGACGCGGCTCCAGAGGACGTTGTCCCCGCAGAACCCGCGATGCCTCCGGTCTACGAAGCTGTGAGTTTACCCGCTGCGATCGTGCATGTGGTCACTATTCCTGACCCGGTGCGCTACCCGGTGCAGGTGGCGGCAGTGGATGGCTTGGCGCGGGTGGATCAAATTGCCTCCCAACTTTGCGGGGCAGGATGCGTGACTGCCGCCCTCAACGCCGGTTTTTTTGACCCCAACAATGGCCTCACCACGTCCTACGTTGTGAAGGATGGCGCACTGGTTGCCGATCCTAACCAAAACGAGCGGCTGATCGGCAATCCCGACCTGGCCAGCTATATGGATAGGATTTTGAATCGTTCAGAATTTCGCCGCTACGACTGTGGTGGGACTCCGAGCTACGACATCACCTTTCACCAAGACCCTGTGCCGACTGGCTGTGCGCTAGTGGATGCGGTCGGTGCTGGCCCTCAGCTGTTGCCCCAAGATACGTCGGTGGAGGAAGGCTTTATAGATCGCACCACCGCCCGCGATGCCCTGGGTAGCCAATCGCCCAATGCTCGATCGGCGGTGGGCCTCAAGGCCGACGGCAGCGTGGTGATGGTGATGGTAGCCCAGGTGCCGGGGGTGTCGCCCTCGGGCATGACGATGGGGGAAGTGGCAGCTTTTATGAGCGATCGCGGCGTCACCCAAGCCCTCAACCTCGATGGTGGCAGCTCCTCAACACTGATGTATGACGGCACTACCCACTACGGCCGTCTCAACGCCTCTGGAGAACTCGTGCAGCGCCCAGTGAAATCGATTCTCTGGGTCGAAAATCTGCAATTGTAATAGTCATCGGGCAAGCTCTGTTATGGGCAAAAGGCCTCTCCCCAATTCAGCACCGTTGACTGACCAGGCTCTGTACATTCAAAGGAGACGATCTGGTTTTCCATCAGGCCAAAGGTTGCTTCCCAGTCTGTCTGATCGAGCTGAAAAGTTACCATGCCGAGGGGTCGGCAGCGATTGATCAAGCTAGTGCTGAGCGCAGTCATTAATTGTGGCGACTGCATAATTTCTGATGCAGATTGCCCTTGAACACGCAGCAAGATGCCGATAGGTTTCTGCGCAGGATAACTGCTGTATAGATCATCTAGATCAACCGCTGCGGCATCATTGATGAATGCATTGTGCTCATCGTAGATCACAGTATTGGCCTCTTCTAGGGCCAAGCGACATGCCTGAACAGCGTCCTCGCGAGAAGTTTGCGCTTGACTGGTTTGTGCCTGGCTGGGCTGAGGGAATTGAGCCACAAACAAAACGCAGGCAAAACTAACCAGTTGAGTCAGCTCTTTCTTTCTCATGGGATAGCTAGGGGTTATGAAGAGTGAGCGTAGTTTTCCCAGATCACTAGCGCTGTGCTCTACTAGTCATTCCCGCTTATTCCATTGCCAGTCGCCGCTCTGCGAAGGCCCGATTGTGCTGAAGATTCAGCTCCAGTTCCACCAGTTCACTGAGCTGGGTAGTGAGGGTTTCAATGCGTTGATTGGCTGCGACCTTGCGGTGAAGCGCCGCTCTAGCGAGATCTTCTCGACCGATGGCTAGGGCTTTCTGGGCAACGTGGTGCCATTCGTCGGCTGCTTTGTAGGCGGATTGCTGATCGGCTAGGGTGGTGTTGTAAGCAGTGGCAATGTCGCCCAGGGCTTTTTGGAAGTTAGCGCGGGCTTCGGCGGGGGTAGTGGTGTAGCGATCGCCCTCGGCCAGTCGCCGCAGTTCAGGCAGGTTGAGCTGGTCGGTGCGCAAGCCAAAGTTGGCCAGCTGGCGGCTTTCGTTGCGGCCTGTGGTGCACCAGTTGGCGAAGTGTTCACAGTTGTTGAGTAACAGGTCGTACTGGCGCTCGCCTAAGCGGCTGGCGGCCCGCTCGACGACAACGTCAGGGTCATAAGCCAGCGATTTGCGAACGGTATATACCGGATTGTTCCACGAGAAGGCGTCGTAGCTGGTACGGGCGATCTCGGCCACGTCTCGGGCTTTGCTGTAGTGGATGACGGTGCCATCGCCGCAGTCAATGCCGTGGTGCTGGTATAGCCCGGGCACCCCTGCCAGGTCGCGCATGACGTAAATTTGATCACCCTTAGCCATAGCTGCTGTCTCGTTTGGAACAGTGTTATCAAAACATTGAGATAGGCTGCAATTTGAGCAAAGGCAAGCGACCGTTGCCTCTACGACAGCCCGACGTTTGACGGTAAAACTTACCTGACTCCGGTTAAGGACGCATGGGCGTTGCCTGTGAGCAACGCCCTGGAATAGGTATTTGTGCCATTGATCTTCTTCGTTATAGCAGCTCTGTTTGTGGCTGAGCAGTGCGGGCATACACACCGCTAAAATCCCATTTCTCCCGTTGCCAAATCTAAACTGAGCTGTCCCCCGGCGGCAGGGATTGTGATGCGATCGCCCGTAAGCGCCATCTCAGGGTTGCCGCCCAGCCAAAAGCCCTGGCCGGCTTGGTCAACGACTTCCGCTCGCGATTGACCCGTAACCTCAACAATATCGTCAAAGCTGTGCTGAGCTTTGACCTCGCCGTCTAAGTCCAGCACTACAATCGCGCGCGGGCTGGCCACGTTGATCCATTCGTCGAGCAGTACGACGGTACCGGCGTCGTTCACCAGGGCCAGGCGAGGACCGTAGCTGTGGGGCAGGGTGTGCGACCAGACCTGCTGGCAGCGATCGCCCAAGGTTTCAAACAGGCTAGCGGTGGTGCGCTGAGCACCTGCCTTGTCTTTCCCCAGCGTCAAAATGAGGTGGTAGTTGCCGGCGGGCGATGTTTCATGGCGCAATATCGGCGGGTAAGGGATAGAATCCTGACCAAGCACGGGCAGCGACTGCGATAGAAGAGCGAAACCGGGAAGAGTAGTCCAGCTAGACCAGGCCAAGCCTAAAGACAGCTGTGTAATGGTGGTTTGTGCAGTCCCAATGAAGGGGATAGACCCGTTTACAGTAGCCATCACTCCCTGAGCCACTAGCAGCCAGCCAATCAGCACCGCCATCACCGCCCTCGGGGCTGCCACCGCAGATAGCCCGCCAGCAGCCCTGCCGTCAGCAGCGTCATCGCCGGGCCGTTGGGAATCGGTTCGGGCGTCTGCGCCGTCGAAGCAAAAGCGGCCTCGGGCAGCAGGGCCAGGTCGGTCACTGGAGTTACTTTGGGCGGGGCAACCCAAGGTAACGCATCAGGAGCTGCGTCTGCCATGGGAGGCAGCGTCGTGGGTAGCTCCCCTGGGGCGCTGTCGGCAGCAGGTTCTGGCGCAGTGCGAGCAAAGCCGCTGTCACGGGCTTCGTCGATTTGGCGATCGGTGAGCTGATCTACGCGCGCACCATCGGGGGTAATGTCGTCGAGAGAGCTGGGTGAATTGCGAAAGCTGCCATCGGTCATCAGATTATTCGCGCCCCCAGCCCCAAGGCCCTCGTGGGTTAGGCCTAGATTGTGACCAATTTCGTGGGCCACCGTGTCGAGGCGGCCCACGCCGTTATTAAAGGTGAGAATATCGTCGTCAACCAAAACGCCGTTTTGGTCAATCCAGCCCAGGCCAAGGCTTTCAAGCCCTTCAGAGGGGAAGATACTCTCCACAAACCAGAGGCTGATGGGGCCAGAGGTGCGGGTCGAGAGCGGGTTGCGCCCAAAGGCTCCAGCCCCGCCCGCAAAGGAAAGCTCGGCAAACTCGTCTTGGTTGTCGATAGTGAGAAAGCGGCTGGCGTTGAGCCGGTTGGGGGCCAAAAAGCTGACGTCGAGGTTAGCCTGGGCCCAAATTTTGCGGGTAGCTTCTTCAAAGGTGGCCAGGTCGGCACAAAAGATGCCCAAGTCGTCGCACACCTGAATGGGCTGAATGCTGACAAACCGCGTTGGGCCGCTGCTGCCCTGCCCTTCGCCCGAGCAGGATACCAGAGCCGCCGAGAGGCCGCAAACCATCAAAAACTGGGGCTTAAAAAGCGCGTTGGCCATTTGAGGTAGAAACGATTGGCTCGGGTTGGGCAAAGCTTTCAAAACACCATACCTTGAGCAACCGTAAGATCAGGGAGATTATCCAAAAATTTTCTGTAAAATTCCCTTTTTTTGACGCTGGCCTAGCACTAAATATTGCAGCATTTGCCCTTGCCACAGCGGCAGAGGGTTGCTAGAGCGCTGTAGCTGCGCCACCTGAGCCAGATCAGAGGCGGCTTCGGCCCCACCCCCGGTCAGCCAGCGAGCAATGGGATGATCCCAGCCCTGAAGAAATTCGTCGAGCATGACCCGGCGGCTGTCGTCGATGGGGAAGGGGGTTTCGCTGGTGTCGGCGTGGGTGGTTTCGTGCAGCGCTTTGCGGGGTTTGTTAGTGGCAGCTAGGGCCTTGGCGGTCAGCGATCGCCAAGTTTCGCTCAGCAGCGGCGGCAGCGCCGCCAGGCTGGCAGCCTGAGCCAAATCGCTGGCTAGGGTGGCCAAGTCGCGATCGCCGGTTTGCTCGCCATAGCTGGCAAAGTCGTCGAGCAGGGGCTGCAAGAGTTCTCGCTCGAGCACCGTAGCTAACCCGGCGACGGCGGTAGTATCAGCCACGGGGCCGCTGGCGGTAGATAGGTGGGCCACTGCGATCGCCAAGTCTCTCTGGCTGTCGGCGCTGAGGCAAAACCAGACGCGATCGCTCAAACCCTGGCGCACCTGCTGCTTGGCGTCGTCGAGCTTCAGCGGCGGAGAGGAGGCTGGGGCCGCAACTGGCGGTTCTGCTAACGGCGACGGGGTAGCTTTGGCAGATGCCTGAACCGGCGCTGCTGGTTGAATGTTTGCGGGCGAAGACGAAGCCTCGGTTGGGGAAACTCTGGTGCGCACTGAGGCTTTGGTCACCGCTGCCGCTTGAGCTGGCAGGGGGTGAATTTGGATGGCGGCCAAATCCGCTTTTTTAGCTTGAACGGGCTCGTTTTGAACTGGAGCTGGCTGATGCTGCTGAACCTGAATCTGGGCCTTCAAAAGAGCTGCGCTCTCAGCTTTTAACGCTTTTATCTGGGCCTCTCTCTGGGCCAGTAGAGCGTTCTGTTCTGTCAGTAAGGCGTCCTTTTCGGCTAGCTGAGCTTCTGCTGCCGCCAGCCGCTGAACCATTTGCTGAAGCTCTACTGCTGTCGCCCCGGCCCGCACCAGATTGCCGTAATGGGGTTCGGTGAGATCAACCGGTCGGGCCGACTCACCCGGCAGGTAGAGCCAGCCCTGCTGATCGCCCCGGTTGACCACTAACCGCTGGCCCTCGGGGTTGCTGATGGTAAGGGTGGTAGTGTCTGAGGCCGTTTTGGTCGTAGCGGAGTAACGACGGTTGCTGTAAGTAAACTCGGCGGCGTCCGTGGTCAGTGGAGCGCTTCGCGAGGCGATCCGTCCCGGAATCGCAGCTGGGGTCGCCGGCGACGAGACGGGCTGAGGGGCGATCGCCTCTGTCCGTTCTACAACCGGCACATCTGCTGTGCCCGTAGGTATCTCGGATACGCGCGTCGTTGGCAACCCCTGTTCCTCCCCACTCTTCTCTAAAGGAACAGGCACAGACAGATTAGGCAGAGCCAGCCCTAGACGGGCTGGTAGCGGTTGACCTTTGGCGGTAGCGCTCACGGGTTCTGCCCCCGCCGCCAATCGCACCCCCACCAGCTCTAGCTCCACCGTAGTGGTGCCCTGCCATTCGTTTTGCTTGAGCTTATAGGCCACATCAAGGTGGTTCGGCAGGGGGTAATACTCGCCCCAGCGCCAGGCGATCGCCTTAATCGTTTCGCCCCCAGCTTCGGCCAGCACTAGCTTGAGGTGGTCACGGTTGCGGCCCACGGTCTGCTGCTCTAGCACCTGCACATTCGGCGTCCAAAACACTGGGTCGGGGTTCTCAATGCCGCAGGGGTGCAGGTGGTCGATCTGATCAAACAGGCCCTGGTGAATATCGCTTAACCTCGCCTGGCTGTCAATTTTAACCAAAGGCTTGAGCAGATCGACCGAGAGGGTTTGGCAGGCGTAGTGCGATAGCCGCGTGGTTACCTGGCGCAAGCGATTGGCTAAAAACGAAAAGCCCCCCGCGGCCCGGTGGCCGCCAAACTTTTCCATCAGGTCGTGGCAGGTTTGCAGGGCCGCAAACACGTCAAACTCGGGAATGCCCCGCGCCGAGCCGCGAATCACCTTGTGGTCGTCATCCTCGTAGGTGCCGATGAAGACGGGCACACCGTAGCGCTCTACCAGCCGCGAGGCCACAATGCCGATGACGCCATGGTGCCAACCGGGTTGCACCACGACCAGCACGCGATCGCGCTCAATATCCACTGTGCCCAGCGATCGCTGCTGTTCACACCAGGCGATCGCCTCCTGCTCAATGCTCTGGCACAGATCCTGGCGAGTGCCGTTGATCTGCTCGCACTGCATGGCCCGCTCTAGCGCCACCCCCACGTCGTCGGTGGTGAGCAAATCAATCACAATTTGTGGCTCGCTGATTCGACCCACGGCGTTAATGCGCGGCCCTAGGCGAAAGCCAATGTGCTCCGGCTTCAGCGGCTTGCTCTGGTCGGCCAGTCCCGCTACTTGAATCAGCGCCTGAATGCCGAAAAGACGCGATCGGGGCAGCAGCCCCAGCCCCCGCCGCACCCAACGCCGATTCACTCCCGTCAGCGGGGCTAGGTCGGCAATGGTGCCCAGGGTAAACAGCTCTAGCAACGGCCCAGTCAAATCTTGGGTACGCCCCAGCGCCTGGGCCAGACACACCGCCAAAATGTAGGCCACCCCTACCCCCGCCACCCCCCGATAGGGCGAGGTCTCGGGCAGCAGCTTGGGGTTCAAAATTGCGTTTGCCGGTGGAATCTCGGGGGGAATATCGTGGTGGTCGGTGACAATTACCGCCAGGCCCAGCTCACGGGCGCGAGCGATCGGAGCTACCGCAGCAATGCCGTTGTCCACCGTGAGAATGATGCTCACACCTTCGGCGTAGCAGTCTTCGACAATGCGGGTATTGATGCCATAGCCCTCGGCCATGCGGCTGGGGATGGTGTAGCTCACCTGTGCTCCTAGCGCCCGCAAGGCCCGCAGCAGCAGGGCGGTACTGGTCATGCCGTCGGCGTCATAGTCGCCGCAGATAGCGATCGCCTGCTGAGTAGCGATCGCCGTTACCAGCAGCTCTAGACTCGCCGCTAGATCAGGAAACTCTGCTAGGGGCGACGGCAACTGCTGCCGCTCGGGGTCGAGAAAATCCGTTGCCTGCGCCGGGGTCGTAATTCCCCGGTTAATCAACACCTGAGTCAGCAGCGGTGACAGCCCCGTAACCTGCGCTAAGGACTTTGCTAGGGGCGCATTTGCCGGTGCCACCTGCCACCGCTGGCGCAGCAAGCCAGCCGTAGCGGTTGTAGACGAGGTGGAGGGAACTGCAGCAGACTCAGTCACAGTACAGAAGCACTATATCGTGTGAACTTATCATAGCTGGAGTTCCCGATTTGGTTGAACCCAGTTCACCCCCGCAGAGATTCGTAACCCAGCCAGTTTCGAGCACTACGCAAGCCATTAATGCAGAGCAAATCTTTCAGCTTCAGCGGTGTCTCGACAAAAGGTGAGGTCTTAAGTCAGGCAACGCGATCGCCAATTCAACCGTCCAAATTTTGGCTAAGGAACGAATTAGGGAAACTTGCTATAGATATCTTACCGATGTCGTACTCGGCGAAACTCAAGGACCTGATTTTCTTGATCAATCCATAAGCCTAAACGGTATGACCCAAAACGAACCTTGTAGAGATCATTGTATCCCTCTAGCTTTTCAGCTTTACCAGCACCAAAAGAATAGGACACCAGGAATGTTCTTGGTTTTCAAAAACCTTAAGAATAAGTCGGGTTAAGTGCCTAATATCGAAGCCGATGTAGAAAAATCAAGCGTTAGTGATGTGGTCATTGCATCTAAGCCCAATGAACACAGAAGAGATATCTGCCAAAAGGAAGATATCTCAACATTGAAACTAACAATGGGCGGAGCGAGACTCGAACTCGCACAACCGAAGTCGCCACATTTTGAGTGTGGTGCGTCTACCAATTCCGCCATCCGCCCTTGGATGCGTCCTCATTATACTCAACTGTTGGGCGTTTAACCAGCTGGTAGTAATCATTGGTGCTGGCCCAGCGATCGATTTCTCTAGCGCGCAGAACGGGCACTGGGTGGGTAAGCCCTTGGGTACGCACCTGCTTGAGGGCTTCGCCAATGACGTCATCGCTGAGGCTGTCGTAGGCGCGAGCCTGAGCAATAAAGGCATCGACATTGAGCTGGTCAACTAGCGAGGGCGAGCCGCCGCAGAGCTTCATAAGTAAAGAGGCGACAATGCGCGGGTCTTGGGCGACCAGCAGGGCAGCGCGATCGCAGGTAAATTCTGCACAGCGCACCCACTCCATCAGCTGATTCTGAAGGCTCTGCGCCAGCACTTCGCCCAAGGGTAGCTGGCTAGCGGCCAAAGTAATCAGGTTTGCCAGGGTGAGGTAAACGCTGTGCTCACACTTGAGGTGGCCTAGTTCGTGGGCGATCACCGCCTGGGTTTCTGCCGGCGTCAGCAGTTCGATCAGCGCTGTGTGGATGACGATGAAGGGCTGCTCGCCACGCATGGCAAAGGTGTAGGCATTGGGCACCGGGTTTTGGCGCACGTAGAGCTGGGGCACCTCTAGGTCGAGAATCTGGCAGGCTTCGACCAGCGACTGGTGCAGGTCGGGTAGCTGGCGCTCGCTCACCTGCAAGCTTGAGGCCAAATGGTCGAGGTGAAAGAACCGCTCTGCCAGGGGAGCCAAGGCCATGCGCACCATCACATCGAGCCCCGGCAGCTGCTTCAGAGCGCGGGTAGCTTCGAGATCAAGGGGGTGACGAAACTGGTCGGCGCGCAGCCCTACCAGCAGGGTTTTACCAGTCATAATTTGGGGGCTATTCAATACCTTCTATCGTAGCTTGGGGAAACAGGCTTCGCGGTTGGGTGAGTTTCCTTTGGACCCCTAAGTTCGCTACCATACGCCTCGGGCTGACGTCGTTAAATCTGTAGCCTTCTATTTGCCGCAAGGAAATGCCGTGACTCCCCAGGAATTTGGTCTACTGTTGATTTCGGTCATTGCCAGCTCCTTTGGCCAGCTTTTTCTGAAGCTAGGGGCTTTGCAGTTGGGCAAAGTAACCAGCGCTAATGCCCTAAGCCACATTCTGAGCATTGCGACTACGCCCGCTCTGTTGGCCGGTCTTGCCGCCTATGGGCTCGGGGCCGTTACCTACATCTTGCTGCTGACGCGGGTCAATTTAAGCGTAGCGGCACCAGCGGCTTCGCTGATTTACTTCGCCTCGGTCATTATTGGCGTAGTTATCTTTAAAGAAGATCTATCGTTTGGGCGTCTAGTAGGACTGGGGCTGATTATGGGCGGTGTGGTGCTAGTTGCCTCCCGCTAACGCCGCGTCAGGTCAGACTAGCGCTACCCTTACGGCACTGGCATTCCTTCCTTAGTGGCGGCAAGGGCAAACCTTGACAAGGATGCCAGCCCTAGCTTTAAAGCAGCCAGACCGAAGCAACGCCCAGGCCCGATCCTCAACCTATGATTGTGACCGTAGCCAGCTTTAAAGGAGGCGTTGGCAAGACTACCACTGCCATTCATCTGGCTGCCTTTTTGCAGGGCTATGCCGAAACGCTGCTGATTGACGCTGACCCCAACCAGTCGGCCTTGGCCTGGGCCAGCCGAGGTGAGCTGCCCTTTTTAGTGGTTAATCAGTGGCAGGCGAGAGAACTTCCCACTCCCCACGGCCATGTGGTGATCGACACTCAGGCTCGCCCCATTGCCGACGACCTGGCCCTGCTGGCGGCCTCCTGCGATCTGCTGGTGCTGCCCAGCACCCCCGATATTTTGGCTCTGGATGCCCTGGCTCTCATGGTGGAACATCTGGCAGGGCTACCCGTGGCTCCCTACCGCATTTTGCTGACTATGATTCCCCCTTACCCAAGCCGGGCCGGGGCCGAGGTGCGAACCATATTGATGAGCCCCGGCCTACCGCTGTTTGCAGGGGGCATTCGTCGCTATAGCGCCTTTCAAAAAGCTGCTCTGGCCGGTGCGGCGGTTTATGACGTGAAAGACCCAAAGGCTGAGGTGGGCTGGCAAGACTATGTGGCAATCGGTAAGGAGATTTTGGCCTATGGCTCGGTGTGAGTGAGGAGTGGCGTGTGAGGAGTTCTAGAGCTTGCTAACCCCCTACCAACCACTCCCTACCCACCTACCCTTGTCCCTGCGCCAACCCGTCCCTTTGACTTCGGTTCTCACCACCTTTGACGGATTAGAGACTCTTTAACAGTTCGTTACAATAAGCCTATTGGATAAGGAATGCGTTTCACAGCCTGCTTCCTATTCTCAGGTTTAATTACGAGGTGCCCTATGAATGGCAACTTACGGGTAGGGAATCTGTTTGGTATTCCCTTTTATGTAAATGTGTCTTGGTTTTTGGTGCTGGCCCTGGTGACGTGGCAGTACGGCAGCGGTTTAGCGGCGGCTTTTCCGACCCTGGGTGGGTCGTTGCCGTGGGTGCTGGGGCTGGGTGCGGCGCTAACGCTGTTTGCTTCGGTGCTGGCCCACGAGCTGGGACATAGCTTTGCGGCGATGAAGCAGGGCATTGGTGTTAACTCGATTACGCTGTTTTTGTTTGGCGGTTTGGCAGCCTTAGAGAAAGAGTCTGAGACGCCGAACGGGGCGTTTCAGGTGGCGATCGCAGGTCCGCTGGTCAGCTTTGCCCTATTTGGTCTCTTCTCGATCGCTGGACTAGTCTTGCCCCTTTCTGGGCCGCTGGCGGGCATTGTGTCGCTGCTGGCCTACATCAACCTGGCCTTGGGTGCCTTTAACCTCATTCCTGGCCTGCCACTGGATGGCGGTAACGTGCTGAAGTCGCTGGTGTGGAAGATTACGGGTCAGCCCCACAAGGGTCTGGTGTTTGCCAGCCGCGTGGGTCAGCTGCTGGGCTGGACTGCGATCGCCCTGGGTGTTGGCTCTGTTTTGGGCATCAGCTCCGTGGGCAGCGTTTGGACACTGCTGATTGGTGTGTTTCTGCTGCAAAATGCTAATCGCACTGCTCAGTTTGGTACGGTGCAGGGCCGCTTGGCTGGCCTAACGGCTAAAGATGCCTTGGCGCAAGACAGCCCGGTTGTAGAGGCCACTATGTCTCTGCGAGAGTTTGCTGACGATGCTTTGCTGGCCGCCCCTTCGGCCTGGCGCAAGTTCTTGGTGGCCGACGAGACAGGTTTGCTAGTGGGTACGGTGCTGGTTGATGCCCTCAAGCAGGTTCCCCGTGAGCAGTGGGCTGAGACCACTGTTGCCGCAATTATGGAATCGGCTGGTGACATTGTGACGGTGGGTGCCGAGCAGCCGCTGATGGAGGTCATTAAGACCCTGGAGACCCGAAAGATTCAGGCGCTAGCGGTGATTGGTAACGACGGCTCTCTGGCGGGTCTGTTAGAGAAGACCTCGATTCAAGCGCTGCTGCAATCGCCTCAGGCGGCCTAACCGCTGTTTGAAGCTCATTAGAAAGTGCCTCGGCTTAAACGCAGATCAGATTTGTCTGGTCTGCGTTTTGTTTTTGCGATCGGGTATTTCAGAATATTGGTTTGTGGACTACAGGAGTTTAAGTAGGCGAGTGTTTATTGGTAGCCCAAAACAGCTTACATTCGCGGTAGTCAGTTGGTTGGCGAAGATTATCTTCAACAGTAGATCGGCTAGGGGGCTTGCAGGAAGCCCTGGAGAGTGGCTAAGAAATCCGGTTTTTAGTTATAGCTAAAGCCACTTAGGTTAGGACACTGCTTGTTTGAGGATTGACTCCATGGCAACGCGCAAGCCGTCGTCATGGGGAAGGAGTTTTCGAATTCGGCTTTTTAACCAACCCCAGCATTTCTCA
>JAHHHQ010000031.1 GCA_019359285.1 Nodosilinea sp. WJT8-NPBG4
CGTTGGGAAAACAGCGGCGCAAACGCTATCATCATTGCCATAAATTCCATCGCAGCAAGCTCCTCAAGCCCTCATCTGAATTCTGCTTGCTGCTTTCCTGTTTGGATCAAATGGATAAAGTCGAGCTAAGTTCAAACATCCTCTTACTCGCTGCCCCACAATCGCCCTTCCCCAGCGATAGACTCAACCTATTGATGGGTAATAACTATGGCTCACCTCACCGCCCGCCGCCCCCAAAACGTAGACGGCGATATCTACGTCGATAGCTCCTGCATTGACTGCGACACCTGCCGTTGGATCGCTCCCGACATCTTTAGCCGCGACGATGAGCAGTCGGCGGTCTTCCATCAGCCTGAGACAGAGGCCGAACGGTTGGCCGCGCTGCAGGCGGTGCTGGCCTGCCCCACCGCTTCCATTGGCACCGTGGCACCGCCCAAAGACATGAAAGCGGCCCAGGCCAGTTTCCCAATTCCGATTACCGAAAACGTCTACCACTGCGGCTACCACTCCGAAAAGTCCTACGGGGCGGCCAGCTATCTTATTCAGCGGCCCGAGGGCAATGTGCTGGTCGACTCGCCCCGCTTTGCGGCTCCTCTGGTCAAGCAGATTGAAGCCCTGGGCGGCGTGCGCTACCTCTACCTCACCCACCAGGATGATGTGGCCGATCACCAGCAGTTTCATGAGCGGTTTGGCTGCGATCGCATCCTCCACATCGACGACATCGGCCGTGACACCGCCTCGGTAGAAATTCAGCTCAAAGGCACCGATTCGGTCGAACTAGCGCCTGACCTCACGATCATTCCAGTGCCGGGGCACACCAAGGGGCATACGGTGTTGCTGTACGACAACCGCGTCCTGTTTACTGGCGATCACCTGGCTTGGTCGGTGCGGCTGCATCAGCTTCACGCCTTTCGCTCCGTCTGCTGGTACTCCTGGCCTGAGCAAACCAAGTCGATGGAAAAACTAGCCGCCTACGACTTTGAGTGGGTGCTGCCCGGTCACGGTCGCCGCCACCACGCCGACAAAGCCACCATGCGCCAGCACATGCAAAAGTGCCTCGACTGGATGAAAGCGCAGTAGAGGCGGGATGGCCGTAGGGAGAGAGCCGACCGCGATCGCAGTCTCCAGTAGATTGCAAAGTCTCTGCTAGCCCTCTCCCCCAGCCCCTCTCCCAGGGAGGAGAGGGGAGTCGGAAAACTTTTCAAAGTCCCTCTCCCAGCTTGGGGGAGGGATTTAGGGTGGGGGCCAAATCTTGTCAGGAAAGACTGTTTTCGTTCTACTGAGCCTCTACAGATCGAAGACGTAGCGCACCGCTCCAGATTCTGGATCGTTGGTGACATCGGCATAGCCGCTGTGCAGAGCGGTCTGAATTAGGGCATCTACCCGCTCTGTGCTCAGTCCGGTATGCAGTGCTACCTGTGCCTTGGAGAGCTTGCCCCCGTTGGCGTGGGCTGCCTTCAGCAGCAGCAGCATTGGGTCTTCTTTGGGTTGCGCGATCGCCTGGGCCGTGACCAAAGTTCGATCTATCGGCACCGGCATCGCCAGGCCATCTTCGCCCCACTCAGCCAGGTATTTCCGCCGCAGTTGATCGTTGCGGGTTTTGACCATACCGGGCACCAGCACCAGATCGATGAGTTGGCCAAAGCCAAACAAGCCAAAGGTACACAGGTAGACGATTCCCAATACAATCTGCCCGGCATAAAACCGATGTAACCCGCAGATACCCAAGAAACCTAGCGTCCAGAGCATGTAGGCTGTTTCAGTTTTTGCTCGTGCCATGATGGGTTGGTCCTTGGTGCTGATTACAGGGGTTGCAAACCTAGAATCGACTTGCAGCAGTCACTTAGAGCCCATTATAGACAGCCGATTTTTTGGAGTGCTGCCCCTGTAACTGGCCTGTAATACCGTTGCCCTTAGCACCGTAGGGTGGGCACTGCCCACCTTCCCACCCAGCTATCACCAATCCATCGGGAACACTACTTTAGAGTATCTTCCTCTACCCCCAAATGCCCGACTATCGACGTGCCTACACTCCCGGCGGGGCAATCTTTCTCACCCTGGTCACCTTCAACCGCAGACCAATCTTTGCAGAACCCGACAACATAGAACGCCTGCGCCAGGCTGCAACCACTGTTAAAGCTGAAATGCCCTTCGACATTACAGCCGCCGTTGTGCTCCCTGACCACATTCATTTTGTATGGGCCTTACCCCAAGGCGATGGTAATTACTCAAAGCGAGTCGGACGGCTAAAGGTGTTGTTTACGCGATCGCTCAACGGAAGTTGTGCACTACCGCAGGATGTTTGTATATCTCGCCAACGGCAACGGGAAAGCGATGTATGGCAACGACGATTTTGGGAGCACACCATTCGCGATGAGGCAGATTGGGTGGGGCATGTGAATTATTTACATTACAACCCGGTGAAGCATGGATTGGTAGAGTGCCCCCATCAGTGGGAGTTTTCGAGTTTTCGGCAGTTTGTCAGGGAGGGGTTTTATGGAGAGGATTGGGGATGCCAGTGCGAAGGGGAGGCTGCGTTTGAGTTTAAGGGGGAGGAGTTGGTGGTGGGTGAGTAAATGGGGTGGTGGGCAGTGCCTACCCTACTTAGCTAAAGCTTAGAGGCAGATTTTTTCTCTCTTGAAGCATCAATTAAAATAACATTTCCTTCAAAATATCCTTTTGACGACCTAACTTTCTCCATCACCTTATTGACTCGACTGGAGTCTTCTTGGTCGTAAAAAATGATCATATAGAACCCAAGTTTAATTTGTTGCGCTTTTAAGTAAGTGGGCAACTGCCTCTCGAATCCTTGTTTCAGCTTGCTACTCTTGGCAAGCTTTATCTCGATTAGTGCACGAAGATTATACCCAGATGAAAGCTTAAAATCTACTGGCCCTCTGCCTGTTTCAGGCTCCCTAGAAGGATCAACATTGTAAATCTTGCAATAGCTCGAAATTATTCCTAGAAATAAATATTGAACTGAATCTTCTTGCCTGGGAAGAGGCTCACATCCTTTACCCGTTGGATCGTTCCAGAGAAGCCTATACCCCCCCTGCTCTTCTACATAATGTTTGAACTGATTAATTATCAAATCAAGAAACTCTTTGAAGTCATCTTCAGTAGATACCTCTTTCTGAAAATGGATTGAATTATTGTCAACAAATTTATATGCTTCTTTTTGAGGGCGATACAAATTCTTCTCATCTGTACTCAAATCATATGGTGCAACAGTCTCATCCTTCTCCTTGTATTCAATATAATCCTCAACCCATTCTGGATACTTCTCAGCAATTTCTACGATTGTAGCTGCATCCAGATAGCCCTCTATTTCATAATTTAATTCTGCTCTCAATTGCTCGCTCTTGAATCCGGAAATGAATTCAGAGAAGCCATCTTTATTAATTGTGGGAAGGACGCATAAAAAATCTTTCGGCACTAAGATAATCCCTTCTCGATCAAAGCAAGGATTTCTAGGAAGTGAAATTCTTCCGTGCTCCCAACGTTTTTGTTCGATATTGAATTCAGAATACTTCACAGGGCATTGTTCTGTAGGAACACCTAGATTTTTACAAATTTCTTGAGTATATTGAATAAATTCCTGCTTGAGTATGTTGACTGTGGCATCGCTGATACCATCGGGTCCAATGCCAGTAGTGAAAAACTGGATTTTCTCAAAATGATCAAGTTCTTCAAGACCCCGATCAGCTAATCGAAATAGAGCTTTAGTGGCAGGCTCAGAAAATCTTCTGCCTGGCCCCTTTCCGGCTGTTCTTCTGGCAACTTTATGTCTATTTCCAGTTCCCTTCGAATCACCTAGGCAGAACTCCCCCGGCTCAGGGAACCAAAGGACACTGTCTTCTAAACGTGATAGAGCATTACTATTTCTTCTGCTTTTTGCCTCAAACACCAATTCCAAAGTGGCCCTAAAAAAAATCTTGAACTTCTCCCTAGAATTACGAAAAATAGGATTACTAGATTTAAAGATAAGAAATGGATCAACATAAAGATTAGTGTCTCTATCTAACCTGGGATCAAACCAATCCTCTTCTTCTGTGAGTTGAATACCATAGTGGCTTGAGAAATATTCCATTAATGTTGATCTCTGTTTTTTGTATCGGGTTCTTCAACTGCTTTCTCTACCACCTTCCTAGCTGTTTCAGCCTCAATAAGCACCTCTTTATATCTAAGATTATTTACTGCATATTTCTTGATTAACTTAAGGCTATTTTGTATAGAGGTGTAATCTACTTCGTCTATTTCCTTTTCTTCAAACAAGATATTTAGTGTCACTAGAGCTTTCCGAGCTTGCTCTTTCAAATCCTGAATGTTTCGTTTCGAGACGAATAGCTTGCTCAATATTATTACGGAATCAATCAATTCTTTCTCATCTTTCGCCATAAAATCCTGTTCTTTGATTTCAATAAAACTTTTTGAACTGAAATCTTTAAATCTTTCATCATCTAAGTATCCTTGCTGAATAAAATCATCAATTTGCAGGAGGGCGTTATATGTTGCTTTTTCATAACTTGAGCCTTTTGCCTTAATTAGTATGTCTGGTCGTTGCGGTGTTGTATATGTTGGCATTCTAAATTTATTGGTAATATTTCTCAATCTATGAAGTGAACACTTTAAAGAGCCTTAACTCTTAAGGGTGGGCAGTGCCTACCTTCCTACCCAGCTATCACCAGTCCATTGAGAACACTAGCTTAGAGTATCTTCCAAAATCCCTAAATGCCCAATTATCGACGCGCCTACACTCCCGGCGAGGCAATCTTTCTCACTTTGGTCACCTTCAACCACAGACCCATCTTTGCAGAAGCCGACAACGTAAAACGCTTGTGCCGGACTGCAACTGCTGTTAAAGCTGAAATGCCCTTGAGTTTGAGGGGGAGGAGTTGGTGGTGGGTGAATTGATGGGGTGGTGGGCAGTGCCCACCCTACTTGACGCCAAACAGGGCGACTGCTGGGGCGATCGCGCCATTGTTCGTATACTCCCGCCTTGCGTTGGCGAAGCCTCCCGGAACGGCGATCGCGGCCGTGCTGGTCATCCAGCTGTGAACCAAGCCGCTCTAAACCAAAGAATTGAGGAAATCGAGTTTCACTCGGGCGTTACTTGATTAGCAAGCCCCATTTATAAGTAGCGCTATGACGAAATCAAGTTTCGCTTAGGTGTTACTTAACTATGGCACCCCATAGATAAGTAACCTTGCCAAAAAATCAAGTTTTCTGAGAGCGTTACTTATCTATCGCCCGTCGTAATCAAGTAACGCCGTCCAATAATCAAGTGTTGTGCCCAGGTTACTCGATGCGCCCCCTGGCTTTGCCGATGCTCTAGGGCGGTAAACGCCCATCCCCCCGCAGTAGTTGAATGAGTAAACAGAATACTTAATGCCCACCGTGAGTTATCAAGCCCGCTGAACCCTAAACCTCTACCGCTCGTTCTGCTACTTAAAAATACGCAGAATCCTTTTTTATTTGTGCCGAACAGAATCCGTATTACTCAGGGGTTCACGGATTAAGCCCATTTGCCATAGTCGAAGAGTAAACCGTTAGGGGGTATTCGACCAATGGGCAGAGCAAAAAGAAGTTCAAAAGTAGTAGAGCAGGCCCAGCGTCGCGCTGCCGCCATGCGTTCTATTGATGCCAGATTAGACCTGGGTAACGGCCTCACCCTAGCCGAATATAATCAAGCCATTGAGGCTGTGCGAGCCGATGTTGCTACCTACAACGAAGCCCTATCTCAGGTAGACAATGCCTCAAATAGCGTGCAGGCAGGCGAGAAAAAACTGCGAGATTTGTCTGAGCTAATGCTGATGGCCGTTGCAGCCAGGTATGGCAAAGATAGCTCTGAATACGAAATGGCAGGCGGCACCCGCAAGAGCGATCGCAAAAAGCCAAAACCCCGGCAAGTTCAAGCGGCTTAGCTTATTTGAAAGTCTTGAAAATCGTTGCAACTCGAACCCCTTTTGTCTCAACCACTTTGCAGAGACAGAAGGGGTTTAGCTTTGGGAATAAGCAGTACGCTAACAAATGATTGTGATACCGAATTCTATTTGGTTGAACCCGGTTTGTAGGTCATTGCAGTGTGTCACGCGCTGTAAGGTTGTCCCCCTCTAGGCGACACAAGGTCATGCCTCCTAATGAATTAGGGGGTTCTTTTTTTGTGGGTGAGTTGCAGGGTTTGTATGCCGTGAGAGGTGAGAGCTTGAAAGCGATGTTGAGCAATCACTTGACCTTGGACATCCTCAATAACCCAGGTTTGGGTCTGCGCCTCAAAGTGAATACTCACCATCTGGCCCTGATAGGTGCGCCCGACGGAATAGTTGCGGTTATAGAGAGAAACCTGCCCCGTCTGAGAGACTTTTCGCCACCAGTGATGCTGAGCTAGGTACTGACAGACTCGGTGGAACTGCCACTGCTTGGATTCAGTGGCTCGCGTGTAGGGTCGCGCGGGGTGGGCCAAGGCCGGATAGGCCTGAGTGCGTGGTGCGCCCGAACAACTGGGATACTGCTCGCGTTGCAGGGTTGTAGCCCGATTGAGGCGCTGGGTGAAGTCCTCAAAGTTCGGGCATTGCGCCGGTTCAACCCAACGTTTCAGCACGCCGTGCGAGCGCTCCACTCGGCTATTGTCGGTCGGACGATAGGGGCGGTTGTGGATAACGTCAAGGCCTAACCCCACCAGCCAAAGTGTCAAGGCCTGGGGCATGTGGTGGCGATGTCCCCAGGGCGGGCCATTATCGACCCGCAGTGCTTGAGGCTGCCCCCATCGAGCAAAGGCGTCTCGGAGGGCGGCTTGAACCTGCTGCACTGGTACCGCTTCAAAGACGTATTGGGGGAAAAGCGCGGCTCTCAAGCACCGCACCACTGTGTTCATCAATCAGTGATAGCCAGCTAACGGGCGTCCCATCAGCTAGACGCTGGTGGGAGGTCGCATCTAACTGCCAAACCTCATGCACTCGCTCGGCTCGGTGCCGCTCGACCGGTGGACGTCGCATCGGCGGCACACTCAGCTGCTGCTGGCGAAACCAACGCTGTAAGGTGCGTTGATGGGGAATCACGGCCTGCGGATAGCGCTCGGCCAGCAGCACCCGAATCAGCCCAGATCCCCACCCCGGATGCCCTCGCTTCAGCCACACGGCCGCACGATAGATCAACCGCTCACCGCGAGGCCCGCTGCGCCCACTCTGTCGATAGCGGATCGCCAGCCCCGCCTCGCCCTTGTCCCGGTACTGTCGCCAGATCTTACGCACGCCCCAGACCGACAACCTTAGCTGTTGGGCAATCCCCAAGAGGGTTTCTCCCGCTTCATGGCGTCTCACAATGTCTCGGCGCAGCGGCACTGGAATGACGCTCGTCATCGGTTTTACCTCCAGTCACGATGGCTATCCAACCTCTTATGTTCTACCGCTAAAGCGCCGAAGGGGCACAACTCTCTGTCGTACCTGAGGGGGACAACCTTACGTCAGGCAACACACTGCAATGCCCCTACCCTTGGGGTAGCTCTCTAGGCCTGCGATCGCCAAGGTCCCGTGTCATTCAAAAAAGGCGAAAACTCTGGGACTGACCAAGCGAGAGGTAGACTACCTTCAACGCGGTAGCCCTGCTTTATATAGAAACGCAGCAGACGTTCAGCCCCTTCGTAAGTCACGATTTCGGGGCCATCCCAGATCACTTCAGCAGTGCCGCTGAGGTAGAGCAGATCACCCCGGTCAAAATCGATGAAGACCAGCCCAGCGCGAGGGTTGAGTTCTAGATTGCCAAAGGTATTGAAGTGCAAGTTGCCCGAAAAATCTGGAATCGTCAGCGTCTGCGAGTCGTCAATTCTCACAAAGCCAGGCTTGCCGCCCCGATGCGACACATCCACACCGCTAGCTGATCCTGCCGACACATCCTGGTGGGCGGTGGCGATGAAGATAAGTGTCGGCGGCGGCAATCAGCGCCCTTTCGGCATCTCCTAGCATCGCGAGGGCATATACGGGTTTAGCCACCGCTGCATCAAAAGATTGCAGATCAAACCGCCGCGCCTGAATGTATTGGGGGCAGTTGCCAAAGCTCTGACCCACCGCCACCGTAAATTCTTCCGGCTGAATGGCTGTTATGGTGCCGTTCAAGCGGTTGCGGCGGCGGGTGTGCAGCTCAATGCCGAGCAAACCAATGTCAGCTCCCACCGTCAGAGTAGTGTGCAGCGGGTCAGCAAACAGTGGTTGAGCGGCAATGTGCAAGGTGTAGCGATCGGGGGAGCTGATAAACCCCGGTTCCCCGACCAAAACTGAGGCCCAGGGCTGGCCATCACTCGCCACAGTACCCACCAAAACGTAGGATAGCTGGGCAAAAAAATCGCGGTGCTGGTTAGGCAAGTAGTCTCGAATGATCCGCCGCCCCTGCCTATCCATGCGCTCTTGTACCCCCAGTCGGTTCTGAATCGCCAGTTCCCCAGCATGGAAGGGGGAGTCATCCTGAGGCCAGCCTAAATTTGTCATGGCGTTCTACACCCCAGCCATCACGATGAAGCCAGGCAGCTGCTTGATGCGCTCAATCCAGGCCAGCACGTTGGGGTAGGCATCGAGGTCAATGTTGCCGTCGCGCGCCAACGCCACGTAAGGGAACACCGCTACATCGGCGATCGTGGGGCGCTCAAACTCTAGCCACGAACGGCTGCTCAGGTGCTTATCGAGCTGGGTGAGAATATAGTCGGCCTTTTGGTGGGCGCGATCGATATTGATGTTGGTCGTCCCAAACAGGTGATACAGGCGCGCATTTTCAGGCCCCTAACGCACTTCTCCGGCGGCGGTTGAGAGCCAGCGCACCACCTGAGCCAGGGGCAGTGCCTCGGTGGGTAGCCAGGCATCACCGCCATACTGCCGCGCTAGGTAAACCAAAATCGCCTGGGCATCGGCCAGGGTGACCTCGCCATCCACTAGCACTGGCACCTGGCCAAAGGGGTTGAGGGCAAGAAATTTGGGAGCCTTGTGAGCGCCCTGCATCAGGTCAACCTTGAGCCATTCATAATCGAGGCCGAGCAATTCTAGAAAAAGACGAACCTTATAGCTGTTGCCAGAGACTTCGTGACCATAGAGCTGAATCATGGTGAGTTCCTTGAGAAGTGGAGGAGGTAAGGGATTGGAGAAGGTCACAAGATTGGAGGAGTAATCCCCTCACATTGCTGTTAAACAGAGTGACGCTGTCTTCCGAGTACCGAACGATCGGTACACAATGACTGTACTGATCGTTCGGTATAATGTCAACAGGTGAAAACTACTTTCTTGGAGACGCGCGGTAATGGCTAAGCCAACTGCGGCTAAGCAAACCTACGTGCCGCCCCTGCTTGATTTGTTTCGGCAGTACGGCTACGACGGGGTTAGTCTGTCAAAAATTTCCCAGGCAACGGGTTTGGGCAAGGCCAGTCTCTATCACCACTTTCCGGGCGGGAAGGATGACATGGTCATAACGGTGCTAGACACTCTCGATCAGTGGCTGCAAGCAACGGCGCTAGATACTCTAGAAAGTGACGGGGGTGCGCTGGCCCGGCTGACACGTATGGGCGATCGCATCTGTGAGGCCTATAGCCACGGCCAAAAGCCCTGCATGCTCGCCTCGCTGATGCTGGGCTCCGCCAAGGATGACTTTCAGCCCCAGGTGCAGAGCATGCTGCGGCGGTGGATGGGGGCGATCGCCGCCGTCCTGACCCAAGCTGGTATGTCAGAACCCCTAGCTCAGGAACGTAGCGAAGAAGCTCTGATCGCCATTCAAGGCGCACTGATTATGGCGCGGGCCATGGACGATTCCGCCATCTTTGAGCGCACCATGGAGCACCTGCCCCAGCAGCTTTGCCGCTAGGCCTTAGTGAATTTCTCAACCATCCCTTCGACCACTACAAGTTCTGAAGCGTTTTTAGGGGTTCAATCAAAGGTGGTAAGTTCTCGCAAGCGGTTTCCCAAACAATGTTCAGCTTTACTCGAAAGTAAGCATGGGCCATGATATTTCGCATATCGGTCATTTGTCGCCAGGGCAAGTCTGGTGCCAGAGCTTTGATGTCCGAGGGAATATTTGCTGAAGCTTCACCAATAATAATGAGCTGATAAATTATCGACTCAACCAAAATGGCGTCATTAACAAAGTCTGCAAAATCCAAGCCGTCTAAACGAGTCTGAATTGTCTCAATGGCAGTCAGAATATCTTCGACCCGCAACTTCCAGTTCCTAGAAGACACGAATAGTGTGCTCCAAAACCGGAAGTCGTAGGTGTTCTTTTAGAGAGTCTGCTGTGCCTAAATCAATAGGCCGCTGAAGCAGATCTTCTAAAAAGTACTGAACATCAAAGACTTGAAAAAACCCAACTGGCTTAGAAAATTCTACTAAAAAATCAACGTCGCTTTGAGGCGTGGCTTCATCACGAGCTACAGAACCAAAAATCTCTAGAGATTTAACACCCATCTGCTCAAGAGCACTTTGATGGGCTTTAACCTGAGCAACAATGTCATTGCAGTTAGGGCTGTTAGACATAGCCTAAATCTCCTGGAGATATAGCCATTATCGCAAAGAAACTGGGTGAGCACAAACCGGTGCGGGCGGGTCTATAGCCAGCGTTGCTAGTCGCTGGTCGCAAATTGCACCGGCTTGCCGTCCACAGAAATCAGGCGATCGAGGCGAATTTCGAGGCCATCCTTCAGCCGCAGATATTCAGCTTTCTCAACCACAAAGAAATCGACGATTTGGCCTTCAGTGCTCATCTCATCACCGCCCTCAGTGCGGTAGTGAATCGGGCAAGTCTGGTGCAGGGTGGCCAGAGCCTCTAGCTCGTCGTAGAAATCACAGCTAACCGACTGATACTCGTTCATGGGTCAAAACCTCTGAATGAATGTGCGGTAAAACCTCTCGACCAATTTCTTCTAGCACATCCCCTGCCGGGCGCTCACCATACTTGAGGTTGAGGCCCACGTGGTTGACGCCGATGTCGCGCAGGTGCAGCATCAGGTCGCGCAGGCGATCGCGCCCTAACCTATAGCCCAGGTGAATTGGCGTCGCCGCAGCGGTGGGGTCATCCACCAAATCGACATAGAGGGATTGAGCGTAGGGTTTGAACTTGCCGGGGGCGACGCGATCGACTAGGGCGCGCCAGTCTTGAATCATGCGGGCCTGCATTTGGGGATGACGCGGATAATAGAGCCAGCCGTCAGCGTGCTCGGCGATCCACTCGGGGGTTTGGCGACTGTGGCCCGTCACCAACAGAGGAATGCTGCCATTGACGGGCTTGGGCAGCAGGTCGGCCCCCTCCAATTGGGTCAGCGACGAGCGAATCACTGGAAACTCTGTGGCTAAAGCTTGCCTAAAGTCAGCAAAGGTCTGGCGAAAGCGATCGCCCCGCGTCTCAAAGTCAACCCCAAAGGCAGGAAACTCCACCGGGCGATCGCCTGAAGCCACCCCCATGACCAATCGCCCCTCGGAAAGCTGATCGACAGAAGCCGCCGACTTTGCTAGGTGCAGCGGGTGGCGCTGGCTAAAGATAATGCTGCCCGTAGCCAGGGCAATGCGATCGGTCTGCGCCGCCATGTAGCCTAAATAAACCCAGGGGTCGAAAATCTGCCCCACGTCCCCAAAAGTGGGGTCATAGAGCGGCACATCTCGCACCCAGAGAGCGGCATAGTCCAGGGCCTCGGCCCGCTGGGCCAGCTCCACCTGATGCTGCATGGTAGGAATGCTGCCCCTGTAGGCTTCGATGGGAAAAAACACGCCGACCGTCAGCTGATCAGGCTGGAACATGCGGTCAAACCCGGTTTGGATGGGGGATGGGTTCATAGTTTATGGCGACGGGATCGCGGCAGGGGTCAAGACAGTTTGAATTGGGGTACCAGCGCTGAGCAGGCGGTGCACGGGACAGCGATCGCCAATTTCCCGCAGGCGATCGCGCTGTTCAGCGGTTAGGTCGCCCACCAAAGTCAGGTAGACCGCAATCACCGTCTGTTTCTCCACGGTTTGCAGCTCCGCCGCAACGTAAACGTTTTCGACTGGCCAGCCCTTGCGCTCGGCATACATTTCGATCGTGATCGCTTTGCAGCTGCCCAGCCCCGCTAAAACTAGCTCCGTTGGGGTCGGCCCCTGGTCGTTACCGCCGAGGTGGGTTGGCTCGTCGGCAACCAGCTGAAACTGTCGGATAGCCACGTCTTGGCCAAAGCGCGACGCGTTCGACGAAACCTGGACTGAGGCCATGGCGATTTCTCCATAGTGCGACTGATGCTTACGGTTAGGGACTAGGTTTCTAGGGTGACCTTTAGATCTGCTGCTTATCCCCAAAAGCCCAATCACTACACCACCTCAAGCGTAGTAATTACGCTCGGCTATGCGCTGCCGTCCAGAGCCCAAATTGCCTCCGTCACTCAGGCCAATTGGCTAGAGAGCAGCAGGGCGATCGCCTCTGCCCCCGCTTCCGACCTGCTGTTAAATCCCTGGCGCGCGCTGTACACCTCGTCTTTGACAATTAGCGTTTGACCCACAAGCGCTTAGCCCCTGGTGAACCAGGCAGACCTTGCTTACACCAGCGCTGCTGTAGGTGTCACCACCCCCGAAACAATCCGCACCGAATCTGGATCGGCCCAGAGCACCAGCTTGGGGTCGTAGGGGCTGTTGAGGTATCGGTGGCGAGGCAAAATGCGCAACGACAGGCCTTGTAATCCGCTGGCGGTGTACTCCATCTCTAGGGCATAGATGCTTCTGCCGTTGGCATCTGGCCCCTGATGGGCCATAGGCACCGCTACTCCCGAGTGAATTTCGCCATCCACGGAGACTGTGCCCTGGTAGAGTTCGACCTGCACATCGTCGGGGGTGAGGGCACCGAGCTGAATGGCGGCGGTCACCTTAAAGGGCTGGTTCACCTGGAGGTTAGTCGTGTCAGAGATAGCCACTTCTTCAAAGCGCACGTCGTACCAGTGGTCAGCCATGCGGGCCTGCCAGGTGGCCAGCTCTTTGCCGGGGCTGTAGCTCGCCGAGGCCAGGGTAGAGGCGCGATCGCTGGCCGCAAAATACCCCAAAGTCGCGTAGTCCTTGACCATGCGGGCGGTGTTGAACTGGGGCGTGTTGAAGTAGATCGCTTCCTTCATTTTGGCTACCCAGCCGCGGGGAATTTCGTCTTTGTCGCGATCGTAGAACAGCGGCACCACCTCTTTCTCCAGGATGTCGTAGAGGGCGTTGGCCTCCACGTCGTCTTGGTAGTCAGGGTCTTCGTAGTCTTCGCCGTGGCCGATGGGCCAGCCGGTGCGAATGTAGTCAGCCTCATCCCACCAGCCGTCGAGCACGCTGAGGTTGGGCAGGCCGTTCATCGCCGCCTTCATGCCGCTGGTGCCGCTGGCCTCGCGGGGGCGGCGGGGGTTGTTGAGCCACACATCGCAGCCAGCCACCATGTCCCGCGACAGGTGAATGTCGTAGTTGGGCACAAACACGATGGATTTGCTCAACCCCTGATCGCGGGTGAAGTGAATGATGCTGCGGATCAGTTCCTTGCCGGGAATGTCTTTGGGGTGGGCTTTGCCCGCAATCACAAACTGGACGCGGCGATCGCCGCCATGGCCGTTGATAATATTGCGAATGCGCTCGAGGTCGTGGAGAAACAGGGTGGCGCGCTTGTAGGTGGCAAAGCGGCGGGCAAAGCCAATGGTGAGCACAAAGGGGTCGAGGCACTCCTGGGCTTCGGCCAGCTCGCGGGTCGAGCCGCCGCGATCGCGCGTGCTCTTGGCCAGGCGATCGCGCACCGTCACCACCAGGTGCGATCGGCACTGCTCGTGGTTGCGCCACAGCTCATCGTCGGGGATAGCATACACCCGTTCCCACAGCGATGCGCCCGGGCTCGCTTCGGCCCAGTTGGGGCCGAGGTAGCGATCGTAGAGTGCCTGGGTCGAGCGAGCGACGCAGCTGCGGGCGTGCACCCCGTTGGTGATGGCGGTAATGGGCACCTCGCTCTGGGGCAACCCCGTCCACAGCTTGCCAAACATATCGCGCGACACCTCGGCGTGAAGCTTGCTGACCCCGTTGATAAACGTCGCCGTCTTAATCGCCAACACCGCCATGCTAAAGGGAGCCGAAAAATCTCCCGTATCGGTGCGGCCGAGGGCCAGAAACTCGGCATCGCCCAGGCCAAAGCGCTCGCGGTAGTGGCGCAGATAGTGCAGCACCTTCTCCGGCGGAAACAGATCGATGCCAGCGGGCACCGGGGTGTGGGTAGTAAACATCTGGCTGGCCTGGGCCACCTGGAGGGCTTCAGCGAAAGTCAGGCCCTGCTCTTCCACCAACACCCGCATGCGCTCTAGGGCCATAAAGGCCGAGTGGCCCTCATTCATGTGGTAGGCAGTCGGTGTCAGCCCTAAAGCCCTCAACATGCGAATCCCGCCAATGCCCAGCATCACCTCCTGGTGAATGCGCATATCAATGTCGCCGCCGTAGAGGCGATCGCAGATATCCTGGTCGTACTGATTGTTGAGTTCGATATTAGTGTCGAGCAGGTATAGCGGCACCGTGCCCACCTGCACCCGCCACACCCGCGCGTACACCACCCGGCCCGGATATTCCACCTCGATTCTGAGCTCCTGACCGTTGGCATCCCGCTCCAGGTGCAGGGGCATGTTGTAAAAGTCGTTGATCGGGTAGCGCTCCTGCTGCCAGCCATCGGCATTCAGATACTGGGCAAAGTAGCCCTCCTGGTAGAGCAGGCCCACCGCCACCAGGGGCAGGCCCAGGTCGCTAGCCGACTTGAGGTGATCCCCAGCCAGCACTCCCAACCCCCCGGAATAAACCGGCATGCAGGTGGTGAGGCCAAACTCCATGGAAAAGTAGGCGTAGCATTCACCCGAGACAGGCGACTTGCGGTGTTTTTTGTACCAATTGCGATCGCGCAGATAGTCCTCCAGCCGCTGGGCCGCCCGATCCATCTGAGCCAAAAACCCCTCATCTTCCGCAATTTCATTCAGCCGCGCCTGACTGATGGAGCCCAGCATCAGCACCGGGTTGTAGCGGCTCGACTCCCACAGCTCGCCGTCCAGCCGCCGAAATAGGTCTACCATCTCCACATCCCAGTCCCAGTGAAGGTTGTAGGCCAGGGTGCGCAGCGCCTCTAGCCGCTGGGGCAGAGCCGGGGTAACGTTAAACGTACGAATGGGGCGCATAGAAAAGAATTCGCAGTAATTTCATATAGAGCCATTCTGCCCTATCAGTCCTTGGGCCATGGCTTTTAACACTCTCTTTGGCCCCCAGCTTGATTTACAGCCGCCATCCTGCCGCCGCAATTAGCGTTTCTGCCCAACCCCAGGTTGTGAAATCCCTACCCGGGGGCATAGCCGAGGTAGCTGACCTCAGGGAATAATAATCTAGGTCAGAAAAATAACCTAACTATCTATACAGACAACAAGGACAAGGCTATGACGCAGGACAGGAATAACCAGGGATTTGGAGCCACCCTCGACCAAGACGCTCGCCCCACCGTTGAGTTTGACCAGTGGGCTAGGGCCGTGCGCCAGCAGATGGTAGCTGCTCTTAAGCGTCGCGGTAATAGCTAGAACTGCGTTGGTCAAAGACCGGCCCCCAGGGCAGTCTTAACTACCAGAGCGAGTGGGTGCAAGGTTTAAGTTGTCAGACCTGAGGTCAAACCTTGCACCCTTAAACCCTAAATTTTGAGCTCCACCCTCCATACTCCACCAACTCCTCTCCATAGTCTTGGTAGACTACTGGTGCAATCTCCCCTCAAAGCACCCGTACCCTTCATCGCCAACTCTGTGGCCACCAAAAAAACTACCGGCAAAAGCAGCAGCCAGCCTAGCGAAAGTCCCCTCTCAACTCCCGTCAGTGCGGACCGGGGGTTTAAGGTTCAGGTGTTTTATCTGGCGGCCAGCAGCAACAGCCCCAGCGCTCCCACCAAAGACGCCCTGTGGTTTGCCACTTACCCCATTATTCCGCGCATCGGTGACTGCGTATTTAGAGACGGCGTGTACTACCGAGTAGAGCGCGTCTTTTTGTACGAAAACTTGGCCGCTGGCTGGTGTGCCGATGTTGAGGTTACCTTCTACGGCAGACGCTAATTAAGCCCTGGCAAGTGCCCTAAGTAGCGTGTTACAAAACTTATGGGAAGCCCCGTCCTCAATGGCTGTAACGGCTGCTGTCACAGTGTTACAGAACGATTGATCTCCAGAAACCTTATGCTAAAGTAGGCGGGTAACATGTTTTGCTTTCGGTAGGCTGGTCAATCACAGTCTGATCTCAGTTTTCGGGTAATCGATGTGTACCACTCCGAATCAAACTTGTCTACATTACATGTCAATTTTGGAGTTGTGCCATGTCGATCTATGTAGGAAACCTCGCCTACAATGCTGCGGAAGGAGACATCACTGAAGTCTTTTCCGAGTACGGGGCCGTTAGCCGAGTAACGGTGCCCACCGATCGCGAAACCGGTCGCCCCCGGGGCTTCGCGTTTGTCGAGATGGAGAAGGAAGCTGACGAAGACGCTGCCATTGAAGCCCTCGACGGTGCTGAATGGATGGGTCGCGAGCTGCGCGTTAACAAAGCTCGTCCCAAAGAAAAGCGTGCCGGTGGTGGTGCTCCCCGCGGCAGCTTCGGCGGTGGCGGTGGCGGCCGAGATGGTGGCAACCGCGAGTTTTCCCGCTGGTAAACCGCTTAGACACAACTAAATTATTCAGTTGCAATGGCAGAAGATGACTATCTTCTGCCATTTGATTTGTGGGGGATAGGGTTGGTTATATCAATTCCGCTTATTTAGGCATGATTAAGCGCCTCTAACCACCAGTGAAAGCCGGTTAGTCCTTGGATGAACCTAGGGCGGTTTAACAGAACCTGACAGCGCTGAGTGACCACGGCTTC
>JAHHHQ010000032.1 GCA_019359285.1 Nodosilinea sp. WJT8-NPBG4
GGGTCGCCTCGGTCAACAGCAGCAAGCGCTTTTTCGCGCAGATCATTACTATAAGCGGCTGGCATCGTTACTCAAGCAATAGTCCTACTCTCCTAGAATGTCCTATCTACGCCTTCATCTGCAATATTAAAAATGAGTTCAAGGAATCTCCTAAATCAGCGGCGGAAGTATTTAGGCTCTTGACGGCTCAAGGCGCAGTAACTCTTGTTGAAAATAAGGTTTCCTATAACGACAAGAAGATTCAAGAGTTGGCCAATCAGCTTTAATTGATTAACTAACAAAGTATTGACAACGGGTTGTTAAAGCCTTCATAAATCTTGGTCAGGCGGATGAAAGCGGGGGTGGAGGCGATCGCGCACTAATTCCCCCTTCCCCAAATGCTCTTCGACAATTCTCGGCACATCCCCAGCGGTAACCCGGCAGTACCAGGTATTGCCGGGCATTACTTTAACCGTCGGCCCAGCGCTGCACTGGCCCATGCAGTCGCTCTCGGCCACTAAAATGTTGGGGCTTTGGTGCTGCTGAAACGCCGCCAGTACTGCTGCCGAACCGCCGCGATCGCACGATCGATGCCGACACACCTGCACTAGCCAACGCTTAGAAACCACAGATCGATATCCCTCAATGGGTGTCTTAACCGTGAAGCAGTTGTCCCTATGTCCACAAAGTCCCTGGAATGGATTGTTCCGCCCGCTTCGACAAATCGTTTAGAGGCCAGTCTTCGAGCACGGCCCATAGGCGGCTAACAGTTCGTTTACCCAGAGCGCATCGATCGCACCTTGGAGCTGTCGCTGCTGCTGGTGCAGTGTCTGGGGACTAAGACAGGGCTGCAAGCGCGCCACTAAGTCATCGGCTTCGTCAATCAAAAAGTTTAGCAACGGCTCTGCTTCAGCTTGCCGCAAAATCTCACCCATGCGCTCTGCGGCCGCTTGATCAAGGGTGGGGCGCAGGGCTAGCTGGCAATATTCATAGACTGTGGGGCGGTAGGCCAGAGCGCTACTGAGCCATTCGTCAGAGTCTGACATGGGGATCTCCTACAGCCATTGGCCCAAGCCGTTTGGGCTCAGGGTTGAACCGAACAACACAGCAACGAGTTACCGGCATGGCAACCCATAAACCACCAATGGCCCACGACGATACCCAGACCAAGGTTGGTTCCTTGAGGGTTAAGTGTACCCAGCTGAGCTGCCGTGACAAGGGTTTTGGTGAAGTTTGTGCCCTGGGAGGCAGCTCTTGCTAAAGGAATGACGAAGCTTGACCTACGCGGCCACTAGCGATCGCACCAAACTTTCAAACAGCGGCAACCCATCCACCCCGCCCAGCACCGCATCGGCAGCCCGCTCGGGGTGGGGCATCAGGCCTAGCACGTTGCCCGCTCGGTTGCAGATACCCGCAATGTTGCCTAGAGAGCCGTTGTGGTTAGATTTCTCATCCACAGAGCCATCCACGCCACTGTAGCGAAACACAATTTGCTTATTAGCTTCTAGCTCGGCCAGGGTGGCCTCGTCAGCGTAGTAACAGCCCTCACCGTGGGCAATGGGTAGCGTAATCACTTGGCCAGCGGTATAGCCCGCCGTCCACAGTAGATCGGTACGCTCGACTTTGAGAGGCACGCGATCGCAGATAAACCGCATGTCTCGATTGCGCACCAGCGCCCCCGGCAGCAGCCCCACCTCGGTCAAAATCTGAAACCCGTTGCAGATGCCGAGCACTGGCTTGCCTGCCTTGGCGTGCTCTACTGTGGCCTGCATGGTGGGCGAAAAGCGGGCGATCGCACCACACCGCAGATAATCCCCATAGCTAAAGCCTCCGGGCACCACCACAATATCCACATCGCTCAGGTCGCTGTCCTCATGCCAGACCATGCGAGTGGGCTGCCCAAGAATGTCGCGGGTGACGTAGGCCACGTCGCGATCGCAGTTGGCCCCGGGGAAGACGATGACGGCAAATTTCATGGGAGTGAGGGGAAGTAAGGGGGAAAGTTTTGAGTTTTGAATTTTGAGTGTTGAGTTGGCTCTACTGAACTCAAAACTAAACACTTAAAACTCAAAATTTCTAAGCCGTTGCTAGGGTTTGCAGCTCAAAGCGATAGTTTTCAATTACTGGGTTGGCCAAAAGCTGATCGCACATGCGATCGAGCTGCTGACTGGCGGCGGCTTCGCTGTCGGCTTCTAGGGTTAGCTCAATGTATTTGCCAATGCGAATCGGACCCACGTTGGTGTAGCCCATGTGGGCCAGCCCAGACTGCACAGCTGTGCCTGCCGGGTCGAGTACGGAGGGGCGCAGGGTGACGTAGATGCGAGCGCTGTAGTGGGGCAAGGCTGACTCCGGTGGCGGGGAAAATCACAATAGTTTGTACCCCTCATCCTACCGTATCAACCGATTGATAAAATTGAGTCAGTACAAGTGAGCCAGCATGGTACGACGCACCCGCAGCCAAGAGAAAGTTTTGACCGTTCTAAAGGGTTTGAGTAAGCCAATTTCGGCCCAAGCTCTCTATGTCGAAATGCGGCAGGACGGCAACACCACGGGGCTTGCCACGGTCTACCGAGCACTTGACGCCCTCAAGCTGGAGGGGGCGGTGCAGATGCGCACCCTGCCCTCGGGCGAAGCGCTCTACAGCCTGCCTCAAGAAGACCGTCACCACCTGACCTGCCTCCAGTGCGGCAACACTATCGCCATTGACCAGTGCCCCGTCCACGACCTGGAGAAGCAGCTGCACAAGGCCCATGAGTTCAAAATTTTCTACCACACCTTAGAGTTCTTCGGCCTTTGTCCCCGCTGCCAGGGCAGTTTGGCCAGCGCCGAAGCTTCGGTTTCCTGAGTCTGAAGGCCACGAATTGGCCTCCTGTTGCCATTGGTAAACTCACCTGCCTCAGTGGGGCAATGGACGTGCGGGGACAAACCGCTCAAACGTTGGAGGCCAAGGCCGGCACCGATCGGTAGATGGTGCTGACGGGGGGAGCGATCGCAACTACTACCCATGATTGATGGCGAAGCCAGCTAAGACAACAATAATCAAAGCTTGAGGCAGCGGCTATGCGGACTTACTCTACTCAAGTCCAATGCCGGTAGCTCAGTCCTTGTGCTCCTAGGCCGCTCATCCATGGTTAAGTTTAAGCCTTACTTTGAACGCCACTATCCTCAGCTAGAACGTGTTATCGCCATCATCGCTCTAGTCAATTTGGTCTTAGTCGTTTTCGATATAACCTACCTCAACCTGCGGCCGGTTTACAGGCAGTATTTGTCTGCTGTTACGCATGTCTACGACCCAGTCAAAGGCATTGAGGCCCATCCTTTAACCGAGCGTTATTCAGCCCAAGTTGACCAACTTAAAAGCCAGCTTGATCAGACTGGGCTGCGATCGCAGCCCACCCAAGATTCGCTATCAGATTTGCAGAATCTTAGTCAGCAACTGTCGACAGAACGCGCCTTTGCTGAGCCCCATGGCGACCTTGCCATAGTTGCTATCCAGCAAGCCCTGCGATCGCGCACAGGCCAGTCCTCAGCCCAAGATGCATTCACCCAATTTTGGAGTGCGGACTATCTCGAACAAGCGAGTTGGCAAACGGAGCTTGAGTTTTGGGACAAGCAAATTCAGCCCTTTTTTCAGGGCAATTATTACCGCACCGTCAACCGATGGGGTGCCCCAACAGACTATTTCTGGCTGATTGATCTGCCGTTTATCCTCATGTTTGCGGTAGACATTTTGGCGCGCATCAATGCTACCCGGAGGCGCAACCCAGACCTAACTTGGGTAGAGGCTAGCCTGCGGCGATGGTATGACCTGTTCTTGCTGCTGCCGTTTTGGCGCGGGTGGCGAGCTTTGCCGGTGGCCCTACGCTTGTATCAAGTGGATTTGCTAGCGCTAGAACCGGTGCAGGCCGAGGCCCAGCGGGATGTCATTGTAACGGTTGGGGCTGACATCGCTGGTATTGCCGGCATTGAGATCATCGAGCAACTTCAGGATTCGATCCGGCAGGGGGAGCTGCTGAATTGGATAGCCCTAATCGACCCAGTAGCTGACTTTGAAAACTCAGTTGATCTGGTGGCTGAGGAAGAGATTACAGCGATCGGCAACCGCCTTTATCAGGTTGGGGTAGACAACATCTTGCCTCAGGTTCAACCCGACATTGAAGAGCTGGTGCAGCACAGTATTGCTAGAACCCTGGAGCAGATGCCAGGATACCCCCAGCTCAACTATCTACCAGGTTTAGAACAGGTATCTGTGCAGATGGTTAAGCACCTGTCTCATTCGGTAGCCCAGGGCCTTTATCGCAGCGTTACGGGAAGCTTGCTAGACGCTAGAGGCGCAGAAATTACCGCCCGTCTGCAGCACAATCTGCGAGAGGCGATCGCCCACGAACTGAGTCAATACAACACCCGGAAAGAGATTGAATCAAGGTTAGTCAGCGCCTTGGACAAGTTTAAAATAAAATATGTAAAGGCCCTGGCCGAGGCCGGTGGCGAGACGCTAGCCAGCCACACAGAGCTCTTGCGCAAGCAGCTCAGCTAACATTGCTGCCCTCAGAAGCCTTCGTATTCAAGCAGCCCTGCCTTTGATCCCCTAACCTATTCCCTCCCAGGTAAGAGGGTGAGTAGGTCGAGAAACCTTAAACTTTTAAATATTGTTCACCCACGAGCTGGCCAACCTAGAGTTGGTCAGGTTTGGAGTGGTGCCAGCTTGAGTTTGAGGCTGTCTTATTGCAAAAGTAGATTGATAGCGATACCTCAAGGACGGCCTTAATACGGCTATCAAAAGACGCTAATTGAAGGGTTTTGCTTATTTAGTTTTTAGCTTCTATCCTTCTAAAAACTTTTGGTAGCAATGAATTGCAGAGATTAACCACAAATTATGCAACGAGTACTAATCATCGGCGGCTGCGGACGGATTGGCGGCAGTATTGCTAAAGACATTTTGGCTCACACTGACGCTGAAGTGACAATTACCGGGCGCAACCCCCAATTGGGTACCGCAGCTTTAGAACGATTGGGTTCCAAAGTGCAGTTTCAGCTGTTGGACCTGACGAATCAACCCGAGGTGGAAACAGCAGTCGCTAAAGCAGATCTGGTCATTCATTCGGCAGGCCCTTTTCACTACCGGGATGTTGGTGTTTTGCGCGCCTGCATTGATCAAGGGGTCGGCTACACCGACGTTAGCGATGAACGCAGTTTTACCCGTAAAGCCTTAGCCCTGCATGCTGAGGCAGAGGCTGCTGGGGTGACAGCCGTCATCAATACTGGGGTGTTTCCTGGTATTTCAAACAGTATGGTGCGCCAAGGGGTTGAAGCCCTAGACAAAGCGACCTCGATTCAACTGAGCTACATCGTTGCTGGCTCTGGTGGTGCTGGCGTGACGGTGATGCGAACTACCTTTATTGGTCTGCAACGCCCCTTCGAGGCCTGGCTGAATGGTATCTGGCAATCGGTGAAACCTTACTCAGGTCGGGAAACTTTGGAGTTTCCGGCTCCGTATGGTCAGGCTAATGTCTACTGGTATGACATGCCCGAGTCGATTACTCTACAGCAAACCTTTCCGGTAGATAGCGTAATTACGAAGTTTGGCGTAGTGCCCGACTTTTATAACCACGCTACTTGGGCAATGGCCAACTGGCTGCCACCAGTTGTGCTGCGCAATCGGAAAACAGTGGAGTTTTTGGCCCATGTCAGTCACTCTATGACCAGCGTGACCGACAAATTTAGCGGTACTGGGGTGGCTATGCGCTGTGACATCAAGGGGCAGCAAGGGGGCCAGGATGCTCACTATGTCAGCACTTTTGCCCATGAAAGCGCTGCGATCGCTACTGGCTTAGGCACAGGCAGTATTGCAGAGCTAATGCTAACGGGCAAGCTCAAACGTCCTGGGGTGTACCCAGTAGAGCAAGCGCTGTCCACAGATTTATTCAAAGCAACAATGAATTCTCGCCAACTGGAGATTCATGAAAACCTACGCCAGGCTGAAGTGAATGCTTAACTTTCTATAGAGTATAGGGGCTAGTTTTTGCCCACTGCGCGTGTGACAACGCCCCTATAAAATAATGTTTGGCTGAATGCGATCGCGCCACCTGTTGAGAAAACGCTTCAGGTGACGGTGCGCAATCTTTTAGAGTCCAATATTGAAAATGTGCACTCATAGATACTGATTTAATCAATACCTATGAACACGCTTTGTTACTCCTAAATCTGAGGAAAAAGGAGTATATCGAAAGATTTTTTGAATCTACCCATCTATAGATCGTTGAGCCATCTCATTCTTGAGGTTGAGGCTAATAGTGCGAAGAAAAAATTAATGTCTAATTAAGTAAAGATTTTTTCTTATTCCCAGTAAAAGGGGATCTTTTATGTATCAGCCAGGCAAGGTACAGGCTTACTTGACCTCCATCAGTGAGAGGCATTCTCCTGTGGAAGATGCTCTAAAGCGCAACATTTTTAAGTATGGTTTGTGGCTTCTAGCAATTCCGGCAATCATCTATGGAGCCGTCGATCGTGGTGTTGCGGCCTTTTCCAGTCCTGTTCTGGATGTGACTGACATTTCCTATTGTTTAATAGGGCTAGTCATTTTGCTGGGATGGATTTGCATCGGCTTGGCTGAAGACCGCCCTGCTGTCACCTCTATGGAGGAGACCAAGCAAATCAAATCTGCTATCGCCCCCGCCTCAGACTACATTGCTCAACAGACTTACCGGCTGCCGTTTCCCTATCTGTGTCAGGTTTACCACCTGCTCAACGTTCAACATCTAGAAGACATTCACCGCTTCAGTCTTGGAAATTTGAAAGTAGTTAAGGTCAGCGATTTTCAAAAAACTCAGGAGGGTGGCAAGATTCGCTTCGAAACGATGTTAGATTCTCCTTTTAACGTTCTGCGGCTGTGGCGAAACCCAGTTGTTGAAGTAGAGCTAACAATTCATTCGCCTCACCAGATTGAGCTAAAGGTGCCAGCTTACGGCCAAAAATTTATCAGCGTTCTGTTCAATGTGGTGCCTCTCAACGCTGAAGAACATCACCTGTCGATTCAAATGTTTAGCAACTTGGCATGGCCCAAGGAATTGCTTAAAGCCGTGCTAATTGTGGCTTCTAGCCTTACCCTTCTAGAGGACTTGCCCTATCTGAACCATCTGGCCAGACGCAATTATGGTCGGCTGTTTAGCCAAGCCTCAGAAAAACGGCGATCGAGCCAAGCGATGCAGCTCTTTCATCGCTATGCTGAGCTCTACAACGACTCCTGGAAATATAGACAGCTACAACTGCTAGATTATTAACTCGCCAATTCGGAAAAAGTCATTCTTTGGATAGTTGAAGTTTGATAGAGGCAGCGCGAATTTAAAGAAAGAGAAACTTAGCAGGCTTTGCGGTAAAGATGTCCTGGACCTACGAAGATTATCCAACTTCTATGAAGAACCTGACCGCTGAAGTGCGGCGGAAGGCGATTGATGTTGCTAATGCTCTTCTAGGGGATGGGTATGAAGAAGGTCGGGCGATCGCGATCGCTACGGCTCAATCAGAAAAATGGGCTAAACGCCGCCATAAGCAAATTGCCAAGAAAAATACCGGCGGTACCACGGGGCAGGCTGTTGCTGACGATGCTGAAAAAGGTGATGAAGAGTCTATTCACGTCTTTGCGGACCCGGAAGAGTCGGGTTGGATTGCGACCCAAGGCCAAAAGCGGATTGCCCAGGGGAGTAAAAAAGCAGATGTGGTAGATAAAGCAAAAGAAAAAGCTAAGGCACAAAAGACGGAACTCTGCATTCACAACAAGCAGGGTGATCTCATTGGAGAAAGAGACTATTCCTAACCTTGTTATTTAGCTGAGATTCAAAACAGTCTCTGGCCCTCAATTCTTTTTAGCCTCCAAAACTGCTGACAGGTTTCGGCCGATGCTGAGTTCTACCAACTCAGCATCGGCCGATGTGCTATGGAATAGTCAACGCCATCTCCTTGAAAATCTTTAAGTACTAAAACGGCTGCTGATCAGAAGAATGCTTATGGGATTCTAAGCATTCCTGAAGTCTTAATCTGATGCCAGTACTATGCAGGGGCATTAGCAATTCTATCAAGATATTGTCGAAGGCTATGGTTTCTGCGGAGACGGCTCCTAATGAGTAAAGGTCGCCCGGTTGTTGTAGTGGAGCTTTAAGCAGTCGTGCAGAAACGAATCGACTCGTCGCGCTGACCGCCCAAACGGTGGCAAAAGCAACGTTAGAAGAGGGCTTTCACCCGGTAGGATACTACAGGATAATTTAACGCTTCAGCACGTGTGCCCTCATGATGGGGTTGCAACGGTTTATGGAATTACCAACGGAGTAGTGGTTATGGTCGCAATTACATCGGTTCACGGTAGGCAGATTTTAGATTCGCGGGGTAACCCCACGGTTGAAGTCGATGTAGTGCTAGAAGGTGGGGCTAAAGGTCGTGCTGGTGTGCCTTCTGGAGCATCCACAGGTATTCGCGAAGCCCTAGAACTGCGGGATGACGACAAAGCCGTCTACGGTGGTAAAGGGGTGCTCAAGGCCGTAGCCAACGTCAACGACACCATTGCCCCAGCCATTTTGGGCATGGATGCGATGGATCTCGCCGCTGTAGACCACAAAATGCTGGCTCTAGACGGCACCGACAACAAGGGCACCCTGGGCGCCAACGCTATTTTGGGCGTGTCGATGGCGGTGGCTCGGGCTGCTTCGGTCGCTGCCGATATCCCCCTTTACGTGCATTTGGGTGGCCCCGACTCGGTGCTGCTGCCGGTGCCCTGCTTTAACATCATCAACGGCGGTGCCCACGCTGACAACAGCGTCGATTTTCAAGAATTTATGATTGCTCCAGTGGGTGCGCCGACCTTTTCTGAGGCGCTGCGCTATGGGGCCGAGGTCTACCACGCTTTAAAGTCAGTGCTCAAGGAAGCGGGCTACAGCACCGCCATTGGCGACGAGGGCGGTTTTGCCCCTAACCTCAAGAGCAATGTGGAAGCAATCGAGGTAATTCTCAAGGGCATTGAGAAAGCCGGTCTGCGGCCTGGGGATGACATTGCGATCGCCCTCGACCCCGCCGTCAGCGAACTCTATCAAACAGACGGCAGCTATTTGTTCTACAAATCCGACAACAGCCGCAAGTCTACCGCCGACATGATTGACCTGTGGGAAAGCTGGGTCAATCAGTTCCCCATTGTGTCGATTGAAGACGGCCTCGGCGAGCAGGACTGGGAAGGTTGGCAGGCTATGACTCAGCGGCTAGGCGATCGCATTCAGCTGGTCGGCGATGACGCCTTTGTGACCAACCCCGCCATCATTGCTCAAGCGATCAAAGATGGTGTCGGCAACTCGACTCTGGTCAAGGTCAACCAAATCGGCTCAATCACCGAAACCCTCGAAGCCATCAAAATGTCCCATGATGCAGGCTACACCTGCATGGTCAGCCACCGCTCTGGCGAAACCCCTGACGACTTCATCGCTGATTTAGTGGTGGGCGCGATGACCGGCCAAATCAAGTCCGGTGCTCCCTGTCGAGGCGAGCGCCTGTCAAAATACAACCAGCTGCTGCGCATCGAAGAAGAACTGGGTGCCAAAGCCCAATACGCCGGTCTCAATACCTTCAAGCGCAAAACTCTGGCTGCCTAGAGAGTCCAAACCATTCGCCAAGCTCTCTTTTGCGTGAGAGGGATGCTTGAACCCAAGCTGCCGTGGCCCTGCTGCGGCAGTTTTTTGTAGGGACTGAGCATGCTCAGCCCCTACAACGGAGTTCACCAAACAGAATTCGGTAGGAGCCAAAAAAATCCCGGCTTGACCCAGCCGGGATACCCATGCTTTTCTAGTCCGAATCTCGGACTCCTATGGATCGCTTGACCTGAAATCATCTGGCAGCTCACACTGCCCTGCCGGTCCCAAGACTCTGATATAGCCTCCTCCGTTCTGCAATTCCATCTCAAACTCCCCCTGAAATTTAGACAGCACTAGCGCTACCAGCGCCCGACCAACACTAACTCCGCTGCCGCTGCTACCCCTTTCTAACCCTGTTGAAACGATTCGCTCAACATCCCCGCCCCCTCGACAATGCCTAAACAACCCTCTAGTGCTTAGTAAGCGTTGGCGAGCAACTGAGACAGCGAACAGGTCCGGTTATCCTTGCCTAGGGCGCCAAATATTGCCGAAAAAACTCGATTTGCAGCTGTGCCGCTAGGGGCTGATGGCCCGACCCGTAGAGACTGTGCCCTACCCCCTGAAACTCATAGAGGGTGACGGGCACCTCCGCTCGCTCAATCACATCATGGAAGTTGCGGGCTACATCGACCTGCAAAAAGTCTTCGGCCCCATGGAACAACAGCGTAGGGGTACGAATCGATGCCGCATTGTAGAGGGGCGACGCTTGGAGGTATGCGTCAGGGGCTTCCATCGGCGTTTGCCCTACCAGATACGACAACAGTGACGAATAGCCTAGCTGCCACTCCGTCAGCGTATCGAGCAGTGAGCACTGGGGGTTGGCCGCCGCTACCAGCTGAGGGTACTGGCTGGTGAACTGGGCTGTGTAGTAGCCCCCGTAGGAGCAGCCTGTGATCCCCACCTGATCAGCGGTCGTCCACCCCCGCTGAATCAGCTGGCGAACAATCTCGGCCCCCTCTTGGAGGTCGAGCTGGCCAAAGTTTTGGTTGTCGGCCAGGGCGCGGTAAAACTCTGGGCCAAAACCCTCGCGTCCCGACAGGGGCACCACCAGCACCGCCAGGCCAAAGTTGGGCAGCAGATTCAGCGGCATTTCTACCTCGGTGGCAAACTCGTTCGCCATCGAGAAGCCTGGGCCCCCCTGCTGCCAAAGTACGATCGGCACCCCCTGGGGTGGAAAGGCGCTGCCCGCTGGTTGAATCAGAAAGCCCTGGCGGTCCCCCTGAGCAGTTGTAAAGCTCACCGGATCCATCCGCACCCGGTTGCTGCCGACCACGGCTTCGTTAATGGTGGTGAGCGATCGCGGCTCCGACTCTCCATCGGTTGTGAGCGCAAATATTTCTGGCGGCTGCGTCACCGATGAAAAGCTGTAGACCACGGTGTCGCCATTCTTACTGGCAACAATCGACGCCGCATCCACGGCACCTGGCGGCAGCGGCAGGGGGGTGAGGGTGCGCTGGCTCAGGTCATAGACATGCAGGTGGCGGTTGATGCCCTCGGTGCCCCAAAACAGCAGACGATCGCCGCCCAAAAACTGCCCTCCCGACTCCGTTGGTCCCCGCAGGGCGTCGGCCGCGATCGTATCCAACACAGTCCCCGCTAGGTCATACACCTCAAAATAGGCCGACTCAGGAAACGCGTAGGAGGGGTGCTCCCGCCCCGCCACCGCGCTTGGCCGATAGCGCTTGAGCAGCAGCTGTTGACCATCGGGGCTGAGGCTGGCCCCGGCAAAGGGGTCGCCACCGTAGGCCGGGGCCGTTAGCTCTAGGCGCAGCAGTTCAGATTGGGTGAAGTCAAACACCCTCACGGTACTGTGCTGGTGAAAGGGGTTATCTGCCGGATCCAGACGACCCAGGGCATCTTGCACTACGGGCTTGGCCAAGCTGGGGGTGTTGGGGGTGCGATCGTACAGGCGGCGCTCCTCCCCCGACGACATCACCAGGGCCACCTGATCGCCGCTCTCCGACCAGGCCAGCGGCTGAATCTGTAACCCCTCGGGCAGTTTAGCTACCTCCACCCGGCGCAGCGACGGCAAAAACACCACATAGATGGTGTCCTCGTCTTCGCCATAGACCCGCAGGGCAAACTTAGAAAAGTCAGGGGCCATGCCCAAGATTTCCCCCTCTTCGGGCTGGGTGGGGTAAACCTGGGTGCGCGATGCGATCTCCGTCACCCGATTGACGCTGATAATTTCCCAGGGGCCATAGGGATCCTGCTGCACAAACCGCAGGGTGTCGTTGCTGATCCAGCGCAGGGGTAGGTCAGGGCTGACCATGTCATACTCCAGGGCGAGAGCATCGCTTAAGGCCCCAGTGCGCAGGTTGAGGAAGTGCAGACTGCGATCTTCTGTAAAAATGCGGCTACTGACGGCCACCACCAGGGTAGAGCCGTCAGGGCTCAGGGTGCTAAGCACCTCAATCTGCCGCACCCCGAGCAGGGCAGCGAGTCGGGTCTGTTCGACCTCGGACAGGGGTGGCACCTCAAATCCGTCCAGTTCTACAGAGACGATCTCTGCCTGCCCTGGAACTGCTGCCAGCAAAGCCGTGAGGGTAGCTAGGGTGAGCGATCGCAGCATTGCGGCCCTACGAGGGCATCGCAGCATTGCGGCCCCAGGAGAGCAGCGGCGGCTTAACCCACTGCCCCAACCACCAAAATTACGCCAGGAATTCGTCACCGAGGCCCTGTAGTTAAAGACAAGCCATCATAACGCCATCCCCATACCTCCCGGGCGATCTAACCAGAGTTTGTTAACAACCCCGCCGCCCCTCTCGCCGTCAGCAGCCCAGCGAGCTACCGTGAAAGAAATTCACCCCCTACCGCCCGTGACCCAGGCCGTGACCCAGGAATTTCAGCTTTCGATCACCCCCCTGGGGCCAGACACCTACCTGCTGCGCACCGAAGATGTAGCCCCAGGGGTACCTTTGGCCGAGGCTCAGGTCACTTGGCCTCTAGCAACCTGGCTGGCCCAGGCCGAGGCGTTGTTTCAGGACCCTCTACAGGCCCTGCTCACAGCCTCTACTGCCCCCGTCCCCAGCTCCGACCCTTGGACTGAGCTGGGTCAAACCCTCTACCAGGGCCTGTTCCAGGGGCGCATTCGCGATAGCTGGGTTGCTGCCCAGGGGGTTGCTCAAAACCGACGGCAACCCCTGCGGCTGCGCTTGGGGTTTAAAGATAGCCGGGTGCAGCGCCTTCCCTGGGAACTGCTTTACGGCGACGATCGCCCCCTAGCCACAGGCCTCGATGTGACCCTGTGCCGCTATTACCAAGCCCAGACGGTCAGCGATCTGGCGGCCATGGTGCCACTCTCCCCCGCCAGCGATCCCATCCGCCTACTGGTGATTATCTCTGCCCCCAGCGATCAGGAGCGCTTAGCCCTACGCCAGGAGGTGCAAAGTCTAATTGATAGTCTTCAATCGACTCGGCCCGGCTATCTAACCTTAGATCTGACGATTTTAGAACAGCCAGGACGGCCTGAGCTGGCCCAGGCCCTAGAGCAGGGCAAGTTCCAAATTCTTCACTACGCCGGCCACAGCGAGGCCGGCGATACTGGCGGTGATCTATTTTTAGTCAATCGTCAGACTGGTCTGACGGAAAGGCTCAGCGGCGAAGACCTCGCGGGCCTGCTAGTCAACAACGGCGTTCGCCTGGCGGTGTTTAACTCCTGTCGCGGGGCCTACACTCCCCAAGATGATGCCCAGGCCGGCTGGCGTGACCAAAACCTGGTGCAGGCGCTAGTTAACCGGGGAGTTCCCGGCGTCATTGCCATGGCCGAGCGCATCCCTGACGATGTGGCTCTCACCTTTACCCAACTGCTCTACCGCAACCTGCACCAGGGCCACCCCATCGACCTATGCCTCAGTCGGGTGCGCCAAGGGCTGATGTCGGCCTACGGATCAGATCAGCCCTTTTGGATGCTGCCGCTACTCTATCTGCGTCCCGACTTCGACGGCTACCTCTACGCCCATGGCAGCGCCGCTGCCTCAAAAAATGGTTTTGGGGATGATGACCTAGCTGAGACCGCCCTGCTGCTGCCTGACTACAGCACCGACCCCGAAATCTCGAGTTTGGCGGCAGAGGTTTTTACTCAGCAGGCTAGGGATGTCGCCACTGACAGCGCTGCCCCACCCCTTTACGACTGGCTGCAAGATCTAGAGCAGCCCGAGCCTGCCGATACCGCTGTGACTAACCTGGTGCAGCAGTTGTCTCAGCCCCAACCTTCAAATAATGGCAGCGGGCCAGGCTCCGATCGCCCCCTGATCGCCGACCCCGCCGAAAGCCTGTTGCCCCAGACCCAGCCCAACCCTACGCCGCTGTACCCCCTGTCCCCAAACCCGACTACTTCAACCGCAGAACAAGTGCCACCGCTGACTTGGGCGCTGCCTCGGCGCTGGTGGTCGGTGTCGCCCAACCTGCTGGTGTGGGGTAGTTTGGGCCTAGCGGGGCTAGGGGCAGTGCTGGGGCTAGCCACGATCACCCTGACCACCGTCAACCGCCCCCCGGTGAGCGACCCGGTTGAGCCACCGGTGGCCAGTGACGCTGGCGGGGCCTCGTCTACTGCCAGCCCGGCGCTGTTGTCGGGTGCCTTAAATGCGATTGCCCTAGGGCGTACCGACACCGCCCGCACCCTGATCGAACAGCTGCTCGATCGCAATGATCTGGCCACCGCTGAGTCAGCGGTGAGCGCCATAGCGGAGTCGCAGCTGCTCGACCCAGACCTTGCCTATGTGCGAGGGCGACTAGCCTGGCAGCAAATGGTCGCTGGCAGCGCCGCCGATACCTCCCCCAGCGATGCCCTACGCGCCTGGACTCAAGCCATTGAGGGTCGCCCCGACTTTCTTGAGGCCTGGGTGGCGCTCGGGTTTGCCCACATGGCTCTGAATGACTATGACCAGGCCACAACAGCCTGGCAACGGGCGATCGACATTGACCAGGGCCAGAGGCGCGACATCAACCCCGGCAGTGGTCCCCAGGTGGCCGTTCCCGTTACGGTCAACGCTTACGCGGGGCTGGCCCTGGCTTACCACAAGAACAGCGAGCTGGCCATTGCCGCCGAAGAGCAGGCCCAGCTCCGGCAGCAGGCTCAGACCTATTTCGCCCAGACCCTAGCCCTCGACTCCACCATGGTTAATCCCAATGCCTTATCCCTCAACTGGCGGTGGTCGCCAGCCCTAATTGGCAGTTGGCAAACCGCTGTCAGCCAGCTGGCCGTTAGCAGCGGCGGCGCAGTAGAGACCAATAACTGAGCTTTTCTCACCGGCTAAAGCGGGTGTTAGCATGATTAGACTACTGAGAATCATTTATGCCCAGCACTCTTGCTATTCTGGCCCATCCCACTCAGGCTACCGCCGTCCTGGATTGGCTCTCAAAGCATGAGGGGGTGTTGACCCACTTTCAAATCATGGCCCCGGCAGAAATGGCCCGAGGCATTGAGCAGGGTTGGGATCTACAAAAAATAGAGCTAGTTACCCTCAAAGAATCTAGCCAGGGGGGCGATATTGAGCTGTCTGCCCGCATTCTTGCTGGGGAGGTGGCAGGGGTAATTTTCTTCACTGACCCGGAGGCGATCGCCTTCGCCTTTCCCAGTTTTTCGCTGGTGCTGCGAGCCTGCCAGCTCCAGGGCATTCCTGCTGCCCTCAACGCCATGTCAGCCACACTGCTGTTGCGGGGCATTGCCGAAAGCCAGATTGCCTATCTGATCTTTAATCCGGTTGCCGGTCAGGGCAACCCCAATACCGATCTTGCCCTGATTAAAGAGGTGCTCGAGCCTCAGATCCTCGTTAACGTGATCATGACTAAGCCTGAGGTTGATCCGGCGGAGCAGGCCCAGGAGGTGATTGCCCACATTCGCTCCAAAACTGAGCACGACATGGGCCGCAGCCTGATTATTGCCTCCGGTGGCGATGGCACAGTGTCGGCGGTAGCTGGAGCCACTATCGGGACAGGTATTCCCCTGGGTGTGATTCCGCGGGGCACAGCCAACGCCTTTTCGGTGGGCTTAGGCATCCCCACTAACCTGCGTGCTGCCTGTGAAACGATTTTGGCGGGCAACACCCACATAATTGATGCTGCCCGCTGCAACGATATTCCTATGATCTTGCTGGCTGGGTTAGGCTTTGAGGCCGGTATGGTCGACGGGGCAAGTCGCCAACTCAAGAATGAGATAGGTAACTTGGCCTACGTGCTCTCGGGGGTACGACAACTGGCTGCCGCCGAACCCTTTACTGCCACCCTCGAAATCGATGGTGAAGTGACGACAGTGGTTACAACCGCTATCACTGTCGCCAACGTAGCCCCGCCGACCTCTGTACTCGCCCAAGGGTTAGGGGAGGTCATCCCCGACGACGGCCTGCTAGAGATTACTATTGCTACCAGCACGACCCGGCTCCAGGGCATTAATGCTCTGGCGTCTCTAGTCGCGGCTGCGGCCTGGGGTAACCCAACCCAGCGGGACGACATTACCTGCCTACGGGCTCGCCGCATTAAAGTAACTACCGACCCACCGCAAAAGCTGGTGATCGATGGCGAGATTTTAGAAGTCAACCCAGTATTATTTGAGTGCCTACCCGACGCGCTCACGGTATTTGCGCCCCTCCAAACGGTCTAGCCAATTCCAAAGGCATGGCGACAACGGATAGCTCAAGGGTCTGGCCGTGAACTCATGGGCTGGCACCAAGGCCATGAGCGTTTATCAAGCGCAAATCCGAATCTACAGAAGGCGCTCTGGAGGTGCGATCGCCTGCTGCAAACCTCTATTGGCCAGGACAGGTTCGACGTAGGGACATTGCAGCATGTCACGCGCTGTAAGGTTGTCCCCCCTCTAGGCGACACAAAGTTATGCCCCCTGCTGCATCAGGGGGTTCTTTTTTTGGGGTGGGTAACTTGCAAGGTTTGCACAGCTTGAGAGGTGAGGGCTTGA
>JAHHHQ010000033.1 GCA_019359285.1 Nodosilinea sp. WJT8-NPBG4
ATTGAAAAATTCTGGGCTCGGCTAAAACACCATCTTCGCAAGACGCTCAGCGCTTTCGATACCCTCTGGGACGCTGTCGATGATGCCTTCAAAAAATTGTCCTAACTATCCCGTCCACTGCAATAGGCACAGCTGTGGGGGGTCGTGCCATCACCGCCGACTATCTGCAGCAACTGGTCGGTGCAATCGATCAGCTGGGCTACGCCGGGGCGCTGCTACCCACCGGCAAATCTTGCGAAGACGCGTGGATTACCGCCGCATCGCTGATTGCCGTCACCAAGCGCATGAAATTTCTGGTGGCGATTCGCCCCGGCATCAGCTCTCCCGGCATGGCCGCCCGCATGGCGGCAACCTTCGATCGCATCTCTAAGGGCCGACTGCTGGTCAACGTCGTCACGGGTGGCGACCCCTACGAGCTAGCAGGCGATGGTTTGCACCTCGACAAGCAACAGCGCTACGAACTCACCGACGAATTTCTCGAAGTGTGGCGTGGCGTCATGCAACAGGAAGTCGTGGATTTTGAGGGCCAGCACCTGAATGTGAAAGGCGCAAAGCTGCTGTTTCCTCCGGTGCAAGACCCCTACCCACCGCTTTATTTCGGGGGCTCCTCGCCGATCGCGAAAGAAATTGCCGCTAAGCATGTGGACCTGTACCTCACCTGGGGCGAACCCCCAGCCCAAGTCGCCGAAAAAATCGCCGAAGTGCGCCAGCTAGCTGAAACCCATGGGCGCACCCTGCGCTTCGGCATTCGCCTCCACGTCATCGTGCGCGAGACCAATGCCCAGGCCTGGGATGCCGCCAACGACCTGATTCGCTACCTGGATGACGACACCATCGCCGCCGCCCAAAAGGCCCTGGCCCACGCCGACTCCGAGGGCCAGCGCCGCATGGTCGCCCTCCACGGTGGCAGCCGCGACAGCCTTGAAATTAGCCCCAACCTCTGGGCCGGTGTCGGCCTGGTGCGCGGCGGGGCCGGGACCGCCCTAGTTGGCGACCCCGACACCGTCGCCCAGCGTATGCAGGAATACATCGATCTGGGCATCGACACCTTTATCTTTTCCGGCTACCCCCACCTCGAAGAAGCCTACCGCTTCGCCGAACTCGTATTCCCCAAACTGCCCCTGGAGAACCTGCCCACAGCAGCCCCCAGCCGCTACCTCAGCCCGCTTGGCGAAATTATGGCCAATGATAAGGTGCCTGCGCCAGCGAGCTAGGTGGGGAGTGGGGAGTACATGGGTGGATGAGTGGATGAATTGCTTGCTTGCTTAACTCATCCACCCCCTACCCTCCCACCCACACACCCCCTACCCACCCCTATGCCCGTCCTCGAACGCCTCGACAAATTCAGCATCCTCGAAGCCGCTGAGATTGCCGCCCAGTTTGGCCTCTCTAACCGACTCACCAAAGCCTTCGGTTGGCAAGTCGGCCCTGAGTACGACCAGCTCTTTCGCTAGGTACTGCCGGGAAATCTAACTATTTTTCAGCCCCGGCATTTTCTAATCCCGTTCTTCATTTTTGACCCAGTGTAGGTATAGCAATGCTTCGGTTCCGTAGTCTTCGATTTTTGTCCCTGCAGATTCGTCCCCTTAGCCGGGTGGGTAGGCGGCAGTGGCTGCGAGGCATGTTAGCCATCACTACCGCCTTTTGCGTAGCGGTGCTGAACAGCTGCGCCCAACCCTCTCCAAGCAGCAACGCCACTAGTTCAGAGGCTACCGCTGCCGCAGCGCCCAGCGTGGTGCGAATCGATTTTGCCTACTACAACCCCGTCAGCCTGGTGCTCAAAGCCAAGGGCTGGCTAGAGGAAGACCTGGCCAAAGACAACGTCAAGGTGGAATGGGTGCAGAGCCAGGGCAGCAACAAAGCCTTAGAACTGCTCAACAGCCGCAGCATTGACTTTGGCTCCACCGCCGGAGCCGCTGCCCTGCTGGGCAAAGCCAACGGCAACCCCATTAAGTCGGTCTATATCTACTCCAAACCCGAGTGGACGGCCCTAGTCACCCGTCCTGATACCGGCATCAGCAAAGTCGAAGACCTGAAAGGCAAAAAGGTGGCCGCCACCAAGGGCACCGACCCCCACATTTTCTTGCTGCGCGCCCTCGACCAGGTCGGGCTTTCTGAAAGCGATCTCGAAGTCGTGCAGCTGCAGCACGCCGACGGCAGAACAGCGCTAGAGCGCGGCGATGTCGATGCCTGGGCTGGCCTTGACCCCCACATGGCCAAAACCGAGCTAGAGCAGGGTTCTAAACTCTTCTTCCGCAACCCCGACCTCAACACCTACGGCTTTCTCAACGTGCGGGAAGAGTTTGCCAACGCTCACCCCGTCTACGTTGAACGAGTGCTAGCCGCCTACGAAAAAGCCCGGCAGTGGTCGCTTGAAAACCCAGCGGAACTCGAATTAATTCTCGCCGAAGCAGCGGGTCTAGAGAAAAACGTGGCCGCCAAACAGCTTGAGCGCACCGACCTATCAAATAGCGTGATCGGCACGGCTCATAAAGACACCATCATCGCCGCCGGAGACGTGCTGAAGAAGAGCGGTGTGGTACCCCCCGACACTGACGTGAATGCCGTCGTCGATGCTTTAGTCGATCCGCAGTTCATTGAGAAAGTCGCAGCCCGGTAGGGAGAAAGTTTTGAGTTTTGGATTTTGAGTTTTGAGTTTATGCCTTGAATTAAGCACTCAAAACTAACCACTCAAAACTTTTCTCCCCACCCCCTTACCCCTCCACCCCAATGGTCGCTCCCGCTTCCCAAACCCCATTCACCCCAACGCTCCCCCTCTGGCGGCGGTGGTTGACTGGTGACGGCTGGATTTCTCTGGCCTCGGTGGCGACGGTGCTGGGACTGTGGTGGGTAGCGAGCCATGCGGGCTGGGTGAGTCCGTTGTTTTTGCCTACTCCAGAGGCGGTACTCAAGGCCTTTGTCGACACTGTGGTAAATGGCTACAAGGGCGTGCCGCTGGCCTTCCATATCTGGGAGAGTTTGTATCGGCTGGGGGTGGCGCTGATTTTGGCGGTGCTGATTGCGGTGCCGTTGGGTATGGCCTGCGGAGCTTTCGACAAACTGCGGGCCGTGATTGAACCGCTGATCGAGTTTTATCGCCCTCTGCCGCCCCTGGCCTACTACACCCTGCTGGTGATCTGGCTAGGCATTGAGAATGCTTCAAAGATTGCCCTGCTCTTTTTGGCGGCCTTTGCGCCACTGTTCATCGCTGCGGTGGCGGGGGTACAGCGGGTGCCCCGCGATCGCATCCTCGGCTCCCAGTCTCTGGGGGCCAACCGCTGGCAAATCTTTCGCTACGTGATCTTTCCCTCGGTGCTGCCGGACCTATTCACCGGGCTGCGCACTGCGATCGGCTTTGCCTACACCACCCTAGTCGCCGCCGAAATGGTCGCCGCCGTCTCTGGCATCGGCTGGATGGTGCTCGACGCCAGCAAATTTTTGCGCAGCGATGTCATCTTTGTCGGCATTTTCATCATGGGCGGCATTGCCGTGGCGTTGGACTGGCTGCTGCGCTGGGTGATGCGATCGCACCTGACCTGGGTGGGTAGGGAGTAGGGAGTAAGTTTTGAATTTTGAATTTTGAATTCATGCTCTAAACCTAAAATTAAACACTCAAAACTTTTCTTCCCCCATCCACCCCCAACCCCTCACCCATCCACCCCCTACCAAAAAAGGACACACGCCATGCCCCTCAAACGACGTCATTTTCTCTACGGACTGGCCGGTGTCAGCCTACCGCTGATTGCAGCTAGCTGTGCGCCTACCACGACCACTGCTCCCGTTGATAGCGCTGCTAATCTGGCGAGTGCTGGGGGTAGCTCCGGCGTCGCGGCTCCGGCAACAATTCGCATCGGGTACCAGGTGATTCCCAATGCTGAACTGTTGGCTAAGACCTTGGGATTGACCGAAAAAGCCTTTCCCAACAGCAAGATTCAGTACTCCAGCTTTGACTCGGGGCGCGATGTCAATACCGCCTTTGCCGCCAACGGCATCGATTTTGGGCTGGCGGGGTCGGTGCCTGTGGCCGTCGGCATTTCCCAGGGGTTGCCCTACGAGGTGTATTTCATCCACGACGTGATTGGCGATGCCGAGGCTCTGGCAGTACGCGACGGCATCGCCAGCACAAAAGATTTGGTAGGCAAGAAAGTGGCGGTACCCTTTGGCTCGACCACTCACTTCAGTCTGCTGGCTTTGCTGGAGCAAGACGGCGTCGACTCGGCTAGTCTTACTTTGCTCGACTTGCAGCCCCAGGATTTGGTGGCCGCCTGGCAGCGGGGCGACATCGATGCCGCCTACGTGTGGGAGCCTCACCTCACCCGATTGGTCAGCGATGGCGGCAAGGTGCTCATTACCTCCGCAGATTTGGCCGATCGCGGCGTACTCACCGCCGACGTAGGCCTAGTACACAAAGACTTTGCCCAAAACTATACCGATGCGCTGCGTCAGTATATTGCCGTGCTCGATGAAGCGGTGGAGTTTTACCGCACCAACCCCGATCAGGCGGCTGAGGCCCTGGCCAAAGAGCTGGGTCTGACACCAGAAGAATCGCTGGCCAGTTCTAAGGGCATCATCTGGCTCACTTCTGCAGAGCAGGCCGATGCCAAGTTTTTGGGCACACCCGACCAGCCCGGTGACTTTGCCGATGTGCTGAAAGATTCTGCCGACTTTTTGGTGAAGCAAAAGGCGATTGATCGGGCCGCCGACATCACCACCTTTCAGCAACACCTGCGCAACGACACCCTCAAGTCTTAAGGCAACCAACCATGGCGTTTTCTAGCCGCACCACCAGCCCAGCTACTGTTCAAAACCCGTCTTTGTCTCAAGATGTCGTCGTTGCCCTGCGGGATATTAACCTGCATTTTGGCAACGGTGCTCAGCGAGTCGAGGCCTTGCGAAGCGTTAACCTCGACCTCGTCGCTGAGGATTTTGTCTGCGTACTAGGGTCATCGGGCTGCGGCAAAACCTCGCTGCTGCGGGTGCTGGCAGGCTACCAGCCTCCTACCGCCGGGGCGGTTTATATCGACGGCAAATCTCACAATGCCCCCAATGCCGCGGTGGGAGTCGTGTTTCAGCGACCCAACCTGCTGCCCTGGCTCTCCATTGCCGCCAACGTGGGCTTTGGCCCCAAGATGCAGGGCGAACCCGACTTCAAGCTCCGACAGCGGGTGGCCCACTATCTTGACTTGGTGGGGCTCACCGATGCCAGCCAACGCCTGCCCCACCAGCTCTCTGGGGGTATGCAGCAGCGAGCCGCGATCGCCCGCACCCTAGCCGCCAACCCCCGCGTTGTGCTCATGGATGAACCCTTCGGTGCCCTCGACGCCCTCACCCGCGAATCAATGCAGCTGCACCTGCACAAAATCTGGCAGCAGACTCAAAAAACCATCTTTTTCATCACCCACGATGTCGAAGAAGCCTTGATTTTGGCCACCCGCATCGTTGTAATGCACTCCCACCCCGGCCGCATCGTCCAGCAAATCCCCAACCCCTTCCGCAATGTGCTCAATTCTATGAGCGTTAGCGACTTGCGCACCATGCCAGAGTTTATCCGCCTGCGGCAGCGACTCGTGTCGGCGATTCACTCGGTGGAAGGTGGGTAGGGAGTAGGGGGTAGGGAAATCTGCCTTACCCCTTACCCCTTACCCCTCACCCATCCACCCCTCACCCCTCACTCGCCCATGTCCCTCGCCATCCCCCGCCGCCGCTCGGCCAAACAGCGCCTCGCCATTCCCCGCCCTCTCCAGGGCTGGCTACTGCCGATCGCACTGGTTGTTGCGTGGGAACTGCTCTCTCGGCTAGGGCTAGTGGCCCCCAACCTGCTGCCTGCCCCAACCACGGTATTGCAGACCATTCTGACCATGGCCCGCAGTGGCGAGTTGTTTCGCCACGTAGGCATTACCCTTTACCGAGTCGTGCTCGGCTTTGGCATTGGCACCCTGGTGGCGACAGTGCTGGGGGCGCTAACGGGCTACTCCCGCACGGCCCATGCCTATTTAGACCCGCTGTTGCAGGCTCTGCGCAACATCCCCTCCATCGCCTGGGTGCCGTTGTTTATTCTCTGGTTGGGCATTTATGAAAGCTCGAAGGTGACGCTGATTGCGGTGGGGGTGTTCTTCCCGGTTTACCTCAACCTGATGAGCGGCATTCAGGGGGTCGATCGCAAGCTGGTAGAGGTCGGCAAAATCTATCGCCTCAGCCAGCTACAACTCGTTCGCCGAGTGTTTCTCCCCGCTACATTACCGGCTTATTTAGTCGGGCTCCGCAATGGGCTGGGGCTGGGCTGGATGTTTGTGGTGGCCGCCGAACTCATGGGGGCCAGCCAAGGATTGGGCTACCTGCTAATCGACGGCCAAACCACCGGCCGCCCCGCGGTGATTATCGCCAGCATTGTGCTGTTCGCGCTCCTAGGAAAACTAACCGATTCAGGGCTATCGGCTATTAGTCAACGACTGCTGTACTGGCAGGACTCCTATGGAGCAAGAGGATGACAAAAGTTTTGAGTTTTGAATTTTGAGTTCTTAATTCAAAACTCAAAACTAAACACTCAAAACTTAACCCTTACAGCCTTACCCCATCACCCTCCCACTCATCCACTCTACTTCGCTCATGCTTTACATCGAAAATGTCCACAAGCAATTCGACAACGGCCTACTGGCCCTAGAAGGCATTGATCTAGCGATCAAACCGGGGGAAGTGGTCAGCCTGGTGGGCACCAGTGGGTGCGGTAAGAGTACGCTGCTGCGGATTGTTGCGGGGCTCGAGTTTCCGACCCTGGGCGCAGCGTTGATCGATGGGGAGGTGATTACCGCTCCGCACCCCAAAGTGGGGCTGATTTTTCAGGAGGCCCGGCTGATGCCCTGGCTGACGGTGGCCGAGAACATCCAGTTCGGCCTCAAAGATTTGCCCCGGCTAGAGCAGCAGTGGCGCACCGAGCAGGTGTTGCAGAAAGTGCATCTGACCAACTTTGCAGAAGCCCTGCCGCGGCAGCTTTCGGGGGGGATGGCGCAGCGGGTGGCGATCGCCCGCGCCCTGGTCACCCAGCCCAGTATGCTGCTGCTCGATGAACCCTTCAGCGCCCTTGATGCCTTTACACGCACCCAGCTGCAAGACCATCTGCTGGATATCTGGGCCGAAGACCATCCGACCCTGCTACTGGTCACCCACGATGTCGAAGAGGCGCTGGTGCTGAGCGATCGCATCATCGTGCTGCGGCCCCACCCAGGCCGCATTCACCGCGAGCTGGCGATCGAGCTGCCCCGCCCCCGGCGCCGTACCAGCCTAGAGTTTCAGCGGTTGAAGGAGCAGTTGATTGGCGATCTTGACCTAACGCCTGGGCTGGATTTGGTGAAGCGGTGAGGGGGGTGGATGAGTAGGGGGTAGGGGGTAGAGAGGTGAGAAAACGTCCGAAATCTAATAGTCAAAGTCCAAACTTACTGAGGTTTAACCATGACAAAAGTTGTTGCGATCGCCGGTAGCCCGTCCCATCCTTCCCGCTCCTACTCGGTGTTAGAAGAGGCCCAAAAGATTTTGCAGGGTCAGGGGGTTGAGCTGGAGATTTTGCTGGTACGAGACCTGCCTGCCGCTGAGCTGCTGCACGCCAGGTTTGACAGCGAGGTGATCAATGCCGCCACCGCCCAGGTGGTCACCGCCGATGCCGTGATTATTTCGACTCCTGTCTACAAGGCAGCCTACACCGGCATTCTCAAGGCTTTTCTCGATCTGCTGCCCCAGAAGGCGCTGGTGGGCAAGCCGGTTTTGCCGATTGCTACCGGGGGAACCTTGGCGCACCTGCTGGCGATCGACTATGCCCTCAACCCGGTGTTAGGTGTGCTCGGTGCCACCCATATTCTGTCGGGGGTTTACCTGGTCGATACGCAGTTTCAGCGGCTAGAGACGGGCGGTGTTGAGTTTCACGACCCCGAGCTAAGAGCGCGCCTGCAAAGTTCGCTCGACGGGTTGGTGCGATCGCTTCCCGCCGTGCTCACGGCCGTCTAGGCCAGTGGCACTACATTGAGTCTGTTGTTCAACATCTTCACCTATGCCGCTGCTCACCTCGCCTCAGCTCGAAATTCAAGCTAACGCTCACCCTATCGATGCCTGGGTTGACACCCTGGTCGATGAGTTTGCCGCTACGGCGGTAGAGCGCGATCGCCAGGGGGGCACGGCCCAGGCAGAGCGCGATCGCCTGCGCCAGAGCAATTTGCTCAAGCTGGTGATCCCAACTCAGTACGGTGGTCTGGGGACATCCTGGGAAACCGCTATGCGCATTACCCGCCGCTTTGCCCAGGTGGATAGCTCCATCGCCCACCTGTTTTCGTACCAGCATCTGGGGGTGGTGACGCCCCATGTGTTTGGCAACCCCGAGCAGGCCGCCCACTACTACAGCCAAACCGCCCAGCACAACTGGTTTTGGTGCAACGGCTTTAACCCGCTCGATCGCCGGGTGACCCTCACCCCCGATGGGGCGGGCTTTCGCATCAACGGCACCAAGAGCTTTTGCTCGGGCTCCGTCGATTCCGATGTGATTCCGCTCAGCACGGTGCAAGACGGTGTGGAGGGCTTTCGGATTGCGATCGTGCCCACTCAGCGTGACGGCGTTGAGGTGCAGGGCGACTGGAACAACATGGGTCAGCGGCAGACCGACAGCGGCAGCATTCGCTTTAGCAACGTGTGGGTAGCGGCGGACGAAATTTTGGCTCCTCCCTCAGGGAATGAGGTGTTTCGCACCTTTCGCTCCTGCCTCACCCAAATCACCTTCACCAACATCTACCTGGGGGTGGCCCAGGGAGCCTTTGAGGCGGCGCGATCCTACACCCGCAGCCAGACGCGGGCCTGGCCAGGGTCTAAGGTCGAATCGGCGACCGAAGATCCCTACATCCTGCAACACTACGGTGAAATGGCGATCGCCCTCGAAGCCGCCACCCTGCTCACCGATCGCGCCACCTCGTTAGTGCAGGCCGCCTGGGAAAAAGGCTATGCCCTCACCGCCGAAGAACGGGGCGAATGCGCCGTTGCCATTGCCACCGCTAAGGCCTTTGTCACCCAAAACGGCCTGGCTCTGGTCAACAAAATCTTCGATGTTATGGGCACCCGCGCCACCAGTGCCGACTACGGCTTCGATCGCTACTGGCGCAACCTCCGCACCTTTACTCTGCACGACCCGGTTGACTACAAGATTCTCTCAGTGGGCAACTGGGCGCTGAATCGGGAGCTACCCACCCCCGATTTTTATTCCTAGCTTCAGCCGCTTCACTGGCCTCGACCCGGTTAGTTCCCTAGACCCCAAAAACGTTTGAACGATGCAAACCATCCGCCGTAGAAACACGTTTTCTAACCTAACCACCGCAATACCCTGGGATAACATCATTCCCTGGGTCATGCCCGCCGCCCTAATCCTGCTGTGGCAAGTCTTGGCCCAGATTGGCGTTATCAACAGCCGCATTTTGCCCGCCCCAACCGAGGTGGTGCAGGCGGCCATTCGCCTCACCCTCAGCGGCGAGTTGTTTAAGCATGTGACCATTAGCGCCTGGCGGGCCGTGGTGGGGTTTCTGATTGGCGGCAGCATCGGCCTATTTTTTGGCGTGTTGAACGGCGTCTCACGCCCCGCCGAGCTGCTCGCCGACAGCTCCATTCAAATGGTGCGCAACATTCCTCACCTGGCGATGATTCCCCTGGTGATTTTGTGGTTTGGCATCGGCGACGAAGCCCGCATTTTTTTGGTGGCCCTGGGGGTGCTGTTTCCCATCTACGTCAACACCTTCTACGGCATCCGCGCCATCGACCCCGGGCTGATTGAAATGGGCCGCGTCTATGGCCTCAACCGTCGCCAGCTATTTTCGCAAATCATTTTGCCCGGTGCCCTGCCCAGCATGCTGGTGGGGCTGCGCTATGCCCTCGGCAATATGTGGCTCACCCTAATTGTGGCCGAAACCATCGCCGCCAGCTCGGGCATTGGCTACATGGCGATGAACGCCCGCGAATTTATGCAAACCGACGTGGTGGTAGTGGCTATTTTGCTCTACGCCCTGCTAGGCAAACTCGCCGACTCCTCCGTGCGCTGGCTGGAGAAAGTGACTATTGCGTGGCACCCCAGTCAGAACTTGAAGTAGGCGGGTGGGAGGGTGGATGGGTAGGAGGGTGGATGAGTGAGGGGTGGATAGGTAGATGAATTGAGCTATCGCCCAAGTGCAAGCCCCCTACTCCCTACCCTCTACCCCCTACCCATTCACTCCCCTACTCCCTACCCATCCACCCATCCACTCCCTACCCTCCTACTCTCCAACCCACCTACCCACCTACTCTCCCACTCCCCACTCCCATGACCTACACCCAAACCCCCTCAAACCAAACCCACCCCCAGACCACCTACGGCAGCCACATTTGGATCAACAATTTGACCAAATCCTATGGTGAGCTGACGGTGCTCGATCGCTTTTCCCTAGAGATTTCGCCGGGGGAATTTGTGGCCATTGTTGGTAAGAGCGGCTGCGGCAAAAGCACGCTGCTGCGGTTGCTGGCTGGGTTAGAAGACCCTTCCCACGGCGAGATCAAGCTTGATGGCCAGCGGCTGGCGGGGCTCAATACCAAGGCGCGGGTGATGTTTCAAGATGCGCGTCTGCTGCCCTGGCGCAATGTTTTAGAGAATGTCTCTCTGGGTCTGAGTTTGCAGGCGCGCCCCCGCAGCCACTGGGCCTTGCAGCAGGTGGGCCTAGACAACCGCGCCAAAGACTGGACTACGGTGCTGTCGGGGGGGCAAAAGCAGCGGGTGGCTCTGGCGCGAGCCCTGGTGACGCAACCCAATCTCTTGCTGCTCGATGAACCCCTGGGTGCCCTCGATGCCCTCACCCGCATCGATATGCAGCGGCTGATTGAAACCCTGTGGCAAGAGCAGCAATTCACTGCTCTGCTGGTCACCCACGATGTCGAAGAAGCGGTAGTGCTGGCCGATCGCGTCGTGGTGATTCAAAACGGTCGCATTGAGCTGGATGTGGCAGTCAATTTGCCTCGCCCCCGCGACTTGGCCAACCCAGAGTTGATTCGGCTCAAGCAAGAAATTCTCCACCGGATCTTGAAGAAGTAGGGCTGATTGCACCCCAGCCTGGGGGAAGACTGGGGCATCCCGTTTAACGGCTGTACCGTTTACTAATTGGTGTTCATAACCATGAATGACTCTAGGTTGCTCCAAGATTCACCGCGATCGCACAACGATGCCCGCAACCTCTTGTTTGTCACCCTGCCCGGTTTGCTGGGGTTAGTCGGTCTGCTGGGGCTAACCCTATTTCAAGCCGCTTCGTTGTAGTGGCGGCGAGCCAAAGCATTTGCACAAAAAATCCCGTCAGGATTGTCACCCGACGGGATTGAGCGATCGCATTGAGCAGATGCTTTACGAAGCGTTGGCCTTGGGGGTATAGATACGCCCTGATTAGGGGTGAGTAAGGTTAGTTAAGGTAAGTGCGTGCAAAGCAATCGCAGGTCTGGGGCGATGACCTAAGGAGTAATCTGAATTGCAGCAATGCGTAAACCGAGACGACGGTAGGGGTTGGCGTCTGTGTGTCTCGCCTAGGGGCAGATTGCCCAGTGGAAACGACTCAAATTTGAGGGAACTAGCAAGATTGTGACTAGAAATGATGAATTTTGGTGAAGAAAGAGTGAATTGGCCAGCCTGGAGAAATGAACTTTGCAAAAACATCGCTCAGTGAGGCGCTGCATCATTGAGTTTGCTCAGCGATCTGTTTGTTTCGAGTTGATGGCGGCTTGTTTACGACCCGGATACAAGATTCTGTTCTATGAAAACAAAGGTTTGCATTGATGGAAGAATTATTCGCGAGTCTGGAAGAAAGGTTCGCACGCGAGGTTGAAGGAATGATCTGCGCAGGTGGAGGAACCTTTTGAGTGAGCGAAGGAAAGATTTTGGCCCGTTGATGTTGCTTCCGAGCGATCAAACCAATCTTTCAGCGGGTAAAACAAAGGTTTTGCTGCGGTAAAGGAAGGGTTGGCAGGGTCTAAGGAAGGTTTTGGCGCTGTGGATAACCTCTAACCAGTAGCCGAAGCAATGGTAGGGGGCTGGAGAGGAAAAGGCTTACCCCTCTGGCTCAAAACCCAGATCCTGCAACATCCGCTCGACTTTGGCGCGGTGGTTGATTTCCCAATCCGCTAGCGATTGGGCGGCGTCTTGGTGAGTGCGCTGCTGGGCCATCTGCCACACCGCCTCCTGTCGGGCCGCTGGAATCACAACAATACCCTCTTCGTCGGCCACTACCATATCTCCAGGGTTGACCCGCACACCCCCACAGACGATCGCCTGGTTCAGCGTGCCCAACTGCTGCTTTTTCCCTGGCACCGGCATCACCCCTCGCGCAAATACCGGAAACTGAGCCTCGCGCACCTCGGCCAGGTCGCGAATCACGCCATCGACCACAAAGCCGGCAATGCCTCGATTTTGGGCGATCGCACAGACATTACCCCCCGCCATGGCGTAGTCGGCGTCACCCGCCTGCACTACTATCACCGCACCGGGGGCGGCCCGGTAAATGGCGGCGTGCAGCATCAGGTTATCGCCCGGTGGGCAGCTAACGGTGTAGGCGGGGCCAGCCAGCCGGGGAATGCGGGGCCACAGTTCTCGAATGCCCCTATCCATACAGTGCTCATGCCCCAGGGCATCGGCGTAGGCGGTAGGGGAGAGGGCCGCAAAGTTTAACGGGTCGTTCACTGGGGAGTTGCCAAAACATTGCTCAAATAGTACCGGTAACCGTTGCGCCTAGCGCTAGTCTGCATTGTTGGTCATGACTCAAGGCATCTGCCCCCTAATGCTGATTTGGTGAACCTTAGATAGCGAGCCGAATCGGTGAATTAGAAAGTTAGCTTTCTTTGGTAAAACCTTATAGATCTACCGCATAGATTCAAACAGTTACACGCTTTTTTATAGGCTAGCAACCACAAAAGTGGCACGGGGTATTTCCTGTTGGTGTATAGGTAAACAAAGGTCCAAGATAGGCCCATCGAGAGAGGTAGTGCTTGGTATCTCCGTTGAACATGTTTGAAAACCCAGCGCACTGAATCTCATTCTTCTAATGATTACTTGCGCATGGCAGAGTCAACGTGGTTTCAAGACCAAAGTACTCTTAGGAAGCAACTATTGTGAGTCAAAACATTAAAGTCGAAAAGACGGTAACGATAGATAAACCCGCAGCGGAACTCTACAGCTTTTGGCGTCGCCTTGAGAATCTGCCTCGCTTTACAAGGCACCTTCAAGACGTAACCGTTAGCAGCGACAGCCGATCGCACTGGGTCACCAGGGGGCCTTTAGGTGGAACCGTTGAGTGGGATGCAGAAATTATTGACGATCGCCCCAACGAATTGATTGCCTGGAAATCGGTTCCAGGGGCAGACGTTGACAACGCCGGCTCTGTTCAATTTAAACCTGCCCCCGGCAATCGCGGCACCGAAGTCAAAGTGGTCACAACCTATAACCCACCGGGTGGGGCCATCGGAGACATGCTGGCAAAGCTGTTTGGTGAATCACCCAAGCAGCAAATCGGCGACGACCTGGCCCGCTTCAAGATGCTAATGGAAGCAGGCGAAATTGCTACAAACGATGGTCAGCCGTCGGGACATTCTCACTCAAAGGATTAATCACAATGAAAGCAGTTTGTTGGCACGGTGCGGAAGATGTGCGAGTGGAAACAGTGCCTGATCCCACCATTCTCAACCCCCGGGATGCCATTCTCAAAGTAACCTCTACCACCATTTGCGGTTCTGATTTACACATCTACGATGGGTTTATTCCCACCATGAAACCCGGCGATATTATGGGGCACGAGTTCATGGGAGAAATTGTCGACGTTGGACCTGAGGTGAAGCATCTGAAAAAAGGCGATCGCACGGTGGTCTCTTCGATCATTGGCTGTGGTCACTGCTGGCACTGCAACCAGCAGCAGTGGTCCCTCTGCGATAACTCCAACCCGAACAGCTGGATGCAGGAAAAAATTCTCGGCCATGGAACCGCAGGCATTTTTGGCTACTCCCACGCCTTTGGCGGTTATGCGGGTTCCTTTGCTGAGTACATCCGCATCCCCTTTGCAGATTACACAGCCACCGCTGTACCCAAAGACATTCCCGATGAAAAACTGCTGCCTGTTTCTGACGCCTTTCCGACCGGATATATGGGAGCAGACCTGTGCCACATTCAACCAGGCGATATTGTTGCGGTCTGGGGCTGTGGCCCGGTGGGCCAGTTTGCCATGCTAAGTGCCTATCTATTAGGTGCCGAGCGTGTTATCGGCATCGATCGCTTTCCTGAGCGTCTGCAGCTCGCCAGAAACTTTGCCAAGGCTGAGACGCTCAACTACGAAGAGGTAGATGTGCTCGAAGCGCTCAAAGAAATGACGGGAGGACGGGGCCCAGATGCCTGTATTGATGCGGTTGGCATGGAAGCCCACGGCCAAGGACCGGAGGGGTTATATGACAAAGCTAAACAAGCCATTCGCTTAGAAACCGATCGCCCCCACGTACTCCGGCAAATGATCTTGGCCTGTCGCAAAGGTGGCACCCTATCCATCATGGGGGTGTATGGCGGCTTTATAGACAAAATGCCCATGGGTGCAGCAATGAACAAGGCCCTCACCTTCAGAATGGGGCAGATGTTTGGTCCGAAGTATATTCCCAAACTAGTGGAGCATGTGGTGAATGGCGATGTTGATCCGTCAGTGGTGCTAAGCCACCGCCTACCCCTGACTGAAACAAAGCAGGCCTTTGAAATGTTCAAGCACAAGAAGGATCAGTGCATCAAGGTGCTGCTTAAGCCCGACTAAGGGGTTGCTCATGGTTTAGTGGGATAGCCGTCTCGGCTGTACTCCAGTTCAGAACAGCCAAGATGGCTATCCCACAAGACATACAAGAGTTCTGGCTGAGCCGCCGGCGTTGCTGAATCGAGGAATGAACCGGCAAAACCTTTAGACACTGCATGGCCCCCTAAATCCCCCAATTCTGGGGGACTTTGAGACTCCGGCTCCCCCCAGAATTGGGGGGCTGGGGGGGAAATTATACTTGCGTTAAGCAACGCCTGGCTGAGCCGCCGATCAAAACTTACCCACGATTGGGCCATGATCAAACGGTTTAGCCAGGCGGGGCAGCCAGTATGGAGAGCATCTAGACCATGAAACTTGTGAGCTTACCGTCAGGGCGATCGGTCCCCGCATTGGGACAGGGAACCTGGAGAATGGGCGAAAATCATGCCCAGCGCCAGGCAGAGGTGGCAGCGCTGCGCCTTGGCCTCGATTTGGGGATGACGCTGATTGACACCGCAGAGATGTATGGCGAGGGCGGTGCGGAAAAGGTGGTGGGCGAAGCCATTGCCGGACGGCGCGATGAAGTCTTTTTGGTCAGCAAAGTCTATCCGCACAATGCCACTCGCCAGGGGGTGGTAGATGCCTGCGATCGCAGTCTAAAACGGCTTCAGGCCGAGTCACTCGACCTCTATCTGCTGCACTGGCGGGGGGCAGTACCGCTGGCAGAAACACTGGCGGGGCTTCAGTCCCTCAAACAGGTCGGCAAGATCCAGAGTTATGGGGTCAGCAACTTCGATCGCAACGACATGGAAGAGGCGATCGCGTTGCCCGGTGGCGATGAGATTGTCACCAACCAAGTGCTGTACAACTTGATGAACCGTGGCATCGAGTGGGATCTGCTGCCCTGGAGCCGCGATCGCAATATCCCAACCATGGCCTATTCCCCCATTGGGCATTCCCCGGCTGAGCAAAAGAGCCTGTTTCGAAATTCTCAGCTCAAGGCGATCGCCGACCGTCATGAAGCTACGCCGACCCAGGTGGCGTTGGCATGGCTGCTCCATCAGGAGGGCATTATCGCCATTCCAAAAGCCACCAATCCAGCCCACATTCAAGAAAATCGCGCGGCTTTAGAGCTGACGTTTAGCACTCTAGATCTGACGGAGCTCGATCGCATCTTCCCACCGCCCCGCCGAAAAACGGCACTGGCCATGCGATGACCTTATACAAACTGAGCGTTGTTGCTAATCAACACGCACAGCTGGAAATGCTAGCCCTGGCTCAAGGTTTAAAGGAAGCCGGGGGCAGGCTCAGCGATGGCATCTAAGGTTTCTAGAAGACGGTAACAATTCTTACTTGCGTCCGGTGCGCCATTGGATTAAATTACTCTGCTAAGGCTGTGTGCGTGCAGTCTGAGCGTCCCAAAAATTTGGTCTAACGCCACTGGAAGGTGCTGGTAACACCAACCAGCGGCTAACCCCGTCGACAGGTACTGCTGTCTCGGAGGCTAAGGTGATTTTACCTGGCCGTCCTGAACTGCACATGTCTGGGGCGGCCAAGTTTTTGGGATTCCTACCCATCGTTAGTAAGGAATCCCTAAATAATATCAATTCCGCTTATTTAGGCATGATTAAGCGCCTCTAACCACCAGTGAAAGCCGGTTAGTCCTTGGATGAACCTAGGGCGGTTTAACAGAACCTGACAGCGCTGAGTGACCACGGCTTCAAGTT
>JAHHHQ010000034.1 GCA_019359285.1 Nodosilinea sp. WJT8-NPBG4
ATCCAACGTCTTATGTTCTACCGCTAAAGCGCCGAAGGGGCACAACTCTATGTCGTATCGTGGGGGGACAACCTTACGTCGGGTGACACAGCACAATGCCCCTACCAAAAGATTGCGCCTGTCAAAGGGGCTCAACTCAATCAACTGCGGCAATACTGCCCGAAACCCAAAAAAAAGGGGCCTGTACGTATCAGGCCCCCTTTCGCTATCTCTCTAAACTCAACCGGTTAATCTAGTCGGGCTTTTTCTCCGGCATCATGCACTTGTCGGAGTCGCAGCCAGCGGGGCCAGCCTCGATCACCTCGCCTGCGTCATAGCGCGACAGGGCCGCGTGGAAGTTCTCGGTGCCGCGCCGCAATTCTACCTGCTGCTTCAAAGCTTCAAAAGTGGCTTTGTCGATGGGCTCGAAGGGCAGCCGGGGGAAGGTTTGCAGGTCGTCAAACCGGGCCAGCAGGGCAGCAGAAATGTAGCCTTCGTCGTTTTGGATGGTTTGGTAGATGCGCTCGGCCAGCGACTCTAGCTCGGGTTCGCGAAACTCGATGGTGGCGGAGGTGTTGTGGGTGGTGTAGTGCTTCTGCACCTGCATGTAGAAGTCGAACTGGGCCGCTGCCGAGAATTTCTCAATGGCGATTTCGTCGGCACCGGGCACATTCGCCCAGGGCACCTCGACCGGAATTTCCACCAGCCACTCGGTGCAGCGGGGATCAAAAGGATCGTTGAGCAAACCGCCGTTCTCGTCCTTATCTGACTGGGAGGGCACGATGGAGTAGCCGTAGTCGATGCAGGCCATCGCCACTGGGTCATTCTTGCGGAAGGTGATGCGGCGAATGAAGCGCTGGGCCTTGGGGGGGTGCCAGCCGGGGCTAGCGCCCGTGAGCAGCGATTTGGTGCCCGCAGGCTGTACCGTGGTGCAGCGGTTGGGGCGCGCCAGGTTGTGGCGATCGCAATATTCCCCCACCACCCGGTGCACAATATCCTTCCAGCGAGTCAGGTACTCCTGCTCTTTGGCCTTGAAATCTAGTCCCTGCATGGTGTTGGGGCGGCCTGCCTCCCACCAGCGCAGCCACTCGACCCCAAAGGCAATCACGAAGAAGTCAAACAGACCGGTGAAGGAGACACCGACGATGGGGTCTTCCAGGCGCGACTTTTGGTAGCGGGGTTCCTGGAATTGGTGATTCAGCAAGACGGCTACAGACAGTGCCGCTGCGGTAAAGGCGTCTTCCTGATCCTTTAAGTTTGTCGGATCGAGCTGGTTGAGGTGTACTTCCGCCAGATTACAGTGGAAGTTGGCTCCCAGAATTTCGCCGCAGGGGTTGAGACCGTAGCGATCGTCGGCTCCGGCTCGGCGTTTGGCTTCCCCCGCCCACTGGATTGCGCCTTCGCCCGAATAAAACTGCTTGCGAACCGAATCGACGCAGTCTTGCAGACTGGGCTTAGTGTGGAAGACGCGGGTGTGGTTGGCCATGCGCAGCACGTCGCGCTCAGGGTCGATGCGCCAGTTGCCCTCGGCGTCCTGCTGCCAAAGGTTGTCTTTGGCGCTGGCGGCCAATTCATCATTGCTGTCGAACTGGCGCATGCCCGCGCTGCGGCGGATGTTGCCGGCCACCACGCAGGCGGCGGCTTCGTCGATCAGCAGGCAGCACTCGACCGAGTTGAGCTGACGGCCCAGAGCCTTATTGAGAATGCTGGCGCAGCGATCGTAGAGTAGCGATAACCGCACGGGGTTGGCCACGCCGCCAAAACCTTTGAGCTTTTCGCCAGCGGGGCGCACGTCGCGCAGGTCGATGGTGACGCTGACATCCCCCGTGAAGCGATCGTCGGTAGACAGCTCCAGCAGGGTTTCGTAGGATTTTACCCAGCCCTGGCGGCTATCGCCCACGCGAATAGTCACCTGGTTGCCCTCGATGGTGACCTCAGTGACTTCGTGGCGCTCAGCCACGGGGGCTTCGCCAATGTCGCCCGCCATGGTGACGATCAGTCGGTTGCGAATGACGGGAATTTGGTTGATGTACTTGGGTTCGAGAATCGCCCCGGTGCCGCAGCCCATCATGGCTAGATCCATCATCAGGCCGAAGGCGCGCCAGTCGACCACGTCGGTGCTGGTGCAGTTGTAGGCCCCAGAAAAGTTTTCGGGCTGCTTGCTCCAGGCGGTGCCGCCCACCCACAGCCAGCGGCCAGAGGGTAGCGCCTTGGCCTGGCGCTGCATGCGGTTGAGTAGGGCGGTTTCGTCGGCGGTGAGGTTACCGAGTTCGACCAGACCGGCTATGGTGCGATCGCACACCTGGTCCCAGGTTTCGCGCTGCCCCTCTACCACCTCGCCCCGACGGCTGTAGGTGCGATAGAACACAGGAAACGCCGCCGGAGCTGCCTCAGGGAATGGCCCCTGTGACCGGGTACGGGGAAGTTCTTGAACCATGGGATCCAGCCTTTTTAGAAATAGTTGGTACGCTAGATAAAGAGTCTAGAGAATTCCACCTCTCTACCTTGCCGCTATATGTAGGAGAGTATAAATGGGAAAGTATAAATGGGAAAGTATAAATGGCCAAAAATGAATGATGGCCAAAAATGAATGCAAGTTTTCTCTCATAAGCATTGCTTATGAACCAAGAAAAGCATTAGGCTTAGCTAGCTGAGCAAGCTTTGCTAACTTGCTTACTCAACTAGCCATAGAATCTCATCATTGAGGTACGCAAGCAGAGGCTTAGAAAGCCTATTTGCGTGGATGGACTAATTCGCCTAGTGCCTTAACAAAGTAAGTAAGGGCAAGGATGACACCGATAGAAAGGCTTGTACTCACTACTGGTGGAGAAAAGAAGGGATCTACGGATACCGCTGGTTGCACTTCCTCTTGCTGTCTCTCCCTAAAGTCACCATAGGTTGACTGAGCTAAGAACCCTAAATTAGTTGCCTCGATTTCATGGGATTGGTGTAAGTTAGTCATGTTGATTGACCGCTAGTTAATTACGGAACTCGCGTTGCACCCTTGTGACTGCGGGATTTTACTCAATGCAGAAGTTGTAACACTCTGTAATTGAGTTCATTTTCTAGAAGGGCATTGGAGGTTAGGCTCTCCGATGCCCTTTTTGGCTAGAAAAGTCTTTATGCCTACATTACAGACGCATCATACCCGATTATTTTTAGATGTAGTGTCTGACGGTCAACTTTCTCCAGAAATGGCGCTAAATCTAGAAGCACCTAGCTGCATAGAGTTCAATTCATCAGGATCTCAAGTTGTGTTGCAAGGTCAACCCTGATCCCAAGGTTTTTGCCATTATTAAATTAGGATCCAAAACTTTTTATACAAGCCGTTTCTAAACAGTGAGAGGCCCCATGGAAAAAGTCTGCTGGGAGCAATTTAAGCACCGCTACGAAGGCTCCGATGGCCAGCTTAAAGCCTGGGCCGACTATCAACGGGCCTACCAACAGTGGCGGCGATCGTGTCTGACAGATGCGGCGTCCCTAGGGCCAAGCCGTCGCTAACCTCTTCCCTTTAAGATGGAGACACTTGTCATCCTAGGGCGTTGCTATGGGGCAAACAATTGCAGCCCGAAAAGTCAAACTCCACGACCTCAAGACAAAATTTGGCCTGCAACAGGTGCACGATGATGCCTTTTTTACAGAATGGCAGCACGACTTACCCGAATTAACGGCTTCAGAGCAGCGATCGCTGGATCGAATCAAGCAAAACTATCTTTATCTGCTGGAGTATCCGGTGATGGAGAGCATCGTCAAGATGGTGGTGCTTTCCCCTTTGCTGGATTTGGCTGGATTTTATGAGCCGCCGTTTCGGGTAGACGGTGAAACCTCGATCCAAGTTGCGGCAGAGGATGAGGGGGATATCATCCAAGGCTCTATTGATGTCGTGGTGATTCAAGGGCAACTGTGGGTCACCGTAATCGAGGCAAAAAACTCCGAGTTTTCGATTACGAAAGCTATTCCTCAGGCCTTGGCTTACATGCTGGCGGCACCTGACTCAGCCAAGCCAACATTTGGCGTTGTCTTGAATGGTAGCGAGTTTCTATTCCTCAAACTCGTGCCGGGGAACGCGCCCCGGTATGCCGCGTCTGACCTATTTTCTTTGCTCAACCGGGGCAATAATCTGTACTCTGTTTTGCGCTTCTTAAAACGGTTGAGGAGCTTGCTCGAGACTTAATTCAGCGACACCTTCAATCAAAGATGGCCAAGAAACCTAAGTTTCTCAGCCATCTTGTTAGGTCTTCTCTAACGGGGTGCCAAAGCTAAATTTAGCTGACGGGCACTGCCACAGCTTCAGTTTCGGCAGCTGCCGCAGTCTGATCGGTGATTTGCTTGGCTTCTAGATAAGCCGCCAGCTGTTCCTCAATGTTCTGCCGCACAATCTGGCGGAAGTCGATGAAGTGCTCGGCCTGGGCGCACACCGACACGTAGTTACCTACTACCGCTGGGTAGCGCCATAGAATAATGGCCAGGTTGATCCAAAATCGCAGACGGGTCTTGCGCAGCACACCCTGCCGCCACACCACAATCAAAAAAGCGCGAATGGTGACCCAGTTGATATCGGGGGCACCGGCAGAAGTCGTGCGGTTTTTGTAGTTGCGCTTTTGGGCTTCGCCCAGCATTAAGAAATGGCGGAAAGTGCGGTTGAGCACCGTCAGCGGGTCGTAGAGATCCCAAAACACCTGAATGTATTCTTCGGTGATTTCTTCGATGGGCCGGGTAGGCACGAAGTTCATCAGCGTGGTTTGGTTGATGTCGGCGCTCTTGCTCAGCAGGCGGCCTTCTTTCTCTAAACGGTGGGATAGGGCCGTGTCGGGCAGGGCTTGCAGCATGCTCACCAACGCGGTGGGGATGGCGGTCTGCTCGACAAATTCGTAGATGCGCCGACCGGCCCCAGACTTTTCGCCGTCGAAGCCGACGATCAGCCCGGCCATGACCCGCAGCCCCGCTTGAGCGATGGAGATCACCGACTCCGAGAGGGGGTCGCGCATATTCTGAAACTTTTTGGTCATGTTGAGGCTTTCGTCGTCAGGGGTTTCGATGCCCAAAAAGACGGTGCCGAAGTTGCAGTCGACCATCATCTGCATCAGTTCTGGATCCTGAGCCAGATCCACAGAGGCCTCGGTAGCAAAGGAGAAGGGATAGCCGTGCTCCTCCATCCAGGGTTTCATGGCCTTGAGCAGGAGCTTGACATTGCGCTTGTTGCCGATAAAGTTGTCGTCGACCATAAAGATGCTGCGCCGCCAGCCCAAGTCGTAGAGGCATTGCAGCTCGGCCAGCAGCTGCTCGGGGTCTTTGGTGCGGGGCTTGCGGCCGTAGAGCACGATGATGTCGCAAAACTCGCACTGGAAGGGGCAGCCGCGAGAGAACTGCACCGACATCTCGGCGTAGGCATCCATTTCTAGTAGATCGTAGCGGGGCACGGGTGTGCCAGTGACATCGGGCTTTTCGCCGCCGGAGCGGAAAGTGCCGCTGCGATCGCCCCGTTCCACAGCTTCCACAAACATGGGCAGGGTAATTTCTCCCTCGTCGAGCACCAGAAAATCAGCTCCGGCGGCTTCAGATTCTTGGGGGATAGCGGTGGGGTAGGGGCCACCCACCGCCACCAGCTTGCCGTAGCGCTTAGCGGTCTGTACGACGTCCAAAAAGTCTACGCGGTGGACAATCATGGCCGACACAATCACAATGTCAGCCCAGCGCCACTCATCGTCGCGCACTTCCCGCACGTTGCGGTCTACCAGCTTGTAGTCCCAGGTTTGGGGCAAAATCGCTGCTACGGTCACTAGTCCTAAGGGGGGCAGCTGTGCCTTCAGCCCAACTAGCTCTAGCGTTTTGTCGAACGACCAAAAGCTTTGAGGAAAGCGGGGATAAACCAAAAGAATATTCATAGAGACCGTATGGGTATCCTCGCCATGCTACGGGAGTTATCTGAAATAATCAAACGCACAACTTGAGAATGTGATATTTAACGGTAACAAAAACTATAGAAAAACCGGTGTCGTCAGCCCTCAAATAATCAATCTTGCTCCCTGCGATTGCAGGCGAATCTTGGTATACGCATGACTTAAAAGACGGGGGAAACCCGCAATTAGTTCACGGCTGGCCGACGAGGTTTGCCTGAGGAATGACAGTTGTCGCAATGCCCACACCCCCCCAGGCGCTGCGCCTCGCTGCGAAAACCAAAGGCTACAAGCAGGGCTTGCCAACGACACTGACGGCTATGGAGGAACTGATGCATCTGCTGGCTAGCTGACTCCTGCGATCGCAATGGTTGCTCTGCCCGGGCAATGAGCTGATATTGAAACGGGCTCACCCACTCTAGCTGGCCGACGCTGTGCAGCCACGACAGGGAAATAGCCCCGTGCTCAAACTGCTGGCTAATGTCGCGCACGTCTCCCTCGGGCGGAATTTGGGTCACTAGGCGTTGGGCCTTTTGCTGTAGGGCTTGGGTTTGGGCCTCAAAGAATTTAGCTCGCTGGCGATCGCCCGGTTCTAGCCAGCCCGTCGGTTCGCTCACCAGAGTTAGGGCCTCGGCGGTATTGCCATCACGTCCGGCTCTCCCCACCTCCTGCACGTATTCAGTAATGGTGCAGGGGGCCTGGTAGTGGACAACCCAGCGGGTTGACTGTTTGTTGACGCCCATGCCAAAAGCCGAGGTGCAGACCACAAACTGGAGCTTGTCGGCCATCCAGTCAGCCTCGATCTGGCGGCGATCGCGGCTGCTCAACCCGGCGTGGTAAGGCGCTACTCGATAGCGATCGCCCAACTGCTGAGCCAGCGCCTCGCTGTCTTTACGAGTCCGCACGTAGACTAACCCTGCCTGGTTGGGGTGCTGCTCAAGGTAGCGCTTTAACACGCCCTTGCGCTGGCCTTCGCTGACCACGGCCTTCACCCGCAGATCTAAGTTAGGACGGTGGGGGTTGAGCCGCACCACCTGGGGCGACTGAAGCTGTAGCACTTCGCGCAGAACGGTTTGAGCCGCAGGATCGGCGGTGGCGGTAAAGGCCGCAATGGGTAGGGTGCTGCCGGCGGGGCGGCAGTCTAGCAGCGCTTTTCGCACTGTCCCCAGGCGGCGATAGGCGGGGCGAAAGGTCTCACCCCACTGCACTAGGCAGTGGGCTTCATCTAGGATGAGGCCGTTGAGTTGAAGTTTCGGTTGGCAGAGCCGTTCCCAAACGGGCGGGCTGAGCAAGGTCTCAGGCGAAACGTAGAGCAGGCGCAATTCTTGCCGTTCTAGCGCCCTGAGGGTGCGGTGGCGCACGGGTGGCGGCAGCTGACTGTGGAGAGTAGCGGCAGGCAGAGCTTTATCGTGCAGCTCTTGCACTTGGTTTTCCATCAGCGCCACCAGGGGCGAAACCACCAGCGTCAGGCCCGACTGCAGCAGCGCCGGCAGCTGAAAGCACACCGATTTTCCGCCACCGGTTATCTTGAGCCGATTACCTGAATCCTTGGCCGTGCAGGGCTTTTACGTTGTAGATATATCCACAAGGATTTAAGATGGGGCACCTCATCTATATATTAAGTGGCACTAAAAGCTCGGACTGAGCTTAGAATTTCTTTGGTCAACACCTCTTCATCAAAATTTGTCGCGCTTATTTCCGTGTCGCCGCCTGTGATGAAGTCACCATCTGCCTCACCTAATTCATAACCCCACTTTCCGTCTACTGGAGCCCAGAACAAAGTCTTCCCATCTTCTATCCACACCATCACGCCATAGATGCCGCCGCCACTATGCCAGTACTCAGTTTTTAGTCCAGCTTCCTTGAGGCAGCTAAAAACCCCGGCTAGGGACTGGTGCAGTTTATCTTCAGTCATATCATCAGCTCCAAGAGGTTTGGCGTCAGGCAAGTAGTGATAATCCTCTCTGTACTTCGCCTTGTTTGCCACTAAAAACGCTGAAGCCCAGTATTATAACCGCATTTGATTCTCTAGGATCCAGTTCCTGCGCTACCAATTACCACCCTGGGAGGCAGCCTAAAAACGTGTCAAGCAGTGAGCCCCTAAAGTTCGACTTCCTAGGGGTTCCTTTGTGAAATGAAAACCCTTTAGTAACGTAGAATGCACTAATTCTGTGATTGCGGTCAAGAAAACGAGGTATTGCTCAAGATCGCGATGTCTCAGGGGGCCTTACAGCATAAGTTATGTTTCGATGAAGTAGAACCGTAGGCACATGAAATTCAGCCTTTGAAGGGTTATGCTGTTTCAGCAGTCATAGGTTAAACAAGTAGGTGGGAAGCAGTGGCAGTCATTAATGAAACCACAACCGATTTGCACTCGGTTTCCGACAATTACAAGTGTTTAGATTCTGTCGTTTATGAGAAGCTAAAGGAAAGGGCTTTGAGTGTTGACGACATAACCTCGCTTTTGCAAGATAAAGAGGTCACCTTTAGCAAAAGTGTTGGCAAAGAAGTTGCATGGAGACTAGTTGAACAAGGTAAAGCTCAATTTAATAATGAGTGGCTACTAGAACAAAGTTAGCAAGGTTCTCGTGACTATCATGATGAGCAAAGGACGAGAAGAGCGTCAGTTCGGGAAAAAGAAAAAGGCTGATCAAAGACAACCTTTTCAAATAGATCGTGACAGATTGCTATACTCCCACTCCTTTCGGAGGTTAGCTCAGGTAACTCAAGTAGTAAGTGCAAATGAAGGTCGCCTATTTCACAATCGGCTGACTCATTCGCTTAAAGTAGCTCAATTTGCAAGGCGAACTGCCGAAAAAATTCTTAAGGAAACATCGCCAGAACTCCTTGCAAAAGGCGGTGGACTAGATCCTGATGTTGTTGAGGCTGCTGCCTTAGCTCATGATTTAGGCCATCCGCCTTTTGGCCATGTTGCAGAATATGAGCTTAATCGTATTGCAAGGGAAGCAAAGCTTTCGGATGGCTTTGAGGGCAATGCTCAAACTTTTAGAATCCTGACTTTATTAGAACCTAACCGAACAGAGTATCCTGGCCTTGATTTAACACGTGCAACTTTAAATGCAACTATTAAATATCCTTGGATTTGTTATAGAACTGAAAAAGAGTCAGCAGAAGAAGAAGATTCAAAATTCAAAAAAAGAAGAAAAAAGTATTCGGTTTACGATTTAGATTTTCCAGCCTTTGAATTTGCCAGAGAGCATTTTGAAGACGCTGAAGTAGAGCAGCAAACCCTTGAAGCGAGTATCATGGAGTTTGCTGATGACGTGACTTATAGTGTCCATGATTTAGAAGATTTTTACTTGGCAGGATTGATTCCACTAGATGTTCTCGTTGGCAACTCTTATGAATTCCAGAAACTTTTTGTTACATGGCTAAACAGTTTAAAAGTTGAAGATCATAAGAAACTGATAAATGCTGAAGACCATGGAAACATCCTTTATAATTTCCTTGATAGGTTGTATTCTTCTGAATATGCACCTGGTTCAGTTGAACAATTATCCTATGTGAAACAGGTAACATCAGGATTGATACAAAGATATATCAAGAGTGTTTCTGTAGTAATAGAAGATGAAAAAAGGCTCAGCCTTAAGAGGTCTGAACAATGTCATATAGAGCTTGAATTCCTTCAATTTATTGTAAGAAAGTATGTGATATTAAATCCTCGGCTGGCAACCCAGCAAGCAGGACAAAAAAGAATCATTAGAGAACTATTTGACATTTATAATTCGGCTTTGAGGGATGAGCAATTAAACATCATACCTGCTCGGTTTTTAAGAATGGGATCACTTAATAAGTTACTTGAGGAAGGTGACAGTGAGAGCCAACGAGTAAGGTTAGCTGTTGACATTGTTGCTAGTTTTAGCGAGCCAGAGGCAGTTTTGATGTATCGCCGTCTTACGGGAGTAGATCAAGGTTCCGTAATGGATTATATATCCTAAGTAATTAGAAAGCTTCATGGTTTAAGCATCTGCTTTCTTGTTCTTGAAATTGAAATATTTAAAGAATTCTGAAAACTGCCTCTAAAGTAATCTAGTACATTAAAGATACTGGTCTCCTAATAGGAGATGGATCTCCACAACCTTTATCTGGTAGCGGTTTGAGCCAATTCGTTCTGAAATCCTGAAAATACTTGTCCAGTAAGGCTTTCAGTCATTCATCTCCTGTTAACGAACCAGTGCCGGATGCCCTGTCAGGCTTGTAACGAAGCTACAAGCCTGACAGAAAGGTGACCACCAGGTCGTTAAACGCCTCGCCTCCACCAACCTAGGTGATGTTTACTGCAAGTCCTTAGGCTACCTAGGTGGAGCGCTGAAGTTTACCCCAAACACAGATACCATCTTGGCGGAGTCAGCACGGGCTGCTGCTGATCACGCTCGCCAGAAAGCCCTAGATTACCTGGGTGCTGAGATAGCTAAGGCACTCAACTAGACCCGATGCCCTTTCGATTGGTGGTTTACTGTAACCGAATGGAATCATAAGGAATTTGGTCAGGGGCATTAAGCAAGGGTGGGTACCGACAGGTGGAAGTTTTCTCAATCTTAGTTTGGTAGGCTTGCACCAGATTGAGTCCCTGAAGCCCATAGGTAGAGAACACTCGGCTCATCTCAACTCCAAGCAAATGCTGACAGTCATCCCGAGAGGATAAAAGCTCCTGCAAGGCTTTCTCCGCAAGGCTTTGATCCCAGGCCCTTGCAGCGGTATGAAGCTGGTGCACAGGCGAGTCGCTGGAAGAGACTCCTATGCCAATGCCAATTATGAGGAAAAGCACTACAATTCCGCCTACCACCCAAGCTACAGGCTCCCAATTACCGTTGCTGAAATAGTCTCCCTGGCTAGGTTTATACCCATAGTCGGTTGAGCCAGGCATCGAAAAGATAGGCTCAGGCTCAGGCTCAGGCTCATAAACCTCATAGCGCTCTTGGTAGAAGTCTTGAAATACCTCCATCTCGTCGATGAACCAGACAAGAACGCCGTTCATCTTCAATCGTTCAGCAACGCTCCTCGCTTCACTGTCGCCACTCTTAGGTGAGAGTCCAGCAACAACCGCTCTTTTGCCAGGAAAGTCACTACGGTAGGTTGTCATCTGACCACTTGCGTGAAATAGACTTGAGCGAGTCAGGGTCTTCTTGCACTCAATAATGTAGCGGTCGGTCACAATGTCTACGCGCCCGCCCCCTGTCGTAGGCACTTCCCACATGGGTGAGTTACCGGTCTCCTCAAAGAAGTCAAAAAGAAATCGCTGTAGATCTGACTCTCTTGCGAAGTACATGGTGGATTGGTGCGGGACTTAGTAAGACTGAGCGTAGTGTGTTGCGGGTTCTGTACTACGTTGCTGTTCGTAGAGGATGGACAGAAATTCCGATACGACCTTCTGGGGATGTTCAAAGCAATCTTTAGCTGTGAAGCGCACGGTAGGAACACCAGCCCTCAGAAGCACTCTGTCACGCGCATAATCCCGAACAGTATTGCCCTGTTCGTTATGGTGCTGACCATCCACTTCCAGGATCAGGCAAGTCCCTCGATAGAACACCATAAAGTCGGCTTCTACCCTGCCTGTCAGTTGGTTATTGCTGACTACGGTGTCCTTGAGCCCTACTCGTCCGCGAGCGTTCGCGAAGTATAACAATCCAGTTTGGTCAAGCGCTTCCGCTATCCGTACTTCTGCCTCTGAACGTAGATATAAGCCTCCCCACTCTTTGGTGTAGTTACCGCCTGTTCCACTCTGCTGGGATTGCTGCGTGGGAGTAGTTAGAGCCGTTCCATGAATGAGCAGCTCGACTTGTTGCTGGTAAGACTCAATACAAAAGATGTGCCACTGGTGCTGGGTTCCAGCTCCATCAGGCTGGCCAGCATAGGCAATGTGAAACACATTCTTCTTGACCATAAAACAGAAGCCTGGCCGTGTTCTGTTGTAGAGCCAAGCATTTGCCTTTTGTCGCGCCTTTTGTCTTGCCTTACCGGTTAAGGAGCGACCGGAAGCGCTCAAGGCCAGAATCACGTCTAGCAGCTTGCCAGTGGGGACTTTGAAGGAGCATGGCAGAGTTCCACCAATCGGGACTATGGTGCCACTTACGGGTGGATTACCGTCTGCTTCAAAGCGAAATTCTAACGACTGAGGCTCACTCATTGGAGAAGGCATAGTTGCCTCCTGGAACTACTCCACTAGAGTTCCCAAACGCCTAAAGACTCTGCTTCATCATGTCTACCAGCACGTTCGTGACCTTGCTCCGCCACAGGGTGCTCTCTCAGGCGTAGACAATGAACAACAGATCGATCAGCAATTGGCCGATGATGAGCAGCCAGACGGCACGGGGAGTTAGACGTATAAGGGCATATTGAGAGTGAGTCAGAGAATGAGGCCCATTATGCCCGATGACCCAGACGCTATCTACGATGGAAAGTCAGTCCCTTCTCCTTTAGTGAGCCAGACGCTAAAGCAGCAGCTAGATACGTTGGACTGGCACCCGCTTTTTACAGGCCGCTGCCCAAAGTGTGAAATGGCTTGGCTTCAGACTGAGCATCCAAAGGATTGCTGTGGCTGCAAGTATTGTGGCTGGCCCGCTTCGCAGGCGACATAATCTTGTAACCATTGCTCGGAAACCTAAAATGCCTAGGCAATACTAGCTATCGAGATGCGTTCTAGCAAGAGCCAGTCGATTAGTTCAAGCGTCGGGGTGTCGATGACCTTATTGGTTGGATTCTCGCCAAATTTGACGACCACAGTTGACATGTAGCGCACAAGGGTACAAACCCAATGAGTTGGGAAGCAATGCGTGTGGCAAGGAAGCGTAGCTAACCGGGTTCAATAGAGACAGTCGCGTGAACAGTGCAATAGTGAAAACTGCTACTTTCACCAAATAAATTTTTATTGTTTATTTTAACTTATTAGTAAAGACGTATAAATTCAGTGGGCTTCACCTTGCAATCACAGGTGGTAATGAGTTATCAAGGTTGTGTTAAGTGTGCAGCCGCGTCCTTTCGGTTAAGCATACAAATGTACTACAAAACTGCTTCAAGAGCGGAAAAGCTTTAGTTTTTGCGATAGCTAGGGTTCTGTCTTTTGCTAGTCCAAATAAATATATTTCGGAGTTAGACGTGGCTTTTTCAAGTGAGACAGAATCGCATCCTAGAGTTGATGCATCACCGACTAAGAACTTTTTCGTAGAAATGCTCACTCGTGACATTGATCTGAAGGATGCAATTCTTGATCTTCTTGACAACTGTGTAGATGGAATTCAGCGAAACGCACCGGAAAGCAGCATCGAATCAGATAAACCGTATAAGAACTTTCGTGCAGAAATATCCTTTTCTAAAGAAGGATTTATCATTAAAGACAACTGTGGAGGAATTCCGATAGAAGTAGCTCAGAAGTATGCCTTCAAAATGGGAAGGCCAGAGGCAGCTAACAAGAATGATGCGGAGTATTACACAATTGGAACTTATGGTATTGGCATGAAAAGAGCCATCTTTAAGATGGGTTGCTCAAGCCAAGTATCCTCTCAAACCGCGTCTGATAGCTTCAAAGTTACCATTAGTCCAGAATGGCTATCCTCTGATAGCGAGTGGGATCTGCCTTTGGAAGAAACAGACCGTTGGCTACCAGAGAACGGTACTGTAATTGAAGTGACGCATTTACGAGACGAGATAGCCATAGCTTTTTCACCACCACAGCAATCAGTTCTGCATAATTCACTTGTAGGTGAAATCTCCCATAATTATAGCTATATTATTAACAAAGGTTTCACAGTTATAGTTAATGGATCTGAAGTTCCTCTTCTTCCCCTTAATCTTCTTGCTGACGGAATTGAACAAATAAAACAGAACAATGCGGCAGCTATTGCTCCCTTCCTGTACGAGGCCGAAAAGGATGGAGTAGAGATAAAATTAGCTGTGGGCTTTTATAAAGATATTCCTGATGGAGAAGAAATAGACGATGAAATGAAGGGTGTCAAAAATAGCAGTGAAACATCAGGCTGGACAGTCATCTGTAATGACCGTGTGGTTCTCTATTGTGACAAAAGCCGACTGACTGGTTGGGGTGAGCTAACTGTTCCTGGGCATCATCCTCAGTTCAATGCTATTTCAGGTGTTATACATTTTCGTAGCAAAGGCAAAGATGCAAGTAAGCTACCGATTACAACTACAAAACGAGGAATAGACGCCTCTTCTAACTTGTACTTGTATGTGAAGGAGTTTATGCGAGAAGGAACTAAAGTCTTCACCTCGTATACATATAAGTGGAAAAAAAATTTGGAGGAAGAAAAGACGAGAACAAAGCAAGCTAGGCTCGCTGACCCGATTCAATTTTTTGAGACAATCCCTAAAGAGAGATGGACTCAGGTTAATAAAAGAACCAGTGAGAGTAGATCCTTTTACAAAGAGCGAAAGTTTACGCCTACGCTTCCAACACCAGAGTTGTCTGCTGAGGTTGGAGAGAGAAAAAGAAAAGTAAGTTTTTCTCGACCTGAGAAAGAAATTGAAATGGTTGCTGAATATTTGTTTGAAGATTCTGAATGTGAACCTTCAAGAGTCGGCGAAGCGTGTTTTGAACAAGTTCTGAAAAGTGCCAAGAAATGAGCGGAGCAACCATTCCCTACCATCTGCGGCAGAACAAAGCAGTTGACCGATATGCATTCATGGAGCTTCTGTCAAAGGTTGATAGATTCTGTGATGTTTCTAAGTATCAATATGTTGGCTTTGGTGGGCATTCTCTTGAGGACTTCAAATATATTCACAACCGTTTTGGCATCAGCAGCATGACCTCCATTGAGAGGGATGAGGAAGTTTACAAAAGGCAGCAATTTAATCTACCCCATAACTGCATCAATTGTCTTCTGCAAGATAGTAACGATTTCGTCAGAGATTTTATAAGAGAAGAGAGAACGATTATTTGGTTGGATTATACAAAACCTGCGCAACTGGGCAGTCAAATCGCACAGTTTCAGTCTATTATTGATAGGTTTAGCTCTTTAGATATTATTAAAATTACTCTGAACGCTCATGCATCTTCTTACGTGGAGGCGAATAAAACAGTCCAGCCTAACGACACGTGGAATGCAAGAATAAAGGATTTAGAGAAAAAATTGGGCAACGAACTCTTTCCTTTTGCTGATATCTCTCCAGATATGATGACGGCGAGAGGATTTCCTAATGCAATCCACTTAATCGTAAAGTACGCCGCTAACTTAGCTATGAGAGGTGATCTTGATATATATTTTCAGCCTTTGACTTCCTTTTCATATAATGACGGCCAAGAGATGCTAACCGTCACGGGAATTCTTCTTGAGAAGACACAATCCGAAAGTTTTTTCAATAAAACGGGAATAGACCAGTGGGAGCTTGGCAACGTTGACTGGAAGGAGCCAACGCGCATCGACATGCCTGATTTAACAATTAAGGAGAGGATGCATATCGATACTTTCTTACCCAATTTTAGTGCAGACCTTGTTCATGAAAAGCTAGGCTTTCTAATTAATCAAAAGGAGTCAATATCACTCGAAATGCTAAAAACTTATGTCCTTTTCTACCGCCAATCACCATATTTTTCAAGAATATTTGTGTAGCTTGATTCTAGTTAATTGACTACTTCGCTTTTCTTTTCGCTTGGTTTTCTAATTCTAGGTTTAATAACTTCAGGATCAACACCATACAGTTTGGCTGCTTGATCCACGTTGAGTTTCAGTAGTTGCTCTTTCGTTGGTTTGTGGCTCATTGATGGCTTGAGCGGGTGTTCACCTAAAGCCCTCATAACCTCTGCAGCGACTGCTTTCGCAAGTAGTGGAGGTACAGAGTTGCCAACCTGCCTGAGCCCGTGCCAATTCGTCACATGAAATCTAAACCAGTCAGGATAGGAATGTAGTCGTGCTGCTTCTCTCACAGTGATGCAACGGGGCTGGTAAGGATGAATTGGTCGAGCAGCCGTATAAGACCCGTAGTTTCGAGGAGTTCCAGCTCGAAGGGTTGGACTAACACCTTCAGGGTGAAGCTTGTGGAAGTGGCTCTTAGTTTCCCTCTTGCCCTGTTCAGTCATCTTGAATCGGTCAACCGAATCCGATTTATGGTTGGGTCGTAAGCTTGAGGTTAGGATACGAGGATTGTATTCGCGTGGGTAAGAGTAATCATCGTCAGCGGTCGTTAGCCCTCGAAGAAGGCTGCTGTACTCGCTCGGCTTATTAAACTCGGCCTCAATCCAATCTCGTTCTAACAATTCTGGATAATTTTCAATATTTGGTAAATCTCCAATTGCATCCCAGACACTTGGACAGAACGGCTCTATTACCATTTCAGTTTGGCTGAGAAGAGGCAACTTATCACTGCATTTTAGGGCAGTTGTGATAGCAGAAGGGTATTTAGGTAGGCGCAAACCCTCTTTGCATCCCAACACGAACAACCGCTCACGATTCTGAGGCACTCCATATCTAGCGGCATTCAGCACGCTAGGAACTGCCACTTGATATTTGTTTGCTTCAAAAGTTGAAACTATCTTGTCAAGGATATGCCTGTGCTTTCCAAAAGTAAGACCACGAACGTTTTCGATTACGAAGAAATCTGCATCCAGGTCTACAACTAATCGAATGAAATGGTCAGCCAGCTTATTGCGAGGATCGTCTACATCGCGCTTGCCAATGATGGAAAACCCTTGGCAAGGTAAGCCACCAAATACTACAGAAATCTTCGAGCTACCAATAGCAGATGATGAACGTATATCCTTAGCTGTTACATTAGTAATATCCCTACATAAAATTGCGGATTCTGGAAAATTGAATTCATGTGTGGCGCAATGAACAGGATCAATTTCTATCGAAGCAAGGATATCAAACCCAGCCTGCTCAAAACCAAATGACATTCCTCCCGCACCCGCAAATAAGTCAACGCCTATAGGTCGCTTGTTTGGCTGCATGTATGCTTCCTGACAATTAATGGAGTTTTTATGAAGAAAGGAAGATCAGAGAATACTATCACAGTTAGTACAGATTCTTGTTTAATTTACATATTTCTTGAATTACTCAAGAACAACACTGTTTGCCAGTTTAGCTTAGTGCAAATTGGTTAAGGATTTTCTTTCTATATTGCTTGCATCAGGCGTCTTCTAAGCATTTCACTGGACGGAACCCGCTGCCCTTCCAAGGTCACGACGTACTGAATCCCCTCCACTATCATGGTGGCTCGCACGATTTCGACCTGTTGCGCCAAGCCATCCTAGCCGTTAAACAGATCGCGCTTATTTTTCTGCTTGCACGTCTCGTTTGGCTGCTAAGCCTTTTTCACTGCTGCCTTGAATAACTTGTCAATCCTTGTTCTTGAAAGGATCCAGACAACAATTCTGAAACCTTTATTCGGCCTGTGGGAGCAGTGATATTTGTCACCTGGAATAGGCTAACCCGCTAAAATAGGGCTATCTGGATACCTCTTAAGGTCATTTGTAGCCTGCTTGCTTAGCAGGCTTCGTATGTATGCATAGCCTCACGAAGGTTAGTTTCAGTCCTTGAAGGGTATAAGGTGTAAAGGTGGACCACCTGGGGTTCGGACCCAGCAGCCTAGGATAGGAAGCCCGACTGGTGACCAACACGTGGCCCATGATAAGGCAGGTAGCAAAACCTGCCTTTTGTTTTACTTCCCTACATCCTGTCTACCATCACGGACGATCCGCTCAATCTCTTCTAGCTTGAAATCTGAGTCCATCATTTCCTGCGTTCGTTCAATCTTGCTTATTCTCTGATTCAACTTGGCAATCTCAAAGGCTATCAGTTTTACAGCAGAGGCTAAATCGTTCAAAGTGCTGTGGTTCATGGCTTCTAGCCCATCGTTGTAGTGTTCAGATTGGTCATATACACTTGGTCCACTGTGAACAGCCTCATGGGGAGTATCACTAGGTAGGCTGGCTTGAATCAGATCCCTAGCAGCACTCACTTCCAATATTTGCCTTGGAAGATTTACTGCCAGAACCTTCATATCGCGAGCCTTTGGAGTAAGGCTATAGATATACTGCTTATCTCGCTTATCCCGCTCAACAAGGCCAACTTCGACAAGCTTAGCCAGACGAGAATGAGTTACAGAGTTACCGGCTCCGATTTTTAGCCGAATATCTCTGACTGTTATAGGTTCATTGTCAGATACACAACTAAAGACAGTCCAATAGCCTCCCCGATAGGTTCTCTTGACATCACCTAGATACTCTTCAAAGAAGGCAGGAAACTCTGACATCTCTTGAGACTCTAATATCTCCTCTCGATTGTTATTTAGAGCTTTAACCTCCAAGGTTGGAAAAGCTTCAATCACACTTTTAAGCCTTTTTTCATCAATTCTGCTTCCCAAGTTGTACTTGTGGGTAGGCGGCATTTTGTCGCTCTTATGAGGAGTAACAGTCCGTTCTAGCAGGCCTCTGCCTACTAGATTGGCAGCATTTTTCCGTGCCTGTCCGCGGGATATTCCAACCTGTTTTGCTATTTCACCCGTAGTAAACCCTTCGGGATGTTCCAAGAGCAACGCCAGGATCTTAAGAGCACTTTTGTTTAAGCCAGCAACTTGTTGCTCCTCAAACTGCTGACTGTTTTCATTTGAGAAGATGGTCATGTTAATCAGCTCCCTTAGTGCATCGGAGCGCCTAATGTCTTCAATCTGCACCACTTGGCTGCAAGAAACTTGACTTTTAAGGGGTCTTTCACTTACAATCGTAGTGTTTAAAGCCAATCGAAAACCTCCCTCCTTGATGGATGGTTTGAATTTGGTACATACAGGTCCAGACTCGGATCGAACGGGCAATCAGGAGCCGCAATCTCCCTGCCCTAATTTGGTTACTGGTCCTTGCAACATGTAAAGCGGCAGTCTTCGATAGGCTGCCGCTTTTATATTAATCGAAACTTCCATGGAAGATCAAGCTATCTCGGAAGATATCGGAGTGGTACTCGCGCTTAGGTTCTTCTCCTAGTGTTACTTTCCTTTATTTAGAAGGTCTTTCGCTATCCCTAGTGTTTACATATGCCTTCCGAGCTTCAACAAAGGGCATCCACTCGTTGTCAGCTCTGAGCACATACTGAATACCATTTTCCTGGGTAGCTGCCTTTACCAATCCTGCCGCATAAGCCCACTTCCACCATTGGTTGAATTCTTCTATGTCAACTTTTCCCTGGTGTCCTTCGTTGGGCCGCCAGGCATCCGTGATGGCCTTGTTCAGAAAACCTCCAGGGTTCCGTACTTGTCCCTTGCCCCTAGCTGTTTGGAGGGATTCAATAGCGGCTTCCACAATGCCTGTAGGAGTTTGATTGATCAATCTTGCCAGCGTCGAATTTAGCTCCACATCCAGTTCGGATAAGGCGCTCTGAATGGCCTCAAGGTTAGGAGGATCTACAGCGGCACCATTAGGTTGCGGCTGTCTCTGTAAGCGCTCGATATGAGCGCTTAACCGCTGCACCTCCTTCTCCAGATCGCGAGCCTTTAGAACATGGCTGTAGGCCACCTCGTTTTGTCGCCTCAGATCATTGTTCTCCGCCTCTAGGCGCTTGATGCGCTCCCTCATCGTTTTAAGCAGGGCATCCTTTGAGGCATCTGAAGCCCGCTGGTTGGCTGGTGGCTGTCTTTTGGAACCAGAAGACTGCGCCCGGAGCTGCTCAATTCGGTCTTTGATATCAGCTTCCTTGTAGAGCCAGGCTTTGCTCACTCCAGACGCTTCAGCGACGGCGTTGAAGTTTATAGGGCGTTTGTCCTTAATGAGGCTCTGGATACCTTTCTCGACCTTCTCAAGTGCCTCCTGGTGTTTTTGCTGCGCGCTCCGCCGCAACCCATCAACACTACGTTTGACAGCCATCTTCGCCACCCTCCTCAAGGCTTTCAATAATGTTGTCTAAACTGACCAGCTTCTTCTCGTTCATCTCAACCATCCGCTGCCAGCCGCCAGCCTTAGCTTTGTCAATGATCTTCAGTGTCTCCTCTCTCTCTTGCTTGTGGGTAGGTAGATGCTCAGGGGTCGTTCGGAAGTGTGTACAGGTCAGGCAAGCGTTTGCATGAGGACATCCCTTAGAGATAGCTGGCAGAGCACACGAGCCATTTGGCAGAGCCTGGGCCTGAATATTCTTCTTGACCCATTGCAGTTCGTGGTCATCAGCCTCAATGTCATTGGGCTCAACCACCTGGCCTGATATGTTCACCACCTTGCCGCGAAATTTGGCGATTTCCTCCTTCATGGTTTGGTCGTGAATTTGTGCGTAAGTAGCCGTCATCTCAGGTGACTCATGCCCGAGATAACGCTGAATGATGTGCTGCGGCACACCATTGTTGATCATTCGAGTGCCGACGGTGTGCCGAAACTGATGGGTCTGGAAGTGCCAGAGCTTCCCACTTTCATCACAAATGCCGTGCTGCTTAGCTAGCTTGTTAAGGTACTTTGCGAAAGTTATCCGGCTCATTAGCTTGGCTCTTAGTCGAAAGCCAGTGCCACAATAGGTAGTGCAGAATAGGTACTCGTAGGGCTCATTCAAGTGTTCCTGAATGTACTGACGCTGTTCCTGGATGACTCGGACTACCTCCTTAGATACTGGGACGGTGAGTTCCTTCTTGAGCTTGAACTGGTAGTAGCGCAGGAACCAATCGCCAGCACGGTCTTGCAGTAAGCAATCCGGCTTCAGGTAGAGCAACTCAGAGATGCGCATTCCACATTCCTGAATTATCAGCACCATCCGCATAACGGGCTCTGGCAGGTCATCCAGGTGCTGATTGAGCTGCTGCATCACAACTTCCGGGATGTACCGGGGGATTGCTTTAGGGCGCTTAGGAAAGTCCTCTCGCCGAATCAAATACCTTGTGACTGGTAGCCAGTCGTTGTGATAGCACAATTCCAGAAAGTCTCGTAAATCACCTATAAGGTGAGATCTGGTTGTTGCTGCTATTTTTTGGCCTGCCAAGTAAGCCAAAAAGTCAATGATAATCTCACGGCTTACCTGAGCTGGCTCGATAGAGGGGTGCCGTTTGGCAAGGAACACTGAAAACTTGTTGACCGCACCCACCTTGTTGAGGGCTGAGGAAAAGCCTAGGGTGCTGAGAGACAGCTTAATGAACGCCTTGCCCGCTTGACGCAACCAAGGCTGAGAGATTTTCGTGAATTTGATGGTGTAGGCCTGTTTGCCAACGCTCGGCGAAATTCCTAGACGGCGACAGTCCCAAACATCCTTCTGGTACTCATCTTCAGGGTTTATGTCAAACAGGTTTGGAGGGATGGGTTCAATAAAAGCCCGCTCACAATCCTTGCACCAGTAGTTCTGTCGCTGGTTGCTTGTAGTGAAACCTTTTTTGATGCAGTTCCCGCCGTTGCAGTGCTTGCAGAGGATTATGACTTCTGAAGGTTGCTTTCTACGCGGATATCGTCGGCCCTTCTTCTGAGGTTCCGGCTGTAACGTCATGGTCCCGACTCTCTAAATATTTTTGGTACGCTTCCTTGAGATCGCCATCTTGTAAATGGACGTAAGTGTCAATGGTTGTCTGGATGCTTTGATGGCCTAGCCGCTTCTGTACATAAGCCATCTGCATGCCATCCCGGACTAGCTCTGTAGCATGGGTATGGCGCAACATGTGGGGATGAATAGCAATCCCGGTTTTCCTCTTGAGCCGCCTGAATAAATCCATCACGTTGTTGTAGGTCATGGCCTCCCCGATGGCCCCGTCCCAGAGGTTCACGAAAACGTAGTCGCTGAAATTGCCGTCCAGAATTTCCATGAATTCCTTCTCTAGGTATTCGGTATAGAGCGCCATCAGCTCTTGAGAGACATGCAGGCTATAAGGGTCACGTGATTTAGCGCGGGCGTTATTGGCGTTATCGTCACGAGGCACGACCTTGATGAGATTGTCCATAGAGGCTATGTCCTCGTGTCTAAGCCCCAGAACTTGGCCTATGCGCATCCCGGATTCGTGAAGCAAGCAAATTAGGAATTGGTCTCTAATTCGGGTACAAGCGCCAACGATGGATTCAACCTGCTCTGTACTCAAGGCTTTGGGATGCTTCTTTGGCACCTTCAGCTTGAGTAGCCGGGTTTTAACAGGCTTACCCTTCGTAATGTGGTGCAGGAACCCTTTGTATCGCCTGCCAGCCATAACCTGTGTGCGGTATAGAGGGATGTGTGGAACGTTGCCACATTTCTCGTGGAAGTCGTAGAGCATGCACACTGAGGAGAGAATCACATTGATGGAGGACTCTGACCGTGCAGCCTCCTGCTCCATCATGGAAACCACACTTCCAGGGTTAGGGCTTCTGAGCCACATCATGAACTCGGCCAGCTCCGGTAGCCCCACGCCAGTCCATTCAAGGTGCTTGCTCTCCAGGTAATCCCAGTAGAGCTTGAGGTGATAAGCGTACGCTCTCACTGTGTTTGGTGAGCGGTCAATATTTCGCAGGTAGTCTAAAAATTCCTGGACAGGCTCAATCGGCAAAAAGTCGTCACCAATCAGCACCCAATTGGGGACAGTGGAATCCGGGAATACAACTTTTTGAACTTTCACGCTGTTTACTTCGTGGACGGTAACGAACCGCTATTAGTTAGCATTCCACGATTATAGTATACGCGTATTGTTTTGTTGTTGTTTACTTTGTAGAAATAAATAAGAGGGCTATAGTTTTCACCGGTGGGCAGGACGACCAAAATATCTTGACGATTGAGCAAGGCCCTGACGATCGCATCCTGGGGTGGGCGAAAGTCGCTATAGCCCCAAATCTGCTGAAACGCCTGGAGCACGTCTGCCCAGGCCACGGACTGTTGTTCTACCATTGCCACACCCTGCCTCTTGATTCCAGAGTGCCCAGGTCAACCTCGCGATTCAGCCCATGGTTGGCAGCGTGTATACAAGGAAGGGGCTCGCACTTAAGCACGAGCCCCTTCCTATAAATGGCTACCGTTACTCCATTGGAGCATTGCAGCCTGATGGTTTATCCCTAGGTCTTATTCAAAGATGAAGGGGAAGTTGTAGCCCACACCTAGAGAGATGCCCAAGGCAAAGCCGCTGGTGACTCGGAAGTTGCCCACGGCGTTAAAGGTAAAGTCGCGGGAGATGGGGACGTCTGCCCCAGCGTTGATCAGCAGACCTACATCGCCACTGGTGGGAATATCGACGCCGGCTCCAACATAGGGCTGGGCACGGAAGCCGTTGTAGCTCAAGGTGCTGAAGTTGTAGGTCACCGGAATAGTAAAGCTCGACCGGTTGTTGGTGATGGTAGCCCCAGGCCGCACCGAGAAGCGAGGACCAAGGGAAATTTTGCTGATGACGTTGAAACCAAAGCTAGACAGCCCGCTGTCGTTGCGACTGCCGATGCCGATGTTGCCGCCCACGCCCAGGTAAGCGGGGGAGATTTCGTAGGCTGGGCGGGTGCCTTGGGCCAGGTCAATAGAATCGCTGGCAGCGGGAGCGGTTTCAATGGTGGCCGCCGTCAGAGCCGACTCAATATCGGCGGTATTGAACAGGCTTTGGTCAGCGGTTAGCGATTCAGCCTCGGGTAGAGCTAGCAGGCTGGCGTCAGACTCCACTGGGGCGATCGCCTCGACGACGGGCACTTCAGCCGCAGCAGGCACTTCAGCGGCGGTGGCTTCGTCAGCTACAACAGGCTCAGCGGTTGCTTCAGTAGAGCTTTCGACTGCTTCAGCTAAATTGTTTTGGGCTAGCTCTAGCTCAGCCAAGTGATTGTGGGCCAGGGCTGGGGCAGCCATACCGGCTACAGCCGCCAAGCTTAGAGCCAGGGAAACTTGCTTGAGATACGCCATGATTCGTTCACTCCTCAGATTTTTAACAGTCAGGCTCATCGGCTAAATGCCAATGATTAATCGCTCTTAAAATCGCATTGCCGTAGTGAGATTCAGGAAAGTTAAAACCATTCCCGTCGCTACAGATTCACACACCACATGTGCCTCTGAAATTGGCTGAATTGTACCATCTCCAGCCTAGGAGCGAGGCCATGTTGACAACATTCTGCACCTACTTTGGATAGACGCGACTCTACATTAGGGCAGATCAATACCGAAGGGCGTTCAGTATCTTGGAACATTGGCCCTAGCTCTACAGACTGACCACCATATGCTGAACCATGAGACTGGCCAACCGAGGTAAAATTTGTCGATTTTTGCTGTGTTCAGAACTTTCGATAAAAGCTACTAACAGACCGGGTTCGCCGCTGGGTAGCTCAAAGTAGGCGGCGTCGTGGCGCACCTTGCTGGTATACCCCGCTTTTGAGTAGAGCCGAGTGCCCTGGGGTAGGCCTTCTCCTAAAAAGCCGGTGAACTGGTCTTCTTCGCCGGGTTCTGGCAGGGCGGTGGGTTGGTGGCGTGCCATTAGGGAGAGCATGGTCTGCGATCGCGCCGCCGACACTGCCACTCCGCCAGCAATGCTGTGAATCAACCGGGCCACAGCGTCGGTGGTGAGTCGGTTGCGATTCTCATAGTGCTCGCCCACAAAAGCCCGCTCGCGACCGTAGGGGCCATCGCCCCAGGGCTTTTGGTTCATGTTGACCCCCACCAACTCAGGCCACGGCAACGACTGAAAGAAGCGGTTGATAATGTTGCGCTGGTAACACCAGGTTTCAAAGGGGCCAGGGGGCAACTCCGGGCCGCTGGTGGTGCCGCTGAGTAGATCGACAACTAGAGAAGTCGCGTCATTGCTAGAGTCCACAATCATGTCCTTGAGCGCCCGATCTAGCTCCGCCGACGGCGGAATCATTCCCTGCTCTACCCACTCATGGGCAGCAACCAGGTAAAACAGTTTCACCACGCTGGCCGGGTAAATCAGCTCAACCCCTCGATAACTGGTCCCCCGAGGGCGGCGTTGCCAAAAATCATCGGCACTCAAGGCTCCGCCAGTATTGACGATGTAGGGTCGGTCATAGACCACCCACGTCACGGCAATTTGAGTAGGCATCAACGCAAACTCGACCCGTACCTGCTCTAACACCCGTTCTAGGGATGTTTGCAGGTCAGGATCGGGGGCAAAAAATGTCGTCATGCCAGTGCTTGTGTTCTGCGCAACTGCTTGTTGATTAAATCATCCTTCACCATAGCGGGGTGTGGGTGCAGGGGTGGATGGGTGCAGGGGTAGATGGGTGGATGGGTTTAAGATCGGTTGCAATGGGCTGTTTGAAATGACCATGTCTTTACTCCTTATCCCCTTACCCCCTACCCATCTGAAACTCTCCAATTCATCGCGGCTCATCTTATAGATCGTTTTGTTGGAGGTTGGGTCGTGCAAATTAAACGCCGCGAGGTGGGTTTGACCGTGGATGACAGCCTGATGCGGCTCTATGTGGTGGAACCTGTCGTTCCCGGTCAATATCCCGGCATCTTGTTCTACTCAGATATTTACCAACTGGGAGGGCCAATTCTGCGCCTGGCCGATCGCCTTGCAGGATACGGCTATGTCGTGGCTGCCCCTGAGATCTTTCATCGGCTAGAGCCTATTGGCAGCGTGATTGAACCGAATGATTTGGGTCGCCTGCGGGGTAATGATGCTGCCAGTCGCACGGAGGTTGCCCAATACGACGCCGATGCGATCGCAGCGCTGCAATGGCTTCAGACATCGGATGCCGTTGCCCCAGGCCAGCTGGGGACAGTGGGCTTTTGCATCGGCGGCCATCTGGCCTGTCGCGCGGCGCTGAGGCCTGTCGTCAAGGCGGCGGTGTGCTGCTATCCGACCGGCATCCACAGCGGCAAGCTGGGGAAAGACAGGGCCAACACCCTGGAGCACCTGAGTGAAATCACCGCCCGCCTGCTGCTGATCTTTGGGGATCAAGATCCCCATGTGCCCACCGAAGGCCGCGATACGATTCTCGGTGCCCTAACAACAGCAGGCGTTGACCACAAAACCCTGATCTACCCCACCAACCACACCTTTATGCGCGACGATGGCTACCGCTACGATCCCTCTGCCACTGATGCCGCCTGGGGGGAGGTGGTCACATTTTTGGCCCATAGTTTCGGCACCGCCGCGCCACATTCCTGAGGGGCGTGGGTATGTTAGGTCATGGCCAGGGGTGGGGCATTCTGTGCAAATCGCAACTTTCTGTCCTACGACCTGGGGTATACGGTTAGAGTAAGAGGTGTTTAGCAGGTTCACTAATACCTTGGAGAGAGGGTTTCGTGGGGAAGAGTTTCCCTTTCGATTTGCCGCTTCTGGAATGAGCCTGCCCAATCCTCAACTTATCCAGGCGGCTGACTGCGCCCATTGTTTTCCCATCTGCCACGCTTGAATAAGGTTCCTATGGCACCTCAGATCGATGGCCTTTCCGGGCCGGTCTTCAACCAACGCAGCATGATTACCGCGCTGTCTCTGGCTAACCAAACCAGTTCTCTCACCAACCGGGTGCGCGATCTGCCCACCCCGCAGTTCATCAGTCTGCTCGACCAAATCACGGCGGAGTTTGAGCATTTTCTGCGCGCCATCGACATGATCAACAACGAGTCGTTGGAGGTCATGCTGGAGCAGATTTTGGAGGCGTTTACCCTCAAAATCGGCCAGATTCTCCAGGCTGAGCGCACCACTATCTTTATGGTGGATCAGGAAAAACAGGAGCTGTGGTCGAAGATTGCCCAGGGGGATGGGGAGCGATCGCTCGAAATTCGCGTACCCATGAGCAAGGGTATCTCGGGCCACGTGGCTACCCATGTGCTACCGCTGAATATCCCCGACGCCTACGCCGACGATCGCTTTGACCCCACCCACGACAAAAAGACCGGCTACCGCACCCGCAGCATTCTCTGCATGCCGGTGCTCAGCAAAAAGACCGACAACATTGTGGCGGTGGTGCAGCTGCTCAACAAGCTCAACCACGCTCCCTTCGACGAGCAAGACGAGCGCCACTTTAAAGAGTTTGCCGAGTCCCTAGGGGTGATTCTCGAAAGCTGTAACTCGTTCTACATCGCGGCGCGTAACCAGAAAGGCGTAGCTGCTTTGCTGAAGGCAATCTCGTCACTAGAGCAGAGCTTAGATCTAGAGAAAACCCTGCAATCGGTGATGGGAGAAGCCCGTCAGCTCATGCAGGCTGACCGTAGCACCCTGTGGCTGATCGACGACGAGAGCGGCGATTTGTGGTCGAAGGTGAAGTCAGGCGACGGCAAATCGCTGGTAGAGCTACGTATTGCTATCAGTAGCGGCATTGTGGGCCACGTGGCTACCACGGGCGAGGTGCTCAACATCCCTGATGCCTACCAAGATCCCCGCTTTAACCCCGATGCCGACAAGCGTACCGGCTACCGCACCCGCAATATCCTCTGCATGCCGGTATATGACTCGGGCGGCAAGCTGATCGCCGTCACCCAGCTGATCAACAAGGCCCAGGGCACCTTCACCACCTCAGACGAAGCCTTCATGCGGGCCTTCAACATTCAGGCCGGTGTCGCCCTAGAGAATGCCAAGCTGTTTGAGAGCGTCTTGGTCGAAAAGCAGTACCAAAAAGACATTCTGCAAAGCCTTTCTGATGCGGTGATTTCCACCGATATGGAAGGGCGAATTATCACCATCAACGATGCTGCCCTACAGCTGATCGGCTGCCCCGAAGACACCGACCACAGTCGCACCATTCGCGATCGCTGGTGCGCTGCCCTACTCCACCGCCCGGTGTGGGAGGCGATCCCCGTTGAGAGCCTGCGGTTTCGCATTGAAGACAGCCTCAGTACTGGAGCGCGCCACTACGTGCCAGAGCAGAGTTTGCGGGTGGCGATCGCCCCCGGCCCCGGCACTGAGCTAGACCCGATCTCTGAACTGGCCCTACCCGACAGCGACAATCCTGCCATCTACCGACCCTGGGGCGATCCGATCGGGGCTCCGGTACCCAAAGAGGTGGTGCAGATCATTGAGCGCAGCATCAATCTCACCGTCAATCCCCTGACCAACCCCGAGGGTGGCGTGCTGGGCGGCCTGCTCGTGCTCGAAGACATCAGCCAAGAAAAGCGGATGAAGAGCACTCTCTACCGCTACATGACCCCCGGTGTCGCCGAGCGAGTAATGGCCTTAGGCGACGATTTGCTGATGAAGGGCGAGCGCAAAGATGTCACGGTGCTCTTTTCAGATATTCGCGGCTACACCACCCTGACCGAAGACCTGGAAGCCGACAAAGTTGTCGAAATGCTCAACGCCTACTTCGAAACCATGGTGGAGTCGGTGTTTCACTTCGAGGGCACCCTCGATAAGTTCATTGGTGACGCGCTGATGGCCGTGTTTGGTGCACCGTTGCCCCTGACCAACCACGCCTGGGCCGCTGTGCAGAGCGCCCTCGACATGCGGCGACGGCTGGCTAAGTTTAATAACGAGCGAGGGGCTTTAGGACAGCCCAAAATTCGCATTGGCATTGGTGTCAGCTCCGGTGAAGTCGTCTCGGGCAACATTGGCTCCCAACGCAAAATGGAATACACCGTCATCGGTGATGGTGTTAACCTCAGCTCCCGCCTAGAGGGGGTAACCAAAGAGTATGGCTGCGACATCGTGATCAGCGAGTACACCTATGCCCTCTGCGCCGACAGAATTTGGGCCCGCGAGCTAGACCGCACCCAGGTTAAAGGCAAACAGCGCGCCGTCGGCATCTACGAGCTTATCGACCAGCGCGACGCCCCGCTGACCGCCGATACCAAAGCTTTTCTTGGCCTTTACGCCCAGGCCCGCAGTGCCTACACCGCTATGCAGTTTGAGCAAGCTCTGCGCCTATTCGAGCAGGCCCAGCAGATGCGCCCCAACGACAAAGCTGTGACTGTGCACCTGAGCCGCGCCCGGCAATACCTGGTGCAGCCGCCCCCCGAAGATTGGGACGGGGTTTACGTTATGACAACAAAGTAACGAAAGGCTGCAAACTTGGTTTGGCCCTGGTTCTGCTATGGCTCAAATCGGCGAATTGGCGGTCATAACCCGACGTCTGACTCAGCTCATCTATCGGAGCCTATCTATCGAAGAAGGAGCAAACCCGGTAGGATGGGGGTTGTGTTCAAAACGAACACTTTTAGATCGTTCTGTCGCCGATGAGCCCACGCATGTCTCTGTTTGACTGGTTTGCCAATCGCCGTAAGTCAGGTCCCATTAGTGAAGACCGCCAGGAGCGAGAAATTGCCGACGGTCTCTGGACGAAGTGTGAACACTGCGACGTTCTCACCTACACCAAAGATTTGCGCACCAATCAGTGGGTCTGTAGCGACTGTGGTCACCACCACCGCATCTTCAGCGACGAGCGCATTCGCCAGCTAATCGACGCCAACACCTGGCAGCCTCTCGATGTTCACATTCAGCCTCAAGATCCGCTCAAGTTTAAGGATCGGAAGGGCTACGGCGATCGCCTGCGCGATACCCAGGCCAAAACCAAACTCACCGACGCTGTGCAAACCGGCCTAGGTACGCTAGATGGTTTGCCTGTCGCTCTCGGCGTTATGGACTTTCGCTTCATGGGCGGCAGCATGGGCTCGGTGGTCGGCGAAAAACTCACCCGCATGATCGAGCGCGGCACCGCCACGAGCCGCCCGGTGATCATCGTCTGTGCCTCCGGTGGAGCCCGTATGCAGGAAGGCATGCTCAGCCTGATGCAAATGGCCAAAATTTCAGGCGCGCTCCAGCAGCACCAGGCAGCAAAACTGCTCTATATGCCAGTGCTCACCCACCCCACCACCGGGGGCGTTACCGCCAGCTTTGCCATGCTGGGCGACATCATTTTGGCTGAGCCCAAAGCCACCATTGGCTTTGCCGGTCGCCGCGTTGTCGAGCAAACCCTGCGCGAAAAACTGCCCGACAATTTTCAAACCGCCGAGTACCTGCGCGAACACGGCTTTGTCGACTCAATTGTGCCGCGCACCCAGCTCAAGCAGACCCTGGCGCAGCTAATTCGTCTGCACCAGCCGGTTGCTACCCCCGCTGTTGTTGACAACCACACCCCCTGGGCCAACGGCCTCAATGCCGCAGAGCCAACCCATATTGGCGTCGATTTATAACGGCGAGCATTGGGAATGGCCCCCTTCGGTGGCATGATAGACATTACGTGAATAATTTAATGGGGAAAACTCCGTTGAATTACATTTAAATCCAAGCCCAGACCTGGGGTTTTACCTGACGGGAAACTTCAAAGCCTGAGTTGGATTTAACATAGCTGTGTTGATTTCATACCCAAGCCCTATACATTCGAGGAGAACCATGTTGAAGAGATGCATTTGGCTAGTTGCGGTCGCACTCTTCTTTGTCAGCCACCTGGTCATGGGAGACGCTGTCGCGGCTGAGCTAGATGAAGCCACCCGTACCGTACAGCTCAATCCCGACGGAGACACCTATGTGCTGTCTTTGGAGCAGGTAACCCGTGGCCGTCGCCAGTTTAACTACGCCTGTGGCACCTGCCACGTCGGGGGGATCACCAAAACCAACCCCACCGTTGGCCTTGATCCGGACTCCCTAGCCGGTTCCTTGCCTCCCCGCGATAACCTTGAATCCCTGGTGGCCTACCTGAAAGAGCCGACGACCTACGACGGTCTGAGCGATATTTCTCAGGTACACCCCAGCAAAAAGAGTGCTGATATCTTCCCCAAAATGCGTAGTTTGACCGAGGAAGATCTCGTGGCGATTTCAGGCCATATTCTGCTTCAGCCCAGGGTGATTGGCGACATGTGGGGAGCTGGTAAAACCCGCTTCTCTGCTCCTCAAGTCTAGGGATGGATAGGTTGCTTTGGGGCTTTCCCATCGTTTGATGATTAAGCCCTGGAGTTTGCACCTGCGATTTCTGCTTACAGAGTTTTGTAGGTTGCCGGGGACGGCAATTACTCCAGGGCTGAGGCCCCAAGTTACCGCGCAAAGCAGGTAATATGCCATAGGAAGGCTGTTCAACGGCCTCCTGACTGATTGAACTAGAGATACGAGCTTTAGAGGTAGTTATGCAACGTGTATTCCGCACCGCCCAGCGTTTGGGCTTGGTTATTCTGTCTGCTCTGTTAGTGGTGGGTACTCTCACCCTGGCCTCTGCCCCCGCCGCGGCCACCAACTACGATGTGAAAATGGGTTCTGATGCGGGTCTGCTGGTGTTTGAGCCTAGCACCGTCACCGTTAAGCCTGGCGACACCGTGACCTGGGTCAACAACAAAATGGCCCCCCACAACGTCGTGTTTGACGCTGCTGGTGTGCCCGGCGACAAGGCTCTGGCTGACAGCATTTCCCACACCCAGCTGACCTTTGCCCCCGGCGAAAACTACGCCACCACCTTTACCAGCGACATGCCTGCTGGCACCTACACCTACTACTGCGCTCCCCACCGTGGAGCTGGCATGGTAGCTAAGGTTGTTCTAGAGAACTAGTCTTCTGACCCTGAGGTGCTTAGACCCTCAGGCTTAACAGTAGTTGTGAAAAAGGGCGTCCCATGGGATGCCCTTTTTTGCTGAGGGATATCTCAATGGGTTTTCGTTCTTCGCGTTTGCTGTGTACACTAGCCCACCCATGCTTGGACAGGCTATGCAGGCAAAAGACCTCACCCCAGCAGAATGGCCCTGGCCGCTACTGCTGGATGCCGATCCGTCGCGATCGCTGATTGACGCTTATATTCACCAATCTACGGTGATGGGGTTGATGGCGGGGGATGCTGTGATTGCAGTAGTGGTACTGCTGAATCGCACTCCACAGCTGGTTGAAGTGATGAATATTGCCGTCGACCCTAGCTACCAGGGCAAAAAGTTGGGGAAATTGCTGTTGGCGGCAGCCGTGGAGCGATCGCGTCAGCAAGGTGCCACGCGCATGATTGTGGGCACCGGCACCGCTGGCATTGGGCAACTGGCCTTTTACCAAAAAATGGGCTTTCGAATGGAGTCAATCGATCGCGATTACTTTGTGCGTAACTACCCAGAGCCAATTTATGAAAACGGCATTTGGTGCCGCGATCGCGTTTTGCTCTCCCTAGATCTTTAGTCTGTTGTAATCCATGCGATACGTTCAGGTTTGCCCCCCAAACTCCCAGTGGTTGAAAGATTTTGAGGTAGAAGCGGCCCAGGTTGCCCTGGCTTTGGGCAACAACGTAACGCACATTTACCATATCGGCAGCACCGCCATTCCCCACATCTACGCCAAGCCGGTGATTGACCTGCTGGTAGAGGCCAACGACATCAATCGAGTGGATATTTGCAGTGCGGCGATGGCAGCCCTCGGCTATACCGCCATGGGAGAATATGGCCTACCCGGACGGCGGTATTTTCGGAAACACAACGCCCAGGGAGTTAGAACCCACCACGTCCACACCTTTACGGTTGGTGCTCCTGAAGTCGTGCGGCACCTGGCCTTTCGCGACTTTATGATCGCCCACCCCGACTGCGCCCAGCAATACAGCGAACTCAAGCGCACCCTGGCGGCGCAGTACCCCACAGACATCGACGGGTACATGGATGGCAAAGACGAGTTTGTGAAAACGATGGAACAACGAGCGCTGCACTGGCGAGGACTAGTATGACCAAATCAAAGCCCCATCTCTACCGGGTGGAAGTGACTTGGACAGGCAACACCGGGTCGGGCACCCAGAGTTACGGCACCTACGATCGCGCTCACACTATCACCGTTGCCGACAAACCGGCGATCGCAGCCTCTGCCGACCCAGTCTTTCGGGGCGACAAAACCAAATACAATCCCGAAGAGCTGCTGGTCGCCTCGCTGTCGAGCTGCCACATGCTGTGGTATCTGCATTTGTGTGCCGAGGCCAAGGTGATTGTCACCCGCTATGTCGACTACCCGATCGGCACGATGATGGAATCAGGGGACGGCGGCGGGCAGTTTTCTAAGGTTTTGCTCCGGCCCATCGTGACAATTATGCCGGAGAGCGACTCAGAGCTGGCGGCACAACTTCACGAGCAGGCCCATCAAAAGTGCTTTATTGCCAACTCGGTGAACTTTCCGGTGCAGTGCGAACCGTCGGTGCAGATTGAACCCTAACCGAAAGGGTCATTGACTCAAAAGCGCTGCGATCGCTTCCTGAATAAACGCCTCGTCTTCAGGGTTTTGGTAGGGGTTGCCCGCCCGATGGCCCCAGATCGAGGGGATAGGCCGATACTCGGCGTTAGGAATCAGCGCTGCCTCGGCGGCGCAATCCTCAGGAGTGAAGTACAGATCGGTGGTAGCGGGCATAACCAGAGTTTTGGCGGTGATTGACCCCATCGCTTTGGCGTAGTCGCCCTGGTAAACCGGGTTGTCGCTCACATCGCAGCGCAGCCAGGTATCGATCATGGCTAGCAGATTGTGGGGGTCACGCTTGCGGTAGCCCACCTCCCAGCCGCGCGAAATGTAGTCTTCAAGGGAGTCGTAGCCCCAGGCCAGATAGGGCTTCGCCCGGTAGTAAGCTTGGGAAGCCGCCCAACTGGCGTAGATCTGGGCAAAGGTATGAAAGCCGCGATCGGGAATGCCCTCAAACCGTTCGCCGTTCCAAGTTGGGTCGCCCGTTAGGGCAGCCCGCAGGCTGTAGAGAAAGAGCTTGTTGTGCTCGGTGGTTTTGGCAGTGCCGCAGAGGGCGGCCAGGCGCTGCACGCGATCGGGGTAGAGGGCCGCCCAGTGGTAGCCCTGCTGCGCTCCCATTGACCAGCCATAGACCAGGGCCAGCTGGTCGGTTCCTAGTTCTTGCGTAATTAGGGCATGCTGAGTGCGCACGTTGTCGTAGTGGGTGAAATAGACGCCGGGCTGGGCAGCTGCCGGATCATTACTGGGTGAGGTTGAAAGACCATTGCCCAACATATTGACCATCACCACGTACCAGCGATCGGGGTCGAGAATGCCGCCGGGACGCACGAGCCAGTCAACATCGGTGTGCTGGGCTCCGTAGGATGTGGGGTAGAGAATGGCGTTGCTACGGTGACTATTCAGCTCTCCATAGACCTGATACACCACCTCCACTTGGGGTAGGACAACGCCGCACTGGAGGGAAAATTCCTCAAGCGTAAACCGCCTCGGTGTGACCATACCCATTAGCTAAAATCCGCCGCAATGCTGCGATGGGCTCGCACATAGCCAGCGTCTATGCAGGCAAAGTAGGGCTTGAGTTGTCCATGGGCTGCCGGCAGCGCCTGAAACGGGATCGACGGATAGAGGTGGTGCTCAGCGTGGTAGGGCATATTCCACATCAGCCAGCGCAGAGGCCAGAGGGTGAGCGTGGTGCGGGTGTTGATCAGCGGGTTGGCGTCGTTGGGGCAGCCGGTGTGCTCGGCCAGCAGCACAACCCGCAGCAGGGGTTGACCCAGCGCCAGCGGCAGCACCCAATGGGTGAACAAAAACCACGGTTGGCCCAGCAGAGTCGAGACAACCATCACTGCTGCATAGGTCAGCAACTGAAGCTGCACCGAACGAACTACCTCAGCGTGGGAGCTTTCGGGCAGGTAATACAGACCGTCTAGCTGCCCAAGGGCGACTTTGCTGTGGCAGCGCACCTTGCCGACCCACCAGGAAATACCGCTCATTTGCCAGACGTAGTTGCTTAAGCTGGTTGGCTTGTGGTCTTCTAGCTCAGGGTCTTTGCCGGGAATCTGGGTATAGCGGTGGTGCCACTTGTGGTAGCGTCTGTAAAACGTACTGTTATAAAACGACAGCAGCCCCGCCAACCAGGCTGCTCCGTCATTGAGACGGGGGTTGGCAAAGGCGGTGCGGTGGCAGCACTCATGCATAGCGCAAAACATCAGCGCCAGGCTGGCCCCGTAGACTACTAGAGCGGGCAGCGCCAGCCCAAGGGGAGCGGTGGCCCATAGGTAGCTGCTGACGGCCGTCACTGTTAAGTGGCCCAAAAACTGTCTGGCCCCGGCCCAGTTCGATCGCTGGTTAAGGATGGCCAAGGCGGCCGCCGATAAAATCTGGCGCGGCTGAGGGGGCAACGGTCTGGACTCGACAGCAGGGGTAGTATTCGTAGGCATGGTTAACGTTCTGGTAGAAAATGTTTGGGCAACGTCAGATAATTAAGCAATGGGAAGCAGCCTGGTTGCGAAACGCCCGGTTGCTCAAACCACTTTTCCCACAATGACCTGCTGACTAAATCGGCCAGCACAAGGACCCTCGCTCAGCTTGTTATGACAAGTGAGCTTAGCACAATTATTTGAGGCGACCAAGCCGTTTTGAAGAATGTCCGCCGTCCGTTGATGGTTCCCTGACCATGGCTACTCCGCTACACATCAGCATTTCTGAAAAGCTGCGCCGCCAGATTGAGGTGGGGGAGTACAAGTCTGGCGATCGCCTGCCCAGCGAGCACCAGCTAATGGAAACCTTTAACGTCAGCCGCATCACGGCTCGCCAAGCGGTGGCGAATTTGGTTAGCCAGGGGTTGGCGATCGCCTATCGAGGCAAGGGCGTCTTCGTCACCCCCCAGAAAAAAGTCACCTATTCTCTCTCTAGCCCGCTGGTGTTTCTAGAGCAAGATATGGCCCGGCAAGGGATCACTTTCTCCTTTGAAAATCTGGCCTTTGAATCGATGCCTGCCGCCGCTGACGTCGCCGCTGAACTGGGTATTGTCGAAAAATCTGAGGTGTACCGGCAAAAAAAGCTCTTGCGAATGGATGGCGCCGCCGGGGCGGTGGATATCTCTTACCTAAGCACCGAATTGGGTGAGCCCTTTGTCCCCCTATTCCAGCGGCAGATGACCTTTCCGACCCTGGCCCAAAACGGCATTCCGGTCGAACGTCTAGACGGCGTGATTGAATGCACCCACGCCGACTACGACCTCAGCGGCTACCTAGAGGTGCCCCTGGGCCACGCTCTCATGGTTTACCGCTATACGGCCTACAGCAGCGATCAGCAGCCGGTGCTGCATGGGTCTACTATCTCCCGCGCCGATCGCTTCTGCTATTCTCTCAGCACGCGATCGGGCAGCTAGAGCCAGGTGTATAAACCTGAAGGGCACTAGCGGCATTAAAATTGATGACTTTTGCGATCGCCCATGGCCACTGCACCAGCTACGCCCCATCGCCTCAAAGAAAGCTCGCTGGTGGGGTTGATGGCACTTTTGTATGCCGTGCAGGCAGCCAGCAGCAATCCAGGGCTGGCCTATTTACCCGTAGCTGCCTATCTGACGGATGCTCTAGGCTTTTCGGCAACACAGCTGGCTAGTTTTCAGGCTGTGGTGCTGCTGCCCTGGTTCACCAAGCCCCTGTGGGCGCTGCTAGCCGATGGTGTTGCCTTGGGAAAGTATCGAATTAAAGGCTACCTGACCCTGTGTTATGGCCTAGTCGTCGTGGGGTTTGGGGCATTGGGGCTGGTGCCGCAACTCACCGCTGTAGATCTGATGGTCGGCGTCGGCGTCATTTCCACAGCGGTGGCCGTCTCGGATGTACTGGCCGACCGATTGATGGTTGTAGAAGGGCAGCAGCGACAGCGAGCAAATGTGTATCAGGCGGCTCAGTGGGTAGGGTGGGGCAGTACGACGGTGGCGATGTTTCTGGCTGGGGGATGGTTAGCCGACCACGCTGCCCTACCCACAACTTTTTGGCTGAGTACCCTGTTGCCAGGGTTCTCTCTAGTGCTGGTGATCTGGAAACTGCCTGAAAAGCCAGACTCTACCCAGCGCCTGCGGGCCAGTTGGCAACAATTTTACCGAGCCTTGGGACAACCTCAACTACGTCGGTTGATTGGCCTGGTGGTGGTGCTACAGATCAGCCCGCTACCGGTAGATTACCTCTATCAGACTCAGGAGTTGGGCTTTGACAATGGGGTGGTTGGCCAACTTAAGGCGGTAGAAGCGGTGGGTACGGCGCTGGGAGCGCTGGGGTTTGGGCTCTGGGCTTGGCGTGCGCCGCAGTTGCCGCTGCTGAGCCTAGCTGTAATTGGCCAGGCGGGGGCCACCCTTAGCCTGGCTTTCATGCATGATGTGAATTCGGCCTATGGGGTTTACCTGCTGCGCGGCCTGCTAGGAATTGTTGGATTTCTGGGGTTGTTTGGGCGGGTTGTGCCTGCCTGTCCATCCCTGGCCGAGGGTTTTACCTACGCTCTTTTGGTGTCAGTCTCAAACCTCGCCGTCAGTTTGGGGCTGTTGGCAGGAGGCACCTTGTACGACCTAGGTCTCCCCTTTGGTACCATTGCCCTGGTTGGGGCAGGCTACATCCTAGTTGTGGGGAGTTGGCTAATTTGCTGCCAGACTGACCTTCACGGACACTAGCCTCAATGTTTATCCACCTTCTTTTTGCCTTCTTTTTAGCAGCGCAACGGTGAGCAGCCGCCATTTTCCTAGGGGACGAGTCAGGGTTTCCCAAAATTTGCGGAGCAGTAAACGACCATTGATGTTTTTCCAGGGGGGCGATAGGCGCAGAGCGCGGTAAACCAACGCTAGGGCTTGCCAATGGTGTTGTTGTTCCCAATGCACTTTGCCCAGACAGGCGTAGGCGATCGCTTTGACATTTCCTTCGACTGCCTCGTCCTCTGCTGCCGCCAAGGCAATTTGGCTGGCCTGGTGAGCCAAGTTGGTTTTGCCCAGGGCGGCGTAGCAGTAGGCCTGGTGAGCCGTAACAATTGCGATCGCGCCATTCCCTTCCCCGATGCGTCGGGCTATGCCTTCAGCTTGTTTGAAGTAGGTCATGGCCTCAGAAAAGTTGCTCAAACCGTAGGCATAAATCACGCCCAGATCGTTGAGGACTAAAGTTTCTCGGTTATAGCGGTAGATTTCACGATAGAGAGCGAGACTTTGCTGCCCGTGGGCGATCGCCGCCTCTAGGTTATGGCTTAGAAAAGAACACCGACAAAGTCCTACCAGGGTATCGGCTTGCAGCGTCAGATTGTTTTGGTTTTGGCCCAACGTTAGACACTGGTTGAGGTAAGGCAACGCTTTCTCCGGTTCACCACGCCATTCGTGCACCTTGGCAAAATGGTGTAGCGTAGCCGTTTCTTGGGCTGAAAGCCGATGAGTTTGGGCCAGGACCAACGCCTCCTGCAATACCTCAAGACTGCGGCGAGTGCGCCCGGTGTAGCCATAGGCCAGGGCTAGCTGCTGCAAAACTTTGGTCGTTGTTTCCCAGGCCGCCAAGGTTTGGGCCAGGGGTAATATCGCTTCTAGTTCTTTGATGACAGGGCGATAGCGCAAGCATTCCATCTCCAAATCGACCAGACCACGGCGAGCCTCTACCTCCAACCGCAGATTGGGTTGGGCTCGACTTTCTGCTAACAGAATTTCGTAGTGGTGTTTGGCTTTGTCGTAGACCCCCAACTGCTGCCAGCAGTACCCTGCTAACTGGCGCAGCTCGGTCTGCAAACCTTGACCTACCTGATTTAATAAGGCCTCACATAGCTCGACCTGCTCACGGCGGTGCCCCCACAGCCCTAACTGTCGGTAAAGAGCGATGCCATCGCTGACGGGAGCTGTGGCGATCGCCTGGGCGATTGGCCACAGCTCCGCCTCACAGGCATGATAAAACGCCTCTAGCCAGCCCCTCACCTGGGCTAAAGGAGTCTGGCTGTGAGGTTCGTAGTGACTCAGCCACTGCACGATCGCCATGTAGTGGGCATACACCCAGGGCGATGAAAGATCTATAGCCGGCAGATCGGCTAACTGGCTGGGTCGCAACATAACCAGATCGCCCTCCAGGGTGTGGGCAATTAGGCACTCTAGGGGCATAGCCTCCAGAGTGCTGTACTTAGGGGCTGGTAGTGTTGTCATGGCGGGCTTTTAGGTGACGCAGATGGCTCAGGGCAAGGCTGCGGATTAAGTTGTGCTGGCGCAGATGCAGTTGGTCTTGCTCTACAAGGTCTTCTACTAGGTAGCGATCGATGAGCGCGTCTAGCATGAGCTGCTGCTGGTCGATATTGGGTTGTAGGGGGGCTAACAGATTGAGCCAAAAGGCCTCTACCACCGGGCGACGATAGACTGACCCCAGACAGAGCAGCCAGTAGGCCAAAGGCACCTCTTGCCGCAGGCGGTCAAAGCTGACTTCAACGCGCTGACGCACAATTTGCCGCAAATGCCGGGTATAGGAGTCAAGTCTGAGCGAATCGTCCTCTCCCTCCACGGACATGGTCTGGGCAACCTGCTCTAGCCGCTCAATCTCTTGGCCGTAGGTGCCCCAGTAGGCAGCGAAGTTGCCATGAAAGGGAGCGTTGAGAATTTCTCCCGCAATGATTTGTAGGGTGAGAGGGTGGCCCTCGTAGGCAGTTCCAATGCGGCGCAGTTGCTGTTGGGCCGCGCTATCGGCCTCGGGCTCTAGCCCCAGTTGGCGAAACAACAGCATTTGCTCCGGAGGTGCTAACCCTTTTAAGGGAGCGCAGTGCCAAACGGGCTGATAACGGCTGCCCAGCGATCGCAGCTCGACCGGAAACTCCTGCGTCGCCACTAACACCACGCTCTTGCACGCTTGAGCCGCCAAAAGCCGATGGAAAAACTGCTTCCACTCGACGTCCTTAAATTCGCTCCAGCCGGTTTCTTCATTACCCCGAAGTGTCGCTTCTAGCCCGTCTAGCACCAGCAAGCTGGGCTGAATCGCCAAATGGTTTACCACGGTGCTCACTCTTTCCCCAGGCGAGAGAGAGGCTGTTTCTACAACACTGTCGGTCAGGGAAGGGGCGATTTGGCTAAAGCCGGTTTGATCGCGATCGTCAAAGGTGATGCAGCGCTGGTTAGGAAAGGCCGTTTCTAACCGCTGGCGCAACTGATTGAGCAAAGCCGTTTTGCCGACCCCGGTCATGCCCGTGATTAGCAGTAGACGACAGTGGTTTTGGCTGCGCTCCACTAACTCATCTAGCAGGGTGGCCCGCCCAACCCAAACTTCACTGTAGTAGTTGGCCGAGTGCGTTGATTTTGCGGGTGCGGAGGTGCGATCGGCCACCTGTTGCCAGTCGACCTGGGCCGCTTCACAAATAGCTTTGAAATAATCGGCACTAATTGGAATCCGCTGCCAAAACCGTCGCAGGGTAGCTAGGGAAACATGGGCGCGATCGTACCAAGCCGCCGATTGTCGTCCCCATCCCTGTTGACGAATGCTGGACTCAACTAGCTCTAGCCCCTTCAGCGATGCTTTTAACCTGTCTCGCCTCTTACCCATCAGCCTCAGTGACTAGTTAATCCCTTGATTCAATTCAGTTCATCCTACGGCGTAATGACTAATTCACTCGCTCAAAAATCACTAAATAGCCGCAAATATACTGAGTTACCAGTAGAGACGTGGCTCATTATATTTACAAACCATAATGAGATACCTGCCTTCCCTTAGGAAGGTAAGTTTTATGGAGGTGAAGATTATGCCGTTAGTATCAGAACTTTTTAACGATTAAACGGCATAGTGTCTACAACGGATGATTAAATCAACCTCAACGATGATTGATTTAATGGTCAATCCGCTTTCTAGAATTGAGTCAATCAATGATCGCAGCATTTTTGTTGGCTCTTGAACATGGCATAAAGATTGTAGTCAGGAGCGTCTCTATAAGGCCGTTCTCACAGGGTTGCATGGATTAAGTTCGATATTGGTTGATCCTTTTTGGCAGCGATAAATAAGTTTTCCATGCACTTAAGGAGAGAGCGATGAGAGGAAGTGAAGTTAAGCCTTTTGCTAGTGTTCATATAAACTCAGTACCGGAAATAGAAGGCATCTATGTGATTTACGATGAAACTGCGGAGGATCTACCTGTCTATGTAGGGAGGTCAAACAACATTCGTAATAGGTTGAGAGAGCTTTTTATCGGTTGCGGCAGCAAAACAATAGACCTACTGACGGGGCAGGGACATGATTTGTGGTTTTCGTTCGGCTATTCAAATAATCCCTATAGTACTGAGGCAGCAGAACTAGCAAGGCTTTCTCCTGCTGGTAATAAAAAACGAGTAATTAAGTATTTAGAGGAAGTTCAAGGGTAATCGCTCACAATGCTAGCCCAACCCCTTCGAAAATAGAAAATGCAGGGTGTTTAACGCTCAGGCTCCGCCCACTCCATCGCTGGTGCTATTCCCTCAGCACGCAGTTGGGTGGCTGAAATTAGTGGGCCAGCACTATGTGCCAAATTGCTATCTCGCACAGGTTCCCTGGGCGACTCCGTCGGCCTCGTTATACTGATCACATGAGCCAGGGCCGCAACCTTTGGGATTGCCCTGGCGTCAGCAGATAAATCGGTAGGAGGTCGCGATGCAACATCGAACCCGTCAAGTCTTAACGGCAGTGGCGTTAACCAGCTTAGGCTTTGGAGCACTGGTTGCTCCAGCGGGGGCAGCTGAGTCGGTGCGTCTCAACTACCGGGGGTTTAGCCGAACGGTGCCTGTGGCGTTACTGACTGCCCTAGCTGAAACCGGTGACTCCTCTGGGTCGCTCGATGGACTGCTTAACCAGGCGGGGCAGAACCCAGCAGAGCTGCGATCGCTGCTGACTCGTCCTCTACCCGCCGACTCGGTCGTGCTCGATCGCTCCCTCAACAGCGGCCTTGGAGAGTGGGCCCTCGATCAGCTCGGCGACTCTATTCATACGAGTACAGGCGAGGCCGATCGCCAGGCGCTGCGATCGGCCCTAGTGCTATCTGCCAGTGACGATAGCCACATTACCCTCCTAGAGGTGCTGCAAAAGTACCCCACCGAAGAAGTGGTGCTGGAGGGCGATCGCATTCAGGATGCTTACAATAGTCTGGCCAGTTTTCTGCGGCCCCTGTCAATTTTTCTATAGCCGCCCCTTGAGAGCCTCTTGTAGCTCAGCGGTTCAAAAGCGAAACTGCTACCATCCCCACCACAATCGCTACTACCAGTAGCGTCAGTGGCTCCAGCTTAAACTCCGAGCCTTTGCTAGAGCCCGTTGCATAAAAGAACGCGGAAAACACCAGCAATATCACAACCAGATCTAGGCCAGTAAACACAATGCATTCTCCTATGGCCGACTGGAACCCTATGCTCGGCGATAACTGCGCTTGACCAAGAGCTTGATCTGGCTAGAGCCGTTTCGTTTCGCCACCAACTTAACTCAGTATTTTAGTCGTCCCGGCCAAAACTGAACGCTGAAATAAAAGCATAGGTCGCGCCTGGGTAAGAATTCTACCCATAACATGTCTTCTACGGGAACTGGCGGGCTAAAACGCGGCGCGGCTGGCCATATCGCGGGGGCGTTTTTTGATCAGCGTAGGGTCGAGATAGGTAATTGCTTCGGCGCACGATCGCACCCGTTCAATCGGCTCAAACACATTTACCTGGTAGACGATCTGGTTATCCCAGTCGAGGGCAGTGAGCCAGCCGCTGCGGGGATGGTAGACGCCCGTGTCAATATCGAGCCAGCCACGCCCGGCAACAATTTGACCAGGGTCTACGCCAGGGAAGGTAAAGGTAATAGTGTGGCCCGTGATGATCAGCTTGTCGGAGAAAAAGGGTGTCAGGCTGCTGTGAAAGGTTTCGCGAATCCAGCACATTTCGTAGCTGCTCTGTTCGGCGATGGGCAGCATGGGGTTGACCCCGGCATGCACCAGCCACAGATCGCCTAGGTCAATGTAGAGGGGCAGCTGGCGTAGCCAGTCGAGGTGGTCTTCGAGGGTGGCGGCGGACCCGTGGTAGCTGCTAAGGGTGGCTTGGCCACCGCTAAAGATCCAGCCCTGGAGGGTGGGAGGATTGATTTTGCCGTCGACAAAGGTATCTAGAATCAGCTGCTCGTGGTTGCCCCGCACACAGCCAGCGGCGTGACGACGCACAAAGTCCACTACGTCAGCGCTCTTAGGGCCGCGATCGATGAGGTCGCCGACACAGTAGACTTTATCGTCGGGTTCTGGGGCGATCGCATCCCACAGCCGCTGAAGGCCGTCGAAGTGACCGTGTATATCGCCAATAAAAATGCGTCGGGGCATGGGGTAGGGAATCCATTACCTTCATTATGCCTTAACCCCTAACTCAACTCCCGGCTTTTCGTAATGCTTAGGTGTTTAAAGGCAATTCGAAGCATAGTTTCTAGCTGAGGTTAGAGATTTTATGATTGCCCAAAGGTAAAACGCCTACTTCTAAGGGCAGATGAGGTTTATTCTCATTGTTCTCAGGCATAATAAAAGCCAGCTTCAAGCACTTACCCCATGCGCCATTCCCGATCTCGTAGCCCGCTGCCTACGTCTTCCGCAAATCGAATGCCTGTTCAGCGGCGACGAGGACGGCGGCAGCCAGAACCTTGGCGACGCCTGGCTCGTCATACCCCCGTGTTTGAGCTGAGTGCTCGGCTAGGGGTGAACTGTTTTTTGGGGCTGGTAGCAGCTGTATCGCTGGTGCGATTGGTGCCTTATCTTCAAAATCAGGTGCAGCAGCTCGAAGTAGTGCGCGATGAGCTTGACCAAGCAGAGGTAACCCACGCCCGCCTGAGAGCCGATTTTGATCGCTACTTTGACCCGACTCAAGCTGGGCGAGTGATTCAGGAGCAAACGGGATATCGCACTAAGTCAGAACGGCAAGTGGTCTGGACAGATTAGGCGAGCCTAGACGGTAAGCGCGAGCTCCCACTGGATGCAATGCTTGCAGTCCTACTTGCTTCACCTCTGAACTTGATGGGGTTTGCCAAGCAAGGTAACTGTGTGAGTGGGGAAAAATCTTAAGCCGATGAATGTGAATCAGTCTATTTGATTCAAAACATCCTGCATTGCTGACTCACTCACAACCTTCAATAGGCAAAAAAGCTTGGACTAATGTACGGAGAATCAATTTTGCTGCGATTGCAAATCTGTCATCAATACGTTAATTCGCTCGGCGACATCGGCTTTTGCATCTAGATCAGCACCATGCAAAAACCCATCTAGCACGAACCAGCGACATAATGAGGGATCAATAAAAATTAATCTTAGAATCAGTTGATTCAAAATCTCTGTCACTAGCTCGTCCGGCAAGCGCCGGATTTCATCTCGAATGGCTAGGGCAGTGTCTAGGTCCCGGCTTTCACCGACTTTTGTTACAGCTTGAACTACGGCCTCAACCAGCTGGGGTAGATTGATTCCCGACTGAGTCGATTCATTAGGTAAGGATTGATCGTTCAAGGGAATTGTGTATTAGAAGGTGAGTTAGTAGGGGGGGTGATATAGGCAATAGGTAACTAACAGTCTGAAATGTAATTACAATCCATTGCCAACTACTCGCTATACAGCCTGCAAACAACTATTGTGTAAATTTAAGCATAGTGGGTAACTTACCTAAGTTGGGCTAAAACTGCTGCATCGACATCTCTCTTTAGACTGATCGATGAAAATTTAGCCTTCTATCCAAGGTATGAAGCCGATTCTATCCTTTGCGGTAGATGATCCATAAGGGGGAGTGTGGTTGTCCTTTGAAAAGCCTTTCGCTGTAGAAACTTACTACCTCACTGTCTCGAGCGTCATCGGTGCATTCCACTTTTGCAGCCTGCCCTTTCCTGCGGAACGCTTAGCGGACGGGAAGCAAGCTACACCCTAAGTCTCTTTCCCGCTTTGGGAGAGGGACTTTAAATCCGGCTCCCCTTCTTCCAAAAAGCAAGAAGGGGTTGGGGGATAAGGGGCAACTTGCGAAATTGGATCCAGCATCATCCTTTAATCACCATCCTCACCAAAAGCAGCCGTAGAAGTCTATGACAACCGCTCAAACCCTCACTGAGACCAATAGCTTCGACCTGAAGCAACTGCTTAAGGTTTTGACTGAAGTGAAGAAAGGAAATTTCTCAGTGCGAATGCCCGTCGATCAGACGGGTATCGCAGGAAAAGTTGCCGATACGCTCAACGACATCATTGACAGGAACGAGCAGATCACAACGGAGCTAGAGCGGATCAGTGGAGTGGTGGGGAAAGAGGGCAAGACGAATGAACGGGCTTCGTTAGGTGGAGCAAAAGGATCGTGGAAAGCCTGTGAAGGCTCAATCAACACGCTGATTGTGGATCTGGTGCAGCCAATGGCGGCGATTACACGGGTAATCCGATCCGTGGCAAATGGTGACCTGTCGCAAGCGATCGCAACGGAGATTGAAGGGCGATCGCTGCAAGGGGAGTTTCTGCAAACGGCACAAATCGTTAACACGATGGTGGATCAGCTTCAGTCCTTTGCTTCTGAGGTGACGCGAGTAGCGCGGGAAGTGGGAACCGAAGGCAAGTTGGGCGTGCAGGCAGAAGTAAAAGGGGTTGCCGGAACCTGGAAAGATCTGACCGATAACGTGAACTCGATGGCGGGGAACCTGACGGCGCAGGTCCGGAACATTGCCGAAGTGACGACCGCTGTGGCTAATGGCGACCTATCCAAGAAAATTACGGTCGATGTCAAAGGCGAAATCCTCGACCTGAAAAGCACCATCAACATCATGGTGGATCAACTCAACTCCTTTGCCTCTGAGGTAACGCGGGTGGCGCGGGAAGTGGGAACCGAAGGAAAGCTGGGTGTACAAGCGCAAGTTCCTGGTGTGGCTGGCACCTGGAAGGATTTGACGGACTCCGTGAACTCAATGGCAGGCAACCTGACGGCGCAGGTCCGGAACATTGCCGAAGTAACGACGGCTGTGGCGAACGGTGATTTGTCCAAGAAGATTACGGTCGATGTCAAAGGTGAAATTCTCGACCTAAAAAGCACCATCAACACAATGGTGGATCAACTCAACTCCTTTGCCTCAGAAGTAACGCGGGTGGCGCGAGAAGTGGGAGCTGAGGGGAAGTTGGGCGGACAGGCAGAGGTGCGCGGCGTGGCTGGCACCTGGAAAGACTTGACCGACTCGGTAAACTTCATGGCCGGTAACTTGACCGGACAGGTGCGAAACATTGCCGAAGTGGCAACGGCGATCGCCAACGGTGACTTGTCCCGCAAAATCACGGTCGATGTAAAAGGTGAAATTCTGGAGCTTAAAAACACCGTCAACACGATGGTGGATCAACTCAACTCCTTTGCCTCTGAGGTGACGCGGGTGGCCCGGGAAGTGGGAACTGAAGGCAAGTTAGGCGTGCAGGCGGAAGTTCCTGGCGTTGCCGGCACCTGGAAAGACCTGACGGACAACGTGAACCTGATGGCGGGAAATTTGACCGGACAGGTGCGAAACATTGCTGAGGTGGCAACGGCGATCGCCAACGGCGACTTGTCCCGCAAAATCACGGTGGATGTCAAGGGTGAAATTCTGGAGCTGAAAAACACCGTCAATACGATGGTGGATCAGTTGAACTCCTTTGCCTCTGAGGTGACGCGGGTGGCGCGAGAAGTGGGAGCCGATGGAAAACTGGGTGGGCAGGCGCAAGTGCGTGGTGTTGCCGGCACCTGGAAGGATTTGACTGACTCAGTAAACTTCATGGCGGGTAGTTTGACAGCTCAGGTGCGGAACATTGCCGAAGTCACAACTGCCGTGGCAAATGGCGACCTATCCAAGAAAATTACGGTGGATGTAAAAGGTGAAATTCTGGATCTGAAAAGCACCATCAACATCATGGTGGATCAACTCAACTCCTTTGCTTCTGAGGTGACGCGGGTGGCGCGGGAAGTGGGAACCGAAGGAAAACTGGGCGTACAGGCAGAGGTGCGCGGCGTTGCCGGAACCTGGAAGGATTTGACCGATTCGGTCAACTCGATGGCGGGCAACCTGACGGCGCAGGTGCGGAATATTGCCGATGTCACAACGGCGGTGGCAAACGGCGATTTGTCCAAGAAAATCACGGTGGATGTTAAAGGCGAAATTTTGGAACTGAAGAACACGATCAATACGATGGTGGATCAACTCAGTTCCTTTGCCTCTGAGGTGACACGGGTAGCCCGGGAAGTGGGAACGGAAGGGAAGCTGGGCGTGCAGGCGCAAGTTCCTGGCGTTGCCGGCACCTGGAAAGACCTGACCGACAATGTGAACTCGATGGCGGGCAACCTGACCGGGCAGGTGCGAAACATTGCTGATGTGGCAACGGCGATCGCCAACGGTGACCTGTCTAAGAAGATTACCGTGCAGGTGAAAGGTGAAATTCTGGAACTGAAAAACACCATCAACATCATGGTGGACCAACTCAGCTCCTTTGCCTCTGAGGTGACGCGGGTAGCACGAGAAGTGGGAGCCGAAGGCAAACTGGGTGTGCAGGCTGATGTCCGTGGCGTTGCCGGCACCTGGAAAGATCTAACCGATTCCGTAAACTTTATGGCCGGCAGTTTGACGGCCCAGGTGCGGAACATCGCGGCCGTGACGACTGCCGTGGCCAATGGCGACCTGTCCAAGAAAATCACGGTGGATGTCAAAGGCGAAATTTTGGAACTGAAAAACACCGTCAATACGATGGTGGATCAGTTAAATTCCTTTGCCTCGGAAGTAACGCGGGTGGCGCGGGAAGTAGGCGCTGAAGGGAAGTTGGGCGTACAGGCGCAAGTTCCTGGGGTGGCTGGCACCTGGAAAGATCTGACCGACTCGGTAAACTTCATGGCAGGTAGTTTGACGGCGCAGGTGCGAAACATTGCCGAAGTGACAACGGCGGTGGCGAACGGCGATCTCTCCAAGAAAATTACGGTAGACGTAAAAGGCGAAATTCTCGATCTGAAAAGCACCATCAACATTATGGTGGATCAGCTCAACTCCTTCGCCTCTGAGGTAACGCGGGTGGCGCGTGAAGTGGGAACCGAAGGGAAATTGGGTGTACAGGCGCAGGTGTCTGGTGTGGCCGGCACCTGGAAAGATTTGACCGACTCGGTAAACTCGATGGCAGGCAACCTGACGGCGCAGGTGCGGAATATTGCCGAGGTCTCGACCGCGATCGCTAACGGCGACCTGTCTAAGAAAATTACCGTGGATGTGCGTGGTGAGATTTTTGAACTGAAAAATACCGTCAACACGATGGTCGATCAGCTGAGTTCCTTTGCCTCCGAGGTAACGCGGGTGGCGCGGGAAGTGGGAACTGAAGGAAAACTGGGCGGTCAAGCGCAGGTGATTGGCGTAGCGGGCATCTGGAAAGATCTGACCGATAACGTAAACTCAATGGCTGGCAACCTGACGGCGCAGGTCCGAGGCATCGCTAAAGTCGTGACCGCCGTAGCCAACGGCAACCTAAAACAGAAGTTGATGTTGGATGCCAAAGGGGAAATTGAAACCCTGGCCGACACGATCAACGAGATGATCGACACGCTGGCAACCTTTGCTGACCAGGTGACAACCGTAGCGCGGGAAGTAGGAATCGAAGGAAAATTAGGGGGTCAGGCGAAAGTGCCGGGTGCATCAGGTACCTGGCGCGATCTGACCGACAACGTAAACGAACTGGCGGCAAACTTGACGACCCAGGTACGAGCGATCGCCGAAGTGGCCACCGCCGTGACCAAGGGCGATTTGACGCGGGTGATTGCGGTTGAGGCCCAAGGCGAAGTTGCCATCCTGAAAGACAACGTCAACCAGATGATCGCCAACCTGCGCGAAACTACCCAGAAAAACATCGAGCAAGACTGGCTCAAAACCAACCTGGCAAAATTTACGCGGATGTTGCAGGGCCAGCGCGACCTGGAAACCGTTTCCAAGCTGATCTTGTCCGAACTGGCTCCCCTGGTATCTGCCCAACACGGCGTATTCTACCTGCTAGAAACCAGCGAGATGCATCCCCCCTTCCTAAAACTGCTCAGTACCTACGCCTATCGAGAGCGCAAGAGTCTGGCAAATCGCTTCTATCTCGGCGAAGGATTGGTCGGACAATGTGCCCTGGAGAAAGAGCGAATTCTAGTCACTGAGGTGCCCTCAGACTACATCAGGATCAACTCTGGACTGGGTGAATCTTCGCCGATGAATGTGGTCGTGTTGCCCGTTCTGTTTGAGGGCCAGGTGACGGCCGTAGTCGAGTTGGCATCGTTCAACCGATTCAACGAAATTCATCTGACATTTTTCGATCAACTGACGGAGAGTATAGCGATCGTCCTCAACACGATCGCCGCCAGTATGCGAACCGAGGAACTGCTGAAACAGTCCCAATCCCTGGCGGAAGAAATGCAAGGTCAACAAACTGAACTCACCGACACCAACCGTCGTTTGGAACAACAGGCGCAATCCTTGAAAGCGTCAGAAGACTTACTCAAGAGTCAGCAAGAGCAACTACAACGGACCAACGAAGAACTGCAAGAAAAAGCCGAACTCTTGGCGACGCAGAATAGCGAAGTAGAGCGCAAAAACAGCGAAATCGAGCAGGCGCGATTGTCTTTGGAAGAAAAAGCTGAACAGCTAGCACTAACTTCCAAATACAAATCTGAGTTTCTGGCAAACATGTCTCACGAACTCCGCACTCCGCTTAACAGCTTGCTGATTCTGGCACGGCTCCTGTCCGACAACACTGAGAGCAACTTGACCCACAAACAGGTCGAATACTCTCAAACCATTTACTCTGCTGGAAATGACTTGCTAGGGCTAATTAACGACATCCTCGATCTAGCGAAGATCGAATCCGGCACAATTTCAGTGAATGCCGAGCCTATCCTGTTTGCCGATCTGCAAGTGCATCTAGAGCGTACCTTCCGTCAGGTTGCCATCGATCGCAAACTCGATTTTCACATGCACTTCAGCGAGCAACTGCCACGCACCCTTTACACCGATGCCAAGCGGCTGCAACAGGTGTTGAAAAACTTGCTGGCAAACGCCTTCAAGTTCACAGAGCGGGGACAAGTAGAGTTAGAAATCAGCGTTGTCACCCAAGGCTGGAGTCTAGAGAAAGCCAGATTAAATCAGGCGGATCAGGTGATTGCCTTTGCGGTGACCGATACGGGCATCGGCATTGCTCCAGAGAAACAGCAGATTATCTTTGAAGCCTTCCAGCAGGAAGATGGGACAACGAGCCGCCGCTATGGGGGCACCGGGTTGGGCTTGTCGATTAGCCGAGAAATCGCCCAACTCTTGGGAGGCGAAATTCGCCTGACGAGTGAACTGGGTCAAGGCAGTACGTTTACCCTATATTTGCCATTGACCTATGTGGATCGCCAAGAGAACGGGGAGACAGGCAGACGGGAAGGTAGGGAGCAGAGAACCATTCCGGTAGAAGCCCGCAGGGCGCCCAATCCAAATGGCTCCACGGCTTACCCGGTCAGCTCGACGATCGCCCTGCACCCCACAGAAGTCACGTCACCCACCGCGTCAGAGGGAATCCGAGCCGCTATTCCGGTCACCGCAACGCAAGTAGGTACCTTTTCAGTTGATCCAACTCTAGAAGACGATCGCGTTTCGATCCAACCCGATGATCGCTCTTTGCTCATCATCGAAGATGACGTTAACTTCGCCCGCATTTTGCTCGATCTGTCGCGGGAACACGGTTTCAAAGGCTTAGTGGCCACCCGGGGAGATGTGGGACTACAGATGGCGCGAGACTTTCAACCCTCTGCCATCATGCTTGACATCCGGTTACCCGTTTTGGACGGTTGGACCGTGCTGAACTACCTTAAGCACGACCCTGATACCCGCCACATTCCGGTTCACATTATGACCGTGGAAGATGGGCAAGATCGCAGCTTGCGGCAGGGTGCGATCGCCTACCTCCAAAAACCCGTCAGCAGTGAATCTCTGCTCAATGCCCTGGCAAGCATGAAAGAGTTTGTGGAACGGTTAGTTAAGAGCTTGCTAGTGGTAGAAGACGACGACCAGCAACGCCAAAGCATCGTCGATTTGATTGGAAATAGCGATGTCAGCATCACGGCAGTTGCAACCGCTGCCGAAACCCTAGCCGCTATTCGCGCCCAACAGTTTGATTGTATAGTGCTCGATCTGCTGCTGCCCGACGCTAAGGATTTTGAGCTACTCGAACAGATCAAGCGCGAACCAAACTTAGGTCGACTGCCGATCATCGTCTACACGGGCAAAGATCTAACTGCTCAGGAAGAAACAGAACTGCATCGCCTGTCCGACATCTTGATCATCAAGGATGCGCGATCGCCCGAACGCCTGCTCGACGAAACCAGTTTGTTCCTCCACCGAATTCAGGCAAACCTCCCTGATCAACAACGGTTGATGCTAGAGCAACTACGGCGGAACGATCCGATTCTGGCGGACAAAAAAGTGCTGATCGTGGATGATGACGTTCGCAACATCTTTGCCCTTACCAGCCTGTTAGAGCGTCAGCAAATGCAGGTTCTCTACGCCGAAAGCGGCCAAGATGGCATCAGTATTTTGCAGGCAAATCCTGACATTGATGTGGTACTGATGGATATTATGATGCCTGGCATGGACGGTTACGAAACCATGGGGGCAATCCGACAGATTAGTCAGTTTGCCGATCTGCCGATGATTGCCCTCACGGCCAAAGCCATGAAAGGCGATCGCGAAAAATGTCTAGAAGCAGGGGCAACCGATTACATTACTAAACCGGTCGAAATGGAGCAACTGCTGTCACTACTACGAGTCTGGCTCTCCCGATCTAGAGACTAGGTGCTAGAGGGTGGGAACTGGGCTGCTCTCACCCTCAATTCATACTTTGTTTGACAGTTCGTCCTCTCCGTCCTCCAATTCTCCACACCATGCCCTTTGAACTCAAAGCCAACATTCTTCTGGTTGACGATCGCGTAGAAAACTTGATCGCCCTAGAAGAAATCTTGTGCAAATTGGGGCAGAACCTCGTAATAGCCCACTCCGGAAAAGAAGCGCTTCGATGTCTGCTGAATCAGGATTTTGCCGCAATTTTGCTAGATGTGGAAATGCCAGGAATGGATGGATTTGAAACCGCATCCCTCATTCGGCAGCGAGAGCGATCGCAACATACACCAATCATCTTCGTCACCGCTTTTGGCACCGACGATCAGTTCCAGATGAAGGGCTACGCGTTAGGAGCAGTGGATTATTTGCTCAAACCGCTTAACCCCGAAATTCTCATTTCCAAAGTCTCTGTATTTGTTGAATTGTTCAAAAAGACTCAGGAGATCCAGCGGCAATCAGCGGAATTAGCCATGCAGAAGGTCGAGATTATCCAGGAACAGCTTGCTCGTCAACAAGCAGAATCTGCCAACCGCATGAAAGATGAATTCATAGCGATCGTTTCCCATGAACTACGAACCCCGCTCAACGCGATCTTAGGCTGGTCAAAACTATTGCTAGCAGGCAAACTTGACGAGAGCGCGAAGAGCCGTGCGCTCGAAACTATTAATCGCAATGCCCTATCTCAGGCGCAACTCATTGATGACATCCTGGATGTCGCCCGCCTTACCAGCGGCAGAGTGAAAATTCATCAACAGCCGGTCAATTTACTCAATTTGATTTCAGACGAACTGGAGTCCATTCGTCCTGCCGCAAACGAAAAAGGTATTCAACTGACGGGTGAGTTTACCTCCGATCCCTGCATCGTCAGCGGCGACCTGCAGCGCCTACAGCAAATCCTTCGCAACTTACTCTCAAACGCCATTAAATTCACGCCAAAAAGTGGGCAGGTTGAGGTGGGGTTAAAGCGAATCACGGGCGATGAGTCATGGATAATTAGCAGAGACCAAGAGTCACAACAAACGACCCAACACCCCTCACCAATCACTGCATTTGCCCAAATCGCTGTAGCTGACACCGGAATCGGCATTGACTCTGACTTTCTACCTCAGGTTTTTGAATACTTTCGCCAAGCAGATTCGTCTTCCACCCGTTCTCATGATGGGTTAGGGCTAGGATTGGCGATCGTCCGCCAGCTCGTTGAGCTTCACGGCGGCAAGATTGACGCTGCCAGCGAGGGCAAGGACAAAGGCACGACCTTTACTATCTTGCTGCCGTTGCACATTTCAACCCAACTTGACCCATCTTCCGAGACACCAAACCCGGAGTCATTGCATAGCAATTTAGCCCTAGAGAATATCTCAGTTTTGGTAGTAGATGACAATCTTGATAATCGAAACTATCTAGTGACCGCGCTGGAGCTAGCGGGTGCTCAAGTCACAGCGGTGGCGAGTGGACAAGAGGTGATAGATTATCTGCAACACTCGCACCCCGATGTGTTGTTAAGTGACATTGCCATGCCCGACGAAAATGGTTATGAACTACTGCAACGAGTTCGGGTGGTTGAACAAGAACGGGGGAGGACAATCCCGGCGATCGCCCTAACTGCCTTTGCCAAGCAAGAAGCTCGAGATCAAGCACTCGCAGGTGGCTTCCAACAATTCCTCTCCAAACCCATTGATCCAATTCAGTTGATTGAAGTCGTAGCAGAGGCAGCTAGAGCAAAAGTAGGCAATCTGACAGCCATCTAAACCCGCATTAACCCTCTTTGATAGTCCCTGATGCCTATCCCATCAAGCGGCATGGCAGAGCAACCCGGTCCAGGCATCGAAGATAGGGCGAGGGACTTTAACGTACTCAGGGTCATCCCGTGATGTCTGGAAAAGCCGGGAGGACCACAAGTAGCGCCGAACAAAGGCCAACTTAGGGGTAAAAGGTAGTGGTCGGTAGACCAAGAGATTCTTCGAGGCCCATCATCAGGTTGAAGCATTGCACAGCTTGAGATGCCTGGCCTTTCATCAGGTTGTCGATCGCCGACATGACAATCACCCGTCCGGTGCGCGGGTCAGTTTCAAGGCCGATGTAACAGCGGTTGGTGCCCCAAGCCCACTTGGTTTGGGGGTAGGTGCCGCTGGGCAGCACTGTCACCCAGGGGGAAGATCGATAGAAGGCGCTGTAGATGGTGAGCAGATCGTCGCGCACCAGGCCGGGGTCGCGCAGAGTGGCGTAGATGGTGGCCAAAATGCCCCGCACCATAGGAATCAGGTGGGGCGTAAACTGCACCATCACCTCCTGGCTGGCCAAACCCGTGCAAATTGCTTCAATTTCTGGCGTGTGGCGGTGACGGGCGACGCCGTAGGCCCCTAAGGAGTTGCTGGCCTCGGTGAGCAGCATGCTGGTTTTGGCTACCCGTCCACCACCAGAGGTGCCAGATTTGGCATCGATAATGAGAGTTTCGGGCTGGGCGAGGCCCTGCTTGAGCAGTGGGGCAATGCCCAGCAGGCTAGCGGTGGGGTAGCAGCCGGGGCAGCCTACCAAGCGGGCGTCGCGAATGCGATCGCGAAATAGCTCCGGCAGCCCATACACGGCTTCGCCCGCAATGCCCTGATCGGTTCGATCGCCCCCATACCACGACTGGTAGGTGTTCAAATTCTCAAAGCGGTAGTCGGCCGAGAGATCGAGCACTCGACAGCCTCGCTCCAGCAGCGTCGAGGCCATGGTATGGGCCAGCCCGTTGGGCAGCGAGAGAAACACGACTTGGCACCGCTGGGCAATCTCGCCCAAATCTACGGCTTCCACCGTCAAATTGACGGAGCCGGTTAGGTGAGGATAGATATCGGTATAGGGCTGCCCAGCGCTGCTGTCGCCCCCTAGGTAGACCAGCTCTACCCCTGGGTGCTGGGTGAGCAGCCGCACCAGCTGCACCCCTCCATAGCCCGATGCGCCCACAATGCCGACTTTAATTTTCCCGACGGGTGACTCGCTCATGGTTTTGGGGCTGGCTAGGTTGAGGGATGTAAGGAATTAGGGGCGGCTCTGGGGGGCGATCGCTAACCCGGTTAGCCCCTTCCCCTTAGATCAGCACTGTAATAGTAAACCAGTAATCTCCAATTCAACATGGCGGCTTCGGATGCTGTCAGCGGTCCATCGTATAGGGCTGATAGCGCTAGTTTGCCGCTGATTCTAGGGATGCGGCCATTCTCTCTGTGAAGCGCAGGTCATAAAGCTAGAATTTTAGAAGCTAACGTCCTTTCTACAGGTTCGCCCCACCGTGCTCAACCCAGAATCGGAGATGCCGCCCGCCCCCCGTCAGTCCCCCTCCGAGCTCGAACTGCCCTCCGACTTTCAGTTCGATTCGATTGAGTCAGCGCTCCACGACCTGGCGGCGGGCAAGTCGATTGTGGTGGTGGATGACGAAAACCGCGAGAACGAAGGGGACGTGATCTGCGCCGCCCAGTTTGCTACCCCCGACATCATCAACTTCATGGCGGTGGAAGCGCGAGGGCTGATCTGCCTGGCGATGACCGGAGAACGGCTCGACCAGCTGGATCTGCCCCTGATGGTCAGCCCCAGCGCCTTTGAAGACGAAAACGAGCAAACTGCCTTTACCGTCAGCATCGACGCTGCCCTAAGCTGGGGCGTCACCACAGGCATTTCCGCCGACGATCGCGCTCGCACCATTCAGGTCGCCATCAACCCCAACGCTCGCCCCCAAGACCTGCGCCGCCCCGGCCACATCTTTCCCCTGCGAGCCAAGGATGGTGGCGTGCTGAAGCGGGCCGGTCATACCGAAGCCGGGGTCGATTTGGCTCGGCTGGCGGGGCTCTACCCCGCCGGGGTAATCTGCGAAATTCAGAACCCTGACGGATCGATGGCGCGGTTGCCCGAGTTGGTTAACTACGCCAAAGCCTTTGGCCTCAAGCTAATCAGCATTGCCGACTTGATTCACTACCGCCTGCAGCACGAGCGCTTTGTGCAGCGGGAGGCGGTGGCCAGCATGCCCACCCAGTTTGGCGACTTCGCCATCTACGCCTACCGCAACCTGCTCGATGGCTCCGAGCACGTGGCCATGGTGAAGGGTGACCCCGCCACCTTTGCCGACCAGTCGGTGATGGTGCGCGTCCACTCCGAGTGCCTCACGGGCGACGCTTTTGGCTCGCTGCGCTGCGACTGCCGCATGCAGCTTCAGGCGGCGCTAAAAATGATTGATGCGGCCGGGCGCGGCGTGGTGGTTTACCTGCGTCAGGAGGGGCGCGGCATTGGCCTGGTCAACAAGCTCAAAGCCTATTCTCTGCAAGATATGGGCCTCGATACGGTAGAAGCCAACGAGAAGTTGGGCCTGCCAGTTGATCAGCGCAACTACGGTATCGGGGCACAAATTCTCAACGACATCGGTGTGCAGAAATTTTGCCTAATCACCAACAACCCCCGCAAAATTGCGGGCATCAAGGGCTATGGCCTCGATATGGTGAGTCGGGTGCCGCTGATTATTGAGGCTACCGCCTACAACTCGGGCTACTTGGCCACCAAGGCCCAAAAGCTGGGGCATCTGCTGGTGCAGACTTACCTGACAACGGTGGCCATCCACTGGCGCAGCGGTGACTTGCCAGTACAGGAGCGCTACCAAAAGTTAGAACACCTGCGCGAGCTGGCCCACAGCCAGGGGCTGCTGCTGCAAGAAGAAGTTCGCCCGGTGGCGGCAGCGCTGTTTAGCCAGCCGGATCTGATTGTGAATCTTGGGTTAGATACCTTGCCCGTAGAGGGGTCTGAGGTGTGGTACCACGACTGTGAGCAGCCGCAGATGAATGCGATCGCGACTCTGCTCGACAAACTCGCCGCCTGGCCCGAAATCGACCAACTCGCCTTCTTAATCTCTGGCGGCAGCGACCCCTTCAGCGGCTTGCAGGTGGGCCTCGATCGCCAGGTCTTTCACCACGATGCAGTACCAACCCCCGAAACCGTCAAACCCTCTGACCTCTGTGGCAGCTTAGAAAGCCAGCGCATCTACGTCTTCTCCAGCCACCTTCCAGCAGATTGATACTCGCAAATGTCAGGGCAATCTAGGAGATATCGCAACCAACTACTGAGTTAGTTTATGCAAGGAATTATTGCTCTACTTATTGGAGGATCTGGAGGACTACTTATCTGGGCATTAGTAGCGCAGAAAAAATTAGTTGATCTCCGGAAAGAGTTTGGCATCGTAGTCGATGCTCAGCAAAAAGCAGAACAAATTCGTCAATCTTCTAAGAAATTTGAAAATGAAAGCAAGAAGACTGCTAGTGCAATTATCGTTGATGCTCAGCAGGAAGCTGAACGAATTCGTCAATCTGCAAAGAAGCTTGACGATGCCAGCAAGAAGAATGCCCGCACAATTATAAATGAGGCCAAGCAAAAAGCAGGACAAATTCATCAATCTTCTAAGAAGCTTGAGAATGAAAGCAAGAAGACTGCTAATGCAATCCTTTCAAGGGGCAAGTCAGAAGTCAAAGAGCTCGAAATAAGAGCAAACAAGGTTAAACAGTATATAAATTTTTTAGAAAACAAGAAAAAAGATACGCAACGTGAGCTAGATGCTGCAAATGAGGTAATTTCTCTTAAACAGGATGACATCCATCTTCTAGAAGTTGGCTATTTTGAGGCTAGATATGAATTTGAAGATCTTCCATCATATGAAGCGGCTCTCCGGAATATAAAGGAGGAGCAGAAATTACAATTGTGTATTGATGGAAGCACAGGCAATAGAGACGCAGCGGCTTTTTGCACTGAAATGATAAGTTTCAATAATTCTACGGCCCAAGGCCGTGCAATGATTAAGAAAATCCTCAAGTTAATGCTTAGGGCATTTAATGGTGAGTGCGACTCTTTTGTCGCACGTGTAACATATAAAAATATTTCAGCAATGGAAAGACGTATTGAGGGAAGCTTTAAGCAAATAAATAAACTAGGTGAATCTTGGTATTGTCACCTAAGCAGAAAGTATTTGGAAAATCGAGTTGAGGAGCTCCAGCTCACTTTCTCCTATGAAGAGGCGAAGCAGAAGGAAAGAGAGGAGCAAGCACAAATCCGTGAACAGATGAGGGAAGAACAACGCGCGCTCCGCGAAATTGAAAGGACTCGTGAGCAGGCAGAGAAGGATGAATCAAAATACTCTGATATGCTTCAAAAAGCAAGGCGAGAGGCAGAGCAAGCTTCAGAGAAAGACAAGCTCAAAATGGCAGAGAAAATCGCCAAACTTGAGGCACTACTGACAGAAGCTGAGACGAATCGGCAACGTGCTATAAGCCAAGCCCAGATGACCAGATCAGGGCATGTTTATGTCATCAGTAACATTGGAAGCTTCGGTGATAGTGTATATAAGATTGGTATGACTCGTCGATTAGAGCCTATGGATCGTGTACGTGAACTTGGTGATGCTTCCGTTCCTTTCCCTTTTGACGTGCATGCACTAATTTTTACTGATGATGCGCCATCTTTAGAAAATGAACTACATCGTCGATTCAATAACCGACGTCTAAATTTAGAGAACTTGAGGAAAGAGTTTTTCCAAGTTTCTATTGAAGAAATTCGTGATGAACTATTTCGCATTCACCAGGAAGAGGGACTGGCTACGGATCTGCATATTACACTCGCAGCAGAAGCGAAACAATATCGTCTTAGTGAAGTGAAACGCAAAGACTTAGAGAGGATATATTCAGGCGAAGAATCTCCAGATCTGTCCCTCCCTCAGGTTGTCATTTTGGATGACGAAGAATAGCCAACAGCGTTGCGATCGCTACTATGCTCCTGAAAGGAGAAGCTAGCCAATGCTAGATATAACAATTGATGAAATTCAGCGTGATCCAATCAAATATCTTCGCCAAGTAGAGGCTGGTGAGGCGCTTGTTATTTTATGGCAGACCAGGCGATCGTTAAACTCAAACCCATTACCAGATAGAAATTTAGTTGGAGGTCGCTTATGAGTATCAGTCTCACCCCTGATCAAGAGCGTTTTATTGAAACCAAGCTTCAGTCTGGCAAGTATCACTCTACTGAAGAAGTTTTAGAAATTGCTCTACGATTATTAGATGAGTATGATCGCTCCGAATCAGAGTGGATCGAAAACGTTCGGGCAAAAATTGACGCGGCAATTGAAGCCTCTACCCACACAGCCCCAGTCGATGGCGAAACGTTTGTAAATGGCATTCTAGAGCGTTTTCGGCAGGCAAACTAGCCATGAGTCGCTATGTCATCAACGTTCTTGCCAGCCAAGATCTCAATGAGATTGCCGACTATTTTGCCGAGACCAGTGTTGAGGCAGGCGAACGGTTCTTTCAGGCTTTCAACCGGAAGTGCCAACAGCTCGTCGCCTTCCCCAACAGTGGTAAAAGCTACACTACCATTCGCTCTGGACTTCGAGGATTATCCCTAGAGGGATACATTATCTTCTACAGAATCTTGGATGATGGCATCGAAATTCTGAGAGTTGTAAGCGGACGGCGCGATTTCCCCTCTCTTTTTGAAGAATTCAATTGAGATGCTTTCCTGAAGAAATTCAGCAAGGTAGAACGCACGAGTATGCATCCAGCTTTCCGGACTGGCTACCTGTGCGTTCGTGCCAACGCTCTACGTTGACGCGCCCCCCGGACGCTCTGCGTCTTTGTCCTCGGGGCGCAGGAGCGCCATGGGCGGCGTGGCGACCTGGAACGTCGCCACGATAGTAGGCGAACAACAAAGAAGCGCTCCCCTCGGGGAGCGCTTCTTTTCAACATCAGCCCTCTTATGCAGGCCGACCGGGATCGAGGTGATCCAACGCCTTCAGCACTGCGCCCACGTCCATCGACAGGTATTCGCCCAGGCGGAGAATGTCGTTGACCTGGGCGCGGCTGTCTTGGCCGAGGGGCTTTCTCGACACCGCTGCCTGTTTGAGCAGGGCAAACACCTGGCGGTTGAGGTGCTGGTAGTAAAGTTCCTGGGGGCGCTCTAACGAAAGACCCAAGTTGAGCTGCTGGCCCAGGTTGACCAGTCGCCCCAGCCAGTCCACATCGGCGGCGAGGGATTCGGTGGGTGTCTGGTTGAGAATTTGCCAAACCGATCGCCCGATCAGCCGCTCCAGCATGGGCTTGGCCGCCGCTAGAGACAGAGAGGCATTGCAGGTGCTGGCTTCGGTGGCGATCGCCTCCAACTCATTCAAATAATCCTCGCCCTGGCGTAGGGGGCTGGCGGTGGGGTCGCTGGTCTCGCGTTCGAGGGATTGCAGCACTTCCATAGCTCGATGGCTGAGGGCAATATCTGCCGCCACTTGCAGCTCTCGGGGCACGGGCAGTCCGTCGCGGTGGAAGGCCCGCAGCACGCCGTAGTTGTCGCGGTAGACCTGGGCATAGAGCTGGTCTAGGCGCAGCAGGGTGTCTTGGGAGAGCAGGCCCATCATGCGGTGGCGCTCTTCGGCAAACAGGTCTTGCAGGCCGTAGGTGTGGGGGCCAAAGGCGCTGTTGATGGCGAGAATCACTTGGGCGGCACTGGCCTGGCTGAGGCTTTCAAACACGGCTGCTTTGGCCTGGGTGTAGTCGAGGCGCGATCGCATGCTCTTAATACCGCAGTGGAAGTCCCAGCCGCCCAGGTGCACCACGGCAAAGGCGAGACTGAGGCTTTCGTGAGTGATGGTGGAGGTGATTTCCACCAGCCCCACCGCAAGGGAAATCGGTCCCATGCGCTGGCGGCGGTAGTCGTGCTGCTCGACGGTGTAGCAGTAGACGGTCTGTTCGCGGTGGTAGTCGGTAAACAGCGATCCCATGGCGTAGTGGGCCACCACCTGCTCTAGCGAAATGCGAGAGGGCTTGACCAAGGCCTCGTAGACGCCAGCCCCGTGGACAAATTCGCTAATGTTGCTGGGGGCAAGACCGAGGCGCTTCACAAATTCGGCTTCCAGAGCGATCCCCGCGACTTCGCCAGCTAGCTCCATGGCGCGGGCGGCGTAGCGCAGGATCTGAGTGCCCTCGGGGCGAGAGAGTTCTTCAAAGAACCAGCCGCAGCTGGTGTACATAAATAGGGCGTGGCGCTGCATTTCGAGCAGTTGCAGGGCGGTGACCCGCTCGATGGCCGAGAGTTTGTGGGTTTGGTGGGTGGCAAAGAATGCGTCAAGGTTTTCAGGGCTGCGATCGCCCATTACCGCCACGTAGGCATTGCGCGCTGCCCAGGGATCGCGCAGCAGCTCAGAGCCATGCGCTTCGTAGACGGCGACCAGCTGATCGCGCAGCCAGTCGAGGGTGTCGCGCAGGGGGCGTCGCCACTGCTGGTGCCATTCGCCACCGCCGCCACAGCCGCAGTCATCCTGCCAGCGATCGACACCATGGGAGCAGCTCCAGGCGGTGACGGGTTTGAGTTCGGCTTCCCAGGTGGGCGGGTGGGTGGCCAGGTAGTGGGCGTAGTTGGTCACTGTCCAGCCCTGGCGGGGAAATTCTTCGGTGAGGGCGTAGGCGAGGGCTTTCTCGGCTCCGCCCCGATGGTGGCCAAAGGTTTCGCCGTCGGTAGCTACCGAAATTAGCTGAAAAGGCCGGTGATCCCCGTGGATGGCCTGACCGATGCGCCCAACAAAATGCTGGGATGAACTCAGCACATCGTTAAAGCCCATGTCGCGGGAAATCGGGCCGTCGTAGAAGAAAATGTCGATATAGCGGCTGGGATCGGGGCTGCCGTCGGCATGCTTGAGGAAACAGCGGTAGGGACGGCTGGGGTCAATCTGGCCGCCGCCCACCTCTTGCCAGGTGTCGCGTTCGCCGTTATAGCTGACCATTGGGCGGCAGCGCTGCACCTGTGATGGTGCGAGAATCGTGAACTTGATCCCCTCGGCGTGGAGCACGTCCAGCGTGGGGTAATCGATCGCGGTTTCCGCCAGCCAAATGCCCTCAGGGTTGCGGCCAAAGCGGCGGCGAAAGTCTTCAATACCCCAGTGCACCTGGGTGACTTTGTCACGCTGGTTAGCCAGGGGCAGAATGATGTGGTTGTAAACCTGGGCGATCGCATTGCCGTGGCCGCTTAGCCGGGCGCAGCTGTTGCGATCGGCGTCGATAATTCGCTGGTAGGTTTCCAGGTCGTGGCGCTCCATCCAGCTCAGCAGGGTGGGGCCAATGTTGAAGCTGATGTATTCAAAGGTGTTGACAATGCGCACCACTTCGCCGCGCTCGTTGAGAATGCGGGCGTAGGCATTGGGCCGGTAGCACTCGTTGTGGATGCGCTCATTCCAGTTGTGGAAGGGGGCCGCGCTGGGCTGCTTCTCAATTGCATCCAGGTAGGGGTTCTCGCGGGGCGGCTGGTAAAAGTGCCCATGCACACAAACAAAAACCCCGGTGCTAACAGCGGGGATCAGTCCATCGTGGGGTCTTTCATAGGCCGTGGGGGCCGCAGACGGAGCCTGCAATGCCGAATGCTGGAGTGAGTCAGCCATAGGAGAAAAATGAATGAGGAATTGGGCAAAGTGGCCAGCCTAACCATGAGCTGTGCCACCACCGGGGAACGGGTTCAAAAAAACTTTGTCAGCCGGGGATCAAAGCCCAGAGGACGATGTGGCTGCGTCGGGAAGGGGTTAAAAGCCGTGAGTGCCGTAGGGTCACTTGGGGATCAACTAGAAACCGAGCTGGTCACACCGGGGCACTGGGAGCAACTGACGTCATTGGGGTATTTTTTACCCAATATAACTTTGCTGATTTTAACCCTCTTTATGAAAATCAGCCGTTTGCGCTTAACCTCCGTTGATGTTTTTCAACAGGGTTAATTACCTAAACATTACCGTCCAAACTACGACAATCGGACGGTTTGCCCATCCACCGCGGGAGAGAAGAAGGGCTGTAAAACTAGATGAGACTCCTATCCGCCCACGCCTCCCTGGGGCAGCACGACGGTGACTGTGGTTCCCGCCTGAGGCTGGCTGTCGAGGTGAATGTGCCCGCGATGGGTGTCGACGATTACCTTTACGATCGCCAGTCCTAGCCCCGTCCCCTGCTCCCCACTGCGCAACCGCGAGGGATCGGCTCGGTAAAAGCGATCGAAGGCGTGGGCGATGGCCTCGTTATCCATGCCAATGCCTGTGTCCTGCACCGTTACCTGAACGGCTGGCTGCCCCTGGTGCTTAATGGGCTTTACTTTGACCGTCACAGTGCCGCCGTTAGGGGTGTACTGCACCGCATTGCTGATCAGGTTGGTGAATAGCCGGGTGAGCTGGCTGGGATCGCCCAAAATCGTGGAATTGGCGGTGGGGGGAGTCGCCAACAGGGCCGAGGATTTAGACCGTAGTTTGCCAGGAATATCCTCAGCCACATTCACCCGCAGCGCGATCTGGCGCTCGGTAGCCATCACCTGCTGTTCCTCCAGCACATCCTCCAGCAGCCCTTCCAGGCTGACGGAAGCGGGGGCCAGGGCAATCAGCCCACTCTCCTGACGGGCGAGAAACAGCAGGTCATCCACTAGCCGTCCCAGCCGCCGGGTAAGCCGCTCGATCACCTGAAACTGCCTCTGCTGAATCTCTACATCGGGGTTAGGGTCCGACAGCGCCACCTGGGCATTGGTCTGAATCACGGCGATCGGGTTGCGCAACTCGTGGGAGGCGTCGGCAGTAAACTGCTTGAGCTGCTGGTATGAGTCGCGCACGGGGGCGATCGCGATCCCCGACAGCAGCCAGCCGATCGCCGCTACCGCCCCCACCATGAGGCTGGTGCCCAGGGCTAGATCCACAATTAAGCGCCGACTGGGTTTCGTCACCTCAAACCACGGATGGCTGACCCGCAGGTAACCCAACACCTGGCCATCGGCCTGCACCCGCTCTGTAATTTGGCGAAAAAAGGTCTCTTGACCCACCCGCACCGTTTCACCTGCTGGGTTCACGTGCAGGGGCACGGGCTGTAGATCTGTGAAGGTAGACCACAGTAGCTGCCCACCGGGGCCAAACCACTCCAAGTCAATGTGATCGTCTTCGACGGCCCGTGCGTTGTCGCGAAAACTGGCCTCCACATTGACGCGTAACGGTGGGCCGTTGGTATCAACGGTGGCGAAGATGTGATCCCCGGCGACATCGGGCTCAATGACAAGCGATCGCTCTACAACCTCCACCACATGATTGAGCGTGTCATCTACCCGTTCAACTAGGGTGGTGCGCACGTAGAGGTAAAAACCGCTGGCAAACAGCAGCAGCAGCACCGCTGTCACCGCCGTATACCAAAGCGCTAGCCGTCGCCGAGTCGCCTGAAACATAGCAATCTAGGGCAATTTTTGAGTGACGAAATCTAGGAATGAGGATGCAATAAAACTCAAGTTGTGTGGGTTAGGCATCTTGCCTGACCTTGGACAGCCGGGAGGTCTATCCTACGTTATTTGATACGTAATTCTGATGGTGGGCGGTGGCCTTGGCTCCCTCTTCTAGCGAGGTGGGCAGCGAGTAGAGATCTCTGGGGCGATCGCTGGTTCTATCCTAATCCAGCGACCTGCGGCGGCAAACCTCTTGATTTACCATAGGTGAGGGGAAATTCCCTGATAGAAGTCTGTCGGGCGTTGCTGGATGCAAGTGTGCATCAAAACTTCACGGCTCTCGTAAAGACAAGCAGCCGTTTGCCCCTACCCAAATTCATGCTTCAATTCAGCAACACCGCTTGTCGATGTACTGAGGAGACGATTCGTGCCCAATTTTTTAGCTGCTGCAAAGCGTTCAAAGCGGTGGGGACTGATGGCCCTCGTTGCCACGGCGACCCTTGGCTTTTGCCTCTGGCTAGGCGGGCCGCACTGGCCATCCTCGACGGCCTTGGCCCAAGCTCAACCCGCTGTAGAACGGGCCACCCCCACCAATGCCACGGCCTACCGCTTCACCGTTGGTGACTATAGAGCCATGGTGGTGAGCGACGGTACGCTGACCTTTCCCGTGGGCTTCTTTGTGCCCAATGCGGATCCTGAGGCTGCCGCTGCCGCCCTGACCGACAATTTTTTGCCGACCGACAATGTCTTGGCCCATCTCAACGTGCTGTACCTGGAGACCGACGAGCACAAGGTGCTGATCGACACCGGGGCGGGCAATACCTTTGGCCCCACCGTGGGCTATCTGGCAAACAACCTGGCAGCGGTGGGGATCGCACCCAATACCATTGACACCATCATCATCACCCACGCCCACCCCGACCACATCGGCGGCATTCTCGACGACAGCGGCAACCCGGTGTTTGCTAATGCCAACTACTATATCTCGGAGACAGAGTGGGACTTTTGGACTGCACCGACGGTGGCAATGCCCAACTCGCTGGTGGATGCAGACACCCAGGCAACTACGGTGGCAGTAGCGCAGGAATGGCTAGGGGCGATCGCCAGCCGTACGACCCGATTTGCCCTGGGTGATGAGATCATCCCCGGCGTTGTCTCGGTGCCTTCGGTGGGCCACACCCCTGGGCAGGCCTCTTACCTGATCACCTCCGGCGATGACAGCCTGCTGGCCATGGGGGATGTGTTCTTTAGCGATCCCCTCAACCTAGAAAACCCTGACTGGGAAGTGGCCTTTGACACCGACCCCACCCAGGGCGTGGCGACGCGGAAGCAGCTGTTGGAGACGGTCACGGGCGATCGACGCCGGCTGCTGGTGCCCCACATGCCCTTCCCCGGCATTGGCCATGTGCGCGCCCAGGGCGATGCCTACGGTTGGGAGCCGATCGTGTGGGATTTTGGGTTTGAGCCCTAGGTTCTAGCTTTGGAACTCGATTAGACATTCAGACCTCAAGCGCAGTAGCGAGCAGAACCCCGATGGAGAATCTGGGTTCTGCTCGTTGCGATGGAATGGGTGGCGATGGGACAAGCGCTGAGCCAGAGGCTACCCTGACAGTGGAAGCCCCATGGGATTTTGCCGTGGTAGATACCCCCCCGCCTCAAGCAAAAGCGCCTCGACTGCGGCGGCGAGGCAACAGCAAAGAGGATAAGGCGGATCAATCTCCTCTCCTCAGCCGCAAAGAAGAGCGGGCAAAGAAGCGCCAGACCCAAAAAGCGCGCAAAGAACTGATTCAATACCTAGCAGCAACGTTGTTCGTTGCTGGGCTGATCGGGGTGCTGCTGGCGCTGCTGGGGGAGCCTAAGCTGGCGCTGGCGGCGGTGGTGGCGATCGCCTGTCTCGCCCTCTCCTTCAAATATCCTCGCCAGGCCATCTATGGGCTGATTATCTACGTGCCCTTTAGCGGCACCGTTACCTACGCTCTGGGTGGCAGCGGCATTTTGCAGCTGGCTAAAGATGCGATCTACATTCCAGCGCTCCTCGGCGTAATTCAGTTTTGCCGCCGTACTCGGCAGCCGCTGATTATTCCTCAAATGATCAAAGTGCCGCTACTGGTGCTGCTGGGGTTGTGTAGCCTGACTATGCTGGTGGTCAACGGCGGGCAGCAGCTGGATGCGGCCGGGGGCGAGGTGCCAATTTTGATTGGGGTGCTGGGCCTAAAGGTGCTGATCGGCTACGTACTGATTATTCCGTGCATTTATTATTTGCTGCGCGATCGCGAAGACGTCTACTTTCTGCTGCGCCTGCAAGTGGTGCTGATTTTGGTCTGCTGCGGCCTGGGCTTTATTCAGTACATGCTGCTGCGGCTGGGCATTTGCCAGGGCACTATCGGCGAGGGCGAAGACCTGTTTAAGGCCTCTCTAGAGTCGCGCTGTTTCGTCGGTGGGTCGCTGCTGTATACCCCAGCGCAGGGGCAAATTCGGCTGCCCGGCACCTTTAACGCGCCCTGGCAGTGGGGCTGGTTTTTGATTTCGAGCGGCTTCTTTGCCTTTGGCACGGCGTTTAGCGATCGCAGCCCGATCTGGCGCATCGTAGGTCTAGGGTCATTGGCGGCGGTGGGGGTGATGGCGGTGGTCTCGGGGCAGCGCATTGCCCTGGCCCTGGTACCCGTTACCATTGTGGGCCTGCTGGTGCTGACGGGGCAGGTAGCAAACCTGAAGCGCTTTCTCCCGATTGGCATTGGTCTGGCCGTCATTCTCAGTGTGTTTATGGCCCAAAACCCAGCGGTGGTCAACGAGCGCTGGGCGAGTTTCGAAAGCCGCTGGAGCGCTTCGCCGCCCCACGAGTTTATTGTGCAGCAGTTTGAGTGGGCCCAAAAACAGCAGGAGGGCATTTTGGGCCGGGGGGTGGGCCGCGCCACCAACGCCGCCCGCATTTTCGGCAAAACCGAGCTGGTCGAAACCTACCATCCCAAGCTGATGTACGAGATCGGTCCCCTAGGGCTGTTGGCCACCCTGGCGGTGTACCTCACCCTCACCGTCGCCACCTTCAAAGCCTATCGGTCGATCAAAGACCCGAACTTGCGTGGGTATGGCGCTTCTATGTGGGTGTTTGTGCTGTTTATCAGCATCTTTCCCTACTACTACCCGCTGGATGTGGATCCGGTGAACGTGTATTACTGGCTGGCGGCAGGAATTGTGCTCAAACTGCCCGAAATTGACCAAAAAGAGCGGTTGCAGCAGCGTCTAGAAGAGGCCAGTCGCCGCCGCAAGCTCACCAAGCGCGAGCGCAAGCAGCTCCAGCAGCAGGAGACCATTGTGTTTGAGTAAAGGCATGTTGCGCTGGGTCAGGTTTTGCCATCAGAGGTCGATTGTTCGCGCAACTTAATGCGCTTCAGCGGGGCCAGCGTGGTAAAACTCAGGGAAAGCAGTGAGTTAGTTCATAGTACTCCTGAACCAGGCTAGACTATACTCTCCCCATCCACGGTTTCTACGGAGACGGCTCAATGGCACAGGCAAAACGTAACGGCGCGATCGCAGAGTCAGACAGCGCCACTGTAGATTTAGACACTGCGGCTCCAGTCGATGACGATGGCGAAGACACCGTTGTTGAAGCGGTGGATCATGACCAAATCGACGACCTGTTCAAAGACCTCAAGACCCTGTTGAGCACCGTCGAAAAGCTGCAAAAAGCTCGGCAAGACGTGGGCGATATCAAACCTCTAATTGTGCGGCTGCTCGACGGCGAACTGGTATCTGGAGACGATTTAGAAGAATTGCGTGGTGGCATTAGCGGCCTCTCTAAGCTGCTGAAGCTCTACAGCGACTACCAAGGAGCACTGGAGCGCGCCCAACCGGCCCGGGCGATTTTAGATCAGCTGCTCAAGTCGTAATTATTCGAAGGGTATTCTTGGCCTGTTCTGTGGCGAGGTAGCTAGCGGTTCAAATGCTCCACCGTCATGCAACCGGGATCTAGCTATGCTGCCAAAAGACTTTGGGCGTTTAGCTAAAACACCAGACGCTGAAGTCTCCATCGACAACATCCTCGTTCAACGGTTGCTGCGTGACCAGCACCCCGATTTGGCGCACCTAGACATTGCGCTAGTCGATGCAGGTTGGGATAATGCCATGTTTCGCCTAGGCGAACGCTTCTCGGTACGGCTTCCCCGCCGCCAGATCGCCGCTGCCCTAATCGAGCATGAGCAAACCTGGCTGCCGCGCCTTGCCGCTCAACTGCCGATCGCCGTGCCTGTTCCCTGCCGCTTAGGCGTTCCGGCCCTCGGCTATCCCTGGCAGTGGAGCGTCTTGCCCTGGCTCAGCGGTCGCCCTGCTGATCTAGAACTGCCGCATCCAAGGCAGGCAAGCCGCTTTGGGGAATTCCTACGGGCTCTGCATACCCCCGCACCAACCAATGCGCCTAAGAATCCCTTTCGCGGCGTGCCGTTGCAAGAACGAGCGGCGGCGATCGCAGAGCGCCTGACGCGCTTGGAAACCAAAACCGACCTGATCACGCCCACCCTCAAAACCCTGTGGAGGTCAGCCTTAAATGCGCCGATCGATACCCCACCCAGTTGGCTCCACGGCGATCTTCACCCCCGCAACATCCTAGTCGAAAACGGTCTATTGACTGGCATCATCGACTGGGGCGACATCACCTCGGGCGATCGCGCCACTGACCTGGCAGCAGTGTGGATGCTGTTTGAGAATGGGACGGCTAGGCGAGAGGCGATCGCCACCTATGGTCCCCTGTCTGAGGCAACCCTACAGCGAGTCCTAGGATGGGCTATTTTCTTTGGCGTAGTGCTGCTGGACACTGGCCTAATGGATCATCCCAGGCATGCTGCGATCGGTGAGAAAACGCTGCAACGAATTGCCGAAGCTGGATACAACGGAATTTAGCTGAGCTTTGGCAAACGGATCATTGCTGCCAAAGGCATCACTACCGAGCGTTCCACGCTGCCGCTGCATCACTGACCGCCTGGTCTACTGGTTTTTGGCCCAGCATCGCCGCTTGCAGGTTGTCGTAGATGATCGCTTGCAGTTCCTTAACTCCATCCATAGCGGGGATTAGCACTTCGGCCTGGTTCATCTGCTCGGCGCTGACCGATCGCGCCTTTTCCACCCCCTTGGTGCCCTCGGCGGCAAAGTAGCCATCCTCAAGCGCCCCGGTGGTAGAAGGCAGGACGTTGGCGGCTTTGGCAAAGCTGAGCTGGTTGGTGTCGTTGGTGACATACAGCGCAAAATCCAGCGCCGCATCGGGCGCATCGGTCCCGGCTGGAATCACCACATTCATCACGGCTACATTGGTCTTGCCGGTGTCGCCGGTAATCTGGGGGCCGCTGCCGGTGACGGCGGCAATGTCGGGGGCATTAGCCTCAATGGTGGGGAAAAATTCTGCCCCGGTGGACAGCAGCGCCACTTCCCCGGCCTGGAACAGCTCGATCGCCCGGCGATGGCCCTGGGTCAGCACCTCCTGGGGCAGCAGTTCTTGCTGGTAGAGGTCAGTCCAGTACTGAAAGACGGCACGGCCCGCGTCGGTGTCGAAGGCGGCCTGACCCTGGTCATCCACTAGCTCGGCTCCCATCTGCACAAAGGATTGCAGCACATCGGCAGAATCTTCGGGCACAAAAGTAGTGAAGTAGGCGTACTTGCCGGTTTTTTCTTTCACCTGGCGGGCCACCTCGGCCAGCTCAGCGTAGGTGGTGGGCGGGGCCACCCCGGCCTCATTCAAAAGTGACTGGTTGTGCAGGGTGACGTTGGTGGTCAAATACCAGGGAATACCGAAGCTCTGGCCATTGAGGGTGTTGGCTTCCCAAATGTTGGGCAGATAGACCTGCTTGGCCTCAACGGAAACTTTGTCGTCCAACGGCATCCAGGCGTTGCGGCTGGCCAGTTGGGCAGCAAAGTCGGGGTTGAGGTTGACTACGTCGGGAGCCGTGCCAGCGGTGACGGCGGTGAGAATTTTGCTCTGCATGTCGGCCCAGGGCACATCGACCCAGCGCACGGTGATGTCGGGGTTTTGCGCTTCGTAGTCCGCAATCAGCCCGTTGAAGTAGTCGGTAAAGTCAGGCTGGAGCTGCATCGTCCAAAACTCGACTTCTTGACTGCCGCCCTCGGCCGGGGCGGTAGCGCTAGGCTGTCCGCCACCGCAGGCCACTAGCCAGCTCATCATTAGGCCCAGCAGGGCAAACAGACCAAAGCGGGCGTAGGGGCGGAGTCTCATGGCAAAAAAAGAAGAAGGAAGAACGAAGTGGGAAAAGGGGGCACCCAGTCACGGTTGTTCATTTTCCCTTAATTTGCGCGATTGCGGTGGAGGTTTATAAAATCACCTGCACCTGCTCAGCGCAGGCGATCGCCCGCTCCTTCGCCTCCTCCACCGTATCCCCCAGGGCCAGGGCTACCCCCATGCGGCGGTTGGGGTGGGCGGTGGGCTTGCCAAACAGCCGCACTTTGCTGGTGGGCACCTGTAGGGCTTTGTCCAGGCCAGAATATTGGGGATGGTCGCTCTTACCCCCAGCCAAAATCACTGCTGAGGCTCCCGGCTGCACCAGGGTGATTTCGCCAATGGGCAGGCCCATGATGGCTCGCACGTGCAGCTCAAACTCTGACTGGTGCTGGCTCACCATCGTCACCATGCCGGTGTCGTGGGGGCGGGGGCTGACCTCACTGAAGTACACGGTCTGAGGTTGATCTGCCTCTCCGGCAATGAATAGCTCGACCCCAAACAGTCCCCAGCCGCCCAGGGCATCGGTGACCGCTTTGGCCATTTCCTGGCAGGCTGCTAGGGTGTCGGGGTGCAGGGCGCAGGGCTGCCACGACTCGCGGTAGTCGCCCAACTCCTGGCGGTGGCCAATGGGGGGGCAAAAGTGGGTGCCGTCGATCGCCCGCACTGTCAGCAGCGTGATCTCAGTGTCGAAGGGCACAAAGCCCTCAACGATGACGCGATCGCTCTTACCCCGACCCGCTTCCCCCGCATAACTCCATGCCGCCAACACTTCAGATTCTTGGCGTACCGTGCTCTGGCCTTTGCCAGAAGAACTCATAATCGGCTTGACCACGCAGGGCAGGCCAATGGCTTTGATGGCCTCCAGGTACTCCGCCTCGGTGCCGGCAAAGTGAAAGGGCGAGGTCTTGAGCCCCAATTCTTCTGCTGCCAGCCGCCGGATGCCTTCGCGGTTCATGGTTAGTTGGGTGGCGCGGGCGGTGGGGATGACCCGCCAGCCTTCGGCCTCCAGTGCTACTAGGGTCTCGGTGGCGATCGCCTCCACCTCCGGCACGATCAGCCCTGGCTTCTCCTGCTCGACCACTTGGCGGAGCGCCGCGCTATCCAGCATGTCGATGACGTGGCGGCGGTGAGCCACAGTCATGGCCGGGGCGTGGTCGTAGCGATCGACGGCAATTACCTCCAGACCCAGGCGCACCGCTTCAAGGGCTACCTCACGACCCAGCTCGCCCGACCCCAGCAGCAGCAACCGCTGGGCATCGTTGTTCAAGGGGGTGCCCAAGGGTGCTGGCGGCGATGGAGGAGTAGTCATAACAAGTTGCTCCAGGCGAATAAGAAAGACAGCGCGTAAAGAAATACAGCGACAGGGCCATAGTTTCTAAATATTAGGTGCTCACTTTTCAGAATTGTGTGTAACATCGCTGGTGATACCAAGCTTTAGTTGGCTTGGTACTACCTCAGGAGCAACGGCGAGACCATTGGGTCTGCGGGTAGGAGATACAGCATCGGCTATCTCCCAACCCAGAAAATAGTGCTTAAAAAGAAAAGTGGAAAATCTGAATTAAATTGTGTACCATTCGTTAGCGCTTTTCCCCTAGGGATAACTGCTGGGCCGCTGAATCTCTTCTTGAGTGCCTGAAAAGGGCTTTTTGGGAGGGAAGAAACGGGCTCGTTTGGGTCTGCTTGGTTGTCACTTTGACCGGGCAGGTTTTCTATATACCCACCTGTTTTTCGGATACTACCGTGGATAGTCTCAAAGCCATTTTTAGTCGCAAGCCTCGGGGAGTTGGCATTGAGCTCACCCCTGAAAGAGTTAATTTGGCCCGCCTAAAAAAGCAGGGAGCCTCGCTTAAATTAGAAGCCCTGGCTTCGGTAGAACTGGCCGAGGGCATTTACGAGGAAGGCCAAATTCTAGACACCGCCGCCATGGCCGACGCCATTCAAACGGTGCTCGCCGAGAGCAAGCTCAAGGTCAGGCAGGCCACTACTGCTATTCCAGGACGGGCGATTACCCGCGTCATTCCTGTGCCCGCCGAACTCGACGACGACGAACTGCGCGAAATGGTGCTCAACCAAGAGGCCAGTCTCTACCTGCCCTTCCCCCGCGAGGAGGCCGATGTTGACTATCAAAAGCTCGGCTACTTTGTCGACGAAGACGGCATTGAAAAGGTGCAGGTGCTGCTGGTAGCAGTGCGCAAAGACCTCACTGACCCCTACATTGAGGTATTTCAGCAGGCGGGGCTAGCGCTCAACGTGCTCGAGACCTCCAGCTTTGCCCTAATTCGCACCATTCGTGAGCAGCTGCGGCAGTTTACGCCCCAGGAGGCAGCCGCCGTAGTCGACATTGAGTTTGAAAACACCGAGATTTCCATTGTGGTTGACGGGGTGCCCCACTTCTCGCGCACCGTACCCATTGGCACCTTTCAAATTCAGAGCGCCCTCAGCCGCGCCATGAATTTGCCCCCCTCCCGCAACACTGAACTGCTCCAGGGCATGACGGTACCGATTCAGACTATGGATACCGTGGGTGCGCCCCAGCTGGGCAATACCAACCCTGGCACGACCGCCATGCTGCGGGTGCTGGGCGAGCTGTCTGACGAACTGCGCCGCTCCATTGACTTTTACCTCAACCAGGGCGAAGACATGGAGGTAGCGCAGCTGCTGCTGGCCGGACCAGGGGCTTCCATTGGGCAACTCGACGAGTTTCTGGCCCAGCGGCTGAGTTTGCCCGCCAGCCAAATCGACCCGATCTCAGCGCTGTCGTTGGAAGTGGCTGAGGACATTCCCGAGAGTCAGCGGGCGGGGTTGGCAACGGTAATTGGTCTTGGCATGCGGGAGGTGTAGCTATGTACGGTCTCGATATTAATTTCCTCAAGGACCGCGAAGTTCGCGTCTTTGAGGCCAGGCCCCGGGCTCGGGGTGGCGGGGTAACCCCGGGCGATCGCAGGCCGCTAGTTTTGGGGTTGGCGGCGGCGCTGGTGCCCCTAGCACTAGTGGGCGGCTATTGGGCGGTGACGCGCAGTCAGGTCAACCAGCTCCAAACCCGCAGTGCTGCGCTCGACGCCGAGACGGCTCAGCTGCAGAGTCAGCTCCAGGAGATTAGTGGTATTCAGGCGCAGATCGACTTAATTCGTTCCGAAATCAACGCTTTCGTAACGGTTTTCAATGAAATTCTGCCCTGGTCGGCGCTGCTGCAAGATATTCGCACCCGCACTCCGGCTCGCGTTCAAATCGTCGGTCTCAGTCAGACAACGACTACCCCCGAAGCAACTGATCCCAACGTTGTGCCGGAGTCGTCTGAAGGAATTTCCATTAACGGTGTGGCCTGTTCCTACGACGAGATCAACGACTTTGCCCTAGTGCTACAGCGATCGCCCCTGCTGCAGTCTCAGACCGTGGCGATTAGCCAGGCCCAGCAGCAACCCACCCTGCTCGACCCCCAAACCCAAGGCCGCTGCCCAGGAACTGCCGTAGGTGACCCTGACTTTTTAATCGACTACACCATCGGGGCCAACATTACTGATACCCCAGCCTCCCAGCTGGTAGATGAGCTTGAGCGCCAGGGTACCGTCGGCTTAGTAACCCGTCTTCAGGCCCTGAGAGAAAAAGGAGTGATCGAATGACCGCATCGGGTGATTTCCTTCCCGCTGACGATAATCAGGCCTTAGACGTCGGCCCCACCTACCCCACAGCCTTTGGTATTGAGCTCACCCCCAAGGTGCAGGGCATTGGCCTGGCGGTGCTAGGGCTGATTGGCGCCTTTGCCCTGTACAACTTTGTGGTCAAGCCTGTGCAGGAGCAGAAAACTGCTCTAGAGGCCGAGGTTGCCCAAAAGCAGGCCCAGGTTGACCAGCAGCGGGCCAGTCTTCAAGACCGCGCTGCGCTACAGGCTGAGCTGAACTCGGCTCTGGAGCAGCGGGTGGGCGTCTACAGTCTGTTGGGCGGTTCTCAAACCCTCGACACTCTGCTGCTCGACATCAACCAGCAGATTCAGAACAGCAACGCTGCGATCGCCGATGTACTGCGAGCCGATCCAGCTCGCCTCGACAATGCCCAACTTGCTGCCTTAGGGCTTACTCGAGAGCAAATTCAGCGAGTCAAGACTCAGTTTGCCGGCACTCCCCAGGTACAAAAGCAGCTCTTTTCTTCGGAGCTGCTACGGTTTAACCCCAGCCCGCCGGAGCCGGTCACTGACCGTGCCCCAGAACTCAACGGCAAACTAGAACGCGTCACCGTTGATGTGTCGATGCAGGCGTTGTTTCCCCAGACGCTCAGCATTATGCGTAATATCGAGCGCCTAGAGCCGCTGATCATCATTAAAGATGTGCAGCAGAGTATCGCACCGCCGCCGGCTGATACCACCGAAGAGGAACTGCTGGGCATTAGCCGACTGCTGCTCACCGACTACACCCTCGAAGTGCTCGTGCCCGTTGGCGACCCCAACGTACCTCCCGAGCCACCCCCGCCGCCTGCCCCCGCCGAGGGTGCCGCCCCGGTCGAAGGTGCGCCTCCGCCTGAGGGTGGCTAACCCAAACCTTCAAGCCCCGTTGCTACTGCCACCCCAGTGGCCTGATCTACCCACCTAGCCCAGTCAAACCCCGCGCGGCCCGGCCGCATCTGTGATGGAGGAGTGAACCGTGAACCGTCTAATGAACCTGCAACCATTTTTGCTTGGCAGCACCCTCGTTGCCCTAGCTGCCCAGCCTGGCCTGGCCTCAGTAACCAGCATTACCAATGTCCGCTTGAACCCCACCGCCACGGGGTTAGACCTGGTGTTTGAAACCCAGGGAGGCGATAACAGCAGCGTTTTTACGGTGAGCCAGGGCAACACCCTGCAAGCCGATATTACCCGTGCTCAGCTCAACCTGCCTAATGGGGGCAGCTTCAACCAGGCCAACCCTGCCCCCGGCATCAGCCAGATATCCGTGGTGCCCCTTGATGCCAACAGCGTTCGCATCACCGTCAGTGGCACCAGCCAGCCCCCTACTGGGGAAGTAGAATCCAGCGATAATCAGGTGGTGCTGTCGATTCGCAACGATGGCGAGACCGCCCAAGCCCCTACCCCAGTGCCTGCTGAGATAGAGACCGTGCCTGCTCCGGCCGCTCCTCCCACCGTGGCTCAAGCTGCCCCAGAGCCAGCTCCCGAAGCTACCCCAGAGCCGGCTCCAGAGGTGCCCACCCCGGCCAGCCCCGATGTGCTGGTACCCAACCCTGAAGTCACCATCGACGGTGCCCCCGTGCCTCGTCCCCAGGTGCAGCAAACGCCTCCCTTTTTGCCCCGTGCTGTAGCGCCTCCGATCGGCGATATTGCTGTAGCGGAGGGAGTGCCCTCCTTCAATAACATCAACTTGGGTAGCAACGAGCGGATTCCCAAGCTCCTACTGCGGGATGCCCCGGCTCGCGAGGTTTTGTCGCTGTTGGCCCGGGCTGCAGGCCTCAACCTGGTGTTTACTCCCGCCGGAGGGGGGGCTGAGGCTGGGGCAGAAGGCGGCAGCGCCGATGGCCCACCCGTCAGTCTAGATATTGAAAATGAGTCTGTGCAGGATGTGTTTAACCACGTTCTGCGGGTAACTGGTTTGCAAGCTAACCGGGTAGGCCGCAGTGTCTATGTTGGCCCAACTCTGCCAGTCTCAGCCCAAAACGTCTCTGCTAGAACCCTACGGCTAAATCAAGTTGACGCCACTGTAGCCACCAACTTTCTGGTAGCCCTGGGAGCGGAGAGCGCCGTTAGCCGAGAGCGTTTGGTCACTAACGTCAACGCTGTGACCGTTGCAGAGGGAACCCCCCCGATTACCGAAACCCAGACTTCAACGGTTGATCAGATTGAGGTGAGCCGAGTTGACTATGAAGATAGTCAAGGTATTCTTCGTGGGTTGCAGGTAGTTGCCGATGAACGCACTAACTCAGTAACACTCGTCGGCCGGGCCGATCTGATCGCCATTGCCACCGAGCAGCTCACCCGCATTGACCTGCGTAGACGGCAGGTGGCGGTCAACGTCAGAGTTATTGATATCGATCTCAACTCTCTTGATGCTTTTGGCACCAGCTTCTCATTCCAAAACGGTCTGTTTGGGGTGCTCAGCTCTGGTGGTCTCGGCATCCTCAATATTGGTGACGGTGGTACGGTCAATCCTATAAGCCAGGGAACTCCCACGGGCACACCGATCACGCCGCGTCCGTTAGGTGGTCCCGGTACCAATGCCACCTCCGGCAATTTCTTGGCTCAGCTGCTGGGAACCGTGCAAAACGGCAATGGCAAGATTATCACTGACCCGACTTTGATCGTTCAAGAGGGGCAGACGGCTACGGTTCAGCTAACTCAAGATGTGGTAACTGAGCTGACGCAAACCATTGAGGTAACCGAGACGGGAACCTTGACCACCCTAGATATTGAAACCGAGCCGGCTGGCTTAATTTTGCAAATTGACGTCGATCGCATCGATGACAATGGCTTTGTGTCGCTCTCGGTAGCTCCCAGTATCTCAGCCCCGACCGACAGCTTTACCAGTGATGCCGGTACGTTCTTCCTGCTGTCAGAGCGCCAAATTAGCTCTGGTCAGGTGCGAATTCGCGATGGTCAAACCCTGCTGCTTTCCGGCATTATCCAAGAGTCGGAGCGCAACAGCGTCAACAAAATTCCCATTCTGGGCGATATTCCAATTTTAGGGGCGTTGTTCCGTAGCACGGTCACCGATAATCAGCGCCGAGAGCTAATTGTGCTGCTGACGCCGCAGATTTTGGATGACTCAGACCAGTCGACCTTTGGGTATCAGTACACCCCCAGTGAGTCTGTGCAAGAGATTCTGGAAAATCGAGGACAACAGGAGGAATAAGCTGCCTTCCTTCCGAGGGCTGACTATTTCGGTAGGCAAAGGTTCACGGTTCTTCTGTAGAAGAAACCATTAATCAAAGGGGCAGAGGCGATAATGAAGCGCCTTTGCCCCAGTTTTTTTCTGCTTCTATAGCCATTGCTGGCTCGGCTAAAACCTTCTGCATTACCATCGATCGCGTTGCCTAGCGCTGCCCCGCTTTTGCTGGTGGTGCAACTCGTGTCTTCAGCGCAATGGCTACTGTTGTGCACAGGGTCGATGCCTACTCGGCAAAGTATCCGCCGTACATAACGTATTCGTCGCTCTGAAGTTGGTCAGCATTAGTGTAAAAGGCGACTTCAATGGAGTCGGATGCGTTGGCATCGGACTTGGGAATGAGCTTGATGTAGCGGTTTTGGGTGTCGTAAAAACTGGGGTTAGCCTCCAGTTCCAGCAAGTAGCCGCCCTCGGTGCTGACCAGAGTGTAGGGGCTGGTTTGGCCGCTGCCCCACTGCACCTGGTCGGGAGTTAGGGTCATGGGACCAAAGGCGAGCAGCACATCGCTGAGGGGCTGCCACTCTTTAACGAGGGCATTGGGCAGGGTGGCGGTAGGTGTAGTTGCCGGGGCGGCTGGCGTGGCTGTTGGAGTCTCGGTGGGCCGGGCGACGGGCTCAGGGGCAGAGGCGGTAGGAGCCGCTGGGGCAGGGTTGATGGCTTCGGTCTGGGGAGGGGTGCTGGGTCGGCACCCGACGATCGCAACCCCAGCGGCGATCGCCATTGCCCACCTTGCCAGGGTAGGCCGACGGCGCTGAAGCGGCGACTGGTCAAGTTTCGCGGGCATAACTGTACTCCCGAGCACTATTTGGTGCCATGGTAACGTTTTGCTAGCTTGTCAATGCCGCCTTTTTGACAGCTAAGGCGGGGAATAGCGGCTTTTTTGGGGCAGGATGCGTTCACGATCGCCAAGGTGGGTAAAGTAGAGGCAGTGCTGCTCTGGCCTCGGTCTAAACTAGGGTGGTGGTTGCGATCGCAGCGATTTGTCTATCCCAGGGGCGATCGCTACAGTTGGGGTGAACCCAGGAGACATGACTATGGCTCAGACGGTGCGTTCTACCGCAGTGACGGCGACACCAGCAACCCAGGCGGATGTTGAGTTGCGGCGGGTGGTTAAGGCCTTTGGGACAGAGGTGGCTGTTCGCGATCTTGACCTGACGGTGCACCAGGGCGAATTCTTCAGTATTTTGGGCCCTTCAGGCTGCGGTAAAACTACTACCCTGCGCCTAATTGCGGGTTTTGAAACTCCTACTGCTGGCGATGTCCTGATTCAGGGGGCCAACGTGAGCACCGTGCCTGCCCACCGTCGCCCCGTCAATACTGTCTTTCAAAGCTACGCCCTGTTTGACCATATGACGGTCAAGGACAACATTGCCTTTGGCCTCAAAATTCGCCGTATGGGGTCGCCCCAGGTGCGCGATCGCGTTGCCGAGGCCCTGCGCCTGGTACGCATGGAAACCATGGCCGCCCGCTACCCAGCCCAGCTTTCTGGCGGTCAGCAGCAACGGGTAGCCTTGGCCCGCGCCCTGGTTAACCATCCAGCGGTGATGCTGCTCGACGAGCCCCTTGGTGCTCTAGATCAAAAGCTGCGCAAGCAGATGCAGGTCGAGCTGGCCAATCTGCACCGTCAGCTGGGCATCACCTTTATTATGGTCACCCACGATCAAGAGGAGGCCCTGTCACTCTCTGACCGCATTGCTGTGATGAACAACGGCCAGATTGAGCAAATCGGCACCCCCAGCGACATCTACGACCGTCCCAGTACCGCCTTTGTCGCCGATTTTATTGGTGATACCAATCTACTGCCTGGGCGTGTTGACCAAGCCTACCCCAGCCAGGTGCAGGTCACTACCGACAGTGGTCTGCGGGTGTTGGCCTGTACAGCCAGCAGCAGCGATGCCCAGACCGTGGTGGTGAGCGTGCGACCCGAAAAAATCAACCTCAGCCTCAGCGCGCCGACTGCCGCCAATAACTGCTACCAGGGGCACATTAGTCATCTGATGTACCTCGGTACGCACCTGCACTGCGTAGTGCGCCTGGGTTCAGGCGAGACCCTGATGGTGCGCCAGCCCAACCGGGCCGAATCGCTGGGAGTCGATACTGCTGTGTATGTGCACTGGGCCGCTGACGATTGCCTAGTGCTCGATCCGGCCTAAGGGCAGGTTGCTTCAGGCCGGCGATCGCGGCGATCGAGCGTTACCCTACGCTGATCGCCATATACTTAGAAGCTAAAGATGAGGTCGCTCCCTCTGAGCGCTAAAGTCGGCGCCGACCGCTGCTATTCCTAGCCCCCTAGCCCCCCGGAGAATGCCTGTGCCTGGAACGCGACTACAAACTCCCTCCTTCTCGCGCCGTTCTGCCGTGAGCCGGCGGCGGTTTTTGCAGGGGTCAGCAGCAGTCGTGGCAAGCCTAGCGGCGACCAACTGTCGCCAAAACCTAGCGGGTCCACCGGCGGGTGGGGGCGCAGACGACGGCACTTTGCGCATTTACACCTGGGCCAACTACACCGATGATGGCCTGGCCCAAGCCTTTACCGAACGCACGGGCATTCCGGTGGTGGTCGATATTTACGATTCGAATGAGGTCATGCTGACCCGCCTGCAAGCGGGGGGCGGTGACGCCTACAGCATCATCTATCCCTCCGACTACATGGTGTCGGAAATGCTGGAGCTAAACCTGCTCACTGAACTCGACCAGAGCCTTCTCACCGGGCTAGAAAATCTCAGAGCCCAGTGGAGCAACCCCGCCTACGACTCCAACAACGCCCACAGCGTACCTTTCTGCTGGGGCACCACCGGTCTGCTCTACAACCGCGAGGCTTCTCCCGGCGAACCCATCGACTGGAACTTTCTTTGGGACAACCAGGCCAAACTCTCTCGCCGCATCACCATGCTGGATGATATGCGCGAAACCCTAGGAGCCACCCTAAAGTCGCTGGGCTACTCCTACAACTCCAACAATCCAGCGGAGATTGAAGCAGCCTATAACCGTCTGCTAGAGCTAAGACCCCATATCGCTGCTTTTAAGACCACAGGCTTTGAGAATGAGCTGCTCAGTGGCGACCTGAGTGTGTCGATGGCCTACTCCAGCGATGCGATCGCCCTCACCCTCGAAGATGAGCGCATGCAGTACATCATTCCCGCCAGCGGGGCGTCGTTGTGGACCGATACCCTAGCTATCCCCGCCACCGCTCCCAACGTCGACGCCGCCTACCAGTGGATTAACTTTCTGCTGGAGCCGGAGGTGGCCAGCACCGCCGTGGAACGCCTGTTCTTTGCCACCGCCAACCAGGCTGCCTTTGACCTGCTGCCCGCCGACATTCAAAACAACGCCGACCTTTACCCCTCTGATGAGATTTTGGCTAAGAGCGAAGGCATTGTGGCCGTCAATACTGCCAGCACCGATCTGTTTGACCAATTTTGGACTGAAGTGACCAGCGCTTAAGGGGTAGATAGGTGGATGGGTAGACGGGTGGATGGCTGGGCTAACTAGATAGAGGAATGAAGCAGTAACGGCCCGTACTCTCTACCCCTAACCCATCCACTCCCTAACCCATCCACCCCATTCCCCTATGACCCCTGCCCCTTCACCTACTCCTGCCGTAACCTGGGCCGATCGCCTCGCTCCTCGGCGGTGGCTGGGGCCGGTGACGCTGCTGGGGCCAGCGGGGGTGTGGCTGCTGGTGCTGCTGGTGCTGCCCACCTTGCTGATTCTTGAGATCAGCCTAGTGCCGGGGCTACGGCTGGGGCAGCCCAGCGGCGGCTACGGTCTAGGCAACTACCTACAAATTTTGCAGCCAGTGTATCTGCGGGTGATCGGGCGATCGGTGGCGTTTGCGGTCGGCTCCACGGCGCTGTGCCTGCTGCTGGGGTTTCCGGTGGCCTACTGGCTGGCGCTGATGTCGCCCCAGCGCTGGCGTAACCTGCTGTTGGTGGCCTTCATTCTGCCCCTGTGGACATCGTCGCTGCTGCGGGCCTACGCCTGGACGACTATTCTGCGCCCTAGCGGCGTGCTCAACGCGATGCTGGCGGCGATCGGGCTGCCCACCCAAAACTGGCTAAACACACCTACGGCGGTGTTCATAGGCCTCACCTATAGCTTTTTGCCCTATATGGTGCTGATTCTCTACGCATCACTCGAAAAGCTTGACACCCGCCTGTTAGAGGCAGCCGCTGACCTGGGGGCCAGCCCCCGCCAAAGCTTTTGGAAAATTACCGTACCCCAAATCCTGCCCGGCATCGCCGCGGCCAGTCTGCTGGTGTTTATTAGCACCCTCAGCGATTTTGTCGTGCCCACGCTGCTCGGTGGTGCCTCGTCGATGAATATTTCGCGGCTAATTTACAACCAGTTTCTCGGACCTACCCGCGCCTGGGGCTTCGGCTCAGCCCTCAGCATGGTGCTGATTTTGGCGGTCAGTCTGGCGATCGCCCTCCTGATCCGCTACGGCGATCGCAACACCGTCACCGAAACCTAAGGTACGCTCCCATAGGTGTTTCTCCCCAAACCGTGCCCAAGATTTGTTGACCTGTGATCTCTACCACGACCTAACCCACCCTCACCCCCTACCCATCCACCCCCTACCCTCCCACCCATCCACCCTCCCCATGCCCTCCCGCCCCGTCACCTGGCCTAGCCTCTTCACCGCGCTAATGTACGCCTTCATGTACTTCCCGATCATTGTGCTGGGGGCGTACAGCTTTAGTGACTCGCGCTACAGCGCCAGCTGGGGTGGCTTTAGCCTGCGGTGGTACCGAGCACTGTTCAGCGATCGCCGCCTGCTGGCGGCCCTGCAAGACAGTTTGATCATCGCGATCGTGGCGGTGGCGATTTCGGCGGTGCTGGGCACCCTGATGGCGATTGGCCTAGCCCGCCACCGGTTTCCGGGCAAGGGGCTATATCGAGGCATGTCGTATCTGCCGCTGATTATTCCTGACATTGCGATCGCGGTGGCGACCCTGGTGTTTTTGGCGTCGGTAGCGGTGCCCCTCAGCCTAGGCACCATCATTGCCGCGCACATGGTGTTTTGTCTGGCCTACATTGCGGTGGTGGTATCTAGCCGCATTCAGCGTCTCGACCCCAACCTGGAAGAAGCCGCTCTAGATTTAGGGGCAACCCACACCCAGGCTATGTTTAAAGTGCTGCTGCCCCAGCTGGCACCCGGTATTTTGGCGGGCTGTCTGCTGGCCTTTGTGCTCAGCATGGATGACCTGCTGATCTCTAGCTTTACCGCTGGGGGCGGCGCCAACCCTCTGCCCATCGAAATCTTTAGCCGGGTACGCACCGGCGTTAAGCCCGACATCAACGCCCTGAGTGTGATGTTAATTTTGGGCTCGGCTCTGCTAGCTGGGCTAGCCGAATATGTGCGCTATTGGGGCAATCGCCAGCGCCAAAAAACCTAGAGCCATAATCGGCTCCGGTCTGGGGAACCTACTGGGAGGTTTGAGCTTCTATAGAGAGGATGCAATAGTCAGAGCCGCTCGCCTCATTAGGCTTGATTTTACGTCGATCAATTTAGCAGTGGCTTAGGCTACTGCATAGAAACTGTTTTGTGGTGATCCAAACCACAACTAGAGCTGCTGTCTGTCACCGTGCGACCAGCTCAGGATCATGCTTTGGGAAAGGCTGTATCACGCTGCGATTGAGAGTTACAGGTGATATTGGGTATAGCCTCAATAGCTCAGGTCGTCACCATGCCTCAAACCACCAGCCAGTCGCTCAAAGCTCTCGTCGACCAAATCTTTGCCGAACGCCGCATTAGCCGTCAGGTGCAGCGAGAGCTGATGGAAATTCTGCTCAGCCAGCCTACTCTGAGCAACCAGGACCATGCGACGGCCCAACGGGTGTTTGACGCGATTCGTCAGGGACGACTGCGGGTGGTCGATTAAGATTGCCTAGCCGATGGTCAGCCCCACCAAAGGCAGCCCACAGAGAAAAAGTTGCCAAAACAAGCGCCGCCTAAGCCTACAGCTCAGACGGCATCGCGATCGCTAGAACGCCATCTCAAATGCCCCTAGCCCATAGCAAGGCCGAGGCTGTAGCGGTTTTGGATGGCTTAGACCTCTTCGCCTTCCTCTGTATTGACGGTAGGAACAAAGTCAGGCTTCTCCTTGTTTTCCCAGCCGGCAGGGCGCTTAGAGTTATACCAGGCGACTGAACCAATGGTGACGGCTGCAATAAAGCCTACTACATACACCAGTACAAGAGACGAACCTGCGGCAGCTTCACCTGCGGTCGCGAAATAGAGTGACATAGTTGATTAAACTCCAAAATCAGTTGTGTATCATCCTACGACGGCAGGCTATCTCTGGGGATCACCCCCAGGTCTGACCCTTGAGAGGTCTGTAGGCTTGGGTCACATCCTAACTCTCTACCCCAAGGCCTATTCCCCACCAGCTGGCGGCGGCGGCTCGAGGGGCGGTGGCGGCGCCACAAGGGGCGGTGGAGCCGGAGCGGGAGCCACCGGGGCCGGAGCCGGTGGGGCGGTGTTGACCGGCTGAGGGGCTGGGGCTGGGGGCGCTGCCGGGGGATCCTCCGTCACGACAGGAGCTGCTGGTTCGGGTGATGCTGGTGGACTGCTGCGTTGGCTGCTGCTAGAGCCACTGTTATAAGCTGGTGCTGGGGCCGCTGCTGGTTCACCGCCACCGCTAGAACGACTCTCTGACCGTCGCGATCGGCGGCTTTCCCCGCCACCGGAGCTAGAGGCCGCCTCTGATGATCGCGACGGACCATTTTCAGCCACCACGCGACCGGGCTTGACCGGGCTGAGGGTAATGCTGCCCTCACGCCCACCCAGCCGAGGCAGGCTGGGAAACTCCTCGACGGGAATATCATCAGTGAGCTTGGCCATAAAGTTGCGCCACACCCCAGCGGCCATACTGCTAGCGCCGCTGGTGGGGGTGTTGTCGTCGTTGCCCATCCACACGCCGGCCACCAGCTGGGGAATATAGCCGACGAACCACAGGTCACGATACTCTTCGGAGGTGCCGGTTTTGCCCGCTACTGGCCGCCCTATGTAGGCATTGCTGCCGGTGCCGCCCTCCACAACACCGCGCAGCATCCAGGTCATAATGGCGGCGCTGTCGGCATCGATCGCCTGCTCCGACTCGTTAGGGCGTTCGTAGATCACCTCGCCGCTGCTGTTCAGCACCCGGCGAATGCCGTGGGCAGGACGATGAATCCCTTTGTTGGCCAGGGTGCCATAGGCGCTGGTGAGCTCTAGCAGGTTGACCTCAGAGGTACCCAGGGCGAGGGAATAGGCGGGCAGCAGCGGCGACTCAATGCCCATGCGCTCCGCCAGTTTCACCACTGGGTCAAAGCCCACATCCACCAGCAGTTTCACCGACACAATGTTGACAGAGTTGCGCAGGGCCTGGAGCAAATCCATGTTGCCGCTGTAGTTTTTGCCGTAGTTCTTAGGCTCGTAGCCGTCGACTACGTAGCGGGCATCCATGTAACTTCTGTAGGGCGATATGCCCCCGGCGATCGCCGCTGCGTACACAAACGTCTTAAAGGTAGAGCCTGGCTGTCGCTGCGCCTGGGTCACCCGGTTGAACTGGTTCTCACTGGTGAAGTCAGTGCCCCCCACCATGGCTTTGATTTCGCCGTTGCGGGGATCCACCGCCACCAGAGATACCTGCCCCACATTCTGCCAACCGCTGTAATCGGCGACGGCCTCCTCAACGGTTTCTTCAGCCCGGCGTTGCCAAACTACGTTGAGGGTGGTTTCTACCGTCAGCCCTCCTGCTTCTAGCTGGTCGGGGGGCAGCAGCGCCTCTAGCTGCTTTTGAATGTAAATCGTGAAGTAGGGAAACTCGCTGTAGAGGAACTTGGGCTGGTTGGGGGTGACCGCCACCTCCGCCGTGATCGCCTCTTCGGCTTCAACGCCGCTGATAGCTTCGGTCGCCAGCATGCGGCGAATGACTCGGTTGCGCTGGCTGCTGGCAGCCTCCACATTCACCGTTGGCGAATACAAGCTGGGAGCTGGGGCCATACCGGCAATCATGGCGGCCTCGGCCACGGTGAGCTGGTCGATGGTTTTGCCGAAGTACACCCAGGAGGCGTCGGCTACACCGTAGGCTCCAGAACCCAAATACACCAGGTTGAGATAGCGCTCGATAATTTGCTCTTTAGTCAAGCTCTCTTCAAGCTTGGAGGCCATCATGGCCTCTTTGATCTTGCGCTGAAAGCTTCGCTCTTGGTCGAGAAAGACAATGCGAGCCAGCTGTTGGGTAATAGTGCTGGCCCCTTCCACCAAATCGCGGTTCTGCACGTTGGCCCAGACGGCACGGGCAATACCCCGGTAGTCAACGCCGTTGTGCTCGTAGAAGCGTTGGTCTTCTGAAGCAATGAACGCCTGCACCAGGTGCTTGGGCATGGCGTCGTAGGTGATGGTTTCGCGCGAGGCGGGGCCAAGCTTTTGCAAAATCACCCCGTCCGCCGACGTCATGGTGATGGTGCCGTCGCGCTGGTAGGTGAGAGCCTGATTAGGGTCGGGCAAATTAGCGTTCGTCGTCTCGATCACGCGGTAGGCGCGGGTGACGCCTCCAGCTATGCCCGCCCCGGCCAGCATCACTGCCCAAAATAGAGGGCGCAAAAACAGCGGCCGATAGCTGCGCGGCAACTCTGGCTTTTCGCCCGATGGCCCAGATTCAGGCTCTACCCGCTGGGGGGAAACCCGTGAGCCGTTGACCACACCACCCCCAGATCTGCTGCGTCCTGAGGGCCGCGACGATTTCCTCGAAGGAAACGGCAGCCGGGTTAACCAAGATCGAGCCATAGCAGCGTTGCCTTTCACATCCTCTGTGAACTGTATGGGGTTTCGGCCATTTCTTCAAGGGTACAGTCCGTGATTACGCGGATCCCTAAAGCGCCGTATGCCCCAAGGCCAGCCCTGTTACCAGCATACCTAACACCAAAAAAGGCTGGGCGCTGGCCTGATATTTGACATCGTTGCCCAGAGGATCGCGCAGAAAGTACATGTCTTGGAAGGTGATCTGGGGAATAATCAGCAGCACCAGCAGCACCGCGTAGAGGTTTTGGTGGATAGCCATCAGGTAGGCGGCAACGCCCCCCTGAAAAATATCGATCGCCAGTACGCAGATCCAAGCGGCGGTGGTGACACCAAACATCACCGGCAGCGACTTGAGGCCCATCTGGCGATCGCCCTCCACGCTCTTAAAGTCGTTGACTACCGCAATGCCCAAGCCCGCCAGACTGTAGAACAGGGTGAGCACCACAATCTGCCAGGTCAGGGTGCCAAACAGGGCGTGGCCTGCCCACCAGGGCAGCGCGATGTAGCTGGCGCCCAGGGCGTAGTTACCCAGCCAACCGTTCTGCTTCAGCTTCAGCGGTGGGGCCGAGTAGATATACGACACAAACGAGCCGCCAACGGCCAGGGCGGTGATAATCGGAAAGCTATGCTCCGCCCAGCGGTCGAGACTAAAGGCAATGGCGATGCCGGCTACCAGCAGCACCAGAATTTGGGTCGCCACCTGGGGAATGGAGATTGCCCCTGAGGGGATGGGGCGGTAGGGCTCGTTGATGGCGTCGATCTCGCGATCGTAGAAGTCATTGAGGGTTTGGGTGTAGCCAGTCAGCAGCGGCCCAGCAAACAGCATGCAGGCGGCGGCGATCAGCACGTGCTCCAAACTCCAGCGGTAGTTGCCGGAGGAGGCCGCCCCGCACACCACGCCCCAAATCAGCGGAATCCAAGTGATCGGCTTCATCAGCTGGAGGCGAATCTTCCAGATCGAGGTTTCGCCCGACTTGGCGCCCTTCATGCCTAAGAGCTGGCGGGCGGCGTTGCCCTGGGCCTCGGGTGCGATTTCAGCAGCGATTTCAGCAGCAGGGGTTTGGTCTGGAGCGTCGTTGACCGGAGTGGAGGACGGTGGTTCAGCCATGGTGAGGGAATGCTACAGGTCAAAACTAAGGTCGATCAACACTTAGGCGATGGCAGAGCCTCGCCAAAGGAGAATTGCGATCACTACCCACGGTGCCACATTTCCCGGGTCAGAATCAAACCCCGGTCAGAGTGAGGGGGGATTTTCCTGCCAACCCGTGACATTGAGCCATCATCAGCGATTCCCCTCTAAGGAGGCTGCGCTATCGCCCTAGCTAAAGGAAATCACCAAGTGCTGATCTTGAAACTTGGCTCCGGCTACTGCTTTGCCCTGGAGCCCTGGAGGCAGCAGTAGGTTGCGCCGCTGATCGCCCGCTTCAATGGTGACCTCGGGGCCATACTGGGTGAGCTTGACCTGGGTTTTGTCAAAGCTGGGTAAGAAGAGCCGCACGGTCTTGGCTGCGGTATCTACGCTGACCGGGCGAGGGGCCGCTGTTGCCCACTGAGCCGGGTCGGGCAGGGCGGCGATCGCGCTTTCCCAGCCCTGCTCGACTACTGAGGGCAGCGCCACCTGGGGCAGGGGGGCAAAAGCTGTCGCCTGCTCATCGTCCAGGGAACCCCCATTCACCACCACGCCGCCTACGGTGAGGCCAATCTGCTGAGCGCTGCCCCACAGGTAGCGGGCCGTCGCCACCGACCCAGGGGTGGGCGTTGTGACTAAGAAAGCGGCCATGCGGCTCGGGTCGGTCACTGCCTGGCGACCTTCCTCAAGCTGCGATCGCACCTGTCCGGTGGGCTGATCGAGCACATCCCCTGACCAGTCGACCGCTAGCACCGCTGCGGCCATGGGCTGCAGAAAGGGCGACAGCACTCGCCCCACATCGGACTGCTGAAACACGCCGCGGAACCGCCGCAGGTACCAATCCAAAATTTCGGGCATGCCCAGCATGCGCAGGGTAGCCAGGGCATCGCTGCCGTCGTAAATGATCACGTCGTAGCGATCGCTGGCGTTGAGCTGCCGCAGGGTGTTTAGGGCCAGGGCACTGTCCATGCCTGGCATCACCCCTAGTTCTTGACCATAGACCGCCTTGAGAAAGGGCGTCCGCAGATACTGAGATTCCAGGGCTTTAACCTCATCCCAGCTTTGCTCTAGCAGCGCTGCGCTTTGAAACTGCATGACCCACAGGTTGGGCTCTAGCTCCCCAGGCTCAACGGTCAGGGGCTGGCCGAGCAGCAGCGCCGGAGCCGGCGTCACATCTTGAATGGCCAGTAGCACCCGCTGCCCGGCCCGCGCCCGCTGTTTAGCGGCGGCAATCGCTACAGTCGTACTACCGCTGCCGCCCTTACCTAAATAGGTGAGAATTAATGCCATAGAAAAATTGGGCCTTTGCGTTGGTCATGTCATCGCTGCTCCCACGCTTGCCAAGGATGCACTGGAGCAAAGCTGCTCTGCATCCCAGACTAAGGGAACCAATACCGATCATCTCGGGGACCTAATAGCGGTGAAATCTCTCTAAAAGAGGAGATTAGCTCCAGGTTTTCCCTCTACTTCGCTTTCAGGACCCCGTATTTAGAAGCCTAGCGCCCGCCCCCTTTGATCAAGGGGGCAAACGACATGATTCAAGGAGCTTAGCCGCTGTAAAAACTGCCTCGGCGCAGCCGCCCACTACTGAATTGCAGACAGCTCATCTTCAAAGAACCAGGTGGTGTAGCTATCCTCAAACTCGACCACGACGCCAACATCGCTGCCGTCCACCATTTTGAACTGGCTCACGACACCACGCTTGCCGAGGTAAGCCGCCACATTCTTAGAAACCCGATCGCGAAGACGGGATACTTTCACCTTCTGGCCAATCTCTAAAGCCATGTCTACTAAGGGCTCCAACTGCGTTTCCAACGATAAACCAAGAGACAGTGTATCAGCGTCTTGACCCCTGATGATCGTCATAATCCTCTATTGTGGAACCGGGGAATGGGTTAATTTGCCGTTGGGCAAGGAGAACGCAATGCTGGCCAAACGGATTGTGCCCTGTCTAGATGTAAAAGCTGGCCGGGTGGTGAAAGGGGTCAATTTTGTCGACCTGCGCGATGCGGGCGATCCGGTGGAGCTAGCCCAGGCCTATAACCAGGCGGGAGCCGATGAACTGGTGTTTCTTGACATCACGGCCACCCACGAAGACCGCGACATCATCTACGACGTGGTGTACCGCACGGCGGAGCAGGTATTTATTCCCCTGACGGTGGGCGGGGGCGTTCAATCCTTAGAGACCATTAAAAAATTGTTACGGGCCGGGGCCGATAAAGTCAGCATTAACTCGGCAGCGGTGAAGCAGCCTGAGCTGATTAAAGCGGCCAGCGATCGCTTCGGCGCCCAGTGCATTGTGGTGGCGATCGATGCCCGTCGCCGCCCCGATCCTGGCAACCCAGGCTGGGATGTCTACGTGCGCGGTGGTCGCGAGAACACGGGGCTTGACGCCTTAGCTTGGGCTGAGGAAATCGTTAACCAAGGAGCGGGTGAGCTGCTTGTCACCAGCATGGATGCCGATGGTACTCAGGCAGGTTACGACATCGATCTCACCCGCGCCATTGCCGATCGGGTGCCGGTGCCGGTGATTGCCTCCGGCGGGGCTGGCAACTGCGACCACATTCACCAGGCCCTCACTGAGGGAAAAGCCGAGGCGGCCCTACTGGCCTCACTGTTACACTACGGGCAACTGACGGTGCAGCAGGTAAAGGAGCATTTGCGCGATCGCCAGGTACCTGTGCGCTTGACCTAGTCTGGCCCCTCTGCTTGGCAAACCTAAAGACATTCTGTGGATGCCACGCCAGTTTTATGAATGCCTGTTACGATGTGTAACATATAGACTCAGTCATTAATCTGACTATTCATATCGTTACAACAGTCGTTGTTCCATGCTGCTGCTCATCCTGATTATTGTTATTGCCCTGGTGGCTTGGGCGCTCCGTCTAATGGAGCAGGCTGTCAAAGGTCAGGAATTTTCCCTGATGTTGGCGGGTTTTTTGGTGGCATCTTCTGCTGCTGCTCTAATGGGGGTTTACTTCCTCATGGGTAACTACATGATCTATATGGATCATGCTGGCCAGCAGATGTCCACTATGGAAGCTTCAGATATTCCCTATTTCACCTACGCTAGCGCTACGCTGCCTGACTCGGCTAATACTTTAAACGACTGGTTTGTTCAGCCAGACTAAGACTACGCCTGCCAGCACTATGCTTAAGCCGCCGAAGACGTAAACTCCTCGGCGGCTTTTTAGTGGCTGTTTGCGATAGGCAACCCTGCTTTAGATGCAGCGGTTTTTGCGCTGCCTATCGTGGTTTGGTCAAAAATTAGAACTATTGCCCGCCACCTTAAACCTGCTGTGGCAAATTCTGGCCCGACCATAAACTCGACAGCATGCCTCTAATTGAGCGCTCGCCACGTGGCTGGGCCAACAATGCCGTCTACGGTTAGATCATTGGCAGCCTGGGCGGCACGCACGGCGGCCTCAGTTTGGCTGCCGAACACCCCATCGACGGCACCGCTGTAAAATTTCTTCGTGCGCAGGCGCTGCTGGAGCTGCCGCACGGCGTCCCCCTCCATGCCGGGGCGCAGCACGGGGAGAGCAGCGGCTGGGGTACCTCTGCTAGGGGTTGCGGGCGTGGTCGTGGCTGGGGGATTAGCCGCCGGGGGAGTGGTCGCCGGGGGAGTTGTACTGCTGGGGGCCGTGGTCGCGGGAGTGGTCGCTGGTGGGGTTGTACCGCTAGGGGCCGTAGCTGTCGGTGGGTTGGCCTCCCCCGGCGGGGTCGGGAACAGGCGACTCCAGGTGGTAGGACCAACAATGCCATCGGCGGTAACGCCCGCAGCGGCTTGAAATCGGCGGGCGGCGGCGGCGGTGTCATCTTGGTAGACACCGGTTACCGGGCCGGGGTAATAGCCCAGCAGGATCAGCATGGACTGTAGTTCTCGTACTGACTCTCCCTGGCTGCCCAACTGAAGAGTAGGCCGGACAATGCGCCCGCCGCTCACTGTGGGTGTAGCGGGTTGGCTAGCAGGGGGAGTCTCCTCAGTCGGGGTTTGGGCCCATGTTCCGGAAGCGGTTAGGCTGACACCCAGGGCGATGGCGCAGCCTCCCCAGAGGGGAATCGCGGCGACTGCTCCCCAGACGCGTTGGCTGGCCCCCCCTGGAGTCATCCGTTGTATAAAAGGGGAGACGCAGAACATAGACTTGGCTCCAGGCAGGGTAACAGAACGCAAGAGAACCCCAAGGGCTTGACAGCAAGCATTATAGGATTGCTGTCAGCAAATAGACTACTACACCCCTTAAAATTCAACAGGGTCTTTATTGGATGGTTCAAACTGGTTCACAGTACGATCGCCTGGTGGCTGCCCTAGAAGCTGTAGTAATTAGCGATCGCAGCACTGCTCGTCCCAGGGTTACCGAAGACCTCGGGTGGCAGGAGGGTCTCCTGCAAGCGGCTGCCGCCTGCGCCAGGGGAGAGCGGCTGCTGTCGCCGCGCTGGCAAGCCCATTTTCAATCGCTGTCCAGCTCGGCGGCGGCGATTAACGCCCTCCCCTATCTGTGGGTAATGGCCGATGTCCATGGTCACCACCGAAAAGCTGTGTACCGCTGGATAGAAGAGTTGGAGCTGTCCCCGGCGGCGGCGGTGGCCTGCGAGCAAATGTTTACCGTCCTGTGCCAGCAGATGGGAGCCACCCACAGCCTCAGTGCTCTAGCCCGTGCCCTGCCTGGTGGCGCAGGACCTCAGGATGGCGCAGGCCTAGTGGCGCAGGCCCTTAGCCTAGTGGTGCAGAGCCAGGGGCAGTTCGCAGTGGCCTTGGGCCTGGCTCGTCATCGAGAATGGTTGGCGGCGGAGATTCCCCTCCAGGGAGGCTGCGCCATCGCCCTAGTGGGTCTGCTGACCGGGCTAGCCAGCGGCCGCGCTGGGCTCGGTGCTGCGCTTCGCCAGCGCTGGCTACTCGACTACCACCCTGCCCAGCCCGACCCCTGGCGGGAGATCGATGCCGATGCCTTGGCGGCCCTAGCGACAACGCTGCATTGCCGTTGGGCGGGGATAGCGCCTCCTACCCTATCCTCCACTTTGCCCCTGGGGTTGAGAGGCTGACTCGACGGGCGCAGGCGCTGGACCACAGCCGCCGCCTATAATAGCTTCTGAGAGGTCTTAGTTGAGCTCAAAGCCTTGATGGCTGCGGAGAAACGGTGCTCTCACAGCTTTAGTCTGGGGTTTCCCTGCCTCTGCCCGCCCCTTTAAATGTCTCAATTTATGAAGGCAATTCAGGACATTGTGGCTGCGGTCGAGCGCTGGTGGGCCCTAGAGCAGCAGGCTATGAAGCCGACTACACCCCGTTCTACGCTGTCGCCGCGATCGCTATCCCTGAATGTGGAGGCGGTGAATACGCAGGCGCTTGCTACCTCAGCCCAGCGCCGCATGGAAGGGTGGCCTCAGCCCTGTCGCCCGCTCCGGCGGCGCAAAAATATTCGCCATCCCCGGTTGGCCTTCGCGATCGCCACCCTAGGACTGACGGCCATTCTAGGGCAGCGTTTTTACAATCAGCCGGGGTTGCAGGTGGGCAGCATTGCCCCCAGCACCGTGCTGGCTCCAAGCACGGTGCGAGTAGAAGATAAAGAGACTACCGAAGCGCGTCGTCGCGATGCCCGCAACGGTGCTCTGCAAGTGCTCCAGGTTGATCCCGCCGTCGATGATTCGGTGCTGCGATCGCTCAACGCTTTGATGGATCAGGTGGGCGATATCCGCCGCCAGGCCGGCGGGGTGCCCTTTGTGGCAACCAGCAAATTGTCGACTCAGGTGCAGGTTTACCTGCGCCGCTCCGACGACGCCACTTGGCTCAAGCTGCGCAGCCTCATCGACCCCCTGGCCGACGATAGCGCCAAGGGTGAGCAGGTGCCCTTAGCAACGCTGCTGCGCAACCAAACCATCACCCCCAATCAGCAGACAGCCCTGGGAGAACTGTGGGCCTACGGTCAGCGGTCTAGTAGTCAAGAGCTGGCGAAACTGCTGACGGCGGTGGAAAAGTCTCGCCAGAGCTATCAAGAGGCGATGGCCAATTTAACGCTGCTGGCCGCCCAGTCCGAGGGTGTTGCTGAGGCTCCTCCCCTGTTCGATCTGCCGCTGCAAGACTGGGTCAATGCTCAAGCCGAGATTCGCAAAGCCGCAGAGCGCATGCTGGCCCAGGGCATTCATGCTGGACTGCCGCCCGAGATGCTCGACCGGGCGGCCTACCTTCAGCTCAAAGACACCTTGCCTCACCCAATCGAGCCCCTGGCTCGCCAGCTCTTGCTCTCGACTCTGGAGCCAAACCTGGTCGAAGATAGCGATCGCACTCGGCAGCAGGCCGACATGGCCGCAGAGGCCGTAAAACCCGTGATTATAGAGGCGCAGCAGGGCGAGCTGATTGTCTCGACTGGAGAACCCATCAGCCAGGAACAGTTTGTGCTGCTCGACAGCTTTAACCTCAGCCAGCGCCGCTTTAACTACTGGGGGCTGGCCATGTTTGGCGGGCTGGTGGCGGGTGGGGTGGGTTTGTTTTTGCTGGTTGAGCACTGGGTGCCCCAGCGGCTGCGTCAAAAAGACTATTTGCTTCTGTCGGCGATGGTGGTCAGCACCGGGGTGATGCAAATTTTTGGGATAGCGGCCTACGGGCTACCGGCCATTGGTCTTTTGGCGGGCAGCTTCTACGGTCCGGTGCTGGGCGGCACGCTGGTGGTGCTGGTGGCGGTGCTGCTGCCAGTGGGTTCGGCCGTGAGCAGCATTTCGTTGATGGCGGGGGCGGCGGGGGCTCTAGTGTGCAGTCTGCTGGCGAGCCGCATGCGATCGCGCGAAGAGTTGGCCCTGCTGGGCGGCGGTGTCGGGCTCACCCAGGGGGTGGTTTACCTGCTGTTAACTCTGGTGGTGAGCCCGGTGTCTTTGCTTTCTGCCTGGTCGGTAATGCTGACTGGGGCTGCTCTCCAAGGCATCTATGGGGTGATTTCTAGCATTGCGGCCCAGGGCCTGAGCCCCTACCTAGAGCACCTGTTTGACCTGGTTACCCCAATTCGCCTGGCCGAGCTGTCGAGCCCCAACCGCCCCATGCTGAAGCGGTTGGCCTCCGAAGCGCCGGGCACCTTTCAGCACACGGTGTTTGTGTCGAGTCTGGCTGAGGCCGCGGCCCGCGCCCTGGGCTGCAACGTCGAGCTGGTGCGGGCCGGTACGCTTTACCACGACATCGGCAAAATGCACGACCCCCAGGGCTTTATCGAAAACCAAATGGGCGGCCCCAACAAGCACGACGAACTTAACGACCCCTGGCTCAGCGCCGCCATCATTAAAAAGCACGTTACCGAGGGCATTGTGATGGCTCGCAAATGTCGGTTGCCCAAGGCGGTGCGATCGTTCATTCCCGAGCACCAGGGCACGATGCTGATCAGCTATTTCTATCACCAGGCCCAGGAACTGGCCAAGGAGGAACCGACCCTGGTGGTTCAAGAAGCTGACTTTCGCTACGATGGCCCCGTTCCCCAGTCGCCTGAGACTGGCATTGTCATGCTGGCCGACTCCTGCGAAGCGGCGCTGCGATCGCTCACCAACGCCACCCCCGACGAGGCCCTGGCCATGGTCAACCGTATTCTGCGCGCCCGCTGGAAAGACAACCAGCTGGTAGAATCAGGCCTCACCCGCGACCACATGACCCTAATTGCCGAGATTTTTGTGCAGGTGTGGCAGCAGTATAACCACAAGCGGATTGCCTACCCGAAGGCGGCGCTGGCGCCGAGGGCGGGGTAGGGGAGTGGATGGGTGGGAGAGTGGATGGGTGGAAGGGTGGATGCGTAGGGGCATGGGGGCGTAGATGAGCGGTTAGGTGAAGCGATGGAAAGGTGAAGAGGCCATAACTCCCGTTCCGATCCCCAATCCATCTACCCATCTACCCATCTACCCTCCCACCCATCTACCCATCTACCCTCCTACCCATTCACCCGCCAATGCTTGGCTACCTGCTCAAACGCCTGCTGATCGCTATTCCCACGCTGCTGGCCATTAGCGCGGTGATCTTTTTCATTCTGGCGCTGGCGCCCAGCAATCCCCTGGGGGATCTGGCGACGAATCCGGCGATTACGCCGGAGGTGCGGGAAAACATTATGCGATCGCTCGGCCTTGACCAACCCATACCCATTCGCTATTTGAAATGGACGGTGGCCTTGTTTAGCGGCAACCTGGGCTACTCGTTTACTAGCCGCCTGCCGGTGGCGGAGCTGATTGCGCAGCGGTTGCCGGTTACCCTGTGGGTGATTGGGGTGGCCTATCTGCTGAGCGTGACCCTGGCACTGCCCCTGGGAATGGTGGCGGCGCTGCGGCACAACACCTGGATTGATCGGGCTATTACGACGTTGGCGTTTATGGGGTTTTCGACGCCGCCGTTTTTTTCGGGGCTGGTGCTAATCATTGTGCTGAGCGTGCGGCTGGGCTGGCTGCCCTTTATCTACGACAACCAGCTGGTGGTGAGCGATGCCGCGACCCTAGGACGGTGGCTGAAGCAGTCGATCATGCCGATCGCAACGTTGGTGCTGTTTCAAACGGCGGTGCTGCTGCGGTTTGTGCGGGCCGCCATGCTCGAAGAAATTCCGCAGAACTATGTGAAAACGGCGCGGGCTAAGGGGCTGGGCCGCTGGCGTATCGTCACTTTGCACATGCTGCGCAATGCGCTGATTCCGGTGGTGACGCTGGTGGCGCTGGATATTCCGACGATTTTTACGGGGGCGCTGGTGACAGAGCAGGTGTTTCGGGTGCCGGGGATTGGGGCGCTGCTGATCGAGTCGATCTATCGCAGTGATACGCCGGTGGTGATGGGGATTGCGTTTATCTACGCGGTGCTGGTGGTGGCGTTTAACCTGGTGGCCGACTTGCTCTATGGCATTATTGACCCTCGGGTGCGCTATGGCCATTAATACCGACCTTGCGCCCGGTCAAGTCGCTCTAGCGGGGAGCAATCGGGTTTGGGAACGGCTGTGGGGCGATCGCACCGCCCAAGTTGCCCTGGTGGTGCTGGGGATGTTGATGCTGGCGATCGCCCTTGGCCCCCTCCTCTACTCCGGCTCTCCCAGCACCATCGACTTTGGCCGCGCCTTTTTGCCGCCCGGTGTGGGACAGCCCCTGGGCACCAACGACTTGGGCCAAGACCAGCTGGCCCGACTGTTGATTGGCGGCCGCATTTCGCTAGCGGTGGGGCTGGCAGCTACCCTGGTGGGCATTAGCCTGGGGGTAGCTATCGGTGCCTTGGCTGGGTTCTGCGGCGGTTGGGTGGATGTTGTTTTGATGCGCGTCACCGACCTGTTTTTGGCCCTGCCACAACTGCCGCTGGTGCTGCTGGTGGTCTACCTGCTGGGCGATCCGGTGCGCCGCACTCTGGGGCCAGAACGGGGTATTTTTCTGTTGATTGTGCTGCTGATTGGCGGCTTGAGTTGGATGTCGGTGGCGCGCCTGGTGCGGGCCGGGTTCTTAAGCCTCAAGCAGCGCACTTTTGTGCAGGCGGCCGTGGCCCTGGGAGCGCGACCCTGGGGAATTGTCAAAACCCATCTGCTGCCAAATATCCTCGGCCCGGTGATTGTGGCGGCGACCATTGGCGTGGGCAATGCCCTCTTAGCTGAGTCTACCCTGAGCTTTCTTGGGGTAGGATTTCCCCCTGACGTACCCACCTGGGGACGCATGCTTTACGATGCCCAAAACTACATCGAGAGCGCCCCTTATCTGGTGCTGGCCCCTGGTGTGGCAATTTTTCTCACAGTACTCTGCATCAACACGCTGGGCGATCGCCTCCGCGATAGTCTAGATCCCACCAGCCGCTAACGCTATGGCTCCTCCCCACCACCAACTGCTGACCCAAGTCGCCCGGATGTTTCCGGATGCGCTGTTCTACGCGCCTACCAAAGCCCCCCTGGTGGCACTGACCATTGACGATGTGCCGACACCGGGCGATCGCGACGATGCCTCTACCCGGCTGATTCTCAACGCGTTAGATGCCTACAACCGCACCGCCGAGCACCCAATACACGCCACGTTCTTCGTCATTACCGACCATCTCAACCCCGGCAGCACGATTCTGCAAGACATTCTCGCCAGCGGCCACGAAATTGCTAACCACGGCACCACCGACACCACCCCGGCCATCTTGCAGCCGGCCCAGTTTGCCCGCCACTTTCAAGAGGCCCACGATCGCATCACCGACCTGATTCAGCAGCCCCTGCGCTGGTATCGCCCTGGGCGCGGTCTCTACAACCGGGCTATGGTTGACCACATTCGGCTTGCTCCCGGCTACGAGTCGCTGGTGGCGCTGGCTTCAATGATTCCCTTCGACACCATGCGAAGCCTTAGCACGCCCAACCTCAACACCTGGTACCTGGCGCAATTTATTTTTCCGGGGGCGATTTTTGTCATGCACGGTGGCTCGATGGAGCGCTGCGTTCAGACTGCCCACGCCTTGCCCACCCTACTGGCGCTGATCGATCGCCAGGGGTACCGCGTTGGCACCCTCTCGGAGCTGTACGATAGCCTGGCTAAGGAGTCTACAGCAGAAACTCCCGCAGGGCCGCCGCCACCCCATCCGCCTCAACCCCCGGTGCCACCCAGTCAGCCCCCTGCTTGACCGGCTCCGGAGCATCGCCCATGGCCACACCAATGCCTGCGTAGCGCAGCATTTCGAGGTCATTGTAGTTGTCGCCAACGGTCATTACCTGGTCGGGATTGAGACCCAGCAGGTCTTCGGCCAAAAACCGCACCGCTTCGCCCTTGTTGGCCTTGGGATGGGTGGCTTCGACAAAATATTCCACCGATCGCGTTAGATATACATCGTCGAGGGGGTAGCGCTGCCCCAGATCGCTGAGGATGTCGCTCAGTAGATCCAGGTTTTCGCTCAGGGTCAGCAGCTTGGTGGTTTCGATGGCGGCGTTGCCCGCCAGTAGAGCGGTTAAGTCCCCCGCTGCGATTGGGTTAACGCCCGATCGCACGGCGTAGGCCTTGGTGTCTTCAATGATGGCCCGCACGTGAAGCTGGTCGTCAATGTAGAGGTGAATCGACAGGTCGTTGTTGGCCTCCATCGGGGCCAGATAGGCGAGAATTTCGAGGGCCAGCTGCCGGGGCAGCGGGGTGTGGCGGTGCAGTTTCTGCGTGTTGGGGTCTTTGATGAATGCCCCTTGGTAGGCCATCAGCGGCAGGGTTGAGCCCACCACCTGGTAGAACCGCAGGGCCGATTGATACATGCGGCCAGTGGCGATCGCCACCTCAATTCCCCGCTGCTGCACCTCGCGTACCGCCTCCAGCACCGGTTCGCTGATCTGGTTAGATACGCCGGCCAGGGTGCCATCGATATCGAGCACGAGTAGACGAATGTCGGCAGTCATGGGGGCAGCCACTAAAGAGTTCCGCGTCTATTATCTATGGCGGAGGGACATTATCTAGGTGCTGCATGGCACCTCGCTGCGGGCGTAACTAGGGCAATTGAACGGAGCAATCGGTGAGCGTCTGGGCCTGCGCAGCAAACTTACGGTCAAAGGTATAAATTTCGACGCACATTTGGCTAGTTGCTAAGTGCAGAGCATCGGCAAAGTCGAGACCATTTTCGTGCCATTGCAACACCTGGGCCATCAGATTGCCGTTGGTCAACTGCACGTTGGGTAAGCCAAATAATTTCCTAAAGGCAGCACAAATTTCACTGGGCTGAAAGCCGTAGGCAAAACGCAGCACCCACTCTGTTTCTAGAATGACTGTGTCGGGAATAAAAATCTCTGGCGTTTGAAATAGCTTGAAGCTAGCGTTGTACTGCTGTTCATCGTCCTTGGTCAGCAGTCTGACAATAATGTTGGTATCAACGGCGATCATGCCACTGCTCCATTACACCCCGGCGAATGGCTTGGTCAAAATCGTCCAGGCTTTTGGGTGAGCCTTGATAGTTAAGGCAGCCCGCCACCTGCGTCAAGGTTGTCGGCTCAAAAGGCTTTTTAGGTTTCAGCAAAATCCCATCGCCTACATCCACAGCGATGAGCTCCTGCCCCGTCTCCCAGTGGTGAGCGACCCGCAGGGCTTTCGGGATAATTACCTGGCCTTTGCTGGAAAGACGCGTCACTTCCATAACCGCTAACATTACCGTTGGTAAGAAATTAGTAAGACTCTAGCATCGTCAATCTGATTTTGTCGGCAAGGTTATAGAGCACTTCCGGATTTAACCTGCCAAGCGGCTTCAAAAAAAGCGAGTTCGCACTCCATTGCATAGCGGTAAGCAGTTTGGTTGCTGGGGTTATCTGCTGTTGAGTTATCAATCAGCGCTTCGAGCTGGGCGGCCAGGGGTTCAAACTGGTCACTGCTGTAGGTGTCGATCCAGGGACTGTAGCGATGGGGCGGCGGGTTGAGCTGTGCCAGGGACTGACCTAGAAAAGCGTAGAGCCGCATGCAGGGAGCCATCGCTACCGCCGTCGCTCCGGGCGCTTGCCCCCAAGCCGTGCTGAGCAAAAAATCGGTGTAGCGACGGGTGGCAGCACCGGGCGCTACCGTAGCCAAATCGACGCCCCATTCCTGGGCGTAGCTACCGTGCAGATTTAGCTCAGCCAGCACCCCATCGGCCAGCTGGTGGAACACTTGAAAGGTTTCCCAAGTAGGTGCTTTGGCGGCGGCGATGCTGTAGGCGCGGGCAAAGGCCTCGAGAAAAAAGGCGTCTTGCCCCACGTAGTAGGCGAATTTCTCCGCTGGTAAGGTGCCGTCGCCAATGCCCTGGACAAAGGGGTGGTGAAGGCATTCCTGGGCCAGGTTATCGTTGGCGTGCCAGAGGGCTAGGGAGAGGGACATGGGGAGTGGATGGGTGAATGGGTAGATGGGTGGATAGGTGGATGGGTAGGGAGATTGCTGAGATATCTGTGGGGGCGCATAGCCTGTGCCTAGAGGAGACTCAACTGCTAAAGAATTTTATGGTCACAAAAATCCTTACCCCTGGGCGGCTTGAGACGACAACAGCGCCTGAGCTAGATCTAGAGAGAAATAGTAGGCGTTGTTGGCCTTGCCCCAAAGGACTTCAAACGGGAGACTGGGTTCGCCCAGATGACTGATGACGAGGCGAGCGCCGGGCATAGCAGAGTTTCGGGTGTAGTCATTGACGGTAACCACGGTGGGGAGCCCGGCGGCAGTCGCTGCCGCTAAGCCCTGTGGGCTGTCTTCAAGCACCAAACAGGTGGCGGGGTTGAGATTCATCGCGTCGATCACCAGATTGTAGATGTCGGGGGCGGGTTTTTTGGCGGGCACCATGTCGCCGGCCGCGATCATCTCAAACCAGCCGGGTGAGTCTGGCCCCAGTAGGCGTTCGAGTAGGGGTATAACGCTGTCTCTGGCGCTGGTGGTGGCGATCGCCAGCCGCACCCCCTCTCGCTGGGCCGCCGCGATCAGCCGCCGCACCCCCGGCCGCAGCGGTATCACATGGTTTTCGACCAGAGCTTGAAAATGAGCAGCCTTAGCCTGATGCAGTGCAATCACTAGCCCTTCGATATCCTCTGCCTCAAATTTGGGCTGGTAGCGCTGAATGTAGTGGCGAATCCGCTCTTTGCCCCCCGCAACCCGCAGCAGCTGCCCGTAGAGACCCACGGGCCAGTGCCAGCGTAGCCCAAACTCCTGAAACGCCTGGTTAAAGGCAACGCGGTGGCCGTCGCGCTCGGTTTCGGCTAGGGTGCCATCGACATCAAAAATTAGCGCCTCAAGGGTTTGCATCGTGGCACAGGACAGGGGGGCAAAGACATAGAGTAAGCGATCGCAACGATAACCCAAATCTACGCTCAGAAAGGCGAAGTCCGGAAGGGGAATTTTGCCGCTCAGAAAACTCTATCTATAAGCTGAACTTGTCGGCAGAACCCCAGAAAACTGCCCGATCTAGCCGAGAAGCCAGCCGTTTCACCGTAGGATGAAGAGGCGACTTGCGCTGGGGATATTGCCTTGGGCAGGCGCTAGGTTGGGCGATCACCTGGCCTCGAACAGGCTGTTGTCAATGGTTACGAAAGGCATGGATATCAAACAAGGTTTTGTCGCCACAGTTGGCAACACTCCCCTCATTCGCCTCAACAGCGTCAGTGAGGCCACTGGCTGCGACATTCTGGGCAAAGCAGAGTTTCTCAACCCCGGCGGCTCGGTCAAAGATCGCGCTGCACTCTACATTGTTGAAGACGCCGAGAGAAAGGGGCTGCTCAAGCCCGGCGGCACCGTGGTTGAGGGTACCGCTGGCAACACTGGCATTGGCATGGCCCATATCTGCAATGCCAAGGGCTACCGCTGCCTCATCGTCATCCCCGATACCCAGTCGCAGGAAAAAATTGACCTACTGCGCACCCTCGGCGCTGAGGTTCGCACCGTACCCGCGGTGCCCTATCGCGACCCTAACAACTATGTGAGGCTCTCAGGTCGCCTAGCGGCGGAGCTTGACAACGCCGTCTGGGCTAACCAGTTTGACAATTTGGCCAATCGCCTGGCTCACTACGAAACCACCGGCCCCGAGATCTGGGCGCAGACCGAGGGCACTGTCGACGGCTGGGTGTCAGCTACGGGTACCGGTGGCACCTACGCCGGCGTAGCCATGTTTCTCAAAGAGAAAAACCCCGACATTCGCTGCGTGCTAGCTGACCCCATGGGCAGTGGCCTCTACAGCTACGTCAAAACCGGCGAAGTCCACAGCGAGGGCAGCTCCATTACCGAGGGCATCGGCAACAGCCGTATCACCGCCAACATGGAGGGGGCGCCCATCGACGACGCCATTCAAATTGAGGACCCTGAGGCGCTGCGCACCATCTATCAGCTGCTCTACAACGAAGGGCTGTTTATGGGGGGCTCGGTGGGCATCAACGTGGCGGCGGCGGTAAAGCTGGCTCAGCAGCTTGGCCCAGGCCATAAAATTGTCACCGTGCTGTGCGATGGCGGCTCCCGCTACCAGTCGCGTATCTACAGTCGCCCCTGGCTAGAAGAAAAGGGGCTGTGGTCTGAGGATTTGGCTCCCGCCACGCCCTAGAGGAGCGCCCTGAGGATAGCCAAATCCGCTGTCTGTTATCTCTGTAATCAACCGTCTACTCAAGGCAGATGGTTGCAAAGCAGATCGACTACACTAGGACATGCCTAGCGGATACGTCTGGGGCGATTTTGCCCTGGGAGCTACTGGGGCTCGTCTTTCTCTGTATCTTCGGGGACACACCTGTGACCGATCAGTCTAATAAACCTTCGCTGCCGCCCGAATCCTCTCTAAAGCCAGGTCCGGCTCAAAAGCAGCAGGCACCCCAGCCTAATCCCTGGGTGGAAGGGCTGCAAACTATCGTGTTGAGCGTGTTCTTGGCCCTGGGTATCCGACATTTTGTGGCAGAGGCGCGCTACATTCCCTCGGGCTCGATGGAGCCCACGCTGCAAATTAACGATCGCCTCGTGATCGAAAAAATTAGCTATCACCTCAACCCCCCCGAACATGGGGATGTTGTAGTATTTTGGCCGCCCGATAGCCTCACGGTCCTAGGAAAGCGCCGAGATGCGTTTATTAAGCGCATCATTGGTCTACCGGGCGATGTGGTCGAGGTGCGCGATGGTGAAGTCATTCGCAATGGTGAAGTGCTGACTGAGCCCTATATCAAAGCCGCGCCTGACTACCAATGGGGCCCTGAAGAAGTGCCCGAAGCTTCGTACCTAGTGCTAGGCGACAATCGCAACAGCAGCTACGACAGCCACGCCTGGGGGTTTGTGCCCCAAGAGAATATTATTGGCAAAGCAGTAGTGCGGTTTTGGCCGCCCGATCGCCTGGGCCTGCTTGACGATTGATGGGCAATTTTTAGGGCGGGGGGTTAAGCCAGATGCTTAAAACTTCTGGGGCTTATTCAGGGAACCCTAACATAGCAGTCTAGGATACTAGCTTGGGCCTGTGGGTTTGCAAAGGGGCCTCGGTTTAGCTTTTTCCTGGCGCTGCTATCCTTAGTATTTGTCGGGTCTAGTTTAAAGCCTTTGGTCTAGAGGCTAGCGCGCCGAATTGTTGCTGTTATCTCATGGGCCTCTTGGTGGGCTGATGTTTCAGTTTTTGTATGACTTTTACCCCTGTAGACCAACCGCCCTTTGCCATTACTACGCCGCTGTATTACGTCAATGGCTTACCCCACATCGGCAGCGCCTACACCACCATTGCCGCCGACGTAGTGGCCCGATTTTATCGGTTGATGGGGCATCCGGTGCTGATGATTACCGGCACCGATGAGCACGGCCAAAAAATTCAGCGCACCGCCGAAGAGCGCGGTGTCTCACCCCAGGAACATTGCGACGAATTTGTGGCTGGGTTTGAGCGTCTGTGGGAGCTGCTAAACATTGACTGCGATCGCTTCATTCGCACCACTGCCCCTCGCCACAACACTATTGTCAACGAGTTTTTTCAGCGCCTGTGGGATCAGGGGGATATCTATAAGGGCCAGCAGCAGGGCTGGTACTGTGTTTCCTGCGAAGAATTTAAAGAAGAGCGCGATCTGCTGCCCAACCAGCACTGCGCCATTCACACCAACAAGCCGGTGGAGTGGCGTGACGAGTCAAACTACTTCTTCAAGCTGTCGAAATATCAAGATCAGCTAGAGCACCTCTACGCTAGTCAGCCCGACTTTATTCAGCCCGAAGCCCGCCGCAACGAGGTGCTGGGCTTTGTGAAACAGGGGCTGCAAGACTTCTCAATTTCGCGCATCAACCTCGACTGGGGTTTTCCAGTACCTACCGATCCCGATCAAACACTCTACGTCTGGTTTGATGCATTGCTAGGCTACCTAACGGCTTTGCAAGACCCCAGCGAACCGCCGAGCCTAGAGCAGGCAGTGGCCAAGTGGTGGCCTATTAATATCCATCTGACAGGAAAAGATATTCTGCGGTTTCACGCCATCTCTTGGCCAGCCATGCTGATGTCGGCGGGGCTACCGCTGCCAGGGCGGGTGTTTAGCCACGGCTTTTTGACTAAAGATGGTCAAAAGATGGGCAAGAGCCAGGGCAACACCTTAGACCCGGTGGCGTTGGTGGGAACCTACGGCCCTGACGCGGTGCGCTACTACTTTTTGCGCGAAATCGAGTTTGGCAAAGACGGCGATTTTAACGAAACTCGCTTCATCAATGTGCTGAATGCTGATCTAGCCAACGACTTGGGAAATCTGCTCAACCGCACTCTGAAGATGGCGGGACGCTACTGTGATGGCCACGTGCCTGATGTTGATCCTAAGAGCATTGCGGCTGACCATTCCCTGCGGGCGATCGGCACAGCGCTGCCTAAAACTGTCTTTGAGGCTTATACTCACCTGGCCTTTAGCCAAGCCTGTACCGCGATTTTGGCGCTAGTGCAGGCCAGCAACAAGTTCCTTGATGAGCAAGCTCCCTGGAGCCTCTATAAACAGGGCAAACAGGCCGAAACCGAAGCTGTTCTGTACGCCGTACTAGAGTCGGTGCGGCAGGCAGCTTACCTGCTTTCGCCGATCATCCCTGGCATTAGCAACCAAATTTATGCTCAGCTAGGCTTCGCCATCGATTTTGACGACAAAGCCATCGGTCAGCAGATTAGCTATGTCGATCATGCCGCTTGGGGCCATCTACCCCCCAGTCAACTATTGGGAGAAGCCTCCCCCGTATTTCAGCGCTTGGAGCTGCCCGAACCCGTAAGCAGCCCCTAGCTTACAACCGCTTCAGCTCGTTTCACGTTTGTTTTTAGCTCGTTTTTCAACTCGATTTAACACCCTAATAAAAACTCATGTTAGATACTCACAGCCATTCTTTTAACAACCACTCTTTAACCGGCGAAGACGGCATTTTTACCCCTGAACAGGTGCTCGAAAATCGAGGCCGGGTGGCCATTTTTATCGATGGTTCGAATCTGTTTTACGCGGCCCTGCAATTGGGCATTGAGATCGACTACACCAAGCTGCTGTGCAAGCTCACGGCTGGCTCGCGGCTGTTTCGCTCGTTTTTCTATACCGGGGTAGATCGCACCAACGAAAAGCAGCAGGGCTTTTTGCTGTGGATGCGGCGCAACGGCTATCGAGTGATTGCCAAAGACCTGGTGCAGCTACCCGATGGTTCGAAAAAAGCCAATCTAGATGTTGAAATAGCGGTGGATTTGGTGGCTTTGGTCAATTACTACGACACCGCCGTGCTGGTCAGCGGCGATGGCGACCTGGCCTATGCTGCCGATGCCGCCAGCTACCGGGGGGCGCGGATTGAGGTGGTGAGTCTGCGATCGATGACCAGCGACAGCCTGATCAATGTGGCCGATCGCTACATCGATCTCGAAGGGGTCAAAGACGACATCAGAAAAATGCCCCGCAACTCTGCAAGTCACAGCTACACCTACCGCCCCCTGTCTAATCTAGCTGCTGCCGACAGTGCGGTAGACGACAGCCTGACAGTCAGCGAGTAGGGTTTACAGGCACAGCACCATGGCACGATGGCGGCGGTTGATGATTGGTGGGGCTGCGATCGCAGCTCTAGCCGTGGGGTTGTATAGCCTGATCGGTCCTGGGTTTGGCCCAAAGCCGAGTGCTGAAGGCCCGGCTGCTGGAGATCCGGCACCGGGCCTGACTCTCAAGGATGTCACCCTGGAGCAGCCTGATGAACGGGGGCAACTGCTCTGGCGGGTCAAAGGTAAGGAAGTGACCTACAGCCCTGATCAGCAGGTAGCGTTTATCACCCGTCCCGATGGCGACCTGTTTCAGGACGGTGAAGTTATCTACCAAGTGGTGGCCGACACCGGCGAGGTGCGCGAAAACGGCAGCGTGATTTTGCTGCGCGGCAATATTGTGGCCACTGGCGTTAAGAACGGCTCTGTGCTACGGGGCAACGAAATGGAGTGGCGTCCCCAAAACGATGTGCTGATCATGCGCGACCAAATTACCGGTACTCACCCGCAGCTGCGGGCTGTGGCCGACGAGGCGCGGGTGTTTAACCGCGAAAACCGCATGGAGCTAGCCGGTAATGTGGTGGCTAGTACGGTGGTTGCCGATTCTAAAACCGAGCCCTGGCTGAAGCTTCAGGCCCAGGAGCTCGCTTGGTTTTGGGAGGAAGAGCGCATCGACAGTGCCCAGCCCCTGCGGGTAGAGCAGTTTAAGCAAAACGCGATTACCGACGTGGTAGTTGGCCAGCGCGGCACGGTAAACCTGGCTACGCAGCTGGTGAATCTGCGCGGCCAGGTGGCCATGCAGATGCTAGATATTCCGCTCAATATGGCCAGTGAAGCTCTAGATTGGCAGGTGGCCAAAGAGCAGGTGATCGTCAACCAGCCCCTCACCCTGATACATCCTGAAAACAAAATTAGGGTCACTGCCCGCCAGGGCCGCATGGATTTGGCGGCGCAGCAAATTTTTCTCTCCCAAGATGTGGTGGCCGTAGGCGAAGCTAACCGGGCCCGCATGACCAGCGATCGCCTCAACTGGAACGTAGACACCCAAACCCTGGTCGCCGAGGGTGGCGTCAACTATCGCCAGGCCAACCCCAACGTCAACCTCAACGGTGCGCGCGCCGTGGGGCGCCTCGATGACCAGACCGTGGTGGTTGACGGCGGCCGCGTCGTGACCGAGATCGTGCCGGATTAGGAGGTGGGATGTGGGTGTCAGAGGGCAGGTGTAGGGTGTAGGGTGTGCGGTACAAGGTGTCAGGCCGAGTTGAAACCCGAAACCCTATACCTAATTCCCAATACCCCTCATTCCTAAGAAACCTTCCATGCCTCTGACCTGTCAATCCCTCTTGCAAGCCCACCCTACCCCCTGGCACAGCGCCACTACCCACCCGTTTCTAACCGGCTGCCAGAGCGGCACTCTGCACCCCGCTCAGTTCAACACCTGGCTGGTGCAGGATTTTTTGTTTGTCAAAGACTTTACCCGCATGGTGGGGCGGGTGCTGGGGGCGGCACCCGATAATCATATCGATGGGCTGCTGGCGGGGCTTGGAGCCCTTAAAGACGAGCTGCTGTGGTTTGAGGCCAAGGCTGCCGAGCGATCGCTCGACCTATCGACCTCACCCCAGCCCACCTGCCAGCGCTACTGTGAGTTTATGGCCGGCCTGGCCATGCAGCCCTACGCGGTGCAGGCTACCGCTCTGTGGGCCATTGAGTATGCCTACAATCAGGGCTGGCAACTGCCTGGTCCCATGCCCGAGCCCTACACCGAGTTCGCCGATCGCTGGGGCAACCCCGGCTTTACCGACTACGTTCACCTGCTGGCTGCCCAGGCCGATGCCGTTCTGGCTACGGCTAGCCCAGATGTTCAGGCTCAGGCTGAAGACACCTTTTTGCAGGTGGCTGACCTCGAAGTGGCTTTCTGGCAGATGGCCTTCACTGCTGCCGAGCCTGTTCAATCAGGCGTTTGACCCATGCCCTAGGGGAAACGGTTTAACCTGCGATCGCCTTCAGGAGGGCGAACCCTAAATTGTGCCTAACTGGGGATGTTTTTAAGGTAGGTTGCGGTTAATCCTAGAGAGCAATATTCTCTGGGAGAAGGCTGTGACCTACGACTTTGATTTGCTGGTAATTGGTGGGGGTTCTGGCGGTATAGCGGCGGCGCGGCGGGCTGCCAGCCACGGTGCCCGAGTCGGTCTAGCGGAGGCGAGGCAGCTGGGCGGCACCTGCGTCAATCGCGGTTGCTTACCCAAAAAGCTGATGGTGTATGCCGCTCAGTTTGCAGAACAGTCTGAAGTGGCCACCAGCTATGGCTGGACCGTTGGCGAGCGACAGTTTGACTGGCCCACCCTAATCAATGCCGTTGATCAGGAAGTAGATCGCCTCAGGAGTGTCTATCAAGACCTCCTCGACAAATCAGGCGTAGAGATTTTTCGCCACCAGGCGCAGTTCGTCGATGAGCACACCCTGGCTGTGGGCGAAACCAACGTCACCGCCGCCAAAATTTTGATTGCTGCTGGCGGCCAGCCCACCCGGCCCGACAATATTAACGGCATTGAGCACGCCATTACCTCCGACGATATCTTTCATCTGCCCCAGCAGCCAAAGCGCATGGTTATTATTGGCGGTGGCTATATCGGCTGCGAATTTGCCAGCATTCTCAATGGGCTGGGCACCGAAGTTACCCAGATCATTCAGGGCGACAGAGTACTGAACGGCTTTGATGACGACCTTCGCCGTGAAATTCACGGAGCGATGCAGCGGCAGGGCATCACCATGGTGACCAACAGCGAGCAGATTGCGATCGCCCCCGGCGAGTCAGGCTTAACCCTGACCGTAACCACCGAGCAGGGGCAAAAGACCGTGCTCAGCGATGCGGTAAGTTTGGCGGCCACCGGGCGCAACCCCAATGTGAAGGGCCTAGGGCTGGAGAATACCGGTGTCACCCTTAGGAAGGGGGCGATCGCCGTCGACGCCCACTATCGCACCACTGTCCCCCACATCTTCGCGATCGGAGACATCATCGATCGCGTCAGCCTCACCCCCGTGGCAATCAGGGAGGGCCGCCTCTTCGCTGACGCCGAATTTGGCCACCAACCCGTCACCCTCGACTACGACACTATTCCCACCGCTGTGTTTACCACGCCCGAGATGGGCACCGTTGGCTTCACCGAAGCAGAAGCCGCCAAAAAGTTTGGCAAAGACGATATTCAAACCTATTGCTCCCGCTTTCAGCCTCTGTACTACAGACCCTCTAACCGGGAGACCCAGGGCTTGATTAAGCTAGTGGTGCAAAAATCCACTGACCGAGTGCTAGGGGCGCATATGGTGTGCAACCACGCCGCAGAGCTAATGCAGGGAGTTGCGATCGCCGTGACCATGGGTGCCACCAAAGCCGATTTTGATACCACCCTGCCGATTCACCCCAGCACCGCCGAGGAGCTGATCGGCCTGGGATAAGGCAGGTAAGGAGGGTAGGGAAGTGAGGAAGGTGAGGCGATAGGAGAATGAAGCATCCCCTCATTCCCTCATCTAATCACCCTCTACCTGCGTTCCCGCTCGATGCTGCACAACCGCTTGGCGAAACCCCAGCACCACAAGAATGTTTGACAGCGTTAAAAACGCCTCCGCGCTGCCGTGTAGCCAGTCTACGTTGGCTAGCTCTTCCCCGAGTCCCACCTTGGCATAAATGCCTGCTGGAATGGTTACTGCCACAAACACCAGCAGCGCGTAGAAGCCAGTTAGCGCCAGCCGCGGTGTCTCCTGAGTACGGGTCATAAACCAGAGAAACCCCAGGTAGGGGAAGAGGGACATGGCGAAGAGGGTATTTTTGTCGAGCATGGGGGGGAGTGGGGAGTAGATGGGTGGGGAGTGGATGGGTAGGAGAGTGGGGAGTGGGTAGGTAGGGGAGGGAGGAGAACTTAGGCAGACAATCTTTTATTTGAAACCATAGTTCTAAAATTTGCTATGTAGTTTGCCGAGCCGAAGTTGATGGGGGTCTAAGGTTCACAGCAGTCCTTAAACCGTATACCTTAAACCCTGAACCCTAGACCGTTAGAGCTAGCCACGTCTAGCGTTCTCAGGTATTAATTTTGGGTTCACTTTGGGCTGGCGGTTGAAATGCTGCTTTGTCGCCAGATCCACCAGGCGGCAAGGCATAGGGTGCAGTTGCCGATCACGGTCATCGCGGCCTGTAGGGTGACTAGCCAGGCTAGCCCAGGGGCATTGTCGAATAGGTGCCAGGTGCAGGCGGCCATGGCGCTCACCAGGGCGGGAAGCATGCCGATCGCCAGCCAGCGCCACACTAGCCGCTGAGTCACGGTGGCAAACTGCCAAATAAACCACATTGCCGCCATCCACTCCAGCACACTTGAAATATGGATCATCCAGGTGGGCAGCGAGAGGGCGTGCATGGGGTTCAGGGCGCAACAACAGCCTCTATTGTAGAGAGGTCAGTGTATGGCGTATAGCGGTTTGACCTACGGGTTAGCCAGGAGCAGGTGAGCATGCGAGCGGTTTTATGTGGCTACTATGGCATGGGCAACGGCGGCGACGAAGCCCTACTCGCTACCCTGCTGCAAATGCTGCCTGCGGGGGTAACGCCCGTGGTGCTGTCGGGCAACCCCATCGAAACCGCCCAGCGCTACGGCGTAGAAACCGTGCCCCGCAAGGCTCTGAGGCCAGTCATTCGCGCGCTGCGGGGGGCAGAGGTGCTGATTTGGGGCGGCGGCAGTCTGCTGCAAGATGCCACCAGTCTGCAAAACCCTGTTTACTATGGCGGGCTGATGGTGCTAGCTCAGTGGCTGGGGCTCAAAACTATCGCTTGGGGACAGGGCATTGGCCCCCTCAGCCACCCCCTCAGCAAAGGGCTGGGCCGCTACGCCCTGGGCCACTGCAATGCCGTCAGCGTGAGAGACAACGGGTCGGCAGCTTGGCTAGCCCGCTGGCATGTGCCGGGTATGCAGGCCCCAGACCCAGTGTGGGCCTTGGAGGCTACGCCAGTAGACGGCCTCTGGGATCTGCCTGCCCCTCGGGTGGCCGTCGCCCTGCGCCCCCATCCCTGGCTAACCGAAAGTCGCCTAGACCAGTTCACTCAGGCTCTGGCCTCGTTTCAAAAGGCGACCCAGACCTGCCTGCTGCTGGTGCCCTTTCAGCCAATCAAAGACTTGCCCATTGCCGAATATATTCAGCCACGGCTGCCTGGCCCTAGCCACATCTATGCTTTAGATAACCCGCACCAGCTCAAGGGGCTGTTTCGCGGTGTCGAGATGACATTGGGCATGCGGCTGCACGCGCTAATTATGGCGGCGGCGGAGGGCTGTCGCTGTTTTGGGCTGAGCTATGACCCCAAAGTCAGCCACCTGATGACCGACCTCGATCTGCCGGGGTTTGACCTCAACCCCCAGGCGGTGAGCCACCGCTGGCCAGATAGCACCGAGCAGATGACCCAAGCCTGGCTGGAGGTCTATGCCAACGGCGACCCGCTATCGCCTGAACAGATTAGTTCGCGGGTGGATCGTGCACTCATGCACCGAGACCTGCTCCGGGACGTGCTGTCGTGATTCTTGCCTCGGCAAAAGTTTGCGCCGATCGCAAAGCCCCAACTTTGCCGTTGGGATTCACAGGTTAAACCGTTCGAACGGTCTAACCTGTGAATCTGCTCTGAATTGTCCCAATCTAGGAATGCTCGTTTGAACGCGATCGCACCCTAGCCCAACGCCTGCTCGATCGCAGCTTTGAGAGCCGGGTCGTTGGGAGGTGTTTGGGGCTCAAAGCGCTCGACTACCTGGCCATCACGACCGACCAAAAACTTGCCAAAGTTCCAGCCGATGTCGGGGCCGCTGCCGACGAGAAACTGGTAAAGGGGGCTGCGATCGGGGCCGTTGACATCCTGCTTTTCGAGCAGGGTAAAGTCGACGTCGTACTTGGTTTTGGTGAAGTCTTTGATTTCCTCAGGGCTGCCGGGCTCTTGCTTGCCAAACTGGTTGCAGGGCACGCCTACGATCACAAGGCCGCGATCGCCGTAGGCCTTATCCAGCTCTACCAGGCCGCTGTACTGGGGCGTTAGGCCACACTTGCTGGCCACATTCACAAAGAGAATCACCTTGTCAGATATTACCTCGGGGGCCAAAGGGGCACCGTCTAGGGTGGCGAGGTTAGAAGGAAGAGACATAGGGGGTAATGGTCTGCACAACGTTGTTATTATCGGTCATCCCCGCCCGGTTGTCGGGCCAATCCTCCCAACCCTATCCGCAGACTCCCTATGCCTGATGACTGTCAGGAAGGCCACACCAACGACTCCGCTAGAACCAATCCTCACACCCTCATCCCCTCACACCCTCATCCCCTCATCCCCTCACTTCCTCCACCATTCTCCGCCTGCCAAATCGCCTCTAGCGTAAACGGCAGGGCTGCAGCTTCTACCGAAATGGAGCCAATTCCCCAGCCGACTAGATCAGCGATCAATTCAGGGTGACGGACCGGGGCCTGGCCGCAGATGGAGCAGAGCAGTCCGTTGCGGCGTGCTTCCTGCACCAAGTGGGCCATGGCTAGGCGCACGACCGGGTGGCGCTCGTCGTAGGCAGAAGCCATGGTGGGCTGGTCGCGATCGATGGCTAGCAGCAGCTGGGTAAGGTCGTTAGAGCCGATGGCAATGCCCTGAATGCCGGCCTGGGCGTAGGCGGGCAGCAAAAACAACACCGAGGGCACCTCGGCCATAATCCACAGCGCAAAGTCGGCAACGTCGGTGAGGCCGGCCCGCTCGACCCGCTGACGGCAGGCAATGGCTTCCTCAACGCTACGGACAAAGGGCAAAATCAGCTGTAGGTTGCCATAGCCGGCCCGTTGCAGAGTGGCTAGTGCCCCCAGCTCGACCTGAAATAGACGGTCATCAACGTCGTAGCTCAGGGTGCCGCGCAGCCCCAGCATCGGGTTGGGTTCTACCGGAGGGCTGCCCCGCAGGGCCTGCCATTCGTGCGATCGCAGATCGAGGCTGCGGTAGCGCAGGGGTCGAGGCCCTAGGGTCTGCAAAATTGGCTCTAACTGCTCCACCAAGCGATTTTGCAGCTCTGCTTCCTGGCCCTGGTTGGCCCAGTCCCATGGGTGGCGGCCCTCCAGTACCTCCAGCAGTAGCCATTCCGATCGCAGTAAGCCAATCCCCGCTACATGGTTGAGAGAAAGGTTGGCCAAACCCTGGCGCTGGCTGAGGTTGACCATGACCTGAGTGCGCAGCCGGTGGTAGCGGCCCGGTTGATTGGTGGGTAGCGGTTCGGGTACTGGGGCCACGGGGGGGCGAAACGAGGCCGCCGCCTCGTCAGTGAGGCCATAGACCACACCGCGATCGCCGTCGAGCCAGAGCACCATGCCGTTGTCGAGTAGCTGGGTGGCCTGAGGTGCACCCACCACCGCCGGAATGCCTACCTCTCTCGCCAAAATAGCCGCGTGGCAGGTGGCACCGCCTCGCTCGGTGACAATGCCCGCTACCGATGGCAGCTGAAAAAAGACATCGGGCTGCAGGTCGGGCAGCACCACAATGCAACCCTCAGGGAGCGGTTTTGGCAAGTCTTGGGGGCGTTGGGCGACGACGGCAACCCCTTGAATGCATCCCGCTGCAGCCCCAATGCCGCGTACGACCGTGCTAGCCAAGGGCAGTAGCGGGGGCTGAGACCGAGCCGGGGTTGGGGGTGGCCGCCCTGGGGCGGAGGCCGTCACCGATAGGGCGAGCCAAGGGGCGGCTTCGGTAATAATTAGGGTGGGCTGGTCGGGGTTAGCACTGGGGTGCAGCAGCCATTCCAAACGCACCCCCGCTCCACCTAAGGCCGTTTGAGCCCGTTCTGCAACTTGCACTAGACGGGTGAGTTGGTCTTGGGTGAGGGAGGCGGTCAGCTCGGGGCGATCGCGCTCGATCACCTGAATGGGTTGGGCATTGGCCAACGGGCGAGGGCGATATTTAGAGGCAGGCCTGAGCTGGTAAATGCGCTCCTGAAACCCTGGCAACCAGGTAGCCTCAGCAACGTTGCCGAGGCTTGTCCAGCAGCAGGCTGGGATGGCTTCTCCCTGGGTGAGGGCCATGCCCAGCCCCGCTACCGCAGCCACAGTAATTTGCTCCTGGCTTAGAATGAGTGTGCCTGATACCAGGGCTGGATACACCGGCATAATCAGCGTGGCCAAGCTGAGATCGCGCAGTCGCTGACAGTGAAGATCCCAAACTGGCAGACAACGAGCCGTTAGCGCCTGGCTCCAAAACTGTGGCAGCACCCCGGCTAGATTTGACTGGTCAGCCTCAATTTGGGCCGGCAACAGGCCTGGGCTTAGCAATCTAGAAGCATCTGCTTGGTCTAAACCCAGTCTGTCTACCCAAAGTGACGCGCGCAGCATCCAGGCGGCGGGAACAAAGCCATCGGGCTCTGGACAATCTAAACCACTGTCTGCGATCGCCCCTATTACAGAAATGTCTCGCAGGGCGTTTTGCCATTGCTGGCTGCTCTGCTGTAAGTTCCTAAACCCGCTTTGACACACTGAAGCCAGCCGATCGCCTTCGTCATTGGGCCAGGCCATCTGCTCTAGACCGTGGTGCCAGGCCGCTGCGGTCAGTACGCAACCCTGGGCCACAGGCAGCCCCTGCCGCTTGAGCAAGCCCAGATAATATGCTTTCTGGCCGACGGCCCGCAGATCAGCGATGTCCAGCGTGTGCAGTTGTCGAAGCCAGGTCATTCTGGGGTACAGGGCTAGCCCTCAGCTGTCGCATGAGGAAGGTGGCCAAGTTATTCGGTTTTATAACGCTAGAACCGCTGGCCCCTGCGGCGAGCTTAATCTGCCCCAACCCTAGGCTGGCAGTGCCGAGGGGCGATCGCAACGAAGCGCTTTATTTGAAGTCAATATCTTATATCTATGAGTTTACGCGATGGCGATCGTCTTCGCCCTCTACCCTGCTAGTGGGATAGGGTGCTTTCCCACTAGAGATCCCTATTTCTACCCACGTCCCTGCCCGCTGTGGCTCCGACAATAGATCCAGCGCCATCTCGGCCATTTAGCTATCAGGGCAGATCGCATGCACAGTCGCTCCTCGATTCAGACTTGGCTCAGCCAGGGCAAACGCCAGATGCTCAGCCTGTTTTTGGCCGAGCCCTGCCCCCTGTGTCAGCGATCAACATCCGCAGTGCTCTGCCCCGGCTGCTGCCGCCAAGTGCAGCAGTGTCAAACTCCAACGCCCTGCGATCGCAGTATTCCAGATCTGACAGTACTGAGCTGGGGGCGCTACGAAGACAGCCTGCGCCAGGCGATCGGCAGCCTCAAATACAGTGGCCATATCGGCCTGGCTCAGTTTTTGGGCACCGAGCTGGGACAAACTTGGGTCGACCACAACCCTCGACCTAGGGCAGGGGCTCGTCCGGTGGCGATCGTCCCCATTCCCCTCCACCCCACCCGGTTGCAGCAGCGGGGCTTTAACCAAGCCGACCTGATCGGCCAGTGGTTTTGTCGGCTGACTGGGCTGCCGCTACACAGCCAAGGCCTGTTGCGAGTGCAGGCCACCCAGGCTCAGCACAGCCTCGATCGGCTCAGCCGTCAGCAAAATTTGGCCCAGGCCTTTGCCGTTGCTCCGGCCCAAATCAAGACTCTCCGGCAATCTACGGTGTGGCTGCTCGACGACATCTTCACCACCGGAGCCACGGCTCAAGCGGCGGCCTTGGTCCTGCGACGCAGCGGTATCGCCGTAGAGGGCATCTGCACCGTCGCCCGACCCACGGTCTGGGCAACCCCCACCGCATCCAAGAGAACTTCGACCTTAGGGTAGATGGCTATGGTTTCCTTAGGAAATATTAATAATCCATTGGCCCTGTTGAACCAGCGAGTCGATGCCCTAGTATAAATCTAAAGAAATTATTAACAGCTGCTATGAACCCCCAGCTTCTAAGACACCTGTGGTCTTTGGTAGAACGGTCCCAGAGCAGTCATCTTTTAGCCCTAGATGACCACGGTTTAGTGTGCTGGTTGTTAGATCAATTCGTTGGGCAGCAGCCAATCAATCAGGCCGAAACCGATCAGCTGCATCACTACATTCGCGACAAAATTCCTCTGATTCGCGACCTGGCGCAGGAGCACTAAACCAATTTCACTAGGCGTAAGGTGAGACTCTCTTGGACCGTCAAGCAGATGGATCCGGATAGGTTTAGATTCCCCGCCAGTATATTGTTATCCTTGATGCAAAATGAAAACCCAAACCGTTGGAGTGTTAACCCAGTGCAACACTCCAACGGTTTGGGTATAAGTTTTGCAGTGTCTTTTGTGAGTGAGGATTAATTCATGCGCAAGTGGGGTTTTCTCGCAGCTGCCCTCGGGCTAACGCTGGCCGCCTGTGGTGGCGGAACCACTACTAACACCACCGCTGACGGGGAAGCCGCTCCCGCTGGTGGGGGCCGTCTCGACGTCGTTAAAGGGCGTGGACAGCTGATCTGTGGCGTGGATGGTGGGATTCCGGGCTTTAGCTTCGTGGATGAAAGCGGCGCCTATACCGGTCTCGATGTCGATATCTGTAAGGCCGTAGCCGCCGCCGTTTTGGGCGATGCCGAAGCCGTAGAATATCGCCGTTTAGACTCGACTGAGCGCTTCACGGCTCTCTCGGGGGGTGAAGTTGATATGCTCTCCCGTAACACCACCTGGACCATCAGCCGTGACACCAGCGTGGGCCTTGAATTTGCGCCTACCACCTTTTTCGATGGTCAGGGCATGATGGTACGAACCGATAGCGGCATCGCTGACCTCGAGGATTTTGCGGGCAAGGCCGTTTGTGTGGAGACCGGTACCACCACTGAGCTCAACCTGACCGACCAAATGCGCCAGCTCGGTGTCGATTTTGAACCGGTGGTGTTTCAAGATGCTGATGCCGCCTACGCTGCCTACGACGAAGGCCGTTGTGAGGGCATGACCTCTGACAAATCGCAGCTGGTGGCCCGCCGCAGCACCCTGCCCAACCCCGACGAGCACACCCTGCTCGAAGTCACCATGTCTAAAGAGCCCCTAGGTCCTGTGACCACCAACAACGACTCCAGCTGGTACGACGTCGTCAAATGGGTCACCTATGGGTTGATTCAGGCGGAAGAGTTTGGCATTACCTCTGAGAATATTGCTACCTTTGAGGCCACCGAAAACCCTGACATCGCGCGATTCTTGGGCAAGGAGGGCACCCTGGGTACCGATATGGGGCTGCCCAACGACTTCATGGTGAAGGTGATTACTCAGGTGGGTAACTACGGCGAGGTCTTCGAACGCAACGTAGGGGCCGATTCTGAGTTTGGTTTGGAGCGTGACCAAAACGCGCTGTGGAGCGAGGGTGGCCTGATGTACTCTCCCCCCTTCCGCTAGAGAAGGCTTGCTGAGCGGTGGGAGGCTCTAGCCCTCGCCGCAGCTCTCTAATCCAGATTAACCCCGTTAAAAGGCGCAGCTAGACTGCGCCTTTTTCATAAACCCTTGTAACAAATTGAACTTTTCTTGACATCGCTCTTAGATTATTTTGCTTACAGCTCTAGCACTGCTCTCCTTTTTGCACTGATACACCACAGGTGACGTAAATGGCCCACGATAGCGGCAGCAAAACCTTTGACGTTAAGGCAATGCTGCGAGATGAGCGCTTTTGGAAGATTGCCTTCCAGGTGATTACGCTGATCGTTGTCCTGCTCTTGCTGAGCTTTTTTCTGGGCAATTTGAACCGCAACCTAATTCAGCAGGGGCGGGCCTTTGGCTTTAGCTTTTTGCGGAACCCTGCGGGCTTTAGCATTGGCGAAAGCTTGATTCAATATCGCCCCAACGACCCCTATTGGCAGGCGCTGATGGTGGGCCTGGGCAACACCCTGACCCTGGTAGTAGGCGGTATTGTTTTGACCACTCTGCTGGGCGTAGTGGCTGGGGTGGCAAGCTTTTCTAAGAATTGGCTGTTGCAGAAGCTCAGCCGTCTCTATGTGGGGCTGGTGCAAAATATTCCGCTACTGCTCCAGCTGTTTTTTTGGTACTTTGCAATTTTTGGCGCGCTGCCCCGCCCCGAAGCACAAATTGGGGTGCTGGGTCTCGCCTTTTTGAATAACCGGGGGGTTTATATTCCCTGGGCCAGTAGTGCGCTGCTGGCAATATTAGGCATTGCGGCTACGGTTGGGGCGGCGATCGCGGCCCTCTATCTCTGGCGCTGGCGCACCAAAATTCGCATTGAAACCGGGGTCGGCGGTCGTCCTCAGTCGATCGCCCTGGCGGTGGTCGGGCTCGCCTGGCTCGCCATCATTACTGTGGGTATGAACTGGACAATTCCCCAGGGCATTGAGGGGGGTGGCGTAACCGGTGGTCTGCGCCTGTCGCGAGAGTATGTGGCCGCTCTAACTGCCCTGGTGTTTTACACCTCCGCTTTTGTGGCCGAGATTGTGCGGGCGGGCATTCAGTCGGTGTCGAAGGGACAGTGGGAAGCCGCTCGCACCCTCGGGCTAAATGCCGGTATGGTGATGCGGCTGGTGGTGTTCCCCCAGGCGCTGCGGGTGATTATTCCACCGATGAACAGTCAGTACATGAACCTGACTAAAAACTCTAGCCTGGCCTTTGCGATCGCCTTTCCCGAAATTTATTCGATTGCCACCACCACATACAACCAAACTGGTCGACCGGTTGAAGTCTTCGTGGTCATGATGGCCACCTATTTAACCCTGTGTTTGGTGATAACTGTGGTGATGAACCAGTTCAACCGATCTGTGCAGTTTAAGGAGCGCTAAGCTATGACCTCCGTAACACCTGACTCTGTCTCCTCTGCACGTCCTGATGTGCTGGCCCTTGGGCCAGTGGCTTGGGCCAAAAAAAATCTGTTTAGCGACTGGTTCAACAGCCTACTGACCATCGTCATTGTCGGTATCTTTAGCTGGGGTATTTTTCGCCTTATCCTTTGGGCTTTCACCGTCGCCCAGTGGCAGGTCATTCCCAACAACTTTGGCCTGTTCATGTCTGGCACCTTTCCCTCCCAGCTGTACCCCCGTATCTGGGCCTTGCTGGCTGTGGTCTGCGGCCTGGCTGGTTTGTCGTGGGGAGTGCTGGGGCGCAATGTCTCTACCCTGTTTAGCCGGAATGTGCTGATTGGTCTAGGGATCGTTTGTGCATTCATTGTGCTGTTTCCGCCGACCCGACCCAACTCGCTACAGCTGTTGCCGATGGTTGCTCTGGTGGCTGGGGGGGCAGCGGCAGGGCGGCAGATCGGGCGCAAGTTCCCTGGGGTGGGCAAGTGGATCTCGCTGTCCTGGTTTTTATCGTATTTTGTCGCTCTCTGGCTGCTGGGCGGCGGCCTGGGGCTGACCAGGGTATCGACCAACGACTGGGGGGGCTTAGTGCTGACCCTGTTTACGGCAGTGAGCGGCATTGTGCTGTGCTTTCCGCTGGGGCTGCTGCTAGCCCTGGGGCGGCGCAGTGCGCTACCGGTGGTGCGCTTGCTATCTACCGTCTACATTGAGCTGGTGCGGGGTGTGCCCCTGGTGGCTTTTCTATTCATGGGGCAGGTGATGATTCCGCTGTTTTTGCCGATTGGGTCGCGACCTGATCGCATTCTGCGGGCGGTCATTGCGCTGGCTCTGTTTAGCGCGGCCTACCTGGCCGAAAACGTGCGCGCCGGCTTGCAGGCGGTACCTCGAGGTCAGCGCGAGGCCGCTATGTCCCTGGGGCTCAACACCCCCACCACCCTGGGCCTGATTATTCTGCCCCAGGCGCTCAAAATTGCGATTCCGGCAATCGTGGGGCAGTTTATCAGTCTGTTTCAAGACACGACGCTGCTATCGATTGTGGGACTGGCTGAGCTATTGGGCATTGGTAAATCAATCTTGGCCAACCCGGCCTATCTGGGGCGCTATGCCGAGGTCTACCTGTTCTTAGCGGTGATTTACTGGTTCTTCTGCTACGCCATGTCTTTGGCCAGCCGCAAAATTGAGGAGAAGCTCAACACCGAAAATTAGATGCTCCCCGGCAAAATATCTCTCCGTGTAACAGTTGACAGTCTGGAATCCAGAAACCTTCTAGGGTTAAGGCAAAATAGCATTATCTTGCGCTAACGCCCCGGCCTATCGGGTTTAGCTATGTTGAAAACGTTCATTTCGTGAGTTGTTAGCAGCCCCGAGGGCGCGATAAAGAGGAAACCTTTCATGACACAGTTTCAGACGGAGCAACCATTGGCCCACGCTACCAGCACCGAGCCCGTGATCGTCGCCCGCGACGTGGAAAAGTGGTATGACAACGGCTTTCACGTGCTGAAAGGCGTCAGCATGACGGTCTATAAGGGCGAAGTGCTAGTGGTAATGGGGCCGTCTGGGTCAGGTAAGTCGACGTTTATTCGCACCTTCAATGCCCTAGAACCCTATCAGAAGGGCTCTATCGAAGTCGATGGCATCACTATTTCCCACGACTTGAAAAATATTGAGGCCATCCGCCGCGAGGTGGGCATGGTGTTTCAGCAGTTCAACCTGTTCCCTCACCTGACGGTGCTGCAAAACGTGACGTTGGCCCCGATTTGGGTGCGTCGCTGGCCCAAGGCCAAGGCCCAAGAAGTCGCCATGCAGCTGCTAGAGCGGGTGGGTATTTTAGAGCAGGCCCACAAGTTTCCCGGTCAGCTGTCGGGTGGGCAGCAGCAGCGGGTGGCGATCGCCCGTTCCCTCGCTATGCAGCCCAAAGTGATGCTGTTCGATGAACCTACTTCCGCCCTTGACCCTGAGATGGTGCGGGAAGTGCTGGATGTGATGCGTGGCCTGGCTAAGTCGGGCATGACCATGGTGTGTGTAACCCACGAAGTTGGCTTTGCCCGCGAGGTGGCCGATCGCGTAGTGCTGATGGATGGCGGCTACTTAATCGAAGAAAATACCCCCCAAGAATTCTTTGGCAACCCCCGCGAAGACCGCACCCAGAAGTTCCTCTCTCAAATTTTGTAGATGCAGGACAAAACCTTAGCCTTGGCGCAGGCAGCGGTAGGATTTCGGTCTAGATGAGGCAAACTTAGGGTTAAGCTACGGCATTGCCCGAGGGTTCAACCTCATGGATATTCTCGAACAGATTCGCCTTGACTACCAGCGGTTCCCCCACGATCAGAGCTACCACCTCTACGCTGAGGATGTGTACTTCAAAGACCCGCTGAACCAGTTTCGCGGCGTCGATCGCTACCGACGCATGATTGGTTTTATCAGCCACTGGTTTAAGGATGTCAACCTGCAACTGCACGGGATAGAGCACTCTAGCCCCAGCCAAATTGACACTCGCTGGACGCTGAGTTGGGTAGCCCCAGTGCCGTGGCAGCCGCGCATGAGTATTCCCGGTCGCAGTGAGCTGGGCGTAAGGGAAGATGGCAAGGTGATATCCCATATTGACTATTGGAATTGTTCTCGGCTGTCGGTGCTCAAGCAGTTGTTTGCTTTGCGCGCCTAAGTCTTGAGCTCCATTCAAGTTGATGAACATCGAGTCAAGCAACCTGAATGGAGCCTCAATGGGCTGAATGTCTGCGGGTAAGCTAGGGACATTGATGGGCAAAATTACTGCCAAAATCGAGGTCGATCTGTAGAGGATGTCTATGCGGCTGCTACAAAAGGTGTCGGCTGGGGTTTGCTTGCTCATTGGGCTACCCATCATCATGATGGCAACGGTTGAGAGCCTCAACCCCAATACCTCCCCTAAAGACCGATCGGGGTTGATGGCCGCCCTGGCATTCTTTGGACTGCCGCCAACGGCTTTAGGAGGCTGGTTAATCTGGAACTTGCGCCAGCAACACGAGCGATCGCTAGAAATACTCGCCGATCAACAAGAGCAGCAGTTTCTACAGCTTCTTCAAGACCAAAAGGGCGACCTCACAGTGCTTCAGTTTGCCACTGCAACCCAGATGTCGCTGGAAGAATCCAAAGTTTACCTAGACAAAAAAGCACAGCAGCTGAATGCCTCGTTCGACGTTTCAGACAACGGGGCAGTAGTCTACCGCTTTCCCCTGTAAGCGTCTACGAGCCAGATGAATGGGGCTATCCAACGGGGTAACTGGTGAGATAGGCCATAACTTGCCGGGGCAACTGAGTTGCTTCTTATTATAAAGAGGGTTAGAAGGGGCCAATCTCTGTGGGCGAGCTGGAGAAACAATGGTTACGATAACCGTCAAAGTCGAGAGCGATTGGTAGAGGAGACGGCTATGCGGAAGTTACAGAAGGCCTTGGCTGGAGCTTGTTTGTTGTTTGGACTATCCATTCCGCTGCTGGCGGCTGTATACGCAATTGGGTCTGGCGATGATTTTGAACTTGAAGACCCCGACGGAGCTGGGGTTGCTCTAGTCGTGTTTGGCCTAGCTCCTACCGCCCTGGGCGGCTGGCTAGCGTGGAATCTGCGCCACAGCAATTAGCAAACATCTCGATCACTGTCACTACAGCAAGAGCAGCTTTTTTTACAGCTGCTTCAAAGTCAGGAGGGCGACCTCACCATTGTTCAGTTTGCGGCGGCTGCGCAAATGCCGGTTGAGCAGGCCAAAGCGTTTCTCGATCAAAAAGCTCAGGTCCTCGACGCATCCTTCGATGTCAAAGATACTGGGGCAATTGTCTATCGCTTTCCCCTATAGACGTCTACAGATACTCGCGGTTGAGATAGGGTTGCAGCACCTCAGGCACTCGCACTGAGCCGTTGGCCTCCTGGTAGTTTTCGAGAATAGCGGCCATGGTGCGGCCGATGGCTAGCCCCGATCCATTGAGGGTGTGTAGGTATTGAGTGCCTTTTTGACCCGCTGATTTAAAGCGAATGTTGGCACGACGAGCCTGGAAATCTAGGCAGTTTGAGCAGCTAGAGATCTCGCGATAGCTCTCAGAAGAGGGCATCCACACTTCAAGATCGTAGGTTTTGCAGCTGGAGAAGCCCAGATCGCCAGTACACAGTGCCAGCACTCGGTAGGGCAGCTTAAGCTGTTGCAGAATGTCCTCAGCATCGCCCACCAGCGACTCTAGCTCATCGAAAGAGGTGTCGGGGTGCACAAACTTGTACATCTCCACCTTGTTGAACTGGTGGAGGCGAATGAGCCCGCGCGTGTCTTTGCCATAGCTGCCGGCCTCGCGGCGAAAGCAGGGGGTGTAGGCACAGTAGTGAATGGGTAGCTGCTCAGCCCCCAGAATTTCGTCGCGGTGCAGGTTGGTAAGGGGCACCTCGGCAGTAGGCGTGAGCCACAGGTCATCGTTGCGGCACTGAAAGCTTTCTTCGGCGAACTTGGGCAGCTGGCCTGAGGCGGTCAGCGCGGCCGAATTCACTAGATAGGGGGGAATAACTTCGTCGTAGCCCGCTTTGGTGTGGCGATCGAGCATGAAGGAAATTAGCGCTCGTTCCAGCGCAGCACCTGCACCCTTCAAGACAACAAAGCGGCTCTGGGCAATTTTTTCGGCGGCGCGTTTGAAGTCGAGAATGCCTAGGGTTTCGCCAATTTCCCAGTGGGGTTTGGCGGGCTGCTTCGGTAAATGCTCGTTGCCCCAGCGGCGCACTTCAACGTTTTCGGTTTCGTCTTTGCCAACGGGGGTGGTATCGCTGGGCAGGTTGGGCAGGCCGAGCAGAATGGCCTCAATCTGGGATTTAATCTCGCGCTCCTGGGGTTCCAGGGTTTGTAGCTCGGCCTTGACCTGGTTGCCTTCGTCTTTAAGAGCGGTGACTTCTGGGCCGTTGGGGGCGGCCCCGGCTTTGATGGTTTGGCCGACCTGCTTGCCGATCTCGTTGCTGCGGGCTTGGAGCTGCGATCGCACCGTCTCTATCTGGCGCTGCTGCTGGTCTAGCTCTAGCAGCGGAGTCAAATCGTACTTGCCCCGCTTACCCAGAGCAGACTGCACCCGCTCCGGGTTTTCTCGTATTTGCTTTAGATCTAGCACAGCAGCCCTCTACAATCTGAAATCTGATGTTTTGACAGGAAACCCCTTGCCAATAGATCAGAATATCAGCATTCCTAAAATACCTGCTCAATCTCGGCAATTTCAGGAATAAACTCGCGCAGGCGACGCTCGATGCCCATGCGCAGGGTCATGGCAGAGCTGGGGCAAGAGCCGCAGGCCCCTTGTAGACGTAGTTTGACTACTGGGCCGTCGATTTCGACTAGCTCCACGTTGCCGCCGTCGGCCAGCAGGTAGGGACGCAGTTCATCTAGAACCTGTTCCACATTGGGAGGGGTAAGGGCAAGCGTTTCCATGGGCTATAGCTACCAAAAGTATTGAGAGGCCATCTCCATTCTAAGGATTTTGGCCCCAAATCAGAGCAATCAGCCTGATCTAACTGACGATTTCACCAGCGAGGAAAGTTATCTCTTCCCTAGGTCAACTTCTATGGAAAGCAACAGCGGTTCTCATTTCTTTATGGGGTCATGTCTCGTAGTTGCGTAGACTTAACCTTGAGGGGTCAAGCTTTGATGAAAAAAGCGCTCGAAATCATTGACAGAAGCCCCCACCTTTCCTCAGGAAACTCAATATGCCTTTTACGATCGATTCTGCCCGTAATATTTTCCCCACTACTTTAACGGCGGATTCTGTACCAGCAACCATTGCTCGTTTTACCCAACTCAGCGCCGAAGACCAGCTGGCTCTGATCTGGTTTGCCTACTTAGAGATGGGGAGCAGTATTACCATTGCGGCTCCTGGTGCGGCCAGCATGCAGTTTGCTGAAGCCACCATGGAGCAAATTCGCAAGATGCCTTTTCAGGAGCAGTCTCAAACGATGTGCGACCTGGCGAACCGGGCCGATACTCCGGTTGGTCGCACCTACTCGACCTGGTCGCCCAATATTAAGCTCGGCTTTTGGTACCGCCTGGGCCAGTGGATGGAAGAAGGCTCCGTTGCGCCTATCCCTGAGGGGTATAAGCTGTCGGCCAATGCCGCAGCAGTATTGCAGTCGATTCGCACCCTGGAGTCTGGTCAACAGATCACGGTGCTGCGCAATGCGGTTGTCGATATGGGATTTGATGCCAAGCAGATGGGCAGCTACACCCGCGTCTCTGAGCCCGTTGCGCCGCCTCAGGACATGGCCAAGCGCAGCCAGGTCACCATTGAGGGTGTCACTAACACCACAGTGCTGTCCTACATGGACAACCTCAACGCCAATGACTTCGACGCGTTGATCGAACTTTTCACCCCTGACGGTGCGCTACAGCCTCCCTTCCAGCGCCCGATTACCGGCAAAGAAGGAATTCTTCGGTTCTTTCAGGAAGATTGCCAAAATCTCAAGCTGATTCCTGAGCGCGGAGTCACTGAGCAAGCTGAAGATGGCTTTACCCAAATTAAGGTGACTGGCAAGGTGCAGACCCCCTGGTTTGGCGCTGGCGTCGGCATGAATATTGCCTGGCGGTTTTTGCTCAACCCCGAGGGCAAGATTTTCTTTGTCGCCATTGACCTGCTGGCCTCACCGAAGGAACTGCTCAACCTAGTTCGCTAGGTCGATGGTTGTGGAAAGCGGGTTAGCTGGGCGATCGCCAGCTTGAGGTCTACTGGGCCAAAGTTAACCTAAGGCTGGCTGATCGCTAGCTAACCCATGTTCCCTTTTCTGGCTGCTGGGCCTTTTCTGAGACGGAAGGCCCAGCAGCCAGTATTGTTTTGAGCCTGGCCAAAGTGGGTGTATGCAGGTGGCTGAGGCTTGCTAGGCCTCCAGAGAACATTGCAAAGTTTTGCAACATGTCTCTAATATAGAAAAACGTTAAACAAAATCATTGACTGAGCAATGGCTTAGCCCACCGGCGGTCATAGCGTTTTCACCCGTCTTTTCTCAAGATTCCTTTTTTAAAAGTCGTAATGCATACCAGCGAACTCCAGTGGTCATCTGAGGAAAAAGACCTTGCTAAGGCGGCGATCGCAACGGCCTACAGCCGCGAGATTAACGGATTGGTTCAGGTCGTGCGCGATCGAGCCGGCAGCCTCAACAGCATGGATGACCTTTGGCAACTCCATGACTTTCTTAGCGCCCGCCGCCATGAACTCGATGGCAAATACGACGATCGCGAGTCGGCGTTGCTATTTGTCTTTTCAAGTTTGGTGAAAGAAGGCTGGCTGAGCTTAGACGAGCTAGAGGGGCTAGACTCGGCCAAGCTGTCGAAGATTACTGCCCTTACGCGCATGTTCTAGTCTTGTTTGCAGAGCCAGAACAGGCCTGCTTTGCTTAGGTAAACCTAAGAGTACGCAAACGAAAGGGGAGGTGCTAAACCTAGCATCTCCCCTTTCGTTTACGTACTTAGTTTTCTACTTGTGCGGCTGTAGAACCCTACATGATGCCGATCTGGGACAGAATGCCCTGCCCGGTTAGAAACTCGGTAGCTACACCAATCACGAAGCCCAGCATAGCCAGCCGGCCGTTCCAGGTTTCCGCAAAGTCTACAAAGCCGAACTTGGTCTGGTTGGTTTCCATGGTGGATATCTCCTAAATGATTAGAGGTGCAAAATCAATATCCTGTTACTTAACGTAACATAGATTTTTGGAAGCGTGGTATGGAAACGATGACTTTTTCGATGGTGGCTATTCAGTCGCTCAACGTCATTAGTTCGTATCCAATGCAGCTAAAACTCTATCTACAGGTTGGTTAGCCAGGTAACAATGCCGTGACCTGTGGTCGCTTCAAATAGCACCGCCGATACAAAGCCCAGCATCGCTAGGCGACCATTAAGCTTTTCAGCGTATTCATTGAAGCCAAACTGCTGGCTGTCATCAAAATAAACTTTTGGTTCAACGGCAAAGTTGTTCAAACGACCGCCTTCTTCGGTGGTGTAACCGTTTGTGGTCATGGGGTGTTCTCCGTTGCTTTTGTGAATCGACTGTAACACAATGTAAATAAATATTGCAGACTTGTTTACATTTTTGGGAAATTAAGCTGCGCTGTACATTGGCTATGGCTACCCTGTGCTCTACAACCTGGGACGGGGCAGCGGCAAAACTCTGGGTGCTGAACTACTACCGGCAGGGGCTATGACTCTAATCGATTTGCAGGGCAGCACGGTGTTGGTGACGGGAGCCTCGCGAGGGATTGGGACGGCGATCGCCCGTACTCTACACGAGGCTGGAGCGGCGGTTATTCTTCACTACAGTCAGGGTGAGGCCGAGACTAAACAGCTCGCCGCTGACTTGGGGTATGAGCGCACTCACCTAGTTCGCGCCGATTTGGCAGTGCCGGGGGCAGCCCTAGCGTTATGGGAACAGTCCCTAGCTTGGCGAGGTAGCGTGAATGCGGTGATTAACAATGCTGCTACTATGCCCGCCGCCTCAATCACCGCCGAGTGGGATCAGTGGGCGATCGCCTGGCAAGAAACGCTTCAGGTCAACCTTGTTGCCATGGCTGATTTGTGTCGAGAGGCGATTCGCCACTTTCAAACTCAGGAAGGTGGCACGTTGGTCAATTTGGCTAGCCGGGCGGCGTTTCGGGGAGATGGGCCGGAGTTTATGGCCTATGCGGCGTCGAAGGGCGGGGTGATTGGGCTGACTCGCACGATCGCGAAGGGGTTTGCGGCGGATGGGGTGCGGGCCTATGCGATCGCTCCGGGGTTTGTGCGTACCGATCGCATTGAGCAGGTGATGGTGGAGCGAGGGGCGGAGTATGTGACGCGGGATATCCCGATGGGGGCTCCGGCGGAGCCGCAGGATATTGCTAATTTGGTGGCGTTTTTGGTGGCGGGGTTGGCGCCCCATGCGACGGGGGCGACGTTTGATGTGAATGGGGCGTCTTATTTTCATTAAAGGAACGCAATGAATTGCTCCCTTTGCCCTGTGGGAGGGGGGTTGGGGGTGAGGGCTGCTAGTGGCAACTGGTAGGGTGGGCACTGCCCACCATTCAGAATCAGGTTTCTCTGCTCAAAATTAGGGCTTGCGGTGCACAATTTGGGGTAGAGCCAGAGTTGCTGCCGGGGCCATTTCGCTGGCCCCAGACCCCCATCGAGAAAGGCGTTCCGCCGCCCTTCACCTCACGGAAAGGACTGGCTGATCATCGGTTTAAACCTCTGTGTTGCAAAGTAGCCTGCATGCAACATTTACTCCTTACCCCCTACTCCCTCACCTTCCTCATCCCCTCACCTTCCTCTCCAACCCATCCACTCCCCACCCCCTACCCATCCACTCCCTACTCCCTACTTCCTACTCCCACTTCACCTCTGCTGGCTTCGTCTGCACCAGCAGCTGGCCTCTGGAGAAGACGTGGGTGACGGTGGCGCGGCGGCAGATGGCGTCGTAGGGGCTGTCGGCATCGAGAATGATGAGGTTGGCGGGTTTGCCGACTTCAAGGCCGTAGGAGTCTTTTAGGGCGAGAGTTTGAGCGCCGTTAGTGGTGATCATGTCGTAGCAGGCGGCGATTTCGTCTTGGCCGGTCATTTGGCAGACGTGGACGGCCATGGAGGCGACATCGAGCATGTTGCCGGTGCCCAGGTTGTACCAGGGGTCTTGTACACAGTCGTGGCCGAGGCTGACGTTGATGCCTTGCTGCCAGAGTTCTTTGACGCGGGTGACACCGCGCCGTTTGGGGTAGGTGTCGGTGCGGCCCTGGAGGGTGATGTTGATCAAGGGGTTAGCGATGAAGTTGATCTGCGATCGCGCCAGCAGACCCATGAGCTTGAAGGCATAGGCGTTGTTGTAGCTGGCAAAGGCGGTGGTGTGGCTGGCAGTGACGCGTGGCCCAAGGCCCGATCGCACGGCGCAGGCGGCGACCACTTCTAGAAAGCGCGATTGGTCGTCGTCGATCTCGTCGCAGTGGATGTCGATCAGGCGATCGTAGTGCTGGGCCAGCTCAAAAATGCGGTGTACCGACTGCACGCCGTCTTCGCGGGTCATTTCGTAGTGGGGAATGCCACCGACGGCGTCAGCGCCCAATTTTAGGGATTCTTCCATCAGTTCAAGATTGCTGGGGCTGCCGTAGAGGCCATCTTGAGGAAAGGCAACGACTTGCACGGTGATCCAATCCTTAACGGTGTCGCGTACCTCTAGCAGGGCTTTAAGGGCGGTGAGGCTGGTTTCGCTGACGTCGGCGTGGCTGCGGACAAAGAGCACCCCCTGCTGGGCCTGAAGCTTGAGGGTGGCGATCGCCCGCGCTTTGACATCTTCGAGGGTGAGGGACTGTTTGCGATCGCGCCAGATCTCAATGCCTTCAAACAGGGTGCCACTCTGGTTCCAGCGGGGCTGTCCTGCCGTCAGTGCCGAGTCCAGGTGAATGTGCGATTCTACGAAGGGTGGGCTCACGAGCCTGCCGCCAAGGGCAAGTTCCTGAGCGGCTGAGACGGCTAAATTGGGCTCTATTGCCCGTATGCCGCCATCTTCAAGACCGATATCAACTGACTCACCGCTGGTTAGCTTACCGTTTCGCAAAATAATGTCCATGGTTAGCCCCTTTGGCGCAGTTTGCCTTGTCGTTACGGCGACTATATCAACCTCGTCTCAACCAGAGACAGCTCCAGCAGCGATCCCCAATTAAAAATCCCCGACGCTGCCGCTGAGGCAATGCCGGGGATAACAAATTTGAGACCACCTAGGGGGGAAGAACCCTAGGTGGATGCCGGTCGATTGGTCAAGCCGAAGCTAGCAAGCTGAAGCGGCAAATATGCCCGGTGCGTGGGCCTCAATCACATTGCCGGTGACGGCGCAGGTGATCATGAGGTAATCGCAAGCGCCGCACTGAGTTTGCACCTGCTGCTCGGGATAAGTATGGTGCCTTTCGGCTAAATGTCCACAGTTGGGGCAGTGTACTTGTTGAGAATGGCCAATCATTTTGTAACTCCGGCAGCTTTTTGACAGAACAATTAAGGGATATTATTTGAGTTAGCTCTTATTAAAAAGAATTCTCACAATGGACAAAACATCACGAGAATTACTTGAGCGATACTCAAAATCGCAGGCCAAAATCTTATCTTCCCTGATGTTTATTATCGCCTCGTTTTTTAGGGGGCGCAACTCTATTTTATAAATCCTTAATCTTGGGATCAAGCCTGGAGCAATGATCCCCGCCTTTAGATAGAGCGAGCAAGCCCAAAATTGATACGGCTGTTTACAATTCTGAGTCGACGGATGGCAACTGGCGATCGCGCTTATCTTTAATCTCTGGCTTCGGATCCCGCCTTTTTGTTCTGATTTCGGGGATCACTATTTTTTGTTAACTCTTGTAGCTAGGCTCAGGAAACAGAAAATAAGTTTGTCTAGCTTAATGTGACGTTATTGTCTGTCTATGCTCTGCTAGGTTTCTGCTCAATTCTTACTCGGTTATGCGCTATCAAATTCGCCACCTCACTCGCTACTGCTATCAGCAGCCCGTTACCCTGCGGCCCCACACTCTGCGCCTGCGACCCCGTAGTGACGGTGCTCAGCAGCTGCGGCATTTTACCCTTGAGGTCACCCCAAAGCCAACTCAGCAGAGCGCGATCGCCGATACCGATGGCAACAGCACCGTAGGTCTGTGGTTTGCGCCTAACCCTGTAGAGCAGTTTGAAATTATCACCACTGCTGAGGTCGAAACCTACCGCACCAACCCCTTTGATTACCTGGCCGAGCCCTGGGCCACCACCCTACCCATCGACTATCCCACTAGCCTAGGAACCACGCTAGCTCCCTACTTAGCTTCAGCCAGTGCCCCTGCCCTTGGGCCTGGAGTGGTTGACCTGGCCCAGACGCTAGCTCACCAGGTCGAGGGCAACGTTGGGCTTTTTTTGACCGCTCTAGCAAGCCGCATCTACGAAGCCTGTAAGTACACCAACCGACCGACGGGCGCTTCCTGGCCAGGGGGCATTACCTGGGGCAAAAAGCTGGGCAGCTGCCGCGACTTTGCCGTGCTGTTTATGGAGGCTTGCTGGGCAGTGGGGGTGGCGGCTCGCTTTGTCAGCGGTTACGAGGAGGGCGACAGCACAAGTCTCGATCGCGACCTGCACGCCTGGGCCGAGGCCTACGTGCCGGGTGGGGGCTGGCGCGCCTTTGACCCCACCCAAGGCCTAGCGGTCAGCGATCGCCACATTGCCCTAGCGGCCAGCCCCTTCCCGGCACAAACTCTGCCCGTCAGCGGCACGACTCAAGAGGGGAGCCGGGTGGGATCTAGTCTGGAAGCCGAGATTCGGGTGGAGGTGCTGGAGGATTAGGCGGTAAGGAGGATGGGGAAGGTGAGGAGGGCGAAAGCGTAAAGATCTTGATCACCCATCACCCTCATCACCCTTATCTTCCTCACCTCCCTCATCACCCCCATCCCCCTCACCTTCCCAAAGTCTGCCGCGCCCGCTTGCGCAACTCCCTAGCCGGACCGTAGTCGGGGTCAATCTGCAGGGCTTTTTCGAGGGCAATGATCGACTGGTCGTAGCGCTGAAGGGCCCAGGTAGCTTCGCCACGCACGGTCCAGGCTTCGGCTGACTCGCGGTTGCGGGCGATCGCTTGGTCGATAGCGCCAATGGCTTCGGCGGAGCGGCCTAGCTTTTGCAGCACGCGGCCCCGGTCAAGCCAAGCCTCAAACATCGCTGGCATGAGGCGGTTGGTGCTTTCGTACAGCTCTAGGGCGGCTAGCAGCTTGCCCTGCTGTTCTTCTGCGTTGCCCTTGCTGCGGACAGCCTCAGGGTAGTAGGTGCTGTAGGCCAGGGCGTCGTCGCAGGCAACTATGGCCTCCAAGGGGCGTTTGAGGGCAATGAGGGCTCGGCAGCGCCCTAGGTAGGCTGGCGCATAGTCTGGCTGGCTCTCGACCGCTTGGTTATAGGTGACGAGAGCGTCGGGGTAACGGCCCTGGTAGCGCAGGCGATCGCCCTGGCGGGTCAGGTAGACCGCTTTTTCTTCAGGGGGCAGCAGCAGGCCAAAATCGGTGGTCAAGGTAGGAATTGCCGCTGCCTGAAACGGTACGGCAACCCCTGGGGTTGATTCAAAGGCAATGGTGAGGCCGCTGCGCCAGAGCACTAGCAGGCTAAGCGCCCCTATCAGGCTGCTGACCACCATCGATCGGTGCCTATGGGACTTCAACTCTTCTACTGCCAGGTCTGAAGACACCAGCGGCACCGCTTCACTGGCACCGTAGGCTAAATCGACTGGAAACAGTGAAGTGGGATCTTGATCGTCGGCAAAGGCCGTGGGCTCCGAGGTTTCGGTGGGGCCTACGTCGGTGTCGCTGTCGTCTCCCGGAAACGTTGGCCCCCGACCGTTGGCTCCCTTCATCCAGGTTTGGTAGATTTGGGTGCCCAGCAAGCCATGCAGGGGGTTGGGCAGATTTTGCAGGGCTTCGAGGGCTTCTTGGGCCGTAGGGTAGCGATCGCGAAAGTCGTAGCGCACCATTTTGTCGATCACTGCCGCCAGCGACGATGACACTGTCGGAGCATGCTGGCGCCAGGACAGCTCGCTGGTAATTGGGTCTTCTTCAATTTTTTGAGGATGGATGCCGGTCAAGGCCCGAATGCCAAGAATACCCACGGCGTACACGTCGCTGCTAAAACGAGGCTTGCCCGCATACTGCTCGTTGGGCATATAGCCGTGGGTACCAATGGCTACGGTGATATTGGTGGCGCCGGTCTCAGCGTCTAGCAGCGGCGATGAAGTGACCTGCTTGACCGCCCCAAAGTCGATCAGCACCAGCTTGCCGTCGCGGTGGCGGCGGATCAGGTTAGAGGGCTTAACGTCGCGGTGAATCACCTGCTGGCGGTGGACAAAGGAGAGAATCTCCAGCACCTCCTGGAGCAGCAGCACCACCCGCGTTTCTGACCAGGGCTTGCCCTCTTCGACCTGACGGTTGAGGCGGCTGCCCTCAATATATTCCTGAGCTAGATAAAACTCTTGGCCCTCTTCAAAGTGAGCCATCAGCGCCGGAATTTGGGGATGGTTGCCTAGCTGATACAGCACCCGAGCTTCGGTATCGAACAGCCGCCGGGCCATGTCGAGGGTGCCGGTGTCTTTGTCCTGTACCTTAAGCTGCTTGATCACACACCGAGGGTGGTTCGGCAGGTGTATGTCGGTCACCAAAAAGGTGCGGCTGAACCCCCCTGACCCCAGCCGTCGGACAACTTGGTACCGTCCTCCCAGTAGTGTTTGCTCCATGCTGCCCAGAATGTCTTTGTCAGCCTGGTCATTTAACCACAGACCTAATACCCCAGTACCCATTGGTAGGCCAGCTGGGTTGCCAATAGCCGCAGCAGAGCCTTTGGTATCTAGCCGGCTTCAGAATTTCTCTTTGGCTCTGAGGTCAGTCTGTTGTGTGGAACTGTCGCGTCAAATCTCTCCACCGATGCACCAGCTTTAGTTTAGGGCCTGACTGGCTTCCTTGAGCTGACCCCAGGGACAGCCCCCGGCGACCTTACACATCCTTTACAGCACTTTATCTTAAGTTTCTCAAGCCACGTCAGGGCTTTACGCTAAAGGGAGCGATCGCCCCAGGCGAGCCCACGCTGGTATTTTGGGCAAGCTAAATCTACCAGCTGCGATCGCCCCATCGATAGACTGGCTCTGGATTTTCACTACCTCCCCTTCGTTCACCTCTGGCCCTATGTCACAGCCCTCTTGCCCCGATGCCGAGATGTACCTGGCCGTGCTGAGCGCCCTGCCTGACGCGGTCGTTGTGGTTGACCTAAAGGGGTCGCTGCTATTTTGTAATGCGGCGGCCGAGGCATTGCTCCCAGGGGGAATCGCTGGGTTAGGGGGCAGCGGCGACCAGCCAGATTATCAGGTGCTCAATCCGCAGCAGCAGCTCCTGGCCCCGCCTGAGCTACCCCTAGGCCGAGTGCTCGCTGGTCAGCACCTGCACAACGAAGAATTGATATTGGCCGTGGGGCTGCCCCCCCAGACCCACTGGGTGGCCTGTAGCGGTGGCCTGTCTTCTGGCATGGCGCTGCTGACCCTGCGCGATATCTCCGCCACCAAACAGCAGGAAGCCAGTCTGGTGCAGCAGGCCTTTTATGACCCGCTCACGGGGCTGCCCAACCGTCATTTATTGATCGATCGTTTGGGCCAGGCCCTAGCCTGTGCCCAGGATGACCCTCAACGGGTGATGGCGCTGCTAGTCATCGGTCTAGAGCAGTTTAAGCGGATCAACGACAACCTAGGGCACCAGGTGGGCGACGAAATGTTGGTCGAACTAGGGACCCGCCTCCAAGCCCAGACTGGCCCCAACGACATCGTTGCGCGACTGGGGAGAGACGAGTTTGCCATACTGCTAGACAATCTGACCACCCACGCTAGCGCGATCGCTCTAACTGAAACAATTCACGCGGCGGTGCAGCAACCCTTTGGGCTTCAGCCGCAGCAGGTTTACGTCAACGCCAGCATTGGAATTGCCTTTGGCTCCGAGACCTACCAAAGCGCCTTCGACTGGCTGCGCGATGCCGATGCGGCCATGGAGCAGATTAAAGAGCATCCTGACCTGGGCTGGCAGGTGTTTGACAGTTCTCTCAGGGTGCAACAAGATCTGCGCCTGCAAACCGAAGTTGACCTTCACCAGGCCCTCGATCGCAATGAGCTACGGCTGCACTACCAGCCTATCGTCACCATCAGCAACGAAGAGATTCGCGGCTTTGAGGCCCTGGTGCGATGGCAGCATCCCACCAGAGGGCTGCTGCCACCGGGAGAGTTTATCCACATTGCGGAGGCCAGCGGGCTGATTATTCCCCTGGGCTGGTGGGTGCTGACCGAAGCCTGTCGGCAGATGCAGGTGTGGACTGAGCAATACCCAGCCATGGCTGAGTTTACGGTGAGCGTCAACATGTCGAGCAAGCAGTTTTCGCAGCAGCACATCGTCGAAAAAATTCAGAAAATTTTGATCAACACCGGCTTTGCGGCCAATCGGCTTAAAATCGAACTGACCGAAGGGGTGTTAATCGACCACTCCGACAGCATTATTGCCACCCTTCAGCAAATCAGAGCCCTAGGCATTAAGCTGCTGGTGGATGACTTTGGCACAGGTTATTCTTCCCTGAGCTATCTGCACCGCTTCCCCTTTGACTGTCTCAAGATCGATCGCTCCTTCATTGAAAACGCCGACCAAGACTTTGAAAAGCTAGAGATTTTGCAGTCGGTGGTGCGTCTGGCCTGGAACCTGGGCCTCGATGTGGTGGCCGAAGGGGTCGAGACACCACGCCACCATGCCCAGCTCAAGGCGCTGCGGTGTGAGCTGGGCCAGGGGTATCTATACTCCCGCCCCCTAGCGCCCGACGCCGTTGCGGCTATGATGGCGGAGAAAGCCGCCTCGTTGTCCGACCTGCCCACTGTCACCCGCCCCACCTAGCAGAAGGGTGCTGTAACTGCCGCTGCCATGCTGATTCGTAAACTGCTTGACTGCCCTGAATTTGTTGCCGGTGATGGTACCCAGCTGCGAGAGCTGTTGCACCCCGACAAGCAAGACCTCGCCCTGCGCTACAGTTTGGCCCACGCAATATTGCCAGCGGGGCAGGTGTCTACCCCCCACGCCCTCACCACTTCTGAGGTGTACTACATTCTGGCGGGGCAGGGGGAAATGACTATCGACGGCGAAACTAGCCCAGTCGAGCCGGGGGACGCTGTGTACATTCCGCCCCATGCCCGCCAGCACATTCGCAACACGGGCGATCTCCCGCTGGTGTTTATTTGCCTGGTTGACCCCGCCTGGCGACAGGAAGACGAGACGGTGTTTGAGGTGGACTAGCTAGCGTGGTCGTAGCCTGAGAGGCCTCCAGACAGCCTGGCGAAGCGCAGTTCGAAGTAACTGCCAGTAGGCTTTGACCCGCTGCCCGAGATCGCGGCGGGGTGGCTTGAGGCTACAGCGTTTGAGCTGACCCAGCAGCTGGGCTAAGGCAGCGTCTCCCTCGGCTAGCTGGGCGGCCAAGCAGTGGGGTTTGTTTTGGCAAGAGGTGCACAACATGAGTTCTTGAGCCTCGCAGGACTCGAATACAGAACTGGGCGGGACGGCGTCAGCGGTTTCTGGGCCGCCAACTCTGAACTATTTATATTTTGCGCCGTCAAAAATAAAAGCGGTTTGCAATCAGCTGAATCCATTTTGAGGATTGCGATCGCAACCCTCTCTCCCTAGTTCAACTTCTAGCCAGTTCAATTTCTGGAAAGGGCAATGTTAAGGCCCATCAGCTTTAGGGCTAGCCTTGAGTCAGGCTGCGGTAGGATTACCGCAAGCTTTTCTAAACTCTTGGTGGCCGCCATGCCCGGATCTACAACTGCATTGCAAGCGGTGCGACAGCGCGATCGCGCCTGCCTAGAAGCCCATAACCCCTACGAGCGGCTTCAGGCCCTGCACGAAATTTGGCCAATTGCGGCGGAGAAATACGGCGATACGGTGGCCCTCAACGACCCCCACTACAAGCCCGCCGCCACCCTCACCTATCGTCAACTGGCTGAGTCCATTCGCACCTTTGCCAGCGGGTTGCAGGCTCTAGGGGTCGAGAACCGCGCCCATGTGGCTCTGTTTGCCGACAACAGCCACCGCTGGTTCATTGCCGACCAGGGCATTATGACCGCTGGCGGCATGAACGCCGTGCGCAGCGCCACCGCTGAAACCGAAGAGCTAGCCTACATTGCCGAGCACAGCGAGAGCACCGTGCTAGTGGTGGAGACCCTGGCGCTGCTGAATCGACTGCGCGATCGCATCGAAACCTTGCCCATTCCCCTGGTGATTTTGCTGTCGGACGAAGAGCCGTCCGAGGACGATCGCCTCAAGATGCTCAACTTTGGCCAGCTGATGGCCTTGGGGGGCAATCGCCCCTACACCCCAGTACCCATCAAGCCCGAAGATTTGGCTACGCTGATTTACACCTCTGGCACCACCGGCCAGCCCAAGGGGGTCATGCTCAGCCACCGCAACTTACTCCACCAGATCAACACCCTGGAGGCAGTGGTGCAGCCCAAACCGGGCGATCGCGTGGTCGGCATTTTGCCTTCCTGGCACAGCTTTGAGCGCACCGCCGAGTATTTTCTACTGTCGCGGGGCTGCACCCAGACCTACAGCAGCATCCGCTACCTCAAGGCCGACCTCAAGGCCACCAAACCCCAGTACATGGTGGGGGTGCCCCGCCTGTGGGAGTCAATTTACGAAGGGGCGCAAAAGCAGTTTCGCGAACAAACCCCCGGCAAGCAAAAACTGGTCTTCACCTTTTTTGGCATTAGCCAGCGCTACGTCGAAAACCTCTGGCGCTACCAGGATATGAAAATCGACGAGCCTGACCTGCCGTCCCCTAAGCGATTGGGGTCGGGGGTGGCGGCCTTGGCTCTGTGGCCCCTGCATCAGCTAGGCAAAAAGCTGGTCTACGGCAAAGTCCGTGAGGCGACCGGTGGACAGGTGAAACAGCTGATCAGCGGCGGTGGCTCCCTGGCTCGGCACATCGATATCTTCTTTGAGATCATCGGCGTGCCCCTGCTGGTGGGCTACGGCCTCACCGAAACGGCCCCAGTGCTCTCAGCCCGCCGACCCTGGCGCAATCTGCGAGGGGCGGCGGGGCAGCCCATCCCCTTTACCGAAATCAAAGTGGTGGATCCTGAAACCCGCCAAGACCTCCCCCAGGGAGGCCAAGGGCTGGTGCTGGCGCGGGGGCCACAGATTATGGAGGGCTACTACCGCAATTCCGAGGCCACCCAAAAGGCGATCGATTCCGAGGGCTGGTTTGACACCGGCGACCTGGGCTGGATTAGCCGCGACGGCAACGTGGTGCTCACCGGGCGAGCCAAGGACACCATTGTGCTCACCAACGGCGAAAACATTGAGCCGCAGCCCATCGAAGACGCCTGCATCCGCAGCAAGTACATCGACCAGATTATGCTGGTGGGCCAAGATCAGCGATCGCTCGGTGCCCTGATCGTGCCTAATCTAGAAGCTTTGCAGGCCTGGGCAGCCACTCACTCGCTGTTTGTGGCGGTGCCGGGCGATGATGCCCCAGCCCCCGCCGACTGCACCGTTGTTACCCTCGACGACGAGCGGGTGCAGAAGCTGTTTCGCGATGAGCTGAGCCGCGAGGTGAAAGATCGCCCTGGCTATCGTCCCGACGATCGCGTCGGTCCCTTTCGCCTGATTCTTGAACCCTTTTCCGTTGACAATGGCCTGCTGACCCAAACCCTAAAAGTCCGCCGTCCCGTGGTTACGGCACGGTATCGCGATATGATTGACGCGATGTTTGTCTAGCTGCGGTGGTGTAAAGACTTCACCAACCTGCGGCTGTGCCATGCAGAATAGTCCGGCCATGCCTGCTGGTGGTCGTAGTCCGTATTGGTAATTTCTTTATTGCGTCAAAGATTATGGATGAGAATCAAACGCTGCTGCTCAAGCGGGTGGTCAACATTAAAGCCATTGTGACCCCGCTGTGGAAGGAAGAAGCCCAAAAGCAGCTGCAAGCTCAAATTAACCAAGTTGACGGTCGTCTGCAACAGCTTGAAATGCAGGGCCAGCGCATGGTAGCCGAACTGCAAAAGCAGGCCGAAGGGCAACCCGCCAGCGGTACCATTCAACAGCAGATGGGCAACATTCAAAACCAGCTCAACCAAGATAAGAGCAAGCTGCTCCAGCAAAAAAACCAGAGCCTGCAACAGCTTCAGGAAGTGCAGACCCTCGCGGTTGATGCGGAAGTGGAGCAGGGTAAGGTCGAGAGCTTCTTCAATGTGTCGGTGGGTGACAACCTGGTGCGCAAGCTTCAGGTTGAAATCTTGATCAAAGACGGCATCATTCAAGAGATTCGCGGCGAGCTGTAGTTTAAGAGCGTTTTAGCGTTGGCACCTGCGCGGGTTTGAACGTTTAAACGCTCGAACGGTTCAGCCTTGGGGATAGAATAAATCCTTGGTATCTCTACTGCCCTGTCGTCTTAGCCCTGTTTCGGAAGCCACCTCCATGATTCGCGAAGTTTTCATGCCCGCCCTCAGCTCAACCATGACCGAAGGCAAGATTGTGTCTTGGGTCAAAGCCCCCGGCGACCGGGTAGAAAAGGGCGAAACGGTGGTGATTGTCGAGTCTGACAAGGCCGACATGGATGTGGAGTCATTCCACGAAGGAATTTTGGCTGCCATTGTGGTGGAAGCGGGCGGCACGGCCCCGGTGGGTGAGGCGATCGCCCTGTTGGCCGAAACCGAAGCCGAAGTTGAAGCCGCTAAACAGCAGGCCGCTGCCAAAGCCGGTACCGCTGGGGGTGGCTCCAGCCCCAATCCCGAAGCCGCTGCCCCGGTAGCCGTGGTCGAAGCTCCGGCTCCTGCCACTCAAAACGGGGCCTCATCTGGTAACCGTAGTGGCCGAGTGGTCATTTCTCCCCGCGCCCGCAAGCTGGCCAAAGACCTTAAGGTAGACCTCACTAGCCTCCAGGGCAGCGGCCCCCACGGTCGCATTGTGGCCCAAGATGTGGAGCTGGCGGCAGGCAAAAATCCTACTGTTACCGGGCCGGTAGCAACGCCCCTGGCAGCGGTAGTGCCACCAATGTCTGTTGCCCCTGTGGCTCCCGCTGCTTCTGCCGCCCCAGCCGCTCCGACCCCCAGCGCCGCGCCCTTGGGCCAGGTTGTGCCCTTTAATACCCTGCAGCAGGCCGTTATTCGCAACATGGTGGCCAGCCTAGCGGTACCCACTTACCACGTGGGCTACACCATCACCACCGACAGTTTGGATGCTCTCTACAAGCAGATCAAATCTAAGGGGGTGACCATGACGGCGCTGCTGGCTAAGGCTGTAGCCGTCACCCTGCAAAAGCACCCACTTCTCAACGCCGGCTTCACCGACCAGGGCGTGCAGTATCACTCAGGCATCAATATCGCCGTGGCGGTGGCGATGGAAGGCGGCGGGTTGATTACCCCAGTGCTGAAGAATGCCGACCAGTATGATATCTATTCGCTGTCGCGCACCTGGGCCGATCTGGTGGCGCGATCGCGCTCCAAGCAGCTCCAGCCCGATGAGTACACCTCTGGCACCTTCACCCTATCGAACCTGGGTATGTTTGGAGTCGATCGCTTCGACGCGATTTTGCCGCCGGGGCAAGGGTCGATTTTGGCGATCGGCGCTTCTCGCCCCACGGTGGTCGCCACCCCTGAGGGCCTAATGGGCGTCAAGCGCCAGATGCAGGTCAATATCACCTGCGATCACCGCATCATCTATGGAGCTGATGCCGCCGCTTTCCTTAAGGATCTGGCCAACGTGATTGAGAACAATCCCCAGTCCTTAACCCTGTAGCTATGAATCCAGTCGATCTTGCCTTCTTGCCTGCCCTCGAACAAGCTCGGCTGATTCGCAATAAAGACATTTCGCCCCTAGAGCTAGCGGAAATTTATTTAGAGCGCATCGAGCGGCTCAACCCGGCTCTGGGGGCCTATGTGACGGTAATGGCAGAGCAGGCCTTGGCCGATGCTAGGGCTAAAACCGAGCACTTGGTAAGCAATCCCCAGGATTTGCCGCCGTTGTTTGGAGTCACAGTCTCGGTCAAAGATCTGAACCCGGTAGAGGGGGTGGCCTGTGCCTATGGGCTCAAGGCCGCCTGCGATCTGATCGCCCCCGAAGACGACTACATTGTCGGCAAGCTGCGCCAGGCCGGGCTAATTATTTTGGGTAAAACCGCCACCTCCCAGCTCGGTTCGCTGCCCTACACCGAGCCACCGGGCTTTCCGCCCGCCCGCAACCCGTGGAATTTGAACTACACGCCAGGGGGCTCTAGCGGCGGCGGGGCGGCAGCCTTGGCGGCGGGGCTGTGCGCGATTTCCCAAGGATCCGACGGCGGCGGATCGCTGCGCGGTCCGGCCTTTTGCTGCGGTCTTGTGGGCATGAAGGCCTCTCGGGGGCGAATTAGCTTTTCACCCGTGGGAGAGCGGCTCAACGGACTGGCTGTCAATGGCCCCCTGGGGCGTACTGTGGCTGACACAGCTGCTCTGTTGGATGTGCTGAGCGGCTATGAAGTGGGCGACCCCTACTGGCTGCCCGATCCAGAACCGTCGTTTTTGGCTGGGCTGAATATGCCGCCCAAGCCGTTGCGGATTGGTTATGCTACCCGGCTTGACCCTATTGGCGAGGTTGACCCCATCTGCCGCCAGGCGATCTATGAAACCGTGCAGCAGGTCGAAGATCTGGGCCACAAGGTCGAAGAGGTTGTCTTCCCCAACCTGAAAGACTTGATCGAGCCCTTCGTGGTGGTGTGGCAATCTGTGCTGACCGAGGTGGGCGTGCCCTGGGTGGTGATGGAAAAAATGAATCGCTGGCTCTACTGGCGAGCGTGGCGGATTAACAGCGGTGCCTACCTGCGATCGGTGGCCAAGCTCCAGCAGGTAGCTCGCCAGATCGTGAAATTTTGTCAGCCCTACGACGTGCTGATTTTGCCGGTGTATATGCACCCCACTATTAAAGTTGGTGAGTGGAAGGGGCTGCGATCGCCCAAAGTGCTCGACAATGTCATCAACTGGATAGCCCCCTGTCCCCCCTTTAACGCCAGTGGGCAACCCGCTCTGGCGATTCCTCGAGGCTTTGCCCCTAACGGTCTACCTATTGGCGTGCAGCTGGTGGGTCGTCCTGCCGATGAAGCTACCTTGCTGGCTTTGGCTGCCCAGCTTGAGCAGGTTAGCCCTTGGAGTCACCAGCGCCCTGCGTTTGCCACAAAAGTTGGCGGCACCTAACCCAGAGACGCCGCTCAGATTGCAAAAGGCAAGTTTTTGCTGTTGCTGTTGCTCGGTCTTTGATTAAGGCTACACCAACCCGAGTGAATTCGCAGTGCTGCCGCTGTTAAAATAAACGGGATTAGAAGCTTATTTCATTTCAAAATGAATTTCACCGCAACTGCTCTCAGCCTTAGGCCTCGCTGGGTGGCTTTGGCAATGGTGACTCACAAGCGTCGATCAGGGTAGCTAACAGCTTCAGCTATTGAGCTAGCGCTATAGCTTTATCTCACATCATCAAAGCGGTATCCCCGGTTAGCTTCTTATGGAATACGACCCGCTCCAGGATAAGCAACGGCACGATACGTTTTCGGCGCAGCAAAACACGATTTACACGGGCATCCTCGTTGCGGCCGCCCTTGGGTTAGCAATCTTTGTGGGGAGTGCCCTGAACCTTGGGTTGGTGTCGCTCCCGGAGCAACTGACTTGGGGGGGCTGGTTAACGATTGGAGTGACGCTGGGCGCTTTTCTGCTCAATGCCCTGACCACCCTGCCAGCTGATGCTATTTTTTTGGCGGCCCTAGCCATCTTGTTGCTGACTGGGGTGCTCGATACGACTACTGCTCTGGCTGGGTTTAGCAACCCCGGCATGATGACCGTAGGCGTGCTATACGTCGTTGTGGCTGGGCTGCAGCAGACCGGCGGGTTAGATATTATTTCTCGCGCGGTGTTGGGACTGCCTAAGGGGCAGACCACAGCGCTACTGCGGCTAATTCTGCCGGTGCTGGGTATGAGCGCCTTTCTCAACAACACGCCGGTTGTGGCGATGTTTATTCCGGTGGTCAGCGACTGGTGCCGCAAACTGCGTATCAGCCCTTCTAAGCTCATGATTCCGCTTAGCTACGCAGCCATTATGGGAGGCATGTGCACACTGATTGGTACCAGTACTAACCTGGTGGTTAACGGGCTGCTGGTGTCTGAGACCGACTACCCTGGCCTCAAGCTGTTTGACCTAGTGCCGGTCGGAGTACCCTGTGCGATCGCCGGTACCCTAATGCTGGTTTTAGCCCAGCGCTGGCTGCTGCCCCAGCGCAAACCCGCCATTACTGACACCGATGACCCACGAGAGTACACCGTCGAAATGGTGGTTGAAAACCACAGCCCTCTGGCGGGTAAAACCGTTGAGCAGGCTGGGCTGCGCCATCTGCCGGGGCTGTACCTGACCGAAATTCAGCGGGGGGGGCGGCTGCTGACCGCCATTGGCCCCCAAGAGATGCTGCAAGAGCAAGATCAGCTGGTGTTTGTGGGCATGGTCGACTCGATTGTTGACCTCAATCAAATTCGAGGATTGCAGCCCGCCACCGACCAGGTGTTCAAGCTCGATACCCCTCGCACCGAGCGCACTCTGGTGGAAGCGGTGGTGTCGAACACCTGTCCGCTGGTGGGCATCACCATTCGCCAGGGCAAATTTCGCAGCCGCTATGGGGCGGTGGTGCTGGCGGTGGGTCGCAATGGTGAGCGCTTGTCGGGCAAAATTGGCGATATTCGGCTTCAGACCGGTGATACTTTGCTGTTAGAAGCTAATCCGTCGTTTTTGGAGGAGCGCCGGGCTTCCCGCGATTTCTACCTGGTCAGCGAGGTTCCCAACTCCGACCCGCTGCGCCACGATCGCGCCCCCATAGCCCTAGCGATTTTAGTGCTAATGGTGGCCCTGGCTACCTTTGGCTGGATGGACATGCTCAATGCTGCCACCCTGGCGGCACTGCTGATTGTGGTCACCGGCTGCTGCTCGTTTCAGCAGGGCTTTCGCACCATCGACTGGTCGGTGCTGCTGGTGGTGGCCGCCGCCCTAGGTCTGGGCAAGGCGCTGGAGGTTACCGGTGCCGCCGCCGTGCTGGCGGGTGGGGTGCTGGGTTTGGCTGGCGATAACCCCTGGGTGGCCCTGGCCATTGTCTACGGCGTAACTACCGTCCTCACCGAGGTGATTACCAACAACGCGGCAGCGGCTGTGGTGTTTCCTATTGCGCTGTCGCTGTCGCAGAGTTTGGGGGTAAGCTTCATTCCCTTTGTGGTGGCGCTGATGATTGCCGCTTCGGCCAGCTTTAGCACCCCGATTGGCTATCAGACCAACCTCATGGTCTACGGTCCCGGCGGCTATAAGTTCACCGATTTCCTGCGGGTGGGCATTCCCTTTAACCTGGCTTTTTGGCTACTCACGGTGCTAATTGCTCCGCGGGTATATCCCTTTTAGCCTTTAAAGATAAACTAGGGCCGCGATCGCACCAAGCTGGCTAGATCTGGCCCTAGTAAAAAACTGGGGAGTAGGATGGGGGCATTGCCCTAGAATCCTGACTACGCCTTGGGTGCCGGCTCAAACTTGTGGGCGTGGTCTTGCAGCAGCGAGCTGACTTGGCTAAGCACGTTGTCGCCAGTTTTCTTCTGAATGATTTGGCGCTCAGGGTAGAAGTCGGGCTTGTCAAGGTTGCGGGAGATGGCCTGCTGAACCTGGTCGGCAATTAGGGCAGACAGCTCACCGCGAGCACTTTCACGTTGAAAGTTAGCGCCTTCTTCGGTGGTGGCGTAGAGGGGCGGCAGCCGGTTGAGGGCGTAGGCGGCAATATCGCCTAAATCAAGGGTTTTGTCGGAGGTAGACTCGATCTCGGCCACCCGCGAAATCGCCTCGGTCAGCACCAGCTCTTCCATCACGTTGATGAACTGCTTGCGGGGCACAGCTACCACTTCGCCGGTGAGCAGAGCCCCCATCAGGCGATCGAGCGCCATATATTCTTCAATCGAAAGCTCGGCAGCGGTGTCGCAAATGCGACCTACTTCGGCCTCCATAGCGGGGGTAAGGTAGCCGTCTTGTAGGGCTTGTTCAACAATTTTTTCGATAGTCATTTGGCCAAAAGCTCCATGAAACTGGCGGATTAACGGCTTTTACTGGAAATTAGGGGACCGAAATATCAATAGGGGTAGGCATCTACCTGGGTTTAGTTTGCCCCAATCAATTCGGCAGACCACAGGAACATGTGAAGACTGCTTGAGGCACAGCGACGAATTAAGAATATTTTAGGAAGCCAATGGCCTGCTTCCAAATTTGGTGCTTGCTCTGGTCTTCGGTTTGTATGCAGATGCACTGGGGGTCTTGCCACACGACACGACCAGTAATAACGTCGCCGGTGATGAGCTTGACCTCAATCGGAGCGTGATCACGAATTAGATTTTGAACCTGGCGCACGCTCGGCAACCCGGTGGCAAATTCTTGAGACATGTTGCTAGGCCACTGAACTTATGCTGGTCTTACGGTACCCCGTTTAGCAGGGCTAGGTGACAAGAAAAGGGAATTTATTAAGGAAGGTGAGGCGATAAGAAAGGTGAGGGAGATGAGGGGGATAGGGAAGGTAAGGGGGATGGGGAAGAACGAGGCTGCCTCAATCTCAATTCAGGCCGTTCCGAATCTAATTTTTTCTATTCCCCTGATCTCCCCCATCTCCTCTACATCCCCCATCTCCTCACTTTGGCCGATAATTAAGTGTCACTCATTCAGTAACGACGCACTATGGAATTCAGCAAGTACCACGGCTTGGGCAACGACTTTATTTTGGTGGATAACCGTCACCAGGTGGAGCCTGTGATTAGTCCTGAGATGGCGGTGCAGTGGTGCGATCGCCATTTTGGCATTGGCGCTGACGGGGTGATTTTTGCGCTGCCGGGGCAGGAGGGCACTGATTACACCATGCGCATTTATAACTCTGACGGCTCGGAGCCGGAGATGTGTGGCAATGGCATTCGCTGCATGGCCAAGTTCCTAGAAACCTTAGAAACCGCCGATGGCAAAACCCCCCAGGCACCCCATACCTACCGGATTCACACCCTGGCGGGGCTGATTTCGCCCACCCTGCAACCCGATGGTCAGGTGACGGTCGATATGGGGCCACCCTACCTGCTGGCGCGGGAGATTCCGACTACCCTAATGGCGGCTGAGGAGAAGGTAGTGGGTATACCGCTGACGGTAGCCGAGCAAACTTGGGAGGTGACCTGTGTCAGTATGGGCAACCCCCACTGCATTACGTTTGTGGAGGACGTGGAGGCGATCGCCCTAGAAACCCTTGGTCCTCAGTTCGAGCACCACACTGCGTTTCCTCAGCGGATCAATACCGAGTTTATTCAAGTAGTGCGGCCCGACTATCTCAAAATGCGGGTGTGGGAGCGAGGGGCAGGCATTACCCTGGCCTGTGGCACCGGAGCCTGCGCTTCGCTGGTGGCTGGGGTGCTGAACGGGTTGTGCGATTGGGCCGCCACGGTTGAACTCCCCGGTGGCCCCCTCTACATCGAGTGGTCAGCCACCGACAATCGGGTCTATATGACTGGCCCTGCTGAGTTGGCCTTTAGAGGCACCAGAGCTTAGGGCGCTGGTCGGTGGGTTGAGGGGGTGGGTAGGTGACGCAGAGGTTCCTACCCATTCACAGGGCGCTTGACTAAAATGCCGTGCAGCCCAGCGGCTTTGGCCCCTTCAAAATCCTCGGTTTTGCTGTCGCCGACGTGCCAGGCTTGGCTGGCGTCGCAGCGGTGCTTTTGTAGTGCGGTGGCAAAAATTAGCGGGTCGGGCTTGGCGGCCCCGGCCTCAGACGAAAGTGTAACTGAGCTGAAATAGGTGGCTAGGTTGAGTTCTTCGAGCACTTGATACAGCCGGGTGTCGAAGTTTGAGATTACCCCCAGGGTGATGCCGCGCTGCCGCCAGCGATCGAGAGCTGGCGACACGTCGGGGTAGAGTTCCCAGGGGGCGGCGCTGGCAAAGTGAGCGTAGAGGTCGGCAAAAAAGCTGTCGAAGTCCACGAAGCGATCGAGCACCCCGGCACTGCTAAAGGTCTGTTGGGCAATCACCCGCCACCAGCGATACTCCTGCTCGGGCACTGTGGTTGGGTCGCTACCGGGGAAAGCCATTTCTGGGGCAGCTCTAAAGGCCCGGAAAAACGCTTGATTTAAGATCGCAGGGTCGACCTCAATGCCGTGGTGCTGGGCTAGGTCAGCGTAGACTGCGCCAACGCTGCCCGCTACCCCAAACAGCGTGCCAACCGCATCTAAAAAAATCACCCGAGGTTGCGGAGAATTAGCCATTACGTTGAACGTCTAGCAACTGAACAGCTTTAGCTTAAAGGCAAAGCTGTGGCTTGCAGCGAATTTGAAGAATTTCTAGAGCGAGAAATTCCCTAGGCTTCGCTGTAGGCATCCATGCCGATGCAGGAGCAGATCAGGTTGCGATCGCCGTAGGCCTGGTCAATGCGGTTCACCGCTGGCCAAAACTTGGCGCTGCGGGTGAACGGCGTTGGAAACACCGCCTGCTCTCGGCTATAGGGGCGCTCCCAGTCAGACACCAGATCGATCGCTGTATGGGGCGCGTTTTTGAGCAGGTTGTTGTCGCGATCGCTCTCTCCGGTCTCAATCGCGCGAATCTCGTCGCGAATGGCTATCATCGCGTCGCAGAAGCGATCCAGCTCCGCCTTTGCTTCACTTTCGGTAGGCTCGACCATCAACGTGCCCGCCACCGGCCACGACATGGTGGGCGGGTGAAAGCCGTAATCGATCAGCCGTTTGGCCACATCTTCTACCCCAATATCCGCTGATTTTTTGAAGGGTCGAACATCGAGAATGCACTCGTGGGCCACTCGTCCGTTCTGCCCGGTGTAGAGAATGTCGTAGTGCCCCTTCAGCCGTTGAGCAATGTAGTTGGCGTTGAGAATGGCAATTTCTGTAGCCCGCGTCAGCCCCGCACCGCCCATCATGGCAATATACATCCACGAGATTGGCAGAATGCTGGCGCTGCCCCAGGGGGTCGACGTCACCGCGCCAATGCCCTGGTTTCCGCCGACTCCGCTCGTTAAACTGTGCCCCGGCAGGTAGGGTACCAAGTGGCTTTTCACCCCAATCGGGCCGACTCCTGGCCCGCCACCACCGTGGGGAATGCAAAAGGTTTTGTGCAGGTTAAGGTGGCAGACATCGGCCCCAAAGTCAGCGGGTCGGCAGAGACCTACCTGGGCATTCATATTGGCCCCATCCATATAGACCTGGCCACCGTGGGTGTGGATGATGGCGCAGACTTCGGTAATGCCTGCCTCAAATACCCCGTGGGTAGATGGGTAGGTGACCATCAGTGCCGACAGATTCTCACCGTGCTTTTCGGCCTTGACCTGTAAGTCATTCACGTCGATGTTGCCATCCTCATCACAGGCGACGGGGACAACCTTCATGCCGGCCATGACGGCGCTAGCGGGGTTGGTGCCGTGGGCCGACTGGGGAATCAGACAGACGTTGCGATGATGGTCGCCCCGCTGTTGGTGATACTCACGAATTACCAGCAGGCCCGCATATTCGCCCTGAGCGCCAGCGTTGGGCTGGAGCGAAACGCCGTCAAACCCAGTGATCTCGGCTAGCCAGGTTTCTAGATCGGCGAACAACTGCCGGTAGCCCGCGGTTTGCTCCGCGGGTGCAAAGGGGTGAATCTGGCCAAACTCCGGCCAAGTGATTGGCACCATCTCGGCGGTGGCGTTGAGCTTCATGGTGCAGGAGCCTAGCGGAATCATCGCCGTCGCTAGGGAGAGATCTTTGTTTTGCAGGCGATAGAGGTACCGCAGCATCTCCGTTTCGGAGTGGTAGCGGTTGAAGGTGGGGTGGGTGAGGTAGGGGGTGGTGCGCTGGAGAGAGTGGGGGAGTGAGGAGGGGGATTGGGGGAGGTTTGAATTTTGTAAGTCCTTCGGACTGGCTATGCCTACGCGAAGCGTCTCCGGAGGAGAAATTTTGAATTTCGAATTGGAATCTCCGGTGAAAACAGTGATCAGGTCTTGGAGATCGGAGTCGGTGACGGTTTCGTCAAGGGCGACGATTAGGGTTTGGGCGTCGAGCACGCGCAGGTTGATGCGGTGGTCGGCGGCGCGGTCGAGGATGGCAGTTTGACGATCGCCTACTGTAACCCGTAGCGTATCGAACACCGGCTCTTTGCCCAGCTCAAAGCCAGCTTCGGTGAGAGCAGCAGCGAGGGTCTGGGTCTGGTGGTGAATGTGGGAGGCGAGCGCCCGCAGCCCCTCCGGCCCGTGGTACACCGCGTACATGCTGGCCATGATCGCCAGCAGCACCTGGGCGGTGCAGATATTGCTGGTAGCGGCGTCGCGGCGAATGTGCTGTTCGCGGGTTTGCAGGGTGAGGCGCAGGGCGGGGTTGCCGTAGGTGTCTTTAGAGACGCCCACCAAGCGGCCGGGCAGCTTGCGAGCAAAGCTGTTGCGAGTGGCAAAGAAAGCGGCGTGGGGGCCGCCAAAACCCAGGGGCACCCCAAAACGCTGGGTGTTGCCGACCACAATGTCAGCGCCAAATTCGCCAGGCGGACGCAGTAGGGTCAGGCTGAGCAGATCGGCGGCGACGGTGACCAGGGCATGGTTGGCATGGGCCTGAGTCACAAAGTCTTCGTAGTTGTAGATGGCCCCATCGGTGGCGGGGTATTGCAGCAGCACCCCAAACACCGGAGTATCAAAGCTAAAGGTTTGGTGGTCGCCCACAACGACCTCAATGCCCAGGGGTAAGGCACGGGTTTTAACCACGTCAATGGTCTGCGGATGGCAGGCAGCGGAGACCCAAAAGGTGTTGGCGTTTTTCTGTTTACGGGCGTTGAAGGCCAGGGTCATGGCCTCGGCGGCGGCGGTGCCTTCGTCTAGCAGGGAGGCGTTGGCGATTTCCATAGCGGTCAGATCGACCACCAGGGTTTGGAAATTGAGCAGGGCCTCTAGCCGCCCCTGGGAAATTTCGGGCTGGTAGGGTGTGTATTGGGTGTACCAGCCGGGATTCTCAAGCACGTTGCGTTGAACCACCGCTGGGGTGAAGGTGTTGGCGTAGCCCAGGCCGAGGTATGACCGCCATACTTGATTCTGATTGGCAAGGGTTTTGAGCTGGGCTAGAGCTGTGGCCTCGTCTGCTCCCTGGGGCAGCTTGAGGGCGTGGGGTAGCCGAATTGCCGCAGGCACAGTGGCGTCGATCAGCTCATTCAACGTGGCGTAGCCCAGAGCCGCGAGCATTGCCTCGGTGTCGTCAGCGGTTGGTCCCAAATGGCGGGCTGCAAAGGGGCTGAGGGGAGGCATGGGGGCCGTGCCGTTGGTCCCTGGCGTGGCGGTGTCGGCATTGATGGTGCTGGTCTGGGGAAAAAGTTGCGTCATACCCGTTTGCGGATGGCTCCAAAATGGTTAGGGTTGCCTCGATCGCGCCCAGGATCTAAGCGCCTCTTCATTCATATCTTGAAACATTGGCGATAAATTTGCTGCCGTTGCACCCTCAAGGGACAAATTCAAGCGGTCGGGTCAGGATGCGGGGGCGAGTTGGGTGACAAAGGGGGCGATCGCCGCCGCCGTCTCTTGGGGCTTCTCTAAGTGAGGCACATGGCCGCAGTTGGGAATCCAGACCAGCTTACTGTTAGGAATCGCGCGCTCAAACCGCCGCGCGTCCTTTGTCCCCAAAATTTTGTCTTGCTCCCCCCAGATCATCAAGGTAGGGGAAGCGATTTCAGGGATTTTGGTGGTCAAAAAGTTGTAGCCGCCGCTCTTGGTGAAGGCAATCAGGGCCTCCTGCCAACCGGGGCACTGGAGATGTAGGGCGGCGCACAGTTCCGCATCGGCGGTGACGAAAGTTTTGTCAAAGTAGGCCTGACGGCTAATGCTGCGCCGCACTCTGGGGCTGCGCAAAAAGTCAGTGGCCCAGCTATCCAGCGGCGGCACCATCAAATTGCCCATGGCTGGACCAGCGGCAAAGCCCGCGGCATCGATCAGCACCAAGCCAGCTACGGCTTCGGGATAGGTCAAAGCAAAGTCGATAGCGGCCGCCCCGCCCATCGAAGCTCCTACCAGCACCACCGGACGGTTGATCTGCTGCTGCCAAAAGCTGTGCAGGTGCAGCTTGATGGCTCCTGGTGAGAGATTGGGGCTGAGGGTGCGATCGCTAAACCCAAAACCCAGCAGATCAACGGCCCAGGTCTGGGGGGCCAGCAGCGGCAGCAGCCGGCGAAACTCAAGCAGCGAGCTGTCAAACCCAGGGATCAGCAGCAGAGGCGGCGTGCTGCTGATCCCTGTTCCTGCCACGTAGGCCGTGGGAATAGCGACGTCAGCGAGCGGCGTGTTGATTGCCGCCACCTGGACTTGAGCCGCCATTGCGATTGAGGTGGGTTCACTTAGCCCCGCAGCGGCGGCGGGCAATACAGAGACAGCCATAGGTGAAGATAGTGCAAAACCTGCTGCCTATTCTCACGCATTCTTACGCTCTGAGCCAGGCTATCCCAAAGATTAGTTCTCACTGGTGCAGGTTGATCTGGTGAGACCCAATAGCGATGCCATATTCACCGTAGATATCCTGCCCTAGCAGGCCGTAGCTGCCGCCGATGGCGACTATCACCTGTTCGCGACGGAGGCCACCCAATTCCACGGCATCCACATAGGCGACGGGTAGGGTCACCACGCTGCCGTCAGCGATTCTGGCCTGGATTGTGCCCACAATGGTGACCCCCACTGCCTGGGCCATCTCGGCGGTAATTAAGGTGCCGGTAGCCCCGGTGTCAAACAGCATGGGGAAGGTCTGAGCACCGCTGCTGCCCTGTAGGGTAACGGCCACAATGGGTGTGCCCCCCTGCCGCCCCTGAATCGGAATTTGGGCCGCCAACCCAGCCGGTAAAACTTTCTTAGGGGCAGGGGCAAGGGCCGCCGCTGGCACGATAGAACCCGTAGCCCGGGTCTGAGCCGCCGTCAGGTGTTGCTTATACTCCTGGGCCTTGGTTTGGGCCTGAGCGTGGTTGGGGCTGCTGCTGGGCACCTGCTCCATCAGGCCAATCGCCTGCTGCCAGCGACTGGCGGCCAGCTGCCAATCATCTTTAGACTGGGCCGACTGACCAATGGCGACAGCGCTAGTGGCCCGATTCACCGCCTCTCGAAAGGAATCTGGGGTCGGGGAGGGTGGCACCGGTGCCGACTCGGCGGCGATAGGTAAAACGACTGGCTCAGGGGCGATCGCCGCCTCAGAGGCCTCGGTAGACACCTCGGCGGAATCAACCGGCAGCAATGTATTTAATGTATTTACAGACAGGCCGCACCCTACCAAACCCAAAGCCACAGTGGCCAGCATGAACCTACTTGCGATCGCCCTGGCACTTCCCATGGTTTTGCTCCACCCGCTCAAATGTTTAACTTTACAACCCAGGATTCCCTATCCGCGTATGGTCTTGGTCATTGCCTACTAATTGCCTACTAATGTACCAAGCGTCTTAGTCCAGCCGGTGTTGAGCGCATACCCAGTTGGTGGGCTGACAGAACGTTATTCTTTTGTGACTCAAATACTCTTTGTAAGCATCCTGTGTCATGGACAGTGGCCGAAAGCTAGCCTTTTGGGCTTAGGATAATAGCGACTCGTAGCGCTGAGCAAATGCCATGGTTTTCCCTGATGCCCCTCCTGCTGTATTGGTTTTGGCCGATGGCTCAGTGTTTCGGGGCTGGTCATTTGGGGCACCGGGCACCGTCATGGGTGAGGTCGTTTTCAATACCGGCATGACGGGATATCAAGAAGTCATGACCGACCCCAGCTACTGTGGCCAGATTGTCACCTTTACCTACCCTGAGCTGGGTAATACTGGCGTTAACCCCGACGATGAGGAGTCGAGCCGGCCTCATATTAAGGGTGCGATCGCCCGCAACATCTGTGAGATTCCCAGCAACTGGCGCTCCACCCAGTCGCTGCCCAACTACCTTAAAACCCACAAAATTCCCGGCATTTTTGGCATCGACACCCGCGCCCTCACCCGCAAACTGCGCACGGCAGGGGCAATGAATGGGGCCATTTCTACCACCGTGCTCGACCCCGAAGAGCTGCTGCGCCAGCTGCAAGACGCGCCCTCAATGGCCGGACTCAACCTGGTTGATCAGGTCACCACCGATCAAGCCTATGAGTGGACTGAGGTTACCGACGATGCCTGGGCCTTTGGGCCTACCGACTCGACCCCAGGCGAAGGCGCTCCGCTGACCGTAGTTGCCGTTGACTTTGGCGTAAAGCGTAACATTTTGCGCCGCCTAGCTAGCTATGGCTGTCGGGTGATTGTGGTGCCCGCGAGCGCTACTCCAGAGCAGATTATGAGCTATCAGCCCGACGGTATTTTCTTGTCCAATGGCCCCGGTGACCCGGCGGCGGTGACCAAGGCCCCAGAGCTAGTGCAGGCACTTTTAAACCACTCGCTACCCACCTTTGGCATTTGCATGGGTCATCAGATCCTGGGGCTCTCGCTGGGGGCATCCACATTTAAGCTGCGGTTTGGCCATCGGGGGTTGAACCAACCCTGCGGGCTAGAACGCCAGGTGGAGATCACCAGTCAAAATCACGGTTTTGCCCTCGATGCGGCCTCAATTCCTGAGGACACGGTTACGGTGACCCATCTCAATCTCAACGATCAGACCGTAGCCGGGCTAGCCCACAAGACTCTGCCCCTGTTCTCGGTGCAGTATCACCCTGAGGCCAGCCCTGGTCCCCACGATGCCGACTACCTCTTCGCCAAGTTTGTTGACTCCATGCGCACCCATCGCCAGCAACAGTTACCTGTCTAACGGTGACTGCTGCTGTGCCAGTTGAGAGGTTTCTCAACTGGTTTGGCAAAATTTAGCCAAACCGCTATATGCTATCTGTCTACAGTGGGGCAGTAACCCTGAGTCAGACTTGAATCAGGGTTACTGCCTTACGGCTAATTGGTTGGGGTACGGTTTCACCCCTTGCGGTCAGCAGTATCCTGGCCTATATTTAACGTCGAATTGGAGCACGAGGAGGTTTCCCATCGCTGAATCTCTAACCCTGACCGTAAGCTTACGAGGCACCCGCGATGTCAGGGGAACCTATCAACTTTTTCGCCTCACGGGCTTGTTAGACGCTTTCTCAGAACCTGCTTTTCGCAAGGTAATGACCAAGTACGTTGAAGCGGGACCAAACAATATCATTTTGGATTTGGCAACTATCGACTTTGTCGATAGCTCTGGTCTTGGTGCCCTGGTGCAGCTTGTTAAAAAAGCGACCACCGAAGGTGGCACTGTGCAGGTGGTGACAAACCCTCGCGTTACCCAAACTGTGAAGTTGGTGCGGCTAGAGAAGTTTCTGTCGCTACAGCCCTCAGTGGAAGATGCGATCGCCCACCTCGAAAACCCGCCCAGTGAATAGCCCCAGGTCTCTATTGGCCTAGCCAGAGGTAGCTGTGGCAGACCTATCCCCCGAGCCTTCGGCCAGCCTGCTGGGGCTGCTACAGTTTGGTGCCCATAGTTCTGCTGGGTCCCTTACCCTAGAGCAGGTCAATGCCCTATCCCCCGTGGCCCTTGCCTACATTGGTGATGCGGTCTATGAACTCTTTGTGCGGGGGAGTTTTTTGCTGCCCCCCAAACGTATTCAGGCCTTTCATCAGCAGGTCGTCAACCAGGTTCGAGCTGAGCAGCAGGCCCGTCAGGTCCAGCAGCTCTTGCCGCTGCTCACCGCTGCTGAACAAGACCTATTGCGCCGGGGACGCAACGCTTCGTCTCGTGGTCCCCGACGGGTTGATAGCCAGATTTATCAGCAGTCCACTGCGTTTGAGGCGCTGATCGGTTATCTCTATCTAACCGATCAAAACCGTCTCGCAGAGCTGCTCAACACCATAGAGCTGTCAGTTACACCTTCTAGCTCCCAGGCTGCCTCAGATACTCCACCTGGTTGAGAGTGGTTTGATCTATGGCTGTTGTTCCATCTGCCAGGCAGCGCGTACCAGGCGAATATCTTCATAGCTAAAGGTGGGGCTAAGGCGATCGCGCATTTCTGTCAGCGACCCATGCTCCATTTCTGTTAGCACATCAATAATGGCCCGTTGGCGATCGGCGCTGACCAACTGATCGATATCCACCGTTTCACCTTGGCGAATCAGCTGTTCTAGATGGCTGGCGACGGTGGTGGCTTTAAGACCACGCTGGGCAGCAACCTCCTCGACAGACAGCCCTTGGCGGTGAAGTTCCAGCGTTTGGCGGTGGGTGTCGCCCACGGTCTGACGGCGTTCTCGGACCGGCCGCGAGCGGCCTCGCGCGGCTCCAGGGTCAGACTCTAGCCCGTAGTCGGCACAAAACTGCCGAATGGCATCGGTAAACACCTCGCCATACTGGGCCAGTTTGCGGCTGCCCACCCCCGAGACCTGGCCAAAAGCCTCCATGGTCTGGGGCCGAGTCTGGGCCATTTGCCGCAGGGCCGACTCTGGAAAGACTACGTAGGGGGGCACACTCTGCTGATCCGCTAGCTTTTTGCGCAGGGCTTTGAGCACCGTTAAGAGCTGGCCCACCTCGGGGGTGTCCTCAAGTGTGGACGCTTCGGCAGGGCCAGGGATAAAATCCTTCGGTACGGCCACCTCTACGGAAATTTGCTTGCGCAAGACCTGCCAACTGGCGGCGTTGAGTTTGAGCACCGGGTAGCCGTCGGTGGTTTCATCGACCAAGCGCTGGTGGAGGAGCGATCGCCCCAGCAACCGCCACTCGTCTACCGATCGATCCTTGCCAATGCCGTGGGTCGAGAGCTGATCGTGGCGCAGATCCACAATCTTCTGCTTTTTTGAGCCGCGTAGCACGTCGATGATATGGGCCATACCAAACCGCTCCTGGCAGCGGGCCACGCAGGAGAGAAACTTTTGCGCTTCAACAGTCCAGTCCTCTATTGGCGGCGGGTTAGTGCAGTTATCGCACTGGTGGCACAGTCCCTCTAGGTGTTCGCCTAGGGTTTCGCCAAAATAGCTAAGCTGCACCCGGCGGCGACATACCGTGGTTTCGGCATAATCCACCATTTGTCTAAGCTGTTGGCGGGCAATGCGCTGCTCGGCTTCATCGGGCTTTTGGCTAATCAAATAGTCCGCCGTGGCTACGTCACCGTAGGCCAGGTATAGCGTGCAGTGAGCCGGTTCGCCGTCGCGCCCCGCCCGCCCGCTCTCTTGGTAATAGCCCTCAATGTTGCGGGGAATGTCGTAGTGGATAACAAACCGCACGTCGGGCTTGTTAATGCCCATGCCAAAGGCCACCGTAGCCACCATCAGCCGCACATCGTCGCGAATAAACCGAGTTTGGTTTTCTCTCCGCACATCGTCCGCTAGACCGGCATGGTAGGGCAGCACTGACTCCCCATCCTCCCTTAGTCGCTGGGCCAGCTCATCGACTCGCTTGCGACTAAGGCAGTAAATAATTCCAGATCCTTGGTGCTGCTTAACCTGCTGCCTCAGCTCCTGATAGCCGTCACGGCTTTTGGGGCGCACCTCGTAAAACAGGTTGGGTCGGTTAAAGCTTGACACCTGCACCAGCGGAGCGCGCAGCCGCAGCTGCTGGGCAATATCGACCCGCACCCGCTCGGTGGCAGTGGCAGTTAGCCCCATCACCCCAATCTGGGGAAACTTCTCCCGCAGCACCGACATCTGCCGATACTCGGGGCGAAAGTCATGGCCCCACTCCGACACGCAGTGGGCTTCATCAATGGCAAAGCCGCTCACCCCTACGGTCTGGAGCAGCTGCCCCAGCAGCCCAAAAAAGCCCGGACTCATCAACCGCTCGGGCGACACGTACAACAGCTTAATTTTGCCCGCCAGCAGGTCGGCTTCTCGCTGGCGAATGGTGGCGAAGTCGAGAGAACTGTTTAGGCAGGTGGCGGCCACGCCGTTGTCGGTCAGGCTATCGACCTGATCCTGCATCAGGGCAATTAGCGGCGAGATTACCACCATCACCCCTATCTTGAGCAGGGCAGGTAGCTGGTAGCACAACGACTTGCCGCCCCCAGTGGGCATGATTACCAGGGCATCCTGGTTCTTGAGCACCGCCTCAATCACCGGGCGCTGCCCTGGGCGAAATTGGTCGTAGCCAAAATGATGTTTTAGGGCTGTTTCCAAGGAAGGAAATGCCGCTGTGGGTGATGCAACCCCAACCATAGCCAACGCTCAGAGAATGATCTTCGTGCGTTCAAGTGTACTCTTTTAGGAGAATGAGATGGCTCTAGTAGGCTTGAATTAGTCAGGCTGCCTTAACTTGGGCATAGCTAGCGTAGGCCTCTTTGTATCGGCCCAGTCGATGTAAGGCGACACCTTGGTATAGCCACCCCTGAGGATGAGCAGGGGCGATCGCCAAAATTTGCTCAGCTACACCCAAAGCCTGCTGAGGCTGCCCCAAATGAATCAAACACACCGCTTGATAAACTAGAGCCGCTACCTGGTCACGAGCAAGAATGGCGGCCTCTTCAAAGCACCGCAGGGCGCGATCGTATGCTCCAGCATCGGCCAGCCTTTCTCCCTCCCCGTACCACTGTTGAAAAGCGCCATCCTGGGGTGAAGATGGCGTTGCTACCTGAGAGCTTAGGGTAGAGGGCATACCTTGGGCGGCAGTAGATTTCATGGTCAGTGGAGACACAGATACAGAACAACCAAAGCATTCCCTACTCTCAGCGACATAGCTCACTGTGAGAACCGATTTCAAGCCGTAACCATAGCGACAACTGCGGAAACCTTTACCCTGCAAGTCGCCTCTGCCTGGTTACTCTAACGAGCATATCGGCCTGCCCAACGAGAATTCTCTGGCTGTCGTATAAGTTTACGTCCCTACTCAAAGGGCAATTCTCTCGCTAGGGTAACTGTATCGCTCTAGCCAAACCCTATCTCTGTTCAGGTTTAAGAACCACGGGCGCACCCAGTTGGTTAGGTAACAGAGGTTAAGGAACATTGTCATATGTAAAGCAATATTACAAGAATGACGTCATGACAGCATGCTGGCTTGACAGCCTAGGGCAGCCCGCTTAAGGTGACTACATACCCGGGTCACACCTATTTAGAAAAGCGCTATGGAAGAGCAGAAAGCTACTAAGGTCACGCTGTATTTACCCCCCGACCTGCACCGTCAGTTAAAGATTCGCTCTGCTGTCGAGGGCGAAGCGATGTCTTCCCTTGCTAAGCGCGCCATCGATTTTTACCTGGCCCACGGTGACATAGTTGCTGAGAGTCTAGAGTCTTCCCTTGGTCAGACCCACCGTATCCACAGCTGTCCGAGCTGTACTTCCCCTGTGGTGCTGCGTGAGGGTGAGCTGGTTGAGATCGCTAGCATTGGTGCGGCTCAGGGTAGGCCTCTAGGTGATGCCATTGTGCCTGAGGTTGCTGCCAACCCCAGTTCCCGTGAGGAAGGAGAGCTGGTTGTTTGCTAGGTACAGATTTGGCTGCTCTGGTTGTAGTTAGCTAGACAGCAGTTTCACTGCCCCACACGCCTGAGAAGGGATATGGTCATGCGAGAGGATTTGAATGTACTGGTACAAGCCCAATATCCTCTGATCTATTTGGTCACCTTCGAGGAAGAGCGGGCTGAGCAAACTATCGCCGCCGTGGCGCGTCATCTTGCCAGAGATCCTGAGATTAAGGCTCCCATGCGAGTCTATACCTGGACGATGACCCGAGGCATGGTCGAGGTTGGTGCCCAGGGAACTGGTACCCAGAATAACAATACGGTCTCCCCTGAAGCGGCTGTGGAGTGGGTTATCCGGCAGCGGGAACCCGGCATTTTCATCTTCAAAGACCTGCACCCCTTTAAAGATTCTCCAGCGGTAACTCGCTGTCTGCGCGACTCCATTGTGGCGCTCAAGGGCACTCGCAAAACTATTGTGCTGATGTCGCCGGTGCAGGAAATCCCCATTGAGCTTGAGAAAGAGGTTGTCCTGCTCGACTTTCCGCTGCCCGACATGGCGGAACTCGATGAAGTGCTCTCTACGGAGATGAACCGCGCCCGTGGCAACAGCATTTCTACCGAAGAGCGCGAAAAGCTTCTGAAGGCTGCCTTAGGCTTAACCCGCGACGAAGCTGAGAAAGTCTACCGCAAGGCGCGGGTGATGGCTAAGCGCCTCACTGCCGAAGAGGTTGATATTGTTCTCTCTGAGAAGAAGCAGCTAATTCGCCGTAACGGCATTCTCGAGTTCATGGATGTGGATGAGACTATAAATTCCGTAGGTGGTCTCGAGGAGCTCAAGCACTGGTTGCAGCAGCGCTCCGATGCCTTTACCGAGCGGGCGCGAGAGTATGGCCTACCCCAGCCTAAGGGCATGCTTATTTTGGGAGTGCCGGGCTGTGGAAAGTCGCTGATTGCTAAAACTACCTCTCGGCTGTGGGGCCTGCCTCTGCTGCGCCTAGACCTAGGTCGAGTGTACGATGGCTCTACGGTGGGTCGCTCTGAGGCCAACCTGCGCAACGCCCTCCGCACCGCCGAGTCGATTTCTCCCGCTATTCTCTTTATCGATGAAATTGATAAAGCCTTTGGTGGGGCAGGTGGTTCCTCTGACTCTGACGGTGGTACTTCAAGCCGCATCTTTGGCACCTTCCTCACCTGGATGCAGGAGAAAACCTCCCCGGTGTTTGTAATGGCCACAGCCAACCGGGTTGAAAAACTACCTGGTGAGTTTCTACGCAAGGGCCGGTTCGACGAGATCTTCTTTGTTGACTTGCCCAACGCAGAAGAGCGCAAGGACATTTTTCAAATCCATCTCCAAAAGCGCCGTCGCGACATTGAGCGCTTTGACCTCGACCAGCTAACCAAGGTCTGTGATGGATTTTCCGGAGCTGAAATCGAGCAGGGGCTGATTTCGGCTATGTATGAAGCATTTGCCCAAGGACGTGAGTTCACTCAGCTCGACATTATTGCGGCCATTCGCGCCACGATGCCGCTGTCGAAGACGATGAGTGAGCAGGTTACTGCCCTGCGGGATTGGGCCCGCCAGCGGGCGCGTCCGGCGGCAGCCTCCGTCGCTGAATATCAGCGGATGGAGTTTTAAAGGCTTTCCTCCCGGCGGTATCCGGGGGAAGGGCTAGCGTTTGCTAGCAGTTGGTATCCAGATAGCCCGTGGCTAACTGGTTTTGTCTCTCTCAAACCTCGTTGTCTCTCTCAATTTCCCTACAGGAGGAAACACCATGTCTCACTTCAGCACCCTTCGCACCAAAGTGACCGATGCTGAGATTCTCAAGCAGTCGCTGTCTGACTTGGGTATCGCCACTAAGACCGAAGCTGATGTTCGCGGTTACAACGGCCAGCGTGTGCGCGCCGACCTTGTTGCCGTTCTGGATGGTGAGTACGATCTGGGTTGGTCTCGTAATGCCGATGGCTCCTTTGATCTGATCGCTGACCTCTGGGGTGTGGCCAAAAAGCATAACCAGACTGAGTTGATCAACTCTATCAACCAAAAGTACGCGGTCAACAAGACCCTGGCTGAGGTTAAGCGTCCTGGTCTGCAGAACGCCAACGTCAAGCTGGTGCTTCAGTAAGTCTGCATCGCGTTCCTGAAGTGGGCTGGTCAGCACAAGCCGACCAGCCCATTTTTTGTGTCCATGGTCGGTAGTGTTCTGCTACCGGGCCAGATTACACTAACGGAGTGATCAGATCCTCGGACTGGGCAATCGCCCCTGATCTATCTCTATCTCCCCAGCATCGGGGTTCTGTGGTCTAGCTTGGTATGCCGCCCATCCGCCCTGCCGATCTGTCGGCCCTGCATCAGCTATTGATTGCCTGTGGCGACTATGCCAGCCAGCAGCCCAAACATTCGTTTCAGGTGTTTGAAAAAGGCGTGGACGACTATGTCACTACGGTCGATCAGCTGCTAGATCAAAAGCTGCTGACGGGTATGCAGTCGATCTTTCCAGACGACGGCATTATCACTGAAGAAAACCGGGCCACGGTGCAGCAGTTTTGGCAGGGTGACGGTCAGGGGCTGCCTCCTAACTGCCATCGCACCCTGTGGTTCGTGGACCCCATCGATGGCACCGACGAATTTATTCAAGGCGGAGACCATTACGCGGTGATGGTAGGGCAAGTCGTGGATAGCCTACCCCAGGCGGGCTGGATCTATGCGCCAGTGGCAAGGCATTTGGTGTGGGGCGGCCCCGACTGGGGCTTGTTTGAGCAAACGGATGGTGGCGAACTCCAATGCCTAAAGCCCAAAGAGCCGGTTTTCGACCCGACTCAGGCTTGGTCAATGGTAATTGGCGACAAGGATGAGCGTCGGTTTGGCGCTGCGATCGCCTGCCGTTTTCCCACGGTTCAATTTCTCTCTTTGGGCAGCTTTGGACTGAAGGTGCTGGCGGTAATTACTGGCCGGGCGGGCCTATATATCTACCTCAACGGTCGCGTTAAGCTGTGGGATACCACTGGCCCCCTAGCCTTGGCCGAGGCGGCCGGGCTAGTCTGCTGCGACTTGACGGGGCAACCGATTCGATTTACGGAGCCCGATATAGCTCCCCAGACCCTGGCTCATCACCAGCCCATTGTGGTGGGCTGGCCTAGCTATGTAGAGGCACTGCGATCGCCCTTAAACGACGTCGTCAGTGCGATCGGGCTGCCCAGATAGTGTCGCTATTTTGGTCGATTTACAATTCTGGGTACCATGGACAAATATAGGCCGATTGTGGTCTTGCCTAGCTAGTCCTGAGCCGTCACCCTTTAATTATGCCTTTTATGCAAGCCGATACGCTGAGCGAACAATACCCTCTGTTTCAAGGGGCGAGCCCCGAAACCGTAGAGTGGTTGCTGTCTGTAGCTACCCGCCATGACTATCCAGCCGACCGAGCTGTAGTCATGGAAGATGCCTGGGGCAATGCCGTTTACTTTATAGAAGCCGGCTGGGTTAAGGTTCGCCGCCATGTTGAAGATAGTTCCATTACCCTGGCGGTGCTGGGCCGAGGCGACTTCTTTGGGGAAATGGCCATCCTGGACGAGTCACCCCGCTCTACCGATGTCGTTGCCCTGACCGCTGTCAGGCTGATGAGCATTTCAGCGCAGCGATTTCTTCAAACCCTGTTTAAAGATCCTCAGCTACACCATCGGCTGCTGCAAATTATGGTGCAGCGGTTGCGCCAGACTAACTTGCGCTTCCAGCTACGTCATCAGCCCCCTGCGGTTAAACTGGCTGCCACTATAACGGCGATTCAAGCTGCCTACGGTGAGCCAGTAGATGACGGTGTTGACCTGTTCAACATTCCCCGTAAAGACCTTGCCGACTTGGCCGACATCACCCATGAAGAAGCCAACAAAATCATGGCCAAGCTAGTCGAAAAAGGCTGGATTGTCGAAGACAATGCCCGCTCCATGCTGCACCTCAAGAATACTCGCCAGCTGGCCCATTTGGCCGGGCGGATGTAGCAAACCGTCCCTCATCCACCTGAATTTGTAGAGATTGCTAAAGTTAGCCAGCCTCTCCAAATCCCCGTGGTAGGTTGTCATCATCAGCTGCCCGACGTAGTTCACTACCCCGGAGATTGCTATGCCTATCCAACCTCCCCTGCCTCCATCCATCACCCCCAGCCAGATGACTCTGCTGCGCATTGCGTCGACCATGGCTTGGAGTGATGGCCACCTGGCCGACGAAGAAGTGGGTCTTATGCTCGATCAGTTCAGCCGTCTGTTTGCCAGCGATGCTGGTCAGCAGGCTGCGCTGCGAGCTGAGTTGCGCGACTACCTAATGCAAAACCTGCCCCTTGAAGAACTGGTGCCCAAGCTTACCCGCCCTGCCGAGCGAGAGCTAGTGCTTAAACTAGCCCGCCAGGTGATTAGCGCTAGTGCCCGTACTCCCGGTGAAGAGCTGATCAACCAACAGGAAACAGATGCCTACAACCGTTTGGTGTCGTTGCTTGACCTGCCCGATGATGTCGTACAGCGCATCGAGCAAGATAGCAGTTCCTTGGATACAGATCATGACAGCCTAATTGATCAGCTTGCTGCCGAGTTGAAGAGCTTTGTTCAGGGCTCCTAGGGCTAGCTGAATTAAGGCGCACTGAGGTCTAGCATCCGTTGAATAGGCTTCAGTGCTTGGCGCTGGAGCTCTGGATCTAAAACAATCTCGGGCTGGCGATACTTCATCGCCAGATACAGCTTTTCTAAGGTGTTAAGGCGCATATGAGGGCATTCATTGCAGGCGCAGGATGCTGTAGGTGGTGCCGGAATAAAAACCTTGTCTGGGGCCTGTTTCTCCATCTGATGAATGATGCCTGGTTCTGTCACCACAATGAACTCAGTCTTGGGGCTCTGCTGGGCGTACTTGAGCAAGGCCGTCGTTGATCCGACAAAATGGGCATGGCGCAGCACCGCTGCCTCGCACTCGGGGTGGGCAATTACCTCAGCCTGAGGGTGATTCATCTGAAGCTGTACCAGCTTTTTCTCGGAGAACGTTTCGTGCACCATGCAGCTGCCCTGCCACAGCACCATGTCACGGCCGGTCTGCTGCATCACGTAGCGGCCCAGATTTTGGTCGGGGGCAAAAATAATCTTTTGCTCAGGCGCTAGCTGCTGCACAATGCTGACCGCATTGGAGCTGGTGCAAATGATGTCACTCATGGCCTTGATGGCGGCCGTGCAGTTGATGTATGAAATCACCAAGTGCTCAGGGTGTGCAGCTTTGAACGCCGCGAAGGCGTCGGGAGGGCAGCTATCGGCCAAAGAACAGCCTGCGTTGAGGTCGGGCAGCAGGACTTGCTTATCGGGGTTCAAAATCTTGGCCGTCTCAGCCATGAAATGCACCCCCGCAAACACAATCACATCGGCACTGGTATCGGCTGCCTGGCGGGATAACCCCAAAGAATCTCCAATGTAGTCAGCTACATCTTGAATATCAGACTCTTGGTAATAGTGCGCTAAAACAACGGCATTTAGCTCTTGTTTGAGAGCATTAATGGCGTTGACCAGATCGTGGGCTGGGGAAGCGGCAACGGGCGAGAGAGTTGTAAACACAGGGTTGGCAGGGCAGCATGAAAGGATTTCTGAATTATAGTCTAATTCACCAAAACTAGCTATGGCTGGTTCTGGGGCCATTCACTAAGCTGCGATAGGTGGTTAGATCTAGAACTATGCAGAAGCCAACTTCATTAGGTCCCTGATCGCCTGATAGAACTTCTGTTGAATTGAACTTCCGGTGTTTCAGTGCGATCGCCCATCAAGCTTCCGGCATAGCTCTGCTAAACTTCCTACCTAGCTGCCTTTGGTTGAATTAGCGTTATGGCTATCTAAGCTGCCTTAGATTAGGGAAGAAGAGGCTAGGGGTGCGCTCATCCGAGAACTATGGCCGTTAGACTCAGCGGAAGCACGCTCAACATTGAATCGATAGCCTACATTGCGCACTGTTTGAATGATGTTGGGCTGCCTCGGGTCAACCTCAATCTTTTTACGTAGAGAGAGGATATGGGTGTCTACGGTTCTGGGATTGTCGATCGCATCGGGCCAGGCACGCCGCAGTAAATCGGTGCGGCTCAAGGGAGACCCAGCCGCTTGGGTCAGCACATACAGCAGGCTAAATTCCTGGGGTGTTAGATCGATATAGTCGCCTCGAAAATTGACTCGCCGCTGCACCAGGTCAATGTTCAAGTCGCCATAGGTAAGAGATGCCGGTGCGCTCATAAGCCGTACGCGCCGGGTGAGCGCCTCGACTCGGGCCAAGAACTCCTGCATGCCGAAGGGCTTAGTCATATAGTCGTCGGCTCCAGCCCGTAGTCCAGTCACGATATCGGTTTCTGTGTTGCAGGCCGAAAGGATCATGATCAGGGGCTGTCCCTGGCTGTGCAACCACTTACACAGCTCCACACCGTCCCCATCCGGGAGTTGCGAGTCTAGAATGACCAAGTCTGGCTGTCGGCTCTGAAAAAGGTCCCGAGTGCGGACAACATCTGCTGACTGAAAAACCCTGTAGCCAGCTTGCTGAAGATGCCAGCCCAGGAGCGATCGCAAATGGGGGTTGCCCTCAATAATCTGTACCGATACAGCGGCCACTGGGTTTCGTTATAAACGGCAAATTTTATTCGCTAAACATAGCAAAGGCCCTTGGGGGTTTTTGTAGCTAGAGTTACCCAACTCTGACCTGGGGCGTGCGGCGAGATCGAGGGCTAGTCGTAAAAAACATCATTGATAGCTGGATGGTCGGCAATTTTTAGGATAATAATTTGCATAACTTAATTATAGTTTTGCTTTCGCAATGCCAAGTCTTTGGCATACCTTTAGACAGACTAAAAAAAAACGGAAGATTGAAATAAATCTAGGTTTCCAAAATGGCATGAAAACCCTAGTCTATAGGCCAAAAAAAGCGACTTTATGGTGGTAAACGCTGTTTTTGCTCTAGGTAAGATAGAAGGCAATTGCGTCGTTTTCAGCCATGACCTTAACTCGTGACTATATCCTTGTGCTTGACCCAGAGTGTGATCACCACAACGACGCTCATCCTTTAGAGACTGACCTGCAGTACCCCGTATTTGTGGCCAGTTCTACCGAGCAAGCGGTTACCCGCGTCAACCAGGGGGCGCCCTGTCTCGTTATTCTGGTTGGCAATGATTTTCACGATTGGTCACTACCGTTGGTAAATCAATTACGCCAGCATGGGCAGGCTCTTGATATGACTGTCGTGGCTCTAACGGACTCGACCAGCCCGCAGTGGAACTACAGCGAAGATATTCCAGGACTCGATGGATTGCTGGTGCAGCCGCTTAGTATGGACATTTTGCGATCGCTAGTGGAGTCTGCCTTTGCCCGCACTATATGTCAGTAAAGCAAGTTGCCATAACCCAAGCCGCGTCCCTACATCTGCCTAGGCATCAGCATTCCCTAGAACAACTGGGTATGCTGAAACTAGGTCAAGAGAGAGCGTCAATGCTGCCAAAGGTTTTGCCCGAAAATCGAGTTCAGGTATTTAAGTTTTGGTTTAATGGCGCCCTGCAGGATGGCACCCATCACTATAACGAACTGTACTATCGGGCCTTAACTGTCGAAGCCGACAAGCGTACCAGGCTATATCACCTAGCCTGTAAATTTTCAGAGCAGCGAGCTGGGGCATTGGTGTCTATTGCCGATGACCAGTGCAGCCTGTGGATTAGTTTGCGTAGTCAGAAAATGGCCGCTCAACTGCTTCAGCAGCGAGTAGCCGGTCTACCTCGTCCTCACATCTAAGAATTCTGACCGGTTATCCCAGGTCTGTTGTAGACCATGCCAGCACGCCTTGATCAATTACCCCTTTTACAGTGAACGTATCAGCGTCAAACAGGGTTATGTTGGCCTGGTAACCCGCAGACAACACCCCCAGACAGTGGTCGACTCCGATGGCTCGGGCTGGGTATAGGGTTGCCATCCGCAGGGCTTCTGCCAGGGGAATGTCCACTCGACGCACGCAGTTCTCTATGGCAGCCATCAATGTCAGCGCCGCTCCCCCAAGGGTGCCGTCGGCAGAGACGCACTTGCCGTCTCGATAAAACACTTCCTGGCCGCCAATGACAAAGGCTTCTAGAGTGGTGCCTACTGGGGGTGTGGCGTCGGTAACGAGCACCAGATGGTCTTGTTTTACCCGATGCGCTAGGCCAACAGAACCGTAGTGAACGTGGTGTCCATCCACAATGACGCCGGCATAGACATCGGCTTGACTCAACACTGCCCCAACCAGTCCAGGGCTACGCCCTTGCCATCCAGACATAGCGTTAAACAGGTGCGTGACCATGCCAACTCCGGCCTCAAAGCCGACCAATGCCTCCTCAAAGCTAGCCTCAGAGTGCCCAGCAGATACCAAAATGCCAGCTTCAGCCAGCTGCCGAATGTGTTCTGGGGAGACGACTTCAGGCGCTAAAGTGACCAGCTTGACCACCTCTGGCCCAGCCTGGGCTATGCGATCGATCATGGCCCTGTCGGCAGGGCGAATAAAGGCTTGACTGTGAATTCCTCCTCGCTTGGAGTTGAGATAGGGGCCTTCTAAATGGAGCCCCAGGACTCGATGTGGCTGCTGCTGACGGTAATTGGCCACTAAAGCCATGGCCTCGTCCATCGCCTGGTCAGTAGTTGTAATTAGCGTGGGCAAAAAACTCGTAGTGCCGCTCTGGAGATTGGTGCGGTGCATGGTTTCAAGGGTGTCGGTGGTGATGGCGTCATTGAACATCACGCCGCCGCAGCCATTGAGCTGTAGATCAATAAAGCCGGGGGCCACCGTCCAGCCCTGACCGTCGAAACAAGGCAAGTCTGACGGGAGTTGGGCCTCAGGTACAAGGTCTAAAATACGGCTACCGTCTATGACCAACGCGTGGTTTTGCAGCACTCTACGGCCGGTGTAGAGGGTACAGTGGTTGAGGGCATAGCGAGGATGAATGGCTCCTGTGGCGGGCCTAGAACTATCGGCGCTAGGCTCAGTCGTAAACCTAGAGGACATGGCAATGCTTCGCCCCTTTCATGTGGCGTTTCCAGTGTACGACCTGAACAGCACGCGTCACTTCTATGAAACCGTGCTGGGCTGCTCGGTGGGGCGCACGTCATCGACCTGGATTGACTTCAATCTGTTTGGTCACCAGATTACGGCTCATCAGGCTGAGCCTCAAGCTATCGTGCCTACTAATGCTGTGGATGGTCACAACGTACCCGTTAGCCACTGGGGAGTCATTCTCACCCCAGCTGAATGGCACGCCTTGGCCGATCGCCTGCGCCAGGCCCAGGTAGAGTTTTTAATTGAGCCCTACCAGCGGTTTGTGGGCGAGGTCGGAGAGCAGTTCACGCTATTTATTACTGACCCAAGCGGTAACGCCCTAGAATTTAAGGCGTTTGCCCGAGACGAAAGCATTTTTGCTCCAGCGGAAGTTTCGTAAAACCGGGGAATATGACAACTCGTGGGTGCCAGATCTAGCGCTTCCAGGGTCGCCCTCGATAGATGCCCTCAATTTTCTCATCGGGCGGCGATGACGGATTCTCGGGCTGGCTAGCGCGATATCGAATGCCTCGGTAAATAAGCTCCTTGCTCTCAGAACTCTCAGAGGCCAGGGTTGAGGAATTGTCTGCGATGCTTACCTCCGCCTGTTTTGGCTGGGGCATAGCCTTGGTTTTTTGGGCAATCACATCGGTTGGCACTATAGCACCGTCAATTTCAATGACTGATTCACAGGCCCAAATCTGCCGCTGCAATCCATAGAGGGCGGCTAAGAGACCAAACAGCAGTAGCTGCCAAGGAGCCTCCACTAATCCCACAATGATTAGCACGATCGCCGAAACAATACCGACTGCGGTTGCTAATAGCGTAATGAAGGTCATAGATTCCCCTCTGCAAAAGGTTGAACCCCTTAGGTGATTCTTACAATACTGGAAGTGACTGAGCTTGTCACCTGACCTAGAGTTAGGTCTGCACCATAAGAAAAACAAAGCCTTGCAGCAAATGTTGCAAGGCCTTAGAGCTATTAAAAGCTATACCCCCAGGGGAATTCGAATCCCCGTCGCCTCCGTGAAAGGGAGGTGTCCTAGGCCTCTAGACGATGGGGGCCTATTTTTCAACACTCCCCAGTATAGATAACAGGTGTACCCTTGTCAAACTGGTTTGTGTTGCTGTGGCCAACGGTGGTGACCAACTGAATATTACTATAACTGCCTGTGAGCACTTTTAATCACGCAGTTAATGGTTTTTTTGTTGGCTAGCAGGCTTGCGGCTGTACATGGCGCGATCGGCATTGGCCCAGGCCCATCGCAGCCCTTGGCTAGGGTGGCGGCCCGCAATTCCCACCGAGGCGTGAAGCTGGCTTTCGCTTAGAGCTTTCTCGAGCTGGTGTTTAATCAACTCTCCCTCGACTAGAGGGCACTCCACACAGAGCATGGCAAATTCATTACCACCAGTGCGGGCAACGGTATCCTGTTTGCGGGTTATTTGCCTGAGCAAGTCCCCAGTGCGCTGCAGAATCTGGTCTCCGGCAGCTTGGCCTTGGCTGTCGTTGACTGTCTTGAGATCATCGATGTCAATGACAATGATGCTGGCGGGGTAGCCATAGATGGCACAGCGTTCTTCTTCGCTGTCTAAGAGCTGATCCCAGCCGCGACGGTTGTAGAGCCCAGTCAGGCCATCGGTCAACGCTTCTGTTTGCAAATGTTCGGCCAATCGCGCCTGCTCGGCAGATTTTATATCGGCATGGAGAATACGGCTGAGCAGCTGGGCCAAAAGCTCAATTAAGGGCAGCTCCTGTTGAATAACCTGGGGCTGAGGTAGCGGGTCGATGGCGCAAAGGGTGCCAAATAGGGTGCCATCCTCCTTCAAAAGGGGTACGCCCACGTAGGCCCCAATTTTGACTTGTTGCCCAATGGGTGCTTCAACGTAGGCCACCACCGCTTCAGAAGCGGGGGCAATGCGAGGACCTTCTCCTTTAATCATGCGAGAGCAGAAGGAGTCAGACCAGCGAAAAACATCTCCGGCTTTGACACCGTAGCCTGTGTCGTTGGACTGTAAGACAATCCAGTCTTCACCCTCGGTGCGTGTTACCATCCACAGGTCAAATCCAAGCCGATCGTGAAGATGGGTCAAGACGGCTAGGGCTGCGGTATTGAAATCAAGCAGCTGACTGGTATCAATAGTAGGTATAAATGTCATTGATAGTATTTAAAAGTGAATTCTTAAAGCTCATTTCTCTATAAGAATATTGTCCATCGTTCCGATTAGCTAGCAAGAACAAAATCCTTCGGGCAAGCCTGCTTGAGAGCAGAAATGAGTGGCTGAAGCGACGAACACAGGGATTTTACGGGCTGAAATGCTTGAGCAGGAGAAATTGAGACTACTTATGTACGCCGATTTAGTTTTGGGAGAAAGGTGTAGAAGCTGTGGTCAAAGATGGGGCGATCGCCCGCAAAGTTTTGCTACTTGATGGTAAAAACAATGGCTCAAGCTCAAGATGGATAGATTAGGTTAAAGAACTATTGCTCTTGTGGTTCATCTGTTGATAATGACGTAATGATTTGTTGCGATCGCTGAATTCTAGGGCTGCTGCATCTTGTGCCAAGCCTTCCTAATCTAACTGATAAAGGCTATGAAGATTGTGTTGTGCTGATAACACAAAAGCAGACTCAATTTTGAGCCTGCTTTTGTACGAGGTTCATTTAGCCATGGGCCAATTGGCGTTAGCTATTGGCTGACACTGGGTTGCTGCCGACCCTTAGACGGACACGGCAACTTTCACAACGATGTCGTTAAAGTCATTGTCGCCGCCGCCAAGCAAATCCTCAAACCCGATCGCGCCTTCGCTGAAGCGGATGTGCTCGGCCCCGTCAGCGTTAGCGCTGCCAAAGGCAAAGTACACCTCGTTGGAGTTGAAGCTGTCCAAGTTACCGTTGGCGATTAGGAAGGGAGCGTAGAGGCTGCCTCCGGCCACCGTTGACTCAAAGACTGAGGTAACTAGGTTGGCGGTAGTTAACGCCACAGCCTCTGCGCGGTTTGCCAGAGCAGCCTCGGTATAGCCCGATTGCCCCGGAGTAATGTCGGCTACATCGTCACCGGTAACGTCAATGCCGCCATTGATGTCAGCGACCCGGTAGAAGCCTGCAAAGTTGTCGAAGGCCGCCTCCCGATTGACAGTAAAGGTTGCAGCTACTGATCCGGTAATATCGCGTAGGTCAAGGAAGAAATCAGGTGCCCCAGAGCCAGGTTCCCCAGGGCCAGAGGCACCCAACGCGCTGGCATCAAATACGGTCGTGCTACCGCTGACCTCATTGGCAACCACTACTAGAGGGTTGCCATTGGGGCTATTTTCAGCAGAGATAAAGATTAATCCCTCGGCTCCTAAATCGCCCGCCGTACCAGCTTCAGCGTCACCGGCAAAATCGCGGTTGTTGACGAAATCGACAAAGGACGGTGCGCTGGGGTCGGTGATGTCGTAGGTCATGACACCACCAAAGCGCTCTAGGCCAATAAAGGCGTAGGTGCGATCGCCCACTTTGCCAATCGTAACGCCTTCGGGCTCAGGCCCTTTATTGTCGCTGCGATTGTCAAAGGAGTCGTTCTCGGCATTATCGGAGTTGAAGTCGTCGGGAAAACGTTCGGCAATAATCGTTTCAAACTCAGCACCGCTGTCATAGACCAGGTTGCCCTGGGTATCCCAGATGGAGAAAGACCGGCCTCCAAAAGCGTAGAGTTCGTCGTAGTCACTGTCTCCGTCGGTGTCGCCCAGGGTGGTGGTCACGGTGAGGCGACCAAGGGCTTCATCGGCTTGAAGCTCTGCCGCATTGGGGAATGCGATTGGGTCTAGTTGCAAGTCTTTAACCCGAGCTTCCTCGGCAAAGGTATCGTAGTCGCGAGCATCGCCTTCATTGGCAGTGACGATGTAGGTTTCGCCGTCGGCTTCATAGAGGGAGATGGCGTCGGGTAGATACAAGCCAAACAGATTGGGGTAGTTGGTGATGTTGATGGCATCGTCGCGATCGCTGGCATCCAGCGGCACCACCGAGTGATCTTTATACCCCAGCGGCAAAATGTCGGTGACTGCCCCCGATGCAATGTCCACTACGGCCAGAGCGTTGTTCTCTTGCAGAGCCACGTAGGCGGTGCGCGAGTCGCCGGTCACCGCAATGTATTCGGGTTCAATATCCTGGGCGACGGTAGCGTTGGGGCCAAAGATCCGCACCCCATCGGCTATTAATGCATTGCGCTGGTCATTAAAGGCGGTGAAGTCGGCGGTGGTGACATTGGCCTGGGTGAGGTTTTCTACGCCTCCTGAGAGGTCGATAATGCTGATTGAACCTTCGGGGTCAATGCTGTAGTCAGCATTGGGTTCTCCTTCGTTGGCGACCAGCACCTTGGTGCCGTCGGGGCTAAAGGTCAGCATGTCGGGCAGAGCGCCCAGGGTAACGGCGTTCAAGAAATTGCCGTCGATGTCAAAGAACACCACGCTGCCGGGGTCGGTTTTTTCGGTGCTTTCAATGGCTACGGCTACGATGCCGTTGCTAATTGCCACGCTGTTGGCCCCAGCCCCGTAGGCCGAGGGGTCGATGTCAAACAGCTTGGTGGGGTTGCTGGGGTCGCTAATATCCAGCACTTCAACCGTGGGGACATTGGCATTGACCACAAACAGCCGCTGACTCGCCGGGTCGTGAACCACGATTTCAGCAGCGCTGGCATCGAACACTCCGGTCTCGTAGGTGCCCAAGGGGACCAGCAGAGAGGGCTCAACCGGTTCAGGAGTGGGAGCAGCACCGTCAAGGACTGTGTCACTGCGAAAGGCAAGGTTTTGAATGCGGGTATCTAGGTCACGCTCTGTATCTAGCTGGGCAAAGGGAGTAGTCAGAAACTGGTCAAACAAATATTCTGCCAGTGCATCCTGTTCGGAGCCATCGGCAGCAAAGGTGGCATTCCCGGTGGGAGCCGCAGATGGGTCTAGCAGGTTTTGATAGTTGGTGCTGAAGGCAGGGAATGGATAGCCGTCACCGCCTATACCAGGGGTTGCTGCAGCTTCTCTAGCCAGGAATCCTAATGTGACAACACGAACGGTTGCGTCTGATTCACCGACGAATTCTCCACCTTGAACTAATACATCGAGAATATTGCCCTCTTCGTCTTTGATAGCTGCAGATTGAATGCGATTGCCTGCGGGCTGGGTCAAGTCAAAACTAAACTCGACACCGCTTACCTGAGGAAATTGCCCAGGCGTGTTGGAATCATCGGATAAGCTAGCACGAACGCCATGCTCGAGAACAGCAACCAAACCCGCGCGGGTAATATCTACAACGGTCAAATCATTGTTGAAGCTTAGGGCGTTGGCGATATCGTTTTGTGAAACACCGCCAGCAGGCTTCACGCCAGGAATTTCTTCCGTAGAACTTTCCACGGGCGCACCTGTTCCACCGGCAGGAACAATACGCTGACCGATAACATTTCGGATGCCGCCACCGTTTTTGATGGAAACCAGGATGCTGTCGTCGCTCAAAATTTCGCGGGCGATCGCAAGGTTAGCATCAGCAGTTAAGTTACCTAGGTTTGTCTCTTGACGGCGCACACTATTGCGATCGCCATCTAAAAAGACGTTGCTGATGCCGAAAACATTACCCTCTTTGGTGTTAATGACTGTTTGCAGGGTGTCAATGATCGCCTGAATTTGAGGATCAACGAGTCCTTCCGCACCTAGATCAGCAACCCCTTGCGCATCCGTGGCATAGGCCCCGCTGACGGTTGCGTCGTAGCTTTCGGGGATGATGTTGCCGCTAGCATCAAAGTCAATTACCAGACGACCGACATACTTATAGTTGCCATCAGTGTTGACCACAGCAACGGGTTTGCCATCAGCATCGGTCTTGATAATGGGGTAGGTGCCCTGGTTGGTATCACCAGGGCGCAGGCGATCGTTGCTATCTAACAGACGAGTGTTAGACCCCCCGGCCATGATGATGTCTACATTGCTAAGCCGTTCTGCCAGGGCTTGCTCAATAGCAATTTGCTGCATGTGAGCCAGCAAAACCACTTTATTGACATCGGGATTAGCAGCTAGCAGCGCATCCACATCTGCCTGAATCTCAGCTGCTAGGGTATCTAACTGCTCTGGAGTAGGGGTACCAGCAAAGGGTTGAGGCTTAACGGTTATCGCGCCAGGGCTAGAAATGTTGACTATGGTTGGGGTGGTGGCTCCCACAACCCCAATCTTTTCGCCATTGACTTCGATGACAGTACTGCCAGCAATGCTGTTAGCTTGAGGCGCTTGAGCATCTGGAACGACTAGTCCAGCCAGGTTGGGGTCGGTACTGAAATCTAAGTTGCCGCTTAAGTAAGGGAACTGAGCCCCTAGAAAAGATTCATTCAGCGGAGTGGACAGGTTATCGACACCACCGCCGACCAGATCCTTAATCAAGGAAGTCGACTTATCAAATTCGTGGTTTCCAAAGGCAATAGCTTGAAAAACTAGCTCATTCTGAATAAGAATATCGGCACGTCCAGCACCGCCATAAGCTTCGATCGAAGCATCCAAAAATACGCCAGGAATATAGGCATCCCCAGAGGACAAAATTAGGGTGTTGGCAAAGCCAGACACCCCGTCACTATCAATATCTTGATTTTTTAGGGCATTCAACACCGCTGAAAAGCGAGGAGCATCATCAAGGGCGGGAATGGTAGCCTCTTGATCAGCAGCGTGAAGGAGCTGGAGCTTAAAATCAGCCATGGATAGCACTTGGGGGATTACATCATGTAGCCATCGCTACGTAGTTATCTTCGGCTATTACTCACGGCAGCACTTAATGGCAGAGCTAAGTAGCCAGTAAGCTTTGATTAAAAACTGCTTAACAAGCAGGCTGCCCAAGCATCCTCAGCTAAATGTCCATAAGGAGGTAAACCCACTGAGATGAAAAGTTAATAACCTAGCCCCAAAGCTAAGGCCAGCTATCGAGCCACGCTCTAGAATGGCTTCAACCGGGACACCCAGCAACGCTAATGCCCCAGCGGCACCAAACAATCTAGAGAAATTTCCTATGACAACTGACCTAAAAACAATTCTGGTTACGGGAGGCGCTGGCTATATTGGCAGCCATGCCGTCATGGCGCTCCAACAGGCCGGCTACAGAGTGCTGATTTTAGACAACCTGGTCTATGGTCATCGGGATTTAGTAGAGACGGCTCTAAAGGCTGAGTTGATTGTCGGCAGCACCCTAGATAAGGCGCTGCTCAAGGATGTCTTTAACCGCTACGACATCAGTGCAGTAATGCATTTCTCGGCCTACGCCTATGTTGGGGAGTCAGTAAGCGACCCTAGCAAATACTACGAAAACAACGTAGTGGGTACTCTATCGCTGCTCGATGCCATGGTGGAGGCGGGCGTCAAAACATTTGTGTTCTCGTCTACCTGTGCCACCTACGGTGTACCTCAGGAGATGCCAATTACTGAAACCCATCCCCAAAACCCCATCAATCCCTACGGCATGACTAAGCTGATGGTGGAGCGGATTCTGACCGACTACGATAAGGCCTACGATTTCAAGTCAGTACGGTTTCGCTACTTCAACGCCGCTGGTGCTCATCCCAACGGTCTGCTGGGCGAAGACCACAATCCCGAAACCCACCTCATTCCCCTGGTATTACAGACGGCCTTGGGCAAGCGAGAGTCAATCAGTGTTTTTGGGACCGACTACCCCACTCCCGATGGCACTTGCGTGCGGGATTATATCCACGTCTGCGATTTGGCCGATGCCCACATTCTGGGGTTGGAGTATCTGTTGAAGGGTGGTGAGAGCGCCGTCTTCAACCTCGGCAACGGCAGCGGTTTTTCGGTGCGAGAGGTGATCGACGCGGCAGTGCGAATCACCGGTAAATCCATTCCGGTGGTCGAGGTGGAACGTCGCCCTGGCGATCCACCGGCGCTGGTCGGCAGCAGCGATCGCGCCCGCAGCATCCTGGGCTGGAATCCCCAATATGTTGACATTGACACTATCCTGGCCCACGCCTGGGCCTGGCACCAAAAGCGTCACGGATAGGGAAATCTCTGCGCCGGTGGCTATGCGGCTCGAAGCTACCGGGCGCACAAAAAAGGACCGTCACAGCTGTGACGGTCCTGGAATCGTGAATGTAGGTTTTGCCGACTTAGTTCAGGGAGTTCGCTCCAGCCACTACTTCCAAAATCTCCTGGGTAATGGCCGCCTGGCGTGCTTTGTTGTAGGTCAGGTTCAGAGTTTTCGCCAACTCCTTGGCGTTGTCGCTGGCGTTATTCATAGCGGTCATACGGGCCGCCAGTTCGCTAGCAGCGGACTCTTGCAGCGCTCGCAGAATCTGGTTGTTCAAGTACAGTGGCAGCAGCGCATCCAGAATCTGCACCGGATCTTGCTCGAAGATCATGTCCTGAGGAAACTCTGTTGGAGCTGGCCCTGCCATTCTCTCCCGCTCCACCTGAAAGACACCGCCTTTGGTGGTGAGCCGGAAAATCTCGTCGTCAGGTACCTCTAGCCCTTGAGGGTCAAGAGGCAGCAGGGTTTGAATAACCGGGCGAGAGCTGACCAACGACACAAACCGGGTGTAGACCAGCTCAACCCGGTCGACTTCGTCGGACAGAAATAGCGACAGCAGCTCGTCAGCAATGGTCGAGGCTTCGGACGCGATGGGAATTTGCTCCAGCCCAGTAAAGCTGGCTTCAATGGGCTGATCGCGGCGCTTGAAGTACTGGCTGGCCTTGCGTCCCACCAAAATAAAGCGGTAGTTCAAGCCCTCAGCGGCCAGTTCCTTGGAACGGATTTCGGCCTTGCGAATGACGTTGGTATTGTAGCCACCACAGAGGCCGCGATCGCCGGAAATCACCAGCAGCGCCACGGTCTTTACCTCGCGCTGCTTCAGCAGCGGTAGGTCGGTCTCTTCAAATCTGAGGCGGCTTTGCAAACCATAGAGCACCTGGGCTAGGCGATCGGCGAAGGGGCGGGTAGCAATCACCTGCTCCTGAGCACGGCGCACTTTAGCGGCCGCCACTAGGCGCATTGCCTCGGTAATCTTGCGGGTGTTTCTTACAGACTTAATGCGGTCTCGAATCGCTTTTAAGTTAGGCATAGTTGATCCCTAAAGGGTCGTCGAGAACCGGGGCATTGACTCCATGCAACACCCCGGCTAGAATAGGAGGTTAGACTGCCGCCAAAAAGGCTTGCTTGGTTTCAGCGATCGCTTCTTTGAGCAGAGTCTCGCTCTCATCACCAAGCTTCTTCTCGCTGCGAATCAGTTCCGCAAACCTGGGCTTGTTGTTGCGGATATAGTCACGCAGAGACTTCGAGAAGGCCACCACCTGATCCACAGGCACCTCATCCATAAAGCCGTTAATACCGGCATAGATAATTGCCACTTGCTCTTCCACCGGTAGGGGAGAGTACTGGGGCTGCTTCAGCAGTTCCCGCAGGCGAGTACCACGGGCCAGCTGCTTTTGAGTAGCGGCATCCAGGTCAGAGGCAAACTGAGAGAAGGCCTGGAGTTCGTCAAACTGGGCTAGCTCCAGCTTCACCTTACCGGCCACCTGCTTCATGGCCTTGATCTGAGCCGCAGATCCCACCCGAGACACCGAAATACCGGCGTTGATTGCAGGACGCAGACCCGAGTTGAACAAGTCAGAAGATAGGAAGATTTGACCATCGGTGATCGAAATCACGTTGGTGGGAATGTAGGCTGACACGTCCCCAGCCTGGGTTTCAATTATGGGCAGGGCAGTCATGCTGCCCTCGCCCAGCTCGGGGCTGAGCTTAGCAGCTCGCTCTAGCAGGCGAGAGTGCAGGTAGAACACGTCGCCAGGGAAGGCTTCACGACCGGGCGGGCGACGCAGCAGCAGCGACATCTGGCGGTAGGCTTGGGCCTGCTTGGTGAGGTCGTCGTAGATGATCAGGGTAGCTTTGCCCTTGTACATGAAGTACTCGGCTAGGCTAGCGCCAGTGTAGGGAGCCAGATACTGGAGCGGAGCCGGGTCGTTGGCACTGGCGGTGACCACAATGGTGTACTCAAGGGCACCGCGATCGCGCAGCACGTCGACAATCTGAGCCACAGAAGAGGCCTTCTGACCAATCGCCACATATACGCACACCACGTCCTCAGACTTCTGGTTGAGGATGGTGTCGATGGCGATCGCAGTTTTGCCAGTCTGACGGTCACCAATGATCAGTTCGCGCTGGCCTCGGCCAATGGGAATCATGGCGTCAATGGCGGTGATGCCGGTCTGCATCGGCTCGTACACCGACTTCCGGGCAATGATGCCGGGGGCGGGAGACTCAATCAGGCGGGTTTCGGTGGTCTGGACATCGCCCTTGCCATCAATGGGACGACCTAGAGCGTCTACCACGCGGCCCAGCATGGCTTCACCGACGGGAACCGACGCAATTTTGCCGGTGGCGGTAACAGCACTACCCTCGCGGATATTAACGCCGTCGCCCATCAGCACTGCGCCCACGTTGTCCTCTTCCAGGTTGAGGGCGATACCTACTGTGCCATCTTCAAACTCCAGCAGCTCGCCAGACATGGCGTTCTCGAGGCCGTAGATGCGGGCGATACCGTCGCCCACCTGCAGCACTGTACCCACATTGGAGACCTTGACCTCCTGGTTGTACTGCTCAATCTGCTGCTTAATAATGCTGCTAATTTCGTCAGGTCTGATACTAACCATAGGACTTGCTCTGGATAAACCTACATAAACACGAGACGTCAGAGAAACTGCCCAACCAGGGGGCAAGCTTAGGTCGCTAGGCGTTTGTCGCTAGCTGCATGCCAATGCGGCGTAGCTGACCTCGCAGGCTAGCGTCAATCACCTGAGAGCCGACCTTAATGATCAATCCGCCAATTAGAGAGGGATCAATAGTTACGGATAGCTCAACGCTGTTGGCACCGGTCATGGACTTCACGCGATCGCGGATGGCGTTCTGTTGGTCGTCAGACAGCTCAACTGCCGCCGTAACATCGGCCAAAATCGTATTGTTCCGCTCCCGCAGCAGAGATTGGTACTGCTGAAGAATGGGCTTTAAGAACGCCACGCGGCTGCGGTCAACCAGCAGCAGCAAAAAACTCAACAGAAAACCGCTCACTTTGCCTTCTGCAACTTGACGGAGTACGCCCTTCTTAGTATCGGCAGACATTAACGGGCTCATTAAAAAGCCGGTTAGCTCTTTGGAGCTGTCCAGCACCTCTAGCAGGTCAGCCACCTCGACACCCACCTGGTCAACAGCGTTGTTGTCGGCGGCAACCGACATCAGCGCCTTGGCGTAGGGGGCCGCAATTTCAGAATTCAGCGTTGTGTCGTTCATAGCTATTCTCCTTGGAGCAGGGCAATGCTGGAATCGACCAGTCGCCGCTGCAAGTCGTCATTTAACTGACCTGGTAGAGCGGCTTCACTGCGCTCAATGGCCAGGGCTGCAATCCGCTGCTGTAGCTCTCGCATCACCCGCGCCTCTTGGGAGGTTAGGTCCTGGGCGGCGGTGGCCCGCATTCGTTCTACATCAGTTTGAGACTGAGCCAAAATAGCCTCGCGAGTACGTTCCGCCGTGGTCTGAGCCTCGATCAAAATCTTCTTAGCTTCTGCCTGAGCCTGGGCCAGCTTTTGCTGCTGCTCCGCCAAAGCGGCAGCGGCTTCCTTCTTGCGCTGCTCGGCTTCTGTGATCGCCGTAGTAATAGCTGATTGGCGAGTCGATAAGGTCTTCCCTAGAAACTTGCCGCCAAAGTAATACAGTACGCCAATAATAATGACCAGATTAATCAGGTTGGTTTCTAGGATATTATCCACACCAAACCCACCTTCTTCCGCCGCTAATAGCCAACCAATAGTCATATCCCTACTTTCCGTCAACGACGCGGGCAACTTTAGGGGCTAAATTACCCCGTCATCACCAATAGCTTAGGCCGCTAAAGAACCCAGCAGCTTGTCTAAAATTTGTTGGCTCAGCCCATCTACCTGCTGCTCCAGGGTAGCCATAGCCTGATTCTTTTGCTCATCTAGCTCTCGCTGCACCTGCTCTCGCTGGGCTTGGGCCTCCTGCTGAGCCACCGCAACGGTTTGAGCCGCAATCTTTTGCGCTTCTTCCTGGGCTTCGGCAATCACCGATTGGGCTTGGCGGCGGGTCTCGGCCAGCTCTTGCTGATATTGCTTGGCAATTTGCTCGGCTTTGGCCAAGCGTTCTGCCGCATCAACCTGATTGGAACTAATGTAGCCGTCGCGCTCGTCTAAGACTTTGCCCAAGGGCTTATAAAACAACACGTTGAGCGCCACCGCCAGCAGCACAAACTGCACGGCCATCAGCGGCAGGGTAGCATCTAGGTCAAAAAGACCGCCGCCCTCTTCAACTGCTTCAGCGGTTTCAACCGCCAGTAACCAAACAAAATTCATCATTGTGGGTATGCCCTTTCACTCGGCCCAGGGCCAGCACTACAAGGTGACATCGCGAATGTGGTTTTCGACAGGCAGGGAAAAGTATTGAACCTTTCCCTACCCAGCGATTTCGAATCTACGCGAAGGGGTTGGCAAACAGCAGCACTAGGGCTACCACCAGACCGTAGATGGTCAGTGCTTCCATGAATGCCAAGCTCAACAGCAGGGTGCCGCGAATCTTGCCTTCAGCTTCGGGTTGGCGAGCAATACCTTCTACCGCTTGACCAGCTGCATTACCTTGACCAATACCAGGGCCGATAGCTGCTAGGCCAACGGCTAGAGCAGCTGCAATTACGGAAGCGGCAGCGATAATAGGATCCATGTCTTTACCTCGATTTGGACAATCAACAACTCGTTAAACAGGTCGTAGACAACGCTCGATAGGCGTTTCTTATAGTGCGGCCCTAAGACCACGTCGGCTGGCAGCACCTGCCCTACCAGCCAATATCAAACTGAATGACCCTTACTGGGGGTCATCCATGCTCTTCACCACCATGCCCCTCGATCGCCTCGCCGATGTAGGCCGCTGCTAGGGTTGCAAAGATCAGCGCCTGAATTGCACTGGTAAACAAACCCAAGACCATCACTGGTAGCGGCACGAAGAGAGGCACCAGCAAGACCAGCACAGCGACCACCAGCTCATCGGCCAGGATGTTTCCAAACAGACGGAAACTTAGGGAGAGGGGCTTAGTGAAATCTTCCAAAATGTTGATGGGCAGCAGAATGGGAGTGGGTTCGATGTACTTGGCAAAGTACCCCAGCCCGCGATTGCTAAATCCGGCATAAAAGTAAGCTAAGGACGTCAACAGCGCCAAGGCTACGGTGGTATTGATGTCGTTAGTTGGAGCGGCTAACTCACCCGACGGCAGATGAATGAGCTTCCAGGGAATCAGCGCCCCTGACCAGTTGGAGACAAAGATAAACAGGAACAGAGTACCTACAAAGGGAACCCAGGGCCGGTACTCTTTTTCGCCAATCTGGTTTTTGGCTAGGTCGCGGATAAACTCTAGGGCGTACTCCATGAAGTTCTGGAGGCCGGAAGGTATCCGCTGAATGTTGCGGGTGGCCAAAAATGAAACCAACAGCAGAGCGCCAATCACAAACCAGGAGGTCAAAAAGACCTGGCCGTGGAGTTTAAGGCCACCGAGCTGCCAGTACAAATGCTGGCCAACCTCTAGCTTTGCCAGGACTAAGGGATGAATCATTAGCATATTGAGCGCCATCTCTTAAATCAACTTCTCCTTAAGACCTGCCAGGAAAAAGCATGCTATGCTTTGGAACCACCGATCTAGGTTAGCCAGACGCCTGGGAAGACCCCGATGGTGATTTTGGCAGCACCGCAGTCCAGAGGGTGTAAGCAATTAACGCCCCCTTGTAGGTCAAAAACCCTAGGAAAACGGGTACGACCTGAAGCTGCTGCCACTCAGTAGCCACTAAAACCAGACCAACCACTAGGGCTAGTCGGCCGCTGCCTAGCCTTGAGCTTCCGCGGCCAATGTTGGCCACGCTTTTTGCCAACATCCTCAAGTAAACCACACCGCCGCACGCTCCTATTAAATAATTCAGAGCAATTGGAAGAGAGTAGGCTAACCAGACGCTAAAAAAAATCACGCCAGTAAATGCCAGCGTAGTCAGCAGCAGATTTTGCTGTAGCTGATAGTACTCTTCCATAGCCGTCGTTGAAGCCGGAGGAAGACTTTGACCTTCGGTTTGACCGGGGTCTACTTCTGCCTCGACCTGCTCGACGGGGTCAGTGTGTTCGGAGGGCAATGGGGCCACGAAAGCGCCTAATCCTTAGCCGTTAAAGGGTTTCGCCTGCCTGAACAGGCCGCATATGATCATATCACGGCAATAATACTTAATAGACACTTCTCAAAAGTAAATCCGTTGTCCTCGGCCTATCTTGATCAAGTCTGCTGGGATAGCTCTAGTAAAATGAGCTGCCTCTGCTGCAGTTGCCGTACTTCTTCAAGACTTACCCCGCTTTGGGATAGCAGATCGGCGACGCTAGCCTGAGGCTGGGCAGCGGAAGGGTCGCCGTGGGGTTGGCCCTCTTGGGACAGTCTTTGACTATCGCAGGCCTGCAAAAATTCAAGTTCCTGCGGCTCTAGAGAAATGATCTGGTAGTTGTGGTCGAAGATGCTTTGGCTGGGCCAGCCTTCCATACAGGGATTACGGGTGGGAATGGCGGACAGCAGAGCGGCGTCCTCGTCCCAGCTGAACTGTGGGTAGGGGGGACGAGCTAGGAACCACTCAAAGTGAGTGATCTCTGGATCTAGTAGTTCTACTAGGCGATACTGATCTTTCTCCGGCAGCTGCTTGGCGCGATCGAGCAGGGCTGGGTCTGATGCCAGAAGGCGATCGAGCTGCCACACCTGAGGGTTGGAAAAGCCGATGAATTCTAGGCCTGAGGCTTCGATTAGCTCAAATAGGCTATCTAAGGTGTAATCAACTTCCTGCGGGTGGACGTACATGTCAGCAAAGCATTCGTCCCGGTGGTTTTCCATGGCCCAGCGATCGCGCTCTCGTTGCTTGAGCCGATTTCCCTCGGGTAGGCTGGCGAAGATCTGTCGCCCTACCTGCACGCCATCGCGGTAGTCGCCGCGCTGGCTGCCTTGAACCAGGGCGATCGCCCGCTGCATGAGCGAGATTTCTGCCCGACCAATGGCGGCGTATACAAATAGATGTATAAAGCCGCCGGGGGCTAGCTTGGTAGCCAAAGCCTGTAGCCCTTTTGGTGGGTCGGGCATGTGGTGGATGACGCCGACGCAGTTAATCCAGTCGAACTCGCCTTCGATTTGGTCGACGTCGTAGATGCTGAGCTGGCGAAACTGAACGTTGGTGGCACCTGACCGGTGACAGCGCTCGGTGGCAGTGGCGATCGCCTTCTCGCTTAAATCAATCCCCAGCACCTCAGCTTTTGGATTGAGGTGACTAATATATTCAGTACTCACCCCAGTGCCGCAGCCGGCATCCAGTACCCGTACAGATTCTTTGGCAGGAACTGCGCCTGTACAAAAACTGTGTACCGTGGGCCAGTACCACCGCCAGTTATAGCCTGGCGGAGCCTCGTCGAGAATTGGCTCAGGTGGAAAGGGATAGGTATTGTAGAGGCGAGCTACCGCATCGCTGACCGCTTGGGTTTTTGTTGAGTTGTCCATAGCTAATCTGTCAGGTCAAGTTATCTATTAATAAAAACAGTCGCAGCGTTCAACCCAATAGCAAGGCTGATTCAATTGAATTTGCATCCACAGATCGAGCTGTGTCTACACCCTCAGCGCTACAGCCTGTTGCGGAGTCAAACCTTTTACAAAAGCAGACTGAAAGCCTTAGGAGCCTCAGCTTTATCACGAAACGTTACAAAACTTATCCGCCTTCTCAGGGGTGTAGTGGCCATCATCTATGATGACCAAAGGCATTTAGTCGGCTGGATGTTACACACTTTTTAATAATCTGTGTTGCTGTCCTGAAACGGTTTAATCTGATTCCAGGTTCAGCGAACAGCCCGCCATCCATAGATACCGCATTCAGTGCCCTGCTTGAATGTGTAGTAGGTGAGGTTAACAACGCTTTACCTTCAAGTGGGCTCAGTGATTTTACGCTGGTTCAGGGAGTCCTGAGCGTTGCCTAGTCCTACGCCTTTCAACCCGATTGATAGATTCTTTTTTGATGCCGTCATTGTCCGCATAGGGAGCCTTTGAAAACGCATGAGTGTTAAAGCAAGTGGTGGAAGTGCACCGGCGCGGCCCCAGCTCTACCAAACTCTGCCGGTGGCCACGATTTCCCAGGCCGAGCAGCAAGACCGCTATATGGGCCGGGGAGAGCTAGATGAGCTATCAGGCTTTTTTGGTTCTGGTCTTAAGCGGGTTCAGATTGCCGAAACCTTGACCCGTTACTCCGAATTGATTGTCTCCCAGGCGGCCAACCGCATCTTTACCGGAGGGTCTCCTCTGGCCTACCTGGAGCGAGTCGATAGCGAATCACCCATTGAAAAAACTCGGGCTGGCACCGTTTTAGACGAAACAGAGGCTTCTCGGCTGGGTACCTCGACCTTTATCGAGAGCAGCAGCGGTGGGCTGTTCCAAAACCTGTTCAGTTCTACCCCCACTGGGCCTGTGCCCGCTGGGTTTCGCCCCATTAGCGTGTCTCGCTATGGCCCCAGCAACATGCAGAAGTCTCTGCGTGACATGAGCTGGTTCCTGCGCTACGTGACCTACGCCATCGTGGCGGGCGACCCCAACATTATCTCGGTCAACGTACGCGGCCTCCGCGAGATCATCGAGAATGCCTGTTCTTCGGCGGCAACGATTGTCGCTATTCAAACCATGAAGGCAGGATCTTTACGCTACCTAAATGGCGATCCTGACGCTCAAGCTATTGTCGAGCAGTACTTTGGAGTGCTGCTGAGCGAGTTTAAAGCACCTACCCCGTCAAACAAGGTACGACAGCGTTCTTCTAGCGATCTGCAAGGTCTACAGCTACCTCAGATCTATTTCAACGCTGCTGAGCGTCGGCCCAAGTACGCCATGAAGCCAGGGCTATCGGCGGGCGAAAAGAACGATATCGTGAAGGCTGCGTACCGTCAGATCTTCGAGCGCGATATCACCCGGGCTTACTCGCTGTCGGTCTCTGATCTGGAGTCGAAGGTAAAGAACAACGAAATCTCCATGAAGGAGTTCGTGCGTCGCCTGGCCAAGTCGCCGCTGTACCGCAAAAATTTCTTCGACCCCTATATCAACAGTCGCGCTCTAGAGCTTGCATTCCGTCACATTCTTGGCCGCGCCCCTAGCTCCCGCGAAGAAGTGCGCGACTACTTCTCCATTGTGTCTAACGGTGGTCTGGCAGCTCTAATTGACGCCCTAGTGGACTCTAAAGAGTACGCTGACTACTTTGGGGAAGAGACAGTACCCTACCTGCGCGGTCTGGGTCAAGAAGCCCAAGAATGCCGCAACTGGGGTCCTCAGTTTGACCTGTTTAACTACAGCGCTCCCTTCCGCAAGAAGCCGCAGTTCATTACGCTGTTTGCGGCCTACGAGCAGCCTCTGCCCGACCAGCACCCCTACGGCTCGGGCAACGACCCGCTGGAGATTCAGTTTGGGGCCATCTTCCCCAAGGAAACCCGCGACGTCAGCGCTACTCCTGCGTTCTTCAACAAAGACACCCGCCGCATTCTGATTCACCGTGGCGCAGGCATCAACAATCAGTTGAGCAATCCCGCCGCTCGGCCTGAGAATCCAGGTTCATTGGGGGCCAAGGTGTTCAAGCTGGATCAAATTCCTAGAACCGGCAACACCCAGAACAGCGTACGCTACTCCGAAAGCTCGACTCAGACGATCATTAGCGCTGCTTACCGTCAAGTGTTTGGCCGTGAGGTGTACTCGGGTCAGCGCTCTAAGGTTGCTGAGATCAAGCTGGAGAACGGCGAAATCTCCATGAAGGAGTTCATTCGGGCGATCGCCAAATCTGAGGCTTTCCGCAAGACCTATTGGTCATCGCTGTACGTGATGAAGGCGGTGGAGTACATTCACCGTCGCCTGCTGGGTCGCCCCACTTACGGCCGTAAGGAAACCAACGCCTACTTCGATATCTGTGCCAAGAAGGGCTTTTATGCTCTGGTTGACTCGATTATCGAAAGCCAGGAATATGCCGAAGCTTTTGGGGAAGATACCGTACCCTATGAGCGCTATGTAACTCCTAAGGGTCTGGCTCTACGCAGCATGCGGGCTGGTTCTCTGGCCGAGAAAGGCATGGTGCCTGTGGCCGATACCAGCATTCCCCGCTTTGTGGAACTGGGTACAGTCACCGAAGATCGCGCCATCCCTGAGGTGCAGCGCCGTCTAAACCAGGGTGTGAACCGCCAGCGTCAGCAGACCAAGGTGTTCAAACTCACCTCTCTGGCCGATAAGCCCAACCTCAAGCTGGTTACCGCCGCTGCCTACCGGCAGATCTTTGAGCGAGACATTGCTCCTTACATTGTTAAGAGCGAGTTCACCGCCTTGGAGAGCAAGCTGGGCAACGGCGAGATCAACATGAAGGAGTTCATTGAGGGGTTAGGCACCTCAACTCTATATATCAAAGAGTTCTACGCGCCCTACCCCAATACCCAAGTGATTGAGTTTGGTACCAAGCACTTCTTGGGTCGTGCCCCGCAGGATCAGGCGGAAATTCGCAAGTACAACCAGGTGTTGGCTAGCGAAGGTATTCGTGGGTTTATTCGCTCGATGCTTAACACCCCTGAGTATGCCGAAAGCTTTGGGGAAGATACCGTGCCCTATCGCCGCTATCCCACTCTGCCTGCGGCCAACTTCCCCAATACGGAGAAGCTGTACAACCGACTCACCAAGCAAAACCGCGATCTCATCGTGCCTAGCTTTGTTAGTGCCAAAAACACTGTCAATGTGGCCGATATGCCTTTGATGGCTGACGCGGTAGCTGCTAATGCTGCTAATGCTGCAGAGCTGGCCGCAACGGTAGGTCGCTCCTCCGGCGAGGCTGACGTAGTTGTCTTTGCTCCGACGACGCGGCTCTATCGTCTACAGCCGGGGGCTAGCTCTGAGCAGGTAGATCAGGTGCTCACTGCCGTCTACCGTCAGGTGATGGTGTTGCCTGAGGGAGAGATCCCAACTGATTGGCGATTGACTGAGGCTGAGGCGTTGGTGAAGAGCGATCGCATTACCCTACGAGAGTTCATTCGCCAGCTAATTCAAACTCCTGCCTATCAGTCCCGGTTCGTCGCTGCATATCCAGCACCTAAGCTCGTAACCATTATGGGCCGTCAGTTGCTGGGGCGGAACTTAGAGGATGCCGCCGAGTACGGTGCTATTGCAGCCCAACAGGGCGCTATGGCTGTCGCTGAAGCTATGCTTAGCTCGGCTGAGTACCTGCGTTACTTTGGCGAGCAGGGGGTACCCTACCGTCGCGTCTAAGCCGTGATCAACAGATGGGGTGGTCTAAACTATCCCCATCTGTTGATTCAACAACTTGCTAACTGGCAGTTCTTTCGGCAAAGATATTGTCTCGCCAGTAGCCCTCATTAACTCTGTTACGAAACATTAAAACCGGATGCTAAATTGCACCCGGTTTATAGTTTTTTGAGGATTTAAGGCTTTTCCTAAGCCTCTACAGTGGCTTTGCTGTCTGGCATTAAAGAAACTGAGGAAAACTGTTACAAAATATTTCGCGGCTTTGAAGAAGGCTTACGCAATACCGGACAATTAATCGGGAAGGCCGCCAGAACTGAGGTTCTTTAATAGAGTTAGCTCTGGCTCCGCACCCTTAAATGCCAGTTTCATACATCTGGTCATACTTTTCGGAGGAATCCATCAATGAGTATTGTCACGAAGTCAATCGTGAATGCCGATGCTGAGGCCCGTTACCTTAGCCCCGGTGAGCTGGATCGCATCAAGGGCTTTGTCACCTCTGGTGAGCGTCGCCTGCGGATTGCTCAGGTGCTAACCGAATCCCGCGAGCGCATCGTTAAGGAAGCTGGTAATCAGCTGTTCCAAAAGCGCCCTGACATTGTTTCTCCCGGTGGCAACGCCTACGGCGAAGAGATGACCGCTACTTGCCTGCGCGACATGGATTACTACCTGCGTCTCATCACCTACGGTGTGGTCGCTGGTGATGTTACCCCCATCGAAGAAATCGGTTTGGTGGGTGTGCGTGAAATGTACAACTCCCTGGGCACCCCTATCCCTGCTGTGGCTGAGTCTGTGCGCTCCATGAAGGGTGTCGCAACCGGTCTGCTGTCCAGCGAAGATGCTGCTGAAGCCGCATCCTACTTCGACTATGTTGTCGGCGCTATGCAGTAGTCGCAGCTGCGCTACTCCGTCGATTCGTTGTTGAGATTACGTCAGTTCTAAGGAAGCTTCACCAATGCAAGACGCAATTACCTCTGTTATCAACTCCTCCGACGTGCAGGGCAAGTACCTGGACGGTTCCGCCCTCGACAAGCTAAAGGCTTACTTTCAAACCGGTGAGCTGCGCGTTCGTGCCGCTAGCACCATCAGCGCCAACGCTGCTGAAATCGTGAAAGAAGCCGTGGCCAAGTCCCTGCTGTACTCCGATATCACCCGTCCCGGCGGCAACATGTACACCACCCGTCGCTATGCAGCTTGCATCCGCGACCTTGACTACTACCTGCGCTATGCTACCTACGCCATGCTGGCTGGGGACCCCTCCATCCTGGATGAGCGTGTGCTCAATGGCCTCAAGGAGACCTACAACTCCCTGGGTGTACCCATCGGCGCCACCGTCAACTCCATCCAAGCCATGAAAGAAGTGACCGCTAGCCTAGTGGGTGCTGATGCTGGTAAGGAAATGGGCGTTTACTTCGACTACATCTCCTCTGGCTTGAGCTAGTCCAGGCTCATCCATTGCGCTTTGGCCGTAGGCCAGAGCGAACCTAGGCCAGAGTCAGGGGCGAGTGTTGAGGACACTAGGTTGTGCTGTATTGTCTTCCTGCTGTCCATAGCATTGGCTTTCGACTCTGGCTTTTCAGTGTTCATACCAAGTCCAGCTTGGAAGCTGTGTTTTCCTAACGGTAAAACTTCATTTTTGGACTTGGCTTTGGTTTACATCTGTCCAGTGATATAGCAGGAGAGTTTTCGGCCATGCGCATGTTTAAGATCACCGCTTGCGTTCCCAGTCAAACCAGGATTCGTACCCAGCGGGAGCTGCAAAATACGTTCTTTACCAAGCTGGTGCCCTACGAGAACTGGTTCAAAGAGCAGCAGCGCATTCAAAAAATGGGCGGCAAAATCGTTAAGGTTGAGCTGGCTACTGGTCGGCAGGGTGCCAATACCGGTTTGCTCTAACGCGCCTACTTCAGCAACGCGTCTGATAAAAATTTTTACTACTTTTTTCATGCTGCGATACGTGCAGGGTCGGCCTAGGGGTCAGCCCTGCCGTTGTGTTTTTAGGGGTATTTTTATGTTTCTAGGACATGCTCCACAGACTCGAAAATATACTCAAAATCTTGAGCGGCTTTCGACCCCCTCCGCTATACTGAGCCCTTGAAAGACTTGGCCCTTAGGCACGTGGGGTAATAGGGTGAACATTGCTCAGTTGGTTCCATGGATTGACCCCACGGTAAACCAGTGGTCAGCGGAAGCGCGCTGGCTGCGTTGGTTGACCTTTGTCTGGCTGGGCAGCGGTCTACTGATATTGTTTTCAGCGTCCTACGCAGTGTCCGTGACCGAGCATGACTATGGGCTGCACTATGTGATGGTGCAGCTGCTGTGGGTTGCGATTGGTTTAGTGATTTTTAACCGAATTGTTCATACCTCTCTGGATCGGCTGATTCAGGGGTCAGGTATTGTGCTGCTGGTGCTGGTCGGTTTGGTAAGCCTAACCCTGGTGCCCTCCTTGGGGGTAACGGTGAATGGGGCTACTCGCTGGCTGCCTTTGGGCCCGTTTATGATTCAACCTTCGGAACTGCTCAAGCCCTGCCTAGTGTTACAGGGGGCGCGACTGTTTGGGCGATGGCCTCAGCTGACCTGGCCAACCCGGTTAACCTGGTTAAGCATCTTTGTCGCTATTTTGGGGCTGATTTTGTTGCAGCCCAACTTAAGTACAGCGGCTATTTGCGGCTTAACGCTCTGGCTAATTGCTCTGGCGGCGGGGCTGCCCTATCTGTATCTGTTGTTAACGGCGGGAGGGGGGCTGCTGACTGCGACGGTAAGTGTCAGCCTCAAGACTTATCAGCGCCAGCGAATAGTCTCGTTTTTGGACCCCTGGGCTGATCCAGGCAATCAGGGGTATCAGCTGGTGCAGAGTCTGTTAGCTGTTGGCTCTGGCGGGTTTTGGGGCCAGGGTTTTGGGTTGTCTCAGCAAAAGCTGTACTCGCTACCTATTCAATACACTGACTTTATTTTTTCGGTATTTGCCGAGGAGTTTGGCTTTGTGGGTTGCTTAGTGTTGCTGACGGTTTTAGGTGTTTACGCTTCTTTAGCCCTGTTGGTAGCGCTCCGTCTGAAGCAACCCCTGCACCGTCTGGTAGCAGTGGGTGCGATGGTGCTGCTAGTAGGACAAGCGCTGCTAAATATGGGTGTGGCTACAGGGCTTTTGCCGACGACAGGATTGCCCTTTCCGCTGCTGAGCTATGGCGGTAGCTCGATGGTGGCTAGCTTGGCCACGGCGGCGCTGTTGGTGCGGGCGGCGCGGGAGATTAATCTGGATACGCCGGTACCTTTGCGGCGGCGATGGTTTAAGGCGGACCCTCAGGAGTCTCTGCCCCTGTGAGTGCTTGATGGCGGCGGTGCGCTTTCTTGGCGCAAAAATCTGAGAGCGGGTTGCAGGATTGTTACAATGGTGAGTGCCTTTGCGTCTCACTACCCCGCTGATGTTTGAGAGCCTGCAACTTTATCTATACGAGATTGCCCAGTGGGCCAATCAACTGGTGAGTGAACAGCTCACTGAGGTGTCTTGGGTGAGCCTATCAGTGGTGGGTCTGGCAGGGCTCTTAACCAGCCTATCTCCTTGCCTGCTGTCGATGCTGCCAATTATGGTGGGCTATATGGGCGGCTATGAAGAAGGTGATCGCGGTGGTGCGATCGCGCGATCGCTCTCCTTTGCCCTTGGCCTCGCCACCACCCTAGCTCTGTTGGGCTTGATTGCCGGGCTCTTTGGCTACGTCTATGGTCAGGTCGCCTGGGGGCTACCGATCGTGGTGAGCCTGGTGGCGATCGTGATGGGGCTAAATCTGTTGGGAGTCATTCCCTTAGCCTTACCTGCTGGGGTTGGCCCCACCTTTGAGAATTTGAACTTACCCCCCTGGCTGCGGGCCTATGCCTTGGGTCTCACCTTTGGCATTGTGGCGTCGCCCTGTAGTACCCCAGTGCTTGCTACCCTCCTAGCCTGGATTTCAACTACGAAAGATCCGGTGCTAGGCGGGGCTCTGCTGCTGGCCTACGCTGTGGGCTATGTAACGCCGCTGGTGCTGGCTGGCACCTTTACCGCTTCTCTCAAGCGGCTGCTGAATCTGCGTCAGTGGTCGAGTTGGGTGACCCCGGCAAGCGGTGCTCTGCTGCTGGGGTTTGGGGTATTTTCGCTGCTGTCTCGGCTGCTGCCGACCAGCTTGGTGTAATTGTCTGGAAACTACGTCATCCGTTTCTGAGGAATACTATGGCCCCGTCTGAAGCTCCTCAACCGACTCTTTGGGACGGGGTGCGCGACTACTTTAGACAAGATCTGCTGCCGCTGCTGGCAGATTTGCGGTTGGCAATTGTGCTGCTATTGGCGATCGCGGCCTTTAGCATCAGCGGTACGGTCATTGAGCAGGGCCAGACCCTGGAGTTTTACCAGACCAACTATCCCCAAGATCCGGTGCTGTTTGGGTTCTTGAGTTGGAAGGTAATTCTCACCCTTGGTTTAGATCATGTCTACCGCACCTGGTGGTTTTTGGCGCTGCTGATTGTATTTGGGGCCAGTCTGACCGCCTGCACCTTTACCCGCCAGTTCCCGGCTCTAGGGGCGGCTCAAAAGTGGCAGTACTATACAAAGCCCCGCCAGTTTCAAAAGCTAGCTTTGAGCGCTGAGCTAACCGAAACCGACCTCGCCTCCCTGGTAAACAGATTGACCCAAAAGCGCTATCGGGTGTTTCAGGACGGCAATCAGCTCTACGGACGCAAGGGCATTGTGGGCCGCATCGGCCCCATTGTCGTACACGCCAGCATGCTGCTGATTTTGGCCGGGGCTATTTTAGGAGCCATGACAGGCTTTTTTGCCCAGGAGATCGTGCCCAGCGGCGAAACCTTTCAAATTCGCAATATTTTTGATGCTGGCCCCTGGGCCAAGGCCCAAATTCCTAAAGACTGGTCGGTGCGGGTGAACCGATTTTGGATTGACTACAGTCCTGAAGGCAATATCGATCAGTTCTATTCCGATCTGTCGGTGCTGGATCGGGCGGGAGATGAGATCGATCGCAAGACTATCTTTGTCAATCAACCCCTGCGCCACAAGGGCGTGACCCTCTACCAAGCCGACTGGGGCGTTGCAGCGGTTCAGGTGAAGCTCAATAACAGTCCAGTGCTGCAACTGCCGATGCAGCAGCTCGAGAACGACGGCCCTCGCTTTTGGGGTACCTGGCTACCGACAAAACCCGATATGAGCGAAGGCGTAACTTTGCTGGCCAGCGATCTTCAGGGTTCTGTGCTGATTTACGACAATGCCGGACAGCTAATTTCTACAGTTCGTAAAGGCATGGCGGCGGAAGTAAATGGCGTTAGGCTCTCGCTGGTGGATGTGGTGGGCAGTACGGGGCTGCAAATTAAGGCTGACCCAGGCATTCCTTTGGTTTATGGGGGCTTTGGCCTGCTGATGCTGGGGGTGATCATGAGCTACGTGTCGCACTCTCAGGTGTGGGCGCTGGCGCAGGAGGGCACGGTGTATGTGGGTGGCAGAACAAACCGTGCCCAGGTAGCCTTTGAGCGTGAGCTACTTGCTCTGCTTGAAGCCGTCTCTGCCGATACTACCAAGGCCGAATTAAATAAAGCTTCAGTTAGCTGATTTGGGTGAGGTCGGGGTAGGCAGTAAGCATTTCGTCATAGCTGAGGCTATCGCTAGCCGCTTGCGGTGCCCAGAGCAGTTCGTAAACTAGTAGATAGTCGGGCGTGACGCCGCCGAGCCGCCTCAAGGCTGCCTGGAGATCGCTGGCAGAATGGATCGGCTGAGTGATCAGGGGCTGATCTTCGGCGGTGCCCACGATTAGCGTTACCACGATGTATGCGGCCGGGTCGGCATCGGGCTTAGTCTGGTAGGTTTGATGGCTGACCTGGCCACCGACGTTAACCAGAGTTTCGCGGCTGAATTTGCTGCGCTCGGTGACGGAGAGCTGCTCAAAGACCTGGGATGCCTGGGCGCGGGAGCGAACGGTTTGGCCGGTAACCTTGGCATGGGACCAATACTCGGGCGATCGCAGCAGGGCCAGCACCGTCTCTTGCAGCAGCCGATTCAGCCCCGGCTTAGTGTCAATGTCGCTGCGGGCAGCGATGGTTTCTAACTCAGTCTGGAGATCGCGGGCCTGGGAGAGCAGCGCCACCTGGAGCTGAGTTATGGTGACGACATCGTTGGTCAGCTCGTTGCCGCTGTCCGCAACTTGGATGCCTCGGCCAGATCTATTAACCCCCAACCGCATCAAATTTGTAATTAAAGGCAGGACCGTAAAGCCCAGCACCGCCAGCAGAAACAACAGGCCGGCATCGCCGCCGATCGCGATGCCGCCGCCCGGGTAGCCGCCCACATAGCCGCCGGGGTAGCCACCTACATAGCCGCCGGGCACCGGCACAATTACTGGACCGCCGCTCGGGTAGGAGGGATAGCCGCCACCATAACTTGGGCCTCCCGCGGGGGGTAACGCACCACCGCCGCCGGAAAAACCTCCCCCAGGTGAGCCGCTACTGGAAGGACTGTCAAAGCCACCGCCGCGAGCCCGGCCGCCCGATACTCCTTGGGGGGTGGTATTGGTAGACAACAGCCCTTGAGCATCGGCAAGGCGGGTCGTTTCGTTGCGCCGCTCAACAAAAAATCCCAGGCAGCTCAGGGTTAGCATCAGCACAGTTAGGCAATAAACATTGCGGCTGTGGTGATTGGGCGATCCGTTTCGGAATCGCGGAGGGGTAGCCATAATCCTTCTCCTGAGTAAGCTAGGGGAGGTGGTACTGTGAAAAACTGTGGGACAAACCGACGAGAAGGCTAGCCTAATAGGCAAACTCCAGCGTTCAAAGACCAGGATTCTATCACTGCTCTCTAAGGGCCCGCGTCCTCCCGTTTATCTATACCCCTTGGCAGAATCTGGGGATGATGCTCTAGATTGCACCGTTGCCCTAATGCTGGTTGAGCGGCTGCGCCTATCGAGCATCATTCACGCTAAGCCTAAGGTTGACTACCTAAATAGTTGAGAATCCCCTGGGCGATGGACTGCCCCATCTGCGCTTGCCAGCGCGGATCGCGGAGTTTAGGGGCATCGATGGCGCCGGTTACAAAGCCAATTTCGATTAGGGCCGCGGGCATAGCGGTGCGGCGCAGCACCAAAAACCGTGCCTGGCGGACGCCGCGATCGTTCATGGCCATGGTGCTGAGCACTTGGCGTTGGAGAGCGGCTGCTAGTACTTGCCCAGAATCAGAGTAGTAATAGGTTTCGAGCCCATTCACCTCTGGGCGCTGCATGTTGACTGCATTGGCATGAATGCTGACAAACACCGTGGCCCGGGCCGATGTGGCCATATCGGCCCGGGGCTGTAAATCGACGGTTTGATCGCTCTGGCGAGTCATCTGCACAGCGATGCCCTGAGCCCGCAGCAAGGCTGCGGTGTGCTGGGCTACCGCTAGCACCACCCCTTTTTCTTGTAGACCGCCAATGCCCACGGCCCCAGGGTCAACGCCGCCGTGGCCTGGGTCGAGCATGACTAACAGCTGACCTCGGGCGGCAGGACTGGGGGTAGGTGTTGAAGCGATGACCGGCGCTGGAACCGCCGCTACGGACGGGCGGGATTGGGCGATCGGCGGCGGCGTTGTTACTGGGTTAAGCACCGGCAGCACGACTGTGGTGGGCGGGGCCGCAATTTGACTGGGGGCAACGCCGATGGGGGTGACCCAAATGCCGCCGGCTAGGGGGGTGATTTGCCAGTCGGGGCTAAACCCATCGAGGGTGAGGGTAAGACGAATGGCGGGCGGAGCGGTAGCAAACTGACTGATGCTCCAGCGGTGGATGCCGTAGCGCCCCTGGGGCAGTGCCTCGGGGGTAAGGCCAGGGGCAATGGACGCGTCTAGCAGGTCAATGACAATCTGCCGAGCCTGGCTAGCATCGCGAGTGCGGTACACCTGCACCTGAGGCGTGGCCCCCGCGGTGGGAATGAAGAAGCCCTCTGCGGCAGTTTGAACGCCGCGCAGTACAGTGGCCGTTGCCCTGACGGCGACGGTGTTGACTTGGTTGCGGCTAATCAGCTGCGGTAGCGGATCGGCCCCAGCTGCTGTCAGCGATCGCGGTCTGGCTGCTTTAGAAAAATCTGGAATGCTCAAGCCGTCATCGGCTGCGATCGCCGGTGTCGAACCCGGTAGCTGCACCACCCACTGCTGGTTGGTCAGGCCCCACACCTTCACCTGCTTGGGGTCGAAGCTGTAGTTGGGATTGATCTCTAGAACCATGCGGGTGGTTTGGGCGTCGGCCTGGGTAACGCGTACCGCCGCGACCGCTCCGCCAACAAATTGATTGCCCAGGGCTTCTTCCGTCAAAATGCCTGGTAGATCGATGACCAACCGCTGCGGGTCGCTGAGCCAGCTGACCTGGGGTTCTACTCCGCTTTCGGTAGAAAACACCAGCCGATTTTGGCCAGTGTCAAATTCCCAAGCTTGAAGCCGTGCGCTGGCTTTGGCCGGTAGGCTGCCAAACAGGCATACCCCAGCCACCCCAACTACTCCAGTAAAAAGCTGCCTTAGCCGCAATCGGGCTGATCTCCCACACACCACAGAATTCAGCCGCGCCTCTGCGCGATCGCAAACCGTTTGCGGCGCTACCCATTCTGCTTATGGGCTGTAAGCTTTAGTCCGCAAGCAGTAGCTCTTCAAAGGAAAAGGCTGAATCGGCTTAGATATTAGCTCACTTTTAATGAAGCAATAGACCAATTGTTTGGCTGGGGTAAAACTTTGGCACAGCTTGGGAATGGGACCCCACACCCGTCGGTGCAATCTGTACTATAGGCCCAGGGCTCGGAAGGAGCGTAATGCGCCGTTGCCTTTGGTCAATTGCTCAGGAGAGTTGCTGAGAATGCTGTTTGCTACCGTAGGTCGCTGGCCCCGCCGGACTGCGTTTTTGCTTGGGCTGCTGACATTTCTAATGGCCTGCACAGCCGGTACTAACTGGTTACCCAGCGCTAATTCCGCGCAGCCCGCTGTGACGGTGGCCGTGGTTAGCCCTGATGTCATCGTGGTCTCCCTGCGCCAGGGTGCCGTAACCCACGCTCGCCAGGAGCCTTACCGCCCCCAACCTCAAGACAAGCTAGAAACTGCGGGTAACGACACTTGGGTGCTACGGCAAGGGCAGGCTCTGGGTACCTTGGTCGGCCCCGATCAATCTGTGCTCTACGGTTTCGACACCTACAGTGAGGAGCCGTTTAATGCCAATCGCGCCAGCCAACCGTACGGCTATCGCATTCAGTCCCAGGACGATCCCAGCTACCGGCAGCCTGTAATGCCGACGGAGGTGTACCGCAAAAGCAAGCCTGTAGACACGGCCCAGGTCACCCGAAACGATCGCCGCTGGGCTATGGAGCATCGATTCTACCTGCGGTTGCCCACGCCCCTGACCCCAGGGCAAACCTACCAGGTTCAGATCACGGGGCAGGAGCTACCGCCCTTGGCTCTCGCCTACCAGCCCGATCGCCAGATCAGCGAGGCTGTCCATGTGTCGGCCTTAGGGTTTCGCCCCGACGACGCCCTTAAAGTAGGATTTTTGTCAACCTGGATGGGTACGGGCGGAGGGCTGAGCTATCCCGAAGGCCTGTCGTTTCAAGTCATTGACGAAGCGACGAACCAAGTGGCATTAACGGGAAGGGCTAGCCGCCGCTATCGCCGTGAAGTGGTAGAGGATGGCCGCGATCGCACCTACACCCTCACCGACGTTGACCAGCTTGACTTTAGCGCCCTCACCCAGCCCGGACAGTATCGACTCTGTGTAGGCACCGTGGGCTGCTCCAACTCCTTCGCGGTGGCTGAGAATTCTTGGCAACAGGCCTTTTATGTGGCGGTCCGCGGGTTCTATCACCAGCGCAGCGCCATTGCCCTAGAGCAGCCCTACACCGATATTAAGCGCCCCCGGCCCTTTCACCCCGACGATGGAGTTAAGGTCTACCAATCCACCACTGGGCTGATGGATACGGGCAACGGTCTCAATGCCCAGGGCACCGACACCGGCAACTTTGCCAATTTGGTAAAGGGCAAGACCGATACGGTGGTGCCCAATGCCTGGGGCGGCTACTTTGATGCGGGCGACTGGGACCGCCGCATTCAGCACCTGGATGTGGCCCGCTGGCTGCTCGAACTGCTCGAACTATTCCCTGAGCCTCTAAGCGATATGGCGCTCAATATTCCAGAGTCTGCCAACGATCGCCCCGATCTGCTAGATGAGGCGCTGTGGGGAGTCGACTTCTACCGCCGTTTGCAGACTTCCGAGGGCGGTGTGCGCGGCGGCATTGAGTCGGCAGAGCACCCCAAGCGGGGCGAAACCAGCTGGCAAGAGTCGCTGCCGATTATGGCCTATGCCCCCGACCCATGGAGCAGCTATGTTTACGCTGGGGTGGCGGCCCGCACGGCCCGACTGATGGAAACCTACGTCTCCGACCAAGCCGGGGGCTACCGCGACAGCGCCCTCGCGGCTATGGCTTGGGCTGAGGCCCAGCATCAAGCCGGAATTCCGGCTCAGGAATGGCCCCACCACCGCATTGAGTCCGATCGCGCCCTGGCGGCCCTGGAGCTTTACAACCTCACGGGCGACCGCCTCTGGCACGATCGCTTTGTCGCCGCGCGATCGGCCGTTCCCGCTGAGGCTCGCGGCGACTACCGGATTGCCGCCCCCCAGCGAGAAATCAACTTTCTCTACAGCCGCCTACCCGCTGACCAGGTCGACGCAGAACTTCAGGCCGAGCTGCGGGCCGCGCTTCTAGCCGAGGCCGACGACGCCGTGGAAACCGGTCAAACCACAGCCTTTGGCTGGACTAAGGTGCTCCCGACAACCCCCGTCGGCTGGGGCGATGGCCTCGGAGCTCCCAAGGCGCGCATCCTGCTGCGGGCTCACGCGCTGACCGGTGGCGATCGCTACCTCAATGCTGCTCTGCTAGCCTGCCAGTTTTCCGCCGGGGCCAACCCCGACAACATGACCTACACCACCGGCCTGGGCCACAAGTCGCCCCAAAATCCCCTCATCCTCGATCAGCGTATTACCGGCGACCTACTGCCAGGCATCACCCTCTACGGCCCCATTGACAACGACTTTTACGGCTCTGAATGGTTTTTTGATGTGCTGGAGTCGGTGGCGGTCCCCCCAGCTCGGCAGTGGCCTTCGGTAGAGACCTATTTCGACATCTACTACGTACCCAATATCAACGAATTCACGGTCATGCAGAGTATGGGCGACACGGCCTACGCCTGGGGCTACCTGGCGGGGCGCTCAACCTCAAAATAGGCACTAAAAAACCGGGTTTCTGTTCTAGCTCCAGTCGCTGGAGCTAGCGTACAAAAACCCGGTCTTCAGGGACTATCGTCTCGGTCTGTGAGCTAGACGTCGGTCAGTTTAGAAGAACGAGGGCTGGTGACGAATCAGGCTAAGAAACTCTTCGCGGGTCTTAGAATCTTCTTGAAAAGATCCCAGCATGGCGCTGGTCACTGTCCAGGAGCCGGGCTTTTGCACCCCGCGCATCACCATGCACATGTGGCTGGCTTCCACCACCACGGCTACGCCTTTGGGGTCTAAAATTTCCTGCACCGCTTCGGCAATCTGGCGGTTGAGGCGCTCCTGCACCTGGAGGCGGCGCGAATACATTTCTACAATGCGGGCCAGCTTGCTCAGCCCCACCACTCGCTGGTTGGGAATGTAGGCCACATGGGCACGACCCATAAACGGCAGCATGTGGTGCTCACACAAGCTGAATAGGTTGATATCGCGCACCAGCACCATTTCATTGTGGCCTTCGTCAAAGATGGCGCCGTTGACTAGCTCCTCTAGCGACTGCTGATAACCGCTGGTGAGAAATCGCATGGCCTCGGCGACGCGCTTGGGAGTTTTCAGCAGCCCCTCTCGCTCAGGGTCTTCGCCCACCGACAGCAGCATGGTGCGCACCGCGTCGCTCATGTCTTCTTGGCTCGTCTCAGGGATGGGGTAATCCTCGACCTCTTTCCGGTAGCTGTGGGTGCGATCGGGCCGAATTTCGGGGGTCTTACCTTTGAGTTCACCACCGTTGGTGCCAGTGCTGTTAGCCGCTTTGTCGTTAAGGCTGTTTGAGGATGCGATAGTCATAAAGTTTCTAAATACTCCAGAGGTTCAACAAAATTGAGGCCACTCGCTGAGTTGGCCAAAGCACAACAGGGAGAAAACTGGTTACAGGGCACCGCCTGCGGGCATTAGGGTGAGGTCTTCGATCACCGCCTCGGGGGGCAAGAGAATGGTGTGCAGAATGGTCTGAGCTACGATCTCTGGCGTTAGCATGGACGACCGATCGAAATCGGCTTTCACCGTATCGGTATCCCAAATCGGGGTATTGACTGCCCCCGGTGACAGCGTCACAACTCGGATGCCGTGGGTGCGCTCTTCTGCGGCTAGAACCCGCGACAGGGCCACAATGGCGGCTTTGCTCACGGTATACGCTCCCCAATCGGGGAAAGCCGACTGAGCCGCAATGGAGGCGATGTTGACGATGGTGCCGCCACCACCTTGTCGCAGCACAGGCAGCACTGCCTGAATGCATTGAAAAACGCTGGTAACATTCAAATTCATCACCTGCTGCCAGTCAGCTAAGGGCATGGTGGCTAACGCTCCGGTATAGCCCATGCCAGCGTTGTTGACCACTACGCTGAGGGGACCAAAGTCGGCCAGCACCGCAGCTAGTTGGGACTGCAAGCCCTCCACCTGAGCTAAGTCAACGGCATAGGCTTTAGCCAAAACGCCGTAGGTGCTCAACTCCTCCTGCACAGGCTGCAAGGTCTCTAGGGAACGACCGAGCAGGGCGACGTCATACCCAGCTGAGGCCAGGGCCTGGGCGGTCGCTTTGCCAATGCCCCGGCTAGCCCCCGTTACCAGGGCGCGGCGCGGTAGATCAGAAGATACAGGATTCTGCAATGGTAGTTACCAATCAACAAAGAACTCAGGACAGCTAACACCCCAGGCTCGCTAGAGAACCAGGGCCGACTGCCCCCAGGGAACGGGCCTTGGGCTAGGCACTTTTCCTATGTTAACAAATGTAAACAGTTTATGAGCGCAGACATTGTCGGTAAGCGACTCAACCTTTGCCTACCCTAGCGCTGACCTCGGCCGCGAAAATGAACAGGGTATTAACTCCTTCCTGAGAAAATAGGGCTTGAAGCCTAGGAGACCGATTTGGTGAAGCAGGGCGGGCAACCGTGGGGCGCCCTGTCCAAAGCGCCCTAGGCGGCTTCGGCAAAGACCCCAATCTGGCGATACTTCTGATAGCGCAACTGCTGTAGGGTTGCAGGCGCAAGTTGAGACAATTCGGTGATTTGCTCCATCAGCGCCTGCTTAAGAATGTCTGCTGCCTGAATGGGGTTGGCGTGGGCTCCACCTACGGGCTCGGGCAGAAGCTCATCTAAAATGCCCAGCTGCTTGAGATCCCAGGAGGTGATTTTGAGGGCTTCGGCTGCCTCGCCAGAGCGACCTGCGTCTTTCCATAAAATGGCGGCGCAAGCTTCGGGACTGGCTACGGTATAGACCGAGTGCTCAAACATCATCAGGCGATCGCCCACGCCAATTCCCAGGGCACCGCCAGATCCCCCTTCTCCAATGATGGTGCAGACAATCGGCACCGTGAGGCCAAACATCTCTCGCAGGTTGTAGGCGATCGCCTCGCCCTGCCCCATCTCTTCAGCCTCATATCCGGGATAGGCACCCGGGGTATCAATAAAGGTAATGATCGGCATAGAAAAACGATCGGCGTGGCGCATCAGCCGCATGGCCTTGCGGTAGCCGCCGGGAGAGGCCATACCAAAGTTGCGCACTACATTGTCTTTGGTGTCGCGCCCCTTCTGATGGCCTAAGATCACCACAGGCCGACCCTCAAGTCGAGCGACCCCCCCCACCAGGGCAGGGTCATCTTTGCCCGAGCTGCGATCGCCGTGCAGCTCAAGCCAGTCGTCAGTAATTGCCTGAATGTAGTCGAGGGTGCTAGGGCGGCGAGGATGGCGGGCCACCTGGAGCCGCTGAGCTGGAGTTAAGTTAGAAAAAATCTCCTGGCGGAGGTGGGTAGCGCGGGCCTCCAGCTGACGCAGCTGGGCCGACACATCCACATCGTTTTCTTCCGCCAGTTCTCGAATCTGGGCGATGCGGGCCTCTAGTTCGACCAGGGGCTTTTCAAAGGACAACAAAATTGACTTGCGCTCAGGTGGGGCCATAGCCAGGGAATAAACAAATTATTTAAACACGCCAAAGTGGGCTAGGAACGCCCTGGTCGCCCAGAAAATTCTTGCCCGTCTGCAATCTAGGATACCAAGCCACAGCCCCTCTGCTCAGGGTATAAACCTACCCGATTAGGGCATCAACTCACGTTTAGGAGGGCTCAGTGACCAACGGAGACGTATTCAGGTCAAGCAGGGGACGAAACCCGTGCCGCCGCGAAGCCTGACCGATCAAATCCATTTTCTCAAGGGTAATCTGGTTTCGCCCCCACGAAAAATTGGTATACCACTTCTCAAACTCCAGCAGCATGGCTTCTGCAAAACAGGCAAACAGCTGGCGTCCGGGCACGTCCATATTCACAATCTGCATAATCCGCCAGTCGATGTCGAGGGAGTGCTCGACAATGCCGCCCTTGAGCACATGGACGCCATCAAAGTTAAAGTGCTGGTCGAGGTTTTTGGGATAACCGCCGTCAATCATCAAGCAGGGTTGCTTTAGGCTGTTGGGGTCAACCTCAACTCCCTTGGCCATGCTGGCCACCCACACCACAATGTCAGCCTTGGGTAGAGCGGTATCGAGATCCATGGCCACGCCGCAGCCTAACTCTTCTTGCAGACGTTGAATCCGCTCTTGGTTGCGGGCAATCAGCACCAGCTCTTTGATGTCGGTGCGGGCGGTCAGCCAGCGACAGACGGCGCTGCCAATATCCCCAGTGGCGCCGCACACTGCCACGGTGGCATCAGAAAGGTTGATGCCAAGCTCTTCTGCAGCGGCCACCACCTGTTGACAAATGATGTAGGCCGTGTGGGTATTGCCTGTTGTAAACCGCTCAAACTCTAGGGTGACGTTGCGCACCTGCTGAATTTGGTTGAGGTTAAAATTCTCAAACACAATGGATGAAAATCCGCCCAGAGCGGTGATGTCGAGGCCGTGCTTTTGGGCGTGAACCATAGCGTCAATAATTTTGCGCGTAGCCGCTTTAACGCGCTTAGCGGCCAGCATCTCAGGTAAAAAGCACGACTCGACATACCGGCCTTCGATTTGCTGACCAGTGGCGCTGGTAACCTTAATGGGGTCAAAGATCTGGGGTGGGGCGCTGCACCAAAAGTCTAAGCCCTGGGTAGCGTATTTGGGATATCCCAAGTCTTGGGCTACTATCTGGGCATGATCAAGGCTGGTCAAATGTCCAATTAGGCCAAACATTGCAACTTTAGTTAAAGAAGGTTGTGCGCTAGGAAACCTGGATGTAGGTCGACAATCCGCATACGATAATCTGCCCTTACCTACATTGAATCGTGCTCTGGGCAGCAAGAGGGCAGTGGGCCATTACAGAGTCTCTAACGGATTAATGGCTGTGCCGACACTGGTTAGCGGAGCAACTGGCCCAGTGGTTTGGGCCAGAGAAACCTGACACCACTAGGGAGAGTTCTTATACAAGATTTATACTACGTCGGCTAAGAGCTGGAGCGCAGGAACTTGACCAAAGGAGCGGCCATTCCCAACATTTCTGGCGTTTTGGGATGTACTCGCAAAATGTAGACTCCCTGCTCGGTCATGGGGGCGGTAGTGTGATGGTCCTGGGTGATGGGGTACCAGTCGTAGGGAAAGCAGTCGCGGCTGTAGAGGCTGAAGTAGAGGCGGTGGGTGGTTAGCAAATCGGCGGGCAGGTCAATGGTGAGCTGCTCGCCTCGGTCAAGGGCCCCGTAGAAAAAGTGGGTTTCTGGATTGGGTACTGGTAAAAAGGTGGGTTTTACAAAGGAGCGGGGCAACCACTGCATCCAGCGCAACAGAGGGTATACATAGAAATTCAACGCGCTGAAAAGCCAGCCTCGGCGGGCGGCTAACCCACGGTAAAACTGGTTGAAGTCGGGCGGGGCCGAGCGCGACTCCGACGCCAGAGCCAAGGTGCCGTCTACGGTAATAGCGGGCAGCTGCACCGGGTTTCGCCAGTCGTAGTGGCGCACTCCTACCAGGTAGCGACCAGGTGGCAAGGCAATAGTGGCGGTGTCTTGGTCGGGTGGCAGGGTGAGAGAGCTGATGCTGGTTAGGGTTTTGTAGCCCTTGAGGGTGTAGACCACCGCCGTCCAGGTTGGGGCCGACTGCCAGAGCGATCGCACATCCAGCGTGATCTCAGACTGCACGCTAAAAGGACCTGCGATCGCGATCAGCGCATGCAGATTCCACCGGGCCCGGCTCATGGTCCACAGCAGCTTGAGGGGCGACTTTAAAAAGTCTGCTGACACCACCTGCCAGTCAGCCTCAACCTTGGTATCGGTGGGATTGTAGTAGCGGCTGATCAATGTCAGGGTCGCCTTTACCACTCGCGAAAAGCCGTAGGACAGTAGCCCTAGAGGAATTTCCCACAGTGCAGCCATCTGGCGAATTAGGGTCATGGAGAGGGCTCAGGTAGAGTGACCGACACCTAGCTCTCAGAGGCAAGGGCGGCGTGGATGATACGGGCTAGCCCCCCAGGGGTTTCTAAGGGCAGGTCATGTCCCCCAACCAGGGATACCTGATCGGCCTGGGGCAGATTTTCTTGCAGAAACGCCAGATCCTCAGGGCGGTTGAATTGGCTGCTCTGGCCAAATATTACCGTAGTGGGCCGCTGAATTCCTTGCAAAATTTGCCCGTAGCCTTGGCGATCAAGCAGACCACCGCTAAGACTCAAGGTCGTGCGGGTTTGCAGCCGAGGATCGCTGCACCAAATCACCCCCCCTTCTACCGTCTGAGTTAGACGCTGAACCATGGCCTCGGCCATAGGCTGCGACAGATGGGGCTTTAGGGCCAGCAATCGCTGGGTGGCGGCAGCCACTGAAGCTATCACGGTCGGTTGGGAAGAGTTTGCTAGGGCATCGAGATGGGCCATCAGCTGGGTAGCGGGTTCGATCGATGGGCTAGGGGCGGGTACCACTGGTTCTATCAGCACTAGGCGCTGCACCCGTTCAGGCCGCAGACTGGTCAAAATCGCCCCCAGCACTGCCCCCATAGAATGCCCCACCAGCACAAAGGGTTGGGTACCTATCGTTGCGGTCAAACTGTCGAGATCACTGAGGAAATCGAGCAGTTGATAACCGCCATCGGGACCAGCATGGGCCGAACGGCCGTGGCCCCGCAGATCGGGGGCGATGACATGATACCCCTGGTCAGCCAGGGTAGTCGCTACCCCATCCCAAGTCGCTCCGTGCTCCAAAATACCGTGGAGGCAGAGCACCTGAGGCCCATTCTCTGGCCCCCAGTGGCACAGACAGTACTGGCGACCTCTGAGCAAAATCTCTTCCTCTCGCATCGCCTCCAGGGGCACGTAGTTGCTGGACAGAGAGACTGGCTCTGCCAGTACTGGAGAAGAGGCTTGGGCTACCGTCTCCTGGGGCAGAGGATAGTCAAACTGCGCCGCCAGGGTCTGGCTGGTCGTGCTCAGGTGGTGGGGCAGTTGAATGCCCTGCCAAATCTTGGCCAAGTGGGCCTCAATCCGGCTGCGCTGACGGAAATTGGGGTCATCCACCGCCATGGACTGGGCCGTCACTCCGTCCGTCATGCGTCGCCCCTCGTAGGGGGTGAGCACCGCTGGGTCAAAGGGCAGGTCTAGAAAGGTGCAAAGTCCTCGCATAGCTGGTTCTGGATCGACGACCAGGTCTTCGTAGCGCAGGGTATAGTGCCGATCCGAATCTAAGGAGCTGGCAAAGGTGCGAATATTTTGGTTACAGGCCTGCCACACCTGTTCTGCCAGCCGATAGGGGTCATCGGGCTCCAGATCAAAGATCTTGTACATGCGGTTTTGCACAAAAGAACTGATCACCGCATAGGGATGGCGCACCAGGTGAATGTATCTGGCCCCCTCAAACATCTGCTCAGCCCGTTCTAGGGTTTCTAGACTGAGGCTGTAGGTGGGGGATTTATCGACCAATAGCCGCCCCTCGGCCATCTGCTGAAGCTTGTCATACACCGCTGGCACAGTGGTGTGATGCTGCCGCCATTCGCTAAGCAGGGTCTCGGCCTGCTCAGCATTCACCTGTAATAGCTCCATCACAGCCCGTTGCAGGCCCTCTTGCAGGTAGCTATAGCCCAAGGCCGCTCCCTGGGCCTCCAAGGTGTTAAACGGCAGCAGGTGTAGCTCGGGGGGACAAAACAACCCAGGATGACCCGCTAGCATCACCCGCAGCAGGGTAGACCCCGACCGGGGAGCTGACAGCAAAAAGACCATAGGCGGGTTGCGGCGCGTTGGCAGCGGTTCTAGCGGGGCCGGGGACTGCCAGGGGCTCTTGGGCAAGTCTGTGACCGTCTCTTCTGGAAACTCTGCCGACACTAGACCTGGGCTCGACTCAACGCTGGCAGCAGGACGATGCACCCGCGCCAGTTCCCGAGCAATGTAGGCCGACAGCGCCGCTACTGTGGGATGGGCCAGCACCTCTCGGGGGTAAAGCACCAAATCCAGGTCTTGCTTGCACAGAGCCAGCAGTTCCATGGTCATCAGCGAGTCGATGCCCCACTCCATCAGGGGCGCATCTAGGGGAACGGCTCCCGAAAGCCCCATCACCGCAGTCACCTGGGCTTGCAAATAAGCGGTTACAGTAGCGATTCGCTCGGCCTCGGGCTGGGCCAAAATCTGCTCCAGAGGGGGCACGATCGCCTGCTGGGCACCTGGGTCAACGTCCTGACGCTGTGGGGCCGGCACCGCCTCTTCATCGGCAACAAAGGCCGAGACGATGGCTGGAGGGCGATCGATAGGCAGATAGCGGAGCAGGCGAGGCCAGTCTAAGTGGGCGATCGCTACCGTTGCTGGTGTCTTGGCTGCTAACAGTCGCCCCAGCCACTGCAATCCCTCTGCGGTTGCTAGGGGAGGCATACCGCGCTGGGCCAGGGCTGTGGCACTCTGGCGGGTGGCCATCCCTACCCCCTGCCAGGGTCCCCAATTAATGCTGAGAGCAGGAAGCCCGCGCTGGCGGCGGTACTGAGCTAGGGCGTCTAGGCCCGCGTTAGCCGCTCCGTAATTGCCCTGGCCGGGGGAACCCAACACCGACGCAATCGAAGAAAACAGCACAAACCAGTCCAGGGACAGGGTTTGGGTGAGCTGGTGCAGGTGCCAGGCTGCCTGGAGTTTACCGGGCATCACCTGGCAGAATTGCTCGGTAGACTGGTTGGCCACAAAGCCATCCGCCAAGACACCCGCCGCGTGAAACATCCCTCGCAATGGGGGCAACTGTTGCTGAATGCGGTCGAGCAGGGTGCTCAGGGCAGCGTGATCGCCCCCATCCACTGCCTCTACCCACACCGTGGCTCCAGCTTGGCGCAGAGGAGCCAGAGTTTTCTCCAGGTCTAGATTGCTGCCCCGGCGGCTTGTGAGCACCAAGTGGCGGGCACCCAGCCCCACCAGCCATTCAGCCAATTCTTGGCCCAGAGCTCCGGTACCGCCGGTAATTAAGTAGGTCGACTCCGCCTGGATAGACAATGCCCCAGATTTTGGAACCGCATCAGAGGCCACCTCTATCGTCTGTAACCGGGGCACCCAGCTCTGCTGCTGGCGTAGCGCCACCTCATCTTCCCCTTGGGAGGTGGTCACATGGGCCACTAAGTGGTCTAGCCAGGGGGCTATGTCCTGCTCTGACGCGGCAGCCTTTCCAGGCAAATCCACTAGGCCGCCCCAAAATTCTGGATGCTCTAGGCGCAGACTGCGCCCCAGCCCCCACAGCAATGCCTGGTGAGGAGAGGTGATGACATCGGTAGTATCCACCATCTGGGCACCCTGGGTCACTAGCCAGAGCTTGGGCTGAGCGGGGCCAGACTGGTGAGCCAGCGCTTTTACCCAGTGCAGCACCGGCTCAGTCATAGCCTGAGGGTCTAGGTTGCCTTCACTGCCGACCGGGGCCAGCACCAACAGGGTGGTAATCGCCTGGGGTTTTAACGCCTTTAGGAGGGAGTGAAAGGGTTGGGCTGAGGCCAGCAAGACCTGGTAATGGTCGGGCTGAAGGGTTGCAAAGCGATCGCCCACCGAGACCCGAATTGGCGTAACTCCTTGCTTCTGTAGAGCCTGGCTGAGGTTGGCCCAAAGGGCATCGCTGGCCCCCCAGATTAGCCAGCGGTCTCCATCTGCACGGGGGGCGGGGGCGATCGCCTGGGGCTGCCAGGTCAGGCTATAGGCGGCACTGGGGACGGGCTCGGGAGCACCGTCGATCACCAATGCGGCGGCGGTACGGTTGGGCAACGCCAGATCAATCCAGTAGCGCTGGCGCTGGTAAGGATAGGTGGGCAAAGACAGCCACTGGCGCTGGTAGGGGCGATCGAAATTGGCCCAGTCGATGGCGAGTCCCATCTGGTAAAGGTGGCCCAGGGTGGTGAGCAGGGTGTGCCAGTCGGACTGCCCTCGGCGTAGGGAGGGCAGCCAGGTGTGATGGCTGTGGGCCACACAGCGTTTGCCCATAGCGCTGAGCACCGGGTGGGGGCCAACTTCTAAGAACTGGGTATAGCCCGCCTCGTGTAGAGTAGCGATCGCATCGGCAAACCGCACGGGCTGCCGGGCGTGGCGTCGCCAGTAGCGGGCATCCAGCGGCAGATTAGGGCCGACAAACTCCCCGGTTAGGTTAGAAACCAGGGGTATGGTTGGGGCGTGGAAGCGAATGCCCTGGGCGCTTTGCTCAAACACATTGAGGATAGGATCCATCAAAGCTGAGTGAAAGGCATGGGACACCTGCAGGGGTTTGGTGCGAATGTCCTGGGCGTGGAGGTCCTCTACTACGGCCTCTAGATCGCTCTGGAGCCCCGCAATAACAGTGTTGTCTGGTCCATTGAGGGTGGCTAAAGAGACGGTGGGAGGTAGAGCCGCCGCCACCGTGTCGGCATCAGCAAACACTGCTACCATGCCGCCGTTGGCGGGTAGGGTCTGCATCAGCCGCCCCCGCAAGGCCATCAACCGCAGGCCATCTTCTAAGCTAAAGACTCCGGCCACGCAGGCGGCCACGTATTCTCCAACGCTATGCCCCATCACTGCCGCCGGACGAATGCCCCAGGATAGCCAGAGCTGGGCCAGAGCATATTCCAAGGCAAACAGGGCGGGCTGGGTGTAGCCAGTTTGGTGCAGGGGGTCCGTGGGTAAGTCTTCCTCAGGGCCATCTGCACCAAACAAAAGACTCTGGAGCGACAGGTCCAGGTAGGGTTGCAGCAGTTCGTCGCAGAGGTCAATGGCGGCCTTAAACACGGGTTGGGTATCGTAGAGCTGCCGACCCATACCGACGTATTGGGAGCCTTGGCCGGTAAAGAGGAAGACGACGCCGGGGGAGGCGGGGAGATGGGGAGGGTGGGGAAGAGAGGGGAGGGGTTGCTGGAGGGCGGCGATTAGAGTGGGGACGTCGGGAGTGAGGAGGGCGAGGCGGTGGTCGAAGGTGGTGCGCCCGGCGTTGACGGTGTGACAAATATCGCCCAGGTTGGTCTGGGGCATTTGGCTGAGGGCCGTGGCCATGGTGTGGGCGTAGGCTTGCAGGGCGGGTTGCGATCGCGCCGACAGGCAGAATAAGTGCAGGGGCCTATCGGTCACTGGGTCGGTGGTAAAAAGAGGGGCGGCTTGGAGGGCGACATGAGCGTTGGTGCCGCCAAAGCCAAAGGAGCTTACTCCGGCGATCGCCATGTTTTCGGCCTCGACCCAGGGTTCGCGCTGCTGCTGCACCCGCAGGGGCAGTTGGTCAAAGGGAATGTATGGGTTGGGGGTGTGGAAATGCAGGCTGGGCACCAGGGTGCGGTACCTCAGGCACAGGGCTACCTTAATTAAACTAGCGATGCCCGCCGCCGCCTCGGTATGGCCAATATTGCTTTTCACTGAGCCGAGCCGCACCGGCTGCTCCAATTCCCGAAAGGGGCCAAACACGTTCCCTAGGGCTTTGGCTTCAATGGGGTCACCTAGCAAAGTGCCAGTACCGTGGGCCTCAATGTAGTCCACTTGGTTGAGGGAAATGCCCGCCCGCTCGTAGGCGGCCTTGACCACCGCCTCCTGAGCGGCTGGGTTGGGAGCGGTGAGGCCATTGGTGCGGCCATCCTGATTGGTGGCGCTGCCCCGGATCAGGGCGTAAATGCGATCGCCATCAGCCAGGGCCTGGCTGAGGCGTTTGAGCACCACGGCACCCACCCCTTCTGAGCGCACAAAACCATTGGCCGCCGCATCGAATGCTTTACACCGTCCCTCGGGAGACAGCGCCGTCAATTTGCTGAAGCTTACAGTAACGGTGGGGGTCAGCATTAGGTTAACGCCCCCGGCCAGGGCCAGACTGCTTTCCCCATTCCACAGGCTCTGGCAGGCCAGATGCACTGCCACCAGCGACGACGAGCAGGCCGTATCGACCGTCAGGCTAGGGCCTTGCAAGTTGAGTAGATAGGACACTCGGTTGGCCACCATGGTTGTAGCCAGACCCGTGGCGGTATAGGTGCCCACCACCTCGGCCCCTTGCAGCAACATCTGGCCGTAGTCTAAGGTCGAGGCGGCGGCAAACACGCCCACTGGCTGCCCACTCAGGGTTTGTGGCACTATTCCAGCATCCTCTAAAGCCTCCCAAACGCTTTCTAAAAACAGCCGCTGTTGGGGGTCAATGTAAGGGGCTTCTCGAGGGGTAATGCCGAAAAACGCTGGGTCAAACTGATCGACTCCGTCTAAAAAACCGCCCCAGCGACAGTAGGTTTTACCCGTGGCCTGGGGGTCGGCATCGTAGAATGCATCGACATCCCATCGATCCGCAGGCACCTCCCGAATGGCGTCTTGCCCCTCGCTCAACAGCCGCCAATAGGCCTGGAGATTGGGAGCCGCCGGCAACCGACAGCCCATTCCCACTATGGCAATTGGTTCTGGTAGCCCTCGTTTGCGCTGCAACTGTAGCTCTAACAGCAGCCGTTTCTCTGGGGAAAGGCTACTAATTCGCCTAGCGAGATCCTCCACAGGCTGACTCCCACGCTCCACTATTTAATGACTCTGTCTGCCCAGCAGGGTTCGCACCTCTGCATCAGACAACATTTCCAATTCTCTTACAATTTGCTCCAATTCCCTATGGTCGACGGCCTCTGCTATTGGAGCGGCTACAGTAGCACGGTCCTGGGCCGAGGCCAGATAAATCGACAGCGCCTCAATGGTCGGGTACTCGTAGGCCAAGGTAGGTGATAGGGACACTCCCAGGACCGATTCTAGGGCTTCTGCCAGTTCCACCGCCGCTAGAGAATCGAGCCCATGCTCAGCCAGGGGCTGGCGCACATCTAGGGCATGCTTGGGCACCCTCAAGGCGTCGGCTAGCCAGCTTAGCATCCAGTCGGCGATCGCATCGGCAGTGGTCAGGGTCGTGGCTAGCTGGTTAGTTGTGCTGGCAGCGGCGGGCGACTTGGCGTCTAACCCAGGCTGGTTCGCGTTTTCAGAAGCCAATGCCTCGTCCTGTTCGTCGGTCAAGGCCTCTGCCGTAGCCAAAGCCTGGCTGACATCTACCGCAGGCCAGCCATAGACCACGTCAAACTGACCGTCTAAAAACATCGATCGGCACAAGTGGCGCTGCACCTTGCCGCTGGAGGTTTTGGGCAGGGCGTTGGGCTTGAGCAGGGCGATCGCCCCCACCTGCAAGTCGTGGTCTTCGGCCACCTGGCGGCGCAGGGCGGCAAAGATCGCCTCGGGGTCAGCGGTGCGCAGGGCACTGCGCTCCAGCTCATGGACGATCACCAGCTGTTCGGTGTCATGCTCCATGACTGAAAAAGCGGCTCCGCTACCCTGGCGCAGGGCTCGATGGGCCTGCTCTGCCGTGGCCTCAATATCCTGAGGATAGTGGTTACGGCCCCGAATGATAATCAGATCCTTTAGCCGACCGGTGACGTAGAGGTCATCGCCGTAGAGAAACCCCAGGTCGCCCGTGCGCAAAAACGGCCCCTCAGCCCCATCGGCCAGGGCGGCGTGGAAGGCTTCTCGGGTAGCGGCTTCTCGCCGCCAATAGCCCTGGGCAATACTGCGCGACCAGCGCACCCAGATTTCGCCGATGGTGTTAGGGGGGCAGGGACGGTGGTTGTCGGGGTCAACAATACTCACCTGTTGAGGGATGGCCGGGGGGCCACAGCTAACAATGGGGCGAGCTGCGTCGGCATCGGCGGCGGAGACCAGCGTGACCTGATTTTGTTGCAGGTCGGTGGCTTTGAGAATGAGGTGCTTAGGCTCGGCCTGCACCGCCTCGCCAGTGACCAGCAGGGTAGTTTCAGCCATACCGTAGCAGGGATAAAAGGCCTGGGGCCGAAAGCCGCTAGGGGCAAAGGCCGCCGCAAATTGGGCCAGGGTAGTCTGCTGTACCGGCTCGGCTCCGCTAAAGGCCAGCTGCCAAGAGCTGAGGTCAAGGGCGCGCCGCTGCTCGGGAGTGGTTTTGCGTACGCACAGGTCGTAGGCAAAGTTCGGCCCGCCGCTGGTCGTGGCCTGGTAATGGGAAATTGCCTCTAGCCAGCGCACCGGACGCTGTAGAAACGAAACCGGGGCCATGAGGGTCATCTCGGCTCCAACGTACAGCGGCTGCAGAACACCCCCCACTAGCCCCATGTCGTGGTAGGGCGGCAGCCAAGAGACTCCCCGACTGGCGGCGGTATTGCCAAAACAGTGACCAATCAGCTCAGAGTTGTGCAGCAAGTTGTCGTGGCTGATCATCACTCCCTTGGGTAAGGCCGTTGACCCCGAGGTGTACTGCAACAAGGCCAGGGTATGGGCCTGAATGATCGGCGGCCGCCATTGCTGAGCTAGGTCGGGTTGTAAGCAATCAGTGCTGAGGCAGTAGAGCGATCGCAGCTGAGGGGTTTCGGCCAGTCGCCGCTCCAGCTTTTGCAGGGTGGCGCTATCGGTGAGGGCTACGGTGGCCCCGGCATCCTGCACCATGGCCTGGATGCGATCTAAAGAGCGGTTAGGGCGCGGGGGATAGGCCGGAACGGCGATCGCCCCGGCGTAGAGGCAGCCAAAAAATGCGGCAATGTAGTCTAACCCAGCGGGGTAGAGCAGCAGCACTGGCTGGTTCTGGCAGTTGAGATCTTGGAGCAGCACGGCAATGGCCTGGGCCCGGTGCTGCAGAGCGCTGTAGGTAATCGTCTCGGCAGTCTCGGGGGTGCCCTCCGCCAAAAAACGATAGGCTGTGTCCTGGGGAGTCTGCTCAGCCCGCCAGGCCAATAGCTCCACAAAGGTTGCGATCGTTGTCAGGGGCTGTAGCGACGTCTGGTTCGGTGTTCGGTTTAACATATCCACAGCCCTGAGAAACTTAAAGGAGGAGTACCCCTGCCAGCGATAGACGAGGACTATCTAGACGCACAGCGCACTATAGAATACCAATAGAGGTATCCGATTACCTAGGCTTAACCCAGCAACGGCTGCCCTGCCGCTCTCAGTTTTGGGGTCGGCAGACCGCTCAACCATTGCTATAGCCTCTTCAAAGCCTTAGGTAATGAGCTCTAAAGCTGGATCTATCACCCTTATTAGGGTAGACAAGGGGGCGGGCACCATGTCACCGCGAAAGTCCAGAATTTGAACTAGCACAAGGTAACCAACCGCCAGCAGCAGGGAGATTACCCCGGTGATCACCGCTACCAGTTTTGAACGATCCAACTTAAAGCGATCCATAGAACAACTTAATGGCAATTTATCAATTTGAGGAGTAAATGAGACCTAAGCTCAGCGTATTCCCTGCGAGGTCTGCCTTAACGCTACAGGTCGTAAGGCACTGATCCCATGCGCTTAGCGTGGCACAACGGTAGCTAAGTCGGCCCCTGGCAAGGGAGAGGTTTTCGAAGGGTATTCTAATAATGAGTCCTTTAATGATTGTCGTCTATTTGGTCTTCGCACGGTTTCTATGAGCGCTCCGTTGTTACCGCTTGATCCTACCCAGTTAGACAACCCTCTGCCAGACAATCGCTCCGCCGTAGTGCGAACCGAGGGGTTAGGTAAAGCCTATCGCACTGGGTTTTGGCTTAACCAGCGAGTTACTTCCCTCAAGCAGTGTTCTCTCACGGTTTACCAGGGTGAAACTTTCGGTCTTCTAGGCCCTAATGGGGCCGGTAAGACTACGCTACTGAAAATTTTGCTAGGCATTGTTCGCCCGACGGCGGGCAGTGCGACTTTACTGGGCCATGCTCTGGGCGACAGTGCGGTGAAACAACGCATTGGCTACCTGCCTGAGAATGCTTACTTCTACGACTTTTTGACCGGCTGGGAGTTTTTGCAGTATACCGCTGGCTTATTTGGCCTGTCGCGGGCAGCCCAGCAGCGCCGCATTGTAGAGCTGCTCGATCTGGTGGGCTTACCCCAGGAGGCGGCGAAGAAAAAGCAGTTGCGTCAGTACTCCAAAGGCATGCTCCAGCGGGTGGGCATGGCCCAGGCATTGATGAACGACCCCGATGTGGTGTTTCTCGATGAGCCGATGTCGGGGCTTGACCCCACTGGGCGCTTTCAAGTGCGGGAAATTATTTTGGCCCTGAAGCGGGAGGGCAAGACGATTTTTTTTAATAGCCACATTTTGTCGGATGTGGAGGTGATTTGCGATCGCATCGCCATTCTCGACCAGGGTGAGCTGATCGCCAGCGGCAGCCTAGACCAGCTGCTGGGTACCGCCGACCAATACGTGGCTAAAGGTCGCGGCGGTCGCGTCGCTGAGCTAGAGCCCTGGCTCGACCCGATGACAGTGCAGGGAGATCTCTGGCAAGGCCATGTCAAAGGCGACCCCTACAAGTTTGCCCAGCAGATTTCCCTGGTGGGCGGGCACCTGATCGCACTGCAACAGACTCGCCCAACGCTGGAAGAGTTTTTTATTGCCAAAATTCGCCAGCGTCGGGGCGGGTAAAGGCTTCGGTGATGGCATTTCAGAATGTTTGGGCAGAGGACACCTCAAATTTCTAGGTGTCCCCTGTCCTTACTCCACCGTCACCACCACCGCCGATCGCGAGGGCAGCGTGAGACTGTCCTGGGCCCAGGTAGCCCCATGGTAGGTAAAGACTTCGTGGACGGTCTGCCCCCCAGAGATTAGGGTATCGGTCGAGATTGGGGGCGCGCTTTCTTCACCAGCGTTGAGGACGATGATGATGCGATCGCTCCCCAGCGTGCGACTAAAGCCATAGACTTGGCCCTCGGCGTGCAGCACTTCATAGGTGCCAATGCGCAGGGCCGCGTGCCGGTGGCGCAGCGCAATCAGCTCTCGGTGAATAGTCAACAGATCGAGGTGCCACTCTTTTTCGGGGGGAAAGGTGCGGCGGCAGTCGGGGTCTAGCTCGCCCGGTAGGCCCACTTCGTCGCCGTAGTAAATGCTCGGGGCCCCGGGAAAAGTAAACAACAGCAAGGTAGACAGCACCATGCTGGCGTCATCTCCGTTCACCACCGAGTGGATGCGGGCGACATCGTGGCTAGAGAGCAAGTTGAGTTGGGTCAGCTGAATCTCCCAGGGGTAGAGCTTGAGCAGCTGCTGAATTTTGTCGGCATAACCTGCCGCATCCAGAGCTGGGTAGGGATAGTAATGGGGCTTTTCAACTAGATCCATGCGGATGCGATCGCCTGCTGTAAAGGCCATCGTTGGCCCGGTGAACAGGTAGTTCATCACCCCGTCAAACTGAGTGCCGTCGAGCCACTGGCTGGCATCGGTCCACACCTCGCCCACAATGTAGGCCTCGGGGTTGATAGCTTTGATGCGATCGCGAAATTCTTGCCAAAAGCCCTCGGTTTTGATCTCAAAGGGCACATCGAGCCGCCAGCCATCAATGCCCTGGCGCACCCAGTGCTCACCCACCCGCATCAGATATTCGCGCACCGCTGGGTGGTCGTGCTTAAAGGCCGGCAGGGCCCGGTTGTCGACCCAGCTGCGGTAGTTAGCGGGCTGCGACCCGTCGTAGGCCGACAAAGGCCAGCCCTCCACCTCAAACCATTCCAGCCAGGGAGAGTTGGGGCCGTTTTCAAGAATGTCGTTAAAGAAGAAAAAGCCGCGACTACAGTGGTTGAATACGCCATCCAACACCACTTTGATGTCTTTGGCGTGGGCGGCTTCTAGCAGATCAAAAAAAGCCGGATTGCCCCCCAACAGTGGGTCAACCTGGTAATAGTCGTGGGTGTGGTAGCGGTGATTGCAGGCCGACTGAAAAATCGGCGTCATGTAGATGGCTGTAACCCCTAGATCTGCCAGATAGTCGAGTTTTTCGGCCACGCCCCAGAGGTCGCCGCCCTTGTAGCCAAAGGGCGTCGGCGGCGATTCCCAAGGTTCTAAGGTCACGGCCATGGCCGGGTCATCGAGATGCTGCTGGGTACGGGCAAATCGGTCGGGGAAAATTTGGTAAAAGACCGCGTGCTTTACCCAGTCTGGGGTTTGAAAAGCCATAGATACACTGCCTCGGTTGCTACCGTCAGGCTACCGTTATCTGACCGGAGTGGCTACGTCTCGACGACGTGGGTACAGGCACCGAGGTAGCAGCCGCTAGAGTGGCGTCCCAGCAGGTATAACGTCACGTTGCCCACACCCACGCGAATGCTCTGGAGATCTTCTAGGTGGGTTTCTAGCACATCGCGGAGATTAGCAAATTTTTGCGCCAGGTGGCCGCCCTGTTCACTGGCCCAGTAGGGGTTGTTGAGCACCGGCCGAAAAAACGTTTCGGCGGGCCGAATTTCGAGGTGCTCCTCGCCAGCCCCTAGCTTTTGGGCCAGGGCCTCCGTATCGGGCAGGGGGTCGGCGTAGATCACCAGGGAAACCAGGGCATCGCTTTCACTGGGATACCAGAGACCGGCCATCGCCCCTTCTATGGCCGATAGGGCGATCGCCAGTTCATAATGCTCGGGTTGGAGTTCCATATCAAGCGGGTTGTAGGGTTTTGAGAATACCCATGGCCTGCTCTACATGGCCTTTGGGGTTAAATTGGGAATTAAAAATATGCCGTACCTTGCCCTCTTTGTCGATGATGTAGGTGACTCGACCGGGTAGTAGCCCCAGGGTGGTGGGCACACCATAGGCCTTGCGCACGGCAGAGCCGCGATCGCTGACCAGGGTAAAGGGCAGATTGTGCTTTTGGGCAAAGGCTTTGTGCGAGTCAGTCGAGTCGCTGCTGATGCCGATGACCTCGGCCCCCATCTCAACAAAGTCTTCGTAGCTGTCGCGAAATGAGCACGATTCTACAGTGCAGCCAGGGGTATCGTCTTTGGGGTAAAAGTACAGCACTACCGCCTTTTGGCCCCGAAAGCTGCTTAGGGTAACAGTCTCGCCCGCCTGGTTAGGCAACGTGAAATCGGGAGCAGTATCGCCTACTTGAATCGCCATCGCGAAAATCTCCTGCGTGGGGGTAGATAGCTCTTTAGAATACTTAATAAAGCAATCCTCCGCTCAGCGAATAACTGCCAAATAGCGCATCAACGGTGCATTGGTGGAACTAAAGCCAGAGGTTTTAGCCCAATCCCCGACCGCCGGATGTACCCTGCCTCCTCCCCCTATCCCTGCCCTACCTTCCCCATCTCCCCCTCTTCCCCATCACGTCCCCACTCCATCACTCCCTGCCCTCCCATGCCTACTCTTGTCTGGTTTCGCAACGACCTTCGCCTCCACGACCATCAGCCTCTCGATGAGGCGCTGCGGGCCGGTCAGCCAGTTATTCCCCTCTACTGTTTTGACCCGCGTCAGTTTGGCCAAACCGCCTTTGGTTTTCCCAAAACAGGAGCCTATCGGGCGCAGTTTTTGCTAGAGAGTGTGGCAGATTTGCGGCGATCGCTCCAAGCCCTGGGCAGCGACCTCGTTGTGCGCGTGGGCCAGCCCGAAGACATTATTCCAGAGCTGGTGAAAGCTCACAGCGTTGAGGCGGTCTACTGGCATGAGGAAGTCACCGCTGAAGAACTGCAGGTGGAGCAGGCGGTAGAGACCAAATTAGCAGCTATGGGCTGCAAAACAGAGATGTACTGGGGAGCTACCCTCTACCATCCCGACAACCTGCCCTTTGCCATCAGCCGCCTGCCCGAGGTGTTTACCCAGTTTCGCAAACAGGTGGAACAGCACAGCACAGTGGATGTGGCCCTATCCACGCCCCGAAAAATGCTGCCCCTGCCTCAAGTCAATTCTGGCACCATGCCCACCCTGGCAGACTTTGGCCTGGAGGCTCCAACCCCTAACAGCCGCGCCGTGCTCACCTTTGAGGGAGGCGAAACGGCTGGCCTGGCTCGCCTCAACCACTACGTCTGGGAGGCCGACTGCCTCAAGACCTATAAGCAGACCCGCAACGGCATGGTGGGAGCCGACTACTCGTCTAAGCTGTCGGCCTGGCTAGCGATGGGCTGTCTCTCGCCCCGGCGGGTGTACGAGACGGTGCAAGACTACGAAGCGGAGCGCATTCGCAATGATTCCACCTACTGGCTGGTCTTTGAGCTGCTGTGGCGCGACTACTTTCGCTTGATCTGCGCCAAGCACGGCAACAAAGTGTTTTACCCGTCTGGCCTGCGGGGGCTGCTGATCGACTGGCAGCAGGACTGGCCTCGCTTTGACGCTTGGCGCAATGGCAAAACCGGCTTTCCATTGGTGGATGCCAACATGCGCGAGCTTGCTCACTCTGGGTTTATGTCGAACCGAGGACGGCAGAATGTAGCTAGCTTTCTGACCAAAAATCTGGGTATTGACTGGCGTATGGGGGCTGAGTGGTTTGAGTCGCTGCTAGTCGATCACGACCCATGCAGTAACTACGGCAACTGGAATTACACAGCTGGAGTTGGCAACGACGCGCGGGGCTTTCGCTATTTCAACATTCCTAAGCAGTCGAAGGACTATGACCCCGACGGCCTCTACGTAAAGCACTGGCTGCCAGAACTAACAAATGTCCCCGCAGCGAAGGTACACGAGCCGTGGAAACTTCAGCCGGTGGAGCAAAAGCGCTTTGGGGTTATCCTCGGTGTTGACTATCCGCGCCCTGTGGTCGATTTGCAGAAGTCGGTGCAGGCTAACGAAGCGATTTACAATGCCGCCCGCGAGACTAGCTAGGAGTTTTAGTCGCTTTGAGCTGTAGTAGTTTACTGATAAAAAAATGGTAGACCGTTACCCATAGCCCCAAGGCAAAATGGGGCTGGGCCTAGTTTTCTGCGCTTGGTGGAGGCTAGATAGTGCCTGCTGCACTGCTCTATAGATTTACTTAAACGTAGTCTGTGTAACGGCGGACAATGTTGAGCTAACATAAACTTTATGCAGTGTTGACAATGTCATAGTTCATTGACTGATGCTGGCGGGCTAGGCCCAAGAGACAACGTTATTGACTAGAACAAAAGCACCACTAACGCATTTTCATAAATTAAACCGTTAAATCAAAACCTTAAATCAAATCGTTGAATCAGCCATTTAACCTGATAACCCCAGCTTTGGACGGCTGGGGTTTTTTGTGGCTATATGGCCTTAGGAAGTAGGAGTTAGGGCCAAGGATGCTAAGAGTATCTCAACTAAAAAAATACCCTTCCAAGGACGCGAACTCGGCCCAATGGGCGGGTCGCGATAAAATCCCGGACAAGTATTTTTTAGTTGAAACACTCTACATCCGATAGCGAGAGCTGTTTTGAGTAGCGGGTGGAGCATAAAAATCCTTCATCAACACTGAATTGATGAAATGCTAATTTGCTATGAATTTTGTAGGGCGGCAGGGGCGATCGCAAACGCCTACGCCCTAGTGGCCCAATAGATCAACCTACACCTTGGCAGCTAGTCGCTGGGCGATTTCATCAGCGTACTGATCGGCGTTGAGCCCAGTCACCAAGTGCAGCACGTCATTCTGTAGCCGCATGATGCCTTGCACCCCAGCGGCCTGGAGTGCGGTTTCGTCAACGGCAGCGGGGTCGGTGACTTCTACCCGCAGTCGGGTCAGGGCAACGGAGTCAACGGTGCGAATGTTGTTGGCACCGCCCAAGGCCGCGATCGTGGCCTCGGCTTTTTGGGCCGCTCGGGGGTCAGAGGGAATTGCGATCGGATCGGGGGTGGTTTCATTCACAAAGCCTGTGGCAGGTACTTCCACTACATCGGCTTCAGGGCCAGCGGTTTTGAGGTAGTCGGCCATATCGGTTTTGAGATTGTCAGACTGCGGCCCAAAAATAGCCTGGGCATTTTGTCCCATTTGCAAAACCCCAGAGGCTCCTAAGGCCTTTAATCGGGGGACGTTAACCTTCGCCATATCATCCACGCTGATCCGCAGACGGGTAATGCAGGCATCCAGGTTTTTGATGTTGCTGCGGCCGCCAAAGGCCAGTACTAGAGCTTTGGCCATTGCGGCTTTATCTCCGGTGATAGTGGCGGTAGTCTCATCGACATCCACATCCTCTTCGCGGCCTGGGGTCATGAGGTTGAACTGCCGAATGGCAAAGCGAAACACAAAGTAGTAAAGAGCCACAAACACCGGGGCCAGGGCCGGGATTAGCCACACCCGCGTCCCCAGGCTGTTGAACAACACAAAGTCGATCAGCCCGTGGGAGAAGGTGAAGCCCATGCGTCCGCCCAGGGTAACAAACAGCCAGTCGGCAAACCCAGCCAGCACGGCGTGAATGGCAAAGAGTTGGGGAGCGACAAACAAGAACGAGAACTCAATTGGCTCAGTAATGCCGGTTAAGAAGGAGGTCAAAGCAGCAGAAATCATCAGACCGCCGACCTGCTTGCGGTTTTTGGGTTTGGCGCTGTGCCAGATGGCGATCGCCGCCGCCGGTAGCCCAAACATCTTGAACCAGTAGGCCCCACCCAAAATCCCCGCTGTGGGGTCGCCCGCAAAGAAGCGAGCAATGTCGCCCCGCACGGTCTCCCCAGTAATCGGGTCTTGGAATGAGCCAATCTCAAAGAAGAACGGCACGTTCCAGACGTGGTGCAGACCAAAGGGAATTAGCAGCCGCTCGATGAAGCCATATAGGGCCACGGTCAGCGGTACATTGCCGCCCTCTGCTGCCGCTTGGGCAAAGCTGTTGATGCCAGCCCCAACGGGTGGCCAAATCACGCTCATCACCAAGCCCGTCAAAATGGCGGCAAAGGCCGTAATGATCGGCACAAACCGCTTACCGGCAAAAAAGCCCAGGTAGCGGGGCAGGCTAATGCGAAAGAATTTGTTGAACATATAGGCCGCGATGCAGCCCATAATCAGGCCGCCAAACACCCCCGTATCCAGCGTGGGGATGCCCAGTACTGTCTTGGTTTCCAGGCCCATGCCGAGGGCGACGGTGCCCAGGGTAGCGAGAAACACCACGAAGCCGACAGTGGCGGCCAGGGCCGAGACGCCATCGTTGCCGGTGTAGCCGATCGCCACGGCGATCGCAAAAATTAGCGGCAGACTGGCAAAAATGGCGTCCCCAGACGTTTTCATAATGGCGGCCAGCCACTCCGGCAGCCACCAAAACTTCGGGTCGGTGAGAACGCCCTGCTCAATCTGCTGAAGCTCGATTAGGCGAGCGCTGCCCAGGCCCAGCAGTAGGCCCGCCACCGGCAGCACCGACACGGGAAGCATGAGTGACTTCCCCATTTTTTGCAGCAGCCCGAAGGCGTGGTTCCAGATTTCTTTGATTTTCATAGAGGGTGGGGGTGTAGAGGGTAGGGGGTAGGAGGGTTAGGGGGTGGATGGGTGACGAAGTTAAGAAAAGGGGCCGACACAGCAGGGTTTGTGTCTCTCGCCAATTCGCCAGCAGAACAGAGGTTTAAACCGATGATTAGCTAATCCTTTCCGTGGGGTGAAGGGCGGCGGAACGCCCTTCGAGAAGGGGGTCTAGGGCCAGCGAAATGGCCCCAGCGGCAGGCTTGGACTTTATACCCAGTCGTTCGCCACATTTCTCAACGTGGGCTTCAAAGAATCGGTTAACTGCCATAGATAGATGGCGGGAGTGCCCACCCTACGAGGCTTTGGGTTCTCACGGATGGTGCATCGGCGGAGCAATATGGATCCCACTGAGCTCGACCCTTTCCGCTGAATGCACCCTACAGCTCTTCTAAGGGCACCAGATCGCGCACCTGGGCAGCAGAGTCTAAGTTCAACGCCTGCTGCGCCAACTCTTGACAATGGGAATAGCTCAAAGCCCGCACCTGAGCCTTCACCGCTGGAATCACCGGCACGCTGACGCTCAATTCCTTCACGCCCAGGCCCATCAGAATGGGGACAGCTTGGGGGTCGCCCGCCATGCCGCCACAGACACCCACCCACTTGCCGTGCTTGTCGGCCCCCCGCACCGTCAGGTCAATCATGCGCAGCACGCTGGGGTTAAGGGCATCGACGTAGGGGGCCAGCTTGGGGTGGCCGCGATCCATCGCCAGGGTGTATTGAGTCAGGTCGTTGGTGCCGATAGAAAAGAAGTCCACCTGTTCTGCAAACCGCTCAGCGGACACAGCGGCGGCGGGCACCTCGACCATGATGCCAATCTCAATGGGTGGCACACCCAGCTTTTGGCGTTCTTCTTCCATTACCGCTTTGGCCATCTCCAACTCCTCCATGCGGGCAATCATGGGGAACATCACCCGCGCTTTGCCAGCAGTAGAGGCTTTGAGAATGGCGCGAAACTGGGTGCGCATCAGCTCGGGGCGATCGAAGCCCAGGCGAATGCCCCGCTCACCCAAAAAAGGATTCTCTTCGTGGGCCATGGGTAAGTAGGGCAGGGGTTTGTCGCCGCCCACATCCAGCGTGCGAATGATCATTGGGCGATCGCCCAACACCCGCAAAATGCCGGCATAGATCGCCTCCTGCTCATCCTCCGTGGGGGCCGAGCTAGCCTCCATGAACACAAACTCTGTTCTGAGCAGACCGACCCCTTCGCCGCCCACCTTGAGCGACGCTTCAGCATCTTTTTGACTGCCGATGTTGGCGACTACCTCAATCTGCTGCCCATCCTGAGTGATGGCAGGTGCAAAGGCATGCTCCAGATCCTTCGCCTGCTTGGCCTTTTGGCGGACAATGCGATTCTGGGTTTGCTCCAGTTCGTCTACGGAGGCGTTAAGCCTCACCCGGCCCTTGGTGCCGTCGAGAATTACTGAAGTGCCGTCAGCTAAGTCCAGAATGCGGGGTTCAATGCCGGCGATCGCCGGTATGCCCATCGACCTGGCCAAAATCGCTACGTGAGAGGTAGCCCCGCCCGCCACCGTGGCAAAGCCCACCACGCGGGTTGGGTCAAGATTGGCCATATCCGAGGGGGTGAGGTCTTCGGCCAGCAAAATCGTGTTGGCGGGCAAAACCAGGGCCTCTGCTTGCACCCCAGTAAGAATGCGCAGCACGCGATCGCCCACATCGCGCAAATCGTTGGCCCGCTGGGCCAGCAGCTCGCTCTTGAGCCGGGCTAGCTGGTCGGCCTGGCTAGTGTAGGTCTGCTGCCAGGCAAAGGCGGCGCTCTTGCCTTGGTCGATGGTGCTGGTGGCGCTATCCATTAGCTCTGGGTCGGCGAGCAATTCTTGGTGGGCGGCGAAAATGGCGGCTTTGCTGGGGTCGCCCTGGCCGTGCACCTTGGCGCGCAGGCTCTCGATTTCGAGCGCGGCCTGGTCAATCGCTCGGTCGAGCTTGCGATGCTCGTCCTTAGGACTGTCGGTGGTTTCGTCAACGCGCAGGGCCTGTCGCTGCTGACGGTAGGTGTTGCCCACCGCTACCCCTGGCGAGGCGGCTACGCCCAGAATTATATTGGGGTCGTCGCTCTTGGGACGCGGGGCCGGTGCAGAAATTTCGGCTTGGGCAACACTGGCAGCAGCGACGGTTACGGGGGCAGCCCCCTCTTCACCCAAGCCATCGCGCAGGGCGGTGGAAAGGTCTGCGATTGCTGCCGCCGCATCGGCCCCGGTCGCCTCTAGCGTTACCGTATCGCCTCGGCCAATCTCCAGCCCCATAATCGCGACCACGCTGCGCACATTGGCGCTGTTGCTGCCCCGATGCAGACGAATGGCCGACTGATACTGTTTCGCTAGCTGAGCCAGCACTGCCGCCGGTCGAGCATGCAGCCCGACCGGATTGGGAATGACAATGGCTTCAGAGGTCACCGTTGGTCCCGATTCCTGAACGCTCCCAGTAGTCTCTCCGACCAGCACCAGCTCCAAGATACTGTTGCGGGCGGCGTTGACCATACCGCTGGCGGGTTTGAACTCAGCCACGCGATCGCTGTTGGTCACCACAATCTGAGTCAGCAGGCTGCGGGCGTGGAGCGCCACATAGTCGGCATCGAACTCAATCAGGATGTCGCCGGATTTAACGCGATCGCCTACCTTTACCCTGGCTGTAAACCCCTCACTCTTTAGAGCTACGGTATCTAGCCCAATGTGCATCAAAATTTCAATGCCCTCAGCGGTTCTTACTGTGACCGCATGGCTAGCACTGTGGATTTGCAAAATATCCCCATCGCAGGGGGCTAGCAACACCTGGCTGGTTGGGTCGATAGACACACCGTCGCCCACCATTTTTTGCGCAAACACTGGGTCAGGCACGGTTTCTATGGGAACCACCAGCCCCGACAGCGGGGCCGTTAAAACCAGACTGTTAGTTTTGGTTGGGGGGGCTTCAAGGGCTGTCATAGGTAGGTCCTGAGGAAAAATTAGTTTTGATCGAGGTTCAATTTAGGAACCGCCAAAGGGTTTGGGGTGTAGCAAAATTCAGTCTGAGCCAGGCAAAGGCGTGGTGTTGAGCGTTGCCTTTCGAGGGGGAATATAAACATCAAAGATGATGGCTACCCTAGTGGGTTCAATTCAGCAATCTAACGTTGCAAAATAGTCGGGCAAATATCTGTTTTGTTAGGTGCGATCGCGCCCTAGCGCCGTCAGCCTTATCGAGGCTGGGCACGATTGGTTTAGAATCACCACAGATAGCCCTTTAACCTCTGTGCATTTGGGAATGGCCCAGTCTTCTACTCCTCGCCGCCCTTCAATTAGCCCTTGGGAACGCCTGGTGGGTTTTGCCAACAGCGAGACTACCCTCTACGTGCTGAAGCGCATCTTGCAGGCCGCCCTGACACTGCTGCTAGCCTCGGCCCTCAGCTTCTTTGTCATTCAGCTAGCGCCAGGCAATTTCCTCGATCAGTATCGTCAGAGCCCGCAGTTTTCGCCCGAGACCCTGGCGCAGCTAGAGGCCCAGTTTGGCCTCGATCAGCCAGCCTGGCGGCAGTACCTCAACTGGCTCTACCAGGTGGTCTTCCACGGTAACTTTGGCCTCAGCTTTGCCTACCAGCGCCCGGTGGTCGACCTACTGTGGGAGCGGGTACCCAATACCCTGTTGCTCGCCTTTGCGGCTTTTCTGGTTACCTGGCTGATTGCCATTCCCATGGGCATTGTCAGCGCTGTTAACCAAAACCGTCCTGCCGATCGCGTGTTGCGGGTGCTGAGCTATCTGGGTCAGGGCATGCCCAGTATTGTGACTGGCCTGCTGCTGCTGTTCTTTGCTCAGAGTGTGGCACCGCTGTTCCCGATTGGCGGACGTACCAGCATCATCCATGACGACCTCAACTGGTTTGGCAAGCTCGTCGATGTGGGCTGGCACCTGATCTTGCCGACTCTGGCCCTGAGCATCACCAGCTTTGCCGGGCTCCAGCGGGTTACCCGAGGGCAGCTGCTCGACGTGCTGCGCCAAAACTACATTCAAACCGCCCGCGCCAAAGGGCTGTCAGAAAATCGAGTGGTCTACGTCCATGCCCTGCGAAATGCGGTCAACCCGCTGATTACGCTGCTGGGCTTTGAGTTTGCTGGCCTGCTGGGCGGCGCCTTCATTACCGAAACCTATTTCAACTGGCCTGGTCTGGGGAAACTGACCCTCGAAGCGGTGCAGGCTCAGGATTTGTATCTGGTGATGGCGAGTCTGATTATGGGGGCGGTGTTGCTGATTCTTGGCAACCTGCTGGCCGATCTGGCCCTGAGCTTTGTCGACCCTCGCATTCGCCTGTCGGATATCAACTAAGGCAGCGAGAAATTATGGTGTCTCAGCTCTACTATTTGCTGCGATCGCGTGCTGACGGCAGCTACCTGGTGGCTCGCCCCCACGGTGCTAGCCCCGATCAGCCTCTTCCTACGGGGTTTCTGCTGGTGTTTACCGCCGACTACGATGCCCTCAGCTATCTCAACGCCCATGCCCCCGAGCTGAGCGACAAATTTGCGATCGAGACCATCACCGCCTTTAGCCTCAAACCCTTGATCAATCGCTGGGATTTTCAGGGTCTAGGTATGGTCAACGACCCCCGCCTGCCCCAGGTCGAGTTCTTCAACCGTAGCTAAGCAGATTTTCTGGGCAGGCTAAATAGCTCAACATCTAGTCGTTAAGCCATGGCCGATAGAACTCAATATCTGTTGTCATTAGTGCAGCGCAGCGTCAAACCCTATATCGCGAACCCAAAAACGAAAGCGGTGATGGTCACAGGCTCAGTGGCAGAAGGGCAGTGCGATGAGTATTCAGACTGCGATGTGATGCTGTATTACGATGAGCTGCCCACCGAAGAAGAGTTGACTCTGGCAAGGCAACACAATCAGGGTGCAGAACTAATGGAGTGGCTGGGCGATCGCCAGTCGGGTGCGTTTGGTGAAACCTTTCGAATGCAGGGGGTTGAATGCCAGTTTGCCCATACTGCGATCGCCCAGTGGGAAGCAGAAATGGCCACCGTACTGGAGAAATTTGAGATTCAACCCGGCATCATGAAAATGCTGCACGGCACCTTGATCGGCATGCCGCTCCACGGAGAAGCCCTCATTCGGCAGTGGCAAGTCAATATCGCCAAGTATTCCGACCAGCTCGCCCAAGCCATGGTGGAGCACCATCTCAAATTTTTTGCCCTTTGGGGCATGCAGCCAAAGCTGGCTCGGCGCGATGCCACCCTCTGGTACTACCAAATTCTGGTCGAGTCCGTCCAAAATATTCTCGGTGTGCTGTCGGGCTTGAATCGGCTGTACTTCTCAACGTTTCAATTCAAGCGTATGGGCACCTTGATCGAGCAAATGGAGATTGCCCCTCAAAATCTTGCGCTACGGCTGGAAGATTTGTTTTACCAAGAGGCCGCGATCGCAGCGCTTCACCTGGAAGCCTTGGTACAGGAAACCGTAGCGCTAGTCGAGACTCACATGCCCCAGGTAAACACGGCCTTCGCCAAGCGGCATCTAGGGTGGAGACAGCAGCCATGGCAAATTATGTCAGCCAATCAGTAACTCAGGCATGGTGGCTCCTCTAGCCGTCAGCTTTTGCTGGAGCGAGTAAAGAGCCTGAAGTAGAGCCCCTGACTCAATTCTTTGATTGGAAACAATAGGTAGGTCAACGGGTTGATGGTGACGATGATGTTGCGCACGTTGCGCTTGGCTAAGGCCACTACCGCCCAGGCTGTCCAGTCGGCAGACATCACCCCGATTGGGTTGAGGTTGCTCTTAAACGGCCCTAGAACCACCTTGCGCACGACGCAAGGTGCATCGAGCCTTCGCAGACTAACCAGGTCGCCCATCAGGCGCTTAGAGAGTTCGTACAGCGGGCTAAAGGCCGGGTTTACCTCGGCTTCGGAGGTGTTGACCCAAACTTCCTTGGTCGCCCGCTGGGGCGAAGTCTCAACGGTGCTGAAGAAGATTTCCATCAGCCGCCAGCCAGAGAGGGCGTTAGCTTCCAGGGAGGTTTGAATGGCCTCTGAGGTGCGATCGCCGTGCACATTCAGCCCGTGGTTCAAAACCAAAATATCCACCTTCTTAAGTGCCTCGCGCAGGTCGGCTTCAGCGCCAGGTTGCCACTGCCAGCAGGGAATGCCCTCCTCAAAGGTGGCGTTGGCAGAGGTCGTCAGGGCAATGGGCCGGGCTTTCTGACGAACGAGTTCGTTGAGCAGAGCGCGGCCCAGGGTGCCCGACGCGCCAGTAACCGCTACAGTTTTGCCCTTGAGAGAAACAGCAGTGCCCATTAGCTTGTCCAGACCGGTAAAGTAGCCGGCGAAGTAGGCGTTGGTGTCGTCGAAGTGGTGCCGCCAGTGATAGGTGCGGTTGACTCGCCAGTTGCCAGGAATCGTGGTGAGTTCGCCGGGTTCGTGGGTGAGGTCGGTGGTGAGCAGCCAGCCCTGCGAACGCGCGATCGCCGCCAGCAAAAATCCCAGCCCATACAGTGACCCTAGCCACAGCCCAGAGATACCAGTAGAAATCGCCAGACCCGCCAGTGCGCCAACCATGACAATGGCTTCGGGGGTGTCGTTGTAGAGCTGAGCCTGGCGATAGAGGTCGGGGCTAACGGGGCTAAAGTCTTTTTTATAGGCCCGATGATGCCAGTTGTGGAGGCGCATGAGGGGCGGCCAGTAGTGGCTGACCACATGATAAATATCGCGCACCGCCTCTGCTATTAGGATCGCGATCGCGCCCCACAATCCCTGCCAAATTACCGTTTCAAGCGGCATACAAAATCCCACACCACATCGAGCAATTCACATTCTGACACGACTTGCTGCGGGGTGCAGGCCCCTGAGCAATAGCGAAGCCCAGAGGCTACCCTCCGGGCTTCGCTATTGCTCAAGATTTAATTAAGCCGCTAAGCCGCAGGCTCTTCGGCTGTAGCCGTCGGAGCACCGACTGGGCGCGATACCTCAATGCCGTTTTCTTCTAGCACCACCACCGGATCGCTACCGCGCATGTCAATGCGCTTGACCAGAACCTGACCATTAGAAACTCGCTGACCTGCTTTGACATACTGACTACCAGCCGAGGTTTGTACCACAGCAAAATTTTCGTTGCCGATAGTCATTACACCAGTTACCAGCACGGCTTCCGCCAATGCAGGCTTCGGGAGTTGGGGCAGAGGTGCCAACGGCGGCGGGGTTGTTGGGCGCCCAGCACCACCGTTGCCCGGAGCGGCCCCTGACCCACCCGATGTTGTGCCACCAGTGCCACCCGTCCTAGCCACAGGGGTCCCACCAGTAGCACCAGCCCCACCACCTGTCCTAGCCACAGGGGTCCCACCAGTAGCACCAGCCCCACCACCTGCCCTGCCACCAGTAGCACCAGGCGTAGCTGCGCCGCGTGCACCTCCTACTGGGGCTGGTGGAGCAATCACCCGGGGCGGCGGTGGGGGAATGGGTACTATGGCGAAGGGATCGGTACGGCTATTGTTAATTTGCTGAAGGCGCTCGTTGGGGTCTGTAGACTGAATCAAATCAGCCCGAGCAATGGGAGAGAACTGAGGTGCGATGGGCACCAGAGGCTCGGCAAAGTTTTCTTGGGTAGCCACCGGCTCGTCAGGTACTGGCACCGACTCCACCGGAACTTCTTCAGCGGGAATGCTCTCTTCGGCAGGGGCACCGGCTTGCTGGGCTTGCTGGGCACGAAACCCGCCCAGGAAAGGAAGCGACGCCAGCATGGACAACAACCCACCTAAAAATATCAATGAGCTATTGCGGGCCCACTTGCGGCTTCGAAATTTGGCCCAAAAGACCAACAGGGGGATAAGAAGGATCGACAGTAAACCCCAAACGGGGCTGACCCTGAACGCGTCTATTACACCAATGACGCTGCCCACGACAGCTAGCAAAACGCCGAGAATAAATAAGACTAAAAACGCGATCGCCCCCATGGCTGAGCCTCCTTGCTTCCTGAGCCGATGTTCCTAAACGATAGCTCAATTCCGAGGATGCAGAGCGTTTTAGGCGGTTTCATCTTCGTTAGACACCATAAGCACCTGTAGATGCTTGAGCCCTTGCTTCACCCGGCGCGATACGGTGACGGCGCTAATCCCCATGCGCTCGGCAGTTTCTTTTTGGGTAAGGTCGTAGAGAAAGACAAATTCCAGCACTTCGCGGGTGCGATTCTCAAGCTGGTGCAGAGCCTGCTGGAGGCGAAGCTGATCTTCCTGGGCCAGCTGAAAGCTTCTGTATTTGAGGTCGGGCAGCAGGTCGCCTAGACAGCCTGATTCCTCATCTTGTACTGGGGCGTCAAGACTCAGCAGAGAGCGGTTGCGAGTGGCCAGCTTGACCTCTTGCCACTCGGCTATCGAGATATCGAGGGCAGCAGAAATTTCAGCATCGTTGGGCAGACGGCCCAGGTCGGCTTGCAGTTGGCGAATGACACGGGACGACTGACTTTGCAGCGCCTGCCACCGCCGCGGGATGCGCATAGAGGTGCTTTTGTCGCGCAGGTAGTGCTGAATTTCGCCGCGAATGTAGGGAATTGCAAAGGAACTAAAGGCATAGCCCTTGCCCATGTCGAAGCGTTCAATGGCGCGAATCAGCCCCAGGCTGCCCACCTGCATGAGATCGTCAAAGGTTTCGTTAGATTGTTGCAGCCAACGGTAGGCCTCGCGCCGGACTAATCCAATGTTGAGCTGCACCAGCTGGTTGCGCAAATTGAGATCGGGATTGCTTTGATAGAGCCGCAGCAGTTCTAGGGTGCTGCCTGTAGCTTGAAATCGGGAAGTAGCGACCATGGCGATCTCAGGAAGTGGTGAATCCAGTTGGGTAAACCGAGAACTATGCTGCCTGACGGTGGGGCCCTAAACGGTAGCAAAGGTAGTTGGGGGCTAGGCGGCAAAGAAAACCTTGCTACTCTCGCCCGGCTGCTCTCTGTTAACGACAAGGCAGTGCATCACAGGATCGTGTGCTCGTGATATAAGCCTAAGGGCCGACGGAAGCGACCACAATGGCGTAACTACGGATACCTATGGACTCGCCTCATTAGTATAGGAGCTGATGATTCTGTTCTAAAGTCTCCCTGCTTGGACGCTTCTTCCCAGGGCCCTAATGGGCTGATTTGGGGTGCTACTCTGAATTTTGTGGATTGCCGAGCCTTGCACCTTAAGGGGTTTGGCCTCGTTTACATAATTTCTACGGCTCTGTAAATTTTTGGCGAAGTCTGCCGATTCCTACGGAGGTGGCCGAGCGTGCCTGGCTCTTGATTGAAATTAAGTCTTTAACTTCTGCTTGGGTGACTAGAACAAAGACCCGTATTTTCCCTGGGGCGGGTCTCGAACCGTTACATAAGTTACAGAGTCAATGCTTAGGTTCAGTGCAGCGATGCCTTTCTCACCCCAAATTCATCTAGGGCTAGAAAGGCAATGCCAAAATGGGTTTTAGGCTGCCGATCGCCAGTTTGTAATCCTAGGGCTCACCGCTATGGTTTTCTTTCGGTCTCGCCCCAGTTGGCAGCTGCCAGAGTCTCGAGTGACGGCTGAGGGGGTATTTTGGCAGCGACGACGGTTTATGAAGTCTCTGATTGGGGCCGGAGTAGGGTTTGCGGCTGCTTCGGCGGGAGGCTGTCGGCGATCGCCGGTTATGGACGCAGACCTAGCAAATACCCTGGGAGAACCCCTGCGCGGGGCAAGGCCCAACAGTGCCTTTGCCGATGCTGGACGAGAGCCAACGCCGCAAATGTACGCCAGCCGCTACAACAATTTCTACGAGTTTGGCGGTAGCAAAGATATCTGGGCGAGCGCCCAGGCCCTGCCGACGGACCCATGGAGCTTAGAGGTGACAGGGCTAGTAAAAAATCCTCAAACCTTTAGCTTAGATGACTTAACCCAGCGCTTTGCCCTAGAGGAGCGCATCTACCGGTTTCGCTGTGTAGAAGCCTGGGCGATGGTGGTGCCCTGGATTGGTTTCCCTATGCGATCGCTGATGGCGGCAGTGGAGCCAACCTCAGGGGCTAGGTACGTCCGGTTTACCTCCTACTATGACGCGGCGGTGTGCCCAGGGCCCAGCCTGGGCTTTGCCCGCAATCTGCCCTGGCCCTATACCGAGGGGCTGACCGTGGAGGAAATGGCCAATGACCTGGCCTTTTTTGCGGTGGGCGTGTATGGGCATCGGTTGCCGAAACAACACGGTGCCCCGATCCGCATGGTGGTGCCCTGGAAGTATGGCTTTAAGGGGGCTAAATCGATTGTCAAAATTGAGTTTGTAGCCGAGCAGCCCGCCACCTACTGGAATACGCTGGCCCCCGATGAGTATAAGTTTGAGGCCAATGTAGAGCCCAATGTGCCTCACCCCCGCTGGTCGCAGGCTAAAGAGCGGTTGATTGGAAAATCTACAGCGATGTTTTCCTGGGAGCAGCAGCCCACGGTGATCTACAACGGCTATGGGGAGTATGTGGCAGGGCTGTATGGGTAGAGGGCTAGGCGGTGATCGCCGCCCGAATCACCTCTTTATCCAAATCCTTACCAATCACTACCAGTCGCGTTTGGCGAGGCTCGCTAGGTTGCCAAGCCCGGTCAAAAAAGGAGTCAAACCGCTGGCCCACGCCGTGAACTACCAAGCGCATGGCTTTGTTGGGCACATCCACGAAGCCTTTGATACGGTAGATTTCGTGGTTAGCAGCAAGGATTTCTAACCGCTTGACCAAAGCCTTTGGTTCAAAACTTTGATCGAGCACGATGGGGACAGCGACGATGTCGTCGTCATGGTCGTGATCATGCTCATGGTCGTGGTGGCTAGGGCGGCTGTCGAGGTTGTCTTCGACGGCGGCGTTAAAGCCCAGCAGTAGGTCGGGGCTGATGGGGTTGCTGCCCTCGCCCCCGGCTAGGCTCAGTACTTTGACGGGGTGAGGCAGCTGCTGGGTGAGCCAGGTTTCGATGCGGGTGCGATCGCCTGCGCTCACCTTATCTACCTTGGTCAACAGCACCAGGTCGGCGCAGTTGAGCTGGTCTTCAAACAGTTCTTCGAGGGGTGTTTCGTGGTCGAGGCTCTCGTCGGCCTGGCGCTGAGCCTCCAGAGCGGGTAGGTCGCCCACCAGGTCGCCTGCGGCTAGGGCTTCGCAGTCAACCAGGGTAATGACGCTGTCAACGGTGGCGGCAGTGCGAATTTCGGGCCAGCGAAAGGCCTGCACCAGGGGCTTGGGCAGGGCGAGACCAGAGGTTTCGATCACAATGCAGTCGATCTGGTCGCGGCGAGTCATGAGCTGCTGCATAGTAGGCAAAAACTCCTCCTGCACGGTGCAGCAGAGGCAGCCGTTGGTGAGCTCGAGAATGTTGGTTTCTGGGGCGATCGCTTCCCCATCTTCGTCACACACCTGGCAGCTGCGCAGCAGGTCGCCGTCGATGCCGACTTCGCCAAACTCGTTAACCAGCACAGCAATGCGCCGACCCTCGGGGTTTTGCAGCAGCTGGCGAATTAGGGTGGTTTTGCCAGCCCCCAAGAAGCCGGTAATGATAGTGACTGGAATTTTATGCATAGCCTTCACATTGCGCTGACCCTCAACCTATCACGGCGACAGCCGGGGAGAGAGAACAACTTCTATTGCGACTCAGCGGTGAAGTAGATTATTCGGCATCCCCCACTTGAGCCTCGTCTACCTCGCCAAAGATAGCGCTGGGGTGACAGTAATACTTAAACTCCAGCAGGTTAAAAAATGGATCCTGCAAAAAAAAGGTGCGATGTTCTAAGACATTGCCCACAAAGCGCCGCTTTTCGCCCTGGTAGAAATTGAGTTGCTTATCCTTGGCCCGGTGCAGCAGGGCTTCCCAATCGGTCTCGGCCAAAAACACTAGGCCAAAGTGGCGGGGATAAATTCCCTTTTGCGGGGCTAAGTTGGCGGTGGTGTGGGCCACGAGCTGATGGCCGCAGAGGTTGAGAATGAGGGAGTTGGCCGTTTCTCGTCCTGACTTACAGCCCAGCCCGGTGACGTAAAAGTCCTTTGCTGTGGAAATATCGGCCACAGGAAAAGCAAGGTGAAATAGAACGGCAGCAGAGTCCATGGGGTTAGCGGTTGCGATTTGAGGTGATGGGCCGCGATCGCCCTAGTCTTAGGTCACAGCTGCGCCATTCGGTAGCGTAAAACCTACGGCATCCCAGAAACGGAAACCGACTCGGCACGAGGAGCCGTGCCGGAATCGATGGCATTGAGCAGGGCTTTGAGGGCAGTGTCTTCAGCTTGGCTAATTTGCTGGTCTAGCAGGGCAATGTGAATGGCCTTTGACAGCACAAAGGCGGCTACCTCCGGTCCGAGTTGCTCCACTAAAAGAGCCATCGGCATGGGTATCTTTAGGGCTGTGTGAATGCCCGTCAGCAACGATTCTTCCATGCCCATGGACACTAGTCTGGGGCGCAGAGCGGGCCAGTCTGCGAGGGGGTCTTGTCCGCTGGCGTGGAGAATGGCGGCCAAGAGACGCTGCACCTTGCTCTGGTGGGCGGGGGGCATAGCGCTGTAGGCGAGGGTGTCAACGGCGGGGGCAGCGTTTACATCTCGGTTGAGGTTGCCGAGAATTTGCTGCCACTCAGCCTCTGTACACTGCTCCGGCTTGCCCACACAGAGCGATACCTGAATGCGGTTGCCGGTGGTTTGCAGCTGGGTCACCTCGGTGTGAATGCCCAAATAGCTTAGCCACTGCGATACCATGCCCACCAGCTTGCTGCTGGCCGATTGGGCTTGGGCCAGCATTTGCACTTGGGTACGCACCAGGGGGCGAACAAGCTGTACAAGCATGAAGCTTTCCTCGCGATCGCGTGATCTGAAGTCGCTTTGATCTTACACAACCCCCTGAACTGTAGTGGTAATGCAGTACGCCTTTGGGCGGTTAGCCAGAAAATCGGGGTTGTGGCCCCAGACCATAGTGCCCTAGGTCGAGAAATAGGGAGGGTAAGCCTCCTGCTTGGCCCAGGACAGCTGAGACGCTGCATCCTTGATGCTTAGCCGACGGGGCCGAGGCGATCGAGGGGCCAGAACCGGAACCGGGCGCGGCCAATGATATTTTGCTGGGGGAGCCCGCCCCACACGTGGGAGTCGTTGCTGTCGTTGCGGTTGTCGCCCATGACAAACACCTGCCCTGGGGGGACGGTGACGGGCTCTAACGTATAGGCCGGAGTTTCGAGGGTATAGTCCTCTTGCAGCGGTTCGCCGTCGACGATCACCTGTCCTTGGCGAACGGCGATAGTTTGGCCAGGTTCGCCAATCACTCGTTTGATAAAGGCCTGACGAGCCTCGTACCCCAGCTGGGCTAGCTGCGGCGGTGGCGCAAACACCACGATATCGCCCCGGTGGGGGGGCTGCCAGCGGTAGCTAATTTTTTCAACCAGCAGGCGATCGCCGATGTGCAGTGTCGGATCCATCGAGTTGGAGGGAATGTAACGAGGCTCAGCAATCAGCACCCGCACCGTGAGGGCTATTGCTAGGGCGATCGCCAGCACTCGGATATTGCTCCACTGCCCTGCCCACAGCGATCGCCACCGAGCCCAAGCTGAAATCTCCGCTGGCGGCGCTTTTTCTTCAGTAGGGGGAGTGGGTGGAGCAGATTGCGGCAGCTTAGGATCCATCGGCTTGTCGTTGTCGTGATATGGGGCAGTGATGCTTTTCCCTTCCACCTTACAAGCCCAGCGTTGCCCCTGAGCTCAAGGCTGAAATCGAAATTCTACAACTGCGCCGGTGTTTTCACTGAACTGCTCATAGCTGGTGATACCCCGTATGGTGATCTGGTCGTTGATGCGATAGCGCACGCTAAACACGGCGGGGGTGACATTCGTAAACACTTTCTGCACCGACACCGAGATACTGGGAGAAAAGTTAAAGCCAATCTCGCCGCCAATGTCGAGAGCACCTGTCTGCTGCCCCGGTGGCGAGGCTGAAAACAGGCGTAGCTCGGTACGATCTAGCCCTGACCCCAGCAGATTTTGCAGGTTGTTGAGCAGGGCCGAGCCCGCAAAAGCCAGCAGACCCTGGAACCCATCGCCGCCGCCTGAGACACTGCCCAAGGTGGATTCAAGCGCTGCCAGTAGCCCACCGCTGAGCAAGGCCACAATCTCACCCTCGGAGCGGGGTGGGGTGCTGGATAGCTCTACCCCCTGCAAATTCACTACGCGGCTAACGCGGCCGTTGACGCTGGCGCGAATGCGGACAGTCTGCACCCCAGCTTGGGTGAGACCCAGTTGGTCGATGCGAGACACGCTAATTTCGTTGCGGGGGAAGGGGGTTGCTACAGCTAAGGCATTGCCAGCCGCGGCGCTATCGGGCACTGCCGCTGATAGGTTAGCCACCAAGTAGGGGTCGATGGTTTCGTCGAGATCGCTAAACTCGGCGTAGTTTTGATCGCCTGTGAGGCGAAACTCGGTGGTCAGTAGGTTAATGCGGCCCGAAGGTAAATTGATGCGGCCATCGGGTCTGATGTTGGGAACAGTACCCATCAGGTCTAGCGTACCCTCGGCCCTCACATCCACAATGCCGGGGACAGCCAACCGCACATTCTCAGCCAGCACTAGCTTAAAGTCTTCTAGCACTGGAGGAAGGGGGTCAAAGATGCTGGGCTCTGCGGTAGATGCAAAGGCGGTCGGGGTGCCTCCCCCGACGCTGGTATCGGGCAGGGTGAGCAGCCCGTCTGATAGCTTCACTTCGCCGTAGACCAGGGGCGGCAGCAAAAAGACGCTGCCGTCGACAACCACGTTGCCATCGACGCGGCCCCGATAGGTGCCAGCAGGGTTACGCAGATCAAGGGCAATGTTGTCGAGGGTAACGCGGAAGGGATTGTCGCCTTGTGGGGGAGTGCCACCATCCTCTAGGGCCGTGCGGGTGTCAAATAACCCAGGGGCTAGGTCTTGCACTGAGGGCAGCAGCTTGAGGTTGCCCTCAGCCGTTACCTTGCCATTGCTAAAGTCGCCCTCTAGGTTTTGGAAGGCGAGCACTAGGCCGTTGGTGTAGACAGAGTTGCCGCGGAGGGTGTCAGCGCCTTCAAGCACGTCGATGCGGCCCTGAATATTGGTGAGGGGCTTGGACAGGCTGCGGGAGCTGATGGTGACACCCTCAAGGTTTGCATTGCCGGTCACATTGAGGGTGGTGAGGGCTTCCTGAATAGGCTGGTTGACGGGCCAGCGCCCTTGAACGGCTAGGTCGAGGCTGGCTGGGCCTGACTCCCAGGTGATGGCGCGGGTGAACAGATTGACCAGGGCAAAGCCCTCGTCGCGCACCCTAAGGGAAATGTCGACCGTATCGGTTTCGGGCTGTTGACGGAGACCGGGCAGGGGCAGAGGCACAGTGGCCACCAGCCGCAGCGGGTCGACTTGTTCGTCAATGGCGACCCGGCTGATCAGGTTAAGGCGGGCATCTTCGTACCGGAAGTTGGCGGTGGCCAAATCGATGGCGTTGCGGTTGATGGTGGCTTCGTTGATCGCCAGCTGGCCGCGCACCTGGGGGGCAGCCAGGGTGCCAGTGAGGGTGGCCCCTAGGTTGACCAGACCGTCGAGGTTATCGGGTAGGCGCAGGGGCTGGCGCAGCGCGTTGATCGGCACATCACTGACCTCCAGACGTAGCGTGCGGGCCACGGGGTCATCAGGTCGCAGGCTGAAGTCGCCGTTGAGAGTAGCCAGCCCGACACCCTGCTGGGTGGTGTCGGAAAAGTTGGCGAAGTTGGAGCGCAGGCTGACCGGCTCGAAACGAATGACGCTGTCTTGGTAGCTGCCCTTAGCAATCACTTCGTCGATGCGATAGGTGGCACCGTTGCTGCCGTCGGCGTTGCCCCAGACCCAGTTAGCCCCGGCCAGGTCGAAGGTGATGTTGAGGCTGTCGGGCACGGTACCGTTGGCGGTCACTTTGCCCGAGAAGCTGCCGACAAATTCATCGAGGGGAGGCAGGGTAGCGGTTTCGCCCTGAGCTGCCAGCATATCTTTGAGCTCTTGCACTTCGGCTAGGCGGCGGAGCTGATCGAGCAGGCTGGCATCGCGATCGCCCACGGGCTGCACCTCCTCTAGCGAGGCCAAGTCGGCTGGGGTGGCATCGCGAAACCACTCGGGGGGTCGAAGCGGGTTAAAGCGAAAATCGGCCTGCTCAAAAATCAGCAAGGTTCGGAGAAGGTCTTGGATTTGGCCATTGTCAACCACGAGTTCGCCGTTGATCTGGGGCTGGTCGCCCAGGGTGTAGGTGCCGCTGGCTAGGTATCGGCTGAGCCCAGAGGCCGACTCAAGCACGACCCCGGCCAGACCAATGACGTTATTGGCGTAGGTAACGCTGCCTCGCAGACGACCATAGCGAGTAGACTCGGCCGGGCGCTCGGGGGCAGTGGGGTCAATGGCGACGGTGGTGGTTTCGTTGGGCAGTCTGAGGTAGCCAATGCTGGGGTCTTGCACATCGAAGGTGGCCCGCAGGGTGGGTTGCCGCAGATTGGCGACAATTTCGGCTCGGCTGATCAGACCGCTGACGGTGCCTATGCCGTTTATGCCAGCCTGGGGCAGGCGGAGGTCGTCTATGGGCAGATTTTCGATGGTGGCGTAGAGGTCATCGCCTCGGGTGTAGCCCTCGGCCAGGGCTTCGCCGCTGCGGATCTCAAAGGCTAGATTGCGATCGCCCCCGGCGTTGGCGACATAGACGCGATCGCCGCCGCCCGTCAGATCTACCGCTAGCGCGCCGCCCTGGTTGTAGTCAACCGGGCCGCTGAGGGGAGAGGCAAAGGCCAGATCGCCCGCCTGTAGCCCTACTAGAGAGGCGTCACCGCTGAGGGCTAGGGCACCGGGACGACCGCGCAGCCGTCCGTTAAAGAAGGCGTTGCCTGTCAGGGGAATCACCTGGGGCACGGGCAGTGCTGCCAGGCTGAAGTTATCTACGTTGAGGTTGAGATCGAGGTTGGCGATCGCCGGAGCCCCAGGGCCACTGAGTCGCGGGGTGATAACCCCATTGGCCTGTATTCCGGTGGTGTTGGCCTGCCGCACCAGGATCGACTGCCCATTCCAGGCCAAGTCGGCGGTGAGAGGGCCACGCACCTGGGCGAGCTGGGGCGAGCGGGATGCCGCTGTAGCTAGTCCATCCGAGAGCACGAGTTGCCCCTGCCCCCTCGCCCCGGCTAAGCTAAGGTTGTCAGTGCTGCCCGTAAAGCGAAAATTGCCGTCAGCGGTGCCCTGAAGATCGGGAGCAAAGGCCGCCATTTGCAGCTCGCGCCCCTGGAGATTGGCGCTCCACTGGCCGCCCGCCAGACTTGCGTTGGTAAGCAGAGTGCCGCCGCTGGCTAGGGCGATCGCACCATTGCCCTGGCCCCGAACACCCGCCAGCCCAGGATTGTCTAGGGTGCCTGAAAGCTGAGCGGTGCCGCTAGCCACCCCATCAACCGCGGCCCCTAGGCGACGGAGCTGCACCCCCTGACCCCGTAGGTCAGCGTTCCACTGACCGTTGGCGAGCAGGCCATCACCCGCTATGGTGCCCCCCGCCACCTGCACAAAGGTATCGGTGAAGCGCACCTGGTTGCCCGCCAGTCTCAGGTTTCCCTGGGCCGGGTAGTTGCCCATGGGGGCGCGCCAGCTGGCCGTGCCGACAAGCTGATTGACAGGGCCAGCGATCTCGGCCTCAAAAAACACCGGTCCCAGGGCTACCTGATCAGACAGCCCGTAGGCCTGTCCAATGGTGTCGGCGGGAATGCGATCGCCCGCTAGCGCCAGCGTTAGGCGCCCCGGTTCCCCGAAGGTAAAGACACCGCTGCCGGTCAGGGCACCGCCCCCTACAGGCACCGCCAAAATGTTATCAATCTCTAGGTTGGGCGATCGCAGAGTACCTGTAGCCCTGACTTCGCTGAAAGCTATTCGATCAATGGTGACTTGATCTTGGGAAATCAGCTCGGTAGTCAGCACCGGCTTGCCCAAGGGGCCAGTCATGGTAACGTCGGCTCCAAAGATGCCACTGGCCTCTACCGGCAAGTCTCTGTCCAGCAGTTCAGAGGCTTGGGCAATGGTAAATGGGTTGACCTGGCCGCTGAGGTTGTAGCCCTTATCTAAGTTGAGGCTGCCCCCAGCGCGAGCGGTCAGATCGCCCATGCTGGCGGTGACATTCTCAAACTCGAAGGTGCGGCCCCGAAAGCGCACGTCGCCCTGAGCATTTTGCAGGGGCTCGGGCAGAATGGGGTGAACTACGCTGCCCTCCTCTACCCGAGCTGTGCCGACGACGTTGGTGGGGATGCCAGCTCCGCTTTCAATATCAACCTGCCCGCTGACCACGCCAGCGGGAAACTGCACCGGCAGAGGCTCCTCCAGAAAGGAGTCGACCAGGGGCATGACGTCAGTGGTTCGCGCCTTCTGGGCGCGCAAATTAATATTGGCTTGCAGGCCAGGGCCAGGTACCTCGGTCGGGTCGATCGGAGAATCGGCGGTTTCACTGGGGGTCTCCTTGGGTGGTGGCAGTAGCACTGACCCGGTGAGATCCAGGTCGCCCCCCTGGATAGATTCACCGCTGAGTTTTAAGTCGAGCTGCCGGGTTTCAATGGGTGAATTAGGATCCTCAGGTACCTCAATGAAAGTTTCGTTGAAGTCTAGCTGGCCCTGCAAGTTTTTGATCGCCACCCGCACCGGCTCGACATCACCCTGTACGTAGGGCACCATGGTCAGCTGAGAATCTTTGACGTAGAGCTGGTCGAGATTCACATTGATGAAGGGATCGCGATCGGGATCGCGATCGGATAGATCTAGATCTATGTCAAACCACTCGCGTTCGGCATTCTGCTCCAGATAAAGCTCTCCCTGCTCTAGGGTCACCGTGAGGGGCAGTTCCCGCCGCCACAAATCCCATAGCTTAAATTTAACTTCTACCGCTGCTAGCGATAGGCTATCGGGGTCCGTTGGTGTCGGTGGAATTTGAGAGGGCCCCAGCCGCACCCCCGACAGACCGACCCGTTCTACCGGCCCCAGCTCCACCGGGCGTTCCAGGGCCTCCGATAGCTCCCTGTCCAGCAGGGGCACGAGCTGGGTGCGGCTCCACAGCCAGCCCCCTAGCGCCGCTGCGCCTCCCAACACCAGCAGCGAACCCAGCAATAGGCCCGCCGTGAGCCAACGGCTGCCGCCGCCCAACTCTGGCTCTTGAGAAGGCTCCGGTTCTTGAGAAGGGGTCATACCCGTTACGCCACCGCAGAACACCCACCAATAGTAATGAACTCCCCGCTTTCTGCCTACCACTTCCGATGAACTTAATGGTCGGCGCTGTCTGTAGTGAAACTACTGGGCCTAATCGCGAGGAAACCTGAATCGCTCAGCTTCAGTCACCTACTGAGAGCCTCAAGCCGTAGACGACCACTGAAGCAGCTTTGTTCGTGGGGCAGCGGCCCGGTACAGTAAACAAGTAATGCTGTTAGCGAGATAGGGCCATGGTGGTGTACGTGCTGTTGTTCAATGCCCGCACCGACAACGAGGGCATTCATGCCGAAACCATGAACGGGCAAAACATAATCTTGATGTTTGAGCATGAGGACGACGCCATCCGCTATGCCCTGATGCTGGAGGCCCAAGACTTTCCAGAGGCCACTGTGGAGGGGTTTGACCAAGCTGAAATTGAAGAATTTTGCGAATCTGCTGACTACGGCTATCGCCTGGTACCCGAGGGCACTTTGGCGGTTCCTCCCGATCAAACCCTCGAGCAAATTACCTGGGACCCTAACGATCCCGACGCCGTTGCTCCGCTGGCCGACAGTGCTCCGTCCACCGACGATAACGGAATTTCTCAAGCTGAGCTAGACCGCATGCGCCAGCAGCTTGAGAAATTGCTCTAGGGTCACGGGCTATGTCAACTCCCATCTCGATCCTGATTGCCCAGGCCCGCCAGGGCGATGCCCGTGCGATCGCCCAGTTGCTGACTCCTTCCCTGGCCGCCGGTGTAGTGGCTCGTGGCCAGTGGCGGGGCACCATGCTCCACCTCGATCTTGAGGCCGATACCGCTATCCCTCAAAACCTGGTAGTGCCTCACATTCGCCGGGGGATGATGCGCCTGGGGTTAACTTGCCCAATCGATGGGGTGTGGGTAAGCGGGCGACAAACCGGCTCTGACACCGCCGACTGGCAAGAATGCTTTAGTCTCAAGGGCGTGTCTACTTCAGCGGATACCCAGGCGGCTGGAGTGGCTGAGGACGCTATAGACGCGACATTAAATCCGCCTGCTGCCGCAAAGAATGCTGAGTCAACTGCACTGCCACAGGATTTTTTGGCTGAGGGATCAGTTCCCCCACCGATCGCCAGCACGCCGCCAGCGCATCCCGCTTCAGCCAATGACAGAGGGGGGATATCAAATGCGACCCTGGTCGCGCTGACTCATCTGGTGCCGCTGGTGAGCTATCTGGCTATCGGTAGCCAGTGGCTAGGGGGGTGGCCGCTGTTGTGGGGAAGTTCGTTTTTGCTGCCCTGGCGGGTGGTGGCGCCTCTAGTCCTGCTTTTAGTAAAAGGCGCGGGGGCAGCATCTAACCTCGATGCTGCCCCCAACGCTACCTTTATCCAGAGTCAGGCGAAGGCAGCTCTGAACTTTCAACTGACGATGCTGATTGCTTGGGTCGTGACCATTGCGCTGATGTTTGTTTTGGTGGGCTTTTTGCTGGTGGTGCCCCTAGCCCTGATCGAAATCGTGAGCTGCATTGTGGCGACAATTCAGGCTGCCGAGGGCAAGCCCGTTCGCTATGGGGTAGCAATTCGGTTTGTGCGCTAGACCCGCCATCCCTTACATTAGCGGCAGTGTATATGCCTTCTGGATGCTGCCTGTGACCGCTGATTCTCCCCTTGCTAACACCGTAGACCCGACCGATCGCGGCCACTTGCTCACCGAGCAAGCCAACCCCCGCAGCGCCCAACTCGATCGGCTCAGCGCGCTGAAACTAGTCGATCTGTTTAACCACGAAGACCAGCGGACTCTAGCCGCGATCGCTGGGGCGCGGCAGGCGCTAGCGGCGGCGATCGATGCCGCTACCGAGTCACTGCGGCAGGGGGGGCGATTGTTTTACGTGGGCGCGGGCACCAGCGGTCGACTGGGAGTGCTTGATGCCGCGGAGTGTCCGCCCACCTTTTGCACCCCGCCCGAGCTAGTGCAGGGCATTATTGCTGGGGGGGCCGGGGCGTTGATAAAAAGCTCTGAGGGGCTGGAGGATATTGCCGAAGATGGGGCTGCGGCGATCACCGAGCGCAATGTGCAGTCCCACGATGTCGTGGTCGGCATTACCGCTGGGGGCACAACGCCCTACGTGCAGGGGGCGATCGCCGCTGCCAATCAGCGCGGTGCCACCACGGTGTTCATGGCCTGCGTGCCCGCAGACCAGGTGCCCACCGTGGCCGATATTGACATTCGCCTGCTGGTCGGTCCAGAGCTGCTGGCGGGCTCGACTCGGCTAAAGGCGGGCACGGTCACCAAAATGGCTCTCAACATTCTCTCTACCGGGGTGATGGTGCGCCTGGGGAAGGTCTACGGCAACCGCATGGTCGATGTGGCGGTAACTAATACCAAACTGCGCGATCGCGCCCTACGTATTCTCTGCGACCTAACTGACCTCGACCGGGAAGCCGCTGCTGACCTGCTCGATCGCAGCAACCAGCAGGTCAAACTCGCTCTGATGATGCACTTGGGCAACCTCGATGCCCAAGCGGCGGCTGAGCGCTTAACTCAGCATCAGGGGCAGCTGCGGCAGGCTTTGGCCGACAGCGCTTAGGGGTAGGCGAGGGGGAGACCTAAACCTTGGAGGACAGTTCGGGGTGAGGCGGGTTGGCTTCGTCCATCCAAGCGCGATCAAGGCAGGTGCCCTCTAGCTGGGCAAGCCCTAGGGTCGTCTTCCGCAGGTTGGCGCCGGTGAGGTCGGCACCGCGCAGGTCAGCGCCGGTCAGATCGGCACCGCGCAAATCAGCGTAGCTGAGGTTGGCATTGCGCAGGTCGGCACCAATCAGCGTGCCGTAGTGCAGAGTGGCCAGGCGTAAGTCGCTACAGCGCAGGTTGGCCCCCGTCAGGTTGACACAGCTCAGTTCAGCTCGAATCAAAACGGCACGAGCCAGGTCGGCACCCTTCAGATCGGCATCTTCTAAATTGGCTCGCCACAGATTGCAGCCGCTCAGTTTAGCCCCGGCCAGCATAGCCCCCTGTAAATTGATCGACACCAGATTGGCCTGGCCGAGGTTGATGCCGGGCAACTCTAGCCCAGGCATCCATGCTTCGTGGAAGTCGAGATGGCTAAAATCGCGGCGACCAGCGGCATACAGGTCTAATACTTGGCCCATGGTTACGGGGATGGATTGAGAATCCATAGGACTGTTGTTACCCATCAGACACTACTCCAGCCGGTTCTGCGGTTCAAGGGCAGGTAATCTCTCACACGCTTTCGGATCAAGACCTCAACACGTTGCTAATTGTTACGCATTTGTAAACTAATGTAACAACTCCTCGTCTTAGCTGCAAGTGCAGCGAAAGGTGCTGGCCACATAAGCTGTCGGCAGCCTAAAAGTTGCAAAGCGCTTTACCGCACTTCACTTGTCTGCATGTCTAAAGGTATGCACTCGAACTAATTGACTGAAGGAATCACTCAGTCAAGATTATTGCTATGAGTTTTTGGTGGTTTTCGGTTGGCAAAAGCTTTAGGAAAATTGCTCAGTGGGGCGTTCTATCCTGTATCACGGCCTTGGGTTGGAGGGTGAGAAGGCCCACTTTACCCAGTTCACGGGGCCTGCCACCCCTTTCTTCCGCACCCCGCCAATCGACTACTCGACGCTTGGCGCCTCAGCACCAACCTCTAGATCGGGCTGGCTAAACAGACCAAACACGGGTCCCACCAGCGCTCCAATGGCAAAGCCGCCAGCGTGAGCCCAGTAGGCAATACCGCCGCTTTCCATGCCGATCATGGCCGGAGCCCCAAGGCTAGCGAAGCCATAGAACGCCTGCTGCACAAACCAAATGCCCAGGTAAAACAATGCCGGAATTCTCAGCGGTAGAGGAAAGGGCCCTAGGGGTACCAGGGTGAGAATGCGAACCTCTGGGAAGCGGAAGATGTAGGCCCCCATGACGCCTGCGATCGCGCCACTAGCTCCCAAAGATGGAATCTCTGAACCCATTGCAAAGAACCACTGAGCCAGGTTGGCCAGCACGCCGCACAGCAGGTAAAACAGCAAAAACCGCCCGTGCCCCATTTGGTCTTCAACATTGTTGCCAAAGATCCACAGGTAGAGCATGTTGCCGACTACGTGCAAAAAGCCACCGTGGAGAAACTGGCTGGTGACTATCGTCAGCCATTCTTCGGCGTTGGGGGTTGATACTCCCGTAGTCAGGCTAGTAGAAAGCTCGTCGGGCACCAAGGCCCAGCTGTGGAAAAAATCGGTCAGTCCGTAAGCGGGCAGACTGAGCTCATAGATAAAAATGGCTATGTTGAGGGCGATCAGCCCGTAGGTGACGTAGGGCGTACGCTGACCTGGGTTGTAGTCTTTTAGGGGTACCACCAGTTACCTCGCAAATTGTGCTGGAGACAAAAACACTATTGCAGAGTGTTCAAAAAATGAAAATCTGTCTCTGGTTGGCCTTTGCGTCAAATTTAGCGACCTGTCGGTAACCAATGAACTCGGTATGTGGTGCTCGTGGGGCAGCAGTCGTCGCGCCTGAAAGTCATCTAAATTTTAAATGCAGGGTTTGAGAATGCGATCGCTGTCGACTGACACAGATAACTAAACACAGGAGGAGCACAAAACCTGCTCTCACTTCCGTTTTGGCAAGGGCATAGAGTCGAAGATCCAAGGGGAATGCTTTCTGCCCGGCGACACAATTTTCTACACTGGGATTAAGGGCTAGGGCACAGCATATTTCCTAGACCTACCATTCGTCACCATGCCCTCAAACAGCCATGCCTAAACTCTTCACTTCTCGCGCTGGGCTGGTGATATCGCTGTCGGTAGGCACGCTGCTCTCCTGCTGCATTGGCTCCCCTGGCCCTCAAGGCATTTCCCAATCTGACAACGGCAAAGCGGCGGCAGCGGTGTCCGCTGACCCCTGGCATGGGGCTATCAGTGAGGCCAACCGAGCCAGCCAGCTAGCGGCAACCGCTGCAACCGCTACCCAGTGGCAGCAGGTGGCCGGGGCTTGGGGGCGATCGCTGACCCTGCTGCAAGCCATCCCCGCCGATGACCCCCGCCATGTCTTCAGCCAACGCAAGGCCCGCGAATATCAGCAAAACTTGCTGCTGGCTTACCAAAAAGCCGATCAGCAGGGGTTACCCCGCGCGTTTCCGGCCTTGGGTAGCGATGTGCTAGACGAGCAGGTCAGCCTTTACCGGGCCTATGTTGCGGCCCAGGGACCGCCCGATGTGCTGATTGTGGGCAGCTCGCGATCGCTGCAAGGCATTGACCCCCAGGTACTGCAACAGGCGCTGGCAGTGGAGGGTTACCCCGGCCTACGGGTTTACAACTTCAGCGTTAACGGTGCTACAGCCCAGGTGGTGAGCTTTGTCACCCAGCAGCTATTGGCTGCCGATCTGCACCCTCGGCTGATCGTCTGGGCTGAGGGCTCCCGCGCCTTCAACAGCGGCCGGTTTGACCGCACCTTTGCCGGAATCCTGACGTCTCCGGGTTATGCCGCTGTGCAGGAGGGTACAAGGTTAACCCTGCAAGCGCAGGCTCCTCCTGCCTCTGCCCCTGGAACTCTCGTTGAGGCGTCCGTTGAAACCGTCGAAGCACCTTCTGGAACCGCTGAAGATTCTGAAGAAGTTGAAGAGACCGACGCCGTGGTTGAAAATGGGACCGAGTCTGTTGAAGAGCCTGAGGCAGACACTGGAGGGGTTAATAAACCCTCTGCCGTCGCTTCAGAAAACTCTTCTGCAACAGCTGCCACAAGCTATGGAACCGTACCGCTGACCCCAATCAACTCCCAGGGCTTTTTGGCCGTTAACGATCAGTTCAACCTGACGGCGTATTACCGTCGCTTTCCCCGAGTACGGGGTCAGTACGACGATGCCTACCGCGCCTTTCGCCTAGAAGGGGTGCAGACCCAATCTTTGGCGGCGATGACCCAATTTTTGGAGAGTCAAAGCATTCCATTGGTGTTTGTGAATTTGCCCCTTAGTAACGACTACCTGGATAGGGTGCGTATGGGTTACGAGCGTCAGTTCCAGCGGTTTTTGCAGACCTGGGCCAACCAAGGTGCGTTTACCCTGGTGGATCGGTTAGAGGAGTGGCGCTGGCAGTCTCATCTGTTTGCTGACCCCAGCCATGTCAACCTCTACGGGGCGCGGGAGATGGCCCGACTGCTAGCCGCCGACAGCCGGATCCCCTGGCCCCAGGCCGAGTCACCCGACGAGGCCGACACCTCAACTGAAGCTGAGGCGGAAAGCTCTGACGATTCGTCTCCATCAGAAGATTAATCGCAGTGGGACAGCGCTAGGAATCCTTGGTTTTTTGCCACTCGGCTAGATCGCCGGGCGTGTTGACGTTGGCGAACATGGCTTCGTCGATGGTGGTGATAAGGGCGATCGCCTGCTGATTTAGCCAAGTTTGCAGCGATCTTCCGCCAGTATCCGCATACTGCTCCAGGGGCTCTAGCGCGGCGATCCGGTAAAACCCGCACAGAGGTTCCCAACGCTGCTGACACTTGGGTAAGTAAGCCAGATATTGCAGTTCCAGATCGTCTAATTGGTCCCGCCAGGTAGTCAGCACCGCTGCCGATAGGTTGGGCATATCGCAGGCCAAGGCTAGCACCCAGTCCGGGAGCTGCTCCGACTTAGCTTGCAGAACGCTTAGGGCTGTTACGAGCGCTATCAGCGGTCCCTGAAAAGTACCGGCTTGTCCTGGACTTGGGTCTTCGGCGATAAAACCGACCGTATTGGGCACAGCAGGCCGATAGCGGTCGGGCCAGGGGGTAACGACATATACGCGATCGGTACATTGCAGTGCAATCCGGCAGGTGCGCTGAATCAGCGTTTCTTCACCAACCGAGATCAGGGCTTTGTCGCGCCCCATCCGTGAGCTGCGGCCCCCCGCTAAAATCACGGCAGCTAGGGAGGTCATCTCATCCAAGCCCTACGCATCAACTTCGACTCGCTTAATGCGGGCGGTGTGCCCCAACTTAATATGTACCTGAGTTTTAGAAATACCCAATGTCTGGGCCAGCAGGGCAACCAGCTCTTGATTGGCCTTACCATCTTGAGGTGGAGCCTTGAGGTGAAGGAGCCAGCTGCCGCCGTCGAGACAGATAGCTTTTTGCTGTTTAGCGTTGGGCTTAACCCGCACCGTCAGCACCGTCATGCCTTGCTCTGAGTGATGGCACCCTGGGCAACCTTGCGCAGCCGAGCGGCATCGGCCCAAACCAGCCCCTTAAAGAAGTAGATGACGCCCGTGAGAAAGGCTAAAACCATATAAAACAGACGAATACCCCAGCCGGCCCCGTCGAAAATCATTGAAAACACGCCTGGCTCAATGCCGCTGAAACGGGTGAGCTCGGAGCGAAACCACTTCTGGTCTTCAACCATGCGCTTGAGCTCGGGCACGGTAGCGGGCAAAATAGGCATGCGGGTCGTCGTCGTGTAATAGCCCCAAAAGCCCTGGCTGCCGCCTTCGCTAGAGAGTGCCTGGTTGGCCAGCGCCGTAATCTCTTGGCGAGACAGGCCTGACTCGGCAGTCAGCTGGCTCAGCCACAGGTGATGCCGCAGCCAATAGCTGCTAAAAAACACCAGCGGTAGCACTACAACTAGGGCAATAGACTTAATCGCTACAGAGGTTTTAGCGGCTAGGTGACGCGAGGCTGCACCCAGCCCAAAGCCCAAAAATGCAAATAATATGATGACGCTCAGCTCGACAATTTCAAGACTTTTGAGCCAGCCACCCAAAATGGGAATGGGGTGCAAAAACGCCTCCGCTGCCCAGGTAATGAAAAACCGTGCTGCCAAGACAGCCGCAGTAATGGCAGCAACCGTCAGCAAATACCGAGACACATTGGCTGAGGGGCGCGGGATGGGCATGGTTAGGGATGACGAAAACAGGGCGGGGGGCAATTAATGCCCTTAATCATAATGGTGATTCAATGTTTGGCTTTTAGTCTAGAAGAAAAGTTAGTTTTCTAGACTGTGCTAGAGCTGGCTGACTTTCTCTAGTTGGTGAGAGGCAAAAGCTCCTTTTTCCGTCACGATCGCCGTAATTAAACCTGCTGGGGTAACGTCTGAGGCAGGGTTGTAAAACTCTGCGCCGTTGGGAGACGTGACGCGATCGCCCATCTGGTAAATCTCCTCAGGGGGGTGTTCTGCGATCGCCATCTGTTCACCGCTGGCGATCGTGAGGTCAATCGTCGATGTTGGGGCCGCTACCACAAAGGGAATGTCGTGGGCTTTGGCGACCAGAGCCAGACTATAGGTGCCAATTTTGCTGAGGGTGTCGCCGTTGGCGGCGATGCAATCGGCTCCGGCCAGCACCCCGTGGATCAGTCCTCGCTGCATGCAGTGGGCCGCCATGCTGTCAGTCACTACGGTCACCGGAATGCCTTCCTGCACACATTCCCAGGCGGTGAGGCGCGAGCCCTGAAAGGTGGGGCGAGTTTCGGCGGCATAGATGCGCTCTAGGCGACCCGCTTGCCACAGCGATCGCATAATGCCCAGCGATGTGCCATAGCCCGAAGTTGCCAGCGCTCCGTGGTTGCAGTGGGTCAGCAGGGTCAGCTTCTCTGGGCTCTTGGGCAATACCGCCATGCCGTGGTCGCCAATGGCATGACATAGACTAAAATCCTCTGCTTGCATCGCCTGGGCCTGGGCTAAGAGCTGACCCCTGACCACCTCAATAGAATCGTTGGAGTGGTGGGCTACCGCCAGCATTTTGTCTACTGCCCACTGCAGGTGAGCTTTGTCGGGCCGGGTCTGCTTAAACTGGTCGCCCATTGCCTCCAGCCGCTCCCAAAAGGCAATGGAGTCGTCGGTGTGAATTTCGGTGGCCCCCAAATACAGGCCGTAGGCAGCCGCGAGACCCATGGCCGAACCGCCCTGGACAATGCCCGATCGCAGCGATCGCACCACATCGTCGCAGCGGCGAATCGACACAATGTTGTAGCGCTCCGGTAGCTGCCGCTGGTCAATCAGCACCAGGTGATCGTCTTGCCACACCACTGGATAAACGTGGGTATCGCTAGGAGCCATCATCACAGTTTCGACGCAATAAAAGGGCAGCCGCTCAGCCAATGACATTCAGTATGGAGGTTTCTGAGTCCCTGTCAATGCAGTGGCCATTTGTGAACCAGCGGATGGGTAGCTGACGGGTCAGCTCTGCCTGCAGGTCATCAATGGTGAGGTACGTCACACAGCCGGCGAAGCTTGGTTTAGGACGACCCAAGATGCCGAGATTTGAGCCTATTAGGCATCTTTTTCATTTTTCGCTCTTCCATTTTCGCTCTTTTGCCATACCTCAGTTCCTCTACCTTGGGAGAGCACAAGACTTCCTGGCCTATTTCACGATCAAACTGTGCCTATAGTTTGGGGAGAAGGTCGTATGGTAAGGCGATCGCTACTGGCGACAATTTGGATTGGATTTGTAGGCTACACCCTCTGGCTGGCCCCGCTCGATCAACCGTTCACCTGGTTCTTTGCTCGCAACCTAGTGACGTTGCAGTGGGGCGAAATCAATGCCTATCTCATGGCCATCTTTTGGATGATGGGAGTTTGGCCGATGATCTATGCCTGCCTGATGTTTGCTGACGGTCGCATGCAAAATTTTCCAGCATGGCCCTTTTTTATCGCCTCAAATTTAAGTGGAGTGATTGGCTTGCTCCCTTACCTGCTGCTGCGGCAGCGCAACCAGGCTTTTCGTGACAAAAAAGACTACTGGCTTGGCCTTCTGGAGCGGCGCTCTACAGGTGTTGTGCTGTTGCTAACGACCCTGGCGCTGATTGCTTTTGCGGTTATTGTTGGAGACTGGAACGATTATATGGCGCAGTTTCACAGCTACGCCTTCGTGCATTTGATCTCTCTAGACTTTTGCCTGATGGGGCTAATCTTTCCGCTGACGTCGCTGCTTGACGATGACATGCAGCGACGAGGGGTTTATCGGCCCGAGAGATTGTGGGCGATCGCCTTAGTTCCCCTGTTTGGCCCCTTAATCTATCTGTGTTGGCGGCCGGCGCTTCCCAACCTACCGCCAACCTCAGCAACGGTCAGCAGCAGCATTCTCGAGGCGCTATGATGCGTTTTGGATCCAGTTGACTTTGACTAAATTGATACAGCGTTGGCCGATTTGGCCGACCAACTTTTAGCCGTCTCAGCGTTACCCTATGGCTACCTATGTGATTACCGGTGCAAATCGCGGTATTGGCTACGAATATTGTCGGCAGCTCCAGCATCGGGGCCATCGCGTCATTGCCGTCTGCCGCCAGCCCTCAGACGAGCTAACAGCTTTGGGGGTGCCGCTAGAAACGGGCATTGACCTCACCAACGAGGCTGCTGTCGCCGAGCTGGCCCAGCGGCTCAAGGGCACCGCAATCGACGTGCTGATCAACAACGCTGGCATTGCGGAGCGTGTCACGCTGGATAAGCTGGATTTTGACAGCATTCGGCGGCAGTTTGAGGTGAATGCGATCGCTCCGCTGCGGTTGACGGCGGCACTGCTGCCCTATCTAAACGACGGGTCAAAGGTGGCAATCATGACTAGTCGCATGGGGTCGATCGCCGACAATACCTCCGGCAGCTCCTACGGCTACCGCATGTCAAAGGTGGCGCTGTCGATGGCGGGCAAGTCGTTGTCCCATGACCTCAGGCCCAAGGGCATCGCCGTGGCAATTTTGCACCCAGGACTGGTGCAGACCCGCATGACTGGGTTTACCAGCAGCGGCATTACCCCAGGAGAATCGGTCAAAGGGCTACTGGCCCGCATCGACGAGCTGACGTTAGAAAACTCCGGCACCTTCTGGCATGCCAATGGAGACGTGCTGCCTTGGTAGACGTCCCCGCTTATAGCTTCACCCACGGTTCATCCCAGGGGCCGCCGCCAACTTCTAAGCCAGCTTGGGTGCTGGTGGCGGCAACTACTAGATCCAACTCACTGCCCCGCCGCTGCCAGAGCTTGAGGCTGAGATCCCCCAGAGCAGTGTCGCGACAGCAGAAGGTCATACCGTTGTGGGTTGGTGCCCGCAGTGGAATTCCGGCGAGATGGGTAGTGCCAGTAACTTCAACCACATAATCAGGCCGCTCGCACTGCATGTGCCAGTAGCCCCAGGGGGTTATGTGCCAGGTGACGCGGGCATTCCAGGGCACAAATTCATAAAATTTGCCGCTGTGGTGAATCCCTACCATCGCCACCGACTCCATCCAGGTAAGCACCTGGCGGCGACCGCCCCCAGCGGTGAGGGCGAGGTCGGGCACACCCTCAAAGGCGTTGCAGTTGAGCCAAAACCACTTTTTCGGGAACGATCGCCCCCAATTTTTCTCGCTGTAGGTAGGGGCATTGGCGAACTCATACCGCTGCCCCTGCCACTCAATCCATCCTGTAGCATGGCCGTGGGCCATCAGAATTTGCCAGCCCGGCTCAAAAATCGGCAGGCTAGAGAGCAGTCCAGCGGTGGATTGCTGAGGCTGGCCAGTGCTTCCCCAGCCATAGACTGGCTCAGTGTGATACTCCCAAGCCACGGCACCTAGAACAGGATCATTCAAATAACCCTGATGCCAGGTTGCCGTTACCTGATAGCCCTCCGGTACTTGATCCTTAAATTCTGACGACGACAGCAACCGAGGCTGGATTTTGGTTTTTCCGCGCCAGTGGCCTAGCCCTAGACCCTCTTCCCAGGCCCAAAACTGGCCGACATCGGGAAAGGTGCGGCAAAAGTAGCTGTCATCCGGGCCTAGAATTTGCGCCGTGCCGCCGCTGTGAGGCTGCCCTCCAGCATGGCCTTCAATGGAGTACATAAAAGCAAAAGTCTGGTGAATCTCCGGCAGCGTGAGGCGAAAATACCAGCCCTCGAAGAATCGCTTGTCTTTGCCATCCCAGTGGTAGCCGCTGTGGGGAGGTTGAAGGGGGTGGAGGGGCATGGGGAGTGGGGGAGTGGATGGGTAGGTGGGTGGATGGGTGGGAGAGTAGGCGGGTGGGGGAGTGGAAGAGGGTTTAGTTTTGAGTGTTGAATTTTGAGTTGAGCGATCGAACTTTTGCTTGGGTGTGCGCCATAACCTAGAACGCAGTTCGGAACTTTAGAGGTTGTGCTGCCTACAGGCCCATTCGCAAAACATAGGATTAACCGATCATCGGTTAATCCTTTCCGTGGGGTGAAGGGGGGCGGAACGCCCTTCGAGAAGGGGGGCTGGGGCCAGCGAAATGGCCCCAGCGGTAGATCTGGCTTTCTTCCACCCACATACATCAGCCTAAAAACTTTGCTACTTGAAGCAGCTTATTTCACGAAGGATTTTCAGTCTTCGACCCAGCGAGGAACATACTGCCACCCATCGCGAATTTCATCCCGAAACCGCTGATGCCCTGGCTGCTTTTTCTCCACCAGCTGCCAAAAGTCGGCGGAATGGTTCATATGCACGGTGTGACACAGCTCGTGAACGAAGACGTAGTGCACCAACTCGGGGGGCAAAAACAGCAGCTTGTAATTAAGGCTGATGTTTTTGTTGCTAGAGCAGCTAGCCCAGCGAGTCTTTTGTCCACGTATGGAGATGCGGCTAAAGGGTAAGTTGATCACAAAACTCAGCTCCCGCAGCCAGGGGGCAAACTCGGCGAGGGCTTTGCGGCTTAGCCACTGGCGCAGCAGGTCACTACAGGCGGCACTATTGTCCACAGCGCCGCGCAGCAAGAGGGTCTGGGGACCGCTCTGGCTCATCGCTAGGGTGCGGGTAGTAGCGGGTTGGTATTGGACATGCCAAGTTTGATAGCGCGATCGCACCTCGATCTGCCCCGGCTTCTCCTCAAAGTGGTCGTCAGTTAACCCAGCGGTCTGGTGGGCTAAGCGCTGGCGCGATCGCCATAGCCAGTCGCGCCGCCGATGCAGCAGCTCAGGCACCTGGCGCTGGTCAAACCCTAGAGGTACCACGACTTCTACTTGGCCGTTGAGATGCACTTTTATAGAGACGTGGCGGGCGCGATCGCTCTCCCGAATTCGATAATCGGGCAGTGCCGCCGTCTCAGGCGAGAAAAGCTCTAGCTGTTCAGACGAGTCAGCCATGGGCGGCAGGAACACACTATGTTAAATAGCCTGTTCTATCCTACGGTGCTCTAGAAAAGACAGCAAAATTTGTCGGTGCGGTGGCCCCAACGGGCGCTCCCCACGGGCGCGAGACGAGAACCGCTGGCCCTGGTGAATATCGTTAACGCTCCACAGCCCCAAGTCTAAGCCTTCGGTCAGCACCAGCTGCTCCACCGGCACCACCAGCGGCCCGTGATAGACATGGCGCACCACGGTTTCATCCTCCACGCGCTCAAACAGCGATAGCTGAGGCGCAATATAGCCAATCTCTTCCTCTAATTCTCGGTACACTGCCTCGTCAGGGTCTTCGCCGGGTTCGAGGTGACCGCCAAAAAAAGCCCAATGGCCGGGCCAGGCAATAGTAGGGATATCGTCGCGCAGCTGGAGGAGGAAGCGATCGCCTTGATACAGAATGGCGATCGCCACTTCAGGTTTAGCCGTCATACGGAGCATCACTCACTCTAGTCACCACTCCTTATACATACACATCACCCAAACCCTTCACTCTCTGTCGTCATGCTCTACCGGCCTGAGCCACGCCCTTCGTAACAAGCTGACGCACCAAATGTAACGCTGTACTTAACATTATTGATGTCGAAATAATTATTTCTAGTCATTGGGATGCTTCCTGATCGGTCACACCACCAGCTACATCACCAGAACGTGAGATTTCGGAAACTCTAGAGCCTCTAGAACTTGCTAAAGATCAAGCGACGGGCAGCAATAATTAACATTAGTTAATAAAAAGAGGGTGCGATCGCCAATTTAGAGGTATCAACCCCTGTGTTTATTGAGTTTTGTTAATAGAACCCTGATCCAGAGATCAATTTTGTGATCAGAGCAATTCCGGAAGCCTGATGAATCAAGGGATTCCGGAGATTGAATTATTGTAAACCTCGGTCAAAAAGCGTCAAATCGCGAGACTATAATGCTCAAGAGCAATCACCGCCTAAGTATCGATTGTGCCTGTGGGCCATGGCTCACTTGGATATAGTTCGACCTAAAGCGATTGATTCTCCATTTGCTTTTGTCTAGAGAGAGGAGAGTCTCCATGACAACTACCCCGCGGGAGCGGGAGGCGAAAGCCAAGGTCATCGTTGATAAGGATCCAGTACCTACTTCCTTCGAGAAGTGGGGTAAGCCGGGTCACTTTGATCGGACCTTAGCTAAGGGACCCAAAACCACCACTTGGATTTGGAACCTTCACGCCGACGCTCACGATTTCGATAGTCATACCAGTGATCTAGAAGACATTTCGCGCAAAATCTTTAGTGCGCACTTCGGTCACCTAGCCGTCGTCTTTATCTGGCTCAGCGGCATGTACTTCCATGGCGCTAAGTTCTCAAACTTCGAAGCCTGGATGACCAACCCCACGGGCATCAAGCCTAGCGCCCAGGTCGTTTGGCCGATCTTCGGTCAAGAGATTCTGAATGGCGACGTGGGCGGTGGTTTCCACGGTATTCAAATTACATCTGGTCTATTTCAGTACTGGCGTGCTTCGGGCTTCACCAACGGCTTCCAGCTCTACTGCACCGCCATTGGGGCGCTGGTGATGGCGGCTTTGATGCTGTTCGCCGGCTGGTTCCACTACCACAAGCGAGCGCCCAAGCTCGAGTGGTTCCAAAACGTGGAATCGATGATGAACCACCACTTGGCGGGTCTCCTCGGTCTGGGCTGCCTCAGCTGGGCCGGTCACCAAATCCACGTGGCGCTGCCCATTAACAAAATGCTGGATGCCGGTGTGGCCATACAGGATATTCCCCTGCCCCACCAGTTCATCCTGAATAAGAGTCTGATGGCTGACCTATACCCCAGCTTTGCTGAGGGTATCAAGCCCTTCTTCACCCTCAACTGGGGTGTGTACTCCGACTTCCTTACCTTCAAGGGCGGTCTGAACCCTGTGACCGGCGGTCTCTGGCTGTCGGATACGGCTCACCACCACCTGGCCCTAGCTGTGCTCTTCATTGTTGCGGGCCACATGTACCGCACCAACTGGGGTATCGGTCACAGCATGAAGGAGATTTTGGACAACCACCAGGGTGACCCGCTGCTGTTTGGCGGCCGGGGCCACCAGGGTCTGTTTGAAGATCTAACCACCTCCTGGCACGCTCAGCTGGCGGTTAACTTGGCCATGCTGGGGTCGATCACGATCATCGTGGCGCACCACATGTACGCCATGCCTCCCTATCCGTATATGGCGACGGATTACCCCACTCAGCTGTCGCTATTTACCCACCACATGTGGATTGGCGCCTTCTTGATTGTGGGTGCCGGTGCCCACGCGTCCATCTTCATGGTGCGTGACTACGACCCAGCGGTGAATAGGGATAATGCGTTGGACCGCATGCTGCGCTCCCGCGATGCGATCATCTCCCACCTCAACTGGGTGTGTATTTTCCTCGGTTTCCACAGCTTTGGTCTATACGTCCACAACGACACCATGCGCGCCCTGGGCCGTCCCCAAGACATGTTCTCGGATACGGCAATCCAGCTGCAGCCGGTCTTTGCCCAGTGGGTACAAGGCTTCCATGCAGCGGCAGCAGGGGCTACCGCTCCTAACGCCTTGGCCAGCGTCAGCCCCGTGTTTGGCGGCGATATCGTTGCCGTGGCTGGCAAGGTAGCGATGATGCCCATGGCCCTCGGCACTGCCGACTTCATGGTGCACCACATCCACGCCTTCACCATCCACGTGACCGCGCTGATTCTGCTCAAGGGTGTCTTATTCTCCCGCAACTCTCGACTGATTCCCGACAAAGGTGACCTGGGCTTCCGGTTCCCCTGCGACGGTCCCGGTCGGGGCGGCACCTGTCAGGTTTCCGGTTGGGACCACGTGTTCCTAGGCCTGTTCTGGATGTACAACTCCATCTCGATTGTGATTTTCCACTTCAGCTGGAAGATGCAATCTGACATTTGGGGCACGGTGAGTCCAGATGGCACGGTGAGCCACATCACCGGTGGCAACTTTGCGGCTAGCGCCATCACCATTAACGGTTGGCTGCGTGACTTCCTGTGGGCTCAGGCCTCGCAGGTAATCGGCTCCTACGGCTCGGCGCTGTCGGCCTATGGTCTGCTGTTCTTGGGTGCTCACTTTGTGTGGGCCTTTAGCCTGATGTTCCTGTTCAGCGGCCGTGGCTACTGGCAAGAGCTGATTGAGTCCATCGTCTGGGCTCACAGCAAGCTGAAGGTAGCGCCTGCTATTCAGCCTCGTGCTCTGAGCATTACTCAGGGTCGGGCTGTGGGTGTGGCCCACTACCTCCTTGGGGGTATTGCTACTACCTGGGCCTTCTTCCTGGCTCGAATTATCGCGGTGGGCTAGGTTTCTCGTCATGGAATCTCCTAGGGGCGCAAAGCCTGCGCCCCTACATACCGCACTCATGACTCAAATGTCGTACTAGAATCCGTTTTGATTCATGGCAACTAAATTCCCTAAATTTAGCCAGGACCTGGCCCAAGATCCGACCACGCGTCGGCTCTGGTACGGGATTGCCACCGCCCACGACTTTGAAAGCCACGACGGCATGACGGAGGAGAATCTTTACCAAAAGATCTTCGCCTCCCACTTTGGCCACCTGGCAATCATCTTTCTGTGGACTTCGGGCAACCTGTTCCACGTCGCCTGGCAAGGCAACTTTGAACAGTGGATCAAAGATCCGCTCAATATCAAGCCGATCGCTCACGCGATTTGGGATCCTCACTTTGGCCAGCCTGCGGTAGATGCTTTCTCCCAGGCTGGGTCTTCAACTCCGGTGAACATCGCGTTTTCTGGGGTGTATCACTGGTGGTACACCATCGGTATGCGCACCAACACCGACCTGTACACTGGCGCTGTCTTCCTGCTGATTTTGTCGGCAGTCTTCCTGTTCGCAGGTTGGCTCCACCTACAGCCCAAGTTTCGCCCCAGCTTGTCCTGGTTCAAAAACGCCGAGTCTCGCCTAAACCACCACCTGGCTGGTTTGTTTGGCGTCAGCTCGCTGGCTTGGACCGGTCACCTGGTGCACGTGGCTATCCCCGAATCTCGCGGTGTCCACGTTGGTTGGGAAAACTTCCTCTCGATGAAGCCCCACCCCGAAGGCTTGATGCCTTTCTTTACCGGTAACTGGGGAGTCTATGCCCAGAACCCCGACACCTCTAGCCACATCTTTGGTACGGCGACTGGGTCTGGTTCTGCGATTCTGACCTTCCTGGGCGGCTTCCATCCTCAAACAGAGTCTCTCTGGCTGACGGATATGGCCCACCACCACCTGGCGATCGCGGTGATCTTCATCATCGCCGGTCACATGTACCGGACTAACTTCGGCATCGGCCACAGCATCAAGGAAATCTTGAATGCTCACAAGCCACCCTCGGGCGCTCTGGGTGAAGGTCACAAGGGTCTCTACGACACTTACAACAACTCGCTGCACTTCCAGCTAGCGTTTCACCTGGCTTCCCTTGGTGTGATCACCTCCCTGGTGGCGCAGCACATGTATGCGCTGCCCCCCTACGCCTTCATGGCTCGGGACTACACCACCCAGGCGGCTCTGTATACCCACCACCAGTACATCGCTGGATTCATCATGGTGGGGGCCTTTGCTCACGGCGCGATCTTCCTGATTCGCGACTACGACCCCAAAGCCAACCACAACAATGTGCTGTACCGCGTACTAGAGCACAAGGAAGCGATCATCTCGCACCTGAGCTGGGTGTCGCTGTTCCTGGGCTTCCACACCCTGGGTCTGTACGTGCACAACGATGTGGTGGTTGCCTTTGGCACCCCCGAAAAGCAGATTCTGGTTGAGCCCGTGTTTGCCCAGTGGGTGCAAGCCTGCTCGGGTAAGCTGCTCTACGGTTTCGACACGCTGCTGTCGAACCCTGACAGCGTGACTCAAACCGCCAATGCCGTTTACCTGCCTGGCTGGTTTGATGCCATCAACAGCAACAAAAACTCGCTGTTTCTGACCATTGGCCCTGGCGACTTCCTGGTTCACCATGCGATCGCCCTGGGTCTGCACACCACCACCCTGATCTTGGTCAAGGGTGCGCTGGATGCCCGTGGTTCGAAGCTGATGCCTGACAAGAAAGACTTCGGCTACAGCTTCCCCTGCGACGGCCCCGGCCGTGGCGGCACCTGCGACATCTCCGCGTGGGATTCGTTCTACCTGGCGATGTTCTGGATGTTGAACACCCTTGGTTGGGTAACCTTCTATTGGCACTGGAAGCATCTGGCTATCTGGTCGGGCAACGTGGCTCAGTTTAATGAGTCGTCTAACTACCTGATGGGCTGGCTGCGCGATTATCTGTGGCTCAACAGCTCTCAGCTAATCAACGGCTACAACCCTTACGGCATGAATAACCTAGCCGTCTGGGCCTGGATGTTCCTCTTTGGACACCTGGTTTGGGCAACCGGCTTCATGTTCTTGATCTCCTGGCGGGGCTACTGGCAAGAGCTAATTGAAACTCTTGTCTGGGCCCACGAGCGCACTCCCCTGGCGAACCTGGTTCGCTGGAAGGACAAGCCCGTTGCCATGTCGATCATTCAGGGTCGGGTTGTGGGTCTAGCTCACTTTACGGTGGGTTACATTCTCACCTACGCGGCCTTCCTGATAGCTTCAACGTCAAGCCGCTTCGGCTAGGTTGGGCTAGTTAGGTAAAACCTTCAAAACTCCTCGGCGCTCTGCTCCGGGGAGTTTTGCTATTTGAGGGTTAGCATTACCATCGTGGAATCTGTTAGGGCATAAGGCTTATGCCAACGGTATTGAGAAAAGATGGCTTTGACTTTCGGATATATTTTGATGACCATATCCCTGCCCACGTCCACGCATTCAAGAGCAGTGGAGAGGTCAAAATTAGCCTTGGCGATCTACTGACCAAGCCTAAAGTGTTAGCAGCCTACAATATGAGTAACAAAGAAGCTAAGCAGGCGCTGGCGATCGTGCTTGAACATCAGACCGAACTCCTGAAGCGTTGGGTAGAGATGCATGGTTGATTTAATCGACGATGTTCAGTTTCTAGAGCAGTATCAGCGGGCCGTAGCGGCAGCAAAGCAAGCTAGTGCCACAGAACCTCGAGCGGGAGTAGCCTACTACGATGCCATAAGCCACTTGATCGTGATTCGCCTCAACAGTGGTGCAGTGTTTAGCTTTTCGCCTGATATTGCTCAAGGGTTAGCTGGAGCATCGGCTGAAGATTTAGCGGCAGTCGAAATAACCCCTTCCGGAGCAGGGCTACACTGGGAAAAGCTTGATGCTGATTTTTCTGTCATAGGTCTACTAAGCGGTTGTTTTGGGACTAGGACTTGGATGACCAAATTGCAAGAGCAATGGGCTGGTCAGCAAGCTTCGTAAAATTGTTGCCCACCTTACCCTTTCTGAACTGCTAGGAAAAAGCCTTAGCTTCTATGAGCAGTAATGCCCGATTTACTGATTACTAAGTGTGCTTGCCGATCGCACCCAAAGCAAAACCCATCTTTAAACCCGTTGAATTCGTGGCTATTGCAGATAAGGAGCTAGTTAGGACAGTTTTTTGAAGGCATCGTCGACCGCATCCCAGAGATGGTCAAAGGTCTTTAGCGTTTTACGCAGGTGATGTTTCAAGCGCGCCCAG
>JAHHHQ010000035.1 GCA_019359285.1 Nodosilinea sp. WJT8-NPBG4
GCAGAAGATTTGGGTCAGATCAAGGCGCGCTAGACTCAAAGACATGGCTGAGGTGCTTAGAATTCAACACTTTGAGCGTAACCCTCAGCCTTTTTCTCAGCACTCTACCCCTTGTCGAACTCAGGTTAATTCAGACACCTGCTCATACGAATCCTCTAGGCAGCTGAAGCTGCCTAGAGGATTCGAGGCTTGTTTAAGGCAGCTATTCGAACAGAATGGGGTGCTCAGGAATGCGATCGCCCACTGCCCACACAGTTACCCCTAAGGCTCAGCGGCGTAGCGCTCCCACCAGTGGTTGAGGGGGTAGTACAGTGCTGGAGCCCACAGACTGCTCAAAATAGCCGAGCTTAGTGCTACCCGCTGGTGATATATCCAGATCCTGCCCAGGGGCGGGTAAAGCGAATTGGCCGATACAAGCTGGTCAAAACTAATTTGCAGCGCCAGCACTGTTTCTGCAATTACCGCCATCGCAAACACAATTAGCGCCACCGAGATAATGTCTTCCTGGAGGTAGCGCTGCTTTTGCAGCCTTGCCGTTAGTACACCAACCACAATCAAGCTGAGGGTATGGGTTGGGTTAGGAGAGGTCATCGCATCCTGTAGCAGGCCCAGCACCAGTCCGGCTACAGCAGCCTCCCACTGGGTACGCTTAATGCTCCAGGCCACTACCCAAATTAGCAACCAGTGAGGGGCTACCCCCAGCAGTTCCATTCCCGGTATGCGACTGGGCAGCAGTAGCAGGCAGACCAGCACTGACGCTGCTGTGGCTAGGCTGTTGATTACCCAGGGCTGACGCCATAAAGGCAATGATGCTCTTACCCCTAAGCTCATGGCTGGGCTCCGTCGTTGCTTTCGGGGACAAGACCATTTTCAGGCGTTGCCCCTGGCAGCACGGGTAAATCCACCGTTTCCTGGGGTTCAAAGGGATGGATGATAGCCCACTCTAGGATCGATAGGGGCGACGATACCTGAATGACTGCTTCTGGAGCCGGACTCTTGGTTAGATCAATGGATTCGATGCGTCCAATGGGAATGTCTTGGGGAAACAGGCGGCTGTAGGAAGAGGTAACAATCACGTCACCGGCTTTAACGTCGGGAAGTTTTTCGAAAAACTCCATGACCACTCGGTTGTTAGATTGCCCTCTCACCACCCCCATGGCCCGGCTGCGGCTAACCTTAGCCCCTACCCGGCTAGTGGGGTCACTGATTAACAACACCCGTGAAGTGCTGGGAGAAACCGCTACTACCCGGCCAATCAGTCCGCCTGGGCCAGTCACTACATGCCCGGTTTCCACATCGTTGCGGCTACCCCGGTTGAGAATAACGTGCTGCCACCAGTGGTCGGCTCCGCGCCCGATCACCGTCGCCCGCACCCTATCTAGGGGATTGGCGGCTTCGTAGTCATTCAGGGTTTGCAGAGACCGGTTTTGGTTCTCTAGCTCTACAATGCGCTGCTGGAGCTCAAGAATATAGCTGTTTTCGAACTGCAGCTCTCGGCTCATGCCCGGCTGTAGAGGCCGGGTTAACCAGTGATAGGTTTCGTAAATAACGGCACCATCATTGGCCCGCATAAGCCAAGCTGAGGAAATGGCCAGGGTAACCATTCCCGCTTTGAGGGCATGACGTGTCCACCAGCGGCGTAGGGCAAACATAGGTTCTGGGTAGATGACGACTCTGGGGCTGCCCTACAGGCTCGATCGCCCGCTGAAAACTCGGCCCATCTGGCTAAAGTTCTCCAGTACTCGCCCGGTGCCCAGCACCACACAACTCAGTGGATCTGCCGCCACATGTACCAATATGCCGGTTTCGTGGCTGATCAGGGTGTCTAACCCCTTGAGCAATGCTCCACCGCCGGCCAGCATAATGCCGCGATCGATAATGTCAGCAGCAAGTTCAGGTGGGGTGCGCTCTAGGGTGCGCTTAACCGCTTCGACGATGACCGAAAGCGGCTCAGCCATGCTCTCGCGAATTTCGGCACTCTTGACCGTCACGGTGCGAGGCAGACCAGACAGCAGGTGCAGACCCCGCACATCCATGGCAATTTCGTGGTCATCGGGGTTGGGGTAGGCCGACCCAATGGTGATTTTGATTTCTTCGGCGGTGCGTTCCCCAACTACCAGGTTGTGCACTTTCTTCATATAGCTGGAGATGGCTTCGCTAAGTTCATCTCCGGCTACGCGCACCGACTCGCTCAGCACGGTGCCCTGCAAGCTCAGCACGGCTACTTCCGTGGTGCCGCCGCCAATATCCACAATCATGTTTCCAGTCGGTTCGGCGACGGGCAGGCCTGCCCCTATGGCGGCGGCCACCGGCTCATCGATCAGGTATACAGTGCGGGCTCCAGCCTGCTGGGCGGCATCCATAACCGCACGCCGTTCAACACCTGTCACTCCGCTGGGAATGCCGATCACGATGCGCGGCGATACCAGGGTGCGGCCCTCGTGCACCTGACGAATAAAGTGCTTAAGCATTAGCTCGGCGGTGTCGAAGTCGGCGATGACGCCGTCTCTCAGCGGGCGCAGGGCCACGACGTTACCAGGGGTACGACCCAGCATGCGCTTAGCTTCTTCCCCGACTGCCAGGGGTTTCTTTTCGATCTGGTCCATGGCCACTACGGAGGGCTCTTGCAGTACGACCCCTTTGCCGGAGACGTACACCAGAGTATTGGCCGTACCGAGGTCAATACCCATATCGCGAGAAAATCTGTCGAAGAAAGCCACAGGCAATAACGCCCCTACATCAAGAAAAGACAGTGAACCAATGCTAAGGCACGCCCCTAGGGGATGACGTTGACATCGAAGTGGATTCTATTACGTTTCGTATCAGTGCGTCCAGTAATCAAATATTTATCGGTAGGGGGAAAAGCCAAGGGGCAGTTCCAAAGGCGTTAAACTGGCTGGAGCAGGTCATAAACGTTGAGAGCGACCTTACCGATATATAAAGATGCATAGCCTGCTCCATGACGGAGTTGAGCGCTGCAGTGTTCCTGACGGATGTTTGAGGTTTCGCCTACAATGCTGGAATAGAGTGTTGGGCAATCAGCGATGACGATTAATATGGTGACTCTGGTAGGCCGCGTGGGCACTGACCCAGAGGTGAAATATTTTGAGTCGGGTACGGTGGTGTGCAACTTGACCCTAGCGGTGCGCCGACGGTCGAGCCGAGACGATAAGCCCGACTGGTTTAACCTCGAACTGTGGGGTAAAAACGCCGAGGTGGCAGCCAACTACGTGCGCAAGGGCAGTTTGATTGGTATAAGCGGTGCACTGAAGCTAGACCACTGGCAGGACCGCTCTAGCGGTACGGCGCGTTCGAAGCCGGTAGTGCGAGTGGATCGATTGGACTTACTGGGCTCTCGTCGGGATAACGAGTCGTCAATGACCTACAGTGACGATGAATTCTAGGGGGTAACCCCCATTTCAGGTCATATCCAAGGCCTATGGAGCAGCAGGGCCGACTTCCTCAAGCCAGTCAAAGATTTGGCTGAGCTGATCGGTGCTGACCAAGCCGTATTGCCACAGCGCCATAGGCAATAGGTTTGTCGCTTGCCCTGCCTTGCGCAATCCCATGGCGATCGCCTCAGAGGACACCGCTAGTTCGGTCTGCAGAAACTCGATGAGCTGATTTTGACGTTGGGATGGCATAGAAATCAGGGCAGATGCTGGTAGTTAGCCCTTACTATAGCGGCTCTGACTGAATACTGCCTCTGCCCTGAGAAATCCCGCTCTTGGGGGCGCTCTCTACCGCTATGGGCGGCTTTCGAGATAGTTGGTGAGCCGGGTCAAGGTGTCGTTGAGCTTTTCTTCGATGGTGGGCTCAGGGTCGACAATGGCCTCTTTCCGTTTGAAGCGCTCAAAGGTGCGGATAATGATAAAGAGCACCAGGGCAATGATTAGAAAGTCAATGACAGCGCCCATGAAGCTGCCTAGGCGAATCCCAGGGCCGATGACAGCCTCGCGCCAATCAGTACCCGCCCCTGCTAAAAGGGGATTGATAATAGCGGGCATGAGGATATCTTCTACTAGGGAACTAATGACAGCGCCAAAGGCGCTGCCAATAATCACCGCTACGGCTAGATCGACGACGTTCCCTTTTAGAGCAAAGGCTCTAAAATCGTCCCAAATGCTGAAGGCGCGCGCTCGGGTGGTGCGTCGGCCGCCTATACCGTTGGCCATAGAGTTTTCCTCATAGAACAAACCCAGCTACACAGTAGTACACTGCTCCAAAAGAATCTACAGGGTCGCTGTGGAGCGCGGCCGGTCTATAAGGTCACCTCAACAGCCGCTGTAGTTTTGTTGAATTGTTCAGGATGGCGCGATCGATAATTCTGGTTTTAAAGGAATTGTCATTAACCTAAGCTGAGCGCTTCTTTCAAAAGGGGCTGCAGAGGTTTTAGATGGCCGATCTAATTTGCTCAGGGTAGATAGCGTAAGGTGGTGTTAACTAGGCTCTGGTCGAGGGGGCTTTGAAGTTGCGGCGACCCACGCGAGCGAAGCGAACCCATGCTGAAACCGATTCAAGTTGTTGAATTGTTGATGACGACCCCTAGCCATCAAGACTTTGGGGCTGGGGATACGATTTTTGAGGTGGGTGCCTTAGGAAGTTGCATGTACGGCGTCATTCAGGGAGAGGTCGATCTGTGGGTCAATGGCCGCGTGTTTGAAACCATTTCTGCTGGCGACGTATTTGGTGAAGGGGCGCTAGTGCAAATTCCCCATGTGAGGGCTTCTACGGCGGTGGCTAAGACCGACTGTCTGTTAGCTCTAGTAGATGAGGCTCACTTTAAGTTTTTAGTGCAAGAGACGCCGCTGTTTGCCCTAGAGGTAATTCGTAGCCTCTCAAGCCGTCTGCGGGCAGCCAAAGCGGCGGTTAAGAGTGATGGATAGGGCGATCGCCTTCATGGTGCCTTGCCGAGACCAGGCTGTATGTTTAGCCACCCTTTTTGTAGCGGTGGCCGTCCTATCCTAAACTGCACCTCAGGACGTTAGTGAATACGGTTTAGACCGAGGAGTGACAGGATGGATGCAGCCGCCCTTTGGCAACGCTATAAAGACTGGCTCTACTACCACGAAGGTCTGGGCTTTTACCTAGATGTCAGCCGCATGGGTTTTGACGATGCCTTTGTCGCTGATATGCAACCCCGCTTTGCAAAAGCCTTTGCCGATATGGCCGCGCTGGAAGCTGGGGCGATCGCTAACCCCGACGAAGACCGCATGGTAGGCCACTATTGGCTGCGCGATGCGGCCCTGGCCCCCACCCCCGAGCTCAAACAAGACATTCTCGACACGTTGACCAGCATTGAGCAGTTCGCCAGCCAGGTGCGCACGGGCGGCATTTGCCCCCCTGGTCAAGAACGTTTCACCGAGGTCCTCTCCATTGGCATTGGTGGCTCAGCTTTGGGGCCGCAGTTTGTGGCCCAAGCCCTAGGGCCTGATTTCCCGCCCCTGGCGATTCACTTTATCGACAACACCGACCCCGAGGGCATCGATCGCATCCTGGCCCGGCTGGAAGACAAACTGCCCACCACCTTAGTGATCGTTACCTCTAAGTCGGGGGGCACTGCCGAAACCCGCAACGGCATGGTCGAAGTGCGTACCCGGTTTGAGCAGCGGGGGCTGAACTTTCCTAAGCAAGCCGTTGCTATTACCGGGCGAGGCAGCAAGCTCGAAAACCAGGCCCTCAGCGAAGGCTGGCTGGCTACTTTCCCGATGCGCGATTGGGTGGGGGGCCGCACCTCTGAGCTATCGGCGGTGGGATTGCTGCCCGCTGCCCTGCAAAACATCAGCATTCGCTCCATTCTTGGCGGCGCGCGCGAGATGGATGCAGCCACCCGCGTGCCCGATCTGCGCCGCAACCCCGCCGCCTTAATCGCTCTGGCCTGGTATTACGCAGGCAACGGCAAGGGTGAAAAAGACATGGTGGTGCTGCCCTACAAGGACAGCCTGCTACTGTTTAGCCGCTATTTACAGCAGCTGGTGATGGAGTCGCTGGGCAAGGAAAAAGACCTGGACGGCAACCTGGTCTACCAGGGCATTGCCGTTTATGGCAACAAAGGTTCTACCGACCAGCATGCCTACGTGCAGCAACTGCGCGAGGGCGTGGCTAGCTTCTTCGTCACCTTCATTGAAGTACTGAAAGACCGAGCTGGCGATTCAGTGGAGATGGAGCCCGGTGCCACTAGCGGCGATTTTCTCTTTGGCTTTTTACAGGGCACCCGCAAAGCCCTCTACGAAAACCAGCGGCAGTCCATCACCTTGACCATTCCTGAGGTCAATGCCCATACCATTGGGGCAATGATTGCGCTGTATGAGCGGGCGGTGGGCTTCTACGCGTCGCTGGTGAATATCAACGCTTACCACCAGCCGGGAGTTGAGGCGGGCAAACTGGCCGCCTCGGGGGTGCTCGACCTACAACAGGCCGTAGTCAATGCCCTGGCCCAGAGTTCAAAGCCGTTAACCCTAAGTGAATTGGCTACCGCAGCGGGAGCGCCTGACCAAGTGGAGACGATCTATGCGATCGCCCGCCACCTCCACGCCAACCAGCGCAGTCTGGTCATCCACGGCAACCCGGGACATCCCGAAGCGATCAAGATTGCAGCGTTGAAATAGGCCAGAGGATCGACAGAATTGCAGGTGAGTGGGTGTGAGCAAGCGTTCATACCCACTCACCTCCAGTGCTCAATCCGGAATCCACACATAGGGGCTGCCCGACACCGTAATGCCTTCGGTCTTAGAGAAGCGAATCACTACCACCCGCGAACTGTCACGGCCTAGGTCGAGGTAGCCGCTGGCCCAAACCTCGGAGCGCACTACGCCGGTAATTTCGAGCCGGTAGCCGCCGGGGGGCAGGTAGAGGGTTTCCTGGCGATCGAAATTGTGGGGGCGATATACCAGGCGGTTGTTTAAGTAAACTGCGCCCCACTCTTCACCGCGCGCATCAAACTCAATCCTCACCTGCTCGCTCTCCGGCTCAGGGTGGGGGTAGGGCAAAATAATGATCGATGGCTGGCGAAAAATGTTTGGCGACTGCCGAATGATCACCCGTCGGTTCGAGCGAATGATGCGGTCTGGCTCAGCGGTGGTGCCCTCTTGGGCCTGGGCGATCGGTGCGCAGGGTAGGGCGATCGCCACAGCTACACCCAAAAGGAGACGCCACCAGCGCTGGGTTGATTTCCTCGAAGCGGTCTTTGACCCCGGTTCTCTAGAAGACTTACTTTCATCCGCCTCAGCCACCATCCCACCACTCCTTGACTCGCAGCCTCCAGTCCGATGGTAGTCACCCCTGTTCTTAATCTAGAGAAGTCTGTGACTCTTAGCTAACCGGCGGCCTCTGACGGGTAGATATCCACACCTCAAGGCTGCTCACCCAATTCATTAAAGTTGACTAAAATCTAGAAAAGGAAGACCGGTTTGCCCAAACTTAGCGGCTAAGCTAGCTCTGAAGTCTGATTCAGCTTGTGCGATCGCCCTAACCGGGCACCTAAAATCTATTTTGCCAAATCTATTTCGTCGTAGAGGATAGGGCTTTGAGTAATACCAGCAATTTTCGTGAAGCGATTAGCAAGGCCAAGGGGCAAACCCTAGTCGGCCCCAACGTGATTAAGAATGCCCTGCCCTATGTGGGCGGCGGCCTGATTCTAACCGCCCTGGGTTCCTTTGGCGGCCTGACCGTGATGGCCAGCAACCCGGCCATTTTTATGCCCACCTTCTGGGTGGCATTCGTTGCCCAGATCGTGCTTTTCTTTGTGGCGATGAACGTCGCCTCTAAGGGCAACAACAGCACTGCCCTACCCCTGCTCGCCACCTATAGCCTGTTGACGGGCTACACCCTCAGCGGCCTGCTAGCCCTTGCTCTAGGCACGGCTGGAGTTGGTATCACCGGCATTGGGTTTGCGGCCCTGTCCTGCGGCATCGTCTTCATTGCGGCTCGCCAAATCGGGTCTAACCTCTCCGAAGAAGACGGCTTTGCTCTAACCCGCACTATCGGCATTGGTGTCGTCGCTATCCTAATTGCGGTAGTGGGTCAGTTTATTTTCGCCATGTTTGGCGGCCCCATTCCTCAGTTCCTCGACATCGCCATCTCCGCCTTTGGCGTGCTGGTGTTTTGCGGGGCTTCGGTGGTCGATTTCTTCATTCTGCCCCGCACCTACAAAGATGAGCAGTATCTATCGGCCGCGCTGTCGATGTACCTCACCTACATCAACCTGTTTGTCTTCATTCTGCGTCTGCTGATCGCTATCAACCGCGACTAGCACGCTGCTAGGGTTTACCTTCCCTATTAAATCGAAGTCCCGGAGTCCATGCGGTTCCGGGACTTTTGTATTTATGGCACTTGCTTCAACACACACCTTGTTGACCTGTGCGCAAGGCGCGATCGCCCTCCCGCTGGCCAATTTTATCCCGCCGTAAATCCAGGCAATCTGTCATTGATAGGCCAGTGAGGGTGCATAGCGATCGGAATCCTCCGTCGAGAGAACCCCGTCTCGTTCAGTCTGGGTAGTTAAAGGCCTGGAGCCTTCACCAACCTGCTCAACTAAAAACTGCGTTTCGCGCCCCATCCTTCCTATACTGATACCTTGGTGCCCGTTACCCTTAGTCGCCCCGGATCAGTTTTAAGGAGTCCCATGTCTGTCATCCGCGCTCTGCATCAACAGTTGGTCAGCAAAGAACGCTCTGCGGTGGAGATTACCCAGAGCTACCTCGACCAAATTGCAGCCCTGGAACCCACAATTCGCAGCTACCTGACTGTGACTGGTGACCAAGCCCTGGCCCAGGCGGCCCAGGTCGATAGTCGCATTGCCGCTGGGGAAGACATTGGCCTTCTAACCGGCATTCCCATCGCCCTAAAGGACAACCTCTGCACCCAGGGGGTGCGCACCACCTGCGGGTCGAAGATTCTCGAAAACTTTGTGCCGCCCTACGAGTCAACGGTGACGGGAAAATTGCGCGATGCGGGGGCGATCGCCTTGGGCAAAACCAACCTTGACGAGTTTGCCATGGGCAGCTCCACCGAAAACTCCGCCTACCAGATCACCGGCAACCCCTGGGACGTGACTCGGGTGCCGGGCGGTTCTTCGGGTGGCTCTGCCGCCGCCGTGGCCGCTGGGGAATGCGCGGTGGCGCTGGGCTCAGATACTGGGGGTTCCATTCGCCAACCCGCGTCGTTTTGCGGTGTGGTGGGGCTGAAGCCCACCTATGGTCTGGTCTCGCGGTTTGGCCTGGTGGCCTATGCCTCCTCGCTCGACCAAATTGGCCCCCTGGCCCGCACGGTGGAAGATGCCGCACTGCTGCTTCAGGGCATCGCGGGCCACGACCCCAAAGACTCCACCAGCCTGGATGTGAAGGTGCCAGACTACACCCAGTATCTCAAAACTGACCTCAAGGGTCGCAAGGTCGGCATCATTACCGAAACCTTTGCCGCTAAGGGCATTGACCCTGCCGTTAGAACGGCTACTGAGAAAGCCATTCAGCAGCTCAAGGAGCTTGGGGCTGAGATTCAAGAGATCTCCTGCCCTCGCTTTCCCTACGGTCTGCCCACCTACTACATCATCGCTCCGTCGGAAGCGTCCTCGAACCTAGCTCGCTACGACGGGGTTAAGTATGGCGTTCGCAACAACAACGACAGCCTGATGTCGATGTACACCAAAACCCGCGCTGAGGGCTTTGGCCCCGAGGTAAAGCGGCGCATCATGATTGGCACCTACGCCCTGTCGGCGGGCTACTACGACGCCTACTATCTCAAGGCCCAAAAGGTGCGCACCCTAATCAAGCAAGACTTTGAAGCCGCCTTTGGCCAGGTCGACGTGCTGGTGTGCCCTACCGCCCCCACCACCGCTTTCAAAGCGGGTGAAAAGGTAGACGACCCTCTCAGCATGTATCTGTCTGACCTGATGACGATTCCGGTGAACCTGGCGGGGCTGCCGGGGCTCAGCCTGCCCTGTGGCTTTGATGACCAGGGGCTGCCTATTGGTCTCCAGCTGATCGGCAATGCCCTGCGTGAAGATCTGCTGTTTGAGGTGGGCTATGCCTACGAGCAGGCTACGGAGTGGCACCAGCGAGTGCCGTAGCCTACTGTGTGAAGTTGGGCGCGACCCGCGTGGCTCCCCTGGTCTGGAGCCTTTGACAACCGTGTTCTGAGAAAGCCTGGTCTAATCTGGCCAACCGCTGAAAAATCGTCACAGCGGAGTATGGGGAAGCGGGGCAAATACCCGATAATAGGCAGCAAGCAAGGGCCAAAGTTCTATTAACCGTCACTGGTTCTCAACGCCTATCCGCTTACTCACCTACTTCTTTCCTTCATTTCCATGCCCATTGTCAAATTTCTCTTCGGCGTTCTGGGCATTGCAGGAGTCATCTATGTTTCGCTGTGCGGCTGGCTGTGGTTTGCCCAGCGGCGGCTGATGTATTTGCCCTGTCCGGCTATGGGCGTGACTCCGGATGCGTTTGGCATAGTTTACGAAGATGTTTGGATACCGACTGATGGGGCCGGGCAGCTGCACGGCTGGTGGCTGCCAGCGAACTCGGGTAACGATCTGACCATTTTGTATCTCCACGGCAATGCCGGCAACGTCTCCAGCAATTTGGGCAAAGCGTTGCAGCTGCGATCGCTAGGTGTCTCTGTACTGACCATTGACTACCGTGGCTATGGCCAAAGTTCTGGCCCCTTCCCCACTGAGCAGCAGCTTTACGAAGACGCTCTGGCGGCCTGGCGGTTTTTGCAGGTTGAGCAAGGCGTCATGCCTCAACAATTAGTGATCTATGGTCATTCCCTCGGCGGGGCGATCGGCATTGAGCTAGCTAGCCATGTGCCTCAGCTGGCAGGACTGGTGGTTGAAGCATCGTTCACCTCCATGGCCGATATGGCGACCCTCTCGCAGTACAATCGCTGGTTCCCGGTGCGTCTGCTGCTCACCCAGCGGTTTGAGTCGATCGCCAAGGTCAAGCGCCTTAAAGTTCCCACCCTCTATCTCCATGGTTTAGCGGATGCGTCAGTTCCAGCTGTGATGAGCGAGATGCTCTACCAGGCCACGGGTGGGCCAAAATCTCTCTGGCTGGTGCCCAATGCCGATCACAACGACCTGCCTGACTGGGCTGGTGAAGAGTTTGAGCAGCGGCTACGCCAGTTCTTGCAGAATTATGCGTTGGCTAAGCATTAATGGCATCAATTGCTCTGCAAAGCCGGTTCAGATTTTAATCGTAGCGGCAACTTCTAAGGGGCTGACATTCACCTCCCTTACCCATTCACTCCCAGTGTCAGCCCCCAGCCTAAGAGCTTGCCCGTGGCACCAGGGGCATTATCCACCGCTCGCAGCCGCCAGGCCCCCTGAGCTGGCTGGCCCAGGAGCCGCATTAGCACCGGCGTTGTTTGCAGCGTGTAGGTGGTGCGCAGTTCTGTTTGGCGCCCCAGAGTGCGGCCTTGAATCAGAACCGCAGTGCCGTTGGGGGCGATCAGGGACAGACTAATGTCTCCCAAAAACGGGTGGTCCATGCGGACCTCGACCTGCACGTCAGTTACGGTTCCGGTGACGGCCACGGCCACGCTGCTCTCCACTCCACTGGGCTGATTGTCGGGTATGCCCTGGGAGGTCTGGTTTTGCTGCTGCACGACTCGGCCCACCTGTCGCCCCGACAAAGCCCGCCGCTGGGCCTCGCGCACCGCCGCCGCCGCGTTTACCTTGCCGTAGCCAAACCACTGGGAATGCCCATTGGCGTTGTAGGTGCCGTGTTGAAGGCCAAGCTGGGGGTCGGGGGTGCGATCGACAATCTTATCGGCGGTAGCCTGCAAAATTTCGCGCACTTGCCGGGCCGTCAGATTGGGGTTAACCGAGAGCATCAGCCCCGCTACTCCCGCCACCACCGGGCAGGAGCTAGAGGTGCCGCCAAAGGTATTGGTGTAGTCTTCACCGGAATAGCCGGCAGCCTGGGTGCGATCGCTCGTCACCATGCCCCGCCCCGGCTGGTTGCCGAGGGGCGGACCGGTCTGCACATTGCCCACCTGGGGTAGGGCCATACTGGGCGGCGCGTTGTTGCTGGGGGCCGCCACGGCAATGTGTTCACCCCAATTGCTGTAGGCGGCCTTGGTGCCCAGGCTGGTCGAGGCTGACACCGCAATCACATCAGGGTGAATGGCAAACCCGCTCAGCCACCGCGTGGGGCCGCTGAGAGCGTTTTTAGGCCACTGGGTTTCGTTGATGGTGCCGCTGACGGGGCGGTTGGCATTGCCCGCCGAAAATACAATGACGCAGCCCTTGCCGTTGCGCCCGGTAGTGGCGACTCGAGTTAGCGCGTGGGTCTGTCGCAGGGTGAGGGGAAAGTAGTTCGACGCCGGTGACCAGCTACAGACGATCACGGCGGCCCCCCGGCGCGCCGCCTCATTAAACAGCTGCTCGATCGCCCCATCGTCGATAAAGCCAGTGGTGCGAATGGGCAAAAAGGCGCAGCCAGGGGCCACCCCAACGATGCCAGTGGTATTTTCCTCGCCAATGGCCAGCCCGGCGACGGCGGTGCCGTGGTTTTCGTTCTGCTTGGCGGGCAGGGGCAGGGCGTCTTTATCTTGCAGATCTAGCGGTGCTACCAGCTTGCCCACCCCCTGGAGATCGGGATGGTTGAGGTCAAACCCGTCATCACTGACAGCAATCACCACCGACCTGGACCCCCGGGTAATATCCCAAGCCGCCTCCGCTGAAATGTGCGATCCTGCCGCCAAACTCGCGCCACCGTTGTGAAACAGGTGCCACTGCTGGGGGTAGCGATCGTCTGTGGGGCGGTAGAGACTACCGGTTTCTATAGACAAGTTAGGCTCCGCCGCCAGCACTATCTCCAGAGCCATCAGTCGGTTGGCAATTTTGATTGGGTTTTCGGTCGCCGCTGGAGTAACCCGCACCACAAAAGTATTGGGCATGCCCTCCAGCGGGTTTTCGATGGTGATGCCCAAGCTCCTCAAAATGGCGTCAATGGTGTCAGTGGTCGTGTCGGGAGCAAACTGCACCGTGAGCTGGTCGGTCAGATAAACCCAGGTTCGAGGACTATCGACCAATCGATACACATGGCTAGCAAAGCGTACCGTTGGGTCTTGGCGGGCAGTGGTCAGAGCTGCTTCCAGGCTATCTTCAGCCACCTGCCACTCCACCAGTTGTCCTCCAGCCACCGCCCGCACAGCCAAAGGGTTTAGGCGCTGTTGCAGCGGGTCTAATGCCGTGGCTGCTGTGAGGCGAGTGGTGAAACGGGTAGGCACTTTTTCCAGCAGCAGCTCTTCGCCGCCGCGCTGCAAGATCTCTCCTCGAAAATCGCTGCGGGGGCCGCTGTGGGGCAAACGAGCATCAGAGGAAGATTCGGTCATTGATTTAATGGGCTCCGACGGGAACTTTTGGTCTCTAGAGCAGTCTGTGACCTGGCTGTGGCGCTAATTTCTAGCCCTAGGTAGGTGTCTGGCTGAGCCAAAAGTCGGTACTACGCCATACCGAGATGATAAGATACCTCAGTGTTTTTCTGTTTAGTTGTCTCGCCCTGCTCGTTGTCCCTCACTGCGTTTTACTCTATGGTCGTTTTCACTCGTTTTCTGCGTCAGTCTTGGGGCGGTTGTGCCGCCGCTGCCCTATCTATTGCCCTGGTTGCAGGGGGATCTGGGGTGGCCCTGGCCCAGGAGGCTGGTGGCTCTGACCCAGCGCGGCCTCTGAACCAGGCCAGCAGCGCCCTTAGCATTGCTTCGGGGCAGCAGCTGATGACCGAGGCCAGTGCCGCGATCTCTGACCAAAACTACCCCTTAGCCGAAGAAAAACTCAAGGCGGCAAGAGATAGTTTCAACCAGATCTCGACTTACTACCAAGAGCTAGCGCAAATGTTTGTCGGCGTTGATACCCAGATCAACCGCAGCAACCGAGAAAAAGCGCTTGAAACTGCTCAGCTGCGCGATCAGGCTACCTATCAGTTAGCGCTGGTCTACCGCTCACAAAATGAGGCCAACGAGGCGGTACCCTTGCTGATGGAGATTCTGCGCAGCCAGCAGCCCACTCGCGATCTGGGCCAGCGGGCCTATCAGCAGCTGTTTGAACTGGGCTTTGTCGATCAACCCTACAACGGCCGGGCAGCTACTACCCCCGTTGAGCCAGCTGAGTCAGCCGAGCCAGCTGAGTCAGCTGAGCCGACCGAGCCAGCCGAACCAACTGAGCCAGCCCAGTAGGCGATCGCAGCGGCGGTTTTCTCGATTGCCCATAGCTAGATTCAATACCCCTGGGTTAGCGATCGAGGGTTGCCCCTGGCAATATGGTTTTAGGGGATTTGAGTACCCCAGCTACCCATCCCACAAGGAAACTGTTCATGATTACTCCCGATCAGGTTAGCGCCATGATCAAGACTGGCCTTCCCGACGCCGATGTGCAGGTGCAAGATTTGACCGGCGGTGGTGACCATTACCAGGTGGTGGTGGTTTCGTCACAGTTTGCGGGACGCAGCCTAGTGCAGCAGCATCAGCTGGTTTATGGGGCGGTGCGCGAGGCCATGTCCTCCGAGGCTATCCATGCGTTAGCCTTAAAGACATATACCCCAGAAGATTGGGCCGCTCAAAGCGCCTGAGCCTGGGCCATCGATTTGCCTTAATTGTTTACTCCGTTCTGCAAGGGTATTGACGCTATGGATTCGGCAACTAAAGAAAGGCTCGATCAGCTGGTTCAAAACAACACCATCGTGGTGTTTATGAAGGGCAACAAGCTCATGCCCCAGTGTGGCTTCTCCAACAACGTTGTGCAAATTCTCAACGTGCTGGGTGCCCCTTTCGAGACGGTCGATGTGCTGGCTGACCCAGACATTCGTCAGGGCATCAAGGAATATTCCAACTGGCCCACCATTCCCCAGGTGTACGTCAACGGTGAGTTTGTCGGTGGTTCCGACATTCTTATTGAGCTGTACCAAAACGGCAAGCTCCAGGAGATGGTTGAGATCGCCCTGGCTTCCTAGATATTTAGACTAGCTTGACCGGCTTATTGCCCCTGCGGGTCGTTTAAACTCAGCTCAGCCCTCAGCAACAGAGGGCTGAGTTGTTTGTGCAAATTCCTGAAGGTTACGGTGCCTAGGCCGCTTTTCTCAGGCGGTATAGGTTGCTCCTAGGCCGAGCGATCTCAGCCCTTTGCGATAGGCGATCGAAGTCTTGTCTGCGCCGATGTGCGATTCTGCCGATACATCCAGGGGTAAATCTTCGGGATACTGAGCTTCGACCACTTCCCTGTCTTCGGCAAACACCTGATAGTTAAACTCGTAGACCGGCTCTAAAGGCAGATCTTTGTCGAAATTGCGGCAGATTGGCACAAACACTCGAGTCTTACGGGCTGAGATGGGGCTAGCCGCATTGAGAATGCACAGCCGCCCCTCACCTGGGAAGTGCACGGTTAGACGGGCCGTAAAGGGCAAGAACACCTCAAACACCCGCAGCCACTGAAAATCTGCTGGAGCCCGATCTTGCAGCGCCTTGGGGAAATTGCTCACGCTGCTGAGATATAGCTAAAGCCACTTAGGTTAGGACACTGCTTGTTTGAGGATTGACTCCATGGCAACGCGCAAGCCGTCGTCATGGGGAAGGAGTTTTCGAATTCGGCTTTTTAACCAACCCCAGCATTTC
>JAHHHQ010000036.1 GCA_019359285.1 Nodosilinea sp. WJT8-NPBG4
TGTCCTTGAGGCCCGCTGTCGCACCTTGCTGTCGATGCAATCCGAAATTAAAGCCCTGACCAACTATCATTGGTGGCCCGCATGAGATGCCTAATCATTTCAGGGGTATGCTATCCGGATTTGGTATGAGTTGAAAGCGATCGCGCCCAAACTCATCAATCACCGGATCAACAACATATCGGCATAGGGCTTCCAAGGCGGGAATCGTTTCGTCAAGATTACTGGGGTACGGATCGATGTGGTTGGCGTATTTGCGGTAAGTCCAAGTGCAGGTACAGAACTCGTCTAGCGTTAGATATCGCCCCAGAAGTTGCATGGTCATTAAACAGTTGCCTCGCCAACCTGGTTCTTTATCTCCAAAGCTAGAGTAGCAACGCTTCAACCACCATGGCATGGAAAAGAGTTGGACCTTGAGATCCTTGATACACAAGGTTTTCAAGAATTGTCTAACCGTTTTTCCAAAAAAACTGCTTGGATTTTTTCGATCATCATGGAAATTGTTCTATCTAATTATTTCCCTTGGGCTGGGGTAGGACGGTACAACAAGCGTTTCACGCCTTGGAATTGTCCAACCGTATTTTTAGTCCACAAGGTTTAGTTAAGAATCCTGGAATCTTAACTAAATTGAGGATGCCGTTCTACACCAGCTTAAGCTTATCGTCTATAACCAGTCTCAGAGGAGATTGTCAGATGGATAAGTTAGAGCACTATCGAACCTGCATTCAAGCTCTGCTAGAGCAGCATAGTCAGTATAAAACTCAAGGGGAAGAAGTCGATAATCTACTTGTGTTTGACACAACCCGTGATCACTATCAGTTGATGCGCGTGGGCTGGAAGGGGCTAAGTCGGGTTTACCATACGGTGCTTCATTTCGATATTGAGAATGGTAAAATCTGGCTTCAGCAAAACACAACGGATATTGATGTTGGCCAAGAACTCGTTGATATGGGCATTGCTAAGGAGGATATTGTTCTGGGGTTGCATCCTAGCTATAAGCGCCCGTACACCGGCTACGGAGTCGCCTAGGACACCAGTCGCCGCCGACCACCACCGTTGGCTGCTGGAGCTGTTGAGCCGTGCCGCACAGAAAGGCTAGATGGGCTCAACGTTGACGAAGCCCCATACTCACTTGAGTAGCAGTGCAGGAGACTATATTCGAGATATGAGGCCGAAGCGTTAAGAGCTAGCTGATCATGCCGAAGAAGAAAACCGCATCAGTTGTCGGAACCTGGCACATCTATGAAATGGAGCAATGGGATGAAGATTATTTCAATATGGAGGTGCAGGCCTACATCACGATAAATCAAGGTGGGGCTGGAGATTTTCAATTTGGCTTGGTCGCCGGAGGTTTGGATGGAGACTTTGTCCGAGATGGTGACACTGAACGATTTGAGTTCACCTGGGAGGGTAATGATGAGTGTGATGAAGCCTCTGGTAGTGGCTGGCTGAGATTAAAGTCAGCTGATGAGGTGGAAGGGAGCATTAAGTTGCATGGGGGAGATCGCTCTGCCTTTGCCGCCCGAAGAGCTTGATACATTTTGGTGGGCCGCTGATTTCTGGCCGATTAGTTGAGATTAAGGAATTTTCACTAATCGACGAATTTCAAGACCGCTGGGCTACTTTAGAGAGGCCTATGCCCTGTATGTAGACAGGCTGAAGGAAGCTTAGCGCTAGATGCCCCTTCTGGCTCAACGATGCCGAAAGACCTGCAATACTACGCCAAGAAATTCGCGAAGCTGAACGTCAATAAGCATCGAGAGCGGGGCGCTGCGCCTCATAAGCCTGTGCTCTTGATTTCGGTGATTGAATTAATTGAGCAGGGCAAAATTCGGCTGAATCAGGTGTCGCTGTCGCCGGAGTTGATTTCGACATTTTTGAAATATTGGCGCAGTTTGGTCAGAACCGACCATCGTTCAGATGTTTCGCTGCCGTTTGTGCATTTGACGGGGGATGCGTTTTGGCACCTAACGTTTTACCCTGACAGCGAAACGGTAACACCGACGGGGTTGGGCCGCAAAGGGGTGACGGCAGTGCGGCACATTGTGCAGTATGCGTGGTTAGACCCGGAGCTATTTGCCATCTTGCAAGATCCAGGACAACGGGTAATTTTGCTGCGGGTGCTGATTGATAGCTGGTTTTCGGGGCGATCGAATGAGATCGAACAGCTGTCACTCATCGATGAGTTTGAGTCGGTGAAAACCCAGCTTCTGCGAGAGGGCGGAGCGACTTACAACGTTGAGGATTTGAAGAATGAGGAGAATATCGTTGTCAGGAATGGGGCATTTCGCAAGATTGTGGTGTCGCTCTACGACCAGCGCTGCGCGTTTTGTGGGTTAAGGATTATCAGCGCTGATGGGCAAGACATTGTGGATGGTGCCCACATTAAGCCGTTTGCTGAGTTTAGGGATGATCGCTTTGTGAACGGGCTGGCGCTCTGCAAGAACCATCACTGGGCGTTTGACCACGGTTGGTTTGGGGTGGATGACGACTACCGAATTTTGATTCCGCCGGAGCGGTTTACGGAAGAGCCTGCGGTGGAGAGCAGAGAGATGGTGGCATTTGGAGGAGAGGCGATCGGGCTGCCGAAAAAGAGGGAATTTAGGCCGAGTTTGGAGGGGTTGAGGTGGCATCGGAAGAGGTGGGAGATGGGATAAAAGTTACTGTCCTTCAAATGCTTTTACTAAAAGCTAGAGAATTAAAAGCTCCTATCTCAGCCTTCATCAGTTTCTATTGATGGCTAAAGTCTATTCCTTAGCCGCTAAGCAGTTCTGCTTAAGCACAGGTATAGTTCTCCAAAGCAGCTCAGAAGTTCTCGTTAACGCTTAACAAGTTCTCCTTAACCACAAAGCAGTTCTTCCTAACAGTCCCACTATTCCTGCCAAGCAGAGGTTGCACCGCAGCTTATCTTGCCGCCTCCCAGGAGGCTAACTTATAGTTGAGAAAGCTCGTCCGGTTTATTGCTTTTGCTCTGGCAGCTGCCTGCTTCCACCGGTATACAACTTTGTTTTTCAGAATAAGTTCGCCCAAAGCCATCTCAGCCCAGAGCAGTATACAACTTTGAAAATCTCCACCTTCAAAAAGAGTACGAGAAGTCAACGGTTTCAGGGTTGTCTGGTATAGAAGTTTTTTTTGTAGACCCGTTTAGCCATGTCAGCTCAACCTAAAACCAGACCCCTCGGAGAAATGTTGCAGCGGGCAGGATTGCTCTCCCAAGCGCAGCTTGATGTGGTGCTTCAGGATCAGCGATGGCAGCCTGATCTGAGAATAGGCGACATTCTTGAGCTGCGCGGGTGGGTCAAGCGCGACGCCATTGAGTTTTTTGCTGAACATTGGCCGCAGCTCGCCACGGTTGGTCGGGATAACCCCATCGGTTATTACTTTCAGCAGGCGGGGTTGCTGGACTCTCAACAAGTAGATGCCCTGCTGCGGGAGCAGGCGCAGGCAGGGCTGAGAATTGGGGCACTGGCAGTTTTACACGGATGGCTGTCTCAAGAAACACTCGATTGGTTTCTGCGATCGCTGGCACCGGAGGAGTCTGCGTCCTCTGCCTTCATTAAGCGGAAGCAGGCGAATGGGGGCGATCGCGTCGGCCAAGCCGGTCAGGCTCGGCCAAAACCACAGGCTACTCAGGTGCAACCCAGCCAGCCAAAGACAGTTACAGGCCCGTCAGCTAAAGAGCCAACCGAGCCCACGTTAGATGATATTTCCTGGGTTGATTAAAAGGGATGATTGGCTAAACCATGAGCACGGTAGATCTTCCCTTACTGACTCCAGAGTTGCTGGAGCAGATGATGAACGAAAACCCTAGTCAAGTATTTGCCAAGGGAGGAGCCGTGAAAAGCTGAGTAAAGAATTGTAGTTCGTAACCTCCTCCTCTCATTCATTGGGGTTAATGGCCAGATTTGCTAGCTACAAAAAACCCCACTGTCACCAGCGGAGTAAGTAGGTCGTTGTTATTTAGGAGGAAAGTCGTTGGATTGCCTATCGGGCGTAGGTAATGCCGCGATAGGTAAGTTGCATAGCTTTGGGGGGCTCCTGGGTGACGTCTGGTTTGTCTCAATGAATTTATAATCTCCTGAATTCTCAATTCAGGAAGTGATAGCGGTATTGGTCGCTCGGTGATAGTTCTGGCTCTAGAACGTGAGCAAAATCCCCCTCTGAGATGATGCAGATCACAACTTTAGACTAGCCCAGCCGAATAGAGGTGCCCCGTATTGGCAAAACAGCTTTAGAGAACAACTGGTTAAAATCAGACAAAACAGTAAGAGAGCCTTTTTAAGGAGGGCTTTAAGCCCAAGTCCCCCTTTTTGAGGGGGCAGCGGAGATGAGCCAATGCCTAAAGCCGCAAGAGATTTTTTGCCAAACAGCCTCTAAAACGTAACTTCCAATATTCTGCTGTGCCACCAACCTCTGCTGACCCCATCTCCTACACCGCCAAAATTGTGGCGGCTAAACGGGCTATTGAGCAATCCCTGCCGCTGCCACTGCCACTGTTCAATGACTCCTACGCAGCCGCCCTGGCGGGTGACGAAGTTGAGCATCTGTTAGCTAAATGGCAGCAGGTCTCTGCACAGCAAGGGCGTTCCTTAGAAGAAGTGATCGTCAAGCGCACTCGCTACATTGCCATTCGTACCCGCTTCTTCGATGACATGCTGCTGACCACCCTATCCCAGCTACCCGAGCCTCAAGTCGTCATCCTGGGGTCAGGGCTAGACACCCGAGCCTACCGATTACCTTGGCCATCAGCCACCAGCTTCTATGAAGTCGATGTGCCGGCGGTCTTAGAGTATAAAGCCAATATTCTGCGGAACCATGAGCCCAACTGTCGCCATCACCTGATTGCTGGCGACCTAGAAGATGTTCAAACTAGCTGGATAGCTCGCCTCCTAGAGGCAGGTTTGAGGCAACAACCAACTATCTGGCTCCTGGAAGGCGTGGTGATGTATTTGCCAGAGCCTTCGGTTCACGCTCTACTGAGGACCATTGCCACACTGAGCTGCCCCGGTAGCGTTTTGGGTATGGATGGGGTAACCAACGGTTCTATTCGGGCTGCTCAACAAGCTAAGAAAGACGATAGAGGGCGTGTGGTGCGCCACTGGCAGTTTGGCTGCGACGAGCCCCAGCAGATGCTAAAGCACTATGGCTGGAGCGCTAAAGTCAGCCAACCCCACGATATTGGCATTGCCCACGGCAGATACCCAGAGTCTATACCGGTTACAGCAGAGGTCGGCGGCCACCAGTCGGAGAGAGGAGTCTGGCTGGCGCAGGCTCAAAAAGACACATAACCCCGATCGCATCAATCGCGTCTTGGATAAAGAAATAATCGACAGCCCGGAATTCTACCCAGGATTGATGATTAGCACAGTGTAGGGCCATCCCACGAGACGGTCTTCTAGAACAGTGATCAACAAGGGCAAGCCGTCTGATGAGACAACTCCAACTTGGTAGCGTTTGGGTTTTAGTGCTGGCGAGCTTGGCTCAGCCTGCGATCGCCCAGTCTGAGCGATACCCAACCGCGACAGAACTCCAGCAGCTAGCTCAAGAACTCAGACGCAAAATTCCAGACCTTCAAGCCAGCGGTTTCTACAGCGATCGCCGCACCTTTGAAGAGTGGCAAGAAAGATCGGCTTATGCAGAAGCTTGGGCTGACTTTGATCCTGCGATCGCCCCATTCTTAGGTGAATGGACTGCCATTGAAGAATCCCTTTACATCTACCCAGCTACCGCTAGAGGAGGGGTCTGCGTTCTCGATGTATATCTAGATGAAAGCAAGTTTTATACGGGCCAGGTGAGAGACGGCAAACTATACACCGACCAAAACCAAGTCTTCTTTTTGGATGACAACTTCCTGGGCAACGCATCGGTCTCTGAAAATCAGCCCAGTCTTTATGAGTATGCCTATCCCCTACCGCTGCCCAATCCGTCAGAAGAACTAGGGCAATATTATTCTGAGACTGTTACTGCTTTTGAAGCATCAGGTTGTCTTGTGGGCTTGCCTCAGTAGCTCCGCATTTTGAAGTGCAGCTGGTCCACAGAGCCAGAGCATTTCCTCCCAGCGCTACTCGATTCGCTGGGAGGAACACCTGCGCTGAACCTAGATGTCAGAACCACTTGCGGGTTCTGCGCCCATGCCAAGGGCAGCCTCGCGCAGAAAGGTAATTTGATCTTCAAAGCCCATGGTTTCCAGAGCAGCCAGCAAGTCTTGCCCCTGGTCAGTCAGCTCATAGTCCTCAGGCATTGGGATAATCTCACCACTATCCATACCTTGGGCCAGATAGTACCAAAAAGCGAGTTTTGTATTGGCGCTCAAAGAGCCATACTCTCGGCTGATCAGGCTAGAAGCATCACAGCGTGCGATCGCACGCATAATTTCGAGCTGCTCTTGCTGCTCTACCTCTTTGACCTGGTTATAAAGACCCTCTGCAATCTCAGGGGATGCTGAACCAGGAGCGGCAGGCGTAATTCGCTCGCCCATCTCCTCATAGACAAACCACAGCAGTGCCAGTTGCGCATCTGTATCTAAGTTTTTAAAGACATTCAGAGCCTGGTTAGGGTCGTTAGCAGTTGTGTAAGAGGTCATAAAAAATCCTTTTTTTGTAGCTTGTACAGGTGGCCCAAAAAAGCACGCTTTAGCAATAAAGTTCGAACTCTGAGCCATCACACATGCAACTTAACGGAGGATTGAACCCGCATCCTCTTGCTAGGGCAATAGCCGAGGCTATGCCAGTGGATGGGTAAAGGTATCTAATGGTGATGCCGATTGTCTATTGCCGCCGCCGCGATCGCTTGTGTCGTATGCATTGTGTGGCCTAGCAGAAGGCTGAGCAATCCTTCAAAATCGGCCGGGAAAGATGCTGTACTTCAGCGTTGCATCTCCACCCAAAATCGTCGCGTTTCCAGACACGTTCTACCCTATGGTTCTACTCGATCGCCTAAAGATTCCTTAAGTTGAAGAAGCTTATCGCTAAATTAGAAGGAATATTTCATGGTCAGTGACACTTCAGTAGATATTAAACAGGTTCGCGATCGCTCCTTGTGGACCGGCGTTGTTCTAGCCATTTTGGGTGTGGTTGCGATCGCATTGCCTATTATTTCGACCATTTTTGTTGAGACCTGGGTAGCCATAATTCTGGCTTCCGCCGGGGCCACTAAACTGGTCTATGCCTATCAGACCCGAGATCAAGGCGGTACCTTCTGGAAAGCGCTGCTCGGCATTCTCTACATTGCTACAGGTATTATGCTGTTTGTTAATCCACGCAATGGGATACTCACGTTGACCCTGTTGCTCGGTAGCTTTTTGCTCACCGAGGGCGTGTTTGAGCTTATTCTAGCCTTTCGACTGCGGCCGCAGCAAAACTGGACTTGGGCTTTGGGCAACGGCATTGTCACCCTAATTTTGGGTGCCATGATCTGGTTTCAGTTTCCCTTCGACGCTCCCTGGCTGCTAGGCACTTTGGTTGGTGCCAGTATTCTGTTTTCGGGCATTTCTCGCATTGGGCTATCGCTCAATGCCCGCGAAGTCATAGATCGTGAGCCTGAATCAGCCGCTTCTGCTTAAGCACAGAATTCAGCCATGTCAGGTTGCAACCACCTCCCAGTAGTCACTGAGAGGTGGTTTTCAGCGTTCTGCCTTCTGTAAAAAAAGACGATAGCCTAGCATGAAGGTAGAGTGGAACCGGTTGGTTGCTAGGTTGAATGATGGTCAGTACCCGCCCTCCGAGTTTTTGCTATGCCAAAGCGGTTAGGCAGGAAGCGAGGAAGCAGCCTCGTTCTTTATAAGCAGGTAAGGGGATGGTTACAATTAGCGCAGCTCATTAAAGGAGCAAATCGGCTATGGATCAACTTAATGTAGAAGTGCCACCTGCCTTAGCTCTCGCCCCAGCCATTGAGGCCGTTAGGAGTAAGCAGTCTGAGATTGCCGAACTCTGCCAACTCAACCAGGTCGCTCAGCTCGATCTCTTTGGTTCAGCTACACAATTGACCTTCGACCCTGCCACTAGCGACTTTGATTTTATCGTGGATTTTCTGGTTGATACTTCTGAGGGAGCTGCCGATCGCTTCTTTGGGCTAAGGCAGGGATTAAGCAATATCCTAGGGCGAACCATAGATTTGGTTGATGTCAAAGCCATTAAAAACCCCTACTTTTTGCAAGCCATTGCCCCCAGTCGTTTGACTATCTATGGACGCTGATATTCAAACATACTTATACGACATTCAACAGGCCTGCCAGCTTATTCAAGACTTTGTCACTGACCAAACTTTTGACAGCTATCGAACTAACATGCTGATTAGCTCTGCTGTAGAGCGTCAGTTCATCACGATTGGTGAAGCCTTAAATCTGGCTATTAAGCGATCGCCCGAGCTAGAAGCCCAAATCTCTGATGCCCGTAAAATCGTGGACTTCCGTAATCTATTAACCCACAGCTACGGAGCTGTCTCAGATGCTGTCGTGTGGGATATCATCCAGACCAATCTCCCTAAACTGATCAGCGATGTTAACCAGCTCATGGGGCCAGCCTTATAATCTTTCAAACCCTGACTCCGCACCCCTTACCCTCTACAAAGCATTATTTGAACCAGGTCTGTTGCAGCGCTGCGGTGTCCCAATTAGCTAGATTAGCGGCAGCCTCATAGGTGCTGTGAAGAAACTTTAGCAGCGCTTGGTCAGGGTCAGCGGCCTCGCGCACCGCATCATAGGGCAAGACAAACTCCCCCAGTCCTTCATGAAAAAAGGCCGCCTCCGGCTGAACCGGCGCATCCTTAAACCCCTCTGGCACCGGGTAGGCATAGGAGTAGAAGGCTGGGTAGCCCAGGCCCATTCCAGGCCAAAACCCAGCGCTGCTCACCTCTTGGCAGTAAGCCTCTTTGGCAACATCGTCGGGCAAGTTGGGCACACCCCCACCATGCTCCGGTGCCGGTCGCCCCGAAAACCGCGTCACCGCCAGATCAAAGCTGCCCCAAAAAAAATGCACCGGGCTCACCTTGCCCGCAAAGTGAGAGCGAAACTCCCGAAAGACGCGATCGCACTGCAACAGCACCCGCCAAAACCGCTGAGCCGCGTCGGCATCGTAAGCCTCATGGGTTTCATCCTGCTCAAAGGGAATTGCGTCTGCAATCTCGTTGGGCGTGGTGTTGATGCGAACGGCAATATTTAGGTCTGCCAAAGCCGCCATTACCGCTTGGTAAAAATCTGCTACTGACCGAGGCCGTAGCTCGACCGTTCGCACACTGCCTTCGCTGGTGGCAATGCGCAGCTGGTGGTCAAAAAAGTCGAAGTCAATCTGAAAAATCTGGTCAGTGCTCGGAATGGTGCTGGTCGTCAGACCTCGCGCGGTCAAATACAGCGGCACATGCCAGGAGTGGTTAATCCAGGGCGTTTGCACCAGCCGAATCTTGCCCACAATTTGAGTCCACAGGTGCAGCGTGGCGTAGGTGTCCTGCCAATCGTCGAGAGGTAGCTGTGGCCAGACGTTAGGCATAACGTTTCCCCAAGTTGGTTTAAAACAAATTGGAGCACAAGATCAGCGATTTGGCAGGGAATAGGGCGATCGCCTCCATTCCCGCCAGACGAAGTTGACCCATAGTGCAGGATTTCTCCGGTGACTATGGGTCAGCCCTAATTTCCCCCAGGGGGAGCGCAGACAGCTAAAGCTACCGCAGATGCCCTGTGTCAACCGGCCTCTAAACGGCAAAGCCGGTTTTTTGCTTTTGTTTGCCCTTCGACTTTTTCTTTGAGGAACCTTGATCCACCTCTTTCATCGCCTCTTGGAACAAGTCTTGCAGATGCATAGGCACGCTGGCAATCTCTGGAAGCTTTGGCTCTAAGGGCTTTCCGGCCTGTACTAAAACATCGTCTAGATCGTCTACGGTCAGGTCTGAGCGATTAAAATGTCTTCCCAAAGATGCCATCAACGGCGTGGCGTTGTCTTCAGCAAAGCAGCGCCAAACGTAGGCGTTGACCGCATCTTCCTTGAGGTATTTTTGAATCAGCTGGTCTGCCTTGGTCGCAGATGCGTCATCGGTCGCTTCAAACAACTGGGTCAGGCGCACATAGTCTTTTAAGAACGTCTGTCCCCAGCGGGGGTGAACAAATACCGTCACCGCTTCTGCTCGACGCAGCTCATCGGGGAGGTTGATGGGCGGCGTTGCCATCTTAATCGCCTTGTCATCCTTTAGAAGACGTCCCACCTCGTGTCCGTCTTTGCCAAACGAGGCCATCGACTCAGCCACCTCTTCCTCAGAAACCCCAGACTCGGCAACCAGTTCCTTGAGGGACTTAGAACTGTCAATGCCGAGCGCCTCTAAACGGCGCTGGGTAGAGATCTCTTGATACTCTTTGAGCTTTTTATTTAGCTCATACCCCGACAGAGTAATGCGATCGCTCCCAAAAAAATCCACAAAATCGTGGTGATAACGCTCCACAGATTTCCAAGCTTCTTCTAAAAGCTCAAGAGCATCGCCATATAAATGGTTAGGAAACCAATTTTTGAAGTTGCCGATCGCAACGGCTAGCTTGGGCTTGCCCAGCTTGCCCAGCAGCATTAGAGGGCCTGAAAACGTCCAGACATCGCCTACGTCTGGCGATAGACGAGTGACGACAATCTCCCCAGGGCCAAGGCGCGCCAGTTCTTCGGCCGACTGTGCCTCATTCGGCTCGACCCAGTAGCGCTTTTCCGTCAGCCAGTTCATGACTTCGTAACGCCCTGGGGTAGCCTGCAGTACCTTAAACAGGCCATTAAAAGTTCTCTTCCAGCCCTCAACCAAAACCTGGTCACCCTGGGATAAGCTAGGCTGATTTTCAACAAAAATATCCAATACCGATTGGCCAGCTACCTGGCCTTCGGTTAAAAACATATCGATCGCCAGGTTTGAGCGATTAATGCCTTGCAAGTTGGTGGCTGACCAAAGCTTTAGTTGAGCAGCGCTGTATTGTTCTAAGGCTGTTGCCAGCTCGCCTTCAGCATCTAGTACAAAGGCCTGTAGCGCCTGTTTTAAGACCTGAGACTGGTTTACGTTATCGCTCACACGGAACCTATCGACACAACGCAGGGGAAACTGCTGCTAACCTACCTCAAAAAATGATTTGGGACAACTTGCTGAACCGCTGCCCCCAGCTATTACACCTATACACACAAAAATAGATAAGCCCAATTAGTGGAAAGAGAGTCATCCTGGGCAAGTATGCCGAGTTTTGACCCCCAGCGGGCGGCGATCGCCACCACCCGCTACAATCCAGTTCATTGGTGCTTATCTATTTAGATTTGTGGCTAATAGCTGGCGATTAAACAGCACGCTTGGCAACTGCGTAGTAGATGAACAGGGCAACAATTGCGCCCAAAACGGCAATTACTATACCACCGATGCTGAGACCTGTTGCTGTCAGTGCTAATGAGCCTGTGGTCAGCAAAGAGTAGAGGCTACCCCCAACAAATGCACCAATTACGCCCAGAATCAGCGTGCCCAAGAGTCCACCGCTCTGGTGTCCGGGATAAATAGCTTTAGCAATTGCACCAGCAATCAAACCTAATACGATCCAAGCTAGAATGTTCATTCCCTTCTCTCCAAATGTTGTAGGCAATCGGTGCCTTTTCCTTACAACTAACAATAACCAAACGATTTAGTTGACGAGACCATCTAAAGAAATAGTTGGCTTTTGTCTAAAGACATACATAAGGTTTTGGCAGATAAAATTGCCGGTGCTTGGCTGACTTTTTCGCGTTTTGCCTACTCCCCAAGGTCGAGCGTTGCAAAGGGTTTGCAATGGCAGGTGGCCTTCCAACTGTCAGTGCAATTCTGGAGTACCCTATTACGGTGGCTGAGCACCAGTTTTCTTACCGCCTAGGGCGTGTGAGCAATTTCAACTAAAATCCTGTATCAGCGCTAACCCCACCAAATAAAAACCAGGCTAGGGGCTGTAACTGCTAACGCCTGGGCCATCGATTAAGGATGACAGCCCCTAGACAGTATTTCTAAGTTAGGCAACAAACCGTTGGCCTTCTTGGCTACAGGGTCAAACTCTAAAGCGGATCAGATTGGTTCAAGGCGCTGGGCGGTGGTGCTTTACTGGGCAAGTGGCTCACCTGACAAAAGGTTCAGGGCTAAGTCAATCAGGGCATCTTGAGACGATGCATCTCATCAACGATTTCTGCTGGATTGTTCTGCTTTGGCCACTGGCGGCGTGCTGTCAGTGCCGAGATCGATTCACTTGCTATGGCGCAGCACCAGCGGCCCGCACAGGGCGGCAACTGACAGTCTTACGCTTAGAGGTCTAACCCCATGCCGTCTTTCACCTCTTTCGACCGGGCTCAACCCCGGGCGGCTTACATCACCCACATCGGCAAATGTCTGCCGGGAGACCCGATCGCCAACGATGAGATGGAAGCCTACTTGGGTCAGGTGGGCGATCGCCCCTCCCGAGTCAAGGCCCGCATTCTCAAAAGCAACGGCATTCAGCAGCGCTACTACGCCCTCGATCGCCAGCAGCAGACCACCCTTAGCAATAGCCAAATGGCGGCGGCAGCGGTGCGAGACACCTTGGCACAGGCCGAGTTAGATCCCAAGACCATTAACCTATTGGCCTGCGCCACCACCTGGCCCGACTTGCTAGTGCCGGGCTTTGCCAGCATGGTGCATGGGGAGCTGCCGGAGCTGGCCCCAGTGGAGGCAACCTCTCACCAGGGGGTGTGCTGCGCTGGCGTGGCGGCGCTCCAATACGCGGCCGCCCAAGTGCAGCTAGGTCAAAAGCAGCGGGCGATCGCAGTGGCCTCAGAGCTGGCGTCGCGGTTGTTTAAACACACCCGATTTGAGGCCGAAACTGCCTATCAGGCGGGGGCTGCCCTGCTCTTCGACACCGAGTTTCTGCGGTGGATGCTGTCGGATGGCGCTGGGGCCTGCTTGGTCAGCGATCGCCCCAGCACCAGCGGCCTCAGCCTCAAGATTGAGTGGATTGAATCGGTCTCCCACGCCAATTCCCATCCGCTGTGCATGTACGCCGGGGTCGATAGCCCTAGGGAGCTGACCAGCTGGATGGACTTTCCCGATCAGGGGGCGGCAGCAACGGCGGGAGCGCTCAACCTGCGACAAAATATTCGTCTGCTCGACCAGGTGGTGCAGCTGGGTGTAGAGGGCTGGATCAGGCTGATCGAAGCCGGTCGGGTGCACCCCGACCAGGTCGACTGGCTGCTGTGCCACTACTCGTCGCATTTCTTTCGCAGTCAAATCATCAATCTGCTCGAACAAGCGGGCTGCATGATTCCTGAGGAGCGGTGGTTTACCAACCTCTACACCCGGGGCAACACCGGCTGCGCCTCGATTTACCTGATGCTGGAGGAGTTGTTTAACTCGGGCAAGCTGCAGCCAGAGCAGCAGATCTTTTGCTTTGTGCCCGAAAGTGGCCGGTTCACCACCGCCTACATGCTGCTGACGGTGGTGGAGGCGACTGGGCCCAGCCAGGGTTCTGAAGCCGAGCCGCTGCTGACCGCTGCGGCGATCGCCCCCCTCGACCTTCCCACCTCGGCAACCGCTGCCCTGGAGGCCGAAACCTCTGAGTCTACGGTCTCTGAAGCGCTGCTGCGCCAGCTGATGCTGGTGTGGCTGACTTTTGAGCGAGAGCTGCGGTGTGTCCCCATTGTCAGGCGACTGCACCGGGGGGAGTTTACCCTCGCCGACTACCGAGCACTGCTGCGGGCCTTGCGCCCCCAGGTGGTCGATGGCGCCCGGTGGATTGCCCGAGCCGCGTCGAATATGACCGATTTTGAGCTGCGATCGCACCTGCTCGGCCACGCCCGCGACGAGCACCGCGACTTTCAAATGCTGGAGCGCGACTATGTCTCAGTCGGGGGACAGCTCGAAGAGATTCTGGAGGCTGAGCAAAACATCGGTTCAGAGGCCCTATCTGCCTTTATTTTTCAGCGCGCCTCCCGCGAAAACCCGATTGATCTACTGGGCAGCATCTTCATTGTGGAAGGGCTGGGCAACCGCATGGCGGGCCAGTGGGCCGCGCTCATTCAACAAAGCCTGGGGTTAGATAAGACCCAGATCTCCTTCCTCAGTTACCACGGCGAGAACGACGAGGCCCATGTAAAAAAGCTCGATACCTTTCTCAACGCCGACTGGATGACGGCGGCGATCGCCGCCCGCATTATCAAAACAGCTCAAGTCACCGCCCGCCTGTACCGCCTGCAACTGGAAGAGATTGACCTATGACCCATACCCCCGTGCCCCACAACCGGCAAGACCCCAGCCATTGGGATGCCATCTATGCCGACTGGGCCATTCCCCTCGACCCCACCGCCAAGGCCTACATGGTCAAAGACCTGCAAAGCTGGTCGCGCTGCTACCTGCTGCTGCCGATCAAGCTCTTTGCCAACCTGACCATGGCCTTGATTATGACGCTCAAGCGGCTCATGCCTTTTCAGTTTCGCAACTACTGGCTGATGCACCAGCTGGCAGTGAAGTTTCTCAACACCTTCACCACCCCCGAAGCCTGCTACCTGATTGTGCGCCACTTTGCCATTGGCTCTAATATCGTCAACTTTTTAATCGACAACGGCCCCGACCCAACCCTGCCCCACGCTACTCTCTACCCCCGCCGGGTGGAGGATCTGGCCGCCAACGCCTTTTTAGAGCACGACATCAACCTCTACAACTTTGTGCTCGACTATCACCGCGCCCAAGCGCAGCACCCTAACTGGCTAGAGAATGTGCGTCAGCGAGGGCTCAGCTATGGCGGCATTCGCCCGGTATCGGTCGAGATTGACATCACCCAACGGGGCTGGCTCCAAGTGCTCGATATGGAGTCCTCCCTGGAGCTATTCAAGATCTGCTATTCCCTCTGGGTCACCAGCGACGAGTTTGAGCGGGCGGTGCTTTCCCTTCAGTTTGACGAAAGCTTTGCCCTCTACTTTAGCCGGGTAACTGGCGACTACGCCTGGAACCACACTGTGAAGAACCGCCATCCCCTGGCTCCCAACAGCTTCTTTGGGGCGGCCCGCAATCTGCTGCTGCACGGTTTGGCCTCGGAGTCGCTCCAGTGCTATCTGGAACTAGCCATGGCAGATAGCGGCCCTGAGGCTCAAGCTGCTGTCGTAATAAACCGCGTTGCTCCTTAGAGAAGCGATCACGTCTCTAGGGGCTTAGCATATCCTGAGAGGTTAGGTAAGCTAAAGGCAATGCCCTTTGCTCCATTGCCCCCCCATGCCCATCCTCCATCAAATCTGGGATAACAGCCACTTCTTCGCGGGCAGTGATGATCCTCAAATCGCCGCAACGGTTGAGCGCATCAAAGCGGAAATCGACACCCTATCAACTCTCTGCGCCCCGTTCATTGAGCATATCGAACCTGCCAAGCCCCTTACTCAGGAGCAGTTTGAGGGCTTGCTAGCTCACGTTAGAGCCGCCCACCAGCAGCGCACCGACACCGCCAAACGCTTGGGCAACCTGCGCACCTTTATCTCGTCTATTCTCAGCGTTGACTCCCGCGATGCCAGCGCCAGCGAGTGGAAACCCACCCTGCAACAGCTCGGGGCCGAAATCAGCCAGGCCACCAAAGCCCTAGATATTTTTCTGCTGCGGGTCGACAACGCCTTCATCAAAGCCTTGACTGCCGATCCGGTTCTAGAAGAGCTGAGTTTCTCCCTGCTGCACCAGCGTCAGCTCAACGACCAGCTGCTCAGTCTAGCCGAAGAAAAGCTAATCACCGGCTTAGCCGTCAACGGCCTGCAGGGCTGGGGCAACCTCTACACCGAGCTATCGGGCACCCTGCAATGCACCGTAGATGGCAGCTCTGTGGGATTGGCTAAGGCCTTTAACCTGCTCAGCTCCCCCGATCGCACCCTGCGCTCTGAGGCCTGGCATGGGGTCAATGCCGCATGGGAGAGCCGGGCCGAGACGGTGGCATCCGTTCTCAACGCCATCAACGGCTGGCGGCTAGAGGAAACCAAACAGCGATCGCACCACCGCAGCCTGCACTACCTCGACAAAAGCTGCCACCAAAACCGCATTGATCGCACTACCCTCGACGCCATGATGGAGGCCACCTATCAGCGGCGTGACCTCGGCCAGCGCGCCCTGACGGCGATGGGCAAAGTGCTCGAAATTCAGCCCATGGCCCCCTGGGATTTGTTTGCTCCGCCCCCGGCAGCAGGCCAGAGCGAGGGGGTTTCCTTTGAGGCGGCGATCGAGCTGGTTGCCAACGCCTTTCGCCAGTTCAGCCCCGACATGGGCGACTTTGCGATGATGATGGCCGAAAAGGGCTGGATTGATGCCCAACCGACCCCCAACCGGGCCACCGGGGCTTACTGCACCAGCTTCGCCGATCCCAAAGAACCGCGCATTTTTATGACCTTTGAGGGCAGCATGAACAACGTGCTGACCCTAGCCCACGAGCTGGGCCATGCCTGGCACAACTGGGTCATGCAGGATCTGCCCCGCTACAAAACCTTTTACCCCATGACCCTGGCCGAGACCGCCAGCATATTTGGCGAAACCCTAGTGCGCGACGCCCTGTTTGAGCAGGCTAGTACCCCCGAGCAAAAACTCAAAATTGCTTGGGAAGAAGGGTCTGCCGCGGCCACGTTCTTGCTCAATATTCCAGCTCGGTTCACCTTTGAGCAAAAACTGGTTGAGTCCCGCAAGCAGGGGTTTGTGATTGCCGACAACCTCAAGACCATGATGCGCGACAGTTGGCAGCACTGGTATGAAGACAGCCTGGCCAGCTACGACGACATGTTTTGGGCCAGCAAGCTGCACTTCTCGATCGCAGAGCTAGGCTTTTACAACTATCCCTACCTGTTTGGCTATCTGTTTAGCCTGGGCATTTATGCCCAAAAAGACCACTACGGCGCTCAGTTCAATGACCTATACACCAAGCTCTTGCGCGACACCGGCAGCATGACGGCAGAGGATGTGGTGCTGCGCCACCTCCAGCAAGACATTCGCCAGCCCGCATTTTGGCAGGCCAGTTTAGATATCGTCGATCGCGCCGTCAGCCGATTGGAAAGCCTAGTCGTTTGACAGACCCAAGATGACCGGTAAGTGGGGTATAAGGGTTCAAGGTATCAGGTTCGCGGCCGACCTTAAACCCTATACCCCAGACTCTGAACCCTACACCCCACCGAGCATTGGCTCCAGCAGCTATAGCGCTTTAGTCAAGATCGCCGAGGCGATCGGGGGGCCAAAACCGAAAGACGGCGCGGCCAATCACATGGTCGGCTGGCAAAAAGCCCCAAAAATGGGAATCAAAGCTCTTGTTGCGGTTGTCGCCTAAAACCAGGTAAGAGTCGTCTGGCACCGTCACAGGCCCGTACTGGTAGTCAGGCTTAGCAGCGATGTAGGGTTCTGACTGGGGTTCGTCGTTGACGTAGAGCTGGCCGTTTTTGACCTCAATTACATCTCCCGGTAGACCAATCAGCCGCTTGATGAAGGCCTCGTTCTGACCCAGGGCGTCGGGCGGGCGAAATACCACAATGTCGCCTCGCTGGGGGTCGCCAAAGTCGTAGCTCACCTTATCAATGATTAGGCGATCGTTGATCTCTAGAGTGGGCAGCATTGAGCCCGAGGGAATGTAGCGAGCCTCTGCCACAAAGGTGCGAATACCCAGGGCCAGCAGCACGCTAAGGCCCAAGGTTTCGACGGTTTCACGCAAAATTCCTTTGCCTCTGGGGGCCGAAGGGCGGGGAGGGGTAGAGCTGGAATCGATCATGTCTGACTCACTTACAGGGGCTGAAAGCTAATTCTCGCTGAGGCAGGGTCATTGTTGACATAGACAAGGCTAAATTACGCCATTGTCGCTGCACCAATGCTAGCGGCAAATAATCCGGTGAGCATAAGTGACCTCAAGAATGCCCTGGGGGTAGTTAGTAATAACGACGCGATCGCGCCTGTGATTGAGCCAGACATAGACGATGGGGGCAGGGGGCTTGGAGTCCACTAGAGCAAAATTCACCGGCAGATAGTTGAGTTACTCTAGCCCAGGTCGTCAGCCTCGGGTCGTTAAGGCGTTGCACCAACCGGTCTGACCAACCGCTAGAAGGAATAGCTGGCATCGCTGTCCGAACAGGTCAAACCATACTATCGATACCATTGATATCTAACTATAGATTCTAGGCTAGGTGCCAGGTATGTCATTACATTGACATGACTGTGACAAAGCGAGCGATTAGACCTATGCAACGGGGTTGAAACGCCAGCGACACAGTATTGCCACAACCGCTGTTTAAGCTTTGCCTTCAAATTGACCTGTCCCAATCAGCCCCCTGCGGCTACTGACGCGCAAAACCAACGTTCCTCACATCAGGAAACTTTGCTATGACCTCACCACTGCTCAGCCGGTTGGTTAGCTTCGTGCAAACCGAATTTGGGGTATCCAACGAAGAAGTGGCTACCGCATTCCACCACACCGACTCTGCCACCCAGCTGCCAATGATTCTCTGGCAGTATGGCTTTATCACCACCACCCAGCTCGACGCGCTGTTTGCCTGGCTAGAACGGGCCAGATTTCGTTCCATTGAGGGGCAACGGGCAGGGTTATGAGGGTTGGAGATGGCTAGCGATCGCCGGTCTTCCAAGCCCATAGGTCAACCAATTGGGTCCGCTCCAGAGGGGTAATACACCTCCTCAAAAATCCGCTTTAGGGAGCCCGCCAGCGGCACGGCTAGCAACAATCCCAACACCCCCGCGATCTGAGAGCCAAGCAACAGCAGCACCAAAATCCACACGGGGTTTAGCCCAATTAAATCGCCGAGAATTTTGGGAGCAACGGCATTATCGATTATCTGATCGACCAGCAGGGCCACCACCACCAGCTCTCCTCCTAGCAAAATGCTGTTAAAACTCACGATAATGGCAGCCGTAAAGATGCCCACAACATCGCCAAACGGAATCAGCGCTAGCAGGCCAATGCCAATGCCAAACACCAGCCAGTAGGGAATCTTCAGCAAAAAGAAGACGGTCGTTAGACTGGTGACCATCAGCATTGCGATCGTGGCCTGCCCCACAAAATAGTTCTTAAACTTTTCCTGAAACGCCAGCCGAATCTGACCGCCAAGGTTGCCCGGTAGCCAGCGCAGCAGACCGCTCCAAAACCCATCCCCATGCAGCAGCAGGTAGAGCGTCAGCACAGCTGTAATCAATACTTCCAGCAGGCTGTCAGCGACACCAACAATCACCTCAAGCAACTGGTCAGGCAGCTGAGCCACCTCATCGGGCAGCATTTGCGCCAGCTGCGTTGTTAGCGCTGTAATGTTTAAAGGAATGTGCTGAACCACTAGCCAAGCGTCTAGCGCCTGAAACTGCTCGCTACCCGACTCTAGCCAGTTGGGCAGGCGAGTTCCCAAATCTCTGAGCTGCAATAGCAGGGCCGGCACCAGGGTAAAGCCCAAAACCCCCACTAGTCCACCCGCCAAAAGCAAAATTAGCGCAATACTGACACCGGGTTTAATGCCGCGCTTTTCGAGCTGCTCAATCGGATAGCTCAGCAAAAACGACAGCAGCGTAGCGGCAATCAGCATGGTAAACGGCGCTTGAAAGGTTTGGAAGACCCTGTAAAGCAGCCAGATGTTCAATATGGTCAAAGGCAGGGCAATTTCCCACACCAGCCAACGGGGCAGCTTGTCAAATGCTTGCATGGTCAATGGGCGTAGCCTATTAATACGGTCTATAAGACTTAAGGTAGCGTCTTGCGATTGAGGCAACCGGCGCGCTGAGGTAGAGATTAGCGACCAGCGAATGCCTTGGAAGGTCTACCCGAGAGAGTAAAAAGTTAGAGTTCTGCTAAAGCCAAGTTTTTGAGAGAGACGGTATCCCTGGGTAACCTGCTTTTTGTCGGTTGGGTGGCGTCTTATAGGGTGAGTGGGTGCGGGGGGCAGCAGGCGACAAAAGCCCTAGCAGACTCAGCTTCAAACTGCCTTACCGTTCTTTAAAGGTAGTGCAACGTTGGGGTTCCATGCTGCGCTCGCTGGGGGTGCAAAGGGAATGCTTAAGAAACCATTCCTCAAGGTTAAACATGTTTACGCAGACCCGTAAGTTTCGCATTGGCGGTTATCAGCCGGGAGAAAAGCCGGACAACGTTAAGCATCACCAAATTGGGCGGTTTGGGAAAGAGGAGTTGCCGGGTCGGGTCGATTTGCGCCACCACATGACTGAGGTCGAAGCGCAGGTCGGCAATAGCTGCGTGGCCAACGCCTTTGTGGGAGCTTACGAATATCTGGCTAAGCGTGATTTGGGCGATGCTGGCGACGTCAGCCGTTTGTTTGTCTACTACAACGCGCGATCGCAGACCGGCAGCCACAACGAAGATGCTGGCACCCAGATGTACTGCGCGATCGAAACCCTGATGCAGCATGGGGCCTGCTCCGAAGACCTCTGGCCCAACGACGAGGAGCTGATCTTCACCGAGCCCGACACCGGAGCCTATGACCACGCCTCCAACTTCAAAATCATTGAAGCCGAGACTATCGACACCGACCTAGACCTCTGGCGGCATACACTGGCCGAGGGCTACCCGATCGCCTTTGCCCTCAACACCTTTGAGTCATTTGACGAGGCCACCCGCAACAAAGGCCGCGTTCCCCAGCCCAAGCGCTCCGACAACGTGCGCGAAACCCACGGCTGGCACGCCATGCTCTGCGTCGGCTACTCCGACAAAGACCGCTTCTTTATTGTGCGCAACTCCTGGGGGCCAGAGTGGGGCGATCGCGGCTACTGCTACATTCCCTACGACTACGTCATCCACGACGACTACAATGGCCACGACTCCTGGATTATCAAATCTCTGAGCGAGCTCGACTTTAGCGCCGAAGTTTGGGAAGAGGACGAGTCATTCTTTGCCGACGATTGCTCGCTCTTGCTCTACGACTTTTATATTCATACCGAAGACCCCGAAGGCTTTACCGACGCGCTTGCTGCCCTCTGCCTCACCTATGTCGAAAGCGAAGACGACTACTACTTCGACTACGACTATAACGAAGACGAAGGCAGCCCCTATTTGCTCAACATCCTCAACTTTGACCTCAGTGTTGAAGACGGCATCGAATTTGTTGCCGAGCTAGACACCCTCTGCCAAGAATACGCCGTCGATGAATCCTACGGCTTTGGCTACGGCAGCAGCGACGAAGAGGCGACCGAGGAAGACGAAACCGGGGAGGAAGAATCCGCAGAAGAGGAAGCCGAGGAAGAGGAGTATTTTGAGGAAGACGAGGAGTCCGAAGAAGAGTACACCGAAGAAGAATCTGAGGAAGAATACACCGAAGAAGAATAGCTGATTGACGGTACCTTGATTTCGGTCAGCATGGCTTGCAGCAGCAAATCCTCCAGATGCAGGCCATGCTCATAACAGCTGAGGATAGTGGGTTACAGGTATAGGGGCCGCGCGTCGCCTCACACAGCGTGAGTCAAAGCCGCTCAGGGGGGTGCTAGGCTTCAGAAGCTCACTACGCGTCGAAAGCTACACTTCTTGAATGGATGCTGATTACATTTCAACGTTGGAACAGCGGGTCAAACAGCTTGCTCTAGAACTTGAGCAAACTAAGGCCCAACTAAAACTAGAACAACAAGAACGTGCCCAGGTAGAAGCGACCCTGCGCAAAAGTAATGAACAGCTCTATCAAATTCTCGATTCTACCAATGCGGGCATTGCCTTTGTAGATGCCGAGCGGCGCTACCAGTTTGTCAATCGCTTTTATGAGGTGCGCTTCAACCGTTCCCGAGAAAGCATTCTAAATAAATATGTATGGGATGTAATTGGTGAAGACGCTTACGCTTCTACCAAAGCCTATGTTGAGCGCGTTTTAACAGGAGAGCCTCAAAGATTTGAGTTCAGCATAATCCATCGCAATGGCGACCAGGCCTATCTCACCAGCTGTTTGACGCCAGCCTTTAACAGTGACCAGGAAGTAATTGGCTATTATTTATTTGTTTTCGATAGCACAGAGCGCCATCGGCTTGAGCAATCTCTCCTAGCCACTAACACGAAGCTAAAAAAATTAGCCACTGTAGACAGCCTCACTCAAATCGCAAATCGACGAAAATTTGATGACTACCTAGAGCAGGAATGGCGATGCGCCCTACGCGGCCAGCAGCCGCTCTCATTGATTATGTTTGATATTGATGCGTTCAAACGCTATAACGATCACTACGGTCACCAAATCGGCGATGACTGCCTAATTAGCATTGCCCAAACGGTTAAATTAACGGTTGAGCGGGCGGCTGATGTGGTGGCCCGCTACGGGGGCGAAGAGTTTGCAGTTGTTTTGCCTAACACGAATTTGTCTGGCGCAATTGCGATCGCCGAGCAGATTCACGATGCCGTTAAAGTCTTGGCCATCCCCCATGAATCATCATCAGTTGGCCCAATTGTCTCAATTAGCTTAGGTATTGCCAGTCTAGTGCCCACCGCCGTTAGGTCACCCGCAGATCTGATTGCTAGAGCCGATCGGGCGCTCTATGCCGCCAAGCAGCAGGGGCGCGATCGCTACGTTGTTGCCAGCACCCAAGGACAGGGGTAAGGCTGAAGAGGAGGTACCCTGAAAATGACCTGCCTCTATGCTATCTAAAGCCGAGGTACTCGGCTTTAGCCCCCTACGGAGTGAGCTATGGATCCCTTTCAGCAATCTGGTGCATTTAGCTGGTGCGAGCTGATTACCCCCGATGTCGCCGCCGCCAAAGAGTTTTATGGCCCCTTGTTAGGCTGGACGCTCAAGGAAGGTGCCGTGGGCAGCACTCCCTACACTGTCATAGAAGTCGGGGGAAAGGAAATTGGCGGCATAGCCCCACCACCGCCAAGCCAGCCCAATATGCTGCCCACCTGGGGGGTCTATATCACGGTGGAGGATGTGGATACGATCGCAGAACAAGCCAAAGCCCTAGGTGGCCAAGTGCTGCTGCCGCCCATAGCAATTGAGGGCACGGGCAAGTTTACGCTGATTCGCGATCCGCAGGGAGCGACGTTTTGCGCGATTGAATATACCAAACGTGGCTAAATAAGCCCGGGTATCTACGTCTGTTGAACAGGATGCAGTATTACAGATCAGGCGCATCGTATAGATGACGATCGCGATCGTCATCTATACAAGAACTTGGGCAGGCAAAAGGATAATTATTTGTTTACACCAACAATCATGGACTTTGCTTAATTTAGGCAAAATAGCCAAAAAACTTCAATTAAATTCTAGATTCTCAATTAAGAATTAGGTGAAAGACAGCTAGCTGGCAGTGCGCTTGATCAGCAGGCAACCTCGAACTCAATCTAGAGGTCTTCAGAGGTCCGCTCCAAGCAGATTGTTGAGCTGAAATCGCACTTGCTGTTGTGCAAGTAACTAGAGTGAGTTTGAGCGATCGGGCACTAGATTGACTTCAGTCTAACGTGCCTCCTTTCTCTGCCATTCGATAGGGGCTTCCGCTTGTAGAAATTTTTAGCATTATCTAATAAGCGCCTCAGTTTTACCCCTTTAGCCCCAACCCTAATCCTATGAGCTTTCTTTCGCTAGAAGAACTAAAAGAACTTGTCGAACAGCCACAAGGATTGTGTGTATCGATGTATATGCCGACCGTACAGGTGGGTTCAGACACACAGCAAAACTCTGTCCGATTTAAAAACTTAATTCGGCAAGCGGAAGCGCAGCTGGAACAATATGAATCGCAACCGATTGACCCGACTCAATTCTTTGCACCCGCCCTCGATTTGGATAAAGATGAGTTTTGGCAGCAGCAGAGCGCAGGTTTAGCTTTGTTTGTTGCAGAAGGATTCCTTCGTTTTTATTGTGTGCCGATTGAAATGATTGAATTGGTGGTTGTGAGCGATCGCTTCCATCTCAAGCCGCTAATTCCACTATTAAGCGGAGATGACCGCTTCTATGTTCTCACACTTGGTCAGCGCGATGTGCGTCTTTTAGAAGCCAATCGCTACGGCATCACTCGTGAAATCGAAATCCAAGGCTTGCCGAAGGATATGGATGAAGCCTTGCAGTATGACGAAACATCGAAGGATCAACAGCGGCGGCAGGAAGGCGGTGCTGGTCGTGCAGGCTTACAAGGAGGTGGCTCATATCACGGACAAGGAGCCGATCGCGAGAACGTCAAGGAAGATTTGCTGCAATATTTCCTATTAGTGGATAAAGCGCTGCACAACTTTTTCCGCAATCGTCGGTCGCCACTTGTTCTGGCTGGGGTTAGTTATTTGCTGCCTATTTACCAAGAGGCAAATACCTACAACTTCATTGTAGAGGAAGGCATTCAACACAACACAAAGGAACAGACGGCCCAAGAGCTTCATGCAGAAGCTTGGGCGATCGTGGAGCCGCAGTTTGAGGCAGGCAAGCAAAATGCGCTCGATTACTATCATGAGTCGGCTGCCGCTGGTAAAGGCTCAGATGACTTAGATGAAGTGATTCAAGGTGCATTCTATGGCCGTGTAGACCAGCTTTTTGTTCCTATTGGTGTGCAGAAATGGGGGCATTTCGATCCGGAGGGGATGGAACTTGAAGTACACAATGATGCTCAACCGGGTGACGAAGATTTATTGAATGCAGCAGCAATTCAGACTATCTTTCATGGTGGAACAGTGTATGCAGTTGAACCGCAGGAAATGCCAGATGAGGTATCTATCGCAGCAGTATTTCGCTACTGATTGCGTGTAATAAGTCACACCCTCCTCTGCTCAGTCGGTAGGGATGAATGCTTTGCGAGCGATTGCTACTAGGCGTTCCTTCAAACGTTTAGAGGGCGATCGCAAGGAGGGCACTTCTACCCTAGCTACCCCAGTTTGCACTTTATCGGCGGGTAGCTAGGGTTTTCGCATTCTGTTTTCCTCCACCCTTTCCCTTCCTAGAGCAGGGCTTGCTCACTGCAGCCATAAAAGGAAATAGCCCCCATGCCTCAACACCTCGAACCAGACGCCGTGGAGCGTCTAATCTTCTGCTCGCTCAGCCGACAAACCCAATCCTCGGTCAGAGAGAGTGCGCCACATGCTCTACGGTATCCTCGCCAGGATAGACCGCACCATCAAATTTTCCATGCCCCCGGCTACACCAACCCCAACGACGGCTATCCCAGTAGCACCCAGCGCCGCTGCCTTAGATTTACAGGAAATGGCACAGTCATTGGGAGGACGTGGATGATAATGACGACCAAGATTTTGCTGAGCGAGCGAACTCTTCCTTCCTAAGAACGTTGTTCACCGGGCTGGATAGGGTGATTTTAGCTACAAACTCTTGCCGCATCTCCCCCAAACGGGGGGCAAGTTTGCGACTAGTTTCTGCCCTTAGAGCGAAGGAGATATCAAGTTATTCTCCTAGGCTGAGACCATATTCAACCCGCACATTCCCGAAGCGCTAAGGCCTTCTTAGCGGCAACTGCGACGATTTTACCTCAGGTTAATTGACTCACTGAATTTCTCAAATTTGCCCTCAAAACTATGTTGATGGGCAAACAGTTATCAACTTTGAAAATACTGGATAGTGCCATGCTTACACTTTTTCGCTTTTTTCCGGTCGAATTTTATCGTCCGCTCTCTAGCTCTTTAGCGCGGTTAGGCTCAAGTTTTCGAACTGCGCAAATGGGTCGCTCTTTAACCCGCTTAGCCACCCAAACAGCTATTGTCAGCGTGCTAGCTATAGTCCTGTGGGTGGGCTCCATTGGTACCTACACCCAGGCTGCCCAAGCGGGCGACAATCTCGACGGTAGAGTCTATGAGGGTGAGGCTGTGCGTCAATCCCGTGAGCCAGGTAGCCACCGAGTAGAAGCTCCGGAAGTGCTTTCCAAGGCACCTGAAGACCAGGCCCAGGGTGTGCTAGACAACGTTAAAGATGCGGTTCAGAGCATCTTGCCCGGCAAGTCTGCCGGTGATGGGGTTGGGCAAAATGCCTATAACCCAAACACCAACCCAGACACCAACCCCAATACCCACGCCAATACCAATCCCGTCTCTAGTCAGAAGCGCTAGGGAATATAGGTGGTAACCCCTCTACAGCATTTCTGAAGCTAGTGAGGTCCGCAGCTCGTCCTAAAACCTTTGAAATCTAGGTATTGAACTGTACCTCACGCGGCAGGGAAATGCTGCCTCGCTCCCTCTCTCGAGGACGCTCTTACCCTTTTACTAAAAAATGAGCGATCGCACTATGTATCGCCTGTTTTAGCAGTAGAGGGGTAAGTTTTTTTGCCATGAAAATTTTGCTAGAAGCAACCGCTCTGCTCAGTGCAGATAATTTTGATAGCTAGTCCCCTCTACAAAAGTGAAGTAACAATTGGGGTTTCTATAACTCTCTTTAAGGAGGGCTGCAAAGCGGAGGATCCAAAATCCGTAGTACTATTTCATGGATTTAGTACATTAATAGCTAGCAAATTTTCTCAAAATTGAGTCAAAAGAAAGTCTATCTAGAGGATGTTTTAATAAACGGGACCAGTAGGGTAGAACTAGATGGTTAAATTCTATGAGGACTATGTCTATGAAGTCTAATCGTTTTATGAACCAACTTTCGGCCCTAGGTCGTAGACTGACTGCAACCCTGGTCTGTCTAGTTGCGATCGCCTTCGTTTGGCAGAGTCCAATGGTCTCCAATATCTCAGCCATGGCTGCCCCTGCTGGAACTCTGATCGCGTCCGCAGACGCTGGCAACCAGGTCAAGGGTGCCGCTGAGGATATCAAAGGGGCTTCTAAAAATATCATCCGCGGCACGGAAGACAAAGTTAAAGATGCTGCGCGAAGCAATGCCTCCAAAGTCGATCAGGCTGATGAGACAGGAAGCGCTGTTGAGGGCAAAGCCAAGCGCGATCGCAACCGCATCGAGCAAAAAGCATCAAAAGACGCCGATCGCACCGAGCAGGCAGCAGAGAAGTCAATGAATGCTGTTGAGCGTGCCGTAGACAACATCAAGGGTGCTTTTAGCGACTAGCTTTAGCAACTGAGAGTGCTAAAAACCAAGGTGTCTGACACCCCAAAAAGCACTCTTTGAAAACGTTATCAAGCTCTAGTTGCCCACTAATCCTTATTGGATTAGTGGGCATGCCTTATTTAAAGGGACAGGCACAGCCGTGCCTACCGATTTCGTTCTTTGGCTATGGTTGACAAATCCTGCCCACTAAAGAAATCTAGAACTAGATTATAGGCAATCCGCTAGGCAACTTGAACCGTATAGTCGGCTATTGTGGTTATTACGTTTATCGTCTCGCTCACGTCTCAAAGGTGTTAGAGCCAGACTATAGACAATCCTTATAGACTAGAACGCGCCATGCCGACCTATCGCTCTAAAACCTCCACCCATGGACGCAACATGGCCGGGGCTCGCGCCCTCTGGCGCGCCACCGGCATGCAAACTGAAGACTTTGAGAAGCCCATTATTGCGGTGGCCAACTCCTTCACCCAGTTTGTGCCGGGCCATGTTCACCTCAAAGATCTGGGTCAGCTGGTGTGCCGCGAGATCGAGGCTGCTGGCGGCGTCGCCAAAGAATTCAACACCATTGCCGTAGACGACGGCATCGCCATGGGCCACGACGGCATGCTCTACAGCCTGCCCTCCCGCGAGATCATTGCCGACTCAGTCGAATACATGGTCAACGCCCACTGCGCCGACGCCCTAGTCTGCATTTCCAACTGCGACAAAATCACCCCCGGCATGCTGATGGCGGCCCTGCGGCTTAACATTCCCGCCGTGTTTGTCTCCGGTGGCCCCATGGAAGCGGGCAAGACCAAGCTTTCGGAGCACAAGCTTGATTTAGTCGATGCCATGGTGGTGGCTGCCGACAGCAGCATCAGCGATGAAGTAGCTGACGAGTACGAGCGCTCCGCCTGCCCCACCTGCGGCTCCTGCTCGGGCATGTTCACCGCTAACTCGATGAACTGTCTTACCGAGGCGATTGGCCTGTCGCTGCCGGGCAACGGCACCACCCTGGCCACCCACTTCGATCGCAAAGATCTCTTTCTCACCGCCGCCCGCACCATCGTCGACATCACCCGCCGCTACTACGAGCAGGATGACGAGTCGGTGCTGCCCCGCTCGATCGCCAGCTTTGAGGCCTTTGAGAACGCGATGATGCTGGACATCGCCATGGGTGGCTCCACCAACACCATTCTGCACCTGCTGGCCGCTGCCCATGAGGCGGGGGTCAACTTCACCCTCACCGATATCGATCGCCTCTCGCGCCAGGTGCCCCAGTTCTGCAAAGTTGCGCCCAACATCCCTGACTACCACGTGGAAGACGTGCACCGGGCGGGCGGCATTCCCGCTATTTTGGGCGAGCTGGATCGCGCTGGGCTGTTGCACACCGACCTGCCGACCGTCCACAGCCCCACGATGAAGGACTCCCTCGATCGCTGGGATGTGTGCCGCACCGACGACGAAGCCGTCCACACCTTCTTCAAAGCAGGCCCAGCGGGCATTCCCACCCAGCAGGCCTTTAGCCAGTCGACCCGCTGGCCCACCCTCGATCTCGACCGCGAAAAGGGCTGCATTCGCAGCGTCGACCATGCCTACAGCGCCGAGGGTGGTCTGGCAGTGCTCTATGGCAACCTAGCCGAGCGCGGCTGTATTGTCAAAACCGCTGGCGTCGATGAGAGCATTCACGTGTTTGAGGGCAAGGCCCGCATCTACGAAAGCCAGGATGCCGCCGTCAACGGCATTCTCAAAGATGAAGTGCAGGCGGGCGACGTGGTGATCATTCGCTACGAGGGGCCGCGCGGCGGGCCGGGTATGCAGGAAATGCTCTATCCCACCAGCTATCTGAAGTCGAAGGGGCTGGGCAAAGTCTGCGCGCTGCTCACCGACGGGCGTTTTTCGGGCGGCACCTCGGGGCTCTCCATTGGCCATGCCTCGCCAGAGGCGGGGGCGGGCGGCAATATTGCCCTGGTGGAAGAGGGCGATCGCATCCTAATCGACATTCCCAACCGCACCATCAACGTCGATCTGTCGGCGGAAGAGTTGGCCAGCCGCCGGGTGGCTATGGAGGCTAAGGGCAAAAACGCCTGGAAGCCCGCCCAGCCCCGCCAGCGGCGGGTGACCGCTGCCCTCAAAGCCTACGCCCTGCTGGCCACCAGTGCTGACCAGGGCGGCGTGCGCAACCTGGAGATGCTGGAGTAGATCCTCTCGCTCAGCCTGCCCCGTTGCCCAAACTGGCCTGCCCTTGCCCCAGACGAAATACCCGGTAGCAATCGCGCCCCTGCTGCTTGGCGGCGTAGAGAGCTGCATCAGCCTGGTCAACTAAGGTTTGAGGCTGCTGCTCAACACAGGGCATGACGCAGGCAATGCCGAGGCTGAGGGTGATGCGCTGGACCAGGGGCGAGGCACCGTGAAACAGCGCCAGCTCCACTAGGGCCTGCTGAATAGCACGGGCGATCGCCTCGGCTCCGGCCCGGTCGGTGTCGGGCAGCACCAGGGCAAACTCCTCGCCGCCGTAGCGGGCCACCAGGTCAGCGGGGCGTTTGGCCACCTGCTCTAGGGCCTGAGCCACCCGTTGCAGGCACACGTCTCCGGCCGGGTGACCGTAGGTGTCGTTGTACTGCTTAAAGTGGTCAATGTCGCACAGAATCAGGCTCAGGGGAGCCTGGGCGCGTAGCAGACGGCCCCACTCCTGCTGAAGATAGGTATCAAAGCTGCGCCGGTTGGCCACCTGGGTGAGGCCGTCGTGGGTGGCTAGGTGTTCGAGCTGGCGGTTGACGTTTTGAATGTGCTGGTAGAGCTGCGACTGCTGAATCGCGATCGCCAGCTGAATGGCCAGCCGCTTCAGCACGTCTAGCTCAGAGGGTTCCCAAAGGTGGGGGCTTTGGCCGTGGTAAGCCAGCAGCATACCCCACAGGTTATTGTTCTGCACAATCGGCACAACCACCTTAGCCTTGGCCTCGATCAGGTGATCTACATGGCAGGGAATCGCCTCCTCCGTTTGGATATCGGCACAGGCTCTGACCTCACCGCGTTGATAGCTTGCCAGGTGAGTTTCGCTGGCACAGGTTTGAATTGTTTGGCCTAGCAGGGACGGCAGCCCCGGCGTCACGGCTTCGGCAATCACCGTGCCGCTGCCATCGGCCTCGAACCGATAGATCATCACTCGGTCGGTGCCCAAGAACTGCTGCACCTCAGTCACAGTGGTGGTAAGAATTGCCTTCAGGTCAAGGGTTTGGCGAATGCGTTGGGCAATTTCACTCAGCAGCCGCTCCTGCTCAGCTCGCCGCCGCAGGGCTGCCACCTCCGATCGCCTGAGTTCAGTAATATCGGTGAACGAGAGCACCACCGCGTAGGGTTGGGGGTCATTCGGGTGCTGCAAGGGACGAGTATTGCAGGAAATCCAGGTGGTGCCGTGGGGTTTGACCAAGCCCAGCACCCAATTGTTGACAGACTGCCCGGTTCTCAGAGTGATCCACGCTGGGTGCTCGTCATCAGGGCAGGGAGAGCCATCGTCTTGGATAAAGTTTAAAGTCATGCCGGCCAACGATCGCCCCACGATCTGCCAGCTCTGTAGCCCCAGGATCTTGGCCGCGCTGGCATTGCAGGTAAGCAGAGTGCCGTCTGCCTGCACCACGGCTACCCCCTCAGAAAGGGCCGCTACCACCGAACGATAACGTTCCTCACTGTCTTGAAGCTCTTGCAATAGGATAGTTTTGGCCTCAAACTCCCTGGCTGAGTGTAAGCTGGCTGCCAAAAAGCCCGCCATCAGCTGTAGGGTTTGCCGATCAGACCCCGTAAAGGCGTTGGGCTGCTGTGAGAAGACTTTGATCACGCCGACCTGTTCTGCCTGATAGGTCAGAGGCACCACTACCAGCGATCGTAGCCCCAGAGCCTTAATAATCGGGGACTTGTCCCACCCCTCACACTCCACATCGGCGCAGTACAGCGTGCGGCCTTCGGCGAGGCACCGTCCGCCCAGGCTGTCGGCTAGGGGCAGTCGCCAACCCAAATGGGCTTGAGCAATGCCGCTGCCGGCCTGACATACCAGCTCAGTACCTTCTAGAAGCTCAACGGCAGCCCCGTCGGCGCGGGTGAGAGATAGAGCGCCTGCGGCGATCACTGCCATTACCTGTTCTAGATGGGGATTGACCAGGGCCACCTTTTGTTGGGTCTCGACGACCTCAGACAGGCGCTCTAGTTCCTGTTGCAGAGCACTGTCGGCCTGACTGCGCTCGGCTTCGAGCTGGGCTCGTTCGCTAATGTCTTTCATAAAGCAGTAGTGACCCTGGCGCTGCTGCCGGTCATCGTAGGCTGTCACCATAAACAACTGCTTATGGAAAATTGAGCCATCTTTGCGCAAGCCCCGAGCTTCGATATTGACATTGCCCTGGGCCAGCATGGCGGCATAGGACTGGTTGAGCCGATCTAAATCGTCAGGGTGAACGGTAATTTGCCAAGTTTGGCCCACCAGTTCCTCTGGGGTATAGCCCACCATGGCCGCATAGGCCTGGTTGACGCTGATGTAGCGCCCGGCGTTGTCTAGCCGAGAAATGCCCTCGACGGCATGGGCCAGGGCCGTGCTGATTTCGCGCAGCTCGCATTCGGCCTGCACTCGATCGGTAATGTCTTGGGCAATGCCATACAGGCGCACGACCTCGCCCTGGGCATTGCGTTCGGCCTGGCCCCGGTCATCGATATAGCCCACGGTGCCGTCACTGCGGTTACACCGAATTCGCAGGCTGTAGGGTTCGCCGGTTGCTAGGGCGTTTTCGACCGCCTGTCGCAGGTGGTAGCCATCGTCTGGGTGGTAGAGCCCCAGCAGTTCGTCGAAGCCGGGTTCGCCCAGGGCCGGGTCGCGCCCCAAAATACGAAATTTCTCGGCGGACCAGGTGACGTTTTGGGTAGCAACGTCATACTCCCAACTGCCAATGCGGCCCACGCTCTGGGACTCCAGCAACATGGCTTGGCTTTTTCGCAGGGCCAGCTCTGACTGCTTGCGCTCGTTGATGTCCTGGATCTGAGATACAAAATAGAGCGGCACCTGATGCTCGTCGGTCACAATCGACACGCTGAGCATTGCCCAAATCCAGTGACCCCGTCGGTGGCGGTAGCGCTTTTCTAAGTGGTAGTGGCGAATCTCTTGGTTGAGCAGCTGCCTTACCAGGTCTAGATCGGTGTCTAGGTCGTCGGGGTGGGTAATGGCCTGAAACGTGGTGGCCAGCAGCTCGGCCTCGCTATAGCCCGTAATTTCGCACACGGAGCGGTTGACCTCTAGCCAATGGCCTTCTAGGCTGACCAGAGCCATGCCAATGCCGGCGTAGTCAAAGGCGTTGCGAAACTGTCGGTTGCTCAGGTGGAGGGCACGGTTGCTGGTCTCTAGCTCGGCGTTGCGCTCGGCCAGCTCGGCGGTGCGCTCGGCCACCTTGGCCTCTAGCGACTGATTTAGCTGTCGTAGGGTAATCTCGGTGCGTTTGCGATCGCTAATGTTGTACGCCGTCGATCGGCTGCTGACGTAGTTGCCCTGCTCGTCGTACTCGGCGATCGCGTTGAGCAAAATCCACTGGGTGGAGCCGTTGGCCCCCACCAGCTCAAACTCCAAATCGTTAATGCGGCCCCGCTGCTTAAATAGAGAAAAATTAGCGGTAAAGATGGCCTGGCTGGCCGGAGTGATCACATCCCAGAAGCGCAGTCGGCCCACTACCGCCTCGCGGTCATAGCCCAGCCACCCCAACTCGGTGTCGTTAATTTCGATAAATACCCCGTTGCTGTCGAGCGAGTGGTAGCCGCAGGGAGCCCGATGATAGAGGTTGTCGATGGCTACCCGCTGGGCGGCAGTGGTGGCTATCAGCTGGCGGCTCGACAGCTGCAGCTCCAGCTGCTCCATCACCACGACGGCCAGGTCAACCAGGGTTTGAGTTTCATCGGCGGTGAGCTGGCGGGGCTGGTGGTCGATAATGCACAGGGTGCCAATGGTATGGCCATCGGGAGTGGTGAGGGGAGCAGCGGCGTAAAACCTGAGGCCCAACTCGCCCTGCACCAGAGAATTGGACTGCGTGCGCGGGTCTTGACGGGCATCGGCAATGGCGTAGACCTCGCCCTGCAAAATTGCCGAGGCGCACAACCCCAACTCTCGGTCGATTTGATCCAGGGTCACCCCATAGCGCGACTTAAACCAGATGCGATCGCGATCGACTATAGTCACCAACGCAATGGGCACCTGAAACAGACAGGCAGCGATCGCCGTAACCCGGTCCAAGGCCTTATCCGACTGCATATCAAGGATGTGGTAGCGATGCACCGCCGCCAGCCGTTCAGCGTCGTCGGTTAAATTATTCATCCTGGCCTGTGTGGCGAATTGTATGCAAATGTATGGGTTTGCATGCTTTCTTTATAATGCCCTCACATATCGGTGGGGCGATCGATGCTCCCCTCGACCTTCACAGTCTGTAGTTAACGGCCTGGGCAAACCCAGCACTGAGGATGCCCCCTGCCTGAACTGTAAAGCCCCGGTGCGGTTTCCTAGCTCTCCCTCAGGGCATAACGATCGCGAGCAGCCAGCCAGGGCCAAAAATCGTTGCCGGCTAGAGGGCGAGCGATGTGGTAGCCCTGGGCTAGGTCACAGCCAATGGTGGTCAAATAGTCGAGGGTTTCGGAGTCTTCAACCCCCTCAGCGGTGCAGCGTAGCCCCAGACTGTGGCCCAAGTCAACAATAAATTTCACCACTGTGCGCGACTCGGGGGACGTCATCGCCGTCATCACAAACGACTTGTCAACCTTAATCTCCGAGAAGGGCAGCCGCACCAGCTGTAACATCGACGAAAACCCAGTGCCAAAGTCGTCGATCGACAGGTGAAAGCCAATCATGCGCAGCCGGGTGAGCAGATCGAGGGAGGCTACCGGGTCATCCATAGCGCTAGTTTCGGTGAGCTCAAAAATCAGGCGAGCAGGGTCGACGCCCTGGGCACCGCAGCGCTCCTGCACGCGCTCAAACAGCGCCCCGTTGCCCAGGGTGCGGGCCGAAATATTCACCGATAGCATCAGCTGATTGCATATCGCTGGAGACAGCGGTGTTGCCCCCGCCGTGCAGAGCGGCCCAAACCAGGCCAGAGCCTGCTCAATCACCTGAGCGGTGAGGGGGTCAATCAAATCGCAGCTCTCCGCCAGGGGAATAAACTGTCCCGGCAGCAGCAGACCGTAGGCGGGGTGGGCCCACCGCACCAGAGCCTCAACCCCAGCCAGTTCGCCCGTGGTACAGAGCACCTTGGGCTGGTAGGCCAGCACAAACTCACGGCGCTCAAGGGCCTGGTGCAGGTCGGCTGGGGTCAGCTCCGGTGGCTGGAGGGGGACGCCGACAACCGGAGGCAGCAGGAGCGGGCTGGTGACTTGGCCTAGCAGCATTTCCCGCAGCTGGGCAGGCGAAAAGGGCTTGGCCAGCACCCCGGCAATGTCGAGGCCGTGCTCGACTGCCGATCGCCCGGCAGCATCGAGCACTCGACTGCCAACGCCGCTGGTGATGATGATTTTGGCCCGGCAGGACAGCTTGGCCAGCCGCGCCATGACCTGCACCCCATCCATGGTGGGCATCACCAGGTCGAGGGCAATGTGGGTGGGCCGCCACTCGTGGAGCAGGGTAAAGAACCGAGCCGGGTCGGGGGTGAATCGCACCTCCAGTCCAGCAAATTCAGCGATCCGCTGAATGGTTTCCCCGGTCATGGGGTCGTCATCTAAAATCAACAGTCGGCGATCGCCCATGCTTTACCAGTTGCCCCCCTCAAACCGTCCTTGTGCTGCCATGGCCCCAGCCAATCCCCTCTCAGCCTGCCCACCCACCCAGCACATCGCAAACTTTTTGGACTAAATCGGCCCGCCGGCAGGGCTTACTCAGCACCTTGACTCCAGGGCGAGCCGCTCTGAGTGGACAATAACCTGTGCTGAATGATTTCCAGGACCGCTGCTGCTAGCTATCGTCATCCGATCCTCCAGCTGCTCTAGCTGATTTTGCCCGTAGCTGCCTTTGACTAGGAAAGACCGTTCTTGACCAATCGCAAAGACTGCCATCGCTACGCTTGATGTCTGGGTGAATATAGCCTAACCGGCGTGCCCAGCAGTCCAAAGTGATCGCGATCGCTTTGGACTGCTGGGCAAACTTACGTACCATGCTAAGCCTTTACTCAGTACCCTGGCCCATATCTTCCGTTGTAGATAGGGGCTCACAAGGCAGGATAGATGCTTTTGGCCGATGCCCACACCCAGTAGAGACGGCAATCAGTCCGGATAGAGCCGCCGCTGCTCAACCAGGGAAGAAGGGTTGGGAATCAGGTCATGGGCGGCGGGGAGCAGTCAGCGCCTCTCGAATCTTTCGCGAGAGTTCGGTGCGGCCGTAGGGCTTGCTGAGCAGCTGTATGCCCGCATCCAACCGGCCTTGATGGACAATCGCATTTTCGCTATAGCCCGAGGTGTAGAGCACCCGTAGCTCCGGTCTGATCTGTTGGGCCAAGTCAGCTAGTTCGCGCCCACTCATACCGTCGGGCATCACCACGTCGGTAAACAGCAGGTCAATGTTGTCTTGCTGGTAGAGCATGGCCAGAGCCGCCGGACCGCTAGTGGCCACCAGCACCCGGTAGCCCAGGTCAACCAGCTGATCGTGGGCGTAGCTGCGCACTAGCTCGTTGTCTTCCACCAGCAAAATCAGCTCTGAGTGGCCGGCTACCGCTCCCTCTGGGGCAGGCAGGGGAGGCTGAATATCGCCCCAAAATCGGGGTAGATACATTCTGATGGTGGTGCCGTGGCCCGGCTCGGAGTAGATTTTGATGTGGCCCCCCGACTGCTTAATGAAGCCGTAGACCATGCTCAGTCCCAGGCCAGTGCCCTTGCCCTGTTCTTTGGTGGTAAAGAAGGGCTCAAACACCCGTTCTAGATGCTCGGGCTCAATGCCCATACCCGTATCCGACACCGACACCATGACGTAATGCCCCGGCATCACCTCCACATGCTGGCTGGCGTAGTCTTGACTGAGGTATGTGTTGGCGGTTTCAAGGGTGAGCTGGCCCCCTCGAACCATCGCATCGCGAGCGTTGAGGCAGAGGTTGAGCAAGGCGTTTTCCAGCTGGGCCGGGTCGACCAGGGCAGGCCACAGATCGGCATTCCCCACGGTGGCGATGTCGATGTGCTCGCCCAGGGTGCGTCGCAGCAGCCCATCCATGCCGGCCATCAGCTGATTGACATCCACCGCTTCGGGGTCGAGGGCCTGGCGACGGGCAAAGGACAATAGCCGTTGGGTGAGTTCGGCTCCCCGCTGGGCGGCGCTGCCAATCATCTTTGCCAGGGGGTGCAGGTGAGGGTCAGCTTCAAGCATTTCGCTCAGTAGCTCGGCGTTGCCCAAGATGACGGTGAGCAGATTGTTGAAGTCGTGGGCAATGCCACCGGTCAGCTGCCCTACAGATTCTAGCCGCTGCGACTGGTGCAGACGTTCTTCAAGGGCTATGCGATCGGTCACATCTTGAAAATACACTGCCAGACCCTCGATGGAGGGATAGGCCCGTACCTCAAGCCAGCAGCTGAGGGGCGGATAAAATTCTCGAAATTCGACCGATCGCCCCTCGGCCAAAGCAATTTTGTATTGCTGCTCAAAGACGCTCCCTATCGCCTCGGGAAACTCATCCCACACACATTTGCCCAGCAGATCGACTCGCTGACGCAGCAGCACTTGCTCTGCCTGACGGTTGACAAAGGTAAAGCGCCACTGGCGATCGAGGGTAAAAAAGCAATCGGTAATGCTCTCTAAAGTGGTGTTGAGGCGATCGGCGATCTGGCGGGCCTCCTGTTCGAGCTGCTTTTGGTCGTGGATTTCGATCGCGGTGCCGTACCACTTAACAACTTGCTCGGCTTCGTCACGGATGGGCACTGCCTGCACCAGATGCCAACGATAGTCGCCGTCGTAGCGCCGTGTCCGAAGCTCAACCTGGTAGGGGCTAGCAGACTGCACCGCCGCCGTCCACGTGGCCAAGCAGGGGTCAACGTCGTCAGGGTGCAGCAGGGTCATCCAGATCTGACTCGGGGGCGTATCAGGGTCATAGATGCCGGTGTAGACCCGCAGAGCATGGCTGGCGTAGTCGACGGTGCCGTCGGGTTCGGCGGTCCAGACAATTAAGGGCATGGCGTCGGCCAGCTGGCGAAACCGCTGCTCACTGCGCTCTAAGGACGCTTCGGCCAGCTTTTGCGAGGTGATGTCTTGAAAGGCCCCCTGCACGGCTACGATGGCGCCCTGCTCGTTGTGCACGGGCTGGCCAATAACGCGCACCCACACCCGGCGCTGATGGGCCGTAATAATTTGCAGCTCTTCGTCAAAGGGGAGGCCGATTTCGACGCAGGCGGCAAAGACGCCGGTAATGCGATCGCGGTACTCGGGGGCGTAAAACTCAATTCCCTGGGTCACGGTGGGGGCAAAGCCGGGCTCGACCTCGTGGATGCGGCATACCTCTTCCGACCAGATGCAGGTGGCGTCAGGTAAATGCACTAGCCAGCCCCCCAGATGGCCGATTTCGCTAGCGATTTGCAGCAGCGTTTGCTGCGACCTTAGGGTGTCGTAGGTCTCGCTGAGCAACCGCTGGGTCTCTTTCACCCGGTGAACGTACTGCAAAATCACCAGGGTGAGCCCGCCGGTGGTGGCGGTTGCCAGGGCTGCCACCACTCGATTGGCGATCGCGTAGGCCAGGGCCGCCCCTGTCAGATCCGAAGGCGACACAAAAAAGCCCGCCGCCGTTAGCCCCACACCGACCACAGTCGCCCCCCCAACCCACCGGCTATTGCGAGACAGCCCCGCCACCCCCACCAGCGGCGGATACAGCATGCCGTGGGCAAACCCCAGGGGGGTGACTGTATCGGCCAGAAACACCCCCACGAAACCAGCGAGGATCACCCCCCGAGCCCAGCGGGGCGAGGGGCGAGGTACCCGAAACGTCAGAGCTGGGCCGCGAGAAAACATTCCCTGAGCTAACCTTTGGCGAGGGCTTGACGAACATGGTAGGCCAACTCAGCCCGCTGGTAGGGCTTAGCTAGCAGGAGTATTCCAAACTCCTGAGCCCCCTGGTTCACCAAGGCATTTTCGGTATAGCCAGAGGTGTAGAGGACCCGCAGCTGCGGCCGCAGCCGGTAGGCCGCGGCTACTAGATCACGGCCAGTCATGCCGCCGGGCATGATCACATCAGTAAACAGCAGATCGATTTCAGGCCATTGATGCAGCAGCTCTAGGGCAGCTGGGCCATTTTCAGCCACCAACACCCGATACCCCAAACTTTCGAGCTGCTGTTGGGCGTAGTCGCGCACCAGAGCGTTGTCTTCAACCAGCAAAATTAGCTCTGAGCCACCAGAATAGGCGTCCACCCATAGAGGAGACTCTGGGCTGTGACGGCCCTCTAAAGCTGGCCTAGAGCCATCGTGGCAGCGGGGCAGGTATAGCCGCACGGTAGTGCCCACCCCCAGCTCAGAGTCAATGGTGACGTAGCCGTTGGACTGGCGGACAAAGCCATAGACCATGCTCAGTCCTAACCCGGTGCCTTTGCCCTTGGCCTTGGTGGTAAAAAATGGCTCAAAAACCTGGCTCAGCAGCTCTGGCCCCATGCCCACCCCATGGTCGGACACGGCAATTACAACATAGTCGCCTGGAGAGAAGTCGCCCTGGGATTTATCGCTGGGCGAGATGGTGCAGGTTTGGGCAGTTGTGAGGGTGAGGCAGCCCACGCCACCCATCGCATCGCGGGCGTTGAGGCAGAGGTTGAGCAGGGCGTTCTCCAGCTGGCTGGCGTCGACTAGAGCGAACCCTAGGTAAGCGTCGTAGTGACAGCGCACCTCCACCTGTTCTCCCAAGGTGCGGTGCAGCATTGCATCCATGCGGTCAATTAGCTGGTTGACATCAACGGGCTTGGGATCGAGGGTTTGGCGGCGGGCAAAGACCAGCAGACGCTGGGTGAGATCGGCCCCTCGCTGGGCCGCCCCGCTGATCATAGCGGCCAGCGATCGCAGCTGAGGCTGGGTGTCGAGCAGTTCGACCAGCAGCTCAGCGTTGCCCAAAATCACCGTCAGCAAATTGTTAAAGTCATGGGCAACCCCGCCCGTCAACTGGCCAATGGCCTCCATTTTTTGACTTTGCAGCAGCTGCGCCTCCAGGTTCTTTTGCTCAGTTAGGTTAAGCATGCCGCCAATCATTCGAATGGCCTGCCCCTGATCATTGCGAATCACATAGCCGCGATCCATGATGTAGGCATAGCGGCCATCGCGGCAGCGAAAGCGATACTCATCCGTCCATCTGGTGGCGTCTCCCTCCAAGGCCGTCTGTATTGAGGCCAGCAGCCGCTGGCGATCGTCGGGATGCAGGCGACTACGCCACCAGTCGTAAGAGGCCTCAATATCCTCGTCGCCATAGCCAATCAGAGTTTTGTACCCTTCGCCCCGCCAAGTGACATCGGCGATTAGGTCCCAGTCCCAAATGGCGTCGTTGGTGGCCTCCAAAATCAGCCGAAACCGTTCTTCGCTGGCTCGTAGGGTGGCCTCAGCCGTCTTTTGGGCGGTCACGTCGATGACCGTGCCCAGCTGCCGACAGGGTTGTCCTTCGCCATCGACTTCGATGTTGCCCCGATCCGACAGCCAGCGAATCTCGCCATCGGGGCGACGAATGCGGTAATTGACCTCTAAAATTTCGCTCAGCGTGCTGACTTCGACATGGTTGCGCAGCAGTTGGGGTCTATCTTCGGGCAGCACCCGCTCGATGAACCGCTCAAAGCTCTCAATAGGATCCTCGGGGCGCAGGCCAAACAGGCGATAGGTGCCCGCTGACCAGACTAGGTGCTTGGTATTCAAGTCGAGGGCCCAGCTGCCCATGTTGCCAATGCATTCGGCGCTGGTGAGCAAGGTGGCCTGCTGACGAATGCGGGTGGTCAAGCGCGCCTCGTTCTGGCGGCGTTCAGCGTCGAGCTGTACCCGTTCGCCAATGTCGCCCGCTGCCTCTGTCTTCGACCCCGATCGCGGCCTACGGCGGCGTGCCAGAGCACAGTCCAGGGCTCGACCAATCTCGGCGGCAGTTTGCCCCCAAACCAGGTAGTCTTCGGCCCCAGACCAGACGGACTCTAATCCCAAATCAGCCTGGTCTGGTTCAACCAGCACAATCACCGGCACGTCAGGCGCTTTAGCCTGAAGCGCCTCTAGCTGAGCCAGCCCCGCCGTTGCAGAGCCAGCCAAATCTAGCAAAATGCCGTCAACTCGATGGCCAGCAGCGAGGTAAGCCAGGGCGGCATCCACCTCGTCTATGGCAACTATCGCCAGTTTAAATATCGCCAGTTCAGACACAGCGCGATCGCGCCCTAATGCCGATGAATTCTCCCCTACCCAGAGAATCTGATTGGTCAGCTGCCCGGTCATAGGATACCTCTTAGGATCCATGGATGTGGCCCCATTGCTGTGGGCTACTCCCTATAGCGATCGGTCAACACGTTGTTTTTATCTATGGTAAGCATCGAATCATCCCTAAAACCATCTATGGCAATAATCATCGTCGAGCCTTAGGCTGCGATCGCAGCAAATGCTTTGCCGTTGGTGAACTTAGGCCTAACCTAGCAGCTACCGTTCTATGGCGGGTCAAGTTTAAGTTAGGACAGCTCAAAGCATCAAAATTCAAGCCTGCTGGACATTTTTTCCATTTTTCGGTCTTCTATTTTTCGTTCTTTTGCTCTGTCTGGGTACCGCCTTCTGGGATGGTGGCATGAACAGGTTATTCTGAGCATGATTTTGCATTCAAAGGGCAGTTCCCTATGGCTCCACCGTTTAAAGTCTGCATTGTGTTGGGCACTCGCCCCGAGGCGATTAAACTTGCGCCGGTGATTCAGTGTTTTCGTCAGTGCCCCGACTTTGACACCCAGGTGCTGCTCACCGGCCAGCATCGGGAGATGGTGGATCAGGTCATGGCGCTGTTTAACCTGAGCGCCGACCAAGATTTGGCGATTATGCAGCCCCGCCAAACTCTAACCGACATTACCTGTCTCAGCCTTCAGGGGCTAGAGGCCCTGTTTCAAGAGCGTCGCCCCGATATTGTGCTGGTGCAGGGCGACACCACGACGGCCTTTGCCGCTGCCCTGGCAGCCTTTTATCAAAAGATTCCGGTGGGCCATGTCGAGGCCGGTCTGCGCACCGACAACATCTATAACCCCTTCCCTGAGGAGGCCAACCGACGGCTGATCTCCCAAATTACCCAGCTGCACTTTGCGCCCACGGCTCTGTCAGTGCAGCACCTAGAGCGATCGGGGGTGACCGGCAATCTGCACCAAACCGGCAATACCGTCATCGACGCTCTGCTCTCGGTGGCCGATCGCCATCCCGACTGCGAGGTGCCGGGGCTAGACTGGAACAGCCACCGAGTGATTTTGTCGACGGTGCATCGGCGCGAAAACTGGGGCGTACCCCTAGGGGCGATCGCCCAGGGCTTTCTCAAGGTGCTCGAACAGTTCCCCGATACTGCCCTGCTGCTGCCCTTACACCGCAACCCGACGGTGCGAGAACCCCTCCAGGCTGCCCTTGGCGATCATCCCCGAGCCTTTTTGACAGAGCCCCTCGACTACACCCAACTGGTGGGTGCGATTCAGCGATGCTACCTGGTGATGACTGACTCGGGCGGCTTACAGGAGGAAGCCCCCAGCCTGGGTAAACCGGTGCTGGTGCTGCGGGATAACACCGAACGCCCCGAAGCCGTGATGGCAGGCACCGCTAAGCTCATCGGCACCGATGCCGACCGCATGCTGGCAGAGGCCGAGACGCTACTGCTGCACCCCGAGGCCTACCAGACCATGGCCGAGGCGATCAACCCCTTTGGCGACGGTCAGGCATCCCAGCGAATTCTCGAGATTACGCGGGCCTACCTGCAACAGACTACAGAAGCGACAGTTCGGCAGCCTCTGGCGTGCTAGCTATTGCTCCCTTTTCTGGGGGGTTGGGGGCGATCGCTTGAGAGCGTCTTTGCGGAATTGCTATGAAGGTGCCGTCCGACGCTGCTGGGACATCGCTCCCAGGGCTACTCTGCCTGGGGTTGGCTCTGATTGAACTGCTGGGTTTCTAGCACCCCTTCCGCCTGGTTGGCGATCTGCCGCAGGCTATCTAGCATCTCGGCCTTGGCTGTGGCCCACAGCCCCCGCTGGTTAGCTTCGAGCAGGCGCTCGGCCATATCTCGCAGTGCCCAGGGGTTTGAGGTTTGCACAAAGGCTTGCACTGCTGGATCGAGCAGGTAGGCCTGGGCCACGCCCTCATACATGTGGTCGGCGACGCAGTGGGCGGTGGCATCGTAGGCGAACAGGTAGTCAACGGTGGCGGCCATCTCAAAGGCCCCCTTATAGCCGTGGCGCATGACGCCCTCGATCCACTTGGGGTTGACCACGCGGGAGCGGTAAACCTTGGCAATTTCGGCCTCGAGCGATCGCACCTTAGGCTTGGCCGTCACCGCATTGTCGCCAAAGTAGGTGGCGGGCTGCTGCCCCTGAAGGGTTCTCGCCGCCACCGTCATACCCCCCTGAAACTGGTAGTAGTCGTCGGAATCGAGCAGGTCGTGCTCGCGGTTGTCCTGGTTGTGGAGCACCACTTGTAGATGCTTAAGCCGCTGCTCAAAGGCTTCAGGCATGGCGTGGCCCTGGGCGTCGCGACCGTAGGCGTAGCCGCTCCAGTTTAGGTAGGCGCGGGCCAGATCTTCGTCGGTGGTCCAGTTTTGCGATTCAATGAGCCCCTGCAAGCCAGCCCCGTAGGCCCCCGGCTTAGAGCCAAAGATGCGGTAGCGCGATCGCAGCTCCGCCTGCTCCGCCGTCAGCCCCTGCCGCTGCCACTTGGCCGCCTCCTGCCGCGATCGCGCCGCCAGGGGATTTTGCTCCGGCGGTTCATCTAAAGCCGCCACTGCTGCCACGGCCTGGTCCACTAGGTCGATCAGATTGGGGAAAGCATCGCGAAAGAAGCCCGAAATTCGCAAGGTGACATCCACCCGAGGTCGCCCGATCGCCGACAGCGGCAGCACCTCAAAATCGACCACCCGCCGCGAGGGACCATCCCATACCGGGCGCACCCCCATCAGGGCCAGAGCTTCGGCAATGTCGTCCCCGCCGGTACGCATGGTGGAGGTGCCCCATACCGACAGGCCCAGGGTTTGCGGATAGTCACCGTGGTCCTGGGTGTACTGCTCTACCAGCACTTCCGCCGCCCGCCGCCCTACATCCCAGGCGCTCTCCGTGGGGATAGCGCGAATATCTACCGAGAAAAAATTGCGGCCAGTGGGCAGCACGTCGGGGCGGTTGCGGGTGGGGGCTCCGGCGGGGCCGCTGGGCACGTAGCGCCCATCGAGGCCCTTGAGAAGGTTGGTAATCTCGTCAGTGGTGCGGGTCAGGGCGGGGATGAGGGTGTGTTGAATCCAGTGGAGTTCGGCGGCGAGGGGGGTGGATGGGTGGATGGGTGGATGGGTGGATGGGTGGGAGGGGAGGGGAGATGGTTGTAGGAGGGCCTTTATCAGGCGAGACGCTTCCTCCTCCAGCGCCTCGATCGCATCCCCCACAATTCGGCAGGGCTGTAGTCCGGTGAACGTGTCCCCAGGTTCGGCAGTGAGGGGGTCGAGGTCAAGATTCCAGGTTTCGGCGATCGCTCGCGTCAATCCTTGGCGGCCAGGGCCGGGGTGGCGGGCGATCGCCACGATCAAATCTCGCAGCTGCCTGCCGTCGGGGCACTGCCCAAAGATATGCAGCCCGTCGCGAATCTGGGCTTCCTTGAGGTCGCAGAGGTAGGTGTCGAGGGTGGGGAGGAGGGTGGGGAGTGGGGAAGTGGGGGGTGGGAGGGTGGATGGGTGGGAGGGTGAATGGGTGGGGGAGATTTCAGTCAGGAGGCTAGTTTCGGTGAGCAGGGTGAGGATGCGATCGCCAATCAGCGCCAACCGACTCGGATCTAAACTCTGGGCTTCGTAGTATTCATCTACCAGACCTTCCAGCTTTTCGAGGGGGCCGTAGAGTTCGGCGCGGGTGAGCGGTGGCGTCAGGTGGTCGAGAATTACCGCCTCGGCGCGACGCTTCGCCTGGGAGCCTTCGCCGGGGTCGTTGACAATAAACGGGTATAGGTGGGGCATGGGGCCAAACATAGCCTCGGGGTAGCAGTCCTGCGACAGGCCCACTCCCTTGCCGGGCAGCCATTCCAGGTTGCCGTGCTTGCCCAGGTGAACGATCGCCTGAGCCCCAAAGGTATGCCTCAGCCAGAGATAAAAAGCCAAATAGTCGTGGGTCGGCTCTAGATCGGGCGAGTGATAGTTGAGGGAGGGGTCAAGATCATAGCCCCGGCTCGGCTGAACGCCGATGAAGATATTGCCGAGTTGGATGCCGGGAATGGGAAATTTTGAATTTTGAATTTTAAGTTTTGAGTTTTGAGTTTCTTCCCCAGCCTCCCCATCTTTCCTGTCTCCTCCAGGAAGGCCCCAACGAGCGCTCATACCAGCGCGCACCGCTTCCGACAGAGTCTCAAAATGCCGATAGTAGTCAGTGAGGGGAAGAGACTGGTAAACCTGGCGAAAATCGCGGCCTTCGGGGTCGTTGGTTACCCCTGCGGTGAGCTGGCGAATTAGGTCGTCGCCATCGGTGGGAATGTCGCCCAGGGTGTAGCCCGTCGCCTTGAGGGCGTGGAGAACTTCGATCGCGCTCTGGGGCGTGTCGAGGCCGACGCCGTTGGCGAGGCGACCGTCGCGGTTGGGGTAGTTGGCGAGAATCAGGGCTATGCGGCGATCGCTCACTGGGGTGCAGCGCAGGGTAGCCCACTGGGCGGCTAGGTCAGCGACAAAGGCGATGCGATCGCTCACCGGCTCGTAGGTCACCACATCGGTTTCTAGGGTCTCGCTGCGCTGGTGAACCGATTTAAACGAAACAGCGCGGGTAATAATGCGCCCATCCACCTCGGGCAGAGCCACATTCATCGCAATATCGCGGGGCGAGAGGCCCAGGCTTTGGCTTTCCCATGCGGCTTTAGTGCCGCCGCTAAGAATCACTTGCAGCACCGGTACGTCCAGGGTTTCCCACAGATCCAAATTGGGCGTGGCGCCGTCCAATTTCGCTACCGAAAAGCTGGTGGTATTCAGCAGCACGTCAATGCCCTGGCCCTCCTTAGGCCTGAGCAGAGCGACCAAATCCTTCTGCACCTCAGGGTCTTGCAGCGACGACACAAATACAGGCACCGGACGCAGATGCCGTTCTGACAAAGCTGTGCACAGAGCAGCAATGGGCGCAGTATTGCCCGCCAGGTAGTGAGCCCGGTAGAAGATCAGACCCACGTTGGCTGTTGCACGCTCCGGCTCCCCTCTCCCTATGGGAGAGGGGCTATGGGAGAGGGGACCGGGGTACATCTCCTGTTGACCAGTAGGATACACCCCAACTTTGGGAATTTCCTGGGGTTCGGGGGGATGGTAGGCGGTATGGAGAAGGCGATCGCACACCCACATCAACCCATTCGCCATATTCTCGACGCCGCCTTCGTTGAGGTAGCGCCAGAGCTGGTTGGCCACCGTCAGCGGCACGGTGGAGTGGCTGATCAGGTCAGGCGCAGGGCGATCGTCGCCGGGCAGCACAATTAGGGCGGCCCCGGTTTCGGTGGCCACATCCCTGACGACCTCTAGTCCGTAGGGCCAGTAGGCGCGACCCCCCAGCAGCCGCACCACAATAACCTGGGCGTGGCGCAGCACATCGTCAGCGTAGGTGTCGATCGCCAACTGCTGCTGAAGCTGAAGCAGGTTGGCCACTCGCAGAGCTGGAAAATCGACCGGGAAACTGGCCCGAGTCAGGCTCTGAATTTCAGTGTCAGCGGCGGTGAGAAACACCAGCGGTGCCGGGGTCTGCTCGACAAAAATGACGCCCTCAGTATCCGGCGTCCAGCCGCCGGGGGTAGCGGCTAAGCGATGCATGGGCGATCCCTAGGGCAACAACAAATCTGAAGGAACTCTAGCGTAAGTCAGGGTTGGCCCAAAACGGAAGTTACCATGGGGACTCCCTAATATGGGGCGGCTCAAACCTTAAGGCTTTCTTTGGCAACTCCCCGTTTCAAACCACCGCAGTGGGCGCCCTCGGCCTCAGAATGTAGAAATGCCTGACTCTATAACCCATGGCACCAAACAGGTCATGCCCAAAGGTGCTCTAGTTTTGCTGGGGCAGTTTTTGCGTCAGTACTGCCAGCAGCACCAGCTGACTCTGCTTACCGAAACTGACCTACCCGCCGACACCCCTGACGACGACAGTTTTTGGTGTTTAGGGGGCCAAGAACTCTCAGTGGTCGTAACGGCGCACCCTCAAGATAACGATCACGTCGTGGTCGGTCTCACCGCCGAAGCTGCTGTCGTGGAGGCATTTTTGGCCCAGCGGGGCCTGAGTCAGCCCGTATTTGCTACTAGCCTCAGCGCCCTCAGCCAGTTCATGCTGGCCTGGATTCAAGCCTGTGCCGAGGTGCCGGCTCAGCTCGTCATCAACCGGCAACGAGAGCGACGCCTGCTGCTCAACCAGGTGATTACCAAAATTCAGGGCAGCCTGGAGCTGGGCGAAATTTTAGAAACTACCGTGGCCGAGGTGCGCCAGTTTCTCCAGGCCGATCGGCTGCTGATTTACCAGTTTGACCAGGTGCCCGACACCCTGGTTAAACCGATGGATAGCGCTGCTCCAGCCCACCCTAGTGGGTCACGCCCGATTGGCTATATTACCTACGAGTCGCGATCGCGCGATCGCCTCGCCTCGGTGCTCAACTATACCGAAGATCTCTGCTTTCACGACCACCCCGACTACCCCCACCAGGAGCGTCGCTACCGCCACGGGCACCCCCTCGCCATCGACGATGTAGCCCAGGCCTACCCCCATGCCCCATGCATGGCCACTTTTCTTCAAGAAATGCAGGTGAGGTCAAAGGCCGTGGCTCCAATTCTGGTGGGGCAGCAGCTCTGGGGGCTGCTGATTGTGCACCAGTGCGACTACCTGCGCCAGTGGCAACCCTGGGAAACCGAGTTTTTGCAGCACATCGCCGAACACCTGGCGATCGCTATTAGCCAGGCCCAGCTCTACCACCAGCTCCAGCAGCAAACCCAAAACCTGGAGGTCTGCGTCGTCGAACGCACCCAAGACCTGCGCGATGCCCTGGTAGCTGCCGAAGCCGCCAACCGAGCCAAAACCGAGTTTTTGGCCACCATGAGCCACGAGCTGCGCACCCCCCTCACCTACATCATTGGCATGTCGGCCACCCTGCTGCGCTGGTCCCTGGGCGAACTTACCCCCCGCCAGCGCGACTATCTCACCACCATTCAAACCAGCGGCGAGCATCTGCTGCGCGTCATCAACGACATTCTAGATGTGTCAAAGATTGAGGCCGGGCGCACCGTTTTAGAAGTGCGTCAGTTTTCCCTCACGTCCTTGTGTCGCCAGAGCGTTGATGCCTTTCGCACCGAGGCCGCCCAAAACGACATCGACATCGCCCTCGACCTCAAGCTGCCCAACGGCCAAGACGCCTTCTTAGCTGACCCCCGGCGGGTGCGGCAAATTCTTGCCAACCTTCTCAGCAATGCCGTCAAATTTACCAACGTCGGTGGCAAAGTTGTTCTATGCGTGCGGCGCGAGCAAAACGACGCCGTCTTTCAAGTTAAAGATACGGGCATAGGCATTTCAGCCGCCGCCCAATCCTTGCTATTTGGCAAGTTTCAGCAGCTTGAAAACGTGCTCCAGCGAGAACACGCGGGTACGGGCCTGGGCCTAGCCCTCACCAAGCAGCTAGTCGAGCTCCACGGCGGCTCCATTAAAGTCAGCTCAGAGGCCGGCAAGGGCTCTATTTTTACCGTCAGAATCCCGCTGCAGCGATCGACTGAACCCCTCGCCCTCGTAGTCGAGCCACCGCTCACGGCTGAACCCGTCATAGGGCGCATTGTGCTGGTCGAAGACAACGAAGAAACCGCCAGCGTCATCTGTGACATGCTCACCGCCGCTGGCTACCAGGTGATCTGGATTGTGGACGGATCGCGAGTGCTCGATCAGGTAGAGCTGCTTCAGCCCGCCGCGATGATCACTAGCCTCAGCCTCGCCAGCGCCGATGGCAACGACATCATTGCCACCCTGCGCCAGCGCTCAAGTTCCACAGCACCCAAAATTCTGGCCCTAGTCGATCTAGACAGCCCTGACCAGACAGAGCAAGCCCTTAGAGCTGGGGCCAACGACTGCGTCAGTAAACCCATCGACCCCCGACAACTGCTGGCAACGGTCAACGCCGTCATGACCGCCCAAACGGTGTAGTCGAGAATTCTGCTTGGATATCCTCAATTTGGAGAGTCAACCGGCTAAACCCGATGGATGTCACGGTTTGGAATCGAGGGTGCCGAGTCTAGATGCAGTGACACCGCAGGTTCAGCAGAGTCAAGTTCTGATCCAGCGACCTCCTCATAGGCACAGTGGGCATCATTCCTTAGAACAATGCCCACTGTGCATAGACCAGCGTTGCTTAGGTTGAGCCGCCCGCTCTAGGTCTCAGAATTGGAGGGCTGATTGCCGAGGATGGGTGTAAGGAAGGCCACCAACGCACCAATTAGAAAGCCTGCGATGTTGCGCGTCAGAGGTAGCCAGTCGCTAGTGCGAGTCACCACTGGGCCGATGCCAAAGGCAAAGAATAGAATCCCCCACAGCGGCGAAAAAATCAGCACCCACTGCCAAGCAAAAATCTGTCCGGGCTTGCGGGGGTGGGCCGCAAATCCACAGATAATGCCGCCGACAATGGAGGTAATCAGCGTCAGCACCCACTGCTCTTGGGGCAGACCGGGCACCACGTTGCAGCCCCCCTGGCGCAAGCAGCCTTGAATTGATTCGAGGGCGCTGAGAATAGAATTATCTTCGCCGTTTTCGCGCACAAAGAACTGGTTGCCGTAGCGGGTTTGTAGCTCAATCCAAAAGGTGCGGGGCAGCAGGTCATAGACGGCATCGCCCACGCTGAAGTTGAGCAGATTGCCGCCACGGGGGTCAGCCACCAGCATGATGCTGCGATCGTCTAAGCCCCAAAAGTCTTTTACTGCCCGGCCGGGGGTTTGGTCGTACTGGGTCAGCACCCGCAGTTTCCAGCCGGTTTCGGCTTCAAAGTCGTTGAGCTTGGCGTCGAGGCTCTCTTCTTGGCGGGCGCTGAGCGACTTGGCCAGGTCGATGATAGCGGTTTGGGTATCGGGCAAGAGTTCGGGGTTGTCGTAGGCCAGGGCCGGTGCCATCGGCAGCCAGGCGCAGAGGCTTACTACACAAATGACCAAAATGTTTAGCGCGTGTCTCATACTGGCTTGCCGTAAGAACATGAAACTGACAACGACGAAGGCAACCCACCGCTGGCCCAAGGTAAAGCCAATAGTGAAGTATTTTCCTTGATTTAGTCTATACCTTTGTTAACAGTTGTTTACATAACTCTAATATTTCTCTGTCCGGAGGGACAAGGACTTAGCTATCTGAATCAGACAGTGGCGGCCATCCAAAGGTTTGGGTGCAGGGTATAAGGTTTAAGGCTTAAGGCAGATTTGTACCGTGAACCCTACACCTTATACCTGAGACCCTTTCTTAAGCCTGTAACTTTCGATCGGTGGAGGGCAGGTGCAAGCTAAAGCACGCTTCTCCAGCAGGGCTGGGGGCTAACACCAGATCGCCACCATGGGCGCGGGCGATCTCGCGGGCTAAGCTCAAGCCTAGACCCAAACCCTCCGTTTGACGGGCGCGGGCGGGGTCGCCGCGATAGAAGCGATCGAACAGGCGGCTGGCCTCGACAGGGGTAAGGGATGGCGTAGCGTTGGTTAGCGTGAGCTGTACCTGAGACTGGACACGGCGGGCGTTGACTCGTACCCAGCCCTGGGGCAAGTTGTATTTGGCCGCGTTGGTGATCAGGTTTTGGACGACTTGGGCCAGCAGGTCGCGATCGCCCATTACGGCTAATCCCGGCTCAATCTCAGCCGTCACCGCCAGTTCGGGGGCCAGCAGCGAGAGATCCTCCAGCTGATCTTGTACTAGGGCACTGAAATCGACCGGCTGGCGCTGAATGCTCATCTGCCCAGCATCGGCCAGCGACAGCAGCAGCAGTTTGCGCACAATGCCGCTCAGGTGGCGCACCTGGTCGAGCAGCTGGCTAAGGGTTTGCTGGGCTGCTGAGCCAGTTTCGACCTGTTGAATGGCCCGCTCTAGCTCGCCTTGGAGAATAGTGAGGGGAGTCTTTAGCTCGTGGGCAGCATCGCCGCTGAAGCGGGAGGCTTGCTGAAAGCTGCGCTCTAGCCGCTCTAGCATGGCGTTGAAAGCGGAAATTAGCGGCGCAAACTCAGGGTCGGGGTCGGCAGGCACTCGCTGGTGTAGTCCCTGGGCCGTTACCTGGCCAATGCTCTGGCTGAGCTGGCGCACGGGCCGCAGAGCCTGGCCCGCGATCACCCAGGCTCCGCCCCCAATCACCAGCAGCAGGCCGGGGATTGTTAGGGCGTAGATGCGTCGCAGGGTGGTCATCTCCTGGCGGAGCGCGTCGAGGTTAGCAGCGATCGCCAGTTGCCCCATGGGTGTAGCCCGCACCACCACGCGCCAGGGACCGCTAGGGGTTTGCACAGTCATCAATCGACGCGGCCCTCGGCGACCCTGAGTTAGGTTGGGCGCGGGGGAAATCTGAGCGATCGCGCTAGGCCACTGGGGCGATTGATAGACCACCTCCCCCGTGCGGCCCACCAGCAAGAGCCCCACCTCAGCATCGGCAGGCAAGCCCAGGTCTTGAGCCAGGTCAGATTCTGGGTTGGGGGGTAAGCCACTGCGATCACCCAGCGGCAGTTCACCGCGATCGCCGGGGCGACCCAGTGGAGCGGTGCGCTCTAGACGGGCATCGAGGCGATCGAGCTTAGCTTGGTAGATCAGCCAGCTCGACAGCAGGGCAAACCCCAACAGTGCTCCCCCGGCTAGGGCGGCAGACCACAGCGCCAGCCGCAGCCGCAGAGAAAGTCGGGGCAGCGGCGATCGCGTCACGGGCGTTCCCCTCGGGGACTCTCATCTGGCGGGCGAAAGCGGTAGCCTACTCCGCGCACACTTTCGATCCAATGAGCCGCATCTAGCGGGTCGAGCTTTTTGCGCAGCCGCTGAATGGCCACATCGACGACGTTGGTGCTGGGGTTAAAGTCGTAGCCCCAGACATGCTCCAAAATTTGGGTGCGGGTCAGCACTCGGCCGGGCGATCGCATCAAATATTCCAGCAGGTTAAACTCCCGCGCCGTCAGCTCAACCTGCTGCCCGCCGCAGGTGACTTCGCGGGTGATGCGATCGAGGCGCAGGGGGCCGGCGGCCAAAAAGTTCTGCCGTTCGCCACTGCTGCGCCGCACCACTGCGTGCATGCGAGCCACCAGTTCTTCGACATAAAAAGGCTTGGCGATATAGTCGTCGGCCCCCAGATTCAGCCCGGCCAGACGATCGTCTAGCTCGTTGCGGGCCGTAATTAAAATCACCGGCACGGCGTAGCCCGCGCCCCGCAGCGCCTTGAGAATGGCCAGCCCATCCATCCCTGGCACCATGATGTCGAGCAGCACCACGTCGTAGGTGCGATCGGTGGCTAGGGCGTAGCCTTCGGTGCCATTGGAGCAAGTGTCAACCACAAAGCCCTGTTCTTGCAGCCCCTGGGCCACAAAACTGGCAATTTTGGCCTCGTCTTCGACTAATAGAACGTTCATAGGCGCTCACAGCCTAGCACTCGACCAAGCTGCTTGGGACAAGCTTTAACACTTGGGGTTTAAGGTATCTGGTTTAAGGCAGGTCGTGAACCTAAGACCTTAAACCCTAGACCTTGAACCCTCACTAACCCTGTCACCGTTGACTTACCTAACTACTAGCACCCTCAGGGGCTCGCAAAAATGACAAAGCTGTAATTTGGCGGTCATGGTTTTGCCATGGTGCCCAGGCTTAATAGAAATCGTCAACCTAAACCACCGGAGCAAATCATCCATGGTAATTCATCGTTCACTGCTGACCGCTGGCCTAGCCGCTGCCTTGGTGGGCGGACTGGGTCTGGCTGCCTTTAGCCAAACTACCCAAAATCAACCCCCCCAGCCCGGAGCTACCCCAACCGAGCCTGCCCAACGGCCCGAGGGCCAGGGTCGAGGTCACGGTGAAGGGTTGGCCAACGCCGCTGCCGAGCTGGGCGTTAGCGAAGCCGCTTTGAAAGAAGCCTTGGGCCTGCCTGCCGAGCCGCCCCCGCGCCCTGACTTGGCCGCTGCCGCCACGGAGTTGGGAGTGAGCGAAACTGAGCTACAGGAAGCCCTGCGCAGCGGCAGGGATGGCGATCGCGGTCAAAGGCTGGCCACCGCGGCCACGCAGCTGGGCGTCAGTGAAGCCGCTTTGAAAGAAGCCCTAGGTCTGCCTGCCGAACCGCCCCCGCGCCCTGACTTGGCCGCTGCCGCTGCCGAACTGGGCGTCAGCGAAACCGATCTCCAGGAGGCCCTGCGCAGCAACATGGGCGGAGGTCAAGGAGGCGGATGTGGTCCCGAAGGCAGTGCCCCACCGCAGTAGTTCCTGCCTTCCGTCAATCGCCACTTCCCCGACTGCGCCCTGGAAATCACTCCAGGGCGTTTTTTTGGTTAATCAATGCGGTAGCAGATTAAGCCGCACGTGTCTTGGATAGGCACCAACCTGTGCAGGTTGGTGCCTATCCAAGACATTTTTCTCAAGCCCGTACCCGATCTCGGTTGGGGCTTAGCTGCCTTTGGCCACATCGGGTAGCGATCGCCGCCCCACATACAGCCACAGCAGCCCGGCTACACCCAATGCTATGCCGGTGAGGCTCACCACCTGAGCCATTCGCAGTGGCCCCAGCATTAGGCTGTCGAGGCGCAGTCCTTCAATCCACAGACGACCCAGGCTGTAGGTGGCGAAGTAAACCAAAAAGAGCGTGCCAGTCTTCAACCGTTCGGGGTAGCGCAACCCCCAGAAAAACAGCCACAGCACCAGGGCAAACACCCCCAAATTCCACAGCGATTCGTAGAGAAAGGTGGGGTGATAGTACTCCACAGCCTCCAGACCAGGGGGGCGCTGGGCAGGGGGAATGTAAACCCGCCAGGGCAGGTTGGTCGGGCCGCCAAAGGCTTCGGAGTTAAAGAAATTGCCCCAGCGACCAATAGCTTGGCCCAGCACCAGAGCCGGGGCCACCACATCCGCCAGTGCCCAAAACGACAGTCGATTAATGCGAGCAAACAACAGTGCCGCCAGCATACCGCCCAAAATTGCCCCGTGAATGGCAATGCCCCCCTGCCAGATTGCCAAGGCACTCAGCGGGTTGTCGGCGTAGCGATCCCATTCAAAGGCGACGTAGTAGAGACGGGCGGCGGGCAAGGCCCCCAGCACCAGCCAGATCGACAGGTCGGCAACCGCCTCAGGGTCAAGCCCGCGCCGCTGCGCCAGCCGCTGCGCCAGGGTAATGCCAATTGCTAGGGCGATCGCAATCAGCAGGCCATACCAACGAATGGCCAACGGCCCTAGCTGAAAGATAATTGGCCCCGGCGACGCCAGCTGCGCCAATCCGCTGACCGCTAGCCCCAGTTCTATCCCTGCTAACCCCATTGCCCGCTACCTGCTTACGTCTTGGCCTCCGAATCGGGAATGCCAAAACCACTATGACATTATATTGAGGCTCCCCGGCTGACATCACTGCTGGGGCTGAACAGGCCCAATGCCAATTTAGACGCTAGAGCATCAGTTTGCACGGGAAGGGTTTGACTGTTCAATCCCTTCCCGTGCAAACCAGAACGGTATATTTAAACACCTTACTGAGCCAACCTCAGGGTGAGCCAGGTCTGGGCGTGGTTAAGCCACCGATGGCGCATAGCCCGGCGCAGGGGTAAAGCTGCGAACCAGCTTGGCCCGCAGGTACACCGTTTGCCCCGTCTCAATGCTCAAGTCGCGATATTGTTCGCGGTTAATGTGGGCGGTAATGGGATGGCCATTGTCGAGGGTGAGCTCGATGCGAATCGTCCAACCGAGGTGAATGATATGGTTCACCGTTGCCGCCACGCTGCCATCGTAGTGAGTGGTGAAGATCTCAATGTCGTGGGGCCGCAGAAACACCTCCCCATGGGTAGGGGCATCGCGGTGAAGCGACTTCCAGGTGTTGTCGGGCGACAGCACATTGACCGCACCAATGAAACTCATTACAAAGGGGCTGGCCGGGTTTTCGTAGATTTCAGCCGAAGAACCCACCTGCTCAACTCGACCATTGCTCATTACCACAATCTCATCGGAGATTTCCATCGCCTCCTCCTGATCGTGGGTAACAAAGACGGTGGTGACATTCACCTCATCGTGGAGGTGACGCAGCCATTCGCGCAGGTCTTTGCGCACCTTAGCGTCTAGCGCACCAAAAGGCTCATCCAATAATAGAACCTGAGGCTCGATCGCGAGGGCGCGCGCCAGAGCCACCCGCTGGCGTTGCCCACCCGAGAGTTGGGAGGGGTAGCGATCGCCCAACCCACTTAGCTGTACTAGCTCTAGCAGGGTATCGACCCGGTGCTTAATGCGATCTTTTGGCCACTTTTGCAGCTCCAAGGCAAAGGCCACATTTTTGCGCACCGTCAGGTGCTTAAACAGCGCATAGTGCTGAAATACAAAGCCCACCTGGCGATCCTGCACCGACTTGGTGGTGGCGTCTTGGGCGGAAATGTAGATTCTGCCGGTGTCGGCCTTTTCTAAACCGGCAATCACCCGCAGCAGGGTCGACTTACCCGAGCCTGACGGCCCCAGCAGGGCCACCAAAGAACCACTCTTGATATCCAAAGTGATGGGCTCAAGGGCCTGAAAATCCCCAAACCGTTTTGAAACGTTGTCTACTCTAATTCCCACGGGCGTTTCCTAAAATCGACAGTGTGCTTCAAGGGGGATGCGACATCGGAGCTTAGCGAAGCGGTGCCACTTTTCCCATCATCATCAAACCCAAACATAAGCAGCAGGGGCAGAGTGCGCCTCAGTTCTCCAGGGGCGATCGCCCACCGACCGAGCTGCAATGTGACCCTACGCTACCCCACACCCAATAAAATTGCAACTCATCCCAAAACCAGGCCGATCTAATCCTAAAAAAATGTGCAAATGGCTTCAACTTCATTTTGGATCTAACTCCAAAATTTTGTGATACAGTCCATAGACGTAATCCTCGAAAACCCTATCGAGATACCGGAGATTCTTTGGAGAGCTACCCATGACATCACCTCAACGTTATATTTCGCGGCGATCGGCAATCTTGTTTGCGGCTGGGCTGGGGCTAGCGAGCACAATAGCCGCCTGCGGTAGCACCACATCGACTCCCGAAGCCAGCAATGGCGAAGCGACCACCGCTGCCGCCGGCCCCGTAGAGCTCACCCTGGTCTCCTACGCCGTGACCCAGGCTGCTTACGAGCAAATCATTCCTAAATTCACCGAGAAGTGGAAGGCGGAAACGGGTCAAGATGTCACCTTTAGCCAGAGCTACGGTGGCTCAGGCTCCCAAACTCGGGCTGTGCTCGACGGGCTAGAAGCTGATGTCGTCGCCCTGGCCCTGGCCGGAGACACCAAGAAAATTGAAGAGGGCGGTTTGATTGAAGCTGGCTGGGAAAGCGAAGCCCCCAACAGTGCAATTGTGCATTCCTCAGTAGCAGCGCTGGTCACCCGCGAGGGCAACCCCAAAAATATCCAGGGATGGGAAGACTTGTCCCGCGACGATGTGCAGGTGGTGACCGCCAACCCCAAAACCTCCGGCGGTGCCAAGTGGAACTTTTTAGGGGCCTGGGGTTTTCAGACCCAGACCGGTAGCGATGACGCTGCTGCCTTAGACTTCGTCACCAAGGTCTATCAAAATGTGCCGGTGCTGCCTAAGGATGCACGGGAAGCCACCGACGTGTTTTTCAACCGGGGCCAGGGCGATGTGCTAATCAACTACGAAAACGAAGTGCTGCTGGCCGCCCAAAATGGCGAAGAGCTGCCTTTTGTAGTTCCCGAGGTGAATATTTCCATTGATAACCCCGTTGCCGTCGTCGATGCCAATGTGGATAAGCACGGCACCCGCGATGTCGCTGAAGCCTTTGTGGAGTTTCTGTTTACCCCAGAGGCCCAAGAGGAGTTTGCCAAAGTAGGCTTCCGCCCCTCCGACCCAGAGGTGGGTGAAAAGTTTGCCGATCAGTTTCCTAAAGTCGAAACCCTGTTCACGGTGGCTGATCTAGGGGGCTGGGAAGAGATTGACAAGAAGTTCTTCGCCGACGGGGCAATCTTTGACCAGGTTCAATCCAAGGTCAGCAAGTAGACAGATGACCTTTACCTCAGCCCTCGCCGATTGAGAGCAGGCTGGGGTAAAAGTCATTAGAAATCGATCAATCGACATGTTTTCTCTGCACCCATGACTTCATCCCCACCGTCTTCATCCCCGGGTCTTTGGCACAAGATTCTCCATGCTCCTTGGACTTGGCGGGTCACCTGGTTCTATCTCATCCTGTTTTTGTTTTTGCCGATGGCGGCACTCGTGCTTAAGTCGCTGACCCTAAACCCGGCAGAGATTTGGCGCATTGCTACCGATCCGGTGGCCATCTCGACCTACAACGTCACCTTTTTTACGGCGCTGGTGGCCAGCATTATTAACGGCTTTGCTGGGCTCATTATTGCCTGGGTGCTGGTGCGCTACGAGTTTCCGGGGAAGCGATTTTTAGATGCCATCATCGATCTGCCCTTTGCTCTGCCCACGGCGGTGGCTGGTTTAACCCTGTCGACTATCTACAGCACCAACGGCTGGATTGGCGGCTTTCTAGAACCGTTTGGCATCAAAGTGTCGTTTACCCGGCTGGGGGTGCTGGTGGCGATGATCTTTATCGCGCTGCCCTTTTCGGTGCGGACGGTGCAGCCGGTGCTGCAAGACATGGAGTCGGAAATGGAAGAGGCCGCGTGGTCTATGGGGGCTTCCCAGTGGCAGACCTTCAGGCGGGTAATTTTGCCGCCGCTGATGCCTGCCATTCTCACGGGCGTGGCCATGGGCTTTTCGCGGGCGGTGGGCGAATACGGCTCAGTAGTGATTATTGCGGGCAATATTCCCTTTCAAGACCTAATCGCCCCAGTGCTGATCGTTCAGCGTTTGGAGCAGTTTGACTACGCCGGGGCCACGGTAATTGGCACGGTGCTGCTGCTGATTTCGCTAGTGGCACTGCTGGTAATCAACCTTATTCAAGCCCGCGGGAGGCGCTTCTATGGCTGATTCATCTCTACAACAACCCATTGCCACCGCTGGGCCTAAATCTCAGGGAGCGACCTTTCAATGGGGCAAGTGGCTGCTGGTGGCCTTTGTCTTTGGCTTCCTGGGGCTGATTTTGCTGGTGCCGACCCTCAACGTGTTTGTTCAAGCATTCAAGGGTGGTCTGCCCGGGTTGCTCGACACGTTTACCAACAAGTTCTTTTTGAATGCGGTGAAGCTGACGGTGATTACGGCAGCGATTACGGTGCCGCTGAACACGGTGTTTGGGCTCTGTGCGGCGCTGTCGTTGGCCAACAAAAATTTTCCAGGGCGAGCGCTGCTAATCAGCATCATCGACCTACCTTTCTCGATCTCGCCGGTGGTTGCGGGTCTCATGCTGGTGCTGCTGTTTGGCAACCGGGGCTGGTTTGGGCCTCTGCTCGATGCCAACGGCATCAAGATTATCTTTGCCCTGCCGGGCATCGTCATGGCCAGTATCTTTATCACCATGCCCTTTATTGCCCGTGAGGTGCTGCCCGCCCTCGAAGAAGCGGGCACCCAGCAAGAGGAGGCCGCTGCCACCCTGGGGGCGACCCAGTGGCAGACCTTTTGGCGGGTCACGCTGCCGTCGATTAAGTGGAGTTTGCTCTACGGCCTAATTTTGACTAACGCGCGGGCCATGGGTGAGTTTGGGGCGGTGACCGTGGTCTCGGGCAACATTGTCGGCAAAACCCAAACCCTGCCCCTCTTTATCGAAGAGGCCCATACTCAGTACAACAGCCAAGGAGCCTACACCGCCGCCCTGCTGCTGGCCTGTTTAGCTGTAGTCACCCTGGTGGTGAAGTTTGTGCTAGAGCGCGGCGCCGGCATTCAGAGCAAAAGTCACTAAGGAGGCTTGCGATGGCGTCTATTTCTCCCGACTATGGCCTCGAGGCAATCCATCTTAAGGACCCAGAAAGCCTAGTACAAACCCAAGTCAAAATCCGCATTCCTAAGGCACGCCACCCCGACCCGGTCATCTCAAACCTGATCAACCGCTACGGGCTTAAGGTGAATATTTTAGGCGCCCTGCTGGGGGCCAACGGCCAGGAGGACGGCTGGTTTGATCTGGCCATTGAGGGCCAGGCCGGCACAATTCACGAGGCCCTGCTCGATTTAGTCGAGCTAGATGCTGATTTGTGGTTTAACACTGAAGCCGACGACGGTTACTAAACTTTCCTTATCAATTTGTTTGGGGGCGGCTCAGCGGCTCAGGCGATCGCTCGCTGCCCTACCACTCACTCTCAGTTCCGCTGCCCCACCCGGTCGAATTCTGCAATTCGAACACAGGTTAATCGAGATTGCGGTCAAGAATTCTTGAGCAAGCGTAGTTTTCGAGGGACAATGGCGGGGTAACGAACCTGTAGTGCAGTATGGCAAGGCAAAAAGGCCAGGTTTCGGCGACCGATGCCGTCGAGACTTTGACCACAAAGAGTTTTTTGTTTCAGGGCCTAGAGGCCAAAGACCTGCTCAGCGGGTTAGACCCCAGCGTCTTGGTCGTAGAAAAGCTGTACTCCAATCGGCCGGTGTATACGGCCTTTCGTCCTCAGACCTGGTTAGAGCACCTCTACGTAGTGGTTGAGGGCGGCCCCGTGATCATGCGCAGCACTCCCCTCGACCGGGTCATTGCCATGACCTACCCCGGGGCCTGTTTTGGCATGCGCAATTTGCCGGTGGGGTTTGGGCCGGTAGTGCGGGCGTTCCCTAGCTTGGTAGAGGCCTACAAAACCACCGACGTGATCAAAGTGCCGGTGGCGGTGGTGCAATCGCTGTACGACCAGCACGAAACTTTTCGCGATCGATACTCGCTTTTATTTGAGCTGCGCGAAAAGTTTCAGTATCACCTGCTCAATTGCAGCACCTACCCCCCCCAGGCGGTGGCGGCGTTGCTGCGGGCGCTGATCTATCAAGAGCGCAGCTTGGGCAGTCAACCCCAGGGCAACAGCCCTAGCTACTGCTTCGACCTGCCCATCGATCTAATTGCCCGCGCCTGCCAGCTCAACCACCGCACCGTTGAGCAGGTCTTAAAAGGGCTAACGAAGGCAGGCTACATCAAAACCAGCAAAACCGCCGAGTCGGCCAATGACCAGGTGCACGTGGTTGACCCCGAGGGGCTGAAGGAAGTGTACGGAGCCACCCGCGACAAGGTGTCGTGGTGGCCTCTAAAGTAGACCTAACCCCGATCGCCTATGCAGATTAGACCCGGCGAGGCGACAGACAGCGTGGCGATCGCGGCCCTGCTCACCGCCCTCGACTACCCCGTCACCCCCGAGTTTGTTACCGAAAGCCTCCAGCAGCAGCTCACCCATGCCGACGCCACGTTGCTTGCTGCTGTCGAACAGGACACCGTTGTTGGTTTCATTTCGCTGCACTTTATTCCGCAGCTAGCGTTACCGGGCGACTTTTGCCGCATCAGCTATTTTTGTGTTGCCCCGGAGACGCGGGGGCAGGGGGTTGGGGCGGCACTGGAAACAGCAGCCAGCGATCTGGCGCGGGCGCGGGGGTGCGATCGCATTGAGGTGCACTGCCACAGCCGACGGGAGCAGGCCCATCGGTTTTACTACCGGCAGGGCTATGTGGAGTCGCCCAAATATCTGGTCAAGCCAGCCCCAGCCCTAGTGTCGGCGAGGTGCTCATGCCCGAGCCATTGTCAGGAGCTATAAGCCGCTGTAGATGATTCAATCCCTTTGGTGAACGCCACAATTGCAGCGCTCAATTCCCCTGAAATTTCTGGCTCAGACAGAATTCCAGCAGCATCCAAAGTTTTGCCTAGCAGAGAAACCGTGATGCAGGCTTCAGGCACAATGCGCCCCGCCATAGTGGTCACAATTTCGATCAGCGAGGCCTGAGAGTGGGTGGCCCGAGGCGAAGCATTGAATAGCGCAACTGGCTTGCCCATAAACTCTTCGCCACTCACCAACCAATCCAGCGCGTTCTTCAACACGCCCGGTACACCGTGGGCGTATTCGGGGCTAGAAATTATGATGCCATCCGCCCATTTCACCTGGGCTCGTAAATCGGTCACCGACGGCAGTTCTGCGGACTCAAGATCAGGGTTGAAATGAGGCAAATCGCCCAGTCCACCATACAGGTGGATCTCAACGAATTCAGGTGATAGGGCGACCGCTGCCTGTAGCAAAGCCGTATTGGATGAAACCTGGCGTAGACTACCTGAAATAGCCAAAATACGCAAAATCCGAGCTGTGGGCACAACGTCTGCAAAAGTCACTGTTTTATCATCGTGCTGCGGGGCTGTTAAAGAAGTCATTGGGGACGGGAAAAGCCGCGCAATATAGATTGAAAGACTTAATCTTACAGTTTTGGTAGCCTCAAGTTCGAATGAGCAAACATTTCAACGAGTAGCTCAGCGATTTGACCAGCAATTCAGCCTCAATTCGAAGATATTGATGAGTGCTTGGCACCTCTACCAGATGGCTCTGTCAAAAGATGGATGGAATCTGTCTTTACACTTCGCAACATGTAGTGGAAACCTGATGAATTGAACTGAATCAATTCATTTTTTGAAAAAATTGTAGTGAGACATTATGGCAAGCCAAACCCAGCAACAATCCTTCCTCGACAAAGTGTTAGAGCGGAGTAGTTTGCAAAACCCTAACGATGCTGAGCGGGCAACAAACATAGTATTCCGAATTTTGCGGGATATGATGCTGAACAAAACCAGCGATAAGATCGAAGAGGATCTCAAAGCAAACGCATCTGAATCGGAGCAAGAAGTGCTCGATCTTTGGAAAGATCCCAACGTCATGGTCGCTTTTTTCAGCCGCATTAGCCCCGCGCAAGATTTACACATTAAGCCAGGGACATTTATGCTGCGTCTACAGCAAGAAGGTGCCTTGCCCGACGGAGTAGCTCCTGAGGAGGTGACAGCAGCCGTGTTCTCAGCGACGAAGGAAATTTTGCCTCCCGAACGAAACCAGGAAATTGCTTCACTTCTTCCCGGTGAAATCCGACAGATTTGGGAGCAGGCTTAATGAGCACCGCCCAATTATTAACGGCTGACCATAGATAGAATCTGCTGTTAGCGTAGCCCATGGGCAAAGATTCCAGGGTTTTAATCAGCTCTACAGGTCAACTTGTAGATCTAGAACTAAAACCCTGGAATTTGTAGTTGCTACCCTTCGTCGTGGGCAAAGCGGTTGTAGAGAAAGTCGAGGGCGTGGTTGCGCAACTGGTAGTACTGGGGGTCTTCCATAATCTGGTCGCGATCGCGGGGCCGCTCGAAGGGGATATCCATCACCTCGCCAATGGCGGCGGCGGGGCCGTTGGTCATCATCACCAGGCGATCGGCGAGAAATAACGCCTCGTCGATGTCGTGGGTAATCATCAAGACCGTGCAGCGGTGGTCGTTCCAGATCTGCAGCAGCTCTTCCTGAAGTTCTTCTTTGGTGATGGCATCGAGTGCCCCAAAGGGTTCGTCGAGAATCAGCACCTCGGGGCGAATGGCTAGGGCGCGGGCGATGGAAACTCGCTGGCGCATGCCGCCGGAGATTTGGTCGGGGCGCTTGTCGGCAGCTTCGGTGAGCCCCACCATGGCCAGGTGGTCGCGCACGATCGCTCGCTTTTGGGCCTCGGGCTTATTGGGCCACACTGTTTTCACCGCTAGATACACGTTCTCAAACACGGTGCGCCAGGGCAGTAGGGCGTAATTTTGAAAGACCACCATGCGATCGGGGCCGGGTTTGAGGATGGGTTGGCCATTGAGGGTGACGGATCCCTGGGTAGCTTGCTGGAAGCCTGAGACCAGGCTGAGTAGGGTCGATTTGCCGCAGCCGGAGTGGCCAATGAAGCAGACGAATTCGCCTTGTTGAATGGTCAGGTTGACGTTTTCTAGGACTGGGAATCTGCCCTTGGCGGTGGGGAAGCTTTTGCAGACTTGATCAAAGACTAGAAAGCCTTGGTCGGAGGAGGGTTGGGTATAGTCGGCCTGTTCGGGATGGGTGGAGCGGCGAGACTTGATCTTGAGAGGGGTGGGTTGCATAGTTTACTCCTGAATTCTGGATTGGGATGTTCTAAGCGTTGCGACGTTGTTTACAGAGAAGGCTGGAGATGAGGGTGGGGAGCCAGGGCCGCCGCTGGGGACATTTCGATTGTCCCCAGACCCCCTCGACCAAGGCCGTTCCGCCGCCCTGGACCCAACGGAAAGGATTGACCGATCATCGGTTTAAACTCCTGTTCTGCCAATGGAGGTGTTGGGGGCACTTAACTTTGAGGTTCTAAACCCCGGCTTAGATGAATGAAGAATAGGCATCACCCATCCACTCATCCACCCCCTACCCCTTAACTCCCTACGCAGCCAAGGCTGCCATTCGCCCATCAAACACCACCTCGGCAATAGTGATGTCGCGCTTAATGGCGAGGCTGTTGAGGTAGCCGATCGGGTCTTGGGCGTCGAAGTCGGTGCCGTCGAACAGGTGAATGCTACCGCGAGTGAATTTGGCGTCGAGCAGGCCCAGTTCGCGGGCGGCGGTGCTGTAGACATCGACCCGCACAATGCGTTCGAGAATCTCTAGCCAGTTGCGGGGGAAGGGAACGTCGCCCCAGCGGGCGAGCTGGGTCATGTGCCAGAGGTGTTCGGTGCGGCTGGGGCGGTTGGCTCCGTCGCCAAAGAACAGGTGGTGGGCGTACTCGCGCATGGGCTTTTGCAGCTCGCAGACTTTGGTGTTGGGGTCGCCCAGGTGAATGTAGTCAATTGGGGTGCCCAGGTAGGCCCGCTGGGAGAGAATCTGGCGAATCTCCAGCTCGTTTTCGGGGTCAGCGCAGTAGCGACAGGCATCGAGCAGGGCCTTGGTGAGGGCGATGTGGGTGTTGGGGTAGGCGGCGGCCCAGTCTTCGCGCACACCGAGCACTTTGCCGGGGTGGCCGTCGTAAATTTCGCGATCGGTGGCGATGGTAAAGCCTACCTCGTCCATGGCGGCGCGCAGGTTCCAGGGTTCACCGACGCAGAAGCCGTCGATCGCATTGTTCTTCAGATCCACCACCATCTGGGCGGGAGGAATGGTTTGCAGAGCCAGGTCGCGATCGGGGTCGATGCCGCCCGCCGCTAGCCAGTAGCGCAGCAGCAGGTTGTGCATCGACGACGGGTGCACCATGCCCATGCGGTGCTGGGTATCGGGGGTGCGGTGCAGCATGTCCCGAAAGGCATTCAGGCTGTGGACGCCTTGGTCGTAGAAACGGCGAGATAGAGTGATGGCGTTGCCGTTGCGGGTCATGGTCAGCGCACTGACCACAGGCAGCGGGGTATTTTTGTGGCCGCCTAGGGAAAACCAGAGGGGCATCCCGGAGGGCATTTGGGCAGCATCCAGGTATCCTCCAGCGATGCCATCGACAATGCCGCGCCAGCTGGTTTCGCGGGTCAGGTTGACTTCCTCCAGGCCGTGCTTGGCAAAGAAGCCTTTTTCCTTGGCGATCGCCACTGGGGCGCAGGCGGTCAGGGGCACAAAGCCAATGTCCAGATTTACTTTCTCTAGCCCGTGGCGAGCCACCGCTGTAGTTTTTCTGGCCCGCAGCTTTTTGATCCGTTTTTGCTGGTTGAGGAAGTAAATAATTTCGCTGCGCAGACTGTAGTAGCTGGGGTGCTCAACCACCTCCATGCGCTGGCGGGGGCGGGGAATATCGACCTCTAAAATGTTGCCGATTTCGGCTCCGGGGCCGTTGGTGAGCATGACGATGCGATCGCTGAGCAGCACCGCCTCATCCACATCGTGGGTAACCATCACGACGGTGACGTTGTTCTCATCGCAGATGCGCATTAGCTGGGTTTGCAGATTGCCGCGAGTCAGGGCATCCAGGGCGCCAAAGGGTTCATCCAGCAGCAGCAGCTTGGGGCGAATCGCCAGGGCGCGGGCGATCGCCACCCGCTGCTTCATCCCCCCCGAGAGCTGGTCAGGCCACTTGTCGGCGGCCTGTTGCAGACCTACTAGATTAATGTGCTCTTCGACAATGGCGAGGCGCTCGCCCTTGGGCTTGTCGCCATAGACTGAATTCACCGCCAGAGCAATGTTTTCGCGCACCGATCGCCAGGGCAGCAGCGAATAGTTTTGAAACACCACCATGCGATCGGGGCCGGGTTCGGTAATTTTTTTGCCCTCCAGGGTGAGCACCCCTGAGCTAGGCAGCGAGAGGCCAGCAATCATATTTAGCAGGGTCGATTTGCCACAGCCCGAATGGCCAATAAAAGAAACAAACTCTCCTTTTTTAATCGTTAGATCAATGCCTTTAAGGGCGATATATTCATCGCCATCGGATAAGGAGAATACTTTATCAACCTGGTCTACTGCCACCAATAAGCTCATAGTTCTATCCTCGCGAGCGTCGTAGAGTAATGCCGTAGGGTGGGCAATGCCCACCAACAAAATTTTCAAGCGTTGTAGATTTCCGGTCCGTTGAGTTTCGGCTTCAACCAACCTACAGTTCTGGGTTTGACTCCCCTCTCCTCTCTGGGAGAGGGGCCGGGGGTGAGGGAAAATCTAGGCTGAATCAATTCTTTTCCCTCAAAATTCCTACTTCCTGGCCGGAGCAATCTTCGTCTGCAAAAAGGCGATCGCGCGATCGAGCAGCAGCCCCACAAAGCCGATATAAAACACCGCCAAGATAATCTCACTGATGTAGTTCTGCTGGTAGGCATCCCAGATAAAGAAACCGATGCCCACAATCCCCGACATCACGATTTCTGCCGCAATAATCGCCAGCCAGGCCAGACCGATCGCAATCCGCAGCCCGGTAAAAATGTAGGGTAGCGCCGACGGAAACAGAATGTTTAAGTAGTAGTCCTTGCGAGACAGTTGCAGCACCTTAGCCACGTTGTCGTAGTCTTCTGGAATCTGCCGCACGCCCTCAATGGTGTTGATCAAAATGGGCCACACAGCGGTAATGAAAATTACGAAGATAGCGGCGGGCTGGTTTTGTTGCAGCGCCACCAGGGCAATGGGTACCCAGGCTAGAGGCGCTACCATGCGCAAAAACTGAAAGATTGGGTAGGTGGCCTTATTGAGCCAGGGGTTGGTGCCCACCAAAACCCCGACTGCAATACCTACTACAGCCGCAGCGGTGTACCCCTGAGCCACCCGACCCAGGCTCGCCCAAGTCTGCCAAAAGAGCCCTTTGTTTAACCCGCCCAGGTCGTAAAACGGGTAGAGCAGCAGCTCACGGGTGCGAGTGTCAGTCCACAGGCTGAGAGGACCCGGTAGCCGAGTTATCCCCGACGACGACACCAGTTGCCAGACCGTTAAAAATACCGCAATACCAATAATGGGAGGAATCAGGTCAGGGCTGCGCTTTTGCCAAAACTGCTGGATCGGAGCCAGAGCTGGATTAGGGCGCGCCTGCTTGCGAACTTGAGGATGAGTAACCATAGTTGCTGTACCTGGGTTAAAAGGAAAAAATCACAAACGGTTTGAGGAGGAAACCCACCTCGGCCTTTCTTTGGGGAGACTGACCGAGGTAGGCTGGTTCAGGCACCGAGGCAAGAGGGAATGGGGCTGCTGTTGACGGTGGACCCCATGTTCTCGCCTTTGGTCATCTCTCTCTGAACCAGTGCTGTTGCAAGGATTAGGGGTAGATGGGTAATTGGGTGGGCGGGTGGATGGGTAGGCGGGGAAGTGACTTGATTCTTGCTTTACCCTCTTACTCATCCACGCATCTACCCCTCTCCCTCCTAGACCCGCTTAATCTGGAGACTGTTGAGATATGCCTCAGGGTTAGCAGGGTCAAACTTGATGCCGTCGAAGAAGGTTTCAACGCCGCGAGATGTATCGGCTGGAATATCGGCGGTAAACCCTGCTTCAGTAGCAGCCTCGCGCCAGAGGTCTTCGCGGTTGACAGCGTCGACCATGCGTTTAATGGTGTCGATGTCGGCGAGCTTATCTTTGTGGAAGCCCCAGCGCAGACTTTCGGTGAGAAACCAAAGGTCGTGGCTCTTGTAAGGATAAGAGACGCTACCCTTGGGGTCTTTCCAGTACAGCGGCCCAGCATCAAAACTATTGACGTCGGCCTTGTTATCGCCCATGGTGTAATTGCCTTTGAACGGATTCGCCAGCACTTCGGGAGGAATGTTGAAGTAATTGCGACCGGCGGTGATCTGCACTAGCTCATCGCGGTTTTCGGGCTTATCGGCCCATTGTTGAGCTTCCATAATGCCTTTAAGTAGGGCCTTGGTCGCTTTGGGGTTAGCATCAACCCAATCGGCGCGAATTGCCAAATATTCCTCAGGATGAAAGGCCCACATTTCTTGGGTCAGTGCCCCCAAAAAACCAACTTTGTCGCTCACAATTCGGTAGGGCCAGGGGTCACCAGTACTGAAGGCATCCATGGTGCCATTACGCATGCCCTGCAACGTTTCGGCAGAGGGCACCGTCAACAATTCAATGTCTTGGTCAGGGTCAATGCCGCCAGCGGCGAACCAGTAGCGAATCCAAAAATCCTGGTTGGCGTTAGGAAAGGTGAAGGCTGCCTTAAACTTGCGGCCCTGGCTAGCGGAGAAACCTTTGATGTAGTCTGCCGCCCCCGAGAGATCTAGCCCCAAGCCTTTACCTTGGTGCATATTGGCAACAGCAATGCCATTTCCCTGGGTGTTGAGCATCGCCAACACATACATAGGAACTTTTCTGCCGTCGGTAATAATGCCTTCGCTGAGCAGATGGGGCATGGGCATTTGCCACTGGCCACCGTCAATGCCGCCTCCAGCAGAACCAATGGTGACGTTATCCCGCGCAGCGGCCCAACTCGCCTGCTTGGCGACTTCTACCTCAGTCATGCCGTACTTGGCAAAAAAGCCCTTTTCCTGGGCAATGATCAGCGGGGCCGATTCTACGATGGGAATGTAGCCCAGCTTGACCTTGGTAGTTTCGGGGGCTTCACCGGCGGCCACAGGGCCGGGGGCAGCCGTGGCTGCCGAGGTGGTGACCGTAGCCGAGGGGGGATTGCCCAAACAGCCTTTGAGTAGTAGCGAACTAGCCGCCGATACACCAGCGGTAACCAGAAACTTGCGACGTGAATAATCAGACATAGAACCTCCTTTCAGCAGTCTCCACAGGGGGAGCGCCGGTAGCTAAATGACTATGGGTTAGTTGAAAAGCTGTGGGTGAGCAGACTAGACCACGAGGCTTCCGCCCCAGGGAGCCTAGGGCTTTGACTAAAGAGAACATCTAGACCGTGCATTGATTTAAGTCAATTGCACATTTCTTTTGCATGAAAGTAAGTCTATAGCTATTTGTAAGCCAGTGGATCATCTTGATGAGCAGGTTTGCAATGCAATTTTTAATTCAATTGATAGGTCTGGCTTATTTGGGGTGATTTATCTATAGCCTCAATTAATATTGCCGCCATATTTACGGCATGCATGCGGTTGGCGTCATTCTCTGAGTCGTTCTATGGAGGGGAAGACTCAGAGAATGACGCCAAAAATGCCGGGCATAATATAGAGCACCTCGCGCCAACTGGGGTTGAATCGGAGCCAAGCTTGGAGCAATGGGCGATCGCACCAAATCGCTGCTGCGCTAAAAGAACTGGCTAGACACCAAAGCACAGCAGCGAGCCAACGTTTGTTTAATGCCAAAAGCAGTGCGCCTCGCATCGGTTTCCGACGCGAGGCGCACCAAGACAAACAAGACTTGGCTTCAGAATATAAGTTCAACCTTGCTCTGCATCTACTCCCCAGTCGGTGCAACTGACGCAGCCGGCTCCGCTGCTGGCGGAGGACTAGCCGGGGGCGGTGTGGGTGGTGCAACTGGGGCGGGTGACGGAGCTGCCGGGGCCGCCGGAACAGGAGCTGGGGGAGCGCTGGGCGCAGGTGGAGGGGTAGGCGACTGCACCGGCGGCGGGCTCGCTGGTTCTGGCTCTGGCTCTACAGGCTCTGGCTCCGCCGGTTCTGGTGCTGGTTCTACCGGTTCTGCCTCTGCGGGCTCTGCCTCTACGGGTTCTGGCTCTGCGGGCTCTGGTTCTGACGTCGCTGGTGATGTTGGGGCTGGCTCAGCGGCGTCAACGGGTGGAGTCGGCGTGGTCGTTGGTTCGGGGGTAGGCTCATTTGTTGCTGTCTCGGGAGTGGGGTTGGCCTCAGGCGGTAGCTCTACCGCCTGGCGATCGCCCCGGCGACGGGCATCGCGGTTGCGACGCGACCCTTCAATGGTCAGGTCATACTCGATGGGAACGCTGGCTCCGCCGCTGACGGGCTGAAATTGTGAGTTGCGGGCGGCCTGAATGGCGGCTTGGTCGATCGCCGGGTTGCCGCTGGAGCGAGTCAGGGTGACACTGCGAACGCTACCATCGGGATTGATATCGACGCTGACCATAGGTTGCCCTTCAGCACCGGCATCCAAGGCGCTTTGAGGATAATTGGGACGCACGCAGTTTTGACAGGCTACAGTGCGCGAACCCTGGCCGTTTCCGCTGCCACTGCCGCTGCCGCTACCACTCCCACTACCGCTGCCGCTTCCACTACCGCTGCCACTCCCACTACCGCTGCCGCTTCCACTACCGCTGCCACTCCCACTACCGCTGCCGCTTCCACTACCGCTGCCGCTTCCACTACCGCTGCCACTGCCACCGCTGCCGTTGGAAGGAGCAGTGGCTACTCCATTGCCGTCTCCAGCAACACCATTTCCAGCAGCAGCTGAATCAGCGGCGGTCTGAGCTTGTGCATCGCGCAGACGCTGCAAAAAGTCGCGCAGGTTCTCAGCCTGAGATTCCGTAGACTCAGCAGTTAGATCTTCCTGCTCTAGGTCTTCTGTTTCTGAGGTTTCTGGCTCAGTCTCTGGTTCTTCCTCTGAGATTTCTGGCTCTTCTGTTTCTGAAATTTCTGGCTCAGTCTCTGGCTCTTCTTCTGAGATTTCTGGCTCAGCTTCAGGTTCCTCAACGACTGAATCGGCTTGGGTGTTTCGCACCGGCTCAGGCTTTGCTTCAACCCGCTCTACAGAAGGTGCGACCCGGGCAGGGGCAGGGGGTGCTATGACCCGAGCTGCCGTAAAGTTTCCGCCGCCGCCGCCACCGCCGCCACCGCCACCAGGTGCGGAGTCATTGACATCGGCGCTGAGTTCGGCAGGCAGGTTAGGGTCGGGAATGGCTTCAGGTGTATCGGACAGAGGTTCGACGACAATCAGCTCGATTGGCTCAATATCATCGGCAGCCAGCCTCTGCCAAAAATCGAGCTGACTAAGGCCAAAACCTACCCCGTGCACTCCCACGGAGCCTAAAATTCCCCAAAGCAGAATCTTGCGGAGTTTTTGCTGATCGTGCTGGTGTTGTTGACTGCAAATCTCTGAAAGACTCATTAGTGCTTGCCCAAGTAACGGCAAAAATCTTCTTAGCTATATTACACAATCGGCAAGCAGTTGCATTAAGACCAACATTTTTAATGCCGGATTATCCTTAGAAACGATCGCTAATAAAGCTCGAGATTTTAGCCAAAAGCATCCTTGGGCAAGGGTTATATATGTTTGCGTCCTTAATTTACTCTCTGACATTGCTGCCAAGCCCAGACCTACTGATGAAAATAATCCTGATTTAACCTTGACATTGGCTCGCAAATCGGAGTGAATGCTTGTTGACACTATTTTGCAGCAAAGCCTATGGGTACTATTTTTGCAGCGGGCGGCATCGTCATGTGGCCACTGCTGGGGTTCTCGATTCTGGCGATCGCGCTCATCATCGAGCGGACGGTCTTTTGGTTTCGCATCAATCGCCGCCAGCGTCCAGTAATGCAAGACGTTTTGCGCACCTACCGGCAAGCCCCGATGGATGTGTACCCCAAGCTGCGACAAAACGTGAATCTGCCCACGGCCCGCATTTTTCTTGAAGCTCTAGAGCTAGAAGGCGCTAAACCCAGCCAGTTTCATTTGGCTCTGCTCAGCGCTATGCAAGCTGAACTACCTCATTTGCGCCGGTTTAATACTGTCTTCTCCACCATTGTCACGCTCTCGCCATTGCTGGGCCTGTTAGGCACTGTTTTGGGTCTAATTGCGGCCTTTAGCGCCTTAGGAATTGGCGACATCAACTCGAATGCGGCTGCCGTGACGGGTGGTATTGCCGAAGCTCTGGTCTCAACCGCCGCAGGGATGGTCGTAGCCATCGGCACACTGCTATTTGCCAATATCTTCAAGGGTCTCTACAAGCGGCAGGTATCGTTGATTCAAGAATACAGCGGGCAACTTGAGATCCTCTATGAAACCCACTACGACCGAAAGTCTCAGCTTAGGGAAGAGACCTTTGCCAGATAGGAAATAGGTGTCAGGTATTAGGTATCGGATATAGGTCAAAAAACTATACCTGGCACCCATCCACTCCCCACTCTCCTACCCATCCACCATCCCACCCATCCACCCCTATGTCCTACCTTCCTGAAGAGCCAGAAGAAGAGTTTGAGCTAAACGTCGTGCCCATGATCGACGTTATTTTTGCGATTTTGACATTCTTTATTATGTCTAGCCTGTTTTTAACTCGCTCTGAGTCGCTGCCGGTAAATTTGCCCAAGGCGGTCAGTGCTGAGATGCAAAAACAAGATCAGATCACCGTAACGGTGCAGGAGTCGGGGGATATTGCCCTGAACAAAGAGGCGATCGCCCTAGATAAGCTGCAAACTGGCGTGCGCGATCTAATGGGCACATCCCAGGAATCGGTGATTGTGATCAACGCCGATGAAGCCGTCAACCACGGTCGCGTAATCGCGGTTATGGATGAACTGCGGGCGATTGAGGGTGCAACTTTGGGGATTGCGACTCAGCGAGGAGAGTAGGGATCGGTTCAGCGTTTTCGACGAATTGATATGGATGCAAAGACGGTGCAACCCCAACCCCTAGCTCTCTCTAAATCGCCTGTATCTCTAGCGCTGGGGTTAGGGCTGGGCAGTGGTCTTTTGCTGGTCTGCCTGTTAGGCAGCATTTTGTTGGGCGCGGCGGAAATTGCCCCAGAGACGGTGTGGCAGGCCATCTTTCAATTTAATGGCTCGACGGAGCACCTAATTATTCGCACGGTGCGGCTGCCGCGAGCAATTTTGGCGGTAGTAGTGGGGGCGGCGCTGGCGGTGGCTGGAGCCATCACCCAAGGACTGACCCGGAATCCCCTGGCCGCGCCCGATATTTTGGGCATTAACGTGGGGGCGGCGCTGGCGATGGTACTGGCGGTGTTTTGGCGGGGCAGCGGCGGCAGCTATGTGGGGTTTGCCTTTGGGGGAGCGGCGATCGCAGCCATTGCCGTCTACTGGCTCGGCTCCCTAGGGCGCAGTGGTCTTACCCCTCTAAAGCTCGTCGTCGCTGGTGCTGCCCTGTCTTACCTGCTCAGCTCGCTCACCTATGGCATTCTCATTCTCAGCCAGCGCACGTTAGATGAAATTCGCTTTTGGCTGGCCGGGTCGTTGGCCGGGCAGGATATGGCCTCTATGCTGCCTGTGCTGCCCTACCTCGCGGTGGGGCTAGTGGCTTCCCTAGCCCTGGGGCGACAGCTGACGCTGATGAGCCTGGGAGAAGAAGTGGCTCAGGGCTTGGGGTTGCAGACGGCTTGGGTAAAGGTGGGCGCGGCGATCGCAGTCGTTTTGCTGGCGGGTAGCGCCGTGGCCCTGGCTGGCCCTATTGGTTTTGTGGGTTTGGTGGTACCCCACGTCGTGCGCTTTGCGGTCGGGGTAGACTACCGCTGGATTTTGCCCTACACCATGATCACCGGGGGCATTTTGCTGTCGGTGGCCGACACGATCGCCCGCCTGGTGATTCGTCCCCAGGAACTGCCGGTAGGCATTATGACCGCGCTGGTGGGGGCGCCGTTCTTTATTTATTTGGCGCGATCGAAGATCAAGGGGTGAGGCACACGTTGATGGTGGGCCGTGCTCACCCTACACAGGCCGTTCAACGGTAAGGATTTTGGTGAAACAAGACGGTGCATCGCTACGCGGATGCACCCTACGCTCCCCTCATTCACCCATCCACCCACCTACCCGCCCACCCATCTACCCGCCCACCCATGCACCCCTCCAAACCCTGGCTCTCCATCCGCCCCCGGCGATTTCCGGTCTCTGTTCGAGTCGATCGGCGAGTTCCGGGTGTGCTCGGCATGTTGATCTTGGTGGCTCTGCTCGCTTTGGTCTTCAACGTCAGCCAGGGAGAATATGCGGTGCCTCCGCTGGAGGTGGTCAAAACCATCCTGGGTTTTCCAGCCAGCTCTGACTATGCCTTTGTGGTGAATACGTTGCGTTTGCCCCGCGCCCTGGTAGCCTTGCTGGTAGGTATGGGGCTGGCGACGGCGGGGACAATTTTGCAGGGGCTGACTCGCAACCCGCTAGCAGCACCAGAAATCATCGGCATTAATTCAGGCGCCAGTTTGGTGGCGGTGGCGGTGATTGTTCTGTTTCCGCAGGTGGCGACGGGCTGGCTGCCGCTCGCCGCGTTTTTGGGCGGGTTGGGGGCGGCGAGCGCCATCTACCTCCTGGCCTGGAACGGTGGCAGCTCCCCCATACGTCTCATCCTCATCGGCATCGGCCTCACCTCGCTGACCGGGGCCTTCACCAGCTTAATGATCACCTTCGGCAACATCTACGACGTCAGTCAGGCGCTGATCTGGCTGACCGGCAGCGTCTACGGTCGTAGTTGGGAGCACCTGTGGCCGCTGCTGCCCTGGCTGGCGGTGTTTTTGCCATTAACCCTGGTGCTGGCGAGAGATCTCGATACCCTCAACCTGGGCGACAACCTGGCCCAAGGCCTCGGCAGCCGAGTGGAATGGACCCGCAGCCTGCTCCTGCTCTGCACCGTCGCCCTAGCCGGAGCCGCCGTCGCCACCGCAGGCACCATCGGGTTTGTTGGCCTCATGGCCCCTCACCTGGGGCGGCAGCTGGTAGGGCCTTCCCACGTCGGGCTGATTCCTGTGGCGGCACTGATCGGGGCCTGCATTGTCGAACTGGCCGACATCGTGGGTCGCCTCGCCTTCGCCCCCATCGAACTGCCCTGCGGCGTAATTACAGCGGTAATCGGCGCACCCTACTTTTTGTGGCTGCTGTATCGCGATCGCAACCAGTAACTTCAAAATTCAAAACTTAAAATTCAAAACTCAAAACTTCCCTCCCCATGCTCACCAACACCGTCACCCAAATCGCCCTCACCACCCGCAAACTCACCCTGGCCTACGACGGCAACGTGATCATTCAAGGGCTTGATCTGGCCATTCCCCAGGGACAGATCACTACGCTGGTAGGGCCAAACGGCTGCGGTAAGTCAACGCTGCTGCGGGGCATGGCACGGCTGCTCAAGCCCCAGGGCGGTACGGTGTATTTAGATGGTGATGCGATCGCCCACCTGCCCACCAAAGACCTCGCCAAACGCCTGGGCATGTTGCCCCAAAGCCCCGCCGCCCCAGAAGGGCTGACCGTGCGCGAGCTAGTCGCCCAGGGCCGCTACCCTCACCAAAACTGGCTACAGCAGTGGTCAAAACAGGATGAATTAAAGGTGGAGGAGGCGATCGCCACCACCCATCTACACGAGTTTGCCAACCGCCCCCTCGATACCCTCTCTGGCGGCCAGCGCCAGCGAGCCTGGATTGCCATGGCCCTAGCTCAAGACACCGAAACCCTACTGCTCGATGAGCCCACCACTTACCTCGATCTGACCCATCAAATTGAGGTGCTAGATCTGCTCTACCAACTCAACCGCCAGGCAAAGCGCACCATCGTCATGGTGCTCCACGACCTGAATATGGCCTGTCGCTACAGCCATCATCTGGTTGCTCTGCGCGACGGACAGGTGATCGCCCAGGGGCAACCCGCCGCGGTTGTGACCGAAACCATGGTGCAGCAGGTTTTTGCCTTAAAGAGCCGCATTATTACCGACCCCGTGTCTAATACCCCGCTGTGCCTGCCCATCAGCCAATCTATCGAGAATTAATCTTATCACCGGCGTCAGTAGGAGGACCAGCAGCTTGTGACGATTACCTTTCAGGATGGTGAGTTGCGCCAGCTCCTTCGAGACCATGTGCAGCACACACAGCCAGAGCTATTGGCCAATGAAAAAGATCAGACCTTAACTTATCCTGACTGGTTAGGTGCTGGGTACAAGCGCGATATTGGCCTGCCCAGCGGGATTGATCTAACTCTGCACCGCTACCATTTACACAAAGATTTAGTACAAGTCTGTTCAGCAGACCAAAGCGACTGTTTCGAGTTTGTTTTTGGCCTTACAACCCAGAGTCAGTACAACGAAAGACCTGTGTTTAGCGATCGCCACGCCCACTTACTTGGTCCAGAACAGCAAGACAGCCGATGGCGTGAATTTGCCAAAAAAGACTATTTAGCTGTGGATATTCACCTCGACCCACCCCTGCTGGCGGCGTTAGTCGAAAGTCACAGCGCCAGGCTGCCAAAACCACTGCAAAAAATGCTGGCGGGAGACTCCGAAATTTCTCTCGCTGAGCCCATTGCGATCACGCCCGAGATGCAGACCGCTCTCTGGCAAATCCTCCAGTGTCCTTACCAAGGGCTAACCAAAACCCTTTACCTAGAGGCTAAATCCCTCGAACTGATTGCTCTTTTTCTAGACACCATCGACGATGGCACCACCGCTAAACCTATTCTCCATCAAGACGATCTAGAACGTATCCATCAGGCGCGGCAAATCCTGCAAAGTAACCTTCAAACACCCCCTTGCTTAATCGATCTGGCACGACAAGTGGGCCTCAACGATCGCAAGCTCAAGGAAGGGTTTCGCCAGGCATTTAACACCACTGTTTTTGGCTATCTCACCCAGCAGCGGATGGAAAAAGCTTGCCAGTTGCTCGGGCAACAGCGTTCCGTTGCGGCCGTTGCGGCGATCGTGGGCTACGCCAGTCCAACCGCCTTTAGCGGTGCCTTTCGGCGCAAATTTGGGGTGACGCCAAAGGCGTATCAGTTAGCAAGTTGTCGGGGAGCTTGAAGGTTAGGTTCGAGGTGTAAGGTGTAGGGTCTGAGGCTGAAGAAGTGGCCATGGACTTAGCGCTTTGCACGTCTATTCTCTTGCTGCTTCAAAAAGTCCCGATCGAAGAGAAAAAAGTCCGGGTCGCAGAGAAAAGCCCTGCCTAAACCCCATAGTCTAAAGCTGGCCTAATTGAGAATACTTCTCGTTTGCAAGGGCTGACGAACTGGTGGCTAGTTGTGGTGTGGGGAATGATGACTTCGAAAACCTTGGGTTTTGGACTGTTTGTGATGGGCTTGCTGGCGGGCGTGACCGCCCCTTTGGCTGGGGCAGAGTCGCTAGAGATTCAGGAAGCTGAGCCAGTTCCAGCGGCGACGACTCAGAATCTTGACTCAGCGGCACTTACTGTGGAGGAGTGGCTCGCCCAGGGACAGGCCGCCGCAGCGGTGATTACCGACGCTTACATTAGCGATACTCCAGAGGGCTTGAGAATTGAACTGGTCAGCGATCGCCCCCTGGCGATCGGCACCTCTCGCACCGAGGGCAACGCGCTAATTGCTGACATTGCCAATGCAACGCTGGAGTTGGTCAACGAGGCTGCCGCCGAGCAGTTTGCCCCTGCTGAAGGCATTGCCCTGGTCCAGTTGACGAGCCTGCCCGATGGCACTGTGCGGCTGTCCATTACCGGCACCGAAGGACCACCCACCGCCCAGATTGACACAGCCGCAGGAAACCTGGTCTTCAACGTTGTGCCCGGAATTGCCCAGATTGACGGTGCCGAAGACGCCATTCAAATCGGAGTCACGGGTGAGGGGCAACAGGATTACCGAGTTCCCAACGCCGCCGTCGGGAGTAGAACCGATACCCCCCTGCGCGATTTACCGTTTTCGGTGCAGGTAGTGCCCCAAGAACTTCTGGAAGATCGCCAGGTACAAAGCGTCAACGAAGCCCTGCGGACTGTGGTGGGCGTTACCCCTGACAACTCCTCTCAGTCCGCCTTTGAGGGCTATACCATTCGCGGTTTTTCGGGTAGAAATATCCTGCGCAATGGATTGCGCGATGACACCAACATTACCTCCCGCATCGCGATTCCTAACATTGAACGGATTGAGGTTCTAAGAGGTCCCGCGGGGGCCTTGTTTAGCCAGGGTTCTCCCGGTGGTACCGTCAACATTGTGACCAAAAAGCCGTTGCCGACCCCCCACTATATCGTGGAGGGAACGATTGACAATTTTGACACCTATGGCGGCTCCATAGACTTTACCGGGCCGCTCAATCAGTCTGAAACTTTGCTCTACCGTCTCACCGCCGGCGCTTCTAGTTCGTCAACCTTCATTGACTCGTTTGAGCGCCGGAATTATGTCATTGCACCCACTATCAGTTGGCAAGTTGGGCCTAATACCCAGATCGACTTTGAAGGCGAGTATACGATTTCTGAGCAGCCCAACGATCGCGGGCTACCTGCATTGGGCACAGTTCTGCCTAACATCAATGGACAGTTGCCCCGCAGTCGGTTCATCGGTGAACCCAATGATGAGCTAGATAAAAACGATCGCTACGTGCTGCGACTAGGGTATACCCTCGATCACCAAATCAACCCCGATTGGCAGCTGCAAAATTCGTTTCGAGCTAGCTTTCAGCAGCAGCCACAAAATTCGCTCTTCCCCACGGATCTACTTGCCGACCAGCGAACTCTAGAACGGGGCCTTTTCGTCGCCAGCGATCAATCGCAAGATAACTACTCCTTTGACACCAGCCTAACCGGCACGGTGCAAACGGGCAGCATTTCTCATCGGCTCCTACTCGGCTTTGATGTCAACCGCGATATCTATGCGTCCGGCGGTCAAGAATTTAGCCTTGATCCCATTGACATCTTCAACCCAGTGTATGAAGTCGCTCAGCGGCAGTTCATTGCTGAGTATCCGAGAGAGCCCTTTATTACTAACTCGGTGGGGGTTTACGTTCAAGATCAAGTCGACCTATTGTCTCAGCTAAAACTGTTGTTAGGTGGGCGGTTCGATTTAGTGAGTCAGCAAACGCTCTTTGCCGATGGGTCAGAAGCTTTCCAAGATGATCAAGCGTTTAGCCCGCGCCTGGGGTTAGTCTATCAACCCAGTGATGAACATGCGCTTTATGCCAGCTACAGCCGCTCGTTTTTGCAAAGCGTGGGCACAGCCTTTGACAATACTCTCTTTGAACCTGAGCGAGGCAACCAATACGAAGTTGAGATTAAATCAGACTTGCTTGATAATCGATTGTCGACCACTCTGGCGCTCTATCAAATTACGCGAACTAACGTGTTGACTGAAGACCTCGTTAATCCCAATTCCTCGGTACAGACAGGGGAGCAGAGAAGTCGCGGGGTTGAACTCATGGCTATGGGTGAGATTTTACCGGGATGGAAGATTGTAGCGGGCTATGCCTACACCGATGCCCAAATTACGGCCGATAACACGTTTACTGTGGGCAATCGCCTCAACAATGTGCCCGAACACGCGGCTAGCCTTTGGACAACCTATGAGCTGCAATCGGGATCGCTCCAGGGTTTAGGCTTTGGGTTAGGGCTGTTTTATGTGGGCGATCGCCAGGGCGATTTAGACAACTCATTCCAAGTGCCAGGCTATACCCGCACCGATGCCTCTATATTCTATGAGCGAGAGGATTTTCGAGTTGGGTTAAACCTCGAGAACCTGTTTGATATCACCTACTTTGAAGCCGCAGAAAGCCCGTTGCGCGTTTTCTATGGCGCACCTTTTACCATTAGAGGCACAGTTTCCTGGTCATTTTGAGGATGTTAAATGAGGGGTTTAAGAACGTAAAGCTTATGGCCTACAAATCTTGGTGGCGACGCATCCAACTATTTTGGGGCGGAGTCTTGATGGTAGCTCTGATCCAGAGCTGTACTGGTTCAAGTAACCAACTGCCTGCCAGTTCACCATCAGCGCCTGAGTCGTCAAACTGCCACATGGTTCGCCATGCGTTGGGAAAAACCTGTGTGCCCAATCAGCCGCAGCGGGTCATTACCCTGAGTGTGCCTAGTCTAGGAGATGCGATCGCCCTAGGGGTCAAACCAATTGCCACCGTTGTCTATTTTGACGAGCCCCCGCCTTACCTAGCGGAGCATCTAACCTCCATTCAAGTATTGGGAAAAGAAGAACAACCCAGCCTTGAAAAGATCGTAGCCCTAAAACCCGACCTCATCATCGGCATCAAATATTCTACCGAGGCCATTTATGATCAGCTAGCTCAAATTGCCCCTACGGTCGCTGATGACTGGGAAGGATTTCCTTCTTGGCGTCAACACGTTGACTTTGTCGCTAACGTATTGGGAAAAACAGATTCAGCCCAGCAGGTTTGGAATCGATATAACCAACGCATTGAATCTCTAAAAGTCGCCTTAGAAAACAGTCAGAAAAATTTAGAAGTCTCCTTTGTCCATACTTGCTGTGGCACGATCGACTTGGACTTAAAAAATTCTTTCAATGGCAGCATTATGGCCGATGCAGAATTACGTCGACCACCGGCTCAAGCTGTATCGGTCTCTGGCGGCATCGTGAAATTGTCTGAAGAACGGCTGATGGATATTGACGGCGATGTTCTATTTGTCGCCACCGATGGCCCTGAAGCGGCTCAGACAGTCACCAAACTCAAGCAAAATCCGCTGTGGCAGAAGCTGAGGGCTGTTCAGAGCGATCGCGTTTATTCGGTCAACTATCCAACCTGGAGAGGCGGCAATCCTTTGGCTGCAGATGCGGTAATAGACGATTTATTCAAGTACTTGGTGGAAGATAAGCAGCCAGCTTGATTGGCGTATTCCGTTAGAGCCGTCTATGTTTTAGCTGCTTAAATGCTTGTGAAAAAGCTCTTTCGCCCTGTAGATTTTTGCTCTTGGGCATATGGGTTTGTGTTAGGTGCCAGCCCGTATACCATCAACTCCAAAAACACCTTTAACCAAAGTAGCCTCTGGACCAGTCATGCCAAAATCCACACTCTTTATCTGTCGCTCTTGTCATCACTCAGAGCAAAGGCCTCCAGAACAGCCTGCGGACGGCACAGCTTTGTGCGATTGCATCCAAACCTTACATCAAACCTGGTCGCGCCAGCCAGAGCTAGAGGTTCGCGGCGTAGGTTGTCTGTGGACTTGCGATCATCCCTGCTCCATTGCGTTGGCGGCAGACAGCAAGTCAACCTACGCCCTGGCAAAAGTCTTAGTCAAAGACGGCAATCATGGCGAAATTGCTGAAGCACTTCTGCAACTGAGTGAACGCTATCTCGATAGCAAGAGCGGCACCATTCCCTGGAAGCAATTCCCAGAGGTCTTAAAAACTGAGTTTATCGCCTGCGTTCCACCCACAACTTCTAGCGATTTAAACGAAGCATCCTAAGGCTATACATTAATTTTGTGCGTACTTTTACGATTATTTGGCTCGGTCAGCTCGTCTCGACTATTGGCAGCTACATGACCGAGTTTGCCCTTACTATCTGGGCCTGGGAAGCTACCGGATCGGCCACTGCCCTGGCGTTGGTGGGGTTCTTTTCTCAACTTCCTCGCATCCCCATCACCCTTTTCGCAGGGCTAATTGTCGATCGCTTTAGCCGTAAGCGCCTGATGATGCTGGGGGATGCTGTCGCCGCCCTCTCCACAGTTGGCATTGGACTGCTTTACTTAACAGGCGACCTACAAATTTGGCACTTGTATCTAGCCACCACGCTAAACGGTGGCTTTGGCCAAATTCAAAGTTTGGCCTATCAGACCTCGATTTCTAGCTTGGTGCCGCCTTCCCAACTGACTCGGGCCAACAGCATGAATTCGGCAGTACATTACGGAGCGGCTATTTTTGGCCCAGCCCTAGCTGGGGTGCTCTATCCGCTGGTGGGCCTGCTGGGAATTGTAGGGATTGATATGGTGAGCTTTGGGGTGGCGATCGCCACGCTCCTTTTCCTTCGAATTCCTCAGCCTGCGCCCCCAGCCACGGCTGAAATTGAAACGCTGTTGACCAAGCTGACCTTTGGCTTTCGGGAAGTTTGGCGACAGCCCAAGCTACGGGCCTTGCTGCTGATTAGCACTCTGTTTTGGTTTTTCCACGATCTGGGTGGTGCTATCTATGACCCCATGATTTTGGCCCGCTCTAACGGCAGCGCCCAGGTGCTGGCTAGCACTGCAACAGCAGCCGGCATTGGTGGCGTGGCTGGGGCAGTCATTCTCAGCGCTTGGGGTGGCCCAAAACAAAAAGTGAGCGGCATGCTGGCTGGATTTATCGGTGCGGGGCTGAGTAAAACGGTGTTTGGGCTGGGGCGATCGCCCCAAATCTGGGTGCCCGCTCAGTTTTGCTCATCGCTCAACTTTCCGCTGCTGGGCAGCTCCGAAACAGCGATCTGGATGACCCAGATTGCCCCCGCACAGCAGGGCCGAGTCTTTGCCGCCAATGCCCTGGTGTTGCAGGTCGTGAGTGCCGGAGCGGCGCTGATTGCTGGCCCCCTAGCAGAGCACATCCTAGAGCCAGCCATAGTTCCTACGGGATATTTAGCCGGCATTCTTGGCGGCGTGGTGGGCACCGGACCTGGTGCGGGAATGGCACTGCTTTTTGTAGTTTGTGCAATGGCTATGGTGGGAGTGGGTCTGGGCGGTTACTGGATACCGGCGCTGAAGCGAATTGAAGCTTAGAAGAATTCCACAAAATCAGCTAACTTTTCAGCCAAGAGCAAAGCCAATTACAGGACTAAAACCAAGGTTCCAGCTAACATCAACGCCGTGCCCACCACGACCTGCATCGTTAACGGTTCACCCAAAAACAAAACAGATAGTACCAGCACCAAAATCAACTCAGACTTATCTACAGGCGCAACTAAAGAAGCATTGCCAAGCTGCAAAGCTCTAAAGTAGCAAAGCCAGGATAGTCCGGTCGCGATTCCCGACAGGACCAAAAATACAAGCGCCCTAGGCGAGAGGGTCAACAGCCCCTGCAACTGCCCATTTGCCCAGACTATGCTCCATGCAATCGCTAAAATGACTACCGTGCGAATAGCCGTGGCCAAATTGGAGTTGATGTTTTCAACGCCAATTTTCGAAAAAATGGTGGTCAACGCGGCAAAGAAAGCAGAAAGCAGGGCAAAAATCCACCAGGCTTTTTCATCGGCCATGCCGGTTAAACCTCAAAATTACGACTACGTTACAGACTCAATGCGACCATTCTCTAAAAACAGAATTTGATCGGCGCGATTGAGCACTGAGGGGCGATGGGAGACGACGAGGCAGGTGGGTGGATGGGTGGATGGGTGGGCGGGTGGATGAGTAGGCGGGTGGATGGGTAGGCAGGTGGATGGGTTTTGGGTATTAGGTGTTGGGTGCTGGGTATTGGGTTTTGCCTTACACCTTGTACCTTGCACCTGATGACGTTCAGCCTCCGCATCTTCTCTATTTCCAAACAACTGCTCCCACAGGAGTTGCTCGGTTTCGACATCGAGGGCGCTGGAGAGGTCATCGAAAACCATCAAGGCGGGCTGGCGTAGCAGCATGCGGGCGGCGGCGGCTCGTTGTTTTTGTCCACCAGAAAGGCGAAAGCCGCGAGTGCCGATCAGGGTTTCTAGTCCCTCCGGCATTTGGGCGAGATCGCGATCGAAGACGGCGGTGGCGATCGCTCGATCAAACTGTTCTGGGCCAACGGCATCTCCTAGCCCCAGCAGCAGATTCTCCCGTAGTGAGGCGCTGAAAAGTTGGGGAATCTGCGGTGTATAAGCGGCCCGAGGCGGCACCAAAAAATTTGCCGGGTCGAGAATCGGCTGACCATTCCAATACAGCGCGCCAGCCTGCTTGGGTAGCAGGCCCAACAGCACCCGCAGCAGGGTGGTTTTGCCCGCGCCCACCCGCCCGGTGATCACCGTCAAACTGCCCTGGGCGAGGGTAAAACTGATGTCGCTGATGCCGCCACCGCCTGGATAGCGGTAGGTCAACCCTTCAACCCGCAGCTCGTGAAGGGGTTCGGATGCAATAGCCGTCGCCATCGACGGCAGCACAGGCTGTGAGCTAAGCAGGGGCTTGAGGTAGAGGGGGTGGGGGTGGGTGAGGGGGTGGATGGGTAGGCGGGTGGATGGGTCGGCGGGGGGATGGGTAGGCGGGTGGATGGGTAGGCGGGTAGGCGGGTTGGTAAATATCTGAGATTCGGTTATTTCACGGGTGCTGGTCTCGTCCACCCTCCCACCCTCCCACTCATCCACGCGCCCACCCTCCCACGCGCCCACCAACTTCCCCATGCGCTCAAAGGAAACTTCGCTCTGCTTAATGGTGGCGATAAAGCCGCCGAGGAAGGCGAGAAAGTAGGTGACAAACGATAAGTAATAGACAAACAGGGCAAAGTCGCCCACGGTGAGATCGCCTTGGGCACCGAGGCTTTGGGAAGCGACCAGCAAGATTAGCCCGGTGCCGATGCTGACGATATTCTCAAAGCCGGAGTTGAGCACAGCGGTGAAGACCTGGTCGCGCACCATCAGGTCGCGGCGGCGATCGCACCTTTTCCGCAATTCCTCCAGCATTTGGGCCTCGGCTCCGGCCACCTTTACAGCCTGCACAGCGGTAAACAATTCGCCAATTAGCCCGGTGACTTGCTGGGTAGCCTGGCGGCTGGCGCGGCGGTAGCGTTTGAGGCGGTGTTCGGCCTGGTGGGCGAGGAGGGCGATCGCGCACAGCGGCAAAAACACCAGCAGCGTCATCGTCGGGTTGACGCTGATCAGCAGCGCCACCGACCCCACGGCAAACACTCCGGCAGCAAAGATCTCGTTGGTGCCCACCACCACATCCTCAATCTGCGCCGCATCGTCGCGAAAGTAGCTGAGAATTTCACCAGGGGAGGCATTTTGGCCATTGGCTCCACCCGTTGCCAGCTCGGCCCCAGGGCGCTTGAGCAGTTCATGCAGCAGGTTGTGTCGCACCAGACCACTGATCAAAAAGCGGTGCTGAGTTTTAGTGATCCGCCCGACAAAGATTGCCACCACCCGCGCCAGCCCCACCGCCAGCAGTAGCCCAATCCATACCCAAGGCGAACTGCTAAAGCGAGCCTCTCCGGTGAGGGTGTCAAAAAATTCGCGAATGATCAGCCCCGGCACCGCTGGAAGGCCAAGGATGAATAGCCACAGCAGCGTATCGACCCAGTAGAGCCGCTGGGCGTAGCGGATGAGCTGCCAGAGGAGGTGGGTGATGGGGGGCATAGGGGTGGATGGATAGGCGGGTAGCGGGTAGGTGGGTGGGAGAGTGGAAGAGTGGGAGGGTGGGGAAAGATTAAAGGAGAGGTATTGGGGGGATTTGTGGGATGGGTAGGGGATTTGTGAGGAGGTATCAGGATTTAGAGGTTTATCAAGCTGCTTTTGAAGAGGCGATGCGTATTTTTGAGGTTTCTAAGACTTTTCCAGTTGAAGAGCGATACTCACTGACAGATCAGATACGTCGATCGTCCCGTTCAATTTGTGCCAATTTGGCAGAGGCATGGCGCAAACGATGCTACGAAGCGGCCTTCGTTGCCAAGTTGACAGACTGTGCGGCCGAGGCTGCTGAAACTCAAACTTGGATAGCTTTTGCCGTCCGCTGTCAGTACCTTTCGTCCGAGGTTGGACAAGCCCTCGCCGAAGCCTACGACAAAATTTCAGGCATGCTAGTCACCATGATCCGCAACTCCCATCAATGGACAACCCCCAAACCCTAATCACCCTCTCACCCTCCAACTCTCCCACCCTTCAACTCTCCCACTCTCCCACCTTCCTCAGGAGCCTTTGCCGGATATTTTTGGCTACTCAGCGGAGTTTCTGTAGTCGGCGATCGCAGGACGAACTTGCGGAGTGCTGGGTGAAGACGGCGGAAGAATGGATGCACCACTGGCATCGGGTTCGAGATATTCAACAGCCAAAGTGCTGGATAATACGGAAAATATAGGGTCTCATCTGGCAAATCTGACACTTAATACATAGTTTGCTGAGGTATGGGTTGTGAAAAGGTCAAACTCTATCTTCTGGGCGCTCGCAGGCGCAGCACTCTTATGGGGAAGCATCGCACTCGTCAGCGCCAGTGATGGAGTGTCCATGTTGGATTTCGTATTCTACTTCCTGGGCGGCCTTGCCTTTGGCGCGGTCACAGTCGCCACTGCTATTGGCCTGCTAGGAAAAGGTCTGAGGAAACGCGAGCGGCTGATTAAAATACTCCCTTACCCCTTCGTAATCCAGTTAGTTTTTCTTGTCATCGTCTTTGCGGGCGTCAGTTTCGATCTCGCGTTCGCGGCTAGATTCGCTGCAAGTCGCTCTGCGCTTGAGATGGCTGCAACAGACACGCGCTCAGGGACGGGGCCAGGCGCCCCGACGTGGATTGGCCTCTTTAAAGTTAGCGAGATAGACAAGGCTGGCAACGCGGTACGCTTCATCGTTGGTGAGTGCGGTCTGGCGGATGACTGCGGCGTTGTCCATAGCCCGGACGGTACGCCTCCGATTGTTGGAGAGGATTGGTACTCGCCGATGAAAGGCTCTTGGTGGAGTTGGAGGCGGAGCTGGTAGACCGGGGAAAAGATCGGTTATGGGTGCTGCAACCTAACATCGGCATGCAGTGGACGCGCATCTGGCAGGTCTCTCATCATCAAGGGCTATAGCGCGCCGCTGATGCCCGGCATTGGCTTTTACGCTAGAAGCGGAATTGCTTGATATCTATCAAATCTGTTGGGTACATAAATAAAGGAGTCGCCGTTTTGAAAGAATGGAAACGATCTCTACGTATTAGCCTCAAGTACGCTAGGAGCCTGCTTCGTGGCTACCCTTTCTTTTATGCTTGGCAACAAACTCCTCATCAGTCATACCTTTACCCTCATTTGTGGTGTGATTCCGTCACAGCCATTCCAGATCGTGGTAGTCCAGAAATTCGGGAAAATCGTGTCATAAACTTGCAACTGGCTGCAAGCAAAATTCACCAACTTCAACTTAATCCTGGGCAAATCTTCAGCTTCTGCAACTGCGTAGGCGATCCAACCTTAAGTAATGGGTTTAAGGCAGGACCCGTGTTTGTGCGCGGTCAAGTGCAGACGGGAGTTGGTGGCGGACTGTGCTTAATTGCCACCAATCTGTTTCATACGTTTTTGGTTTCAGGTTGCCAGATTCTGGAGCGACATTGCCATAGCATTGATGCTTATGGGAGCGATCGCTTTTACCAGCTTGGTCAAGATGCTTCGATCTCCTATGGCTATAAAGACCTGATCGTTCGGAATCATAGTGATGTGGCACTACAGTTGCGCTTACAAGTGTTGCCAGAGAAGGGTCAAGTGGTCTCTAGCTTATGGGGGCAGTCTCCTTGCCCCTGGCAGGTTAAGGTTGACTCTGTGGTTTTGCAAGAGTTGTTATCTCCTTCAACAACTAACTCAACAAGCAACATTTCTGGTTGGATTGTTGAAACTCAACGATCTGTGCGCGATCGGGCGGATAATTCAAGGGCAAGAACTAGATCGAAAGACATGGCTCAAGAACCTTCATGGCAACTCGATTACCGCGCTGTTAGTGTTTATAAACCTTGTACCGACAGCAGTTTGTAGACTACTGCTAGGATCGACAAAACGGTATGGGCAATGCCTGTGAAAGTGAGGCTATTGTTTATGAAAGCTGTTAGTGACAAAAACCAGCTTCTCTAAACAGCGACCTCAATAAGCTATACAGCTGTGCCACTTTGCTTTACATCGGCTTATGTAAGCTATACAGCTGTGCCAGTTTGCTTTACGGCGGTCTTAATTTGTTAAATGGGCTGCTCAGTAGACCAAGTTGCGAGCGGTGGAGCTTGATGTTGGTTGCCGCCCCCGACGACAAAGGGTGGTGCCATCGGGGGCGGGCTGGGTGCGTTACTCAATTAGATCGCCTATAATTTTGCATACAACCATGAGTATTCCCATGTTCTTCGGTTCGGCAATCCGTTTCTCCAGCAAATGCAGTGGCCTTTGTTAGGCAAAGGCTTCTACACTAACTTGGCAAGGATTTATAGAGAAAAAGAGATTGCATATTACTGAACTCAATAAGGGGGCAAAAGAAAAAGTAACTGTAAAGCATATTACTTACCTATGTGTAGATATTGATAAGTTCTACACAATTTGTTGGCGATCAGAAGTAAATATGTTTACTTAAGCATAGGGCGAATAGAGCTTATTCAATAGGGTGCTGATAACTAAATCTTATAGAGTGACGTAAACCTCTATCTACCTTGGTGGCTTAGCCTCCAAAAGACTGAAATGAATTCAGAACCTAATAGTGCAGAAACAGATTCGGCTCAAGTAGTCACAGAATCTCTAAGTCAGTCTGAGAAAAACATAGCAGCAACCCCAAGCTTTCCCAATCCACTTTCCGAAGCAGAAACAGATTCGGCTCAAGTAGTCACAGAATCTCTAAGTCAGTCTGAGAAAAACATAGCAGCAACCCCAAGCTTTCCCAATCCACTTTCCGAAGCAGAAACAGATTCGGCTCAAGTAGTCACAGAATCTCTAAGCCAGTCTGAGAAAAACATAGCAGCAACCCCGAGCTTTCCCAATCCACTTTCCGAAAAAGTACCGAATACTCGTCCCGGTTATTGGGTTAAAAATTTGATTGGAAATGTTGGGGAGCCATTATACTTTTTAGCGATCTCTCTTATGGGAGAAGAACTCGCCCTTCAAGTCTGGGAAGAAGTACGGGAGATGATTGCTTATGCCCTGATTCTTCAACTACCTGATTTAATCGGTCAGTTAATCCTTAAGCAACAGTTTTCTAGCTTTAATGTATGCCAAGCTGAGGATGCGCTTGATATTAATCGTTATGCCTGCTATACCATCGTTGGATCTGACTTTTTACTTTGGATAGCTATTGCTAGTCGAATTATAGGACGTTTCTTGGCTAGTCTATTGGGGATTACTAATAGATCAAGAGGGAGTTGATATAATGAATTTTCTTTCAAGGCGAAGTAGGCACAATAGAATTTTCAGTTTTCTTTCAAGGCGAAGTAGGCATAATAGAATTTTCAATATAATTTACAAAAAGCTGTTTTCTGTAATTCATGATTTAATTCCAGGAATTATAGGAATTTTTTCTGTTCTGGTCATTACAGGTGGAAATCCGTCAGGATTTACTATTGGTCTTCTATTCTTTGTGGGTACAGCATTTCTTGCTATTAGACGTGTAAACAACATAATTAGACAGCAACAAATTTTTCGATTAAATTATGTTAGTCAATATGATACAAGTAAGCAAATTGTAATCTCAGTATTAGAGGGCTGGAAACAGTTAGATGCAGATGCCCGCGCATGGCTTTTTAGTGTAGGTAAAAGTGAGCGAATCTTAAAAGGTGAGCATTTGATTTTTGAGGGAACGCCTATTACCTCACTTTACATTGTGCTGAAAGGAGCGTTAGAAGTTCGAATTAGTGCTTTACCCAATCGAAAGGTCGCTATGTTGCGACCCGGTGATGTAGTTGGAGAAATGTCTTTTGTGAAAGAAGGACATCCTCCTTCAGCTAGTGTCATAGCCTTAGAAGATTCATGCGTCTGGTCTATTCCTTGCTCCCAATTGCTGCAAAAACTAAAGAGAGATAAGATTTTTGCTGCTCGCTTCTATGAAGCACTTGCAGGTATTCTTGCAGGAAGGCTTTACATTACAACACTCATTCAACATAGCCTTGAAACGGGTTCTGAAGAAAGTGAAAAAATTCTAAGGAGCTTAGATAGTGTAGGAATTGTAAGCTTCTCACCAACAACTTCACCCGACCTAAGTCTGCTCAATATTCGCGACCGCCGTAAAGACTATACTGTAAGGTAACCTCAGCCATAGCAGCTCTAGCAAAAGCCTTATTTTAAGCTTGACCTATCCCCACATCGAAAAAATCGAGCAACAGCCCGCAAGATTGCAGCGTATTCTCCGCATTCGCGTTGCTTAAGAGGCTATTTATAAAGTTCGGTCTAGGCGGCCAGGCGCTTGAGCATGATACGAGTCATGACCGCATAGATGGCGGCCTCACTCATCTCGGGTAATCGCTCATAATCCTTACTCAACCGTCGATACCAGTTCAACCAGCCAAACGTGCGTTCCACAATCCAGCGCTTGGGTAAAAGTTCAAAGGCCTTGCCAGAGCGACTCATGACCTCAACGCGAGCCTGAATCATGAGCCACACCGCGAGGGCAAAAATATCGCCGCTGTAGCCTTGGTCGACCCAGAGCACCTGGCCTCGCTTCAGACTCGTAGCGTACTCTTCCAGCAACAGCATGAGCGCATAAGCCGTCACCAATCGTTCACTGGCGTTAGCCTCTGTGACTACAGCTTTCAAGACTAAGCCCAAACTATCCACCAGCAGATGACGCTTTCGGCCCTTCACCTGCTTGCCGCCATCGTAGCCGTATACCTCCCCCTTTTTTCTGCGGTTTTCACCGACTGACTATCTGCCGCAATCGCACTGGGGGAGGGGTCTCGTCCGGCTTGAATCCGGCACTGTTCGGACAACGTGCGGTTCATACGTTCCCAGATGCCTTGGCGCTGCCATTTTCGGTAGTAGGCATACACCGTATTGAACGACGGAAAGTCATGGGGCAACAGATGCCACTGGCAGCCGGTTTTCAGCTGGTAGAAAATTCCATTGCAGACCGCTCGCATGTTCGTCGTTCGCGGACGGCCACCCGCTTTAGCCGGTGGGATCAGGGGGGCTAGAATGGCCCATTCCGTATCACTAAGGTCTGTCGCATAGGTTGAGGACGATATCACTGTCACCTGCTACGCTCATCTACCTTGATCCTATGACCCTACTCACCGCCTCGGAGGTTCGGCAAACCCTACTTTGTAAATAGCCTCTAATTTGTGATGGATTGCCTCACCTACAGTTGGTTAGCCGAGTAACCCCGCCACCAGACTCCTACTTAACCCCGCCGAAGCCGATGCCGCTTGTTGTTGTAGTTTGGATACAACAACAAATTGATGGAAAGTTTCAGCGCAATCGCAGATCTTTTGTAGGTTAGGTTTATGGTTGGCAGAAAATTGCATTAGGCAGCGCCAGTCCATTGTCTAGCGTTTATCGCCATTAGTCTTAAAGACCGCAATGAAATTATTCAGAGTCTTGGTCATCGACTTGACCCATACCTGCGCCATCTTCGTCGCGGCGATCGCCGAGCATTTGAGGGACGACAGCAGGATTTGAAAGGATTTCTTGGGGGTCTTTGTCGTAGCCACCCTTAGTGACTAGGTCACGAGGATCAAAGGTTTCCGCATCAGTAGATTGGGCGTTGTCGGGATTGTTATGTTGATTCTCAGTCATAAAACCACTTCTTTTACGTCGGCTCCTAGGAGCACATACTTGTCAGCGTAAGCAGCAACAGCGATCGCTTCATCCCTCATCCGCTATACATTGAGTGCGATCGCAAATCTCTTGTAAGTAGGTTGACCAAGGAAACCCCAACAGTCCCAGGTGGTATTACATAGTGCTAGATTAACGGCGGGTGTTGGGTTACTCTGCGAGAAGGCAAAGTTTACGCTACCTCAACCCAACTTACTGACTCCTTCCTATCGCCAGCATGCGCATAGCAATCCTCACATTTCAGGGGTTCAACGAACTGGATTCTCTCGTTGCACTAGGCGTGCTCAACAGAATCAAGCAGCCAGATTGGCAAGTGACGCTGTGCTGCCCCGAGCCAACTGTCACATCAATGAATGGAGTCACGATCCACGCTCAATCCAGCCTCGACGAAGTTGAGGCTGCCGACGCCGTCATCATTGGCAGTGGCGTCAAAACCCGAGAGGTAGTAGCTGACAAAGACCTTATGTCGCGCCTGCGCCTAGATCCCCAACGCCAATTGATCGGAGCGCAATGCTCCGGAACGCTCATCTTGGCAAAGCTCGGCATGCTCGGTTCCGTACCCGCCTGCACAGACCTCACAACAAAGCCCTGGGTTCAAGAAGCCGGGGTCGAAGTTCTCAACCAGCCATTCTTCGCAGCGGGTAACGTCGCCACAGCCGGCGGTTGCTTCGCCTCGCAATACCTGGTGGCTTGGATTATCGCTCGAAGCGAAGGCGAGGAAGCCGCAAAGGCAGCATTGCACTATGTCGCGCCCGTGGGCGAAAAGGAAGAGTACGTCTCGCGGGCCATGAAAAACATTGCTCCGTATCTTGAGCACTGACGCCTAACCCCTCGCTCAACCGGGCAAACAACTGCATGCGATCGCATCAGCCACGATTCACTGGGTGACGTGAAAATATAACGGCAGCGTCGTCCCCAGCTATAAATCACCTAAGGTGCGGGTGGAATTCGCGCCATTCTGCGAGATTGCAGCTCATCAGGCAACTTGAAGCAGGGCACCATGCCGTCTTTGCTGTCGAGATATAGCTCAGCAGCGGTGAGCAGATCGGCAGCGCCGGTGGCAGGGTCAAGGTCGGCAAAGAGATAGGTGGGCTTGCCGGTGCCCACGTAGGCGATCGCGCAGGGCTTTTCACAGATGCACAAACACCCTGTCGTCTCGATCGCCAGTTCACCCTTGCGAGGCCACTGATCATAGAGCGCTGCCAGGTGCTTCAGCAGGTGCTCCCCGCCCGTTTCCCCATCGCGCTTCTCTTCATCCTCAGAAAAGCCACAGCTTTTGCAAACAATCAACTGGTCGGGCATGCCTACGATGGCTCCACAAGATATTTGAACAGGTCATCCAGAATGGCATTGGCTGCGATCGGGCCGCTGCCAATCCAGTAGCTGGGTACGGTGTAGACACGCCCAGCCTGCACCGCTTTGAGCTGTCGCCAGAGCGGGTCTTGTCGCAGCGTTTCTAGTTTTTGCTCGGCCGATGCCATCGCCTCAGGGGTGTTCTCACCCGTCCAGAGAAAAATGACATCGCCATCGGCCTGCCCCAGCAGCTCTCGGCTAATGCTGGTTTGAATCGGGTTGTCGAAAAGGTTCGCTGCCTCATCGGCTCCAATATCCTGAGCGGTCGGTCGGGCCAACCCCGCATCTTGCAACACAGTGCCCACAAACGAATCGCGCAGGTAAAGATTGATGGTGTCAGGATAAATTCGCACCACCGACACCTGAAGGTCGTTGAGGCGATCGCCCATCTGAGCCTTAAAGTCTGCTGTTCTCGCATCGTAATCGGCCATCGTCTGCTGCGCCGCATCCGTTTGCCCCAGAGCCGCCGCCATCTGCTGAAACAATGTTTTCCACTGACCGCTATGCTCAAAGGTAAACATAAGCGTTGGCGCAATTTGAGTGGCCTGGGCATAGGCCGCCTGATTGTCGTTAAGCCCCACAATCAAATTGGGCTTGAGGGCCAGCACCTGCTCTAGATTGGGCTCTCCCGTCTGCCCGACGTTCTCGACCTGGGCCACTTGCTCCGCCATGTGCTCCATCAAGCCGCCCATAGCTGTGGCAATGGGGGAGAGACCCGATGCGATCGCATACTCAAACGTCACCCCATCTAGCGTCACCAACCGCTCATAGGTCTTCGGCACACAGGTCGTTCCAGCTGCATGTTCAACCTCAGTGCAATCCACCGCAGCCGATTGATCAACGGTTGATTCTCCCCCCTGACAAGCAACCACTAATCCCAGGGTCACTAGCGCCAGGGCAAGGTTGATTGCCCACTGTCTTAGAACTTGTAAGCTCAAATGTCTAACCTCACTCATTTATCTTGCGATCGCTTATTCACTCAGGTTCGTCCCAATTTTGTCGGCCCACCCTGCAGGAAGGAAGCTGCACCTAAATTCCTCTCTCTGAGGAAGAGGGACGTTGAAAGTCCGGTTCCCCTTCTCCCCAAGGAAGAAGGGGATGTAGAGCTATGCTCTTCCCGCAAGTTGGGTCAACTTGCAGAAGTAGGATGCACCCTATTTACTGTCCTAAAATTCCACCCCCACCCTAGCTGAAACCGACAGCGGTGCTCCGGGAGTTACACCCAAAAACTGATCCGACGAGGTGAAATAACGGCTATTGAATAGGTTTTCGACATTGAGCTGGGCTCGCCAGTTGTCGCGGCGATAAAACAGCGCTGCATCGGTGCGAAAATAGCTGGGCAGCGTAAAACTATTGTCAGAATTACCCGCTCGCTGACTGACGTAATACAATCCCAGGCCAAAGCCTAGCCCCTCCAAACTTCCCTCTTGTAGCTCGTAGGTGCTCCACAGGCTAAATTGGTTGTCGGGCACATTGGCCAGACTATTGCCCACCGGAATGGAGTTGTCTTTGCTGACAAAGGCATCTAGCAAGGTGTAGTTGGCGGTGAGGTTCCACCCCGGCAAAACTTCGCCGCCTAAGCCCAGTTCAAAGCCTCGGCTCGCCACCTCGCCCGTCTGCACTGAAAACAGACGATTGTTGGGGTCAGGAGTTCGCACATTCCGGCGGCGAATGTCGAACAGGGCCGCAGTAAAGCTTAAGCTGTCGGTAATATCGCCCTTAACCCCCACCTCAAACTGTCGACCCCGCTCGGGGTCAAAGGTGGATTCGTCAGCGTTGCGGCTGACCCCAAAGGAAGGCTGAAATGAGGTGGTGTACGACGCATAGAGCGACACCGGCTCAATCGGTTGATAAACAATGCCGACCCGAGGCGAAAAAGCGCTGTCTGACTGGCTAAACTCTTCGCGGGGCTGGCCGATATCTCGGGTCGTGCGAAACTGGTCGGCGGTGTCGTACCGCACCCCGGCCAGCAGCTTTAGATTCGGCAAAATATCGATCTGATCTTGCAGATAAATGCCCAAAGTTCTAATCGTGTCGTCCCTAAAGAACTCGGGTTCGATGGCGTAGGGAATGCCCGTGTAGACCGGGTTAAAAATATTGATGGAGTTGTAGGAATTGCTGAACTGAAACTCGGGTTGCTCCAGCGTATTGCGATATTCAACGCCAAACAATACCTGGTGAGGAATGGAGCCGGTGTTAAAACGCCCAACAGCTTCTGCATTGGTGTAAAAGCGCTGGTAGGTGCCACCTGCAAAGTAAGCCAAGCGCCCCAGCTCGCCAGTCGTTTCATCCAGCGAATCGAATAGGGGGGCGTAGCGGCGCGGCGCATATCGTTGGTATCGAAGGGTGTGGCGCAGGTCAAGATTCTCGTTGACCTCGTGGTTGAGGCGATAACCCAGGTTGAACTGCTCTTGGGAAAATTCGCCAAAATCTTCGCCCAAAAAGCGATCGCGCGGCAGATCGATAATGCCATTGGCACCCACCACCAAACCTTCGTCGATAGTTTCGCGATCGCTCGTATACTGCCCATACACATCCAGCGAGGTGCTGGGGCTAATATCCCAGGTGATGATCGGCGAAATCAGCAGCCTGCGGCCATCCACCAAATTGCGAAAACTGTTGAAATTTTCGTAGGACACATTGAGTCGGTAGCGAACAGCGCTGTCCTCTGTGATGGGTCCCGATAGGTCAACCGCTCCGTCGTAGCTGCCAAAGCTATCGACACCCGCAGAGATGTCATAAAACGGCTCACTCAGCGGGCGCTTTGGTACCAGGTTAATAATGCCACCCGGCTCACCCTGGCCAAACAGCACCGAGGCAGGCCCGCGCAGCACCTCGACCCGCTCAATGTCGTTGGTGCTCAACCCCCCCAACGAGAATGTCTCGACCCCATCGCGAAAAACGCCGCCCCGATTCTCAAAACCGCGAATTAGAAAGCCTGGGCCAAACGCGCTCAGGCCCCGACCACCGTTGTCGGCCACCGAACCCGCTGTCTCTAGGGTATTGCCCAACTCCCGCGCATCGCGGTCTTCAATCACCGCCTGGGGGATCACCTGAATCGACTGGGGAATGTCGCGCAGGGGCGTATCGGTGCGGGTTGCGGTGCTGGAGTCACTGGGCGCATAACCTTCATCGCCCTCACCCGTCACCCCAATGCGAATGACTTCTTCCTCTCCAGAGGCCAAGCTTAGCCCTGGTGTAACACCCAGCACCAGCCCGGCCGCCCCAGAGCTCACATTCACCGCTGGTGGCCCATCGCTGCCGGTAATCGACACCCTTACTCGGTTATCCCCCAGGCTGGTCACACTCACCAGGGCAATGCCCTCGGCAGGGCCAAACTGCTCAAAACTCTCGCCCTCCGGCAGCGCCAGCACCGCATTGGGAATGTCTGCCACCAGCGCATTGCCGACTACCGAGGTGGTAGGCTCTCCCAGCGCCTCATTGGCATCTAGCACCAGGCGAATTCCCTGACCGTCGGGTTCCACCCGCACGCCGGTAATCTGCGTTGCCCCCTGGGCCAGATTGAGATCTGCCGCCTGCCCGCTGGGTGCCACCTCCACTAACGGCAGCGCCGTTTCAGCCTGAGCCGCCATTGGCACCAGCGCCAGCCATCCCGCCAACCACACCAACCGCTGCAATCGAACTCCCATCACACCACCTGTAAATCGTTGAGGACAATGCCCTAGCTATCCATAGCTTTGAGACAATCAGGAATACTTCTCAACAAGATACAGGTCAGTGGGAACCACTAAAGCGAAGGATGATCCCTAGACGGAGTTTTTGCGATCAGATTTGGGAGTTTCTGGGAGCAAGTGGGAGAGTAGATGAGTGGGCAGGTGGATGGGTAGATGGGTGGATGGGTAGGCGGGTGGATGAGTGGATGGGATACGATTCCGGGCGTTGCTTAACGCAAGTATGATTTGCCCCACCAGCCCCCATTTTTGGGGGGAGCCAGAGTCTCAAAGTCCCCCAGAATTCGGGGATTTAGGGGGCCAGGCAGAGTCTAAAGGTTTTGCCGGTTCATTCCTCGATTCAGCAATGCCCGATTCCGCTTTATGCTCTGCACCACACACCTACACGCCTAATAAATATAGGGAGATTGTCTTTCTACCCTTCACTCGTCGCACACTTCACCAACCCATCCACCCATCTACCCATCTACTCATCCACCCGCCTACCCGCCTACCCACCCACCCCCTACGCCCTCCTCCCCCTCACATACACCCCCGGATTCACGCCGTACTTGCGGCGAAAGGCGGCGGCGAAGTGTCCCCGGCTGGCAAAGCCTACGGCCTCGGCGGCGGCGGTGACGCTGAGGTCGCCCGATTCGAGTAGCTGGCGCGATCGCTCCATGCGGTGCTCGTGCAAATAGCCAAATACCGTAGTGCCAAAAACCTGACGAAAGCCCACCTTGAGCTTGTGGTCGTTGATGCCTACCGCCCGCGCTAGCTCAATCAGCGTGGGGGGATGGGCAATCTGACGGCACAGCAGCTTGCTGGCATAGTGAATGCGTTCTACATCGTCGGCTTTGAGGGTCGGTGGGCTGAAGCTGTCAGACATTGATTTCAGGTCTTCAATCAAGAGCGCCAGCAGCTCCCACACTTTGCTTTCCAGATAAAGCCGTTGGGTTAACCCTTGAAATGGACAGTGCAAAATCGCCTGCACCGCCATTTGCATAGCCGCCGTGGGGGTGCCAGAGCGCTCCAGGTAGCGTTGATCCGCAGGGCGCAACAGGTCTGGGAGATCGTCGCAAGCCTCCCCAATCCACTGGTGGAAGGCGTAGGGATCGATATGGACGTTGATCCCTACAATCCGTCGATTACCGGGGACCCGCCAGGCCTCCGCCGGGGCCAGACCACTGCCAAAAAAGACGTAGCGCTGACTACTTTTGCCGCCGCTCTGAACCTGCTCAAAAATAAATTCCAGTGGATGTTCGCGATCGCAGTGTCTGATCTCCAGATCATCGTGCAGACAGATCTCTTCCAGACAGAGTTCGACGCCCTCGCGCAGGGCCACATAGCGCTGTTGCCCCTGCCCGAGAGCAGCAGGATAAGCCGTTACTTCGCCGTCTGTTGCGGTAGCCTCGTCGAGCCAGTTCGCGTAGTCAGCTTGGGAAAGGGTAATGGTCATAGCGACGGGCGCAGCAGCGCTATAGCAATAAAACGGGAGTGATAAAACGGGGTTGCCCCAACGCCAGCCGACAATTCCTTGCAGACAGGCCTTTGGAGCAACCCCTAGCAATTACATCCAAAGCATTAGATGTGAGAGAGGATAGAAAAAAGCTTAGCTTAATTGGTATTAATTCTCAATAGCTTAAGTTTGGGTTTTGCCTTGGGCCTCAGCCCCTACCTTGGGCAGAGAGCCAAAGTCTTCACCTGGTAAGGGGTGACCGCAGACAATGCCTTACTGGCACAGGAGCCTTTGAGCTGAGCGGTGCCGGTTGAGTCGGCAACCACCTCAGCTCGGTGGGTTTGCTGCTCGCCCCCTGAGGTTTTGTAGGATAGCTCTACTCGGTTGAAGGTTTCGTCTTCGTCGTGCTCTAGCACTTGAGCAGACACCGAGTAGGTCAGCCAGTCCCAACCGTGGGTGAGCAATAGCTGTTTTTCGAGCATCTGGGCGGCCCAGGGCAACAGGCCCCAGCCCCGATAAATGGTGTCTAGGGTGTGGATATCGCCGCTGTGGGTGAGCACTGACCGCAAAGACTCGGCATCTAGGTAGCCGTAGTAGCGGGCGGAGGGAAAGTCAATGGCAGTAGGGGCCATGCGGTGGCCGCCGATGTGGCTAGCCTGCCAGATGCGGATGTTTATGCAGGCCCAGTTCGGCAACGAGTTTGCGGGCCTGGTGGTAGAGGGGTGCGCCAAAGCGGGAGCAGCAGCGATCGCGGCTACCGTGGGTGCAGACCAAAATATCGCGACTGGGCTCATCTACCGGGATCGCATTGACGGGTTCCCCCATCACCACCTGTTGCACCAAGGGTGCAACCTCTTCAGTGCTTGCCAGATGAAATTCTTGCTTTTCATAACTCGTGGCAAAGCCGGAGGGTTTGCGAAACACCAATACGCGAGTGCAGTTCTCCAGCTGGAGTTGCTCGTTGTGGATCAGTAGAAAGCGGGTTTGGTAGCGATCGTAGTCGTCGTAGAGCGCTTTGCCGAGCGATCGCAGGTTTTCGGGAATGCCTTTAGAGTCGAGGTCAGCGGGTTCCCAGGGAGGCGGGCAGGCGATCGCTACGTAGAGGTGGTGCTCAGAGGCGGTACCGACAATATCAATGCCAGACTGACGAGCCTGCTCAGCACAGAAGAGTTGTTCCATGTTAGTTAAGAGGGGTCAAAAAACTTAGATAGCTCTCCAAAATAGCCGCCGCTGCTACAGGGCCTCGCATGGTGGATAAACGCGCATCTAAGAAAAAGACTCGCTCGGCTTGAGACGCTGGCATTTGCCTTAACACAGGAACGCTGTTCCACTCTTGCTGTATTTTTTCCCATCCCTGGGCATCACCTTTGTCAGCATCATTCCAAGCAACGACAATAGTAATATCAGATTCTAGCTGCGGCAAGATTTCAAGCGAAATTGTAGGGTTGTCAGAAAGAACTGATTTTGTGTCTACAAGCTGAAAGTTTAGTTGCTCAATCAGTTCTGAAAACACGGTATCGTTGTAAGGATAAATCGCCTGAGATAAGCTTCCAGAACTGATCAGCAATACCCGAGGATATTTGCTTGCAGCTGAGGCTAACTGAGCGCGGGCAGCTGAGACTTTGGCATCATAGTCAGCCTTGATTTGCTGTAACTGCTTTGGTTTCTCTAAGGTTTTGCTGACAATCTCAATACTGTGCTGCCAACCGTCCTTGGTATCGTCAACCAACACCGTCGGCGCAATTTTAGACAATAAATTATACTTGCCTTGGGTACCCTGCCAGCTCTCACCTAAAATCAAATCTGGCTGCAATTGAGCAATCGCCTCTAGAGAAGGGCTGTGGCGATCGCCTAAATTAACCGGCTGACCGTTTAATTGACTTCCCAAATAAGGAATTTGTTGCTTGGGGTTGTCGAATTTAGGCCGTTGCAACATATCTTTGGTCACATCGGCCGCAGCATATCCCGCTGGCTCTACGCCTAGGGAAAGCATCATATCTAGAATGTAGGGACTGAGGGCAACGATGGTAAGAGGCTGCCCGCAAACCTCCGTCTGCCCAGCATCATGGGCGATCGTTCGACAATCTGGGGAAACGCTTGAAGAACTTTGAGATGGGTTATTTGACGGACGATAGCTACAGCCCCAGCTCAATAGCAGAGTTAGACAAAATAGCAAAAAAGGCTTGAGAATCCGATAACTAGCGATCATCAATTTAGTTGACTTACCAGGTAAATCTATAGGAAAAGCTTAGGGGCCATCCTAGGTTTGTAGCCCTCTCCCTAAATCCCTCTCCCTGAGGGAGAGGGACGAAGCCTGGCTCCCCTTCTCCCTAAGGGAGAAGGGGTGGGGGGGTGAGGGAGGCGAACTGGCAAAATTGGTATGCACCCAGAACATTTCCCCAAGGTTTACAGTTATCTCCGCCTCAGCACTATTACCTCCCTAGAACGTTGTTCGATAGCTGAGACTCATCGTTCGGCCCTGGCCCGCTCGGTTGTCGCTGTCAGAGAAGGGGGCGAAGTACTGAGAATATACTGGGTAATACTGGGTATTCAACAGATTTTGAATGCCCAGCGCTAGCTCTCCATTCCCAAGGCGGACGCCGCTCAAGAGATCAAGGGTGATATAGCTATTGATGGGGGCATCATCGGCACCAGCATTGAAGCCGCGATCGCGGTCACCAGAAAACAGCAGTTGCAAGCGATTTCGCCAGCCCGGCAGGGTTTCGTTCTCCACGTAGGCAGTTAGCTTAAACGGCGGAATGATAATGCTGTTAAGCGCCGTAAAATCGCCATCTTCATCAGCATCATCTCCACCCTCTAACCAGGCGGCCGTGCCCCCGAGGCTCCAGCGATCGCTGGGTTGCCAATCAAGGGCACCTTCTAGCCCGTAGACCCGTTGGGGCGATCGCACGGTTTGCAGGGGGCCATCATCCACTACGGCAAACCTCGTGCCCAAACTGGAGTAGTTATAAAACGCGGCTACAGACGCCTGCACGGTGTTCCAGTTGCCCCGCAGGCCGATTTCGTAGTTATCGACCTTTTGGGGCTGCGTCAAATCAATGCCGCTTTCAACGGCAAAGCCGGCAGGGGCAAAGCGCAGCACCCGGCCAATATCCGGTAGCGAAAAGCCCTGGGAAAAGCTGGCAAAGGCCGTCAAGCTATCCACAACTTCGTAGGCTAAGCCCAGATTAAAGACCACATCATCCGCAGTCAGCGTGCCCCCTTCAACGCTATTGCCGTCATAGGTGGTGTAGTCGTCGGTATCAATATTGAGATTGACATACCGTGCCCCGCCGCTCAGGGCGAGGCGATCGACAACATCCCACTGCAGCTGAGCAAAAATGCCCAGGTCGTTCAAGCGGTAGGGAGGGACAAAATCAACCTCGCCAATCTTGCGAAAAACCAGTCCGCCGCTGGCGTCAAACTCACCTGGGTCAAACAGGTTAAACCGCTGAGAACTGTCTTCCCGCACATAATCGAGCCCCCAGAGCAAGCTCAGGGTGTCTTCAGGATTAAACGACGTATTGACCTGAAGCCGGCCCCCCCACTGCTGAGTACTTCCGGGGGATTGGGAGATAATGCCAAAAAACTCCCGGAGATCGGTGGGCAGGCCGCCAACAAACTCATAGTTGCGGAAAAAGACCTGCCCCGAAACCTCACTGTTGAGCAAGTCATCATGGAAGTACTGGAGGGTGAGGTTCGTCGTTTCTAGAGAGGCCTCATTGGGGGCATCAATAATTTGAGTGCCTGCCGGTAGTTCAATGGCTTGGGCTTTCTGTACCCCCTCAATATCGTTCACCTCAGGGTCACTGATATAGGAGACGTTCTGGATTTGGCTGAAGTGGTTAAAGGTGAAACTCAACCGCTGCTCTGGGCTGAGTTCCCCCCCTAGCCGAATCAGCAGGTTCACCTCGTCCGTCTCGGCGTCGGTTAAGTCGCTGGGGATGCGATCGCCCTCCGCATCGTAATACACCCCGCGCGAGGTGTAAGACAGACTGCCCAAAATGCTGGCCGTCTCCGTCGCCGCTGATACTGAGTAAAGCGCGTTATAACCAAACCCATCCCCAGTCAGAAAGGCCTCGTTGAAGGCGGCACTGCCACCGATGTCGATCGTCTGGCTCACGGGACTCGCATCCGGTTGCCGCGTGATGATGTTGATTGAACCGCCTGTGGCCTGCCCGCCATAGATTGCGTTGGGGCCACGGAGCACTTCAATTCGTTCAACCGAGCGCGGATCAATCGTCGTCAGCGCGGCGGGGACAGAGCCCAGGTTGCTGTTTTGGGGAATGCCGTCAATCAACACCGAAATATCGCGTCCCCGCAGGGTTTGCCCAAAGGTACTGGTGCGGCTGGTGGGGGCACTAAAGCCAGGGACGAGCTGAGACAAGATATCCCCCAGGTCCTCGCTGAACCGAGTTTGTTGCTCAATATCTTCCCGGGTAATCACCGTGACGGAGCGAGGAACGTTCTGTAATTCTTCTTCGGTTCGAGTCGCGGTCACCACCAGCTGAATGGCCTCCTCGGTCGCTTCGGCTTCGGTTGCCAACCCGGGGGTGACTGCCAAAACTAAGCCCTGGGCCGCCGAACTGACCGCCACGCTGGGCGGGGCATCGTTGCCGGTAATGGAAACTCGCACCTGATTGTCTGGCAGACCCGTAACGCTAACAAAAGCAATACCTGCCGTTAAGCTGGCCTGTTGAAACTCACCCCCATCGGGCAGAGCCAGCACCGCATTGGGGATATCGATAATCAAGGCGTTGCCGAGCGATCGCGTGGTGGGTGCCGACAGCTCACCCGCCGCCGTTTCCAGCACCACCTGCAAGCTCGCCTCGGTAGACTCTACCCGCACCCCGGTAATTTGCACTGTGGCCTGGGCGATCTGGGTCATCCACTCGTCTACGGTGGTGACAGGGTGGATGGGTAGCGGGGTGGATGGAAGCGTGGGTTGTTCGGACTCATCCACTCGCCCACTCATCCACCCATCCACAGTCTCATCATTTGCCTGGGCCGCCAGCGGCTGAGCCAGGGCTGCGATCGCCCCCATCACGCCAACCCACACGCTCCATCCCATCCGCTGCTGAGTCATATCCCTCACACCACCGTTCAAGTATTTAACAAGCTAGATGCGAATAGTTTTCATCTAGGTATAGGAACTTTAGGGCGAAAGGTGCGATCGCGTCTGCCTCGGCACGGAACAATTCAGTCACAGCACGGAATTTTTGAAGGCTTTGGGGCTGACCCCAAACTCGCGCTTGAAGGCGGCGGCGAAGTGCCCCGCGTGGCTGTAGCCCACCTGATAGGTGACCTCTGCCACGCTCATCTCGGTGTCTTGCAACAGCTGTCGCGCTTTAATCAGGCGCTGCTGTCGCAGATAGCCAAACACCGTCGTACCCAACACTTGGCGAAAGCCACGCTTTAGGGTGCAGTCGTTGAGACCTACGGCCCGGGCCAGTTCCAGCAGTGACAGGGGATCGTCCAGGCGTTGGGCAACCAGATCTCTGGCCTGATAAATGCGGTCAACATCTGAGGGCTTCAGCCGCTGGGCCAGCCTAGAGGGGCCAGCCTCTAGCCACTGAGCCGTTTGCAGGGCAATCAGCTCCAACGCTTTTCCCTCTAAATAGACCTGTTGAATGGAGCCAGTGTAGGGGCAGTTGAGAATTTGTTCGAGCACCAGCTGAACCGCTGGGGAAATTGATCCCACAGGCTGGTACCAGATGTCTCCATCGGCGGTGATCGCGGCCTGTAGTTCTGCCGGAATCAGCTCTAATTGTTCAGCACTAAAGGCCAAGGAGCCAGCTTGAGTGATCAAGTGCAGATCGATTTTCAACACTCGCCGCTGCCCAGACCAAGCTTGAAAAAGACTTTGGGTGCGAGTTTCGTTGAATTCAAGAAAATTATTCGGGCTAGTTGGCTCTGCTGAGTGCTCATCGTCTGGGACAATGTGCAGGTTAAAGCCAAATTCTAGGGTTCGCCCAGGTGCTTCCGGCAATTTTTCTTCAACCAAGGTGTCTTGCAACCAGTAGTCGCGGATCAGCAAGTTCAGTCCACGGCTGAGGTTGAGCGATCGCTTATAGCCTCGGCTGGTCGACTGGGGGGCTTGAATCACCAGCTCGTAGTTGCCCGACAGTGACGGGTGAGCCGTAGCTGATAAGGATGCCGACTGTTCTTTTTCTGAAAGGAGAATGGTCATGGGAGTGAAAGCAGCGTGCCAAAGGAATTCAGGAACCGTAGCCAGCAAATAAGACTTATTCTCATTTATTGATTTGATTCTGGCAAGCGGCCCAATCACCCGGTTGGGGCCATTCAAGCCAGTCCGCTATCCTTGCTGAACTGGGGATGCAGCATTGGCAACAGTTTCAAGATTAATCGGGCATCGCTCCGACCTTAAGCAAGCGCGAAAACTGGGAATTGGGGTTGGTCAAGAGGGTAGCGCGATCGCCGTACTCCACCGCCTGCCCCTGCTCCAAAATCAAAATCTGGTCAGCCCGCTCCACGGTCTCTAGCCGGTGGGCGATGATAACTCCTGTACGGTTCACCAACAGCCGATCCACCGCCCGCTCGATCAGCTGCTCCGTCAGCGGATCGAGCCGCGACGAGGCTTCATCTAGCACCACCAGCCCCGGATCTTTGAGAAACACCCGCGCAAAGGCCAGCAGCTGTGCTTGCCCCGCCGACAGCCCGCCGCTGTCGGCTCCTAGTTCTGTATCCAGCCCTTGCGGTAGTGCTTCCAGCCAGGGCATCAAGCCTAGCTCATCCAGGGTTTGCAAAATGGCGCGATCGCCAATGTGCCCATTAAAAAACGTCAGATTATTGCGCACCGAAGTCTGAAACAACTGCACATCCTGAGTCACAAACCCCACATGGTGCGGCAACTCCCGCAGCGATACCTGGGCGATATCTACTCCCCCCAGGCGGATTTGCCCCCGCTGGATGTCGTACAGCCGCAGCAGCAACCGTGCCAGAGTGCTCTTGCCGCTGCCCGTGCGGCCTAGCAGGCCGAGGGTTTGACCGGCGGGGAGGTGGAGGGTGAGGGATTGGAGGGTAGGTGGGTGGGTGGGTAGGCGGGTGGTTGGGTAGGCGGGTGGATGGGTCGGTGGGTCGGTGGGTGGTTGGGATTTGTTTATCTCATCAGTACTAGTTTCGTCTATGCTCCCACGCTCCCAGTCGCCTACTTCTTGGTAACCAAACCAAACCTCTTCAAGCTCCACCGATAGTGCGCCTCTGGGTAAAACTCCTTGACCACCGGGGCTCACCTGAGCCTGGTACCCCAATAGATCCTGAATACGCTGGATGCTGGCTTGGGCCTGTTGGAGCTGTTCTAGCTCTTCGCGGATGCGCTCGATGGGGTCTTGCAGCAGGGTGGCGTAGTAAAACAGCAGGTAGACGGTGCCGATGGTGATGGCGGATTGGCTCCAGAGGTAGGCACCAACGGCTAGGGCGATCGCATTCCCTACCGTAAACAGCCCCACGGTGCTGCCCCACAGCAAAGTGCTGGTAAAGCGAGCCTGATGAAAGGCTGCCAGCCACCGCCGCAGAATTTTGTAAAACCGATCCATCACGTAGCCGACGGCCCCGTTGGCGCGGATGTCCTCCAGCCCGCTGAGGTGCTCAGCCACAAAGCCGTAGAATTCGGCGCTGATCTGGCGGTAGGTACCCCAGGGGCCAACGGCCAGGTTTTGCAGGCTACCCAAAACGCCAAAGGCCATCAGGGCAAACAGGCTCAGGCTCACTCCGGCGCGCCAGTCTTCGCGCCACACCATAAGTAAGACGCCGACCACCAGCAGGCCATTGCCTACCACCTGCAACATAAACTGCGAGAAAAACCGGGAGAGAGCATCCACATCGCCATCGACCCGCTCCACCAGTTCGCCGGGGGTGTGGGCTTTGTGAAAGGCCAGATCAAGGCCCATTGCGTGGCGGGCCAGATCAAGGCGCAGGGTATTCGTAGCGCGCCAGGCAATGGTTTCGCTGAAGTAAGTGGTGGCGATCGCTAGCCCCTGCTGCAAAATTGCGATCGCCATAAACGCCCCCGCCGCCAGCAGCAGCGATCGCTGCTGCCCACCCGCGATCGCAGTATCGATGAAGTAGCGCAAAATCTGAGGGTTTAGCAGCTGTAAGCCAATCCCTCCCAGCAGGGCGATCGCCAACCACCCAAACCGCCCTCGCTGCGGTTTCAGATACGTCGCCAAAATCGTTTGATACCCCTGTGCTGTTGCTCCCATGGCGAGCCTACCTCGCAAAAACCAGCCCACAGCTTACCGACTCGCCCGCCCTAAAAGGATTCCTAAACGGAGTATCTTGACTCCCAACGGGAATCGTTTAGCCCTCAAAGAACAAGGGTTAGGCTCTCTACTGGCAAAAAAACCCAGCAATGCCTGAGCAAACTGCTCTGGAACATCCTGCTGTATCCGTTGGGGGTTTAAGGCTGACAGCAAGGCTGTGATCAACCACACCTGATCTTGCAAGGATCGGTCAAAGCGATCGCGCCAGTCTAACTAGCCATGGCCAAAAAAATCGGAGTCAGTCCCTAATAGCTTCTCAGCACCAGAGACGGAATCATTGCTTAGGAGTGGTTGTGAGCTACCTAGCTAGGGTGAGCAGCGCCTTTATCTACAAACACTACCAAGCTTGCGCCTGCTGCCCCATCATTTCGGAGTTCTGACTAGGAGAATTTCCCTACATTTTGTGCCTGGACTCCAACCGGCCTAAAACGCCCAACTGGCACGAGGGCAAAACGCTTAAAATCTCGTTGCCAAGGGGTGAAGGTAGAATATGTGACCCAAAGACGGCAAAGGCCCCATCAGATAAGGGGTTTAGACTACAGGCAAGGCCTTGGATTAGTTGCCTCGCATGGCAGCTAACCGTAGAGTAGACAGCTCTGAATCAGGGGGTAGTTGTCTTCCCCGTCTCCGGATCAACGACCAGTTCTTCACAGTCGCGGTCTGGCTCGATGGTGATGTCTTGAGGCAGAGTGGTGATGCAAAGTTTGGCTAGGGCGAGTTGGTCTTGAGTTAAAGTTGCGCTATACAGGAAAGCTCCTGTGAGGTTGGCACCCTCCAAGTTAGCCCCTGTGAGGTTGGCGTTCCCCAGGGAAGCCCCTGTGAGGTTAGTGTTTTTCAGGTCAGCCCCTGTGAAGTTGGCGCCATACAGTTTAGCCCCTTCGAGCTTGGCGTTCTTCAGGTCAGCCCCTGTGAGGTTGGCGTTCTTCAGGATAGCCCTTCTAAGGTGGGCGCTGTCCAGGATAGCCCCTTCGAGGTTAGCGCTGTCCATGATAGCCTCTGTGAGGTTAGCGCTCTCCAGGTTAGCCCCTTTGAGGTTGGCGCCATTCAGGATAGCCTCTTGAAAATCCAAGCGGGACAGATTCACCCGTCGCAAATCTAAGCTGGACAGATTCTGCCACCTGAAGCTAATAACAGGTGCTGCTGAGAGGTCCTCTGTTTTTGATAAATCTATTGCTAATAAATTTGAAGCTTGAAGAAAATCAATAAGTTGGGTTCTTCTAGAGCGATCTAGTTCACGAAGTGCAGCAACCGTTCGCCCTCGAGCCAACACGATCGCACCCTCATTAGGTGTTTCAGCTAAAAGATTCCGTGCAAAGGTCAGCTCCTCAAGCTTGTCAAAATACGTCTTAAGAACCGCATTCTGATTGGCTTCCCTTTGGAGTCGCCCTGTAACAAAGCTAGTGGCAGCAGCTAAGACTAGAGGAAGCGCCAGTATTTTCATCAATTCTCCCAGGTGGGGCAAGAAGAATAGGAGCCACTTCGGGGCATCCCGGGCTATGAACCTAAAAACTTGCCTTGTAGATTTGCCGTCTTCAGGGACAAGCCGTTGACTGGCAAACAGCCTCATTTTTGTTGGGCTACGGACAATTTTCTCGGCCTCTATCCAGTCACTTCGTTCATCCCCTAGTTCACCCAGCCGTAGCCGTTTGTGATAAAGCTCAAGAGCTATACGCGCGATATCCTCTTGAGGCTTCTCTGCCTTGGGTTTTCGGGGCACCGATTGCTATCCTCACGACTAACCCATAGCTTCACCTGAGATGGGCCACATTCCAGACGGTCACCGTGAGCGCACCCCAAGGCTTTAACTAAGGTGGCGCGCTCAGCCATATGGCTGAGCGCGCCCTGCTCCTACCCGCCTAATCGCGTCACGCAGCAACATATCAGATTAAATTATCGAACTAGCGAGGCTAGAATAATGCCAGGAGGCGGGCTTGAACCGCCGACACGAGGATTTTCAGTCCTCTGCTCTACCAACTGAGCTATCCCGGCTAGGGGCGCAAATTTCAGCGCTCAATTAAGATAGCAAGCTGATGTCACCCCTGACAAGGCTATTGGGAAAAAATACTGCAAAATCCTATAAAAACTAGCGTTCAGGTATCGCTTTAAGCGGCAAAGCCGCAGATACACAAACGTTAACCATTGTCTATGAGTATAGTTACTTATCAAGAGTGACTTAGTAGGCATTTTAGGCTATGTCAGTTTTAAGTCAGGGTGTCTTAAGTGAAAGAGATAACGCCTAAAAATAACAATGGATCCATTGTCTTACGTTTCTCAGTAGCAGGTAACAGATATAGCTTTAACCCTTCTCCGGGGGGTAAGTACGGAGATCCTAAGGCTATGGCTAAAGCTCAATCTATAGCCTCTCAGATAGCCCTAGACGTACTCTCAGGCAACTTTGACTACACACTTACCCGGTATAAGCCCAATGCCCATGTAGGCCGCACAGTAGCCGATGCTCAGCGTGACTTGGATGAGGCTAGACGTATCCAGTCTGATAGAGACTTAGTTAACGCAGTAGACTTACCTGATTTATTCAGGCAATTTACCGTATTCAAATCTAAATCCTTAAAGCTTAATAGCCTCATCGATTACAACCGAATTCAAAATAAACTTAATCGTTGTCCTTATAAGTTAGCCAAACAAGCTACTGAAATTGTTACTTGGTTAGTTGATGACCATAAAGGTAAAACTACTAAAGGGATTGAAAAACAACTTAAATTAATTAACGCTTGTTGTAATTGGGCAGTGAGTACAAGAGTTCTTAAATCAAATCCATTTAAGGGCTTAAAAACACTTATCCCTTTAACTAAAATAACAGCGAGTAACAAACGATTTTTTACAATTGAAGAACGGGATTTAATTATTGAAGCTTTTGATTCAAGTAGATATTACAAACATTACAGCCCGTTAGTTAGATTCATTTTCAGCACTGGATGTAGACCGTCTGAAGCGTTAGCGCTTCAATGGAAACATATTAAGCCGCCTAAAATTAACTTTGTTCAAAAGTTGACTGATTCAGGAGTAATTGAGTTAGGCACTAAAACTGAAGAAAGAAGGGCTATTACTATGAATGCAAAAATAGCCGCTATTGTGACTGGACAACGGAAAGAGAACCAAGCACTTGATAGCCTTTTATTTCCTGCCCCTAAAGGCGGGTTTATCGATTGGCATAACTTTAATAACAGGGCTTGGCAAACTGTTCTAGAAAGCCTCTCAGGCATTGACTACCTAACGCCATACCACATGAGGCATACCTTTATTAGCCTAGCTCTAAGGGCTGGTGTAGATGCTGTGATGATTTCAAAATGGGTAGGTAATTCACCAGCAACGATTGCTAAATATTATTTAGGCGACGTTTCAGACATTGAAATGCCCGACATTTAGAAAAGCTAAAATAAGGGTTAGCCCATTAAGTTGATTTATGTCTTATTTAGGCTACCCTGCAATAGAGTTAACTGGCTTTTGGGAGGATACAAAATCTCTCTCAATTCGTCCCATTGAAGTATCAACTTCTGAAGGTGGGGTAGTTTCTCGCAGTCCTAGAGACTTTATCAATAAAGCTAGGATTACTTGGTCTATATCGGGTGTAGTTAAAAATGGCTTAGAAGTTGATCAATTTCTGAAAGATTCTGAAAATGCACCATTTGCTTTTACGCCAGGATTTGATGCAGACCCTAAGCTATTTATTTGTAACGAATGGAATCTTGAGCTTTTAAGGGTCGATCCTTCCCCTCTATGGAAATTCACTTCTACATTCAAACAAGTTTTTAGGGCAAGGAATACAGATGCCAATCGTTTCGGAAATTCAGGCATTAAGCCAGAGTACAACTATTCAGTTGTTCACTTTGTCTAATTACAATAGACAAAGCCCTTATGATGAATTTAATTTTACTAACCATGTAGGTGTAGTTTTTGGCAGCAAAAGCTATGTACCGTTAGCCTGTGGCATTGATAAACTTAAATTAACTTCTGAAGGTACTCAGCCCGAGATTGGGCTTACTGTGGCTGACAAAGACGCAACAATTACTAAATTAATTCAAGAGTTTAAGCATATTGAAGGTGCAAAACTTAGAGTTGTAATTACTAAAAAGCGATACCTAGATGGTCAGCCTCTAGGCGTTGGTCAATTAAGCGATAGAATTATCACTGAATTAAATATGAGAATTGCCCGTAGGCAGTCCCATAAGCCATCAGACGGCATTGTATTTGTACTTGGTAATCCCATAGATGTAGAAGGTGTTTTCCTACCCCGTAGGCTAGCCTTGCGTAAGTGTGTATGGGATTACAGAGGGCCACAATGCGGATACACAGGGACTCGCTACTTCACTAATCAGGGTACTCCCACACTTGATCCTAACGCTGATAAATGCGGTAGAGAAATTTCAGACTGTGATGCAAGAGCTAATACTGCCCGCTATGGCGGTTTCCCTTCACTCCAAAGGCGCTAAACATGGAACTAAATCTAACTGAACATTTTCCTATTGAAGTAAAAAAAGAGTTAGCGGCTTATGCCTTAGAAAACTCTGATATTGAAACTTGTGGATTTTTACTTAAAGACGGAACGTTTAAGCCTGCTGAAAATATAGCAGATACGTTTACATCACATGAATTAAAAGAAATGGGTTTAGACTTCATCGGTGATTCCGATGCTAGGTCACATGTGTTTGTAATGGATTCAGAAGCTCAATCATTCTTCAGGGATAATCCTGATAAGATTGCTGCTGTATTCCATAGCCATTGTAGAGATGATAAACCTGGCTACCTATCAGACCCAGATATTAGAAATTCTAGAGCATCTAAAATACCTTACTTGCTTTATCACTGTCACCCTGATATTGATGATTGGGATTTGTTTGATCCAAAAGCCCTACACCCTTATCCATTAAAAGACAGGCGTAAGTTTCCAATAACTGACGTTGAGTATTATCTTGGGTGGCCTTACAATCATCCGCGCTGTGATTGTCTAACGTTGTTTAGGTCTTACTATAAAGGTGTTTTAGGTATTCATGTAAACGATTACCCTAGACCTAAATCAGTACGTGATTATATAAAAGGTGTGTGGAATGCCTATGATGAGAATTTAGGTAATGAAGGTTTTGTTAAAATTGAATCAAGCCTTAAAAAGCACGATTTAATTCTAATGCGGTTAATAGGCACTATTCCACATCATATAGCCATTATGCTAGACCCTGATAAAGGGATAGCTTTAGATTTAGACCCTGCCAAAGGTAGCTCTAAGACTTTTGTGTATGGTGGTACTGAACATATTAATCAAACCCATTCAATTTGGCGGCATACGTCTTTAATCAATGCCTAATACAAGGATAGTATTACACGGTGAATTAGCGGATATTGCTATCCCTGACTTTGTAGCAAACGTGCATTGCGTAAGGGATGCCGTTAGATTACTTGAGGTTAATTTCCCTAGGTTCAAACCTTATATGTGCAATGCCCATGAAAATGGCATAGCTTTTTCAGTTAAAGTATTAGACCCTGAAAAAGAATATTTAGAGAAATGTTGGGAACTTGAAACCGAAGAGTTATTTGATCCTACACAGGGGAAAGAGATTCATATATCTCCTGTGCTGATGGGTTCTGGTAACATCGGTAAAATTATTTTAGGTGTTGCTTTAATTGGATTAAGTTTCTCAGGTATTGGCTTACTAGGGTTGTCGCCATTAATGACCGGCCTTATGGGCGGCTTACTCATTCTCCAAGGTGTGATGGGTGGTAAACCTCCGGCACCTGACCCTAATGAAGAAAATACTAAATCGTTTGTATTTAGTGGTGCTGTAAATACGGTTTCTAGTGGTACGCGCGTACCAATACTCTTCGGATATGAGCATACCATTGGAAGTATTGTTATTTCAGCAAATATTAGGACGTTTGATATTAGGCAATAATGGAAAACCCTTTTGAATTTGACCCATTGGATTATCTATTCCAACTTCGCGGTGCAGGCGGAATCATTGGAGGCGGTGGAGGTGGCAAAGGTGGGGGTGCTAACCGTAGCCCTATTGAGCAGCAAGCCGGTACTCCTAGCTCTGCCTATGCTCAAGTAGTAGAATTATTGTCTGAAGGGCCATGTAGAGGCTTTAGGGATGAACAAGATATATTCCTTGAAAATACCCCTATTAAAAATGCAGATGGTACTGAAAACTTCAAAGGTTACGCATTATCTCAGCAAAACGGTTTTAATAATCAAGGGCTTCTAAGCGGATTTTCTAGTTTTCAAGGGTCAGAGAAAAGTGTAGGCGTTGAAGTATCTAACGTAATTCCTTCAACCCGTTCAATTATTAACAATCAATTAGACGGTGTAATTGTTAGATTTGGTCTTCAATTACAGCGCTTTGAAGAGAACGGGGATATCAATGGTAATACCATGCGATATCAGATTTATATCCAGGAAGGTTCAGGGCCATTTACTTTAAGGTTAGACAACACAATTACTGAAAGGTATCCTGATACACGGGAATTTGAACATTATTTTCCCATTAATAATCAAAATGGCGCAATAGATAGATTCGCTGTCCGGTTTACTAAAGTCACACCCGATTCAGAATCATCTAAAGTTATTCAAAATTTAAGATGGCAAAGCTATACAGAAGTAATTGATGCTCAATTAACTTATCCAAATAGCTTTGTAGTTGGATTACAATTTAGTGCTGAACAATTTAGTTCAGTTCCTACAAGGTCTTACCGAATTGGCGGTAGGATGGTGGCTATTCCAACTAATGCTGTAGTTGATACTAACGGCACTAGAAATATTAATAAAGGCTACTCAGGTGGATTAAATTTTACAGGTATTTGGGATGGTAATTTATACATCCCTAGCGAACCAACATCCGATGTAGCTTGGCAAGTATATGATTTACTTACCAATGAGGTTTACGGGTTAGGTAAAACAATTAATCCTAATCAAATTGCTATTTCTGACTTATATGAAATAAGCCAATATAACAATCAAGTTATTAAGGATGGTTTTGGTAACGTTGAGCGTAGATTTAGATGCTGTACCTACCTTCAATCTAAAGAAGAAGCATTTAAGTATATTCAATCAATGTTGTCTAACTGCAACGCTCATCTTTATTGGGATGGCTCACAGTTAAGATTTTGGCAAGATAGACCCGGCATTATCACGCATCAGTTTACCAACGCAGATGTAAGCGATGGTAGCTTTACTTATAGCTCAACTGATATTAGGTCTAGAAACTCCATTGCCTATGTAACGTGGAATGACCCTGACGACTTCTTTAGACAGGCTGTAGAGCCTGTAGAGCTAGAAGAAGCCGTAGATATTTACGGCATTAGAGAAACTGAGTTTACCGCCTATGGCTGCTTCAGTCGTGGTCAAGCGGTAAGGGCTGGCAGGTATCAATTAGCTACTAACTTCTATGAAACTGAGACTGTAAACTTTAGAACCCGACATTTAGGCGTTTACTGTAGACCTGGTGACATTATCGCGGTTGCTGATAGCCGTAGGTCGCTAGTACAGGCAGGCGGCTTAATCATGGAAGCTAGAGCCGATTCAATCAAGCTAGACAGGTCTGTACCACTTAGGGCGGGGGTTCTATACTCAATTCAAATTAAGCTGCCTAGTGGGGCTGTAGAGTCGCGTAATATAGCTAACCCTACAGGGTCATACACTAGCATTGAAACAACTATTCCTTTTAGTGAAATTCCTAACCCGGAATCAAACTGGATTGTTGACTTAGTTGATACTCAGTTATTTAGAGTATTGACAATGGAAGCCACAGGCGAAGATTTAAGCGGTATTGAAATAATCGCCGCGCAATATGAGCCATCCAAGTATGACTTTATTGAAAATGAATTTAGTATTCAGCCTAGGCAGATTCAGTCATTAGCTCCTGTTGTAGCTGAACCTCCTATTAACTTACTAGGTACGGTTTCAGTAACTAGAAGTTCAACCGGCATTATTTTATCAAACACAATCATTTGTAAATGGCAACCGCCTCCTAACTCTTCTGAATTTGTAACCGCTTATATTGTTGAACATAAGCGGGGTGTCCTCGGTTCATGGCGAGAAACTAAAACAGTTTATTCAAATCAATTTGAAATTATTGATGCCTTAGATGACAACTTTTATTATTTTAGAGTGGCTTGTCTATTAGTGAATGGTAAGGTATCAACTTGGCAAACATCGGCTGAAATCTATATTGGTTACAATGGAATAGGATTGAACTTTGAAGATCCATTAGATTTATTGACTTTACCATTAGGATTATTGTAAATGGCAGAAGGAACGTATGAATTACCCGTTACAGGTAGAGATAGTAACCTAGCATCCTTTGATGTTTTTCAAGACGGCCTAGATTCATCAGGTAACGCACTACTACGCTCAATTGTTAAACAAGAGGTTGCATTTACCGCAATTGTCAACGCTATTAAAACGGCTGTAGAAACGTCTATTCCCGTTGTAACTGAACCTCTTAAAATTGTTGATACCAATTCTTTCACTGTCGCAGTATCCGCCACTAAAGCTAACGTAGTCGCAGCCGAACCTAACAGAGGTTCATTCTTTGTTAGAAATATTGGCGCTGAAACTGTTTGGCTACACTTAAAGGTGTCTACAAACGCCAATGTAGTAGCAGGCCAGGGTATTCAAATGAATCCCGGTGATGCCTATGAAATCACAGTTAATAACTTGTATACCGGGGCTATCTCTGCTGTATGCGGTGTAGGTGATACCAGTTCTCTAGCCGGTTTTGAGGGGTATATAGTTTAATGCCTTTTTATCCTTCTCCTTCTACATCTGGTAGCGGTGAGGCTGTAGCTATCACTGACTATGGTTTTTCTTTACCTGAAGTAACCATAGCTAACAATGTCACTGATATTAATAACGATATTGATTTTAGTGCCGGTAGGCTTATTGTTACTAACGGTACTACTAGATTAAGTGCTTTATTTACTGCAAAAACTAAACGCTTAGATGCTGCATGGGTAGCCGGTAATAATGTAGGCGGTTTGGATACGGGTAACATTGCTAATACTACTTATCATTGTTACGCCATTTTTAATCCTGCTACCTCAGCAAACGATTTTATTTTCAGCATTTCAGCAACAGCCCCAACCTTACCAAGTGGTTATACTCACTATAGGCGAGTAGGTTCAATTATTCGCAATGGTGGCTTTTTAGTTCCTTTTATCCAAAGAAGTGATACGTTTCTATTTGTTACTTCTAGACTGGACGTTGATACCACGATTGCCACTACTCAGACCAATTACACTGTATCTGTACCTTTAGGTATTTCAGTTAGAGTAATTGGAAATTTAGATGCTGGGTATACCGTTGCTGCATCGAACAATGAATTGTATATAGCTGTGGGTAGTCCTGCTGTTACGCTTCCATCTAACGCATTTAATAACTCAGCCTACAACTACTGGGGTTCTACTGCAATTGACTTTAGACAATCTCCTAGCAAAGCTTCTGGGCATTGGATTACCAACACATCAGCGCAACTAGCTTTTATTAAAGCAGGGCCAGGTGTTTACTCCCTAAATACAAAATTCTATACCCACGGATGGGAAGATATTAACTTAGCCGTAGGTAAGTAATGGTAGTCCCTGTCTTAACATTAGACCCTAGCTTAAATATTAGGGCTAAGCCTAAATATCCGGTATATGAAAATCAATTAGGTGATGGCTATACAGCCAATGAACCCGCAGCCTCTAACATTCTAATTGAATGGGAATTATCTGCTGTATTAACTAAGGCTGAATCTGATTCTGTCTCAGCCGATTTAACGCTTTATAACGGGTTTATCCCGTTTCAATGGCAACCTTACCCAACTTACCCTAAACGCACTTACGTTTGTAAAGAATGGAAACTTACCAGTAAAGGAACAAATGGCGTTACTAACATCTATGCATTCTCAGCAACGTTTTTAGAAGATTCTAGTGGTGCATGTTTAGAACTATTAGATGAATTTAGTGAAAATGATATTCTAGATTTATTGGATGGGGCTGATTTATTCCTATTTACCTATACAAGGAATACATTACCCTTCCTACTTAACGCTAATTCTATTTCAGTAAATAGCTTTCACCCTTTATTAAAGAAAGGTAGTTACTTACCTGCTAGCTCAGGTACTACTCTAGGACAAGCCTTGGGTAGCAAAGCATCTCTAGCAGCCTACCAGCAGACTAACGATGTAGCATGGCTTAACAGGGCTGTAGCAATGGCTCAAGCTCTAATCGCTAACTACTATAGAGGCGCTACTATCCCTCTACAAGGTGCTGAAAATACGTTATTTATGCCGCACCGATTAATTAACGTAAAAGAACCTTTAGTGAGCAAGGGTACTTTAGTTAATCCTCCCCTTAATTCAGGACACTTTAGCGAAGTATTTACTTTTACAAATGGTGTAGCTACTATTCCAGGTGGTTTACTTTCAAATGTCTACAAAGTATATTCACTTACGGGTAGATTACTTTGGAATTATGTTAAAGCGCCAGTCATCAGCGGTACTGAGTATGTAGTTAGTTACTGGGTATCTAACTATGAATTAAATGGCACTAACTACGCTATGAATAAAAGTAGTGAAAGTATCACAGGTGATCCCTTCCTACAAACAGCAGAACCCGCTGGTAAAGTTGTTTTACAAAACACTTCCTTTAACGGTAATTTAATTGTTGTATACTCTGATTATTCAGGTGAAACGATTGGAACAAATACGTTATTTGAAATTGACCCTATTACTAGGCCATTGGTCGGTAATGAGGTAAGTTTTGCGTTTGATGCAGCACCCTACTTATATGAAGCGTTTACTCTGCTAGCTAGTGAAACTGAAGATACTAGTTGGGCTAGAGCAGCCGCCGCTACACGCTATACCACTATTCAGAATGCCAATGTTCAAGCTACGTCTTACTTTTATAAAAAAGAAGTATTCCCCGACCCGTTAAGATGGCCAGGTTCACAAATCTTTTATCTCAATAATGCTAACGGAGGTTCAACATCCCGTGTAACATTTGGTGATAAAACAGATTGGCTACAAATTAACAGCAATCTATCAGCAACACCTTTAACACAAGCAACTGAGTTTCAAAACGCTTCCACTATTGTTACCGCTTTTACTGATAGCACTATTACAGTAGAGGCTGAATCTTCCGTAGGTACAGTACTTACAGTTACTCTTTCAACTAGCGCAAATACATCAGCTAAGACTGATTTATATTCAGTTTATTTAGTTTTGCTAGGGGATATTCTAAGAGGGCGTACTTACAATATCAGAGAATTTATAAGATGGTCTAGAGGGCCAAATATTGGTGATGTTGTAGCTGGGGGCGATCAGTACCTAGTATGGCATCCAAGGATCTCAGATAACCCTGTATACACATTGGCTGATTCAGAATCAGTGGTTTCCACTTATTTAGCAGACTCAAGTTATAAATTTGATGAAGGCACTGAACTAGAATTTATAACTGATGTTCTAGTTTCTCGAATTGAATTAACTAGACGGGTAACTGCAAAAGCAGGTTTAATTTTAATCCAGGGTAATGGTGCATCCTTTGGTGCTCAAGCATTCGCCCCACCTAAAGTAGTACTTAAAGTGTCTGGTACTGATATCAGACTAGTATTTACCGATGCGGCTGATAATAAGTTTGCTGTAACTATTCCTGCTACAGGTGAATGGACTGAATACAATGATGGATGGTTAGGTGTAACGGCTGTAGAACATTCTTTTGCACCTAATACGGGTGCTCAAATTAAAGCAATTGAATTTGAAGTGCTTACTTCTAGAGTCACTGCCGTTATTGATGTATTTTATGTAGGTAATGCACCACTTGAACGATTAAACCTACCCTCTCAGATTTATAAGGGTGTAATCACAAGTAACGTAAGAGGCGCAAATTCTTTATTTATTGGTGATTTTAAGCAAGATAGCAACCCGCTAGACCTATTACTCTATAGCCCTGGTATATGGCCTGCTACGGCTACCGCGATAGATGGCGTTGTAGAGGCTTGGACGGGTGAACCCTATACAGGATACCAAAACCCGCATATATGGCTTGAATGGGGTGTTACTGCTAATGCTCAGAACGTGTTTAACTTCCTAGCAGCCGCACAAGAAGCCTATGTAGCTCAAGTACCTAATTCACAGATAGGGCCATTTGCCCCAGTGTTTAATTGGGCATCGTGGGATACTCTATCAGTACGTCAGCAAGATATTAATAAATTTAGTTGGTTAGGGGCTGACCCTAATGTAGATTGGTCAGTTTATCAATTCAGAGCATTAGAGGCCGCTGCAAAAGCTTGGACGTTAGTACCTACTAATCCAATCGCTCAAAAGTTAGTGATGCGGTTTTTGACATTCTTAAATAATAATTACTACGGTAGGTTAACCCTTAAACCCTTAACCACTTTTGACAACTTAGGCGGATTACCTTTTGCTGAATCAAATGATCCACAATCAGCCGCTTTATTATTAAAAACCGCTATCTATGCAAACTTAGCAGGCGGTAATGAAAATATTACATTCCCTTTAATCCTGCATTGTTACAGATACCTTAAATCTGAGTATATAAATACTGGTGTGATGGCGGGTTCTTTTGCTAAATCACAGTCTACTTTTACTCAAAGTTCCATTGATTATAAAGAGTATTATTTTAATGCTCATATGGAAGTAGTTGATGCTTTAAGCTTATTAAATCAATATCGGAATGAGTTAACCGTGCCTCCATGCGGGTTAATTTACTTAGACGGTAGAGCTTCAGAACTATTTGATGCTACTTTTTATCTTGCTACTTATTCTGATGTTCAACCTTTAATTGCATCAGGTACTTATGCAGATGCTTACGACCATTACTTAAAAGTAGGACAGTCTGAGGGTAGGTTCTTTTACTTTGATGAGGAATACTACTTAGCTACTTATAGAGAAATTCAGCCTGCTATTGATGCTGGGTTAATTTCACCTGTAGTAATTGACCATTGGTTTATGTTTGGCATATTCCAAGGTAGAAGACCGCATCCTTTTTAGGTATACGCTACAATGTGTGTACTATTAGGATTATCTGAGGGAATATGAGACCTAAAAAAGACGAACCAAAATGGCAGACGTTTTTATACTTTTTTGCTAGTCGGGTAATGGTTCCTCCTGTACTGTATTTAGCAAAACGAACTACAACAAATTATCCTGAAGCTGGGGATGTCTTCGCTAGGGCGCTAGTAATCAGTGGTAGTATTCCAGTTGCAGACGTACTAAAAGACATTCATTTTAAGAGTCTTGAAGATGTATTAAACAAACTTAAACCAGAACCATTAAGCCCTCGATGGGTTGACGATTTACTTTGGGCGGCGAGAGTCAAGGGTGTGGACATGTGGTTGCTCCTGATTCACCACTCAGTTGAAGGTCTCATTACTCCAAGAGAGGGGCCGCTTCGGCAGGCAAATCAGGATCTTATGGATATTGATAAACGAATAAACATTGACCTTAGTTTGATTGAAGGTATTGATGCGACAAATGTAGATTCTGTAGCCCGTTGGGTAGCACATGAAACATTAAAGTCGATGTTCACGACCAGTAACGAGACCAGTTATTACTTTTCATCTGGCAGAGGTCGTAGGGCTAAAACAAACAAAGACCTTATTCAAGAATGGCTTGACAGAGGATTTGTTGAGGGAGATGGACAGGTAACAGCAATCGCACTACACAAATACGAACTGGTAGAAAAGTAATAACACGGTTGACAAAAATCCTAGGGTGTATTAATCCTTAGGCTTTTTTATTTTTAATTACAACCTAGTTCAGTGGATTTTAACTGGTATTGAAGTCTATGATTTATTTCTAGGCTAGTCGCCTCTATTTCTTTAACAGGGTTGCCACTAGCTTTTAACATTTTAATTTCTTGAGCAACATCATCAGACTCCCTTGTAAGTTCTTCACAAGGGGTTAAATTTGATTCGTAGTGATAGTTCCCTAAGATAACCCCTACAGCCCCAGCAAAGCAAATGCCTAGTGCTGCATATTGAATATAGCGTTTCATATTATTTAAGTTAGCAATACCTATTAGTAGCTTACCAACGTAACAACGTCAATGAGTTTATGAAAGGTTTATGTTAGCGAAGTTACTTTTAGTTGCTACCTTTATAAGAGTTGTATTCAATCTAGTTAGTTAACCGTTATACAATTGACCATTAAAACGCTTTTCCCGTTGTATTAGTTGTAATGTAGTTTTTTCAATAGCATCCGATAATTTGCGGGTAAAGTCTGCATCATTTTCAGTATTTCCGCTACTTTGAATATTGATAGGAATGCTAATGTTTGGCCCTGTCTTAGTTGCTGTTTGGCTTAGGTTTACACCAGTACTAACGGCAGCACCAGGCACCACGCCGCCATTCTTAAACCCTAAGACGTTCTCAATGCTTTGTCCTTGATAAGCTAATACTCCATTTAAGACGTTTTGCATTTTCTCATTGAGAACGTATTCTCCAGGAGTTAAAGTAGCTAGGACAGAATTGCTACCTTCTTTTCTTAAAGCATCTTCTATGGTGGTGTTGACCATGCCCATTTGGCCGACTACCCCACCATCCTTAAAGCCTAATAGCCCAGTGACCATACCGATTATGCTCCCTAGACCTCCTCCAGAACCCCCACCGCCAAACAAGGATCCAATTATTCCCCCTAGACCACCTCCCCCTTGGCCCCCACCGCCGCCGAAGATGTTACCGAATAGGTTTGAGAAGAACCCGCCGCCTTTCTCAGACCCTTGAACAATGGCTTGACCTAGATTCCTAGCACCGCTTTCAAAGCTCAGGTTTAGGTTGCTAGTGTCTACCTGCAAGCCGCCTCTACCCGACTTGTTACCTCCTCCACCTAAGAAACTGAAAGCACCTGAGCCAAAGTTCTCAGCCTGTAAACCGCCAAACATGCCGCTATGGCCTGTAGCATTTAGAGAACTTTCAAAACTCAATGCAGCCTGCTGAATAGTGGCGGCAAATTGGTTTCCTGCTTCGATAAACATTTGAGAGGATACTTGAGCTGCGTTAGCTAACGTATCACCTGGAGTAGCGCCTTCAAGCGCAAACCCGGTATCTCCAGCCGTATCAGATTCAGACCCAAACAACCCGCCAAATATATTTTCTGACATACCGGCTGTAAGCTTTTGAGCAACCATGCTAGCGAGAGAAGAAATCATACTGCTGATAAATCCTCTAAAGGCTTCACCTACAGTCTTTGACCCGTCTAAAATTCCGGTGAACATTTCAGTCATGCTAGATTGCATACTGCTAATAATGGGTGTCAGTTCACTAAATTCTGTGTTTATAGAATCTAAGTTAAGCCCATTAAGTTGCGTTGCATTATCAGTCATTGCCTTAATAGATTCTGCTGACAATGTGGCATCATTTTGAATCTGCTGTAATTGCTCACGAAACCTTAAATTCTCGGCCTGCTGTGCTTGTTGTCTTGCTTGGCCTTGAGTAGCGTAAGCATTGCTAAAGCCAAGTGTGTTAGCCCGTTGCATCCGTGCATCGTTTACGGCTGAACTTGAATCAAACACAGCACGTTCATCACGCATGGATTGGTCGTTAGTAGTTCTAGCAGCATCTTGACGCTGAATTTGTAAACGATTATTAGAATCAGTTTCAATAACACTTACTCGCAATTCATAATCTTCTTGAGTAATGTTACCATCTAGCAATTCTTTTCTAAGGGCGTTTAATTGCTCAAGTTTAGCCAAATCAATCTCATCAATTTCAATATTGAATTGCATTTGATTAGCTTGAGATTGTTGACCAGCCCTACGTAGTAACTCTATAGTTGGGCCGCTAGTCTCTCTATCAAAGTCAACCCTAGAACGTAGTTTAGCAATACGTTCAGCTTCAATAGCAATTTCACCAGCAATTATTAATTGCTCTTTTTCTTTGTCATGAAGTTCTTCTAATTCAGCAAGGTACTCTCTACGTGATTCTAATTCAGGCTCTAGGGTATCTTGAGCAGTCTCAAGAATACCTATTTGAGTTCTAATTGCTTCAATTTGAGCAGGGTTTGCCCCTTGCGCAATAAGAGCTTTAATTGCTTCATTAAATGCTGCAATCTGAGCATCAGCGTTTTCAGAAGATAGACTCATATCCTCCATTTCGCGGTATAGCTCACGGTTAGAATCTTCAAACTCACGTTGTAGCTTGATTAAATCTTGAGCTAAAGCGGTATCAGCGGTTTGAGGTGCCAAAGCTAAGGTTCTGTCTTCTAACTCTCTATCTCTACCACGTTGGGAATCTTCCTCAGCCCACGCATCCTGTAGCAACTGCTGTTCAAGCTTACGGGTATTTAGATTGATTTGGGCAGTCCTGATCGCATCCCTAGCCGCCTGAGACTGCTGTACCGCATCAATCTGAGCATTAGCCCCTTGTAGCGCTAGGTTCTGCCCCTGCTTAATACCTGATGTATTAACAGAAGGCTGCATAATCGCGCTAGGTACACCAGTTGCGGTAGACCCACCTCCACCCATAACAGCCGCAGCAATCGCTTGAGCTTCTGCATCCCATCGTCTAGGAGCATCTGGGTGGGCTGACCGTTGGACACGGTGAGAAGCCCTATAGATGTCTGAGCGGTCATTTACATCTAGTAAACCGATATTGCTACCCCTGCCCTGGAAAAAGGACTCAGCAGCAAATTCAGGGTTAGTAATTTGAGAACGATTACCCCATTCCATACTAGGGCGTTGTTGGAACATCCCTAGTGAGTCTCTATCTCCACCATTTAAGTTCTGTAGAGTAGATTCTTGAATAGCCGTTGCAATAGCCCCCTCAATGTCCCTCTGGGTAGCACCTAAGCGTCTACCAGTCTCCGCAATGGTTTGGGCTAGCCTAATTTGCTCTTGTGTGGCTTGAACACCTTTGACTGTCAGGCTAGAGGCTTGAACAGGTGCGGATGATCGTTGTCCGTGATCATGACCATCACCCTCATGATGCCCAGCCGTTAACTGAGTATTGGATTGATTGTTAGTACGCCCCTTATAGTTAGCAAACACTTGATCTGGTGCTGCAAAGGGATTGATACCCCGTTGATTCAAATATTGGATAGGGTCAACCGTTCCTCTAGAACCATAACCACCCTGACCCTGGGAGTTAGCATCGTTTCTAATTTCGTAGTGGATAACCCCTGTCTGAGTCTCCCCCCTACCTACAGCTTGGCCTGGTGCAATGGTATCTCCTACCTGAACTAGACCCGTTGCAAACTCAGCAATCCTTTCAACTACGCCTAGAGCTTCATTAAATACATCTACATAGTGACCATAGCCGCCAGGGTCGTTACCTACGTTAGTAACCCTACCGCCGATAAAGCTTACGGCATTAGCGTTAGGCCCGCTAATATCAAAGTCTTCCCCAGCGTGTGAACGTGAACCTCCACCCCTAGAAGCACCGTACTTTTGAGCGGCTAAGGTATTTCGATATTGCTGACTAAGCTGATTGTTTACAGGCCCGCCGCTACTACTAGATCCTCCGCCTAGAGTGGCACTGTTATTAGCCTGATTAAATAAATCATTACCTTGCTGCATTACCCCGGCTAACTGAGCGTTAATATCAGCAACTTGCTTTGCTGAATTAAGGGAGTCCATAATCCCCTCAAAGATTGTTTCAAGGGTACTTGTAATTACGTCAAAATAACTACCAAGGAAATCATCAGTAATCCCTGAAATAGAATTAGTTAATTCCGCCTTTAAGTTATCAAAACCGGCTTGAGCTAAGCTTGCTTTAACGTCAAGCATTGTCGATGTAAAGGATTCTTGAATACCTTTGTAATAATCAGTAATAGACTTGCCTAGTTCAGTTAATTGATTTTGAGCCTCAGCGGCAGATTCATCAATTGTCGCTTGAATGTCTAAAATCTGAGATTCAAAATCTTTAACTTGGATTAAACCTTCCAATGCTTTTTGCATTTCAGGGGAATCTTTGCCAACATCCTCGGCCATTGTTGCGAGTTCATTTGGCCCAAGGGATGTTAGAGAAGCACTACCACCCATCGAATTAATAGCGGATGCTAATTCAGGCGTATTCAATAATGCTTGAATATCAGAAATAGCTTTCTGTGCCGCTATTAACTGGGCTTGCAACGTTTGCCGTTCTAACTGCCCTTGTAGGTTCGTTACCTGCCCATCGGTAGCGCCTGACATTCTAGCTCTAGCAATAGCGCTACGCCCCACGGAATCGGCATTCTGAGAGCTTAGAACAGCATCTTGGAATGCTGCACCTACATCCCGTAAAGACTTACCAATTCTATCTAAAGACGTTACCGATTTATCAAGTTCATCAGTCCAAGCCTGTTGCTCTTTCTCAAGTTTAGTAATTTGAGGTGTAATTTTAGCAACAGCTTCAGCATAAGTATTTTGAGTAATTGCACCTGAATCTCGCATTACGGTAAGCGCTTCTAATGCAGACTTTTGAGCAGCTAATTGATCATCAACCGCTTGTCTAGTACTGGTAATATCACCAATTAAACCTTTACGTGCTTCTAGCCTGGTGTTAATCTCTTCTTCAAGCTTAGCTCTACCTTTTACATCTTCAGGGTTTAATGCTTTCAAAGCTCTAAGCTTTTGCTGCATCATATCTATTTGAGCGTCAACTTGCTTAAACTCATCAAGTTTGGCTCTACCTGCACCTCTTAAAAAGTCATTAGATGCGGCTAAAACTTGATTTGAATTATCTACAGTAGTATCTACAGCCTTAGTAGTATCTGTCTGTTGCTGGCCTGCTCTAATATTTCTAGCTAACTCAATAGGGTTAGTTGTTAGACCTCTAGCAGCATTTGATAAGAACTTACCACCTACAGGAGACTTTTCTAGGAATCCATATAGTTTTTCCTTGGCTCCTGCAAGCCCACCTAGTGGGCTATCCATTAACCCACCAATGACACCATCAACTTTTACATCTTTAAGTGAATCAGCAGCATTTTTACCGGCCTCTGCTACACCTTCAAGGGATGCCTTAAAGTTATCTAGCTTTTGGGTAGAGCTTTCGGCTACATCGCCCATTTCACCGCCAGCATCTTGGAATAGCTGAACTACAGCAGCAACAGCCATTACAGCCGCTTGCAACGCTATAGTCTTAAGCATGAATATACCAAAAGCCTTAGCCGCAGCTAGTGCTGCTAACCTAGTAGCCGCAAAGGTGGCAGGTAGAATACCCATTGCTTGAGCAGCAGCAAAAGCAGCCCCGCCTAATTTAAGCGCAACTGAAGCGGCTAACGTTGTGATCGCAGTAGATAGCAACGCAGCATTATTAGCTGCAAACTCCATTGCATCAGCAGCAATCTTTAACCCTAGTTGCCTAGCAGGTAATATACCTTCTCCAACGTTAGACTGAAGTTCCAATAACGCAGTATTGAAGTTATTAATGGATGCTTGAGCACTGCTGGCCGCACCCGCTACACCTGAATCAGTTTCAGCACTTAACTGTTGTGCAAACTTGGGCAAAAACTCAGAACTGGTTACTTGCCCAAGCTCTAGTAGCTTGTTCAACTCGCTTGTTGTAGTTCCCATGGCACGAGCCGAAATCTGAAAAGCACCGGGCAATACTTCACCTAGCTGCCCTCTCAATTCCTCAGCCTGTACTGAACCTTTAGACATGATTTGCTGTAAAGCAAGCATTGCCCTTTGGGTTTCTTCAGGATTTAATTGATATACAGAGCTAGCTTGTTGAACAGCGCTAAATACTTCTTGAGTACTCTGACCTTCTAATGAAGTACCTTTAGCCGCCGCCGATAAGCCAACGTAACCGGATACGCTTTGCTTGAAATCAACACCCAGTTCCTTAGATGAGTTCTTAATGTCTTCAATCTTGTTATTAGCAGATTCGGCATCACCTTCAACAAACTTGAGCACGTTACGATATTTCTGCATTTCAACCGCCGCTTTTGTAGAAGCCGCTGCAAAATCTAAAAACATCGGCCCAATAAAGGCTAACGATGTATAACCTAAAAAGCCTCTAAGTACCTCTAAGGCTTGTTCTTTAATACCTTTAAGCATCCCTTCACCGCCTAGGATACCTTCAGATTTAAGTAATCTATTTACTCTACTAATTAACGTTTCAGCACTTTCACCCTCATTAGCCAGGTTCTTCATTACCCCAGCTTGAGCAGCATTAGCCCGATTATTTATATTGCTTTCAGCGTTATCAAATTTATTAGAGTTCTTTTGAAAGCTAGCGTGTGCGTTATGTGCATCAATTTCAGCATCTTGCACAGATACATCTTTAGTTAAATTGCCAATGTAAGATTCAAATAGTTTTTTGATATCTTCCATTGCATAGGCAACATCGTCGTCTAATGCATCATTAACATTAGGTAATTCGTCTATTTTAATTGAATCAAAGAAAGCATCTACATCGTCAATAGTGCCATCAATTAAATCTTTTTTAGCTTTATCTAATAACGTTTCAATTGATTCTGTAGACAGGCTAATATTGCCAGATTCTTCACTCGCAGAAGAAACAAGTTTGGCTAATTGTTGCTCTGATTGTTTTATAGCTTTTGTAATCTGACCTTTACGGTTAGCTAGTTTATTACCTAAGTCAGAACCAAATTGAGCATCTTGGCCTAAGCTATCTGTTAACTCTTTAATCTCACCCTTAGCTTTATTACCTAATTCTTTAACATAAGCTAGCAGGTTATTGGCTTTATCAACATCGCCATCCTTAACAGCAGAGTTGATAGCTTTATACGTTTCCCAAAATGACTTGGCAATGGTATCAGCTTTCTCTAACGATGCTGTTGGCCCCATACCAGCACTTATATTTAAGCCTTTACCCTGAGTAGCAGCCTTAACTTTGGCTACGCTACTACCAGCGCTAGCGGTACTGTAGGGTACTGATTCACCTTTATCGTTAACTGCCATTTTCATGGTATTAGCAGCAACTTTAGGAATTGCTTCAACTAATACCGCTTCTTTTTCCTGATTAGTTAGTGATAGTGGCTTACCATTGGCCAAATCTTTGAATGTTTTTAATTCAACTAATACAGCTTTTTTAGCAGCCGCTAGGGTACTAACTAAAGCCTCTTGAATCGCTTTAATATCTTCAACGGGTAAATCTTCTACATTAGCTAGGGCATCAAGCGCTTTGATAAAGTCTGAATTAATAGAATCAAACTTACTAAGTACTTCCTGAGTAGCCGCCCCCATATCTACAGGAGAAGACGCTTTAATCTCAGTCATTAGCTTAAGCGCTTTTAACTGAGTAACTTTAAGGTCTTCTTGTAAGTTACCCCCACCTACACCCACAGACTCATCCAGACTGCGTAATGCTTGGGTTTTGGCTAGACGTTGTTGAATGGCTGGGGTTTGTCTATCTGCAAAGGTATAAGCATCGGCTTCAATCTCGCGGCGATAGGCACTATCCCCACCTCTACCACCCTTAGTAGACTTTTCAATTAATGAACCTAGCCGCTTAGCCTCATCATTATTAGGCTTAAGTGCTTTAACTGCAATTTGTTCACCTTCTACTCTGCCAAAATCAGCCTGTACGGCATGGCGTAATTCGTGAACAAGGGTTTCTAGTTGCTTATTGGTTACTGTACCCTGATTAATCGCTTCCAATACTTCAGGGGCTACCTGAACGGTATTGTTGTCTCTTAAATACGCCGCATTAGTCCCTTTAGGTAAATCAGCCGCAACTAGTCTAGGGATGTCATCAGTATTGATGTTAACACCTGAAGCCGAACCTACTTCATCGACTACATCTTTGTAGAATCTAGAAATTTGTCTAGCTTGCTTTGATTTATTATTACTAGCTTTTGAAACTGTTTTATTAGATGCCACCATACTTTGAGGTACATCTAGCAAAGCATAGTTTTCAACGGCTGACGTATAGCGTTGCAGTTTCCTTTCCTGAACCGCTAGTTCATCATCAGCTAGTTTAATATCTTGAATGGCACCCTTAAACGTATTAGCAACCATGTCTCTTACACGGTCAATTGAAGACGTATAAGATTCAATATCACTACTGATAATAGCGGCCTGAGTTTTTAGTACCGTTAATTTATCAGTATCGCCTAGCTGAGCAGCCCTTGCAATTTCTTTATTTACAGTGGATAAATCTCTTACCTTTGATTCAAGTGCTTTTGATAAATCTTCTAAACCTAGCTTTGATTCAAATTCAAATATTTTATCTTGTAGCGCAGCAGCTTTAGCTTTAATAACATTTTGCTGCTTTTCAATAGATGAGCCAAAGTCTTTAACAGCACCAATATTATCTTTTACAAAGCCGTATTCTTTAGCTACTTGCTGCTTTGCAATATTGGCATCTGAATTGCTTTTAGCGGATTGTTTACCCCTTACAGCAGCACCAGCACTAACAACATTAGTCTTACCTAAGACATCGCTGAAAAGCTTTTCAATCATTTGGGCATCTCTACCCAAAGAATCAAGTATCCCTGAAACGAGTTCTTTACCTAGTTCTTTACCAACTAAGTCAAAGCTACCCAGCACAAAAGATAACTCTCTCTCAATGCCTGCTGACAACCCCTTAGACAGGTCTTTACTGGCTTCCCTACCTACACCCTCTAATGCACCTCTACCGACTGCCTGAAAGGGAGAGGCTACAGCTTTAAGTACATTACCAATGGGGTTTGTTTTAGTAGACTTAGCAACTTCTTTGCCTAAGTTAATAAAGTGCTTCTCAGATGCTTTTGCAACTGCATCGCCAAACTTACCAAAGTTAGATGCATCAAACGCTACCTTAGTGGCAGGTTGGCTATTAGGATCTCTCCTAACATTCCCGCCATTAGTAACCGTTTGATTAACATTAACTTTAATATTATGAGACTTAGAGCTTAACCCTTTTAACTTAGTTTCAAGTTTATCAACTTGAGTAGTATTTACTTTAACGGTTAAAGGGTTTGCATTAAAGTAACTTTGAACTTGCTTAAAGTGTTTTTGTTTTAAGTCAAGGTGTTTATTAAGTGAAGTTAGCTGACTTTCATCAACAATAGGTTTTAGATTTAAGTTAAGTTTAAGCGAATTTTCAATATCTTTTGCATAATTTACAGCATCCTTTTTGAATGCTTCTAAATCTTTTAATGCCTGAGCAGGGCTAAGCCCAATCTCTAAGAGTAATTCGCCTAAACTTTCAGACATATTTTAACTAAAGTAAAGATTTAATGTCATCTAATTCCAATATATTGGCTACTACAATATCAGGTAGTTTATCGGCTTTATACAGTTTAACTAATATCTTAGCTGTACGTTCTGATAGCGTTCTAACCTTAGATACTTCATCAGGAAATGGTAGTAAAGCTTGAGGCTGAATCGCATCACCTTTACCACCACCTAATGATTTAAGACTGTTTAATATTGCTGTTAAACCTGTAGAGGATGTACGCGACAAAACGTTAGCATCCATCCTCTTAAGTTTCTCAATATTCTCAACACATTGAAAGATTAACCACTCAGGCTGACTTCCAAAGTTTTCGGAGTTGAATCGGGTGTCTGAGATTCCGTAGTACTGGATTTTCCAGTAGAGTTCACCGTAGTCGAGACAGACTCGTTTTCTACTGTTTCGGAGTCCGTCAACAATGGATTGGACTTTCCCAAATCCATCTCTTCATCAAGTGCCCCTGCATCACCATCCGTTTTCATGCCGCGTTCTGACATGTAGAACTCATAGATTTCTTGAGCAACATCAATAGGTGCGTTAGGTAGCTCTGATTTAGTTAGTTCTAAAGACCAACCATCATATCCCGCAATGACGACACCGTTAGAATCGAGAGCAAACCCAACAGTATTATGTTTAATACGGGTAGAGATTTCATCAGTTAGTTTAAGCGTAGTTGCATCACATTCAGCATTAGCCGATAGGGTCACTACAACATCGCCAAACTGAGCTTTATCACCCTTAGCCATAGGGAATGCCAAAGGTTCAACGATAAGGGTATCAGCGCCCTCCCTAGCAGACTTAGACACGATAACCGGGTATAGCGCCCTACGGGCAATCATGCCTGTAGCAACGCTTTCTACAAGAGCACGGTCTTTATTCTTTTTAGCCATTGCCTTAAGCAATGCTTTATACCGTTCACGACCCATGTACTTAAACATGGCAAACTCTGACGATTCATCAGAAGCTACTACTTCAGCACCTTCATCAGTTTGAATCGTTTTAACTTTAATGCCAAAGAGTAGATTGTTAGCTTCTTTGTACTCTACTTTTTCCTTTTCCATGATGTCGCGTACAGTCTCTAGAATCAAAGTCTGAGATTCTAGTTGCTCATCTAGTTTCTTTTCGTCTTCATCGGTAAGTGCATCGTTTACCGTTGTATAGCCCAAAGACAACAGATACATAGTTGTCATACCTGGTACAGGAATCGCCTTATACGCGATGTTGGTAGATGCCCGCTGTTTGAAGGGCTTAAAACCTTTGAACGCCATGTTTAATTAATCCCGTATAGGTGAAATAATCTACTGTTTAATTATAAACAATATTAAATGGTGGATATTTGACCTAGAACACTGAGATAATCTCAAATTCTAGATCATCACGTTCACTCATGAAGACTGACCAAGTAGCAGAGTTTATTACTTCATCAGGCATCTGAACGTGATAAGTAGTATCACCCCATAGCAAGTTAAGTGTTGGAATGCCGCCCCTAAGGGCTGCTAGACCACAGTAAAGCTTTCCCTCTTTCTCAGTTACGTTAAATAAATTCCCTAGCATTCCTGTTTTATCAGAAAGCATATCGATGTGATTCATATCACAGCCTGTTTGTTTAATCTTGTTTAATATTAGATGGTAGACAGGAATTAGATTTGAAGGTTTGAGATGCCTAAAGGTAAAACAGATACAGCACTAGATGTAAAAAGTTTTGTAGAAGGTAGTGGCTATTCGCTACTATCTGAGTACGTTGATAATAAAACTAAAATTAAAGTTGAATGCTGTAAAGGGCATCAGCGTGATACATTCTTTCAAAGTTTCAAAAAGAGTAAGGGTTGTGCACCTTGCACTAAAGGAGCACCCTCCCAATCAGAAGTAAAAGAATCTTTTGCCAGTGAAGACTATCAGTTGATTGGTAGGTATGAAGCCAGTAATAAACCTCTGTCTGTCATTTGCAATAAGGGACACGCAAGCAACACTATTACATGGGGTAATTGGAAAAAAGGACATAAATGTGCAGTCTGTAAAGGTTTGCGGATAACGCACGATGATGTAAAAAAAGCTTTTGAAAAGAGAAGTTATACACTATTGTCGGAGTACAAAGGAGCGCATAAAAAATTAGATTTTATATGCCCAAATGGTCATACCCATAAAATGGCTTGGACACATTTTCAACAAGGGAACGAATGTGCTAAATGTGTTGGGGGAATTAGGTTGACACTAGGTGAGGTAAAAACAGGGTTTTTATCCCAAGGGTATACGCCATTATTTGAGTCGTACACAAACGCTCAAACTTATTTAGATTACAAATGTGATAAGGGACACTATAATAAAATATTTTGGAATGCTTTTCAACAAGGACATAGATGCCCAGATTGTGCAGGGAATAAGCCCCTAACCACTGATTATGTGCTAGAAGAATTTGCAAAAATCGGATACATATTACTATCCGAATATAAAAATAGCGATAAAAAGCTACGGTTTATTTGTGCAAATAACCATATGCACACAACCGATTGGTCTAATTGGCTCTACGGGGTAAGATGCGGCATTTGCGCTGGTAGACATAAAACGACTGAATATGTTTCTATAGATTTTGAAAAAAGAGGCTATATTCTGTTATCTGAATATAAAAGAGAGTATCTACCTCTAAAAATGATATGCCCTAATAACCATCTACATTCAATTAGATGGGATTCTTGGGTACAAGGACATGGATGCGGCATTTGTGGTGGTAGGTATGTGGATACTCGGATAGCTAGAGAATCTTTTGAGGCAGAATCTTACAAGCTTGAATCCGAGTTTGAGCACTCTCAAAAACCCTTAAACTTTACATGCCCTAAAGGCCACAAAAACTCAATAACATGGATGGTATGGAATAGAGGCGGTAGATGCCAATCTTGTGCTGAACATGGGTTTAACCCAAACAAGCCAGGTATTTTATATTATTTAAGATTTGATATTTTACATGATTCGTACTATAAAATAGGCATAACCAATAGATCTATAAAAGAAAGATTTGCCGCTGAACCGCTAGGATTTACGGTATTAAAACAAAGTTACTACGAAAAAGGAAATGATGCAAGAGTGGAGGAAACAAAAATAAAGAGGTTATATAAAAAGTATAGATATAAAGGAAGCTCTGTACTTCGCAGTGGAAATACAGAGCTTTTTGTAAAAGATATTTTAGAATTAGATTATCCTAAAATTATCTAATACTAGGTAAAGGAATACGCAGGGATATACTCATAAGTGTCGCCTTGAACAGACAGTTCGAATGAGTACTTTTTAATCTCATTCATATTACCAGGTCGGTTTAGGTTGCCAATTTTAGCAACACCACGATCCTCTGAACCATCAGGATAAGAAAGTAGGAAAAATACCTCGGATCCGAAGAATTGAGTAGTCTGGCCCGCGCGATAGACAATTTCTGTGAGCGCACGGTCACGAGGTCTTTCGATGCCACTCACACTGATCGTGCGGGCTGCTCTAATTTTCTCTACTTCCGTACCAGAACCCGATTCAGCAGAGGTGCTATCTACATCAGTATCACTCTGAGCAAAGCTATGGTCAGTGATACCGAACAGGGGGAGCATACCGGGGATGAAAGAAGCTGTTAGGTTAGCAGCCAAGGGGAAGATAATAGGAGCTACCGCAACTTCTACAGGCGTGCCACTTACGATAGAAGCTTCTTCAGTAACAATAACCTGCACACGACGCTTATTAACGGTAAGGTCACTAAAGGTCAATGCTTGACCGGGTAGAAGCTCAATCGTGCCAGCGCTAGCATCAAGCTCTAGAGTAGTCGCACCGGCTAGGGCAGCAGTTTCTACAGTAAGCGTTACAGGGGTAACGGTACGGCTACCGGGGGGTAGTAGCTTGAGGTTAAGGAATACGTTCTTGAGCTGAATAGCTCCACTTGCAAAACTAGCCATATTAATCAATCTCCAGTTAATTTGTAATAAACACGGGTGAACAAATCCAGAAAACTATTTGTTCATAGGATTCATCTGTAGCGGGGGAATGAATCGCCCTATCGACTACAAATTCAAGTTTCAAACGTCTTGATGCGGTTGAAAGTTTTACGGATGATCTATCAAAGTTAATTAACGTTGTTAGATAGTATTGGTCAGCGAATGCACCGCCTGAAACACGGGTATTCTTACCAATAGGTTCTCTTTGTATTGTAACCATTAAACCATTTGCAGATTTGCGCCTGGTATCTTCAGGAGGTTCAACAGTTAAAGAAGGTTGACCATCGGAAAAAGTACCCAATAAATCACCAACCACAGCACGTACTCTATTAACAATGGCTGCTAATTGATAATCGTTAGCTTCTACTACTTGATTACTCAAAAGTCACCTCCTGAGAATCATATAGCTCACCTGTATCGATACGATCACGTAAACCCGCTTTAACAAGTTCACCGTTTTTACGCTGTGTATCTCTAGGGTGATACCAACGAATAGCGGCTAAGTTTGATTGCATTTTTAGTGCAAGCTCTTCGACAAATAAAGCGAAAGCCCTTTTAACATCTCCATCGTAGTTATCTACGAACAAGGCAGGGCAATCTGTTTCTTTTATAGTGGTTAACACCCAAGGGGAAGCAGGTAAATCAGGACGATTATCTTTATAAGTAGCGCCTTGATGAATTGCTAACGCATGACCAGCGGTGTATTTAATGTTGGCTTTTTGAGGGGTAAGGGTAATTTTATTCCATTTAGCTTTAACCATTACCCACCCCCAACAGTTAAAAAATAACCGCTTATCTGTGTCCCTAATGCTTTTGAAACTGCTTTGAAACGTTGTGGTACTAATACCTCAATTGAAAAATCACCAGTGTAAGTAACACCTGAAGCAGGGTCAACAAACTTAGCCTTTATTAATTGATTTAAGGGTAAGTCTGTTGGTTGCAACTTAGGCTCTACTAAATTACCAGTTACGTACATTCTAGAAACCGCAGGGCCATCATTAAATGTTTCTGATGGGTTAAGCGTTCCTTGATATACACTAGCGGTAACTGTCTTTTCAACTGGATTAACAGGTCTTTGAATCCCTAAAGAATCGGTCTCATATTGCCCACTATCCGTAGAATAAGTGAGCCATAGATTAGTGAATTTCTTAAAGGGAGAACCCATTAATTAAATTTAGCCTCAATTTCAGATTCACTAAATTTAACGCCTTCATTTAGGCTTTTGAACTCATCAAGGGATGAAAAGCCAGAATCAGGCATCTTTTTTAGAATCAATTTAGCTGCTACATTGCCGATACCCTCTAGCGCTACCAGCTCAGGCTGTGAAGGCTTCCAGTTAGTAGATTTAAGTACTGGTGCAACATTGAGCTTAGGCTGTTGTACTGGCAGGGGTTGACCACTTAGAGGGTCATCTTTAAGGGATACCTGTAGACCATCTTTATCGGCGGTAGATGGCTCTACAAATAGTTCATCTAGGATGCCTAGTTCTAGAGCCATCTTTACTGAAGGATGGCGTTTAGCTACTACCCATTCACTATCATCAACGTTGATGTTTACACCGGGAAGTAATTGTAGAAAATTACGCTTACCCCCGGAATAATTTACGTCAAGGCTAGTGGGTCGATTATGCTTGATTGTTGCCATGATTAACCCTTATCTAATATTAGATACCGTAGGCCATGCGCATAGACAGCGGCTTACGGCACTCGACACCACCCGTAGAAGCGCGGCAAATAACCTTAAAGGCCAGGTTAAACTGTTGAGTAGGTTGCTGATCAAAGTCACGGGGAACGTGATACTTAATCTTGTCAGCCCGCTTGCGCCAGCTAATCATGAGGTCAGTACCACCAGTACCCTTACCAGCTAGGTAAGGGAGGGGCATGACGTTCTGAACACCCGCACGGGATGCCCGCTGAGTACGCAAGAACATCTCTAGGATGGTGGTATCAGACCCGGTTTGCATAGGAGTTGAGCTAATCTGCTCAAACTGCGCTACAGGCAAACCAATATTCTCAGGAATCTCTACCATGTTGGTAGCTACTTTTGTGGCGCTAGCAAAGTTAACTAGGTCACGGTAGATTTTATCGGGGGTTTTAGATGCCCAAGTCGTACCAGACGCAGTACCGTCATTTAGTACAGTCGCGGTAGGCACGTTGGGATGGTTCAGGAAACCCAGTAGATTGTTGGCAGTATCGCCATCGTACCCGATGAAATCTAGCTTAGCTTCGATTACATCGCGGGCTGCAATGGCCATAGAAGCATCGAGGTTGGTTCTAGCGTATTGAGCGCTTTCTAGGTCATCCAACGTATAGGAATAACCATCGGCGATAGTACGAACGTACCCTACCCGCTCTTCTGCATTCAGATCCACCATGGGAATGTCATCCCCACCGTTGGCGAGGATTTTAGCTTCCCCTACATAAGTCAGCAGTTTGTAGGAATAAGTCCGAGCACCAATAGGGATTTCAGAAGATACAGGAAGAATGGCACCAGAAGCCATGAGCCTTTCTGGAAAATCCTGCTCAACAACTTGGGTTTGAACGTATTTAAGTTGGTCGCGAAGAAAAAGAGAAGAAACCATAATTATTACTCCTATGCCGTGGGCATATTAATGCGTAGAGGAACAAGCCCAGCAGCCGTAACCGCTTCAGTAAATCGAGCACCTGGTACAGCAAAAGCGCCAGTGGTATCGGCGTTATTGCGGAAACGTCCAATTACCGTATTACCACCAGAAACTACTGCACGGGTAAACACAGGGCTGGTAGGGTTAACCGCAACTTCGGCGTAAACGTAAAGAGAACCTTTAATCATCACAGGAATGGGAGTACCTGGAAGATAGTACATGTCTTGGGTGGAGTTCACCACACCAAGGCCATCTACAACACCTTGCAGTTCCTCATTACGCACTTTCTCAACAATACCTGCAAGGGTAAAGCCAGTGATAGCGGTGGGGTGAATAACGCGAGGGCGACCACTAGCATCTTCAGCATAGGACGTAGTAAATGCTACAGCCCGTCCAGGGTACACAATGGTTTCACTGTAACAAGTAATGATTTCTTTAGGGCCGACACCGTAGGAAAGACCTTCTTCCCCAACAGCGTGAGTAAATCCGTAAGTCGTTTGAATAGGCATATTAATTCATGGCCTCGCGTACAGGTTTCATAGAACGTTCCCGACGCTTTTTAGCGATAGGAGATTCTTTTTCTTTAGAGCCGCTTGCATAGTTAGCCCCGCCATACGTACCACTATCGGCACGTTCTTCCGCAGCATCTTCTACAGTTTCGCCACTATCCTTACGGGCTTGATTAATCATTTCCAGAAGAGACATGGAAATGTTTTCTTGAGCGTCTGCACGTTCAGCAGTTTCTTCTTTTTCTGGCTCAGTAACAACAGTGCTAGGTTGAAGCGCAGTATACAAACCGGCAACATAACCAGAGTCACTATTAAAGCGCTCATTTTGCGCCAATTCAGGCTTTTGGGAAAGCAAATATAGGCGCTGAATGTTGGTAGAATCTAGTTTGAAGTCAGGGGTAAAATCAGAATCCTTACGGATTACAGGAAGCACCGTAGACCACAACTCAATTCGTTCTGACATTTGCTCAGCCATAGTCGCTGCCTGTTCATCGGCATTAAACTTAGGAGCTTTCTCAGCATCGGATAGCTTAGCTTCTACAACTTCAAGCAAGCCATCTTTACGACTGGACTCAGTTTTAACAGTTACTAGCTCATTTTCTAGTGCAGTCTTTTCAGACTTAGTAGAATTAAGTTCAGTTTCAAGATTGTCTAGACGGGTTTGAAGGTCTGCAACAGATGCGGCTAGCGCTGCACTATCGTCACCATCAACGTTAAATACCCGGTTTTTAATCGGAATGGAAGTAGGCATACGCTTACCTTTTTGAATGTTTACGAGTTGATTAGTTAAATCAATTATAGATTTACTAAAAACAGTTTGATTTGAACTATCTAATCTATTGAGGATTGAATTAATGTATTCCTCATCAAAATCAGTTTTATAAATGTCAGGGTCAGAATTTATCCATAGCTCACTATCAGTTGAATCCAACTTAAATGAAACTTCTGGGCCATGTCGCCCTCGCGTACATGCCGCAATATGATTGGCAATCCTCCCACCTTGACAATAAGGGTCTGATTCAGACCCGTCACCTTGAATTAGCGTGGTGCTATACCCTGGTGAAATCTGAGAGTAGGTGCCATCTTTAACGCTGTTGATCAAACTTCGATCAACTAGCGTAGCGACAATGCCTAAAAACTCACTATCCTCAACAACCATGTGATGGCCAGTCATACCTTTAAGATATTTAGTAGTGTTATCACTGTTTAATATCTCTGGAGGATGACCTTTAGTAACTGGAACCATTTTGAAAGAATCCAAAGTTTCCCTACTAAAAAGGTGCTCTGGCCTAATGATTTCAGTTCTACTAGTACCGTCTTGGTTGATGTACTTTAATGGATAATTAGCACGGCCAATTCTGCCATAAATTCTCAAGTGACCATTGCTAGTCTCTTGAGATTTAAGAATAGGAGTAGAATCTTGCCTAAATTGCATGTAAAACAATGCATAGATATTTCTAATAATAAAGTACTATTACTCAATTGTGTTTAATGCTAGATGTTATCTACTAGCCGATTATTGCTACTTATTTAATATTAAGCTACAATTAGATAAATGGGTTAAAAATTTAGGAATAATGACTAGAAAGCTTGACCGCGCATTTGTTAAAAATGAAATTGAAAATGTAGGGTATAGCCTAAATAGCACTTATATAAATTCTCAGTCTAAATTAACTATTATTTGCGATAAAGGTCACACTAACCAACTAGCGTGGAGTAAATGGAAAAGTGGATCTAGGTGTAAAACATGTAAAGGTATCGAATTTGCAAATTCTCTAAGAAATGACCCTAATCATATAAAACAAGAAATTGAAGCAGAGGGATGGTTAGTACACGATTTGTATCACGACGCTAAAGTAAAAATGAAAGTTACGTGTCCTAGAGGTCATGAAACATCTATATGTTGGTCTAACTGGAAAGCTGGTAAAAGGTGCGGATTATGCGCAAGGGTAAATAATGGTAATAAACTTAGACTAACTTCTGACTTTGTCAAAGTTAGTGTTGAAGCAGAAAACTACGTTCTTAATAGCGTCTATAAAGGTTCTAAAACACATTTAGACATGACCTGCAAAAACGGTCATTCTATTTCCATGACTTGGGATAATTGGAACGCTGGAAAACGCTGTGGTAAGTGCAACGGTAAACATAAGACTACGGAAGAAGTCTCTAAAGCTTTTGCGTTAGAAGGTTGTACGCTTTTATCTCAATACGAAAGAAATAACAAGAAACTAGATTTTATCTGCCCTCAGGGTCACAGACATTCGATAACTTGGGCTGATTGGATAAGTGGTAGTAGGTGTGCAAAGTGCGCTGGTTATGGGTTTAATCCAAATAAACCAGCAAGTCTCTATTATCTAAAGTTTATAGTTGACTCAACACCTTATTACAAATTAGGAATTACTAACAGAACAATTCAAGAACGATATGCCCGTGAAAGGCTACCATATACAATATTAAAAGAGAATAGATACCTTTTTGGCAGTCTAGCCAAACAAAAAGAATCCGCACTATTAAAAAAGTTTAGCAATTACCTATACAAAGGTTTGCCAATTCTAAAAGACGGAAATACAGAAATTTTCATTAAGGACGTTCTTAAACTCGATGCATAACGAAAATACTATTCACGCTAATCTAAAAGCCCTCAGAAACACTACAAACAAAAGTCAATCTACACTAGCTAAAGAATTAAACCTCAGCGTGGATGCTTACAGAAAATGGGAGCATGGTAAGAAGTCTATTGATATTTTAGATTGTCACCGCTTAGCTGATGTTTTTGAACTTACACCAGTAGAAATATTTATCCAACTAAACAAAGGACTCCTATAATGGAAAACCCTAACGCTTTTCACATCAACCTAAAAACATATACTGAAAATAACTTTGCTTTAGACTATAAGCCTGCTATTGCTGATGGCATTGAACGTTGGCTTATTATGTATAACACACCAGTAATTATTGAATGTTCAGAAGTAAATACAATATTCACCATTTACCTAAACAGTCTTTTAGCTGATTTAATTCATCGTCTAGGTGTAGAACGTAGCGGTTCAATGGTTTCATTCAGTAATTTAAGTGAATTAAATAATAGAGTATTGGAACTTAGCCGTAAACACGTTTTTAATTACTTTAATGACCCTAAATATAAAGAAGCGGTAGATAGCATTCAGGGTAGTGTAATTGGGGTATTTGATGATAACTAAAATAGTTGCACATGTCGGTAAATATTAGATATAATAAGTGTATTCTTTAGGATTAAACAAACAATGCTTGCTGTATGGCCAGGTGATTTAGTCCGGTACAAAGGTAAAAGTTTTGGTGGAAAACCTGATATATTTGAAATTGTAGAATATGACCCTATCCTAAAGATTGCATTATTTAAAAATACTAGAAGCGGTTTGGCTGCTGGATGGGGGCCAATCAGCGACTTAATCTTAATAAAGTCAGGTAAAAAAATTGATAATTGAAGTTTACAAATACACAGGGCGTTACGCATTAGCCTACGATTACCCTCCATGTAGACATTTAATTAAAGACTCAATCAAATTAGTACATAAGTGGAATTACCCTGTAAAATTTGATTTAACTTCAGTGGAATTGCTTTTACCAGAATTCGCTACTGATATGCTCAAAGACTTCTACACAACTTTAGGATATAAAAAGCCTAAAAAGTTTGTCAATTGGATTAATGGCAATGATTTAGTAACTGCCATTTGTGAATCAAGTTTATTGCATGTTGATACTTGGTGGCGTGACCCTAGGTATAAACATGCGGTTGAGTTGTTGGAATCGAATGTAGTTTAAGGTTAAACGCTCAATCCCCTAGCTACCGCTTCTTCTAAAGTTAATTGAATTAATTCGCAGCGGCACCGATTGTAACAAGTGCAATCCTGAGAAGGAAGAGGTAACACCCCTAGCTTCTGTATGCCTCTAGAAGCGTGGGCAATACAACTACCGCAGTGTCTAGCTAAAGGGTCTAATACTCTCACCTCCCAGGGCTTATCACGCGCCCTATCGCGTTTCATCTGCCAATAGGATTGTTGCCCACTGTCAGCATACATAGCTAATCGTTGTTTCAATCTAGCTACTGAAACATTACCAGCCTCAATATCCATTGCAAGGAATTTCAGGCCGTATCGTTTTCCATCCTCCCCAATGCCTGAGTAATATTGATTTTTAAGTTTCCTAGCAATTGTTAAAAAGTCATTTGAAGTTAAATATTCAGATCCACCCGCTCCTAAAATGCCACTCGAAACATGTATATGCTTCAAATGCTCAGCAGCCCTTAATTGAAATTGAAATAAAGTAATCTCACCACTTTCTAACTTATCAGCAAGTTCAATTAATTTAACTTTCTCACGTTCAATATACCCTTTTGTTAAATTTAAGGCGGCTTCTTTTTTAAGAAATTGACCAGTATCAATATAGCGATACCGCTTTACACGGGGGTCAAATCTTACATTTGGGGTAATAGCGTCAATATTAAATTCCATTTGAATTAAAATAAAGTTATACCACTATTTTAATTGAATGACTTTAATACACTTTGAGGAACAAGACCCAAAGAAATTAATTAAAAGTCAAAGGGCAGAAATATTAAATCACTTTAAGCATACTTGTGTTTATTGCAAATCAAAAACTAAGCACATGACTATAGATCATGTGATACCCATTAAATATGGTGGCAGTGAAAGAACTTCAAATAAAGTAACTGCGTGCCGTAGTTGTAATTTAGATAAAGCTCATGAGCCTTGGATTCCTTGGTATAGGCGACAATCTTTTTATGATGCTGTAACTGAGGTTTTTATTAAAGAATGGATTGATGTTGAGTTGAGAGAAGCGAGTTAAACGTACAACGCAACTATGCAAATTACAACGCCAGTAACAATACTGGCAAAACCCCATACCTTTTTATAAAAAGAATTTCGCCATCCACACAACCATTCAAACCCACTTAAAATCAAGCTGAATCCAATAAAGCCTAAAAATGTACCTACAATTATCATTTAATTAAAAGTCCCATTTGTTTGTACTTTCTAAACCTATCGCGGTACATATCTAGGTAAAACTCAAGTTCACTTTTATCTAAAGTGAAAATTTGCGGTTCATGCTCAGGTACAGCAATAACAATTTTTGCTTGTTCAATAGGAGCGCATTCATTTTTATAAACGTGATTAAAGGCTGTAGCGTATGCTCCAGCTTGCATTAAATAACCTTCAATCCATTCTTTCTTTTTAGGCTTACCTTTATTCTTTCCCTTACCTGGCTTAGAAGTCTTCCAGTCTAATAGCGTTACAATCCCGTCTACTATGCCTACCGAGTCCATTCTGCCAGCGTAGCAGCCAGGAAACCACACTACAGACTCAGTTAATATGAAATGCTCAACAGTCACTAAAAACTGTTCTAGGCTGTACCACCAATCAGCCCATATATCAGAATCAACTATTACCTTTTTACCCGCTTGAAAATCCTCAGCTTTAGCGTGAGTCCAATTACCTCTATCTAATGAATCATCGTTAGGGTTTTCAGTCCTCCACTTTTTGAAAAATTCCTTTTTCTCCGGTGGATCAGTATTGCTACAAACAGTAGTAACTGAAGGCAGGAACTCATAGTAGGGCAGGTACTTTTTTACTTCAGATGGATAAAGTTTATCTGTTTTAAGTTCAAATTCCTTAGGAATGCTATCAACTAAAGGAACCGTGTAATGCCGCTTCCAATTGATAGACACCGTTTGATAATCGTATGATTGTAATTTCATTCCTTTATTTATTCTTAAGTAGGTTAATTAAACGTGCAAGGTCATCATTAGATAACTTACCTAGTAACCTTTGATATTTAAGCAAGTCGCCTACATATAACGCCTCTATTGTTTCAGATAACGTAGATGACATTGGCGCAAGGTTGGCAGCATCAGGAAGGCTCATTAATTAGTCCTTATTTAAGTAAAATGTCGTTATACACCCCAAGTATATGGTAACTAACGTTAGTTGTGCAATATCAGATGCACTTAAAAAGCCGTCTAACATCCCAGTATATAACCGCTCAGACCCACCAAATAGGAAACTAGCTAGTAAAAAGTCTTTACTACCCTTTTGGAACAGCTCTATTAAATTGTCCATTTAATTCAAGTGTTCATTGGTAGTGATCCTATCAAAATCGGCATCCCTAGTAGATTCTGAATTATAAGCCCATTCAATATCACATCCCTCAAAAACAATAGATGCAATACCATCATTGTCTGGATACCACCTCAATCTTGACTTTTTGATAGAGTTACACAGGCTTAGATTGACAGGGTTATTAGCTCTAGCATGTCCTCGGTATCTTGTACTTTCTACAGAACACTTAACAAAAAATGGATTAATACTCATTTTACTTTCCTTGATTGGGTGTTTCCTTCAATTTAGATTGAATTTGTTTAATGACATCATCAGCGCTTACTGAGTTCTCTAGGCGGTAACGTTCAATCTCAGTGTAGTTAATGGTTGCAGTTGGCATACGTCTACCTAATGAAACAGCCTCAATGTTACCACTATCTAATTGAATTGACAGTATGGGAATTACCACTAGACGGATTTATCTAAATTTGATTCGTATAGATGTTGCTGCAATAGATACCCTTTAAGTAACCACAATTGATCCTCGGCATCTTGTCTAGCAACAAAACGACCTACATCAAGATCAAAGTTATTAGGGTCTATACAAGCGCCTCTACCAGTAACAGCAAACCCGTTAGGTAATTTGTAAGATACAAGTAACTCTTTGCCCCAAAAAATATGCTCTGAGGTTTCAGAGGCGTCTAGCAAAGCGTTGATGCCTTCTATAGTTACTTTGTTGTCTGGATACCAAACAGAGTAATCTTTAGACATAATCATCCTTAATTTAAAATATCTACGTTATAAGACTGGGGTTATAGCTTACCCTTAAATTGGTATCTAGCTTTTACAGTGAATACCCTTTTAGGTGGTATAGGTTCATATTCACTAGGCATACAAAACCTCTTGTTGAACAGAGCTAACCAGTACGGACTTAGCAACTACCATCCAAGTTTCTTTTACTTCACTCTGCAAGTCTTCCCATACCGTAGTGTATTGCCCATTGAGAGTACACAACCAATAAGCGTTATAAGCTTCACTTGCGATTACTTCAATTGGAGTCATAGGACTAAGTAAATTAGGTAAAAAATAACTTGAAAATCTAACAAGACAATATTTGTGAATTGATAGATGCTATTCATTCAAAGCAGCCTCAGCAATTTCAACGAAATCAGCAGCAGATATCTGACTTAGAGTTTCATATTCTGAATCAGTTAAAATGCTTCCATTAATCTGCATTGGCTCAACTGCATCAACCCTTTGAATGCTTACTTGTTTGTCGCAAGTACCCAAAGGGTTAATTTTCGTATCAGTAATAGTGCAAGAGCCTGAATCGTAATATTCACAGTTGACGCAGACTGAATTAAAGTGTGTTTCAGAATCTACGTTATATCCAAGCTCTTTTAGAGTTACCATTTATGTCTAATGTTAGATGAGTCTATTCTAACTAAATACTAAAACCCGTACCGCCAGCGGGCATAATATCCGCGAACATCAGCATGGGTGAAAACAGATGAGCTTGCTAAGCCCCCTCGATTACCCCACCAAGGATCTAGCTTTGCATATACATCAGCAGGGAGCATACCCTCTACTCTAAAATCAACACCAAGCCCCGTCATGTGGGTGCTCTGTGTTGCCCCATTAACCCTACGGTTAGTAGCTGGGTCGCGATACCAGGAATTAATATAAATAGGTCTATCTAGAAATTCTCTAATATCTTGCATAGCCTTAGCAGATGAAATGATGCCATCTACTACCCTAGCATTGGCAGGGGGTCTATAAGCTTTACCTGAGAAGTGCAAAGCCTCACCCCAAGTAAAATTACCATTCTGGATAATAGGCTGATTGCTGTAGAACGTACTGCTTTGACCCGGTAGCTTAAAAGCTACTCCAGGGTTCTTTACATCAGGCGGTTCATCTTTAGGCTTGTTATTAGGGCTGTACCCTGCTGCATCCTCAACGTGTGGTTTATAAACGTGCCAAGTATTGCGGCCTGTTGGGTGAATATCTTTAATATTAAATTTAGTAGGGTCAAACGTTACCAATAGGTAATCATCAAGCTCACTATAAGACTGAATCGGGTATGTCCCTGCTTTAATAAAAGCTTTGTCAGAGTCAGGTAAAACTGAAGCTGCTTTAGTTGAGGTTTTAACCCAAGTAGGTGCCGTGATAGTTAGAGTATGCATTTATTCTTCAGTCCCACTTACATTTTCAGATTGAATAGATGCGGCTACTGGAGTGCCTACAATAGCTTCAGTAGCTTTCTTACGTCCCTCGATAGTGCCGTGTAGAGTAATAGCACCTGCAAACAAGGCCGCGATTTCAATTTGATTAGGAACTCTGAATTTACCCGTATCAGGATTGTATAGAGCAACTACTGTACTAAGTACAAGTACAACAAAAGCACCTACAGCATTCTGAACGGTACTTGATTTATAAACTGGCTTAGACATTTTTAATTACCCTTTTATAGTGCTGATAGGCATCGTAAGAATGCTGACCTTCAATCTTGAATGTGTTATTGGTAGGAATACCGCTGAATGCTGCAAGCATAGTTAGACCGTATAGAGTCTCATACCCATGTGTAAGTTCTTCAAACTTATCGCCATGCTTGAGATAAAGCGCTTCAAGGTAATGTCGTACTCTAGCGGCTTCTACATCGTCTGTAATAGGCCCAACAGATTGAGCGTAAGCATAGACAGTATCTACAATAGAAACGGTTGCAGGCGCTTCAGGCGTAGGCTCAACCTCTTCTATAGGGCCAATAATAGATTCGATAATCTCTTCAACTACTGGCAAATCTTCATCATGAATGTCTACGTTCACATTCTCAACAAGTTCTTTGCCAATTAACTCGCTTACTTTTCGTCTGACCATATCAAATAGCACTGTGAGGTTTAGTATGCAGTTTTTTAAGGGTGTGCCTAACGTTTTGGGTTTCAGCCGGGTTTACAGGAATTGAAAACCAAATGCTAATTACATAGGACAATGCAGTAGAGATTACAGCCCAAGTATCAATCAACCTAAACTTAAACCAATAAACTAACCACATCAACGGATAGTAATCAGTTCTGACTATGTAAACTAACTGTCTGCTGTAATCGGTTTGCACAACCTTATAAGACACTTGAGCGTTTACACCAAGATCATAAGGTGAAACTAATACACATTGTGATTCAGGTATATCCATATCAAATAGCACTAGCTTGAGGAATAAGATTCAAATTACGTTCAGGTGTGCCCGCTACCCTACGTCGCCAATAAGTTACACCTGTTACCTCTTTACTTTCAACTACTCCATCTAACTTAAGTTTACTCAAAATGATTGAAGTAACAGGTCTAATAGTGCCTGAAAGGTTTGTGATTTCATAAATGGATTTCCAATGAAAATTAAGATTGCGGTAAACTAAATCCTGCATTAAATAAAAAAGGGTAGACGGGCTACCCCCATTGTATAACATTAGATTGTTTGATTAATTAGAGTAAGTCTAACTGTTTCTGCATCTCTGCAATGATTGTAGACATAAACTCTTTTTGACTAGGAGGCATCACTCGATTACCAACATCCTTAGTACCTGGTGAATCCATATCAGGGTAGGCAGTCTTAACCGCTTGATTGAATACGCAGTCTGCATACTCTAAACATGCTTCCCATGCATTATCAAAACTGAGTGACCATTGGAGGTAATCATTGCGCCATTCCCAAATGAAGATGTCGCAGAAAAAACTAGGGTCTTTATCCCTGAGTAGGTGCAAGTCCTCTACAGCAGTATCTAACCATTCAAAAGATGCTGATAGGATTTTGTCTTTATCGTGAATAAGATTCCATGTCTCCGCATTAATAGAGTGAGTCTGCATTGCATACCCAGCAGGTAGACCTTCCACAGCCTCTACTATCTGCCAATGCCCTAGAGTCTTAAATTCTATATCAATCATCCTTACAGGAGCACCATGCCATGTAACAGGAGTGATATAGAAACAGCTACCTTGTTTAGGCTTACGCTTAATCGCTTTAGTGTAAGGGATAGCTTCAAACTCACCTGAAGCATTAGCCCGTTGTAAGTCTAACTTATTGAACATATTACTCCTATATTTACTCATCCATTATACGACATTAAACAAACTCAGCATTTACTTAAAGTGCGGTTGACGGTAGGTAAGCATCACTATAAAAGCTGTCGCAATGTGAGACTTAGTTATCTAATTAAGTGTAAGTATATCAACTTATATCCACATAATTCAATATGTTTATGTATACCCTAGCGCTCACCTTGCTTCGCAGGTCGCTACTATGCCAAGTGGTTATCTATAAAACCTCAGCTATTGTAGTCAGCCCGCGAAGCAAGGGCTGGCGACCACGTATTTATATACTTAATGAATTATGTGGATATAAGTTGATATACCTAGAGCCTCTATCTAAATGTTTGAATAAAAAAATAGCGCCTCTGTCGTTGCACGTTAGACAGAAAAGCGCTATACTTGATTTAGTAATAATCAACTTAAGTATAACTCATGAACAGCACGTTAGACAACGTTCCTCTATATTTTCTAGATATTGACCCAGACTGGAAAGACAAAATCGACACATGGGCATCTAATATGCCTAAGTCTTCCCTACTAGGTGTCATCGGTCTAACTCAGCATTTACTCTACTCACCAGCACACGCCATAGGAGCCTTAAAGAAGGATGTTGTAAGGCTTGATGGGTGTTTGCTGTATAGCGTTGAGGAAGATGCCCTAGCAGAGCTAAATCAGCCTAGGTCATTTCAATGTGCATTAACTCACATTCAGAAGCATCTAGTTAGATACTGGATAGGTGCTACCTCAAATAGAATCACCCTCAGAAAGTACATTGCTAAGCTTTCCGGTCTAGGTGCATTCAGAACTGAGTCAGAATGGCACCCAGGCGGCAAACAGCCTATGTTGTTCCATAACCTGAACTTTGATTTACTACTGGGTATTTACGAAAGGCTAGAAAAAGCTTGGTTTGAACGTGGGTTTACAGTTCATGCATTCCCTAAGCATCGTGGGTTTGTAGGTAACTTACTGTTTCAAGCATGGACTAAGGTAATCTACGGTGTAGAGAATGCTAAGCCTAACCGAAGTGGGCAAGGTTCTACATTCGATTATGTATCTAAGGCTAGACACTCTCAGATAGCCTCTGACAAAGATGAGAGAGCTTTTCTAGAGTATTCTGCCCGTGTAGATGCTGAGCCTAGTAAAAGGTCTATTGAGCCTCCTAAGCCCGTCCTAACGGCTGTATATGAGGCAGCTAAGGCTAAGATTGATTTTGTATTCACTGATTGGTTTTATCGCTTTGACTTTAAGCCTAAAAATCCTATCAAAGTTGAAAACCTTGTAACTAACCCTTATAGCCCTGAGCATTCCAGTTTGTATTGTGAACCTCCTATGGAAGAATATGACGACGATATGAGAGCTTATGTAGAATCAATTCCTTTTAATTAATTAAAAACTCAACCTAACTATACAAAGGACTTCAAAATGACTAGAGGCGTTTATACAATTTGTTGCGTTCCAACGGGAAAAGTTTATGTAGGTTCAAGCAAGAATATTGAATCGAGATGGATAAGACATAAACGAGACTTAAAAAAGAATAGACATCATTCTAAAAACTTGCAAGATGCATGGAATAAATACTCTGAAACCGATTTTAAGTTTTGTATTGTTGAAGAAGTGATTGATGGTAATTTACTAGAGTTTGAATATAGATGGACACGAAAGCTAGACGCTTACAAAATAGGGTTTAATAGTTCACCTTTTATACAAAGACCTACTATTGTTTATTATCTTGAAGTCACTAAAAACGGCAATACAGTTTATAAAGTAGGTAAGACTCAGCAAAGCATCGAAAAACGCTTTGAAGAAGATACTTGCGAAATTAAAGTATTGGGTTTAGTGAAAATGGCTAATAAAGCAGATGCTACTTGGTTCATTCAATATATACTCACAAAGTATGAAGAATTTAAGTATGATGGCAGTGATTTATTAATTAGCGGAAATACTCAGTTGTTTAGTAAAGATATTTTTAATTTAAGCAGCAAGTTTAGCAATAACCCTGACAACCTAGAATGTATCATCAAGGAATACATTAAGAAGACTCGCAAAAAACCTAACATTGTAGGTAGGCAACTAAGTGAGTATGAAAAATCCCTCAAACCTAGAGTATGGAGATCTCATATGGCGGGTTCCCCAAAAGAACTATTAGAGAAATACGGAATTATAGAACTCTGTAGAGATTACAGTGATAGAAAACGTTCTTAACTCAAAAGCCCCTCTAAAGGGGCGTTAAACTTCACCCTAATTTCATCTAACGCTATATGCTTTTAAGCTTTAGGGGTGTTATAGTAGGAGTAATTAAGAGGAAAGGAAATGTCAACCGTTAAATTAGAATACCCAAGTGACAACGGCCTGAGTTTGGTAGAATACCGTTTTTATTTAATGGATACTATTTTGTATTTAGATGACTACACTGAATATAATCGTCCCAGTAAACGGCATTCTTTCAAGTCTGTAAAATCTTATGCCAGGTTGGATAAACGTAGGTCTACTATTGACGTAAGCGAAGTCCCACTTACTGAAGAAATTAAACAAGATGCCTTAAATGCATATATTTCCAAGCTTCAAGTTAAACTGTGGGATAAAAAGTAATGAATAAGACTCACTTGCAAATGGATTTAGATATGATCCATGAAAGAGATAGACTTAAAAAGCTAGTTGAGCAGATTAAATATAAATGTGAGTTAGTATCAGGCGACGTTTCACCCGGTATTGTAGATGCTACCTATTTAGCTGAGGATATCTTAGAATTGATTAGTAAGACTGAGGTTGAATAATGGAGTTGGCTAAATCTGTAGGCGGCATAGCAAACATAAGCAAGGGAACAATTGTTTCCCCTCCCTTGCTCAATATGCTATGGCTAAAAGCGCTAAGAATAGACATCACGCTAACCGTTTAGTTAAAAACTATACTAAGTTACTCAAGCAGACTCATCCTAGTATGCTTACTTTTGTAGGGTTTGGTTACAGCTACAATAAAGACCCGTTTGATTGCGGTAATCCTGGCTGTTTTGTTTGCCATCATGAGCCTACAGGTAAATCTAGCTCAGCCAATAAAAAGAAAGATGCTAATGTAAGTACTGATTCAATTGAGGATTACTATGAACAGTTGGAAGGCAGAGGGTAAACCACAGGTTAAGCCTAAAAAGCGGCTTAAAAAACTAAAGCAGTGGAATAAGGCTAATAAACAATTAGCCGCTAAACTAAAGACTGGACTCAACCAAGGCCCACAAGGGTCTTTTTATTTGTACTCTAACTTAGCCAATTGCTTAAGTTCACTCTGACTCAATTCAGCAGCCCTTTCAAGAGGTATATACTTTCTATCAGATACTCTGCTATCTAATTCAATAGGGTCGCTTACAGACCCATCTAGACGTAGCTCTACCCATTCATCGCTACGCTTAGCGACATCAAAAGATTTAAGTTCACTTAATTTAATTTCTTTAATGCTTTTCATAAACTCAGATGGCATCGCACCTAAGTAAGTAGCCTTAGCTTCTTTTAATGACGTTACACCTAAGATAAATTTATATTCGTCAAATTCACCGTTAATTACTTGTTCAACTACGAATAGTTTAGGTGAATCTAATTTAGTGCCGACATAACAATCAAGTGCCATGCCATCAGCACCTTTAGTATTTTGGATATATCCATAACCCGCAGTTAAAGTTTTACCGTGTCTGGTATCAAAAGGTAGGTATTGCAGACCAATAGAAAGACCTTGCCATTTAATTACTTTTTTAGCTTTAGTTAAATCATCCAAATTAAATTTAGAATCCCAATCTTCTCTAGGTTTAGTTTTTTCTTTAGGTTCAGGTTCTTTTACTTCAGGGGTAGTGCCATCTTCCATTGAATCAGTGTCAGCCTCTATAACGGCTTCTAAGGCTTCAGTAAAATCATCTCTAAGTGTAATCTGCTGATTGAACTTGTAACCGTTGAGCCTCTGTCTAGATTCACTTGGGTGCATTGAACCCGATTCAATACGGATTTTATCAGTTTCAGCAAATAACTTTTCAATTTCAGCTTGTTCTTTACCAGTTAGTTGTAACGCAGATTCCCAAGTAAAACCGAATCCTTTAGGAATGGTGCCGCCTGTCGGCCCGTCTTTTGAGAGCAGCACGTATTCCCCTAAACGTCTACGTGGTGCAGTCCATATGGTGTTTTGGAAATTTGCTACAAACTCAGACCATAATCTTTCGTCAGTTTTACCCCCTTCACTTAATGCATTTTGTCCAGAATGGCCTAATAGTTTAGATTTGGGGAAACCTGTAGCAGTTAATAGAAAATCTTCCATTCTTTGTAGAACAGGGTCGATACCTCCAAACGACCTATTCAAATATGAGACTGTCTCCGACTCAGAATCGTGCATTACGCCCTTAAGGGACGAAATTCCCATCTGAATAGCGACAAATCTATTAACTAAAGCTGACGTATCGCCGCTTTGAGCAAGTGTTGCTAGCCCTTTTAGTCCATAGGTAAAAACTGAATAATCAGCAAGCATTCCACCTACTGAATAATAAGATTGTAAATAAGTAGATAATTCCGAAAAGCAAGCTTGAATAGCCGAGTCATTATACCCACCGTTATATCTCAATCCCCTAGCCATTAACCTTTTGCCAGGGAATCTAAGAACTCTATCACTATGAATTATCTGCGTATTTAATGACTTAAATTCATCGGATACATCTTGATTAATATTAAATCGGTAATCTTTAGGATTAACAATAGAACCCGATGTATTTGGTTGAAGCATATCCCGTTCAAGTACTTCAAGCCAAGCAACACTTTTTATGTTGTCACGGTCTACAGGTTCATTTATTTCTCTTCCATCTTGTAGATCTAGGACTATCCAGCCATCTCCATTTAAACGACCTTCTACTGAAGCTTCTGTAAATGCTTCAATTACTCCTAAGTTTGAGCAATACTCATCCATTGCCGATACTAAATCGGATGAATCCTCTCCCTCAGTATGGCCGAATGAAAAGGTGCCCCAGTGCTTTGAAGCCGCCTCACAAGGCAATAGCACAAGCTTCTCAACAATTTTATTTGAACGGAATAAACCTAGACGTTCTTCAGATGTAAGAATCCTAGGAGCGATATTGACTTCTACCCCTTCGATTTTACTACGCGCACTACCATGACCCGTATTATTATTAGACACAGATGCACTGAGAGCTGAAATCAGCGACCCATCGTTCCTAAAGTCGTCTAAGTCTGTCATATTAAATAAAAATTTGATATAATGCCTTACCTAAGTCTATCTAATCTTTATCTAATGAGTATTGACGATTAAACAAGCAAGCGTTAAACTAAAAGGGTAAGTTTGAAATTAAGGAATTAATTAAATGTCTAACCAAGCTAAGATTGCTCAACTACGGCAACAATACCAACAAGCTAAATCTGAGCCAGAAGCACGTAAGATTTTGCTTGAGATTCAAAAGCTGGAAAGGGAAGATTTCGGCATTTAAGTTAACGTTAAATTAATGCATCTACCTTATCTAAAACTAACTAAGGATTAAATTAAATAGATATGCAACCAGGTTTGACTAAACTAAAAGCAGAGTTAGCATTGTCTGCTGAGATTGAAGCCAAACGTGCTTCAATCTCTGTTGAGCAAGCAGTGAAAGCTAACATTATATCTACCCTTGCTCAAGCTGCTGACTGGTAGACTTAAAGGGTACATCTACCTTAAAGTAAATCTAAATAAGGACTTAATCAAATGGCTTTATCTACAGAGACAATTAATAACAAACTGGCTAACGATTACGCAACAAGGTTTATCCTACTTCTCAAAAGTGAACCCTGGGATGTTGAATCAAAAAGCCAACTTTCTATGCTCTTTGATTTTTACTCTGCTGGTGTGCTAGAAACAACCGCACCGATAAGCAGAGAAATTCTAAAACTAGACGCTGTAATCGGTATAGCTAAGTCAATTGTTCTAAATCAAAATGGATTGCTTTAGTTAAACTTAAAGGGGTTTAATCACCCCTTGAAATATCTCTCATTAACTCAGCGCATAGAGTAGCGGGTTTCTACCCCGTTTGTCCTAGGTTGGAATCCTAGATGAGAGGCCAGGGCGTTTGGCAGAGCGGATTATGCACCATGCTCATAACGTGGTTTAGACTGGTTCAATTCCAGTAGCGCCCATCTCAATTAAATAAAGGAAACAATGACAGATAAACCAACGCCTAAACGAATGTCAATTAATTTAACGGGTGATGCTGCTGAGTATCTAGAAGATCTTGCTGAATCGCAGGGCATAACTCAAACTGAAGCACTACGTAGAGCTATTGCAACCGAATCTTATATTCAGAAATCAATCAAAGAAGGCTATAGGGTTTTACTTCAGAACAAGGATGAAATTAGAGAAATTGTTTTTAGGTAAGGGTTAATTAAAACAACAGACTCATCTAAAATAGGTATTACTATACTTATTTCAAAAGTGCATCAAACATGCTCAGCAAACATTTATTTGTCAAAAGAAATACTGTTGTTCTTAAATCAACGGCTACTGCTTGGGATCTATCTACTGAGTACGATGTTAATTTATTCACCGTTGAAAGACAATTAAAGTTATTTGGAATATGTCTACATTCCAAAGCAATCTTTGCTGATTTTGATGTAAATGTCTGTAATGAGTATATTAGGGAATTTAAGGATTAAATAAATGGAAACTAATTATCAAAATGAACTTGAAGAAGTTCTAAATTACTGCCTTAAACACAAATACTCATTTAATTATTCCTATACGCCGCATTCAAGTAGACATTACTTCTACATCACTTCAGATGACTTTGATGTAATGGAGCAAGGAATAGCACACACTAAAGAAAAAGCGTTTGCAGATTTTATGTTAGATTTTAAGGCACGTAGAATTAAATATAAGGATTAATTAAATGATTTTCCTTTTAATTGAAAAATATCTAAAAGACTCAAGTATTGAAGTTACTAAAGTTAATAATTCACTGAGAGTTAAGTTATTAAACAGCACTGGATACTTTTATGCTGACATGGCGCTATCTGATGAGCATTTAGTTACAGTATCAGAACTACCTTACACTTTAGAATATGCGGGTAAGTCATCAGGGTATGGAGAAAAGGGTATTCTAACACTCAATACTAGATTAAACTCTGCTTGGTTAGCTACTCAAGACAATAAGTTAATTCTTAAAAGCACTCAACCAGAAAGAGATTTAACTAAATATACGCTCCTAAGAGATTTAGCTTACTTTGTTAAAGCACATGCCTATATTTGCTACAAAATTGAAAATGGTGTGATGGGTAAAAGAGAATAAAAACAAAGCCCCAATTAAGGGGCTTTTTAGTTTGATTTAATACTCTTATGTATAATCTTGTATCACGTTAGATATTTGTGTTAAAATTATAGAATGAGAAACGTAGCCAAGGTTAGAATTTATCCCACTCCTGAGCAACAGCAGTTGTTAACGCAGTCTTTTGGTTGTGCTAGGTGGTTTTGGAATTATGCTCTAGCTTTGAATAACGAAACTTATAAAGAGACTGGAAAAGGTTTATCTAGGCAAGGCTATAACGACTTGCTGCCCGACTTAAAGAAAGAGCATCCTTGGTTAAAGGATTGCTATTCTCAAGTTTTGCAGTCTGTCAGCTTAAACTTGTCTAGGGCTTTTATCAACTTCTTTGAAGGACGGGCAAAATACCCTAACTTCAAGAGCAAGCATGGAAAACAATCTATCCAGTATCCTCAACATGTTAAATTGCTAAATGGCAAAATTAAGCTACCTAAAATAGGAGAAGTTAAAGCAAAACTACACCGTACATTTGAAGGAAAGCTAAAGACTGTAACCATTAGCCTAAACAAAGCAGGTAAGTATCACGCTTCTTTATTGTTTGATGATGGTACACCTGATTTAGTGCCTAGCTCAGAAGGTAAAGCTATTGGAATTGACTTAGGGTTAACTCACTTCGCTATCACCTCAGATGGTTCTAAATATGATAACCCCAGACATTTAAGCAAGCGGGCTAAGAATCTAAAGCGTAAGCAACAGAAACTATCTCGCAAACAAAAAGGGTCTGGTAAGCGTAACAAAGCCCGCAAGATTGTCGCACGGGTACATGATCGTATTGCCAATACTCGTAAAGATTTTCAGCATAAACTATCCCGTAAAATTGTTGACGAAAACCAAGTCATCATTACTGAGGATTTAGCTGTTAAGAACATGGTTAAAAATCACAATCTAGCCAAAGCAATCTCTGATTGTGGATGGTCTAGCTTTACAACCATGCTCAAATACAAGGCCGAGAAAGAAGGTAAAGTCTATTTACAGATTGGTAGATTTTTTCCTTCAAGTAAGACTTGTAATGTATGCCTACATCAAGTTGATAGCTTATCTCTAAATATTCGTAGTTGGGAATGTCCTAGCTGTAAAACAAAGCATGATAGAGATGTGAATGCTGCTATCAATATCAGAGATGAAGGTCTAAGGATTCTAGCGTTAGGAACTAGCGCTACTGCCCAAGGAGGGAAGGTAAGTCCAAAGCGGGGGCGTAGGTCATCCGTAGAGGCTCATCCTGTTGAGTTGGGAAATCCAAAACTTACCATATAGATTAGGTAAGTTTTGGATAGTTCACTTAACTATCTTCTCTCCAAAATCCTACTACTTTAAGGTTTTTATTTAGACCCATAACACTATGTAAGACTTTACAGATAAGGTCTTTGTTAGCCTCAAAGTCTTTTTGAAGTTCATCGTCTAAAATACCATCCTCCTTAGCGGATTGATTCGCATATACACATAACTGAAATACCTTTTCCATATACATTGAATCAATGTGATCTGCTGATGTGTAATTAGCTAACTTAGTTAAAACAGTTGGGTTTACTGAATCATTAGCCCCTACAACATTAGAGAAATGAGCACCTACGTTTAATACAGTTTTATACAAAAAGTCAGCAGTCTTACCATCCCAATTGTCACCTTTAATTGTATTCATTGATTACCGTCCTAGGGTGCTAGCTTTGCCCGCTTAAATCGGTTCTTTTCGTAAAACTCCCAAACCTCAGGAACCCATTCTTCTAGATAAGGAACCATCAGTTCACAAAGCCATTGTATTTCAAGTTGGGCATCGGCCTTTGCCCTTAAGTCTAAAAAGTGTAGCAGACTTCTAAGGTTAAAGCTAACTACAAAGTGTTGTCTTACATCAAATGGAATTAAGCCTCTAGCATGTTCTTCTGAAAAACCTTGCTCAATCCTATCACGGTAATGAAAAGCAGCATTCATGGCTAGGTTAATATCTTCAGCCCTATCAGATTTTGTATATTCATACTTTTTACCCTTCCTATCGGTGTAAAAACCCACAGGCCGTAGGTAGAACGTTTTCTCGATAGCTTCTAGTACGTCATCAGCCTCTATAGCATTGCAGATACGCTTACCAGAGTATCGAAAACTCTGCACATCGAAAGAGGTAGAAATGCGATGTGTGCGGGCTTGCTGCATTACTGAATGGGGAAAATAGCCCACGTTGAATGTAATTTGCGGGTGTTCTATGACGCCCCAATGCCCAAACTTGACACAATGGCTAATTACCCGTCTACCAGCCTCAGACTCCTTTAGAATCTCACTAGGGTTCATCGGGTCTACCCATAGCCCGTTGTATGCTGTTACAGGTTCGACAGGATTAAACAACTCATCTGATACTAGTTTCTCTGAGTAGTCAGTATGCATAGCTGCATAACATAGCTTTTGCGGGTTGGGTGTTTTGGCTAACAACTCAACTCTAAATAATTTATCCATAAATCCCTTATATAACAAGCGTTTACCATACCATTCTACTCTATCTAATGTTAAACTAGGGGAGTGATTAGGACTAAATTAAATGAAATACGCAACGTCGCTATACTACGGTGGAAATCTAGTTAATGCTATTCAGTGCAAACATCAAGACTTTCTAAAAATTATACCGATGTGCCCTGAGTGCAAAGAACCCGTATTCCTTAGACAGGCATCTAAAACTGCTAGTGCTTGCTGGTGCCATTTTAAGGGAAGTAAGTCTGATATTGCACTGTGTGAGCTAAGGGTAAACAGTTATTCAGATAACAAGCGTAAAAGACTAGCTAATACAGCAAGAAATCAATTACTCGCATTGTTACGTAAACACTTTTGGAAAGTATGGCATTCCGAACCAAATAAAATAAAAACTCATGAACTGAATGAAGCTAACTTATTGACAAATCATAAGAGCGAATGGAAGACTGAGCTTTATAAAATTATGTGGTGGCACCACATAAACCACGCTGAAAACTCTAAGCAGATGCTTGAGTTTTATATTAATCACTATCTCGTAGAAACTAGGAACTTTACAGATGGTATGAAAGGTGAGGATAACGTTTTAAGGGATCTTGAAAAGTGCTATCAAGAAAGTACGTTACTGCATAGACATTATCAACAAAACGTTGTAAGCGTGGTGTTTGATTTCTTGAGTACTGCAAAGACTCGCGAGATAACATGTGCTATGTATTTACTTGCCATACATAGCGCCAATACAATGGATGCTTTTAACTTAGGTGATAACGGAATATTAGACCTTAACTTACTCAAAACAAATAAAGATGTGAGGTTCAAGCTTACTGAAAACGTTTTAATTTCTCTTACAGTTGCACCTTGGTGGGATATGTTGAGGGAGGTTATTTAATAATGGATACCGTTCAACTAGGATTACTTGAATACCATGCAATACCCGCTAAAAATGTAGTTATTCAAAAAGCAGCAACGTTAAGTATAATTGACTCCCTTAAGCAACCTCAATTAGAAATAGTTGAAAGTGCTTATATAAAAGTAGCTAATGGTTACAAAAAAATACTATTAGTTGCGCTGATGGGAGTCGGGAAGACGATCCTTGCTGGTTGGATAATTAGAGATGCCGTTAAAGCTTCTAAAGAGTGTGTGTTCTTTGTTCACTTCGACACGCTAGTTAATCAAACTGTAGAAGAATTTAGCCGATTAGGGTTAACGGCTAATGTTTTGCAAGGTAATAAAAAGTTTAACAAGCATTCATGTGTTGCTGTTGTTTCAATTCAGTCCCTTGAATCTAAATTAAAAAAGGGTGCTTCTGTATCAGACATTCTAGGGCATAGAGATGTTTTATTTTTTGATGAATGTCACGAATTAGCTTTTAGAGAATCGTTTGATTTAATTGATAAGCATTACCCCGATGCAATTAAGTTTGGTTTAACGGCTACACCTTGGCGATTGTCTAAGAAGGAATGGTTAGGGCAGAAATTTGAGACTACTGTAGAGGGTTGGCAACCGCCTAAGTTGATTAAGGAGGGTATTAGCGTACATGCCAGGTGCTATGCCATTGGCGGGGGTGTTATCCACGTTACAGAGGCCGATGTAGGCTTTGATGGGGATTACTCTGAAGGGTTGATGGGTAAGCAGGCTAGTGAGGATGCAGCGCTAGAGTATACATTTCAGGAATGGCAACGCTTGAGCGGTGATAGACCCACGATCATGGTAGGCTCTACCATTGAACAAGCTAAGGCCACTACCGCGAAGTTTCTAGAGCATGGCATCCCTACTGAGATGGTTATAGGATCTACCTCTAAGAAGCAACGCAAGGATATCTTTGCTAGGGTTGCCTGTGGTCAGACTCAAGTTATAACGTCTGTGGGTGCCCTGGTAGCTGGGTTTAATCTACCCATCCTCTCATCCATACTATTTGTCAGAGCTACTAAATCAAAGTCTCTGTTCTTTCAGTGCTGTGGTCGCCCAGCAAGGTCTTATCCTGGTAAGGAAGACTACCTAATTTTAGACTTTGGAGGTAACTTAAAACGTTTTGGCAATCCTATGGATTTTCAGGACTATTCAATCGATGGTGAAATGCCTGAAGATAACGGAGAATCATTCAAAGATTGTCCTAACTGTGGTCATACGCAGAGAGTATTTAACTCTAAGTGTGAAAAGTGCGGATATGAATTTAATTCACCTGAAGAAGAAATAGAAGAGGAAACCCATTACCAAGAGTTAGTCGAATATACAAATGGATTAACCAAACAAAAGATTAAAAATATCAGAGCTTGGCGTAAGATGGCATTTAAGCAATGGTCTATTAATAGACAAGCTTCAGATACTACATCGCCTGATAGAGCTATTCAATTATTTTTAGATGAGTACGGACATAACCCACCAGCAGACTGGATTATTAATTCAGCTCTTACCCGTAGGTACTCAAAATCAAAACTACGTGATTACATTGCTTACTTAAAAGCTCACATTAAAAATCCTAAGTATGCAAAAGGATGGTTAAACTATCATTATCGACTTGAAACAGGGCAAGATATACCGGATAATCAATTAGATTTGTTATTGAGGGATGTTTGATGAAAGTCTATATAATTCAAGATTACGATTACGCAGAGTCAACAAATACATTTGGCGCTGTCATGTCACATGAAGCCTTAAATATACAAAACCTTTGGGATGAGTTTAGGCGTATTTATAAAGTTCCACTTGAAAACGCTAATAAGTGGAACTTTGAACTGAGTGATTACAGCATTAAAGCTTTTGATAAATTAAAGGCGGATGGTATTATTGAGGTTAAGTGCTCTAATAACTTTAGCCCAGATTCTTTTATACCTTACTTTGTTGATTGGCTGCTTAAACGTAAGGGATGTTTATTAGTAGACTTTGAGTATTCTAAAGTTGCAACTAAAACTAAGTATCTGAAAGAGTCTAGAAAATCAACTTGATTTACTTTTAAGGGATGTCGAATACCATGAATTGTAAATTTGATATTTCCGTCAATAAATATGAAGACACTTTTATTGCTTACTCAAAAGCGTTTAACTTGCGTGGAGTATCTAATACAAAAGATGGTGCTCTTAAAGCTCTATCATCCAACCTACATGCAGACTATAAAAGCCTATCAAGTGAAAAGCTTGAAGACCTAGATAAAAGTGCAATTAAATTACTTGAGTTGTATAAATTAGTGTTTGGGATTTTTGGTAATGCTTAAATACAACGTCTATGTAAATGGTAAATACCATCACTCTAATGCTTCCTTTAAAGATTACACTCATGATGTTGGCAAAGAAGGTATTAACTCAATAGGAACAACTACAGCCGTAGTAAAGGTTGAAGTTATTGGCAGTAATGGCGATAGAATATGGTTTTAATTTCGGTTAAACCGATAAAACTATTCGGTTTTCAATAATTAACCCTTGAATTTTGATTGATTAAAATTGAATAGTAGAGTTCAATTAGTATTATGGGTGCTATTAAAAAAGAAGTATTTAACTCTGGATGCCCACCTTAACAACATTAAGAACCCCTAGCCATAAACTAGGGGTTTTGTTTTATACATATTTAACAAACCTATTCCATACATTCACTACAGGTTTACCAGTAGCCTCAGCATACTTAATGCAATTGTAAGTACCCCCATCCTCAACACCATCCCACAGGGCTATCATTTTATTTGAGTTATCGACAATGGCTTTATTACGGTGCTGAAACTTCCATGCTGAATAAGGGGGAGGTGAACAGTAGTTAACCTCAGTAGCATAACTAAGTAAATTAAAGTAGATATCCTTGTCTGACTTATTCCATACACTTTCTTGACCCTCAAAGGGCACCATAGCGATTAAAGGTAATCCTAGTAGCTTTGCCACCTTAGCGGCGGCTATATCCAGCCCTAGAGCCATACCGCTAACTATATTTAAATCGCATCCAATCAACTCAATTTCAAGTTGAATTACAGCAGTCATTAAATCTACTAAACGGTTGTCTATATTGGCAGAGTGCTTAATTAAGCGCTGTCTGCGATGGCCTGTAAAACCTAGCGATGTAAGGTGAATCATTGAATAAAGTTTATTTAATTCCTGCTATGTCTATTTTACACCTTATCTAAAGGCTGTGTTATATTAGACAAAGTTAAAGGACATTTAAATGCTAACTAAAACTTCTCTAATCGACCAACTAGACGACGTTACAGCTAAATCAGAAACGCTTGAATCTAAGGTATCTACCCTAACCGATGCCCTTGATTCAGTTCAATACGTTCTAGCTTGTCTGTGTCGTGCTAAATGTATTGAGCCTACAGACTTTGGACACACGGCTATCGACGTAGTTAATAAATCAATTGACTCTGAATTTATATCAGCGCTTATCGCTGAACATGGCGAGGATGGATTAATTGAATTAATGGCTTGACATTCAATCTATAGCCTATATAATATTAGACAGGGGTAACACCCTGTTTTTTATTTAAGGAACCTAATATGCCTGTTACTTTTTTGACCGATACCGAATTGTTTGCTGTCCTATCTAACCCACTAAATCCCGACTATAGTACTGAATATTATGTTTCAGCTACTAATGAACTGAGTAAGCGTCATGCATTTATCAAACTACAAGATGGCCTGGGCAATGCCCAGTAGCACCGTAAAGACCCCCTTACCTTTAAGGCAGTCTATTCTAGCTAACCCTATATTCCATCAGTTCTTAGCCTGTTATAGAAGGTCTGACGATAAACCTAACTACTATCCCATGTGGGTTAAATATAATCCTTTCAACTTAGATTGGGGACATCTAAAAAAGTTAGGTATTCAAACTATCAACACTGGAAAACTACCTCCTTACTTTACTTTTGAACAACTTCTAAATGCTGTAGGCTATCAAATAAATTAAACTCTTAGCCCCTATAAAGGGGCTTTTTCGTGCTTACCGTACTTATCAGTAACAGCCCTTAGGTTAAAATTAAAATAAAAGGTAAACTATGGATGCTGAAACTGAATTTAAGTTAATTACTGACTTTAAGGCTTTGACAAAAGAAGACCTTGAAAGAATTGCTTTGCAATTGACAAAAGCTTATAACAATTCCACTAACTTAAATAGTCAAGCTTCAGTTAAACTTGCATTGCAAGCTGATGTAATTAATAGTTTAATGGCTGAGGTTGAAAGATCTTCACCATTGCTAGAAGGTGCCGAAAAGATTAAAAAAGCGTTTAGCTTTTGGGTACTTTATTCAATGTTAACGACTGTTGGAATATTGGCAATGTTTATCCTGGTACTGTTCAAATAAAAACCCTAGGGGTTAGCTAGGGTAGAGTGATTTAAGGAACAAATGCGCCTGACTGTATATCAAGTAAATCTTGCTTAGCTATGGCGTATTTTCTATTACGCTTAATATCTTTCTCAGTCACATTAGGCAGTCTACTTAAATCCATATTATCTTCTAAGTCTGCCAATTTAACTTTAATAGCATCGGGATTAAAACCGATTACCCTTGTGATGTAAGCATCATAGTCAATTCCTATAACTTTAGTCATAGCTTTTAGACCAGCAATAACCCTATCACTGAAGCCCGCCGCTTTGATGTCTTCAAGGGTCACATCTGAATCTTCAATCACATCATGCATAACCGCTATACATTGAAGTTCAATATCATCAGGGTATTTAGTTTTAACAGTATCCAATACTCTTAGGGGATGCTCAATATAATCTTTACCAGCTTTGTCTAGTTGCCCTTTATGAGCATTAGATGCCATCTCAATAGCTACGTCTAAGTCAGTCATTTTAGTTACCCTTTATTACTCTTCCATTATACCAAACCTAAAATAGAAAAACCCTTAATTAAAAGGGTTTGTTGAATCTATTTAGTTGTTAATGACTAATTTAATTTCAATAAGACTAATTTTGTAAGGGCTGTCATCATTTTCATAAAAATGTTGCAATTCAGTCGTATACAATTGTTCTACAGAATGCAAGCAATCACTTTTGTTTTTAGAGGCCGTGTCTAGATAAACGGCATCTGAAGTTGTGTTATGGAATACCCAATACTTAGGCGTAAACTTTTGAGTACTTTTCATTTAATTAATTCCTTAATCTAGATTAGTTTTGATTAATACACCGTCGCTAAACTCAAATTGACTATTTAATACGTCTGAAGTGTCTCGCCTATACACATGCTCAAGTCTTACTTGATAATGTTTAGGTAAGTCTTGACCTTTGATTACTCCGTTAAGTTTATTCATTCGTTTTCCTTTAATTAAATTAAACCCCGCTTATGCGGGGAATTGACTACTTTAGTTTGCCTAGAAAGGGATCAATTCGAGAGCTTTAGCATCGTACTCAGCCTTAAACGATTCAAAAGCAATACCTTTAGCTAGTGCTTTTTCTTTAACAGCATCTAGCGCGGCATCGTCTTCAGCATTAGCAATGGCTTTAAGCAATGCTGCTGAGGGCTTAACGATGGTTGTGGGAGAGGCTACTGCTACTTGCTCAGCGTCTTGGGTATAATCCCCTCCATTGTTACTGGTGGCGGCTTCTAGGGCAAATACAGTTAGGTATAGCTTAGTCTGCTTCTTACCGTCACGTTCCCATTCATCATGCGATAGTTTAGATTCAGTAATAGCAACTCGATCACCCTTATCAAATTGCATAAGTGAATCAGCCGCATCATTCCAAGCTTTAATGGTAATCCAGGTAGAAGGATTCCATTCATCAGTCTTTTTATTCTTACCTTGGCTAACAGCTACGTTAACCTCAGCTACCCGTGAACCACTATCAAATGTTTTTAGTTCTGGAGGTTTGCCTAGATTACCGACAATTTGAACTTTATTTTTAACTACGTCATTCATTGTTATTCACCTCTAATTTTGTTTAACGTTAAGCGTAGCAAGCAGGAGTTAGAAATCAACCTCCTGTTGAGTCTTCATCAACTTAAAAGCATTTTCAAAATGAACAATGCGATTATCTTGAATATCCTTAGTGTTACCTGTAGGTACACCTTGCTCAATTAGATATTGCTTGAGCTTGGCCCCATCCTTGTTAAAAGCATCCATGCCCATAGCATAAAGCTTGGCTGAGGTAGGCTTAGCTCCGCTAGCAGGGGCTTTAGATGCGGGTGTAGTAGTCTTACCGGGTGTAGGTGACAAGGAATTACCATCATCATCAATATCAGCATTCACATCAAAGAATGCACACTTTTGCCCCCTACGCGCATAGGTTATTTCACCTAAAAGCTTCTGTGGATCACCCGATGAATTAAGTGGATACATACCGGCATCTACAGACTGTCCTGATACGTGATAAAGCGTACCTTGTAGGTATTGTTTACCTTCAAATACAACAGTTTTATGGGTAAAGAACAAGCCGTTTGAAAGTAAAGCAGCATCTACTGATTCAGCAACATCTGAGTTAGATGAATACTTACCTTTGGTTGGCCCTGAAATAAATCGAGTGTTAGTAGCAGTTCTACCCAAAGGCTTAAACTCTGCTTTAGCTTTAACAACAGCTTTGATAAGATCTTCCATTACCTTCCACTACCCCTATCACCAGGTTTCATTTTGTTAATCCTTATCTAATGTTATACGCTTAACCTAAAACCAATCGGGATTCTCATCGACTGCACTAAAGCAAGCGCAATGGCCTAGGTAATCAGCCTTATAGGTTTCAGATAGGTAGTCTGCAATAAAGCTTACTTGAGGCTCTACAGGCTTCAGCGTGTCAACCTCTACCATGTGCCGTACAACATCGCTATCGTACCAGCATCGCTCATTATCAGAGTCTACATAAGAAGCGTGTAGACGAAAGGTAAGCTCAACTAGACCCGGTGAATCGGCTTCAGGGTCTTGGATTACGATGTCTTGCTTAACAGTGGTGTAGGTCATTGGTTTGTTTCCTAAGCGATGTAACCATACTAGCATCTAACATTAGACATTGCGCAACAAAAACCAAGCTTCACACAAGCTTTATCTAATGCTACATGTCGCTGTAGCTATACAACAGCGGTTTTAATCAGATCTACTTCGATAATAAATGAAGCAAATCCTGTTAACGGCTCCCGTGTATAAACTTCGGAGCCATCATTCTTGGCTATCTGAAGCTCATAGAAGTACTTCTTACCGTTCCCGGCTATCTGGAGGGCTGATGTGTCACTAGGCGCTAGCACAGTCTCAGCTACTAGGTTAGATATGACTGTAATACCATTACCTGTACGTTTTGTAATCTCAGCATCTTCATCAGGTAGTGTAAGGGCTGACTTAACTACAAAACGGGTTGTGTATCCCGGTGTATTAAAATGTGGTACTGCACCACTCTCTAAGGTATGCGTAAGTTTAACTGTGTCACCCTGTCTAATCGTTCCACCGTTCAATCCTGCCATATCTGCGTAGTGCTTCCTTTAATTGATTCAAAAGTTGTTAGACAAGGCTTAATACTTTCTATTTTAGTTTCTATAGCTTTACGAATTTCTAAGGTAGTTAGTACAAATTTTGTAGTTTCAATTTCAGTGGCCATTTTAGAGTGATACTCAAAAGTAGTTAGACTTGATTGAATTAACTTAAGTGAGGTAATAGCACCTAAATAATTACCAATTAAGATTAATTCTTCTGGTGTAAAGCCATCTTTGGCTACAGCTAGTGAGCCATAGCCTATACCATCTTTAGCAATAGATAGAGCATTAACAGGCACTACCTACCCGCTTTAGATTCTTTTTCAACAATAAACTTGCCGTCAAACCCACCACCTTTATGTACGCGAATGGGCACACCTCCAACGGGAGTAATAGACCAGGCATAACCTACCGTAACCGTTTCATCTTCGCCTAGTAATACAGCTAGATTAGATTCTGAAATTGTCAATAATACAGTTTGTACCGACTCAGTATCTAAAAGCTTAGTAAGCCCGTTATCAGTATCTAAGATAACTGTAGGCTCTGAGGCTGATGGATTATTATACAAAACTAATTCAATAGCAGCCCCTACAAAGTCTGTAGGATTGTCTGAACTAGTATCTAAGGCTGCACGTGTAAACGTAAATAATTTAGCGGTAATTGCAGCACCCGCTAGATACGTTTTATCAGCTAAAACATCAACCATAATCTAATCTCCAAAAGTACCGCTAGGTTTTAATTCAATCGAATTAAGAGTTATTACATAATCAATACTGTCAACTACAATACCAAAGCTAACTGAACCTAATTCAGGTTCTTTTGCTATAAAATCAAGTGTTACAGGGCTATCGTAACTACCTAATGATGGTGCGCTTATTGTAGAAGACATAATTAAATCATAACTGATTGAATCTAATGCTAATAAGTACTCAAAATAATCAACGGTTAAACTTAAATCAATTGAACTTAATTCATTAAATCCTATTTGAATTGAATTAAAATTAGTGATTGATGAATAACTAACTAGGTTGGGTGGGCTTATTGTTAGATTTGATGTTTTAAGTTTGTTGCTTGTGTTAAACCCATCGCTAGCTGTAACTAAACCGCCATAACCTATACCATCCCTTGCTAAAGTTAAGCCGCTTAAAGTCATTAGTTAGGGGTAGCCGTATAGCTACCAGATCCATTATCAGTTAGCATAATGTCTACATCAGAATCACTTGAAGTAATCGATGTATTTGTATAAGTAGTCGATACCCCATCAACTAAAGCAAAGCGTTTAGCTAACTTAGTAATTGGCAAAACTGTAGTTTGAAGTGCTAAGCTTGAAACATCAGACTTAAATATGTTTTGTCTATTATCTGCTGTAAAGTATCCGTAGATATCAGCAGCATTCACAGTTACAGGCGTTGTGGCAGCGTCAAAAGTGCTACGTGATGTAATATTAGCGTCGATTCGTGCTAGTTCAATAGCCAATTCAGCCCTAACGGCTTGAGCAATGGCTTGTTGTTCTGCCGCCGGTAAATCAAACTGTGCATTAATGACCTGCAAAAATGCGTCAATAACTTTACTTGGATCCCCCTCATCGATAATCGCAACTTCAACAGCAACGGCAATAGCATTGCGTTCTTCTGTGGTTAAGGCAAACCCTACTTTATCAGTGAGGCTTCTAGTTGCGTACTCCCATACCTGCTGAGCGTTTAACGTGCTAAACCCTGTAGCCTTGAATGCATTAGCCCTAGTACCCTCAGTAAAATAAGTATATATTTCAGCTTCGGTTGGGGCATTACCTGACCCAGATCCACCCGTGGGAGCATTGGCTAAAGCTGTTGTACTGAATGCCGTCGCCCCATTGCCTGAGGTTGTTGCGTTGAATAAGGTTGTTAACTGCGTTGATTGCGTGCTATCTAACCCGCTACCAGTTGAAACCATAATAATTTCAACTTGAGGCGGTTGATAGTCAATATCTACAATAGAAAGTAGGGAAGACCTATCAAATAGATCAGCACCTTCTGATTGATCTTCCGCACTAATTAAAGAGCCTCTAATTTTTAGCGTATGTGTGGCGTCATAGGGTACAATTTTCACCCCTGAATTTAAGTCAGTGAATCTAGGTGTAAATTTTGCAGCGCCAATTTGTTGATTGCCAAACGCTGAAACCATAGGCGGAAATTTACGCTCATTGTTAACATTTAATCGCCGCCTAAGCCGATGTTCTTTGTAAATGTCAATGGGTTGAATATCAATACCAATTGAATCAACGCTTAGATAAATCCGGTTAGTTGTGTAATCCTCTGACGCGATTAAAACCATTTATTTACTCTGTAGTCCAACCCGTAATAGGGTCAATTGGTTTTTCAATGTCTTCGCTAATCCAACGGTTTGCTAGTTTAGTCATTACACTTTGTAAACCGGCAATTGAAATAGAACCGGATAACTTAGTAATAGGGTCGGTGAATGCTATAGTTTCTTGCACCACTTCCATAGCATTACGATACACTCTATCAGTATTACCAATAATAGCGACAACCTTATTGTCTGCGTCTAGTTCTACTTTTTGAACCAAAATACTTAAAATAGGTAAGGAGTTTGGCCTAACAGTATCAATCGTAATTTGTTGAGGTCTATGCGCTTTTTTATTCATTAAATATTAGTCTCTGCTTCTGACAGAGCTTGTGCCGAAATGGTAGACTGTCGAGTAATCGTAATCTCAGCTAGAGCAGCTTGTGCGCCACCGTCGCCTTCGGCAAGAAAGACGACTACTTTATCAATCCCAGCAACTAACCCAGCTTGAACGTTACCGTCATAATCAAACGAGAAGACGATGCGCTTGCTTCCTGTGGAGCCTGTTGCAGCCGATGACGTACCCACTACAGGGACTCCTGATGCGTTGTTGACAATTACAGCTCCAGTCGTGTCAAAGTCAGCGGTAGATGCCCCATCCTTAAACATGCACTGATACCATGCGTTAGGATCATTTGCCCATGCATCAGATACAAATACTGTCACCTGTACGTTAAATGGATAGGTTTTTAAGTTTCCGGAGTTGTCAGTAAAGGCGACACTTTGTTGGTCAGCAGTGGGAACATTTTCAATAAACAACCCCTGCCTTGGTCTGAGTCGGCCTACGTCATCAATCGTATAAAGACGCGCTGCTCGCTTTGGCTTAAACCCATTGAGGTTAGTATCAATATCCGTATCTAGCTGCATCCAAGCATCCATACGCGCCCGAATCTGCGCTAATGTTGCTCCTGCCGAGTTACTGATTACGTCAGTGAAAAGACCGCTGGCTTGCACAAAACCTGTCTTGGTTTGAGGTGAAGCAAAACGAGTGAATAGAATACCCGTGTAGGGAGAGATAGCTGAGCCGCCGTACACTTGAGACAAAGTAAATGTACTTGTGGGGCTAAGGACTTCACCTAAGCCAAATCCAGCGGAGAACCCTTGAAGAGTCTCTACACCTGAACCACCAACACCCTTGGAAAATGCTACCCCTTGGGTATAACCAAAGGTGCGGACTTTGGAGAATAGTACCCTAGAAGTTGTGAAGTCAAAATTACCCGCACCTGAGTCTCCGTTAGCTGTGCTACCAAACACTTGGAAAGCTTCATCGAGGGGGCCGAGTCTGGAGGCATTAATAGGTGCGGCTGCTAATAGGTCAACCTCAGACTGTGAAGCGGATAGCTGGATATAGGGTTGACTGGTTGGCTGAATATCGTTAAGAGAACGAACACCAAAATAAATGCGATCAATAGCGCGAGTGGCCGAATATTCGATCCACCCAGACTGTCTAATCTTGGTTCTATCTGTGCCTGCTAGCTTAATCCCATTCTCAAACACCCATGCCCCTGCAAACTGAAATACACCATCAGTACCGGGCAGAAACTTTCTAAGGCTTGTATTAGTGCGTCTAATGCGCCGCTCAAATGCGTAGAGAGCCTGAAGGGTAATACCGAAAGCGTTAGTTAGTGGATTGGCTTCTAGCCCACTACCTAGGTTAACTTGGGATAACTCTTCAGCGGTAATAATTTCAATACGATCATTTACTGTATCAATGAAAATATTTCCGTCGGGGGTGCCTGCTCTACCTTGAGTAGACTGTACTAATAGAGTGGTTTGATTAGTGCGTGTAATTAACTGCGGGGTTGCCATATTAAATAAATACCTCTAATTCTAAGTTTGATGCTAGGTCTAACGTTTGCGAAGTTGCCGGTATACTGCCTGCGATATTAAATTCTCGATACAGAGCAGAATCGCCGGTATTTGGAACGAACTGAAAGATCACAGAATTTCCTGCTGTACCCACGTAACTAATATTGCTGCCTGTCGTAGGGTTAGTTACTTGTAAAGCTGTACCTAGATCTTGAGCATCTGATTCCTCATCATCCCAAATAGTAAAAATACCTCCAGCAGGTATACCTGAAAGTGTTAATGTCGGTGTCGGTGCAATAATGTTTACTGTCCCGGCTACTACGGTTACATCAGATAGAGTAAAGTTGCCTGATGTTTGAATATTTAAGGTTTTACCGGAGGCATCAACTCTAACTTTTCGTGTCCCTGGAGTACCGAAGATAATACCCGTTACATCAAGTGTTGCACCTGAGGTAAAATTAGAGCCGCTACAATTAATAAAATGGGCGTTACTAGTGCCTGTGAGATTTAACCCATTAAACGTAGTGGTGCCGTTCCACTCAATGGCATAACTAGCTGTGTTGCTCCGTACAGCACCGCCAAAGCTCGTACCACCAGTGATAGAGCCTGTCCCGCTAGCTAACACTCCATTAAAAACAGCTAATCCTAGGCTAACCGTTGAGTGTCTAAGAATTAGAACGTCACTACTGTAAGTATTAATAAATATACTTACATCAGCAAATGTAAATTCTTCGCTTGCAGTTCCTACAAATTGAACTCCTGAAAAAGTTTGAGATGCGGTAGAATCAATTCTGAATACCCTATTTGTTAAAGATATTCTAGGGGTGCTAGTTCCTGAGCTTATACTATAAGCGTTTGGTTGAAATGCTAAACAACCGTTTAGAAAACTACTAACCGTTGGGGCTAACGTTAGCGGTACAGGCATCCCAACATAGTTACCTGAAATTAATTCAGCACCATCGGATGAACCGTTCAACAACGATTGAATAAGAGTATAAGTACTTCCAGGTGTTAACGGATTACCAACTTCACCAGCCCCAAAATTTATACCTGTGCTCTTAAGGTATGAGTAGGGACGGTAAAGTGATACTTCTCTACTGGTGGTAGTAGTTGAACTTGTTACATAAAATCTAATTTTATTAACAGCAGTAATGTCAAAAGTTCCAGTATCCGCGAAGTTAGATCCTTGAGCTTCTAAATAAAACTCGGTGATGTTATTAGGGCCACAAAGTATGTTCCATCTTCTTTCACCATTAGTAGAAAGAAAAGCGAAAGAAGCAGCAGTTAAACTAAATGTATGACGGAAACCAAAAAATATCCCGCGCCCAGTTAAATCAAAGGTTCCATCGGCTGTGAACTCTACCCACATCTCAACGTTAGCTGTCGGGTTGAGAGAACTAACAGCTACAGATGTTGTGCCAGTCGAAATTGAAATCGTAGCATCAGACGACACAATCCCGGTATTAGACGTTGTTGATCTTAGTAGTGTTGCGCCAGTAATACTTGGAACTGCCATTTATTAAATACCTATAAGCGCTTATGCTGTTTAATATTAAAAACTTGAATATACTTTAATTGTAGCTTTAATCAATTTTTAGAACTCCGGTACTAGGTATTTGAAATTCTAACGTATCCCCTAAAGACGTTTTAGTTGTATATGCACCGGGTGCAGAAATTTGAAGTGTGAATGTACCTGAAGTGGTAGTGTTTTTTGTTAATACTAATTGATTGGATGAAGGGATAGATAGAATTTTTGAATCTGGTGAAATGCCTGTACCTATAACAGCCATACCATTTGTAAATTCACTAAAGCTATTTATTGTTGTAACAATGGGAGATCCACTAGTCACGGTGCAACTTGATATAGGTGTTGCTTGCACGTAAGGGTGAAACGCTACAAATTCATCACTATTTGAGGGTGATGCCCCTAATTGAGAACAAATAACCATACCTGCAATATTGACAGGCGTAGCCGTTGTAAGGTCAGGCCATGTTACAGATGTACCTGCACCAAGGGATACTCTAGCCCCTGTACCATCAGCAGCGGCAGACCCTAGCGTTACAGGCTTGAGAGTGTAATTACCACCTGTAGGTAACGCTAGCCCTGTAACAGTAGTTACACTTCTCAAAGGTGCAACGGTTACTAAATGGGCATAGAATGTTTTACCTGTTAGATAGTTGGTTAAAGCCCGTAGGGTGAATAGCGAGGATGGATAAGACATTTAATTAGATCTTCCTAGAGCAATTAATAATTGATAGACAATTGAGTTAAACGTAAGCATTTCATCGTTTGTATATGCCTCAGTTATTGCTGAAAAACCTATGTTTCTATTGGTATGCCCTTCAGCAGTAGAACCCCGCTTAAATCCTGACAACAAATACATACCATTTTCAATAGCCCCTGTAGCCGCTGTCCCTAATGTTCCAGCCGGTGAGCCGTTAACGTAGTATTGTGCCTGTCTAGAGGCTCCTGCCATGACACTAAGCAAACCTACAGACGACGTTGGGCCTACTGCCCCAGCCGTAGATGATCCGCCGATCCGGCCTGTCTCTCTAGTGCCGTTGTAGGCAATGCCTGTATATTGAGTAGCCACACTATCCCAATAGCCCATTAGCCATCGAGTACCGGCTAAAGATTCAGTCTGTGATGTCCATGCGTGTAGTGCTGCGTTTGTAGGTGTAACCCTAGAGCTTGGGTTTATTCCTGTATTAATTGAACGTGAGCCGTTGCCTTGCATACCGCCCACTTTTGTATAACCCGCCGTATCAGATTGGGTCATTACACCAACACTTTCTGTTAAATCAGTAGGGCTACGCAAGATTCTACGCATAGCGTGAGCTTGATTCTCACCCATTAATGGCATTAACGCCCAAACTCTAGACCAAAGACCATTAGACTTCATAGTTGAAACAAAATTATCTAATGCAAGCATGTCAGCACTTAATGGGGCTGTGCCAGTACTTGCTAGAGATGCTGAAAAATCAGCCGTGATTTGATTTGAATAAATTGAAGGCGTGATAATTAATGTAGGTGGCTGCATATCCAAAGAACTGGCTAATGCAGCATAAGGCGGTTTAATTTGGACTGCAATACGTTGAATACTTCTGATAAACGTTTCAGTTCTAGAATAAAACTGAATCATCTCAGAAGATGTCAGCCCTTTAGTTACTGCCCCCCATTGCAGATTACGGTTTGTTGAATAGTTAGGAGTTAAAACAGATTGCCCTGACCTAAAAGTAGCTAATAGCCAAATACCTGAAGCCAAAGAAGATGTAAGCGTTGCTGAGCTAGCAGTACCTACCGGTAAACCGTTATGGTAAAACTGAGAATTGCGAGTACCGCTATTTACCACAGATAACATGCCCGTTAATGTGGTATTGGCTCTGGCTGTATTATTTGCAGTAAACGCATTGCCGCCTAAACTACCTGCGTCAGTTGTGGATGTGTTTAACCTGCCAATAACAGTATGTTGGTCAGAAGATGAGTTCATGCCGCCCATCAGCGTTCTAACGCCTGAAGCCGTTTCGATTTGCGATGTCCATACATGAAGCCCTACATCGTTAGCAGCTTGCGACGATAGACTTAACCGTGCGGCTAGCGCTCTTAATTCAGACGCTACACCTTGCACACCGTTTTTACGTGAGTATCCTGACTCCGGTATGTTGTAGTTACTCATCTCTGAGAGTATTGCAAACGTACCTGGTCTATAGTCTAAAGCTTTCATTGCGGTTTCAAGATTACCGCCGATCAAAGGGAATAATTGAAATACTTTAGACCTTATACCATCAGTTTCTAAAGCTTTTAAGTAAGTATCTAAAGCTTGATAATCTTCCTCAACTACAACACCCTTTGAGGCACTGTTAATATATTTAAGGTCTTCTACTAATGGGTCTGTTGTTGGTTCTGTACCTACATAGGGATAAGCCGATAACGCAGAACACCTAACGCCTAAACCCCTTGAGTTGAAATAGCTTCTAGGTAAAATTCTTTTAGTGTCTGTGCGTGTTTCAGATAAAACGTTTGTGTAAAGGCGAGTTGTACTAGACCCTGCTAATGAAAATACAGCAGAGAAATCACTATCAACTATAATAAATCCGGCTTCAATATTACGTGCAGCAACTTCAGTAGTTGTAAAATCTTCAATTGGATACAGAAACGTACCTAGCATTTCTGTTTTACCACCGTTTATTGTTCTAACGGCTTCCCATCCACCTTCGGTTTTGAACCCTAAACTCCACAATTCTCCGCCATCGTTGAGAATCATGTTGGTATACTCAATATTCAATGACCGAGCAAAATACTTACCACCAGGTTTTACTTGGAGCGGGTAAACTGCCGATTCAAAACTTGCTGGGCTACAAAGAACGTCATCAATAAAGATTGGCCCTGCAATAGCTGTATTTGTAATCGCAATATAAGATCCTAGTCGGCAGTTTTTAATTACCAAAGGTCTAGGTGAATCATGCAGAATACTAATCTGAGTAAAGTTAGTTGCTGCACTAGCTCTAGCAGATAAATCTAAAGCGTCTAGCGTTAAAGGGTCGGTAGTGTCGCCTGTTGTTCTGATTATGGGTTTTGAGTTAGCTGACCAAAGCGTTCCTTTAGTTGTTAGAGTTACCTGATTTCCTACAATGCGTTTAACTGAAGGTGGAATAACCCAAGTGTCGCTAGTTGCATAGCTAGCCCGCTGAAAATATAGAATAGGTCTGCCTGATGCAGCGGCAGCATTAAGTCCCGTGATACTGTCTAAAGGGTCTGTTAAAAATACTGACGTAGGCTGAGCACCATAAGTTACTACGTTGGCCCAATCATCTAAATTAGTACTGTTAAATACGGGTGGTGAACTTTGAATAGGAAGTTTTAAGCTTCCTGGTGGTGAATTAAACGCTCTATAAACTGAACTACTATACTCATCAATAGTCCCTGGAATAGTGCGGCCATTGCCAAGGTCTACAGTCGAACCATACCCACTAGATGTTACATTTCTCAGATATAAACTAACGCTTACCCCAACAATGGCAGAAGTACTAGCAGAACCTCCGTTAAGGGTGCCACCAATTAAAATAATACTTCCTGTGTTTGTGCCGCCACTGACCGTTAAAGCAGGCGCTAAAATAGCAGGCACTTGATTGGTAGATACTAGGTTTTCAATTGAAACCATATTATCTTCAAGATAAAAACCCGCCACAGTTTGATTAGTGAGGATTAGGTTTACATAGGTTAGAGAATAAAAAGCTTGTCTTATCCTAAAACCGTATTGAAAACCATTAATCGTAATATCTTTATTTAGGTGCGGCCCATCAGATCTATTACCATGAATGCCTACATATCCGTTACCCGTCACGGTAACTCTCTCAATGCAACCCCAGTTATGCGAAGTAAAGTCTAAGGCTACTGCACCGGGGTTATTTCCGGTATCAATCACCATATCCATGCAGCGCATACCGAAGGCAGTATTACCACTACCCGTTGGGTTAACGGTTGTGCTTTGATTCTCAGAACCTCCAAGAATCATAAATGCTTTAGGATTTCCAGGATCATTAAACCCGATAGCATTATCAACTAATTTAAGAGTAGTTGTTTCCCTTGAATCTCCTTGAACTGTCCATCTAGCAAACCAATTATTATTTGATGGATTTACAGTACGGATAGTATCGTTAAAGTACCAAGTCCCTGCCGGGAAGATAATAGAACGGTTAGACCCTGGCTGAGTTTGGCACAATAAATTCCATACATCAGAGTTAGTCTGAGCAGATGCAGGGTCATTAGGGACACCACCATTAGTTTGAAAGTTAATTAACCCGCTATCTGAAGGTCTACCGGATAGAAATGTAATTGCAGGCGGTTCAGGCGGGGTAGGTTCAACAATAGTAACTTCAATAGCACCCGCAATGTCAGCCCAAGCACTAATATTTAAGTCAGTTCTAGCCCTGATTCGTGCTTTATAAAAACCTTCAGTACTTACCGTTGATGTATACGTTAAAAGGTTTGAAGCTAACTTTATAGGATTGCCTGTATAGTTATCAGCGTTAGGCGCTATTTGTAATTCGTAATACCTTACAATCGTGCTACTAGGCGCTTGCCAAGTTAGTTTTAATTGTAAATTACCTAAATTAGTTCCTTCTAATAGAAAAGGTTGATTGACCGTATTACCAAAGCTAATTGAAGATGCACTAGGTACATCAATCGCTACTGTCCCTGTTTGCAACCTATAGCAACGATTAGTTTCAAGTGTTAAAAGGCTATTTAATGTTGCTGAACGTCCTGCTTTCCAAGATAGCCAAAGTGATTGATCAACCGTATCTACAGCATGGATTATTGCACCTCCAACATTAAACACACTACCCGTTAGATTTGTTTGGGCACCTGTCCATGCAAAGAATACTGTTTTGTTAGGAGCTACAATTGGCATTAGCTTAAGTTAATAGGTGCGTTTGAAAATTGTCCTGAATATGTTTGTCCGGTTATATCGTGGTAATAAGAAAAAGCCCTTAATGGATTTAAGTAATCAGAAGGGAATGCTATTACCGCGACAACTGAACCACTTAAAAATAATTCCTGTTCAATTCCACTACCAACATGACTAACAATAGATGCAAAAGATATTGTTGAATTTATAGGTGCTGAAAGGGATACACCATTAAGCCCCGTTTGCCCTGCCAACACCACAGCAGGCGTAGCCCCTACAGGTATTGCAGACCCTCCACCTGATAGCCCTAACGGGTTAAAGATAGGCATTACAGACAAGACTCCAACGCTAGGTTAGTAGTACCTGATGCGGTGATTGCTGTAATTACTCCCGTATAAAGGTTGCTAGCATTAATTTCATAAAAGCCGCCTTCAGCTTTTAATAAAATGCCTTGCCCTGCGATAGCCGGAGTACCCCGTCTAATAAACACATCAGCACTTCCATTATTAACAATTACTACTGATGTTCGATTACCATTAGATGCAAGTATCGACGTAGAAGTAGTATCTACCTCTACAGTAGCCGCTGTGCATACCCCTACACTAAACCTTGTTTCTACAGGTATTCGACTATTAATTAACGTAGGTAATTTAGCATCGATTAATTGAGTTAATTTAACTAACCATCTTAGTAAAAATGAACGTGAATATCTTGCACTAGCAGCCCCGCCAGTATGTGCTGTAGGGTCAACTGACCTTACTTCTGCTGTAGTGTCAATTGTCGCTAAATTACCATCAATCTCTACTAAAGTTTGACTTAACCCCGCTTGTTCATCAATTACAACATTGCCGCCTGCTGTATTCAAAGACAAATCATCGCGACCATTACCCAATAGATCGTTTTCGTTCTTTCTGTATACGTCGGAACTTGAGTTTAATCTAGTGGGCATGGTTAAAATTAAATATAGGTATATTGTAACTTATACGGAAGATAGCCATCCTAGGGCGTTTACTTGATCGAATTGCGATAGGTAAGTATGGCAACCGGATACAGCGTCACAAACATCAGAACCATCCTTTTTGGTTCCATCAAACGCATGTAAAAAAGCTAAAAACTGCGGTGTAAAATCAGCATTTAATACCTTAACTCTACCATTTGAAATAAATTCGCCGCTATCAGGGTCAGTAATAGGTTTGCAAGTTGCCGCAAAAGGCTTCATTCTTGTTAGTTTATCGCCCATTGGTCTAATACCTTCTGCGTCTACACCAGATAGCCTACTTTTTAAGTTGGCCTCAACTTTCAAACCGCTACTACCCCCCTCCAATTCCCAACGTAAGGCGTAAGCTCTTCCTCTATTAAATTTACTGTCTTGATATCCTTGATTAACAATTAAATTATCCCCATCTGTAGGCGATAATTGATCCCAAGTTGCATCAGCTATTAAATAATAGAACTCATTTGAATCATAGGGCATGATTAAATACATGAATACTGAAGCGGTATAACATGCAGAATCATTTACTTCTTTGGCAGTAGCCGCCATGTCAAAAAATCTACAGCAATAGATCTGCCTAACACGGTTAAAGTCTGGTAATTCCTCAACTATCTCTATCCAAGTTTTATTAATAACAACGCCGGAAGCGTAGTTTACAAGCCAGTTGCCTCCGAGCAATCTTGCGGATTCGATTGCATCTTGTGCCATCAAATTAGCTTTATAACATGGATCTTTTTCTAATAGAATTTTGTTGTCTGATAATTTAGAAGGGATAAAAGTAAATGACTTAGGCAGCATCTCAGGGTAAGCATGTAAAGCATCTTCTTTTGAATCAAACCATTTAATTTCATCGCTTATTCTCACAAACCAGCGGATAACTCCGCCCCTCTCATTGATAGGTAATCCTGTCTCAGGGTCAATCCACCAGCCCAACAAGCCGCTACCCCAACCATTCTTACCAGTAATCAGCCAACTGTCTGCATCGGGGTTACAAGTGCCTCTGATGCAGGGTTTAATTCCTGATGTTGAACGATTACGAGACATCAGATAGAAAAATTGACTTTCGGTGAAGTGTGCGATTTCATCCATGCCAATTCTAGTTATCTGAGCACCTTGCCAAGAAAACTTATCCTTCTCATGCTGTAGATGCCTAAAATCTATTCGAGAGCCTGAAGGGAATCGCCACTCCTGCCCATTTTGTTTTCCTACTCCACCTACTAATGGAAAAATCTTTTCCGCCTCATTTGCGAGGCCGCCGGGAGCGGTGATCTGCGGTGATGTGCGCCGGAAGATGACAGCAGAATATTCAGGATTTTCTACATACTCTTCTTTTGCAAAGTCAAGCAATAATCCCCAGGTTTTTGCGCCGCCTGCTGCGCCCCCGAATATTATAATATCAGCATCACAATTAACAAATGTTGTTTGAGGGCCAGGTTGTGTAGCAGGCAATCCTTTAACGTTTTCGTCAATTTCAGATGCTTTCTTAGCTTTATTCCTAGATGAAACGACTAAGGGCAATTCTGAGATTGCCCTATCTAATGCATAAGATTTTACTTTCTTTTTAACAGGCATCCTTTAATTTTAGCTGCTTTGAATAAGAATGAATTCCTAAGCTTCTACGTTTATAATTTACGGCCATCGTTGTAACACCAATTAAAGCGGCTACAACATAATCAGGTTTTGTGCCCAATAAATCTATTTTGTCTTGCGTCCATGATGAATCTCTTAGAGATTTAATATCCAATAATCTTCGTAATTGCCCTACTACATTTTTAGTAATTCCTAATTCTTTAGCTAGCGTAGTATCTTCTACTTTACCAAGTTTATCTAATGCCCATTGCGGCCAACTATTGGGGTTAAAACCATTCGGCGTTGATAAGTCTTCATATTTAGGAATACCATTTTCAAGTCTTCTATTTTTTATTAAAACAGTTGATACACCCGCTTGCCTAGCCAGCTCAGCATCATGCTCCTTACCCAACATATCCATTATGCTTTTAGGCAATTCTTTATAGTTAGCCTCTAAAACATTTTGGTATGCTTCAAGCCGCATCTTTTTACCCTTCTTAGGGCTAGGTCTTCCCGTAAGCGCTTTTGATATCTTTTTCCTTGTCTCTTCTGAATAAACTCTATTTAATGTACCCTCGCCGCCATCTGTGAGGTTAGTTAATGGATACCCCATGTCTCTATAGGTCTTAATCCAGTATATTTCCCTTTCTTGCCAAGAATCCCCAAGTGCTACCGTTTCAATAGGCTTAATAGCAGGCTTAACCCCTTCATTCTCAAGCTTACGAAACCATCTGCTTTTATGCCAATGATGTCTAGCTGGTTGCCTAGATTCTGCTATATGCGTATTAAGCCTACGAATTAACGCTACTTCAGACTTGCCTACATATCTAGGCGTTTGCTTTTCATCTCTAGGGTCATATAAAACATAAATGACCACATCCTTAGATTTACGTGTTACCTTATTCATATCTGTTTAACACTCACATTGTTAAATGGCTAGATAACCCTTGAACCTCAGAGATTCAGGGGTTATTGCTATTTTAGCTCAATTTATATAATTTATGCCTAGCGTTATACACACTTGGCACCCTTAGGTAAATCAAGCTAAGGCAATGTATATTAAGGTAATACCTACGAATCGGAGATTATTGATAAGTGTCAGCTATTTATGTAGATGCATCGTATAAAAAAGGAGAAAAGCATGCAGGTGTAGGTGTTTACAACAGTGATACAGGTTTAGCTATTGGCAGAAGAATAGAAGCTGTTGTTAGCAGATATTGGCAAAGGATCACACTGCATGCTGAGCTTCACGCTATAGGAGTTGCCGCCTTAATGGAAGGCGTTACTCACATAATCACAGACAGTAAAGATGCTGTAGAACTGTATAAAGGGTTAAAGGAAATACCTGAAGGTGTGCGTTTAACCTCGTTGCCTGATGGTTGTGAGTTGACATGGATACCCAGAGAGCAGAACCTCATAGCTGACTGGATGGCTAAAGCTCCTATGGATATAGAACTACAACTGGCCCCTAACTTAGTTGATTTACCGACCCCTGAGCCTGCTGTAGTAGAACTTGCCCTTGATTTAGTAGAAGCTAAAAGACAAAAATGGATAGGCAATCTAAAATATACTCAGTTTTTAGATAGCGCTACTATTGAGTCAGTTAGGCAAGCTGACAGTTATATGCTTACAAGACTTATTGATGACGCTAAGTCTCAAGACAAATGGATTAAAGTAAATCAGGAATTAAAGACTAACATTAAAAAACTTAGACAGACTCAACAAGAATGGCACAACAAATATCAAAAACTAAATAGTGAGTATTCTCGATTGACAAGAGAACTAGAATCACTTAAACAAGAATATGGCATAGATTCAGATGGCTAAAGCTATATAATGCAAATCACTACTTGACCAAAAACCCTTTATAAGTTAAAGGTCTAATCTCACTCAATCTTTATCCAATATTAGACAAAACCTATTGACCGTGATCACGCGCTAAGCTATAGTAAGTGAAATAGGACAAAGGAACTAAACCAATGGCTAAGCTTGAAGACGTAATTAAGGCTCATGGTGGCGGTAAGCAATCCGGTAAGTTTGCAGTGCCTCTATCCATGCTTCAGATTGATACCCAGCTAGATAAGCGTGACCGCACTACAGAACGCTATCAGATTCACTTTAATAATGTAAAAGCAGGCATCGTTACTCGTAAGGGCATTGAAGACACTATCGAGGTACATAGGGGTGTAGGTGACAATGCCGATACTCTGTATGTGGTTAATGGTCGTACTCGCACCTATGCGGCCCGTGAGGCTATCTCAGAAGGATTACTAGGGGACGTTACAGAAGATACGTTCCTAGTCCCTGTAGAGGTTAAACAAGGCAATGAGCTTGATTTCCTGGCTACTCAGTTTCGCACTCAGCAAGTTTTAACCCTCAGTGCTGCTGAGCAAGGCGCTATTGTGGCTGAGATGGTTCGCACTGCTGGAGGACTTGAAGATAAAGTAGCTGAAGCTTTAGGTAAGTCACTTAAACAAGTTCAAGACCTTCTCAAAGTCGATAGATTACTTCCTCAAGTAAAGGAAATGATTTCAAACGGTGACGTTGCTGTTACCGTCGCTGTTGAACTAGCTGAGGAACATAGCGGTACTGAGCTAGTAGAAATCTTTAGCAAAGCTAAGGAAACTAAACAAGTTGAGCAGTCTGAAGATTCTGACAAACCTAAAAAAGGTAAAGGTAATCCTAAAAACAGACTAACTAAGCGTGACATTTACAATGCTAAATTCAATTCTCTGGCTGATTCAGAGCGTGAATCACAAACTACCAGCATGTTGAATAACATCATCGCAGTACTTGAGGATCAAAAGCTTGACCCGTTCACCCTTAAGCAACTACACGACATCTCAGTTAAAGCATTTGACAAAATGGATTAAGGTTTCACTACACACTACGGAGTTTAATTAAATGGATACTGAAGAAAACTTTTATATTGGTGTACCTTGTGAAGGTCAGCGTTTAGCTGATGGTACATATTGGACTAACTGTGATGCTAATGTGGGTGATATATCTGAAACTCACCATTACGAAACTAAATATGATTCAGTAAATGGTCATATGTCTAAGTCTAAAAAGACTAAATGTATTGAAACTTCTACATTCAATGGCTTACCTTTTGCTAGATGGGAAGATATAGATACTGATTGGCGTAACGCTGTTAAATATTCAAACCATCAGTGGGGTTATAAATAATGAAAGTACTAGATTGGTGGGAATCAACCGCTTTAAGGACTGAAGCAGATGACGGAAAGCTTAGGGGTGAGATTGTTTATATCATGTATGACAATGTAGGAACACAACTATGGTGGAATGGTGTTGATTGGTCTAAAAACATTAACGATGCTACACCTATGATAAATGACGGTAATTTATTTAATCAATTCAAATCAGGAGAACCTATTGTTTTAATTGAATATGAATACTTCACTGAAAGTATACTCAAATCCATTGCACATTAGACAAACGTGAGTTAAACTTAAAAAGTAACGCGCACAGCGCTAAGAAATAAAGGAAGGAAAACAACATGTCTAACGAAAGAATGTCTATTGAAGAAATAGTTCAACACAATGACGCTATCATGCAAAAGATAAGGAAGCTTATTGATCAATATGCACAGGCTATTGATAATGAATTACTTGACGAAGCTAGGCGAATAATGGCTGAAAAGAGAAGCCTAGAAAAAGAACTCATTCGCTAGATTGCTAAGGGTGCATTTATTATTCAATGGAGTAATTAAAGGACTAGGTAAAATGCCATACACAAAAGATCAAATAGTCATTATTATGACTGGACAACCAGACCAAGAAACATGCATTGACTTGTTTGAATCTAGTTGGTGGGAAGACTTTACACATGAGCAAGCAGCTTTTTTGCAATTCCATCAAGATAAACTATGTATGCCTTTTGGGTTATTCCATAAATACTTTGAAAACTTAATTGGCAGACCTGTTTACAGCCATGAGTTCGCATCTAAACGTTTGCTACAAGAAGAACTAGAGACAGGTATTCATCCAACGTTAAATGAAATACTTGCCCAAATCCCATCTGAAAAGTTAATCACTTTTACCCAAAATAATTAAAATGGACACTAACTATATTCAGAGACAGTTGAATCTTTATTACGGGACTACTAACATCCCGGCTCAATCTGATTGCCTATGGCGTATCGCATCAAACGCTGATATCTACTCACCTGATGAATTAAACAATGTAGACAATCACAATCTACCTTTGTCAATGATTCAGCAAATACTTGACTGGTTGTTTCAAAACAAGTTTTACTTTTAAGCGCTTCGCTTTAATTAAAAACCCCTAGGCTTTTGTCTAGGGGTTTTCTTTGTCTCAACTTTATTTAATTAAGGGTGTTCAATACATTAACTTTGCCTAACGTGCAATGAAGTAAGGCATAATAGACATATAGAAACAAGGAAAGCAAATGATTAACCATCCTGAAGCAAAGATTAATAAACTAAACCGTCAACTTGCAGGCTATCCCGTAGTAGTTGGCCCATGCTATGAGCAATCTGGCGGTAAGTGGAAGCTTCTAGGGTATGAGGCCGCTAATCTAGGAAATAAGCGTATAACGTTCAATGTTAACCTTAATCAGCTAATGGATGCAGTAAACAATATGATTGACAACAATCATATTATGCTCAGACCATACGCCTAATATCAACTAAACATTGGAGTTAAACAGATGACAGATAAAAATACGAGTATTGTACCTAGGCCGATTAAAAAGCGTACAGATGCTACGGTAAATCCGCTTAAGCGGCCAGATTATTTGATTCACTGGCAAAAGTTCAAACAGGCTAAAGACTGATAGTTAAAACCCCTGGTGATCACTAGGGGTTTTTATTTTGTCAGGCTTTACAGAACATGGCTAACTCAACATATTAACTTTACCTAATACTAGATAGGTAATGTCATAATAGGGATATAAGCAACCAAGGAAAGCAAATGAATCTCTTCACTTCCCTAGCTACTCAAATCGGCGTTACTGATGAAGTTGATACTTGCTCCTGTTGCGGTAAAACCAATCTAAAGCGTACTGTAGTTTTTGAAACTACTCAAGACTGGCAAGGTGACGGTGGCGATCAATTTGTTTTTTTCGGTACTACTTGCGCTACTAACGCTAAAAGCAAAGCTAAAAAGCGTTTTAATGATATCCGTTCTAAAGTTAATGCTGAGGGTTTAACTGAATCAGAACAACGTGATAAAGCAGCGCGTGAGAAGGTTAAAGTTGACTATGCTCGGTTTCTAGTCAACCGTGGTCATAGCCTACCTGAAGCTTGGGACATTGTTCGACATATCGAATCTCAGCCTAACGGTGTTTATCGTATGGCTACTAAACTTAAACTAAGCGCTATCGCTTAAACTCAAATCAACCTTACCTACTCACCCCGCTTAAGGCGGGGTTTTTAATGCCAATAAAAAACCACTACTCAATAAAGCTTGCTGGCGCTGAATAGTGGTTTAGTTTAATTCGTTTGTCGTGTCCATACAAAGGAGGACTATTTACATTTTAGCTTTCTTCAAAACGTTACCCAAGTCATTAATAGTTTCCTTTTTCAATCCAGCTATCAACATATCAAGGCTAATAGCATCACCATAACTAACAGCTTTATCTTTTTTCTCAATAGCACATTTCAAAGTATCAACTGCAAACTCATAAGACACAGTACCTTTGAACTTAAGTTCAATTGAAACAGTTTTACCGTCTGTCTCAAAATGCCAAGTTCCTAGACAATCATCCATAGTTTCAATCATTTTATTAATCCCCAATAAAATTAGTAAGTAACTCAGCAGTCCAATCAAAGCAATTAACCATTACTTGAGCTAAATCTAAAATAGCGTGTCTACTACAAAAATGAAGCATTATATCTTGGGGTGACATATCCCAATCAGAGCAACCATCCCACTTTACAGCACCTTTTGCTAAACACTCACCTAAGTCAAAGTAAGGCATAGTTTCGTTAGATGAGTTTAGTAATTCAATTGTTTTGGTGTTATTCTCCGAATAAGATTCAACAGACGCGAAAATATAGTAACCAACGCTATGTTCTTTCACATCGGCAAATGCGGTGTATCCTAAATCAATAAAATCTTTTCTTAGTAATTCAGACATTGGTAATCCTTTTAATTAATTCTAAAGTCACCAGCAGCCGCTTTAAGGCGGCTAATCACTGATTAAGGTAACTCTCTACCAATTCACCCCTAACCTTTTGTAGATGCTCAATAAAAGCATCATACCCTTCGATGTCTGTCGCTATTTTAATCGAAGTATCTCCAAAGTGTAGAAAAATACCTTCGGTTACAATGTCACCGTCTGAATCGTAAGTGTTGATTGAGAATTTAGGATTGTTCATTCTCAACTCTCCTTAAAACTAAATTCTTTTTTATTCAAATTCTGTAGCAAAACAGCACCGTGATCCTTCTCAAATTTAAGCGTGTTTAATCCCTGTGAAATAGATACATTCCAAGGGCCAAGGGTACTTAGAATAGCGTGAGCTTCTGATTCGGTCATTTTAATTTCTCTAATAATACATTCAAATAATCAGGATACTTCTCTGCAAATTCAAGCCTTAGTTTTTTACAATGTTTTTCAGAAGATATTTTCAATTGAACTATTAGATCAAACTGAGCTTTTACGGCTGTATACTCTGATTTATAACTATCGCCACAATCAGCATACATCCCATAAGCATCTACATTCTTTTTAGCCATCTCTAAATGAGCGTGTATGCCCTTAGCATTAGCCCTCAATAAACTTCTTTGTTTATAAGCACACAGAACTTCACCTATTGCTATATAAACTTCTTTCATTTTCAATTCCTCAATACTACCTAACATTATACAGCAACTAACTCTCTATCCTCAATTTCTTTATATTCAATTTCATCTAAATAAGGTTGGTAATAGATGGAAGAGAATTGAATATCCTCATCAGTGATTAGCAGTAGCTCACCATCAATCTCTACTAACTCAGATTCGTTAATGTAGCTGACGTCAGGTGGGTAATACGTAACGACAGATGCCCCGGACTGAAACCAAGTGATAACCCAATCAATTGAACGGGCTAGACCTTCTATAGGGCGATTAAAACTATCTTTAGGGATGATAGTACCTCCAATAGCTTCCCACGCTTTAATAGCGCATCGGCGTAATTGACTAAGGGTTTTGATAGAAGCATCTACAACAGACTGCACAGCAGTACCGATACTGAAAGATGCTTTCTTAGCTTGCACCTTCTCAGCGACAATCATTTCCTCAATCGGACACTTGCCAGACTCAGACTCAGAACCCTTACCAGACCGTCTAGGAGCACGCCCTAGAAAGAACTCATGAGCTAGTACGGTTAGAAAGTTTTTATGCCCTGGTAGGTCTGCTAGCGTAGGCTGTTGAGTTGTAAAGTACCCATCAGCTTTACTTAGAAAGCAATGTTCAAGGTACTCATACACATGCAGTAAGCGGTTAATTTTAAATTTACTGAGGTTTGTCGCGTAACGTCTGCCATCTACATAGGATGCGTCAACATCAAAGCAACCTAGAGCGGCTAGGTTGTTACGCACAAAGCGCATATAGTCTACACCTGTGTAGGCAGTATCACCACAAGACTTTTTAACAAACTTAGCCGACTGCTCAAGGCTTACCTGCTGCCAGTCTACTTCTAGCATCTCAGGCAGTAGAGTGTAGTCGATGGCGTATCCACTTTTTGATTGAGCATGGCCTACCCATTCAATAGCCTTGACCTTATCCATTAAGCAGTAGATTACATGCCCGATATATGCCAAGTGTGATTGAATCCCTCTCCTAGGAGCCGTCACCTTTCTAGGGTCTTTAGTGGTCTTGCTTACAATGCTGTTAGGGTCTGCTAGTAGCTCAGCCCCTAAGCCATGTAGATAAAGCTCAAAGTCTTGGTCTAGGTTGGGTACTTGATACTGAGAGGTATACCGTACCTGACTCTTACGGCTTTTAATCTCACCAGTCTTTTTACTGATATAGAACCTTTCACGCATGACCCTACCACCGTAGGCATCCACTGGATAAAGGGTTAAAGGGTGTAGTGAAGGCTGACCTATATCAGGGTTAAGCCAGTCCCTTGTTACTTCATCGTCTAATAGTGGTTGGTGATCTTTGTATTTATCAGGCAGGTATGTTATCATGACGGTATTGAACAACTATATCTAATATACCACGGTTTTTTGCTTTTGAGCAAGCCGTGGTATTTTTTGTCTAATGGGCAACGCCAAATAAAATTTGAAGTGGACAAGCCATATAACTTTAAGCCTCTATATATTTATCTCACTCCGTTTTATAAATTAAAATCTTTACCAGTGTTAAATATATAACTAGGTAAAGGTTTATGCGTTGTCCACTTGGATTAGAGGTACACCCTAAGCATTTCTACTCAATCACTGGATAAGCTTAATCAATTAAGTAAATATACTCAGCGTGTAAACACCATCAATTAACCTTCCAACAAATCAGATGGCCCTATTCTCACTCCTGCTATAGCCGACAAGGCATCACATAAGGCTGATAGTTCAGCACCAGAGAATCTAGGCATCTCATCAGCGGTTCTCATTCTACTAATAGATGTCTCATGCCTCTGCAACTTCTCAGCTAAAAGCTTGTTACTAATGCGATGTCTCGCCATCACTTCATTTAAGCGCCATGTAAGCATGTGGGTTAACTAAAGCGGCTATGCTAGTATCCCTTACAATCTAGCTCTCACAAGCCCTTAGACTCACCTCTCAGCTTACAAATGATTAAATAGGTAAATGTACTCAGTTACAGGCTTTACACAACTACTGTTTAACTTTACGCTAAGTTTATGTAACGTTAGACAGAGTGAGGTATATTAAAAGGGTGGTGAGACAGAGGACATACGGATGAAACGCGACAAACTTTTTTATCAAGCTGTAATGACGCATAATTGTTATGTAATTGGTAATTTAGCTACATCTGCTACAGGTCGTAGACTAGCAGCTTTGATAGAACTATCAGAGTTAAAGTTTCAGATGGCTAACGACATTGGCATTGTAGAAGGATTAGATGCTGTGATTGAAAAAATACTTCGATACTACGATGTGCAAAAAGCTATCAAAAGCTACGTAGCCAGTTAAAATAATACTTAATGGTTTAGTAGTCGAACTTTAGGGCTTGAAAGTATTAATTTATTTTACAGGATTTAACCCTATGAACAGCACCATGAATGATTTAGCTAATAAGCAATGGCCTGCAATTTTTCAAAACACTAGTTTGATTCAATCTCTACCAGAACGTGAGCTATGCGCTCAAATCTTCTGTGCTTGGGCCTTGTGTTCAATTAGACCTGAAGTGCATAACAACTTTGGGCATGTAATGGCTGCTTGTGCTACTCGACTATGTGTATCAGTGACGGATGAATCACTTACTCAATACTGCAAGGATAAAGGTTGGTTGTCTTAAGCCCTATTACAAGTTAAATTAAATAGATTAAAGGATATTCAATTATGCCAAACGACTACATACCGTATAGCGACCTTTTAGCATTTGGTCATAAATTTAATGCTCTGCTAAAAGCTTATGCTGAAAAAGAAGGGGTTAAGTATGACTTAATGGATTTATTTAATCGTGGTGTAAAAGCTTTAGAGTACGCGCAAGCTAAAAATAAAATACCTAATGACGCTACTATGCACTACGCCGCTCAGCAATGGGTTAAATGGATAAAGGAGGGTAAGCCTTAATAGTTTAATTAATTACGTTTACCCCATTGCACATTAAACAAACATCTGCTACACTCAACATGTACATTAGGATTCAATTAAATGGAAAACGATAAGCAATATACGATTCACGATGCTATTGACGTTACCACTTCGCTAAGTAAGCAAGCGTTTAACGCTTATAAACAAGCTTTCTTTAGTGAAGCTGCTGAGCAACGTTATGATGCTACGGGTAAAGCAATTGGCAATGCAGCTATTGAAGCCGTTAAACTTACACGTACTGTTAAATCTAAACTGAATAAGCCTCAACCTGAATAAGTAACCAGCACAGCCTGTAAGCCTCTAGAACATACCTTAAGCATTTTAAGACTACAGTGTATCTTTAAGGCTTAAAGCTGTTCTAGAGGCATTAACGTTTCTCTAATTAAAGAAAAGGATTAACATGGAATTTTTAATTTATGAACAAAGCGAGCATAGACAAGAAATAAAAGAAGTCACCCCTAAACAGTTGTATCACTGGGTAAACAATACGAGTTACACCTATGTCAAAAAATATGAAATTAATGCTTTTGGGCAGAATGCAAAACTAGGTCAATCTATCATGTCTGATTTTGAATATGGATACTTAATTGTTACTCGTATCCGGTAAATCAACATTCAACCCTTAGCCACAAACTAAGGGTTTTTATTTGTCTAATCTTCATCTAACGCTATTGCATGTTTGGTTTACATTTGCGATAATGGAGGGAGTAAAGAGGAAATACTTAAATGCCTGAATTTAAAACTGATATGCCTACTCTAGTAATTGACGATAAGACAGATAAGAATAACTGGTTTGCCTTTGTTAAAGATTATGAAACAATTGGATTTATTTCTTCTCTGCCTGAAGCCGTAGGTAAAGCTGCTGAAATGGGTATAAATCCTGGTTATCTAGTCAGGTTAAGTAATCCAAATCTACAGACTACTTTAGGTATTTCATCTTGCATAGGTTCTTACCAAAATGTAAATAAAAAAGGTTAAGAAAATGCTAGAAGATGCTATTCAACCATTTTTAGAAGCTGGGTTTAAGAAATTCCCAACAAACGGAGTATCCAGTAAACATGCTGCGTTTGGTCTGCAAAAGATAATCAGAGATTCACAAGGTACTAAATACTTTGTCACTGTTTACGTTTATGACTTCTCAAGCATCTCAGATTACCCTAATCCAAATAAAGCAAGTTTTAGTTTAAGTTCTCACTTTGATTCTGAATTGTTAGGCAGTGATCAAGTAGAAATTAATACAACTGTTGATTCTCCTAAACACGCTATAGAAACCCAAGAAAAACTATGGGTAGCTCTGCAAGGTAAATATTATGAAAGGAATTAAGTGAATGAAATCTTGCCATGACTGCCGACATTGCGCTTACAAGTTTTACCACGCTACACGCGAAGACCTTGAAGATGAATCAATTGATTGTGCTTTAGACTTCCCCACTTCACTAACTGAATCTCAATTTGAATCCGCTATCGCTTCTGAACACTGGCATACTCGTTTAGCTACAAATTGTCTTAAGTTTGAAGAGAAAAATCCTTATTTGCGTAAGCCGACGCCTTCCCTTTTAGAACTTTATTAGAGGAAATTAAAATGACACAACTGATTTATCAAATTGAGGGAGAATCTACTACATATTCCAGTGACAGTAGGAAATTTACTCAGTATGAATTCCCTAATAATGTAGAGGTGTTTGACCTAGGTATATTTCAAAAACATCCTACAAGCCTTGAAGTTATATTTAGACTTAAATTGATTGCGCTAGCTAGAGACATTAAAGCAAGTTTCAAAGCAGACCACGCTATTAATCTGAGTTTGAGTTTAGCTTACACTATAGCCGAAATATGGGAAATAAACTCTAGCTTAGGTAGAAAACTAGAATCTGAAATACTAGGCCAAATTAAAGGAAATTGAAATGCAATTAGCTAATGGATTGAAGGTTGGAGATGTTTGTTTTTGTGAAGGGAATGATGGTTTACTAAGTGGATTCTTAGCCAGGATTTTAGATATAGATTTAGATCAAGATGAAGTAGTTATTGAGAATTTAGAAACTAAAAAACAACCAACTATATATAAAGGTCGTTTAGTAACTCTTAATTTTATCAACGCTCAGTTAACAGACCAGGTAATTCAAATTGAAAAGTTGCGTGATTCTATTGCAGACATTTTGAATAAGGAATCAAACTAATGAAATCAGTTGCCCGTTTCACTATTCGCCCTAATGGCGATAAAGATGATTTAATTTTAGGTGGAGTTTCTAGAGATTCACCGCTTAAATCAGGCCGTATCTATGAGATTAGAGAAATATTGGGAGTACTTACTATTGTAGATCTAGGCCCATCTGAAATTAAAATTAAGCGTAATCGTACAGGTGCAAGTTGGAACTGTGACATAAACGGAATTATAACTAATGGTCTAAATTATGCGTTAATGACTGAACAAGACTTTAATGAAAAGGAATCAAACTAATGTTCGGTAAAGACAGGGATGACGGAATTATAATTCTAGCCTTATTCATTTTCAGCAGCTTATTTATGTGGTTAGGGTTTTCAATGGCATCAGGTGGGGTATGCAAAACAAGAGCAACACTGCCTTTATTCGCTGAACAGTTGTTTATAACTTTTATGGGTGAGAGATAATGTTTGAAAAAGAATTAAATGAACTTAAATCTCAGGCTGTTAATGCAATAAGTGAACGATTAACAGAAGATGATAAAAGCTTTGCCGATATAGGTGTTGTTAATCTACATCTATGCCATTACCTAGAAGATTTAATCTCTTTACTCGATACGATGCCTATAGCTAAGGTTCATAAAATGGTAGATGATTACTACGATTCAATTCAGCCAGATGTAAACGAGTATTAATGAATCAAATTCTAGTCTACCAAGACCGTTGTTTAGTTGGATTTATCGCCCCTGATATTAACAGGGGTAATTTGTTTTACGGTAACAATCTAACGTTAGCTTTTATTCATGGCTTATCGAAAGTAGAGGCATTAGATAAACTTAGATTAAACGGGTATCAGTTTCGTACAGCAGAATCTTTAGCTAATTAAATTAAATGCATTGTAATTGGGTTGATTTAAGTAAATATGATGAGCAATGTACTGAGTATGCGAATGAAGTTGATTCACTTAAATTAGGCTTTGTTAGTTCAAGTTATAGAAACCCAAGTCCCCATCGAATCGGAAAATTGGGTGAGTGTATATTCGGAGAATTATTCAATTTACCTGTTAACTTTGATCTTCATTATCAAGGTGATAACGGAATTGATTTTAAATTAAACGGATGGATTGTAGATGTAAAGTCTACAGTGTATTGGAAACACCCTGATCTTAAGGAGTTTCCTAACCTGGCTCACGTACCTGATGTGTACGTGTTGGCCGCTATTGACCCTGAGAGGATGCGGGGAAGGCTTGTAGGCTTCTGTAGTGCGCTTAGGTTGCTGAGTATGCCACCTACTGATTACAAAGGCTTAGGGCGTAGGTACTGGGTAAGCGGGGATGCACTTTGTAAGGACTGGCTAATATTAGACAACCATTCGATGAAGTATGCCAAAGTAGCTTGATTAATTAAGGTAGTTGAGGCATACTGAGGGAGTAGTTAAGGGATTGATTATATGAGTGTGCAACGCAAAATTATTGAGACAATTGAAGAAAATGACCTAGAGTTAATTATTTACAGTGCCGTCACTTTTATTGGTAGTACTTTTGGGTATACCCTTAGTTGTAAGGCTTACACTATTAAAACTGAATCAGGTTTTGCTAGATTTGAAAGCGCTAAACAAGAAGGTCTATTTCATCTTAAAAAGAGTATAGGAAAATAACTAAATGATTACCACTATTCACCCCGGTTTTACTTATCAGATTGTAGAAAACGGACACACTTTAACAGGTGAAGTTTTAGAGATTAATAGAACTGCTCAAAATACTTTTACCTATCGCGTTTTATGGTCTGATAATACCGAATCAATTGAAACATCGATTTCACCAAGGACAACTAAATGTACCAACTTAAATTAATCAACCTCAACACTGGCAATGTTGATAAATCTTTCACTCGCTCAACTAAAGTAGCAGCCAGTAAACTTTTGTTTAATTTAATCAGAAGCAATAGCCGACAGTTTGATGTAACTGTAACTAAGGATTAATTGGAATGTCTCATCAAATTACTACAGAAGATATTCTAGGGTATTACTCTAACTCAATTGCTAGTAGCCGTAAGGAAAGGAAGTCTTTAGCTATCGGGGTTACTCCTACCTGTGAGAAAGGGTTGATTTCTGAATATGTTTTACTGTCTCAGGGTGTAATTGTTCTTAGAACTAAGGATATTAATGAAGCGGTAAACGCTTACAATCAACTTTAATTTAAGGATGTTATGCCTGATAAACTTGATTTCAATTCACTAACTCAAACTCAAATTGACTGCCTATGTGCAATTGCTTTTGGTGGTTCTCAAGTATGGCCTAAGCAAACCTTAAACTTCTTAGTTGATAAAGGTCTGATTGAACATCACCCTATTAGAGATGGTGTCTTTACTACTCATACTTACGAAATGCCTAGTCACGTTCACATTCAATTTTGTGAATGGTGTTCTGATACTTATACTGAGGGAGAATGATGAAGCTGAATGTTAAACCTAAAATAATACTCAACGTAAAACCTAAGATGAAAAATGAAGTGATTATTTCATATTGGAATGAAGACATTATCAAAGTAGAGTGGTTGACAAAAATAGGGCAAGACTATATTAAAAAAGTTGTGGCCGATAACTCAGACATATTACTTCCTACAAGTCTTGTTTCTTCTGATGCAAACGTTTGCTGTTTTGGTATTTCTAAAGACTACTACTTAGAAGAGGTAGTTCAAGCCATAGAACTTCAGGCACCGGATGATGTGACCGTTATTTATAACAAAGGGAATTAACTAAAATGTCTGTAAAAGAAACTGCTGACAAAATTAAATCTAAGTATGGTTCAAAATCAAATATGCCTAGCTATGCTCAGGTATTGAGTGAACTTAAAATAGGTTTAGGTGAATACCTGTTAGCTGTTGAATGGTTAGGCTGGGATTAACTTCACAAAACAACCGCTTAAGTTTACGTCAACTTTATTTAATGTTAGATATACTTTAGAAGTACTGAAGGAGAAAGGAATTATGAGTTCTAGTCTTGAGTCAAGTCTAAAACCCAACGCTCCAGCTAATTCAAGGTTTTTAACTAATACCGAACACCAAACTTTAGAAGATTACTTGGCCGCTGTTTCAGATCATGACATTGTTAATGAAATATTCCGTAGTAAGCCTGAAGAATTGATTATGTTAGACGAAGCATACTCTCTAAAAGGAACTTTAATACCTGGACATAAAGCTGTGTTTAGACGGTTTGTTTAATTAACCCATCTAACCCTAAACACTTCACCTCTAGCCTAAAAACTAGGGGTTTTTCTTTACCTTAACTTTATCTAATGCTAGACGACAAGCTATATAATAGTCGTATAGCAAGCAGGACAGGGAAATGAAAACAGCTTACGCATCCTTTAACCATAACGCTACTCATTCAGATGAGTTTTTAGTTACTGAAGCTTATATGTCTGAACTGGGTAAGCAGTATGCCCTTGAAGGTAAGTCTTTACCTGTTAAAGTGAATCTACCAGGTAGACCCTTTCCCTTTCACATCAAGCGTTCTAGACACGAATGGGCCTGTGCTTTCACTGATAGCTATTTTGCAACTAAAAAGGACTTAAGTAAATGAAATCTAAATTTGGTATTCACAATTACAACTTAAACGGTTTAGATTCACTTGAAATTTTAAGGCTTGCTGTATATCAGCAAAAGTTAGCTAATGATTACATTGCTAAGCTTGAATCTCAGTTAGATGAACTATTGGATAAGGATTAAATTAAATGCAAGTAACATTTAAGCATGGTAATTCTCAAACTGTTTCAGAAATACCTGAATCTGATTGTGAGGATGTTACCCTTAATTTAATTAAAGATAAGGCTAGAGAAATTAAATTGAGTTGTGGTGTAAAAGTTAGTTGGGAAATTGTGAAATGACAAAGATTGTTTATGAAATATGGATACGCAATCAGAATAACCCAGATTGGCGCAAGATGGATCAAACAAGAGATTCAATGCAGTCTGCCCTAAGTCTTTCTTCCATTATGGAAAAGAAAGGGTTTGAAGTAGATATACGTGAAGTGTCACTATGAAACAACCAATCTACGTTGTCATATATGATCCTACTTTTCCAGGTGTGAATAGGCTTTACTTAAACGACTCTAACCAATGGGTACAATGCTTTAATGATGCTGCTACATTCTATGATGGGGAATCAGCCAGTACCGCTAGGGATGCGCAAATAAGGACTATAAAAAATAACCCTAATCCAACTATCAAGAATAATATTGCTTCAATTAAGGCTAGAATTTTTATTAAAGATGTAGCCGTTGAATCTTTTTAATTAAATCCCCTCACACTAACTTTATTAAATCAGAGCATGTCTTTACGTTAGCTTTGCCTATTGTTAAATAGAGTGAGAGATAATAGATACATACAGCAAGGACACTTAAAAATGAACATTCCTCAGCAGCTAACCAATTCAATCGAAACTTCTAATAAAGTAAGAATTGGTAAGACTACCTACGATATTCTTTCAGTGTCTAACACCTTTGGTTTCCTAACCTTTACCATTCAGGCGCATAAGCGCAATCAAACTAAATCTTTAATGCAGCAAGATGCTTCTTTTGTTTTAATGACCGACGGCAAACGCTCAACAATGCCTAAGTTTGTAACCCCTGAGTTTATCTAACTTTAAGCGCCCTAAGGCGCAATTAATAAACCCCTCTAGATAACTGGAGGGGTTTTAAGTTTAAGGAATATCAATCATTTCAGCTACACCACGTAAGATAGCAGCACACTTAAACCGCCATTCAGTTAAGCTGAAAATCCACATTAAACCGGCAGGGTCAGTACGCCACCATTCATCTTGCACAGCTTTATAAAAATCAGCGATAAGCTGTTTATTTAACTCAGCTTCATTGCCTAATTGTTGCCAAACATTAGATTCATTTTGCATAGGTAATCCTTTAATTTATGGGCATAGCCTGTATAATGTCATATAATTATTATATAGCATTAAATACTTGAATGAAGTATACGGAAGATGTGATTAAAGAGTTTTGTCAGGAGAATGGCTTAACCTTTAATGGGATTGTTTCAAAGCAAGGTACTAACCAACTTATTAGAAAAGTTGACGTAACATGCCATTGTGGGCACCGATACGACATAATGCCCACAATGCTTATAAAATCTAAAGTGTCGTGCAATAAGTGTAAATATATAAAAGTTAGAACGACAAGTGCTAGTGATATACAGCAATTAGCTGAGGATAGAGGGTATACATACGTAAAAGAGGTTAGTCTTAACCGCCGTAGATTTATAGACTTAGTTTGCCCATCTAAGCATGAAGTAACTCTTAGAGTTGATCATTTTGTGAGCGGTAGTGGTTGTGGATATTGTAAAAAGAACGTCAAACATTCCTATGAGTTTGTTAGACAAACTATAGAGTCCGAGGATGGATACACGCTTCTATCAACCGAATATATTAATGAACACACACCCCTGTTAGTAGAGTGTCCCAAAGGACATACATGCCAACCTAACCTTTCAAATTGGGTAAAAGGTAATAGATGCTCTACTTGCTCTGGTGCAAATTTTACACTAGCCCCTGCGTCTGTTTATTACGTTAGGTTTGACACTAAATTGGGGCCGATGTATAAAATAGGTATCACCAGTCATAAAAACGCCGAAGATAGGTTTTACCGTGAAAATATACCTTTTAGAGTTCTATCGGAATCTAGGTATATGTCTAGAGAATTTGCATTGTTGGAAGAACGCAGTATCTTAAATAAATACGAAAAATTTAGATATAAAGGAGAACCTTTACTCTTATCTGGCAGCACTGAACTATTTACAAAAGATGTATTAAATCTAGATGTCTAGATTATTCTTTTTCGTCTAAACTCTGTAAGAGAGTATCAATACCCCAGGCATGATCCATTTTCTCTAAAGCTGAACTGCTTACCTTATCGTAAACCTCAATCAGTTTAAGCATTTCTTGGGGCTTAAGATCTTCTACATCAATAGTAGTAAGCCATTGCTTAGCGAGGGAGTGCATTGAGTCTGAAATCTCCCACAGGCTCTTACCAAGCTTGTAGGTACACTCTCTGATGTAATCTACTTCCTTAGCGTGTTCTACCTTTTTAAGATAGAGAATGGTAGCGTCTAAACCATCCTTAAATGCTGACAACCTACGCCATTTGACTAGCGTTTGCTGTGACATATTAATACGCTTAGCCACCTCTTTATCAGTAATCCCTGGAGTACTGGCTAAGTAAAAAATAGCGTGAATCTGCTTAGCATTAAGACCTTTACCATTCAAAAATGATAGGTCAGATGCTAAGTCAGTATTTTCTGCTAAATTTTGGTTTTGTGTCATTAGTTAAATTACTTTTGGGTAAATTTTACCCTTATCCTATTTCAATCTCACCGTCGTCATCATCAATGATGAATGTAGGCTCATCTATTTCTCTACCCTGTTGCAAAAGGTCTAATGAATCATTCCAGATACAGGTAGCTAAATCTAGTATAGCGCCTTCACTTAATCTAATTTTATTAGACTTAAGCCCTGCTTTTATCTGAGCAACAGTATCAACCATCAGTTTAGTTTTGAACTGATGATTAATTAAAAATAAATCAGTTGGGTTTGATGGTGTCATTGTTTTATTATAGATTAAATAAAAAACCTCTGTTGTGATCAGAGGTAGGGAGTTGATTTAATACATATCAAGAACTGTAATGTATCTGTCCTTTGATTTGTCATATATTTCAGCTCCTTCATCAAGTAGATCTCTTAGTCTACGAGGATGAATCGTTTCAACTTCCAGTGTTTGACCTTTAAGCTTAATTACAAACATTTTCAATCTCCTTTTATTTAAGTGACACAGCCAATTCAGGTACTATCTCAGTAATCTCAGTTACTCTACTGTCATATTCCTTTTGAAGCGCTTTAAGGCGCTTTGAGGTAGTTAACAAATTAAGTTGAGCTTGTAAGTCTTCAATCTGCTGAGTAACCGCATCAATACCAGCAGCATTACTCAATTGAATACGTTCAATCTCAGAATCAATATCTTGTTTAATAGAATCTAAATCTGAATCAGTTTCAGGCGTAGGTTTAACGTTCTTAAGCCTGATAGTAACACTGCCACCATCCAAAGGAATTTTAGCTTTATCATTCTCAGCCTTAAAAGCTAAAGCTTCATCAAGTGCCAATTCTTTTTGAAACTTAAATTTAGATTCAAGTTCCTCTAATTGAGATTTGAGTGTAATTAACTGTTGTAAGTTTTCCATTTATTTCCCTAACTGCATTACTTTACTAGCAAACTGATTAGAGTCCATTGAACTATCTTTTTGAAATTCCCAGTTCAATGTAGAAAACAATTCTTTTTGATGTGGAGTTAGGCTTTTCTTAATAACTTCAATTACATAAGCAACACCACAATTTTCTTTAGCGGTAAAGCTGATAATTTCAACAGGGGCTACTCCACTAACAACAGAACCTAAAGGCATTTCACTTTTAACAACTACATCAGTCAGTAAGTGAGTAACGGGTTCCTTTTCACTGGATGCTACATGCTTAACTGATTCAGGGTTAGTGATTGGATTACCAGATTTAGCCCATGATGATGCATTGCCTTTTACGATGTAGTAACTATCCCCTAAAGGGGTAGCGTTATATCTAACAATGTAAGTATCCATTTATTTAATTAGGTAGGGGATCTTGAGAGGTAAACCAGATTGGACTGTATCGATATTTATTTAGAAATAGATTAAGGCAACTTGAGTAAGCTTCATAGCTGATGTCGCGTTGATTAAAACGTACTCTCTGCCGATTACATTCAATTGCCGCTTTAAGTTCAGCAATCTTACATTTCAATTGGTCAGTACCTTTCAACTTACCAACCTCATCCTTACATTTTGAATGAGGAAAGTAATTAACTTCCTCAGCGTGTAGAGTATCGTTACCATGCTTGATTGTGATAGAGCCTGATAGCCTTACGTGAGGGCCAGGGGTAGCACTGGAGGTGTAACGGCCAGTATTAGGCCAAATAGCTTTGTTATCTTCTAGCAAGGACTCATACCATTGCAGGTATAGACCTGCTTTCTCTTGGTTGTATCCTTTGATATTGAATACTTCGCGAAGGGGTCTATTAGTCGCTTTAGTGTGCATTACTTTAATAAGTTGATAGGGTAGTTTGTTCAGCTTTAGTTAAGGGTAGATATTTAAGAAACTCTCTACCAGCTTTCGTTTGCATCAAGTTAGTTTTAATTTGCTTTTGTTCAGCTAAAGGTAGCCGATAGTAGATGTATTGGACATCAACTACTGAACCTCGGTTATGGATTAAATTTAAGCAGTCTTGCATAGTCCTTTAATGTATCGTCTATTTAATTGTATCTAATGATTGTCCAATGTGCAACAAAAAACCCTAAGTATTTTACTCAGGGTTAAAGACAAAGGATTTAATTTAAGTTGATTTAATCTTGGGTATCACTCTCTACATCGTTTTCATCAGAGGATTTAGAAAATAGAGAGACTACACCTCCAGCCCAAATACTTAGACTTAACAGGTCAATACTGTTACCTGCTTTCAAATCTAGAATCATTTGAATGAATAGGGCTACTAGAGCAATAGCCATTACACTACGGAGAATATACTTAAGTTCCATCCGATACCTTTTGGTTAGTTACTTCAAAATTAACAGAATCAAAAGCATCTACATTTTCAATATACCTACCATCGGACATTCTGCGCATCCATAGTTGATTCATTACCCAGATGTAATCTGAATCAGTTTGCTTAGGCATTTTTCAAATCTACCTTAATTAATAGCATCCGTAGCCCATTTCGATAACGATTTCAGCTAAACGACCTTCACAATCTGCACAGTTTTCAACATTATCACTATCAATAGATGTCAAACATGGGCCTAAGTTTATATCCCTTAGATAACCACCTCCATTAAATCCATCTAAAATCATTACTTCAAAATCGCCATCAATTTTATTTAAGCGTTCAATCAATTTAGACTTAAGCATTATTAAAAACTTCCCATATTTCAGTTTGACAAGGTTCAATCTCTATATCTAGCTCAGTCCCGGCAAAGGTTACTAATTTAAGTGATATTGGATTAATCAAAAACACTCCAGTTTGAGTAAATGCAACTAAAAGACCACCAGACCATTCACCTTGAATAAAAGCAGGATGTTTACCTGATTCAGTTAAAACATAGATGTCGGGTGGTCTAGGTAAACGCATACCTACAGGCTTTTAATTTGAGTAAGCATCGATTCAGCCATGCAAAAAGCCATAGCGGCTAGAGCATCTGTTTGTGCCATAGGAGTAAGGCTAGTATCATATTTATGATTTGCTAGAAGAATCGTCATGCACTCAATAGCTAAATTGATATGTGCATCACTACCATAGCTGTAATCAGTTTTAGACATTTTTAATTTCCATACACATGCGCACATTCTAGCTTAACTCTGTCTAATATGCAACACATTCATTCAAGGGTTGTCGATAGGTATATCACGTTATATAATGAGACTCAATTAAATTAAAGGACTCAATGAAACTTCTACACTGTTCTAATTGCGGCGATATATTCAATTTAGATTTAACTAAAAAATCGTGTAGATGTGGTGAAACTTGGGGCTACTATCAAACTGATGGAGTTAAAGCCGTTGTGTCTGCTGGTAGGCATACAACGGCTATAGGGTTTACCAATCCTACTTTTCTCTATGCCCGTATAAATCGCCCCAAATCTGGTATGGGAGAACGGTTTACTGCTTTTGTAATGCCTGAGCACTGCGATAATATTTTCTATTCAAAAGGTGCGTAAGTTCATATAAAGCTTGGGTTTCTTTACCTTAGCTTTATATAATATTAGATAGGGTGCGTTATTATTTAAGGGTAGATAGAGGAAAGGTAAATGTTCACTAGTGAAACTGTTTCTATTATCTGTGAACTACTTAGTTCTGCTGTTAGCTGGTCTAACGTTATTCATGGTAGTACACGTAAGGTTGTTAAAGGTGTGATTGTCGATGAATCAGATGTAAAAACTGTTGTAGACCTAGTTGATTTTCAAGTTAGTCTAACCGACCTAGGGCATTCAGTTCTGATTACCGATAATCGTTGCCCTGACCCACTATAGCTTTTAAGGTGCGTCTACTTAAATAATTTGACTCATGAATAATAAAGGAATTAAAAATGTTATCTCCTAACTATTACGCTGGCTGGAACTTCGCTATTTCTCAACTTTCAGTAGATAGAGTAAGCCGTAAGGCTTTTGTTAAAGGTTTATCAGACTCTATCCAAGTAGAAGAGTATTCAGCGCATGGCAGTGATTACTACAAAGGGTTATCAGATGCCGTAGCCACCTACCAGGCTAATCGAAAGATTCCCATTAAAGCTGAAATTAAAGTAGTTTCCTTTTTTAGTTAGATGGATACTCAGAAATTTAAGCAGCAACTATGGAATGCACTTAATTCAAATTCAGAGTTAGCTTTTCAAATTAAACGATATTCTAGCTTTTACGCTAGAGGTCTTAAATGTAGAGCAATTGAATTTAGTCAAAGGTTTGTTTATCCTGAAGTAGTATTCAACTGTCTTAAATGGTACGCATCCAATTTACTTGATAAAGATAGAGAGTTTGTTCAAGAATTAGGGGGTGATTTAGAACCTTTTATTCCTGGTTTCAGTAAGCAACATTATTGGAGAGTTTACAAAGATGAATTAAGTTCAATTCAATGGGGTAAGTTAAAGAAAGAATTTAATGTAATTGTTGGGCCGTACATTAAAGATTAAATCTCAATAAACTAAATAAGTTAAACTAAAGGGATGTATGTTTTAATACGTCCCTTTTATGCTTTTTATTCACTCTACTAACCTTTTAATTGAAATTCAATTAGGTTTAATGAGGGGGGATTTTGAGCTTTATTATCAGCCTGTGCTTAGCTTAAAAGAAGATAAAGTAATAGGCTTTGAAGCTTTAGTTAGATGGAATCACAATAATTTAGGATTACTTAGCCCTGATAAGTTCATCCCATTTATTGAAAAGTTTGATTGGCTAGCTTGTCAGTTTAGCCGATATGTACTTAAAAAAGCTGTTAAACAGGCTAAGGAATGGAATTGTGATGAGAATTTATACATTGCCGTCAATATTCCTACTGCCCATATCGGTAAGACTGGTTTTGCTAAGTTTGTAGACGATATTCTATTTGAAAATGGGCTTAGCCATTCTGCTTTAGTTTTAGAAATTACTGAATCAAGTTATGGTGACTTTGCACCAATTATTAGAAGCTTAGCCAACCTTAAAGACCTAGGAAGTAGACCACACCTAGACGACTTTTTAACCGGCTTTAGTTCATTTGAAAGATTGCTTAGACTTGAAAAGTATTTAAGTGCTGTTAAAATATCAGAGCTTTTTGCCGCTAATTTAGTTGATAATTCTGATATTGTTCATCTTCTAGTAGGTGTAGCCCATTCAAGGAATTTGAAAGTAATTTCAGAAGGAATTGAATCTCCTGCGCAATTAGATGTGGTTAAGCGGTTAGGTGTAGATGCTGCTCAAGGTTGGTTATGGTGCCCCGCCCTACCAGCAATTAAAGCTAAACAATGGGCTGAGGCTTATAACATCAAATATCAAACCGTATAAATCGCTACAATTTAGTTATCCTTTTAATTAATAAAAATGAAACTAAAGCGGCGAGGTGTTGAGTATCAATTTAAATTAGTTGAGCTTAAAACTACGGTTGACGATAAGGCTAGAATGCTTGAGAGTGAAGCACATCAAGCCGACAGGCGCAATGCTGAGACTTTGAGAGTATTGGTAATGCGTTGATTATCTTCATAGATGTACGGTTGGTCTTTATATTACCTTTACCTAATGCTACTCTCTAGCGTATATAATTTGAATATACGCAGAGGAATTAAACAAATGACCATCAACGATATCGCAGTAGGTGACACGGTTACTCTAGCCTCTGGCGAAACTGCCAAAGTAAAAGATATTCAGTTTCTTAAAGTGTTTATTCAGAAAGTCAAGTTTGGCCCTGTTACATCCCTAAATGTGAATATTAAAGATCAAACTATTCAAGGTCTAGCCTAAAAATAAAACAAGCTAAAGTAAACCCCTAAGATGTCTTAGGGGTTTTTAGTGTGTATCTAAGCAGCTTCATTAATTAATCGTTCTCTCAGTTCTTTAGCCATACCCATAAAAGATTCTGTATCAGATCCTAGCGTTTTACAGTGATTGTCAAAATCGTTAGGTGTTGCTGTAGATTTAACTTTATTAATACACCCAGGACGTTTAGCGTATACACAACATTTAGAATAAAAGGCTTCAGATGTCATAGATTTAGCTAAACCTAGCTCAGCCATTCTAGTAATAAATAAATTGTCTTGCTTAGTTACACCACAAGCACTACAAGATTCCATTAAAGCTACCCCAAGTTTCTTTTTTCATAACGTTAACGGTTACTTGGTCTTTGCAGAGCATTAGGTAATGTACTTTAAGCAACATTTCTTTAGCTTGAGCTTCATTCATCTTTTCAACGCTAATTTCAAGGTTACGCTGGATGAATTGCTTTTCTGGTGAAAGTTGAATTGGTTGCATAATAAATACCGTTAATAATAGTTACTGAAAACTTTCCTTATATTCTTCATCGTTAAGGGAATAAACATCTAAATCAGATTCTTTAGATGGAAATGAGGGTTGCCCTTTATTTTTACCTCTAGTTTTCAATCTACAAGACTCCCCTTTAATCAACACGCCATTGTTTGTACTCTCAATAATTCTGTGATACCAATCGTCGCTAAGATTAAACTTGGTACGCATATACAAATCTAGCTTAGTAGGTCTATCCATTTATTCCTTTAATAACTGCACTCATTCTATCTAATATTTATCTAATATGCAATGCTTTAGTTAAATCTAATAGTAGGGCTGCTTTCTTCGAGCATAACGCCTCTCTCTAAATTAAATCGATACTTATCAAGGCTGAGTATGCACTTCCATAACTCACCTTGATACCCGTCAATCTCACCGCCTACTAGCACCTGGTAAGGCTTAAAGCCTCTCCAAGATGATTCGTTAGGGCCAATACCTAACTTAAACCTATCGGCCTTAATGCCCATTAGAGCGCCTTGGCCTACAAATTCACCATGTTTTAGATCTAACTTGTTCTCTGTATAGTATTTGACGATTTGGAAGCCAAGGTCAAATATCTTTTTTGAGCCACCATCGGGGAACTGTTTTGTTTTTACCTTAAAGTGAGGATAAACACACCAAAAACCTTCTAAAGGAGCTACGTCTACTTTTTGCTTAATTTTATAATTGAGTTTTTTGCGTACCGAATATCTCCATCCTTGCTCTATTGTTGAACCTTCTGGGTAGGTGTGCAGATTGTACTTATTCTCAATATCTGGGCTTTTGCTTAGAGTGCCGTGGAAAACACCATAAGCGCTAAAAATAACATCGTCCATTATTAATAAAATTAAAGTATAAATCTATTCTACCTTAAATCTAATATTAAACACTCCGTAATACCCATGAGATTTTTTAGCTTTAATTCAAATAAAGAACTTGAATTAATTAAGACTGATGTAATTGAAGTGAAACGTCAACTTACTTCATTACTTGAGTCTGTGGAGAGAAATAATATAGCCGATGCTGAAGTGTGCGCTTTGATTAAAAAGCAAGATGCCGCTATTGATAGATTGAATGTCCTTAACGTTGATAAAGAGAAGAAATTAACTGGTCTTTCTCGCTGGGTAATTTTGGGTGTGTTGGGAGTGATGAGTTTAAGTGTGCAATACTCATTGGCCTACGATAAAGGAACGGGAATAAGTGTTAAGCCTAGTTCTGGGTCTAGTCCAATTCTCCCGATTGCATATGGCGTTGCGATCATTGCGATTGCTGCCAATCAAGATGATAAGGTTGGGGTTTTGATTGACAGCATTGTGAAAAAGATTAGCGGTTAAGCGGCTTTTGATTCGGCTTGCATGGCGACTAGGCGGGCTTTCCATCCTCTAGGCTTTATTATAAAAGTATGGCTATTTAATTCAAGCTCATCTCGGTAGGCGAGGGCATCAGATTTATTTTTGAAATATTTGTATTGATTTCCGTTTTTGCACCATTGAACCTTCCATGCTTTTTTATCAATACTTAAGCCTCTTAAATCATAGTACTCCATGTACACATGATGGGCATCAATAGAAGATGTCCAGCCTTGAGAATGTAATACATTGCCTTTAATTACATTGAAACACGAAGAATTGTGCAGATTATTATCTTTGCAGAACTGAAAAAGATTTAAGCCTTGAAATGTTGCACCGGCTGGCGAAACCAAGTAATAGGGCTTGGATAGCTTTTCCCGTATAGTTTGTTTTGTTTCAGGAGAAGGCACCTTACCCAAATGAGCATTTCTCACAGCTTCCATCTGTTTTTGCGAAGGCTTCATTCCCAACGTATTCCAACTTAGTACACCCATTCGAGCATTTAAGCTCAACAATTTATCTTTCTCCCATTGGGTTGCTATCAAAGATCTTTCAGCAACTTCAGCACTTTCTCTTGTAAGATAAACATCTAAAATAGATTTAATGGGTGTGTGCTTTTTCCAATACTGTTTATGTCTTACAGGACTTCCTAAATATCGAACATCCTCTTCAGGAAGACATTTTGAAGATCTGACTCCAAAATAAATATGCGGAATTTCAGCAAAAGAAATGGAGTAGGTATAGTGGTATCTTTCCATATTATTACCTTTAGGCTTGTTAGGTTGGCTTAATTTTTGAAGGGCAGGATGTAAGCCAACATCTTTTCAGGGAAGTTTATAAAGTTTCCCTTAGCCCTATCTGTATAATAGCCTCTAACATTAGATAGAATAAAGTAGTATAATACGGCATTTTGTTAATTAGGAGGTACGGTTGGAAGATTCTTGTAGATGGTTACTTCTTAGGGATATTTCAGTTTTTAGACCAGACCATTACAAAGTGGTGATCTGCGAAAGAGACACATCTTTGGAAGTTATCGAAGGACACCGGGAGCGGCGTAATACCTATGTAGTGGATATGTTCACAGGTCGATCATGGGGCAGAATCGGAAGCGGTCAGTATTTGAAGTGGAGCAGTATTCCCCCAGCAGGAATGCTGCTCTCTTCATCAGAACATCGTCCCATGCCTGACAAACATATAGTGATATGCTCGAAAGTCCCGCAATACTTTGGCCCTCGAATCGGTAGAGTTCACGCTGATTCAAATCAACTGTTATGGCAGATTTTTTCAGACACATCTAACAGTTGGATAGGGATTCCTGCAAGTTACATAGAAGGTTGGTTAAACTTACCATGAACTTAAATTCAATACTTGACTTCATTAAAGACTTTGTGGGTTGGCAGGAAAGTAAAAAACCATTTAGGTTTGATATAATTTCTCAGCATGAATACGAATCTGGTCTGCTTTTACGGGTCAGTAGAGAGTCGATTACAAATCTACAAAACGACGCACAGCTAACCAGCTACATTTGGATTGACAAAGATAAGCGTAAGCCGTACCTGTACGTCTTTCTTGATAGCCTGGGGGGTATGGGTATTAGGAATCTTTCACACAGAATTCAGGTTCTCAGCTCAGAGAGAACGTTACAAGATGGCGCAGTAAGGATTAGCTCTCATCTGTCATCATTTTATTATTTAGGTAATAATAATCAAGCTAACGCCATTATCCTTAAATTAATTCTATATTGTCACGGGCAAAATTACGATAATTGCGATTGGGATTGGGAGATAACAGCTATCCGTAAACAGAATTTAGGATTTGAATATACAGACCATACTCAGAGTAAAGCTAGAGAAGATAACAGATATAGCCTAAATCGATTTGAGATTAGATTCCCATTACCTAGAGGGATTAGTGCAGGTTTATTTAATAAATTAAGTGAGGCTGTAATAAAACCTATACGGGAATCGCCTAAAAGCAGAGTATTAGAAATTACACTGCTTGGTGCTATTTTAATAGGTGTACTTTGGATTATTGTTAATCGGTAATAGACTTTATCTCATCGTAGGTTTCAAGCAAATCTTTTAATTCACTAACATCAATCAAACCTTTAGAAATCAAAAGTTCAACCAACCTACCGTTAAATTCTTTAAGCTTTTCAACAGTAGATTTTAATTGCTCTAGTTCACCGTCATAATAGCTACCTTGCAATTGTCCTTCGACGTAAGTTGATAAAAGTTCATTTCTTTCTTCTGTATGCCAGCTTTTAACGTATTTGATTTTCATCTTTAATCCTTATATATTTTAGTTTGTAGTCAACCGATAACCTGTTTTTTAGTTAAATAAAGCGTCACATTATCCTTAGCTCTAGTAAAGCGTATACCTTCCATTGCTAAATACAAACAGATTTGATCAGTAACAATGGGTCTAAGCACTTCAATCTCTTTTACATATCCTAATGAGTAGCTATGGCTTTTTACAACAATATAATCATCAGAGCTATCTGTAGAATCATCTGATAATCTTTCGTCGAACCACGATAACGCTTTTTCAAGAGGTGTCATTGGTTTAATCCTTTAATTTCATCTATTCTAACACTCACTCAAATCAAATGCATACCACATTAGATAAAGTTAAAGTAAATCTAAGGGTGCTTCTGTGAACAAAGGATTTACTTTGATTGAGTTGATGGTAGTAATGGTAATCATAGGCATACTTGCTGCTATAGGATTACCCATCTATCTTAATCAAATAATGAAAGCTGAGAACACTGAAGTACTAATGCTGCTTGATAGCTTAGCTACTCCAATAGAAGAATTTAATTTAATTAATAACCGATATCCTGCTGATGTAAATTCAGGTAATAACCCAGGCTTGTCTGTATGGCCTACTGAAATCCCTTTTGATTCAGTTTTAGATTATGAGCATTGGAGTGTTGAGCACAATATGTGTGTTGTTCTAATAAATCACTTTGGCAGAAATAGGGTGAGAGATGCCCCTGTTCATATGAAAGCGGGTGAAGTAGGTTCCATTGTTATGGTTGACGATGATTTCATTAAAACTATTGCTGAATATCCTTGCGATTCTCCAAGAGGGTCTATTCGTTAAAATTAAAATAAAACATATGCGCTTTAATTACGCTAACTTAAATCTCTGTATTGATAGAGTAGTCACACTCACCGATAACGTAGGTGAGGATAAAGAAACTGAGGTAGGTTATAAGCTTGAAGATTCAGCAGCTACTAAAGGAGAATTGGTTAAGTACCGTCCTTTATTTGTTTCTGCGTTACTAGAGGAACAAAACTACTCCACTCAAGCCTTATCTACTGCTAACGATGGAATTAAATTTAGCGGCAACACCTCTCAAATCATCAGTTGGCTAAGAGAACAGATTGCACAGGATAAAGGTTTAATCGCTGATGGGTATACAATCCCACCCGGTTACGATGCTTACTCCGCATATCGTGAGCTACTGCTTAAATTGAAAATTGAACCTGACGACGCGACAATCCCAGTTATGTCTATTATTGTTGCTTAGCCTTCACAATCTGAGCATTACCGTTTGACTCTCTCATTTTAGTCAATTCGTTATTAGCATCCTTAAGAAAGATACGATACAAGTACTCTAAATCAGAGAATGCACCCTTAAGGGATGCATATAAACCGGATTGAGCTTTCTTATTTACATCGTGTAATTCTGAAAAGTAAACCTTATATCGATTTAACTCAATAGCACTTCGCTTACTTTCAGCATTTGCATACTGCCTTGAGATTTTGAATAAGGCATTGAATAAACGTAACCAGCTAAAAAAGGCATCGCGTATGTGCGCTGAACATATTTGAATTGATTCACCGTCTTTAACTACCGTTATACCTTTGGTGTCTAAAAACACTTCTAATTTAATTAAGCGCTTCATTGTAAAAGTCCTAAAAATAATCTACAGAGTATGAACACACAGACAAAACCTACTAACACCTCTGTTAAGCCTAACAGACAATATTTAAGCCAAAAATGTAGTCGTAGCTTGAATAGGTAATCTTGAGTATTTGAATTAGTCCAATGGGCATCACTCCATTTATAGTTGTCGGGATGATGCGCCATACCCTTATGTCTGCTGTGATGGTTAAGGCATAAAGGGAATACAGACCAGCCAGGTACTTCTAAATCAGGTTCAGGGGTATGGCCAAACAAACCACGCTTACCATAGTAGGCATGATGGACGTTAAGCGCCTCAGCACCACATAAGGTACATTGATGCCTAAGCATTCCATTAACCTGCTTACGGGTCTTAGGCCATTCCTTACCGTAACGTTCTTTCCCTTCATCCGAATAAGTCATGGAACTAACCAGTAAGATACATTGCTGAAGTATGAATTACAGAACCCACCTTTTAACAGTAGTTCTTTAGGAAGGTCATTAGCTGCTGTCTTAGTACAGAATATGCCCGGTTGTATTTCAACCAAGTCAGTATTATTACGCAACCTGTTTAGATTCGATTCTCTATAAGCGAAGCGCTCAACTACTGTAAAACCTACTCCTGCTGTAAAACTGACAACAGCTATTAAACTCAAAGCGGTTGATTGTTTCACCGGCCCACAAGCTCCATGGCTGTATGCGACGTAGTTAAATCCTCAATAGATGCATTAATTAAATTAAAGCTATCCCTTACCGCTGCATCTTGCGTAGCGTTAAGTAGCTCAGTCGATAGGGTTTTAGCCCGGTTAAGAGTGTTTAACAGACTTAGATATAGTTGAAGATTTTCGTTCATTTAAGTTAGTCCTACTTTTGTTTAATATTATACGGGCAAAGGAACGTTAAAGCAAGTGACGATTTTCAGGATGTTAGCGAAGTGTGACTGTGTAGCCTTCGTTATTTTCCGTAAGCAATTCAATTGACATAGCCGCTGTTATGTACTTAGCGATTGAATCTACTTTTCTGTCCGGTAGAAGACCATCACGTAGCCATTTAGTAGCCCAGGCTGAGCTACCTGTAACATCAGAAGCTTTGAATGTATTACCGTGCCCAACCTTTTTAAGGTGCTCCAAAAACCCACCTAGACATTGATGTTCTTTTTTAGGTGACGATAACGCTTGCTTAATCACACCATCAATATAATCGGTACAGATAACAGGGTCATCCACAGGTTCACCCATTAGGGAATCAAGGTCTACCATATCTCCTAAAAGAGTATCTAGGCTAGGAGCATCCATTAATTGAGTAGCAGCCTTAGGTGTTTCAGCGTCAAGCAAGGATAGCTGAGCCGTAGCGATAGAAGGTGTTGTCACATTTTGAGGTTCACTTACCCAAGATCTAGTATCACGGTCATAACCTGAGTAGTTATGCAGCCGGTCTAATGGTTGCCATTCGTTATAAAAAATAGCTCGGTCAACTTCTGACTTATCCATTAAATCTTCAAGTGTTTTCATTCCCTCTTCAGGAGATGGTACAAAAGAAGTATTGATAAATTGAGAAGCTAAGTCTTTGCGCTTTTTAGAGACAATGGCAATAGGCTTAAAGATGGCCCTATCCCCGCCTGTCATTCCCATAGAGCCGTTGTGGGGAATCTGACCCACACCCCATACATACTTACGTCGGCTATCCCCTGAAGATGATACGCCGATCATAAAAGATATAAAGCTAGCAAATTCTGCTTTGTCAGTAGACAGAAACTTGCGGCATGTAATAGTCCATTCGTCGATTACATACAAAATATCCTCTGGCGTATCCTTAAACTCTTGAATACGCTCTTTGAACCACTTAATATAATCAGCGTCTTCTAATGACTCATGGCTGATACGATGCACTCTATCAAAATGGGTTGTCCAATACCCAGTTTCTTTAGGGTCATTTTTGGGATCAATGCCGACTACTTTAATACCTGGATTTAACGCTTTAACATGAGCGATAGCATTTGATACCAGCATCCCCTTACCTGCTCCAGGGTTGCCAATAATCAGCAAAGACTCTAAGGTTTCTGCCATTTGAACAGGGATAGGCTTTTTAGCTTTGTGAGCAGACCTAACCTCTTGTGTATAGTCTTTGATTACGGTAGCCGTAGATTGCGGCTGTACTGGCATCTCAGCCTGCCTAGCCTGAATGATTTGGTCTACCACGCTAGGTACTGTGGTATTTTGCTCTACCCATTCATCAGGGGCTAACGGCTCATTGTAGAAAGCTTCTACATTTTCAGTTAGGTTAACTTGCTCATAATCTGTAAGCCCTGTAGATTCTTCAGGGTTTGATTCTTGCTTAACTCTCACAGGCGGGGCTACCTCTACAGTCTCAGGAGTATCGATAACTTCCTCAGCCTCTACAGTAATAGCAGATCTCTTTGCCGACTTTGATTGTTTACGGCTTGCATACTTAAAATCGTTTATGCCCGCTAACGCTATAGACAAAGCAAAGGCAGGCGCTACAGATAGGCAAATGATAGGAGCTACTACACAACCAATTACGCCGACTAGGCCGGGGTGTTGTGTCATGTGGCCAACAAAAAAGGGTTCGTCGCCTAAAGCATATTCATCGTTTAATCCTAGGGTGCTTGCCAACTTACCAGCTCCCCCTGATGTTTGAATGGTCATTGTACTTAAGTCCTTATATTAGATAGGCATCCAATTAAGGATGCCTTTATACAGTCTAACCTATTTAATCTGAGTAACTAGTACTTTTTCCCTTAGATGTGCTAAAGAACAGGATCACCCAAATAAACCCCTCAAAGCTGAGCATGGTTAGAAAGAATTTAACCAACTCGCCATATTGGATATAATAGGCTTCCAGTAGAGGAAAGTCGGCAATGATTGCTGAAATACCACCTTCATAAGGCGGATACTCGATGAAGCATACAAGCGCTTCAAGGATGTATGCGCAACCGGCTAGCCATCGCCGCTTAGCTACCTCCTTCTCATCTGAGGAATTTACCCGTACTCGATTAGCGAAGATCTTTTCGATAATACGCGCAGCTTCAGGTGATTCAGTCCCTAGCGCCAATATCTGAAAAAACTGACAGATAGCCATAAGGGCTACAGCCATAATCGATACAAGGTTATTCCAGATAAAACTTACAAGCTGTTTAACACCGGGGATAGACATTAGAAAGTTGTCAAACGGCAAACTCACAATGTCTTCGCTAATCCAACGTGCAACACTTACCCAAGGTTGAACATTAAGCAGAAAGATTAGACCCAGAATAACCCAGATAAAAAACACACCGCCCCAGATAGCAATAGACCCGTTTCCTTTTTTAGTAGTCATGTTAGTTTCCTTGTTGATTATCGTTGTGTGCGTAGATAGAGCCGGCTTTTACTGTTTCAAAGATTTCAGCAAATTGTTGTTTGTGTTCTGCTGCAATCACAATAACTTCTGTAACCACACCATCTTGAGTAATTCCTATCCAACCCAACTCGCTACAAACAGTAGCATCATTTAGAATTACCTCTCCTGTAACAGGTCTTGTAAACCTCATTCCAGGTTCAAGAATAAAGGGTAGACCCGTAGCTGTATCGATTACGGGCGTGCAAGTTTTAGCAAGTTCTAAAGCGGCTCTAGAGTCTTTTACTTGCTCTCTACCATGCGTAGACAAAGACTTTCTTTCTCTACTTAGTTGACCCTGGGTTTGGGTGTCTTGGGCTACTTCTCCAAGCCCACCCATAGAGCCAAATACACCGAGGGCAATAGCCCCATAAAACATCATTTTGATATTCATTACTTAGTCCTTTGTTGTTAGTTAATTAGTTGCCAAAATGAAATTGGCAAACGTTTGGCAAATGGTTTTTTCTTTGGCGTAACTTGGCAGATTTCACACCCTTGCCAAACTTGTCAACCCTTATGCCATAAGGCTTTGGCGGATTTACCCTGTTTTGGCAATTGTCACTTGGCAAGCTTTGGCAGGGTGTTTAGCGTTTGTTTAATCTGCCAAGTTTTGACTTGGCAAACACACCTCAAAACCTTTCACATTTTCCATTCACTCCTTGTTTAATTTTAACAAATATACTGTTTAATGTCCACTAATATTAGATGGTATTAGCGGGTTTTTGAGGGTACTTAAACTTAGCATTTAAGTAACTATACCCAGTCTTAGCTACGTGGTATTGAAAGCTGTTTAGCGTAATGTCTATCTCCAAGGGATGCACCTGAAACCATTTTGTAAAGTTTGAATTGTATTCATTCTGACTGGTTAGCCTATCTCGCAATAATACAAACATTCCGTTATAGTACTCGTCAATTGAGAACGCTATTACTGTGTTTTTGTGAGGGCTATCCCAATCTAATGGCTTACTAACAGCAACTGGAACATCTGACCTAAAAATGACGTAATCGTTAGAACTTTCTGCCCAAACTAAGTAAAGATATCCCACGATTTTTGTCCTTTATTTGCTAGTTTTTACTGTGGAAATGTGATTTGAATCACAAAATTAAGTAAATCACCCTATTTCTATTATAATCTACACAGACTAATTACAGTTTGATTAAATATGCAGCAACATGTAATCAATCATTAATCAATACTAGATTAAGTGTGTATTAGTCTGTGTAGCGTTGTGTAGAAAGTATTAGTCCTCCCTATCGTCAAAAACGTCATCCAGTGAAAAGCTAGGAGGTGTTACAGGGGTAGAATTAGATTGTTTTTGGTTAGGGGCTGTTAACCCTGTTTCCGTTAGGTCAAACACTGCTGTATTCATAGCGGCATTGCCGTATCTAATTAGCAGTTCTTTGATAATGTAAGTTTGACTCTTACCCGACGCTTTACACAGGCTGTCTAGCGTAGTTAGAGCTTTCGTATCAAAAGCATTTGTTCTATTGAAGCGAACATTAGTGAACTTGTACTTATCTGCTGGGGTAGTCATGGTAGATTACAGTGTTGGGTTAGCTAGAACGTGGGCATTGATTACTTGAGCAAACGTGTCAGGATAGTCATTGCTCTTAGGAATGAAGAATCTACCTTCTGTCATCTCTTCCATAACCTCAGCATGGTAAGCACCGCCTCCAACTAGAAGCACTTCGCCTAGCTGCTCACCGAACCACACTTCTTTGAGAAGATAGCGGCCTAAAGCTTTGAACCACTTCAACCGTTCTTGGTCGTAAATATCGTGAAAATAGTAATCATTGCCTGAATGCGTATACATAAAAGGATTACTAGGATCGTTCTCAGCAGTAAAACCTTCCTTGCGGTACTTTAGACCCGCTTCTATTGCTGTCATGATTACAGCCTCATCTAGGCTTTCAGATAGTCCATTATCCTGCTGAATACGATAAGCAATACCCCGTGCAAGGTCGTTAAGTCCTTTTTTATGCTGGCTAAGCTTCCAGTTAATGCGGCCACCTGGCGAGATAAGCCTAGCCGTCATAGCCCCGCCACCAAAGTCAATAATGCCTTGTGATCGGCTAGGGAACTTAAAAGCGTTGTTTGTGATTGCCCACATATAAGGAGGTAGCCCCTCAGGAATCAAAGTAACTTTGTCTATCCGTACAGACCATGAATCCTGCCGATATTGAAATTTAATGGTTTGGCCATCTAGCAAAGTTTTGAATTTTTCCCAACTCTTATTACGGTGATCTTCTACCAACACTCGCAAATTAGAGATTACTGGGGTCTGCACTTGAAACCCTACTTGAGCAATCACAGCCATAACCATAAGGTGTGATTTATTGCTTTTACCTTCCTTAAACATAGGAGGGCAATTTAGTTGCTTTGCCCGTTCTCCAATAACGTAACGCCGACCTTCATAGGTGATAACTACAGACTCAGGCTTGTTCAATTCTTCCTGATATTGCTGTTCATCCTGAATCTCACCGATGTAAGAAGGCATACGCTTTACGTTGCCATAAGCATCTACCCACTTAACGTAAGCGTTACCAGGATCAAACCCCAAAACATCCATTTTGCCAATAGTCGGCATTTCATCCTTTTTAGTAGGCATAATTTCCTCATTAAATAGTATTGCTACACAATGTAAGATTATTAATCACTTTGTGTATAACGACAATTTAACGCTAATCTCATCTAACGCAATCAGTAAATACACGTAACCTTTATCTAATCTTTATGGCGTATTAGATGCTACACGGGTTATAATGTCAAGCACGGCATCTATCAAAAGAATTAAGTGAAAAGTGAATCTGCTTCTGTTTTGCATCCGTACTTATCTAAGTACGTAGAATTACTCACTTATCAAGCCCTTAATTGGGATGTTTTTAGCATGAAGAGCGGTATAAGAGTATCACTGTCGGGTAAATTACGAGAACACACCAAAACTGGACATGGCAAACCTAAAGATCAAAGGCTTTCCTTCTGTCTCTGTCCTATCACTAAATCACTACAATCATGTTGTTTCTGCAAAGGGTAACTTTACGACTCACGCAGAAAGCCAACGGTATGTTAACACCATATTTGAAGCCTTTATAGGTCAGTACCCTGAGTTAGAATATAGCTATATCTATATCTATCTAAATGGGGATTGTCGCTATTTCCATACGGCTAGACAGTTAAGGTGTTCTACCAAGCCAGTTAAAATAATGCCTACTTTTCAGAAATTAAATTGTGAGCTTACAGAGTCTTATTTCAAGGCTCAGAACGATTTTGAGATTAGGTACTTTTTCCGCAAGCACCTAGGCACTTACCAATGCCTAGGTGCTGCTTGGGATGCATACGGGTCTGCTAGGGGGAATCTATCGGATGTCTCAGGCAAGCTAGTTAAGTCTTGGGACACTGAGATATCTTCTGCCCGGTTAGGCATCCTAGAGTCTTGTGACGAAGCCCCTGGTAAGTGGCAGGCCAACGGCTACCACTACCCCAACAAACCTAATTGGGATTTATTCGATAAGGCTCAGTCGCTAATTCCTGCCGGGTTTCATTTTAGCCAGCAGGCTATCAAAGTTGAGCAAGCCGCGCTAGTCGATGATATCCCAGCAGACTATATGGTGATTCTAAAAGATGCCCCCCGTTACGCTAGGCAACAGAGGGCATTTTGGGACTCAGTTAAGGCTTGAGCAATTAAGCCGTTTGAAGCTCAGGGTGATGGATCTTAATTGATTCGTCACTCTGAGCTTTTGTGTAGGCTAGAATAACCTCTTCTCTCGAAAGGTCACTATCACACAAAACATTTAGCCCTTCAATCAAAGCGTTAATCGTTCTATCGGCTTTATACCTTGTTTTAATTGGCAAGGTTGGATCGCTGTAAATAGAATCAAATCCTCCACTTAATAACGTTTCAACATCTTCCAAAGGAATACCTGAAAACTCGGCAATCTCAGCTAACGTTTTACCTGACTCTGTAATAACCCTTCTAACCGACTCTAAGGGATCCACCATGATATAAAGTTCCTCAACTTTAGAAGCGGGTACTTCAATCTGTTTGGTAGATGTAAGCGCTTCAAGTAAACGACCAAATAAAGCATTTTGAGTAGACATTAAACTACTCAATACATTTCCTAAATCAGATGAACCACCCGAATCAACACTACCATTTAAATTATTTTGTAAATGCTGCCTTGCTAGGGAATCTTCTAACGTTTGAATACGATTTAGAATGTCCGGTGATATCCCTGATGTGACTTCTACGTTACCTGATGTATAGATGCCTGCTAACTCAGAACTAACCTTTTCTTGAAACGTGTTAAACGCTTCACGCAGTCCTGATACATTAGTTCTAAGGTCTTTAACATCAGATTCAGTTTGAAGTTGAAAGTCTTCTAGGTCTGCCACCCTTTCGACTAGATGAGTAATTTGATCAGGGAATCTACGAGAATCCGCTAACGATAGACCAAATACGTAAGCAAACATATCACGGTTGATAGGTAGAGCATAACCAGCTTTACGGGAAAGCTCAGGTTCTAGTTCAGATGATTCTGTATAATCTTCAGTATCAATACCGCTTTTCTCTAAAGTAGATAGATAAATAGTTTCAATATTTTCTTTCTCTTCATCAGCCGCTTCAGGTAGAGCTAGCGCCAATACCTTAAGGTTGGCTTGGTTAGGCACTACCTTAACGAAACCTTCTAGTTCTTCAGCAGGCTTACCTATAGCATCTGAAGCCTTAAACCATCTCATTAAAGTAGTCGGGTTCAGGTCTGCACCTGTGCCCGTTAGCTCTTTGCCTAGCTTTCCATAGCCGATACCACCATAAACGGTGTTCTTAACGTAATCCGTTGCACGGGATAAGTATGCCCGCTGGATATCACTAATCGGTTTACCAAAGTTACTCATAAAGTTCCATACTATTACAGTTAATAGTATATGACTAAAATCACAAGTTACGCAACGTTTTACTTGTTTTTATCGGATTTAAATAAATAATAACCCCCGACTCATCACTAGGCGCATAGCCTTTATCGGAGAATCGGAGGTCTTGGTTGGGTCGGGTAATATTTGCCGAGACACGAGACAATGACCCTCGTATCTCTTACCGCGACTGATTTAGTATAGCATAGCTTGGGCGTTAGATGGTGCGGTTATCTCTCTATCCAGCTTAAGTACATCTCTAGTAAACAGTTCTGTGTTACCGCTGTCTAATATTGGATGACCTTTGTATTTATATTTGGCGTATTTTTTAAGGATTGCTTGTTCTTCCTCATAAGCCATGCTTCCAAAAATATAGGTTTTGCTATGAATTATTGTGTATTGTAAGCGGTCACTACTGAACCTTTCTCCTACTGTTCTATTTGTTATTCCTATTTTGTAGTAAGATTTACCTTCGACAGTGAACCTTATATAGTATAGAGTTGCTGGTTTATTGGGGTTAAATCCTCCATTTTGATTACAGGATATACATCTATGACCTTTTTGCCATGAATCCCATGGCATTGAATTGTTATGCCCTGTAGGGCATGTAAACCTTAATTTTGCATTAGATCTAGTGTATGTGTCATGTAGTATATAAGATTCTTTTTCAAATTCGCTTTTTACAAAATTAGGGGATAGATGTTTAGTACAAAAATAACACCTAGACCCCGTAACCCAATGCTTATACGCAATTTGATGTATATGGCCCTCAGGGCATCTAAATTTTATTGGGTCTTGGTATCTTTTATAGTCCTCTAAAAGTTCGTATCCATAATATTCAAAAGACTTTTTTACTATTTCTTTGTCGAGTGGCTGTGTACCCGCGCATACCCGACAACGCCCACCGCTCTGGAATACTGTCCAGGTTATCTCTGTATGGTGCCCTTTGTTGCATATAATTTTTATATTCCTGTGAGCTTTTACGTAGTCTTCCAGCATCGTGTAGCCAGCAGCGGTAAAGGCATTCTTAACCATGTCAACGTCTTGAACTATACCAGCACAATATTTACACCGTTTACCTTTTAGAAAGTTAGCCATCGTGCTTGTGGTTTTGTGGCCTTTAGGGCATACAACATTTAGCGGGGTAACATTGTTTTTGTAGGCTACATCAAGGAGTCTGTACCCATCACTTTCAAAAGTATTTTTAACAAATTCGTAGGAATATTTAGTGCCCATTAGTGATCCGCCCAACTACTAATGATTAAATCCTCAGGGTTAGCGTTGATGTCATCAACGGGTATACACTTAATCCAATTTTGCATAGCGGCCTGCATATTAGCTTGCAGAGCTTTAGCTACGTCTAATACATGTATAGCATTAGACGTTACGCACAATTCATCGTGGCAGACATTTGATAATACAGCTTCCCATTCAGGATGTTTATCAATCTCCATTAAAAAACCAATCATTGCAAGTTTAATAACTGAACCTTCAGCCCCAGTCCAAAAGAATGAAACACAGTCAGACGCTTTTACTGCTGGAGGGTCATTGGGTCTAAAATCTGATAGCATCTTAAGCATAAATAATCTTCTACCAGTCATGCCTACAGCTACTCCATACTCTTTACCCTCAATAACAACTGTATTCTTATTGGTTTCATCAATGGCTTTTAGTTGAAACTTATAAAGTCCGTTGTACGTTTCTCGCCATGCTTTGATTGCGTCTTTAGCCTCTTTAACCGTCATATCAATACCCGCATCTGTTTTAGCGGTAGTCTTTAGGGTATTACCACCTTGCATGTTGAGACTGCCATAAAATGTAGGCTTAGCAACCTGCCTTAAAAGAGAAGCTTCTTTGTAATTAGGATGGTCTTTATCTTTACGCCATTTTGTAATATTTTCAATTGTCCAATCAGACCCTTTGCCCTTTAACTGGGCTAGCTTAGATGCCGTAGCGGCGTGCATATCTAGTCCATCGTTATAGATAGCCTTAAGCGTTTCATCGCCGCTGTACTCTGTTGCTAGGCGGCTGTGGGCAGAGCTTAAGTCACCAGATAGAAGCTTTTTATTTTCATTTGGGGGTATTCTAAATGCACTTCTAGGGTGAGGTAGCCCCAAAGCCTCTAATTCCTTAGGCACTCTAGCAGGGGGATTCTGTAGGTTAACCCCTAGCCTGCCTGAACGCTTATCTCCCCCACACGTCGATCTTCCAAAGCCCTTAGGGGCTTGCTGTCTATAAATGCCTCTAACAGCCCCATCATGGTAAGACTTAAGCATTCCTAGCTGATAATCTAGCAATGTGGTTAGACTACGCCATGAAAGAATAGCAGCAATAGGCGGATTACTTTTATAGGGTGCTAAGTCATCAGCAGATGTACCAGTAAGCGGTTTTTTAAGATACTCGCTAAGAGTAGTTAAAAGCTGCTTAGGAGAACTAGCGCTAGCATTTGGGAATTGCTTAGTAAAAGGCTCTAACACAATAGCCTCCGCATCTTGATACTTTTTAATGTTTTCCTTTAGCAGTTTTATATCTACAGGCATTCCATAATACTCCATCATCACGAATGCCGGTAGAGCCTCACACTCAATCAAACCATCTCCTTTTAATCCATCATTTACCAACATTTCCCCTAACTTATAAAAAATATCAATTACTAACAATGCGTCTTTAGAGGCATAGTTAATCTGTTTATTTGTAAGAATAGGTGCCCACCATTCAGAGGTTTGTTCAGTTTTATCAACTTCCCCAAACCCTACCCTAGAAGCAATTTCCTTTAATGAATGCCTTATTTGCTTCAATCCTGCCCAATAAAGTTGAGACATAAGCATAGTGTCTCTAGTGCCTCTAGCCTCAAACCCGTATTTACAAAGAATAAATAGTAAATCAAATTTAAGGTTCTGCCCTACGGTTAAATGGTGCCTGCTTTTTAATTGCGTTTTTAGAACACTTAAAAATTCATCGATTACAACTTGAGGCGTCTTGCACCCATCGATACCACCCAAGTCTAGGACTAAGCATTGACCAGATGGTAAACCTACCTGAATGAGGCGGATAGAACCTTTCCAAGGATTTAGACCATCTCTAGGATCATCCAATCCAAACGTTTCAATATCTAAGCCCCATACCCTAGCCGTCTTCCATTCTTCCAAACATTCAGCCCATCGAGTGTCTGTGTAAAACACAACACAGGCGTCTAAGGCTACATCTTCCTCAAGTAAAAGCGAACCTTGGAACATAATTACTCTATATATATAGGAGTCGCAGTAGTCCGTGTTTATTTAATTCAGTCTAACGTTAAACTAATGATAGCACATTAGACGGATATGTGTTACACTTGAGACTCAGATACACAATAGAGGATATATGATTATATGGCAAAGATTACGTTAAACGTTAGGGTGAATCCTGGTATCCGTAAACGCCTTGAGGACAAGGCCGAAGCTGAGGGAGGGACATTGAGTAGTGTAGTCAACCATGCTCTAGCCGCTTACCTTGATTTTCTTGACGGTGTCAAGAGATGACAGAGTCTAAGAGATTATTTTCTTTAGAAGGATCTCCCCAGTTCTGCCTAAGAACACAATCTAAAACCTTACCAGACTGCTCAGGTGTATATGTAATCACAACGCACCTACCTAGACGAAAGTTAGGGGAAATTGTGTATGTAGGAAAAGCGATAAATATTAGGAAACGATGGGAAACTCACGATAAAAAACAATACTTTCTATGGAGATACAAAAAGATATACCTTTATGTCTTGTTTCCCGGTATTGCTGAATCAGAGCTAAATGATAAAGAAAAGGAAGTAACTAGGAAGTTGAAGCCTAGAGAGAATTACTTGAACAATGCCCAAAACCATAGGCCAGCATACCAAGACTCTGGCAAAGTTTTACAGTTTAAGCCCGTTGGTACGAAGTTTGATTTTTAATAATTAACATGAACTAGCTATGAATCTGGCAAACAAGCAAAATAATGTCATCTCATTTACTCCTACCAGCTCTGAACTAAGGGGTTCTTTGATTTCAGGTCTATCTATAATCCCTGCTGATTGGGCGCTGACGCCTGTAATTGATAAAGCACCTATGCGTAGTGGGTGGCAGACTGAAGCGCCTATTGATAGAAATAGGCTGACTGAATCCCTTATGTATGGTGATGAACTACCTAGTAGTAAAGGCGGTAAGTGGAAAGCATGGTGGAATGGATACGGTATTAGAACCGGGTCGGTAAGTGGTGGATTATTGGCCATTGACTGCGATGGGCCGTCAGCTAAACGAGTACTTACAGCATTAGGGCCATATACTTCTACAGTTAGTTGGACTTCTGGTAAGCCTGGTAGAGCACAACTGCTATATCAATTGCCTAGAGATCTACAAAAGCGTATGGACGCTGTTAATTTCTCTAACGTTTCAGTTGATGAATACGATGGGGTTACGGCAACCGTAGGGGAGGAACTAGGCTTTAGATACAATGGCGCTTGCTCAACCTTGCCACCGTCGTATCATCCCGATACTAAAGAACCATACAGATGGATCATTTCTCCTGAGGGCCATACTGTATCAGACGCCCCTAAATGGCTAGTTCAATTTTTAACAGATAAATGTGATGAAATTGAATTAGATACCCTTGCTAAAAAAGCAACGCTAAATCATGAGGCTAAAGCTAAAGGAGGATCATGGGACGATGTTGAATGGGCCAAGCACTACCTAAGAAATATCAACCCTTCTACTTTTGATTGGCAATCTTGGTCTAAGTGTGTATTCGCCGCTCATACGGCTGGAGTAGATGAGGATACAGTTAGAGCATGGTCTGATAACTATAAAAGCCCTGAAAAGTTTGATATTACTTGGCCGTACATCAAAGAAAGGGTATCCGGTAAGCGTGTTTCTATTGGAACATTAAACTATTTTGCAAAGCAGCAAGGATGGTCTGCTGTAAAAGCTATTGAAGATGGTTTTGTTCCAAGTGAAAAAGCCAAAGATGATTATGAGGTATCTTTTGCTGAGCTAATAGCGGAAGTAAGAGAAGCCAATGAACATAAAGACGTTGACTACAGAGATTTTGTATTATTTGACAAACTAGTAAAAAAGCACAATACTACCCGAAAGCGTATAGAAGAGATATTAAGGAGGATTCAAAAAGATGAAGGTATTCTACAAAAAACAAGCTTTTCAGCAAAAGAGTTTTGTAATTTAGAAGAAGATGGTATTGGGTGGCTTATCCCTGGATTTGTACCCTCTAGCACCATGATTATGTTAAGTGCTATCGCTAAGGATGGTAAATCTACCTTAGTGTATGACCTACTTACAGCACTAATACATAAGCGTCCTTTTTTAGGTGAAAAGCCTACTAAACGCTGCAAAGTTTTACTTATTCAAACAGAGGAAAATGCAAGCGTTCTAAAGAAGAATCTAGATACAATTGGTTTATTTGATGAGAGTTGTGTATTAGACGATGATTTACTAAGAGTTGAACTGTCTTGGGATATTAACCGCTTAGATATTCTTGAGGGTTGGATTTCATCGTATAAGCCAGATTTTATTATCTTTGATTCTTTAAGGTCGATCAGCGGAAATAATGCGGGTGAGTCAGCTAACGAGAATAATGCTCAGTTTGCTGTCCCTTTGGGCAACTTGAAAAGTAAGTTGAATACCTTTGGCTTACCTAGCCTAATCATTCACCACAATAATAAGTCAACTGAATCTAAGTTGAACAATAAATCAGCGGGTTCAGGTTCTATCGTATCTAAGCCAGATATTCTTTGGCAGTACGGAAGACTATCTGATGATATTCACGATCCTAAGCGTCTTCTAACTATAAGTGGGCGTCTATCCGCAAGCGTGTCATATAACATTGAATACACTCACGATGAATACGACAGACCTACCTTTAGAAATAATGGTGATGTTTCGGCATCGTCGGAAGAGAAGACATTGCGTAAACGTGTAACAGACGTTCTAGAGGCCAACTACACCACTTGCCCCGCTGGGTTAACCCATACTGACCTAGCGAACCTTCTAGGGCTTGAGAAGGGTCACAAGTACCTCTACAAGGTTTTAGATTTTCTTGTCTCAGCAAAGATAGTCAGTAAGACCAAAATGCCTAGCAATGCCAAGGTGAGACTATATAAACTCAGCCAAACACCTGAGAGTAGTACACAGTCTCAGAATGAAACTCATAATGAATCCGCTTTAACCTCTAATTACATGGATATGCCTAGAGTTAGTGAGAATAGACCGTACATAGATAAAGCTAGTAATATCAATACTTCTAGCTTTTCACCGAACATTTCACCGAACCCCTTGTACGGTGAAGAAAATGTTCACCCTAGTATAAATACGTATGAAAACCAGAAACCCTTGCAGCAAGTGGATTTCAATGGTGTTTCACCTAAGAAAATGGTTTTCACCCAAGAGGGCAAAATCCATGTTGAGAGAATAGTACAGTCTCATGGGAGTAGTGCCATTGGGCCTGATGGCCAGTACAGAAGAGATGTTAGCCCCCATACAAGAGATAGACCCCCTAGCCTAGTACCCAACCCCGCATATATCACAAGTTCTGTTACATCCGGCTTCCCGGAGGTTGTTACTAAGACTGAGCCTATTATCCATAAGGATTATTCACAGGTAGGAGCATCGACAACAGCAGGGGAATGGGTTAGCTTCTAGTTATCTAACGTTAAACAGGTATCAAACAAATGGATTACTTTAATCGTGCTGAGTGGATGAGAGATTCTAAGCTTTGCCATACCTTTGAAATAATTGACCGCAAAGCGTTAAGACTGGCTGATGGAACCATAGACACTGTGACGTATCTAGATAACATGGGTGTATGGCATAACCATGAAGACTGTCAGCCCCTTTTAGGTGACATTGAAGCTATGTCAGCCCTTATAACCGCTACCGCTAATCAAGCTGCTTCTAGCGGCTGTATGGCTACCCTAGCGGAGCTTACAGAGTTTAAGGAAATCATGCCGTTTGAAGTAGTTAAGGATACTTGGTTAGCTCTACCCGCTGAGATACGGGCAAAGATTACTGAAATGTCTAAATCTAAGGCGTTAGCCGTTGCACGTTAGACAAAGTTGAACTATACTTAGGGAATATTGGAGGGAATAAATGCGTACTCGCTCATATAAAGAATTTATTGAATCAAAAGCTTATACGCCTATCTACTCAGGTATTGACGTAGATCCTAATTCACTTAACAAACATCTATTTGATTTTCAGCGACATATCGTAACTAGGGCGCTATGTCAAGGTAGATTCTGTATTTGGGCAGGAGTAGGGTTAGGAAAAAGCCTACAGCAGTTGACATGGGCGCATGAAGTACATAAGGCTACTAACAAGCCTGTAATCATCCTTGCACCTTTGGCAGTATCTCACCAAACTATCCGAGAGGGTATTAAGTTTGGAATTGATGTGACTTTAGTAGAACAACCTAAAGACGTTGTTAACGGTATCAATATCACCAACTACGAAAAAGTAGAACGATTTGATTTAAGCGATTTTGTTGGCATTGTTCTAGATGAATCTAGTATTCTTAAAAACCAAACAGGTAAGTACCGCAATGCTTTAATTGATGCGTGTAAGCACATGCCTTTTAGATTGGCCTGTTCAGCTACGCCAGCACCCAACGATTATATGGAGTTGGGCAATCACGCTGAGTTCATTGGTATTCGGTCTTACGTTGAAATGCTTGCTGAGTTCTTTACCCACGATGGCGGTGATACCGCAAAGTGGCGACTTAAAAAGCATGGCGCTTCTAAATTTTGGGAATGGGTTGCTGCTTGGGCTGTAATGCTCCGTAAGCCTCAAGATTTAGGATTCTCTGCTGATGGCTACGATTTACCAAAACTAAACCTTACTTACAAGACCACTGATATTGTTGTTCCGGCTCCAGATGGTCAATTATTTTGGATGCCGTCAGGTAATATCCAAGACCGTCGCTACATTAGAAAGTGTTCTATAGATGAACGTTGTAAGCTTGCTGCTGAATTAGTTAATAACTCAGATGAGCAATGGTTAGTATGGTGTGGTTTGAATGACGAATCAGCCTTACTAAAAAGCTTGATTAATGATGCTGTTGAAGTTAAAGGTTCTGATAAAGAAAAGCATAAGACAGAATCAATGCTTGGTTTTCAAGATGGGCACATTAAAGCGCTGGTTAGTAAACCATCAATCTGTGGAATGGGTCTAAACTTTCAACAGTCTCACAATATGATTTTTGTGGGACTATCTGATAGTTTTGAAGAACTGTATCAAGCCATTGGTAGACAGCATAGATTTGGTCAAGTTCATTCTGTTAATGCTTACGTTATTCACGATGTAAAAGAAGGAATGGTGATTAACAACATTAAGCGTAAATGGGTTGAGGCTGATAGTATGCTTGAGCAAATGGTTATTCAAATGCAAAAAGAATCTATCAGGTTGATGGGTGCTACTCAAAAAGAATCAGACTTTTATGAGTCTGTTAAATTTGATATTTCTGATTTAGTCACTGTATAGCATTAAATAGCTTAAGGATCTAAAATGACTAACCGTATTGCTTCAGGTAAGAACTGGAAACTAATTAATCAAGATAGCGCAGACGCATTACAAAAACTTCCTGATAGCTCTGTAGACTACTGTTGCTTTTCCATCCCTTTCATCTCAATTTTCGTTTATAGTAACTCACCCAGGGACTTGGGGAATTGTAAAAATGATGCTGAATTTTATGAGCATTACCGATTTATTGCCAAAGAACTATATCGAGTTCTAAAGCCCGGTAGGTTGCTGTCTGTTCATTCTATGGTCGTACCTACCAGTAAAACAAAAGATGGCTATATCGGCCTTAAAGACTTACCTGGTGAAATTCGTAGAATGCATCAGGAACTAGGATTTATTTTTCATTCTCGCCATGAGATTGCTAAAGATCCTGTAGTTCAGATGCAGCGCACGAAAGCTCTAGGATTGCTTCACAAACAACTTAAAAAAGATAGCACTATGTCTAGGGCTGGTATTCCTGATGACTTAAGCACATTTAGGAAACCTGGTGAAAACAAAGAGCCTGTTGAAGGAACTTTAGATGAATACTATGGCTCTAAAGTTCCGCATACTACAGGTGATAATTCAAAGGATTCTATTAACCGTTGGCAAGTATACGCTAACAGCCAATGGACTGATATTATGACTAAGTTTGATGAAATTATTCCTACTCTCACTCCTGAACAGTTTGAAGTATTTTCGCAGCTATTGGTGTTACAGTCAGGTTCAGAGCAAAAAGCATGGCATGACATTAATCAAAGTGACACCCTACAGGCTAAAAGCGCAAAAGCTAATAACGATGAGCGTCATTTGTGCGTTTTACAATTAGATGTTATTCGTAGGTGTCTGCAACTATGGTCTAATCCCGGTGACTTAGTTCTAGACCCGTTTAACGGGGTTGGGTCTTGTGGTCATGTAGCTTTAGGCATGGGCCGCAAATATCTAGGTATTGAATTAAAAGAGTCTTATTTCAAAGCTGCTGTTAAAAACCTAAAACTAGCGTCTAATTCAGATCAGCTATCTCTACTTGAATCAGCAGCTTAAATAAATCCTTTTGTCTATTGGCAAGGGATCTAATATTAGGGTACAATTATACAAAGGAGGAAATTAAATGTCAGCACCATCTGTTTATTCTGTTACTGAATGTGAGAAAGCAATTAAACAATTAATTGAATCTCATGGTGTGTCTGCTGTTAAGGAAAGTCTAGTTTTGTGTGATCCTGAATTAGACGTAACTTCTGAAGTAGAAGCCCTCAAAGCGATGATTTCAAGTGCCGCTAATGAATTAGGGTATTGGTAATAATGGTTAACGCTAAAGTCAAAGGAACTCGCGGCGAGACAGAACTTAAGTCTGCTTTCTATGACCAAATTGGATTTTATTTAGTTCGTAATCCTGACCAAACTCGTAAGGGAGGTTACGACTGTTCAATTAGATATGACGATGACTTAGATAGTCCTATTGCTATTCCATTTGCAATTGAATTTAAGCGTAATGAAAGCTTATCTACTTTAGCAATGTGGAAGCAAGCATTAGGTCAAGTAACTAAGTCTTGTTTTATCCCTGTGGTAGCCTACAGGCGCAACCGATGCCCTTGGGAGTTCATTGTACCTTGGGCAATTATTAAGGGTGTTGATGGCCCTTACTGCCCTGAATTTGAAGGTACTGCTATCCTCCATTCACCTCAATTTTTTGAGGTTGCTAGAGAATGGGTAGATGTTAAAGCTAACTTAATTACTAAAGGAAAGTGAAATGATTATTTACAGATATGCGCTAACTGATACAGAAACTATTTTACAAATTCCTGATGGTCATATAAAACTACACGTAGGCTGGAGTGACCTTCATAGTGAATTATCAGTATGGATTTCTGTTAATCCTAACACTGAAAATAAAGCGGTTAAATTTCGTTTGGTAATGACAGGGGAACAAGTTGATAAGTTACACCACATGAGTTACTTAGGAACTGTTCAACGTAATAATATTGTTACGCATGTGTTCTTTACATCGATTATTTAACCCTCAATTTCTCAGATTTTCAATTAAGTTAAACTGAAGTAATCTTACCTCTTTAAGTAGAAATGCAAAAATACATTAATGATGCTGATGCTAAATCGGCTAGTTCTACGTTGCCTAAATTTGATTTTCCAGCGTCAGCAACTACAGCTTTGCCTGTTGTGTATAGGACGTATGCTAGAAAGGAACATGATGCGGTTCCCCGTGAATCAGTAAGTGAAGTAAAAAATCGAGTCCTCACAGGTCTATTTGAATTAGGAAACTTTACCAAAGAAGAAGAACATAAAATTCGTTTGTATTTTGAAACTAATAAGCTTTTCCCGTCAGGTAGGGCGATGTGGTGTTTAGGTACTGAATTCTCTAAGCAACCTGAAAACTATTATTCACTTTATAACTGCAATAACATTAGAACTAAAACTTTTGACGACATGGGGGATAATTTTGAATTTCTCATGATGGGTTCTGGTGTAGGCGAAATTCTAGAACTGGATAATGTAAATGAATTACCTCCTATTACTAGCCAAATTAATCTCACCATTAAAGGTGAATACGGTATTACTTTACAGCCTTTAGAAAACACTAAAGTTTCTGTAAAAACTACAAAAGCTTTGATTGAAGTGGGGGATAGCCGTCAAGGTTGGGTTAATGCTTATGTGGCATTGTTAAAACTTGCAGCAAATCCTGATTCTGATATTTGGAATGTTACCGTAGATGTTTCTAATATTCGTGAAGCGGGTAAAGTAATTAAAGGTTTTGGGGGTAGAAGTAATCCTGTAGGGTTTATTCCCCTGCTTAAGCGAGTTGTCGAAATTACTAATAATGCAATTGGTAGGCAATTAAAACCTATTGAAGTTTCTATGCTTGTAAATGAAGCCGCTAAATGTACTGTAGCAGGCAACGTAAGACGCTCAGCTAAAATGCAACAGTTTTCTCAGACAGATATTGAAGCAGGGTTAGCTAAAACAAACCTTTGGACTCAAGATTCTGAGGGGAACTGGAAAGCTGATAGCGCCAAAGATGCCCTACGTATGTCTAACTTTACAAGAGTTTGGCACACTAAGCCTACCCGTGAGGATATTCTAGAGGCTTTACAAATTCAATTTAATACGGCTGAGGGTGCAATTATGTATGCACCTGAAGCTATTGCTAGAGCTAATAACGACATTCTAAATACGCCACATAAAAAGAAAAAGTTTATCACTCGATACTGTCAGGATAAAAAAGAAGGTGAGTTGTATTTAGTTGAACTAAATAACGGATACATTGAAGAAAATGAACTAGACCATCGTATGCACCGATATGGTCTAAATCCTTGCGGAGAGATTATTGGCAGTAACTACTTTTGCAACCTAATTGAAGTACATGCTAATCAATTAGACCCTAATGATCTGGACGAACAAAAAGATGTTTTTTACATTGCAGGACTAGAAGTTGCAAGTTTACTACATCACGAATTTACTAAAGAACAATATCGGTTTAGTAGAGAAATTGATCCTATTGTAGGGGTATCTTTTACTGGTCTATTTGACTTTTTTGTAACTATGTTTGGTGTTGAATGGCTTGAATGGTGGCAAGGTGGTAGAAGCCGTGACCATGCAAAAGCTGAAGCTTTTTTAACTAAAGAAGCGTTTACTTTAACTACTTGGAAAAATTCAGCAGAGCAAGGCGTGTCTGAGTACTGTAAGCGTAACGGTCTAAATATTCCTAACCGCTTTACGACAGTTCAACCGGCAGGTACAAAAAGCCTTCTGACAGGTGCTAGCCCAGGTTGGCACCCTCCTAAGTCATCGCGTTATATCCGCCGTATCACATTTGCTAAAAATGACCCTGTAGCACTCGCTTGTATTGATTATGGGTATCCAGTAGTACCTTCTCAATCAAATAAAGATGAAGCCGGTAATTTACTAAATGATCCTTTTGACCCTAGATGTACTGAATGGCTTGTAGAAATTCCATTTGAGATGTCTTGGGCAAATGACCCAGGCTGTGATCAAATTAATCCTTCTAAGTTCAGTGTTAAAGCTCAATTTGATTTTTACATGCAAGTGCAAAATCATTACACCACGCATAACACATCAGCTACCCTTGAATATAGAGAATCTGAAATTGAAGAATTTGCTGATATTCTTTATCAAACTATTCAAGAGGATACAGGCTATATTTCAGCAGCTATGATGGCAAGGTTTGATGCTAACGAAACTATGCCTAGGCTACCGTTTGAACCGATTAGCAAAGAACGCTATGAACAGTTACTAACTGAAGTAGTCAACCGTAGAAAATCCGATGATTTTTACGCTTTATTGCTTAAGCATGACACTACTGTAGAAGATACGGCAGGGCCATCGGGATGTGATAGTGATAAGTGTTTTTTCCCAGTCAAAGCTAAGTAAATCGTAAACAGGGGCGTAACAGCCCCTCTATTATTTAACTAAATCTATGTTTAACTCTGATTCCAATCCTGTACCTAGAATCACTAACGGTTATTGCGAAGGTTCACACAAACGCAAAATTGGGTTTAGTGAAATTCTAAGAGATGAAGAACTACCTAAAAGCGATAGCGCTTGTCTTATACAAACCTACGCATGGAAAGCAAGAATCTATGCTGAACGTTGCATCCACCTAATGCCCGTTAACGATCCTAAAGCAAAATACTTTTTGCAATGGTTTTGTGAAAATAACTTTGCTATTGGAGCTTACGCTTTTAATAAAGGTAATACCAATCACAGAGTATTTCCTGAAACCTGCTTGAATGATATTGAGTCTGAAATTAAGTTAATGAAAGATGCGATTAAAAATGAAACTAATCGCCCAGCTACAGATTTTATTCGACAGACAACTGAATATGGCTTACAGGTAGAAGAGTTTCAAGTTCAGGTAAGAGAGCTTGAAACTGGGTTTGTTTCTTGGATGTACGATGTGCGGGTAGTATCTGACTTCTACAGCCACTTAGAGAAAGATTCTGAATCAGGGTTAGTTAGGTTTGAACGTATGGTACTAATGGCTAAGTTCCTCAACAGATTGTCTACCTGGGTATTTTGGCTCAATCAATATCACGCAATGCTCTTACAGAAAGATATGGGCCAAGTCTACTCTTTTGCTGAATGGCAAGCTAAAAGAGAAGTAGCCCCTCTATTTCCTGTTGCATAACGTCTAATACTAGACTACAATTAAACAAGGGGGTGAAATTCCCCCTTTCACACTACAGAGGAAATATGCGGGAATTTGAAAAGGTAAGCTTTGCCCAATTTGAGAAAGATTTTATTGAGGCTTTTCCTAGTCTATTAGACGACGATTTAACTCCTCGTCAACACTACGACTTGATCAAACTGCCTCAACATGCAACGCCTAAAAGTGTTGGGTATGATTTCTTTTCTTACTTTGGATTCCAACTAATGCCAGGGGAAGATATTAAATTCCCAACTGGAATTAAAGTAAAACTTGATGATGACGTTGTATTGCCTGTCTTGATTAATGGTGAATGTGTAAATATCCCATGCAATGAATGGTTAGGGTTTTATCCTAGGTCTGGTCAAGGTTTTAAGTATCTGCGAGTTGCAAATACGGTTGGAGTGATTGACGGAGACTATTACAACAATTCCGATAACGAAGGTGAGATTTTTGTAAAACTACGCAATGAGTCTAATAATAAACTATTCACATTCAAAGCAGGCGATGCTTTTGGGCAAGGGATTATTCAACTAGCTATGTTGACTAGCAACGATCCCGGTTCTTATAAAGAATGCCGTGTTGGTGGTCTAGGTTCTACTTCTAAATAATTAAAGGATTAAATTAAATGACTACTGCTGTTTTAACTAAGCAAGAAATTTCAATTAATCGTGATACGTTGTCTGAAGTTCTATCTAATGCACTTCAAGCAATTTCAGTTAAAGTAAGTCGCCCTATTTTGGCTGATGTTTTATTTAAGTGTGTTGATGGTGTTCTAGAGGTATCGTCTTACAATGAACAAATTGGAATTAAACAACGTATTGACGTTGAAGGTAATTTAGACGCTGTTTGTATTCCTGCTCGTTTATTCGCAGACACCATTTCTAAACAGCCTAAAGGCGCTGATTTGACTCTTGAGTATGATGGACATTCCATCATCATTAAACGGGGTAAGTCTAAATCTAAAGTAGCTGTTCACCCTGCTGATGAATACCCTCTAATTGAAATTGCTGAGGGTCAAGCATCTACTATCAGCACTGATGATTTTATTAAAGCGATGCCTAAGGTGTTGTTCAGCACCAGCACTGAAGAAACCAAGCAAACGCTTACAGGCGTTAACTTGAATGGTACTAAGGCGGGTAGCACCGATGGTCACAGGCTATCTGTAGCAACTCTAGAAGATGCCTTCCCTGGTGATTCTATTACTGTACCTTCTAGTACCCTATCTCTTATCCTTAAACTTGCAGGGTCATCTATTACGCCTGAAATTGGCGTTAATCTTGATGAGCGAATGGTTAGTTTTCAGATTGGCAACACTGAACTACATAGCCGATTGATTGAAGGTCAATATCCTAATTACCCTCAGCTAATCCCTCAGAGTTTTATTCATGCTTTTACCTTGAATCGTGCTGAGTTGATTCAGCGGCTAGACATTGTGATGGTGATGGCGGCTCAAAAGAATGATGTAGTCACTCTTACGTTTAGCCCTGATAGCTTGGTGGTATCTGCTGAGGCGGGGGAGAATGGGGACTCTCAGGAATGGCTAGAATGTAGTGCTGCTGATTTTGAAGTAAGCCTAAATGGTAAGTACTTTCTAGAAGCACTTAAAAATCTAGGTTCTGAAGACTTGCGTATGCATTGCAATTCAGCGACTACACCGATTGTAATTAAGCCTATCGAATCAGGTGTTGAGGGTGATTACATCCATCTTCTAATGCCGATTCAAAAAAGATCCTAGCACCATTAAGTACACAGGGCATCTTAACGGTGCCCTTTAATTTAAGGATTAAATGTATCCATCTATTTTTATACTAGGCTCAGCAAAACACGGCAAGGACTCTTTTGCAGAGTTAATCTGTAATTATTGCACTGAGCTAACCTTTCAAAGTAGCTCTAAAGCAGCGCTTAAGTTTATCTATCCAACACTTAAAGAAAAGTATCTCTATACCTCAGAGGATGAATGCTATGAGGATAGAGACAATGCGCGTATGGATTGGGAACGTTTAATATTTGAATTTAATACGCCTGAGAAAACTAAACTAGCTAAGCTTGTCTTTAGTGAATCCAATATTTATGTAGGTTTAAGGAATAAACAAGAATACTTATCTTGCTTAAAGCAAAAGGTGTCAGATCTTACTCTATGGGTAGATGCAAGTAAACGAGTTAATTACACAGACCCTAGCTTATCAATTGAATATGATGCTAGGTATATGGTTTGGGTTGATAACAACGGTAAGCTTCCAGACCTTGAATACCGTGCTCAATTTTGGGCTAAATCAATTAGACGAATGCTTGAAATTAGAGAGTGGTTAGACCTTGCCAAAAATGAAAAATGTGGCTAATATTAAATAACAGGGAAAAGCATATTAGATGTAATTGCGGTGAAGAATATCAGCTTTTATGGGCAGGTAGGTTTTACCCTAGATCTTGGTTTTGTTTAACATGTAGGAATTTTGCAATTGAACCAACAGACACGGAATCTAATTATTGAAACTATTCAAGGTATGCAAACTTTGAACCAGCACCTTGAATTAATGGTTAACGATATTGAAACTGGAAAAATTACACTTACTGAGGAAACTGTAAATGCAATCTGTAGACGCTAAACCTAATCAAATCTATATCAAGTTGCTTGAGATGCTTGATAATTATAATCCTTCACTTGATCACCTTAATACTTTAGTCGGTCAAGACCCTGAACTAGATGCTGCTGTTATGGCGGTTTATCCGCCATTGGATTAAAACCATGCTAACTAAGTTTTCAGTAGAACAAAGTGGCTTTGTTTTTTATAACGGCATTGATTTTAGGGTAGCTTTGCTATCCCATTTACAAAATAGAGGAAGTGTTATTAAAAAAGTAGAAGGTGATAAGTCTTTTATCTTTTTGACTGTGAATATTAATGGCTTGATGGATAGCAGTAATTGGATTGCTTGGGATTAAAACTATGAATCCTTTTGAAGAATCAATTGTTAACTTAATCTATCTTAATTGGGAAAGCAAAACACCGCCTACTGTTGAAGAGTGTAAATCTTTTGTAAAACCAAGGCTAAAAGATTTGATGGGTGCTTCTCAAATTATAGATAGTCTACCTGCTTATGTTTGTAGGACTGATTTACTAGAAAGTGCTATTGCTTACGCAGTCAGTTCAATTAACTGGGCTAACGTTTATTTTGAAGCACATAAAAAACTAAGTAACCTTAGGCATGGGGTATTTCATTAAATGATTTATGAATTAAAAGGAAAATTGCTAGATATTGTTTTAGGTTATTTGGAAGAAAACAAAGAATGGGATGAAACTGTTGTTAAACCATTTCTTGAAAAGTATGCAGACCCTAAAACGTGCAAAGTAGCATTGGATCATCACCCAATGTTCCCAAGTACAGTTTCGGGGGTATTCTCAGAATCACCCCTTCCTAAGCCTTGGGCTGAGTCCAAGTACTCAAAAAACTACTATAAACCTAGTAATAGGTCAAAGGCAGGTAAAGAACTGTCTGAGGCTATCAAAGCCTTACGTCCTGAACCTGAGTGTAATGCTCTTTACTCTGAACTAGGTTTTCAAGAAAGCTACTTTCATATTTCAGGTAACTCTTATGGAAGCATTCCGCTATCTGTCTATGGCGAGACAGGTAAGGCTTTTATCAAATGGAAAGACAATTACCCTGAGATTAGCCACCCTGATTTAGTTGAGATTACACACACTGAGTATAAACAAATCACAGGTAAAGGCTAAGTAATCTATTATACAACCCATCTAAGTACAAAAGCACCTTTAACCGGGTGCTTTTCCTTTGGATAAGCCAAAATCCTTATGTCAGTCTTAAGTCAGTTTTCTTAAAAACAAGCCTTGCTGAATACCGATAAGACTTTGTAAATTTAAATTAAAAAACTCCCAAAGCCTTACGGAATGGGAGTTTTACTTAAAAGGGTGTATACTTAGTAGAGGATTTTCAGTCCTCTGCTCTACCAACTGAGCTATCCCGGCTAGGGGCGCAAATTTCAGCGCTCAATTAAGATAGCAAGCTGATGTCACCCCTGACAAGGCTATTGGGAAAAAATACTGCCCTTCTCTACTGAACCTCGCGCAGGCGGGCCACCTTGAGGTAAAAATTACCGGCACCTTGCCCAGCGTAGGCGCTTACCCGAACTGTGTAGGTGCCTGACTCGCCAATGCGGGCAAACAGTAGCGAATTAGTGGTGCCGTCCGGGCCGTCATCGTTTTCGCCCACGGTGACGCCATCTTTGTTCATCAAAATGACCAGGGTGTCAAACTCTTCAGAGGTGACATCAACTGCCACTTGGTCCCCCGCCTCAAGATTGACCGTATAGTCGCGGGCAAACCCACCGGTACCGGTCGGGATGTCGCTATTGCTCAGGGCATCGTTAACTTCTCGAGATGCCGGTAGCGAAATAGGAGAATAAACTGTCGTCTGCGCCTTGGCTGGCAGCGAAGTTAGCGCCAGGGTAGTTAATGCCAGAGGAAGCAGCAGGTTGCGCTGTAGCCGAAGGTGAAATTGCATAGATTGTGAAAGATTAATTAGAGACAAAATTGCCCAAAGGCACGAGATCGTGCTCATTATGGCCTAAATTTCTAGGTTGCTTCGAGAATTAAAAGAGTCTACATATAGTCAGCCCTAGGATTTGAATTCGCTCCGCTGGCAAACACTCTGTGAGCCTTGCGGGTTCAGGATTCGGTGAGCTGCGGTTTTGGGTGCGTCGTTTCTCAATTTCGTTGCTACACTCACAGACGACCAATGCCCTAGGTATGCCGCCCTTGTCCATGCTAGAGCGCCCTCGCCATCGTTCCGTGCTATCAAAGCCCCATCCCAAGCGCAAGCGGCGGCGATCCCGCAGACCTCGGTTGATGATGATGGCCCTGATCAGCAGCACCCTGTTGCTGGTTGCTTTTCGTGGTGCCAGCGAATACTGGCGTCAGCCGCTCGAATTTAGCCAGCGTCCGGTAGGGCAAATTGTTAACCGGGCCGAGGTTGCCACCGGCATTCGCCAGATTCAAACTGCCAACGGCCGGCCGACTCTCAACCCTCTGCCCCTGGCCGAAGAGGTGTGGACCTGTGAAGTGGTGGTGATTGGCGGCACCCTGGGCGGGGTTGCCGCAGCCTCCCACTCGATGAAAACTGGCGTCACCACCTGCCTGATTGAGCTAACCCCGTGGCTAGGCGGGCAGATCAGTTCCCAGGGAGTCTCGGCGATCGACGAGTCGCGGGCAATGCGGTGGCGACGCAACTTTTCCCCCAGCTGGGAGGCGTTTAAGGACCTGATTAAGCGCCAGCCTGTTTACCTCCCTGATTGGACGGGTCTGCCCGCCCAGCTGCCGGTCGAGAGAACCAACAGCTGCTGGGTAGGTGAACTCTGCTTTACTCCCCGCGCCGGAGCCACAGCGGCAGAAATGTGGATGCGAGACGCCGCTCAAAGTGCTCCTGAGAGCCGCTGGGCTACCTCTACTGCCTTTAAAGGTGCAGCCTTCGATGCCTCTGGCCGATATGTGACAGCGGTATACGGGGTGCGGCGCGTTCCTCTCGATCCAGGCTATGTGCCGACGGGGCGGCTCTCTCAAGAGCTAGGGCGGTGGTATGCCTGGTCAGATGATGAGGCCTACAACAAAATTCCCATTCGCCTACAGCCGCCGCCAAACCGCTCCATGATCGTGATCGACGCCACGGATACTGGCGAGCTGGTGGGCTGGGCCAACCTGCCCCACCGCCTGGGCTCTGACGGCCAGGGCTTTACCGGCGAGGTCAACGCGCCGCCGCAGGATAATCCTGACTGTACCCAGGCTTACACCTATCCCTTTGTATTAGCTACTCTTGACGACAAAAACGACAGCCTCAGGGAGCTGCAAAAGCTAGAGCCGGTTCTATCTAAGGCCGAGCACCGCAAAGAGTTTGATCTGCAAGGATTTCCGTTTTTCGACTTTGGCAGTGTGTTTAACTATCGTCGCATTGTCAGCCAGCGGGCGGGGGACTCAAACGTCAACCGCACCCAGCCCGGCGAAATTACCCTAATCAACTGGAACAGGGGCAACGACTGGCACTTTATGGACCCGCCTTTGGTATTCACCGAAGAGGATATTCGCCTGTCGGGGCAGCGCCAAGATTGGCTTGGCGGGCTATCGACCGAATCACTCAACTATGGTGAAGTTCATGCGCTTCAGTTTGCCGAGTGGCTGATGGAAAACGAGAGCACCAATAAGCTGCCGTTGACGTTTCTGCGGGGGAGTGATTCACCCCTAGGCACTCAGTCTGGCCTCAGCATAGTGCCCTACATTCGCGAGGGCCGCCGCATTTTGGGCCGCCCTGCCTACGGTCAAGACAGCTTTATGGCGGTGGAGGCTGACCTGCGAGAAGACATGACCGGGGGGCGCGATTTTAGAACCACTGCTGTGGCCCTGGCCCACTACGACATTGATATCCACGGCTGCCGCTACCGATCCTGGCGCCCATCCTATGAGGCAGCAGGGGCCAGCATTAAAGAATTTGTGGTGCGACCATTGCAAGTTCCCTTAGAGGCACTGGTACCCCAGGGAGTCGATAATGTGCTGATTGGCGGTAAGAGTGTGGCCGCTAGCCACATTGTCAATGGCGTGACGAGGGTGCACTATGGCGAATGGAGCATCGGCGGGGCGGCAGGAGCGACAGCGGGCTGGATGCTACGCTACGCCAAGCCCAATGATCTGACCCCGGCCCAAGTGGTAGTGACTGGGCAAATGCCTGCTCTACAACAGTTTTTGATAGAACAGGGGCTGAAATTTACCTGGTAATTTGGGTCGATATAGCAAAAGAACGAAAATAGAAGAGCGAGAAGAAAAACGCCCGGTAAGCTCGAACGTTAGCTTTCTGGGCTGTTTTATGAAATGAGAACTTCCGTAGGGACAACCACCGGCAACGCGATCGCGTTCCAGGGCTAAATTATGCCGTCCAGGGATAGCGAAACCGTAGCTCAGTGAACACTGCCTTGACCTATCCTAGAGGGTGCTGAGCGATGGGTAAGGGGTTATCGATGGCAGAGTGGATGGGCCAGATGCTACGGCGAATTGGGCAGCGGCGATCGCTCGCCCTCCTCTTAGTGCTGGTGCTAACCAGCTGTGCCATACCCCAGATCAAGGCCGAAGACCGACTGTTTTTGCCGCTCACCGTTGAGCTGCTAGATGTATATACCCTGCCACCCCAAGAGTTCGAAGGTACCACGGTGGGTGGGCTGTCGGCCCTAGCCTACGATCGCCCCCGCGATCGGCTCTACGTCCTCTCCGACGACCGAAGTCGGTTTGGCCCTGCCCGCTTTTATACCTTCGCCATTACCCTAAAGCGCAGCGGCCCGCCTAAGTTTGATGCCGTCACTCTTGAAGCCTTTACCCCCCTGCTCGATGCCGAGGGCAACCCTTATCCCCAGGGCAGCCTCGACCCCGAAGGCATGGCCCTGTCGCCTCGCGACACGCTATTCATTGCCAGCGAGGGAGATGTTAGTCAGAATGTGCCGCCCTTTATTGGCGAGTTTGACCGTGAGACGGGCCAGGCGATCGCCACCCTACCGCTGCCCAAGCGATACCTGCCCGACGACCCCGATAGCCCTACTCAAGGAGTGCAAAACAACCTCAGCCTAGAGGCCCTCACCGTTACCGGGTCACCCAGCGGGGCCGGCATGACTGAGCCTTTTCGTCTCTTTACCGCCACCGAGTCAGCGCTAGTCCAAGACTACAACGATGACCCCAGCCAGCCCCTCAACAGCCGCTTTTTGCACTATTTAGTTGGCGACGACCAGAATACGCTAATCGCCGAGCATCGCTATCCCCTCGATTTAGAACCCTCTGGTGCTGTGGTGAATGGTCTCACCGACCTGCTGGCAATCGACCCAGCCGGTCACTTTCTGTCCCTAGAGCGGGCCGCGGGCCTACGCGGGTTGCAGGTGAAGCTGTACCAACTAGCCACCGGCGGCGCCACTGATATATCGACGATTCCCAACCTGAGCGGGGATGTGTCAGGTAGTTCACCCATTCGCAAACAGCTGGTGCTTGATTTTGCCGAGACGCCTCTAGCGGTGGATAACCTGGAGGGTATGACCCTAGGCCCGCGTCTGCCCGACGGTAGCCAGAGCCTGCTGATAGTCAGCGACAACAACTTTGAGGGCGATCGCGCCACCCAGCTAATCCTGCTGCGTTTGCAGATGTAATACTGCTATCACGCAAAAATTTGAGGTGGGCAGTGGCTTAGGCCTACCTGCCCAAAGGCCGTTGCACTATCGCTCTCAGCAACGGCCGCAGAGAAGCCGATTAGCTAACAGCGCTGCCGATCGCCCCTTTTAGAGCCGCAATTCCCTGCTCAACGCTGGCCCACAGGCCCATGTCAGGCTCTTGACCCGCTATTTCACGAGTCCCAACAAAGTAAAGAACGCCTTTGAGAACCTCTTGGTGGGCCCGATTTTCAAAGTTAACTTTGTTGAGCGGCTCCATAGCATCTTGCAGCGAGTCGCTCAAGGTTTGGCCCACTTTGTGCAGCACCAAACCATTCATCGTCTGCTGGTGCTTCAACAATTCAAGCTGAAAAAACTTGTCATACAAAGATAGTTCTGAGCCATCCGTCATTTTGGTGACAGCCTCAGCATGTTTCTGGGTTATATCGCGCGGCTCTGCTGCGGAACCTAGTTTGGTGATGGCCTCGTCGATGTTGCTGAGGTTGGCGCGATCGCTCGTCAGCATCCCTTCAAGACGCTCACGGATGGTGTGGTCGTTGGTGGCCGCCATTAGCTTTTGCTCAATGTCAATCAAGACATTTTGGAAAAGCTTCAGGTCAGCAAGCTTGGTTGATAGAGTTGTTGTATCGGTCATTAGATTTATTTCCTAACTAGGAGTTTAATAGTGTGTCATTGCTCACAATCTTCATGATCCCGTGAGAGTTCAGGGGCACCCTCCCTCATTGGAAAGGTTCAAACTGAAAGCTATATCTACCGTTCGTGTTAGCTGGGGCAGAAACTAATGTGTCAAGCCAACTCCCCTCGTTCCTTGGCTCGTCTACCTTTCTATGGTTGGCAAGTCGACAGCCCACAATCTACTGGACCGAAAATAATTTCTCTAACTGCTTTGCGCCCAACGCTTTTCTGAGACTTTTGAACAGGCGCAAGACGTACTCTTATAGCAGGAGCTGATCGACGCACTTACAAACTCAATAATGGGAGTGTAGGGGATTAATTAGTTCTGCCCTGTACCCTATGCCGTATAACTCCACACCATCCACCTAACAGCAGACCAGGGCTACCCCACCCAATTGTTACCATAGTAATAGCGTGCAAGCAGGAAGATAGGGCAATGTGTGGACGGTTCAGTCTTAACAAAACCGGTGATGACCTAGCTGATGACTTCTTGCTGCGGTCCCCTCCTCCCGTCATGCCGCGTTACAACGTTGCCCCCACTCAGCCCATAGCAACGGTGGTGGCTACCCCCGAAAATCCAGAGCCCCACTTTGATTTTTTGCAGTGGGGACTGGTTCCCAGCTGGGCCAAAGATCCCGCCATTGGCAGCCGGATGATTAACGCCCGCGCCGAAACTGTGGTTGAAAAACCGTCCTTTCGCGCCGCCTTCAAGCGTCGGCGCTGCCTGATTTTGGCCGATGGTTTCTACGAATGGCAGACCCAGGCCAACCGCAAAATCAAGCAGCCTCACTACATTTTTCTCAAAGACCACCAGCCCTTTGCCTTTGCCGGGCTATGGGAGCACTGGAGCGACTCGGCCAGCGGCGGCGAACTGCAAACCTGCACCATTCTCACCACCACACCCAACGAGTTGATGGAGCCGATCCACAACCGCATGCCGGTGATTTTGGCCCCGGAAGACTATGCTGCCTGGCTCGACCCTGACTATTACCAGCCCCAAGCGCTCCAGGAGATGCTGCGCCCTTGCGACGATGGAGCAATGGACCGCTACCTGGTCTCGACGGTGGTCAACAAACCCCAAAATGATTCCCCCGACTGCATCGAGCCCCTCGATATTTCATCAGATGAACTCGTCAAGGTTTAGGATTGACGGGGCTAGATCCTGAAAGCTATCGCACCAGGCGAGGATATAGGCGACCGCAGAAGGCGATCAGCACCGTGGCCACACATACCAAAATTGAGACGCTTAGCCCCAAGCTGTAGCTGCCCGCCGGTTCGACTAGCATCAGGTTGCGCAAAGCATCAACCATATAGGTCAGGGGGTTGAGCCGCGACACCACCTGCAGCCAGGCGGGCATGATCGAGATTGGATAGATCGCGTTGCTGGCAAAGAACAGCGGCATCATCATCAGCTGCCCCACGCCCATTACCCGCTCGTGGGTCTGCGCCCAGCAGGCCACAATCAGCGAGAAGGTCGAGAACAGCGCCGCGCCCAGCATCACCACCATAGCCACGCCCAGCATCGCCAGCGGGTTCCAGTTGATGGCCACACCCATTAGAGCCGCCACAATATAGATGATTAGCAGCTGCGACAGGCACCGCACCCCGGCCCCGATCGCCTTACCCAGCACCAGGGCAGACTTCGGCGCGGGGCTGACCATCAGCTTGTGCAAGATGCCGAGGTCTTTTTCCCATATCACCAACAGCCCAGTGAAAATTGACATGAATAGAACGCTCTGGGCCAAAATGCCCGGCGTCATAAAGTCGAGATAGCTGAGGTTGCCGGTGGGGATGCCCCGCACCTGGGCAAACACCTGGCCAAAAATGGTTAGCCACAGCACCGGCTGCACCGCTCGGGTAAACAGCTGAATGGGGTCGTGGCGCAGCTTGCGTACCTCCAGCTCGGCGGCTACCAGAGCCTTAGCGATAAAGTCTTCCACGGGGGCGGTCACTCGGCCTCGGTTAGCCCAGCCGTTGAGCGGTGCGTCGTGTAGTTGATGTGTCACGATAGCTTCCTTCGTTGTCGGTGGTTAAGGGGTTGCGGGTGTAGTGGATGAAGACGTCATCCATGGTGGCTTCGGGGTGGGGTACGGTGGCTTTAAGCGCGGCAGGGGTACCCATAGCCACCTGTTGGCCGTTGTAGAGCATGGCGATGCGATCGCACAGCACATCCGCCTCTTCCATAAAGTGGGTGGTGAGAAACACCGTAGTTTGGTAGTCGCGCCGCAGCTGCAAGATCAGGTCCCACATGGTTTTGCGGGCCACTGGGTCAAGCCCCACCGTAGGCTCATCGAGAAATAAAACCGGCGGACGGTGCAGGGTGGCCTGGGCCATCTCCAGCCGCCGAATCATTCCGCCGGAGTAGGTATTCACTAGGCGATTCGCTACCGTATTAAGCCCTACATAGTTCAGGGCAGCATGGATGCGATCGAGCCGCTGCCGCCGAGGCACGCCGTAGAGCTTGGCCAAAATCAGCAGGTTTTCGTAGCCGGTCAGCGTTCCATCTACCGACAGTGCTTGGGGCACGTAGCCAATGCGGCGCTGTACTTCAATGGGCTGGCGACCAATATCAAACCCGACGATCGCGGCCCGTCCACTGCTGGCAGGCAGCAGGGTGGTGAGCATTTTAATCAGCGTGCTTTTGCCCGCCCCGTTTGGCCCCAGCAGGCCGAAGACTTCTCCCGGCTCAACGGTGAGGCTAAACTCATCGACGGCTGTTTTGGTACCGAAGCGCTTGGTCAGTTCCTGAATTTCAATCATTGCCATAGGTCATTGAAGGGTAGGGGTAGGGAGTGGGGGACATGGGAGAGTTTCGAGTGCTTAGTTTTTAGTTTTTAGTTGGGGAGGTGGGCTTCAATTCAAAACTCAACATTCAAAACTCAAAACTTCTTCTCCCACTCCTGCCCTTTGGGTTCATCAAATAGGTTGCCTAGGATCGCCAACCCGGCCTGCACCTGTTGAAGCTGCGTCTCAGACAGACCCTCTAAGCGATGGGCTACCGTCTGCAACGTCGCGTCGTAAACCCGCTCCATCTCCGCTGCGCCTGCGGCAGTCAGAGTGAGGATGATCCGCCGCCGCTCAACCGGATCACTGATTCTGTTGACTAGCCCCCGCTGCACTAGGCGCTCCACCATGGCCGACATGGTGGGCCGGGTGACATCTAAATAGTCAGCCACCTCGGAGAGAGAAGCCTGCGATCGCCGCCGCAAAAAATACAGCACTCGCAGCTGCGACAGTGACAGCTGGGGTTTGCCGTGGCGACGAATGCCCGCCCGCAAAAACCGCGTCACCGCCGGTACTGTCGTCATCATGTCTGCCGCGCACTGGTTTGAGGTAGGGGCTTGGGTAACCACAAGCAAACAAGCTCTTTATTAATAGTTAGGTTAGCTAATAATTAGCTTAACTTACTATCTCCAAGCTGTGGGGCATTTGTAGCCCAGTCAAGCGCACCGATTGAAGCAGCCCCAAAACCTCAGACTAAAACCCCAGGAATGGCCTTAAGCTGACGCTCAACTTGGCTTCTGTAAAAAAATCTTTCCAATTCCCCAATCTTTCGTTCGGTGGTTTACAGGTCCTCCAAACCTGGTAGATTGTCTTGGTATCGGCAAAGAGATTGAAGCATTGATATGAAAGTCCTTGTAATTGGCGGCGACGGCTATTGCGGGTGGGCAACGGCCCTATACCTTTCCAATCGTGGCTACGAAGTCGGGATTCTTGATAGCTTGGTGCGTCGCCACTGGGATGCTCAGCTTCAGATCGAGACGCTGACCCCCATTGCCCCTATCCAAAGCCGTCTACAGCGCTGGAAAGACCTCACCGGCAAGCACATCGATCTCTACGTCGGCGACATTAACGACTACTCCTTCCTAGAGAAGACGATGCTTGAGTTTGAACCCGGCGCGGTGGTTCACTTCGGCGAACAGCGATCGGCTCCCTTCTCGATGATCGATCGCGAGCACGCGGTGCTGACCCAGGCCAACAACGTACTGGGCAACCTCAACCTGCTCTACGTGCTGCGCGACCACTTCCCCGAGTGCCACCTAGTCAAGCTGGGCACCATGGGTGAGTACGGCACCCCTAACATTGACATCGAAGAGGGCTACATCACCATTGAGCACAATGGTCGCAAAGACACCCTCCCTTACCCCAAGCAGCCGGGTTCGTTCTACCACCTCAGCAAGGTGCACGACTCCCACAACATTCACTTCGCCTGTAAGGTGTGGGGCCTACGCGCCACCGACCTCAACCAGGGCGTGGTCTACGGCGTGCTCACCGAAGAGACCGGCATGGATGAGCTGCTGATCAACCGTCTCGACTACGACGGCGTCTTCGGCACGGCCCTCAACCGTTTCTGTATTCAGGCAGCTGTGGGTCACCCCCTGACCGTCTATGGAAAGGGCGGCCAAACCCGCGCTTTCCTCGATATTCGCGACACTGTGCGGTGCGTTGAGATTGCGATCGCCAATCCCGGCGATCCTGGCCTGTTCCGCGTCTTCAACCAGTTCACCGAAATGTTTAGCGTCGGCGATCTGGCCATGATGGTGAAAAAAGCTGGCACCACCCTGGGTCTCGATGTCGATATTCAATACATGGATAACCCTCGGGTTGAGGCCGAAGATCACTACTTCAACGCTAAAAACACCAACCTGCTAGAGCTGGGTCTCCAACCTCACCTGCTGTCTGACTCGCTGCTCGACAGCCTGCTCAACTTCGCTGTCAAGTACAAAGACCGCGTCGATAAGAACCAGATTTTGCCCAAGGTTCAGTGGCGGCGCGATTAGTCAATAAATAGGCCAAAATCACGCTGTGATTTTGGCCTATTTACAAATTTATTCTTCTATTTTCAATCATCTTCACTTAGCCCCCCTCAATTGTTATGCGGATTGCTCTCTTCACCGAGACCTTTTTGCCGAAAGTAGACGGCATTGTGACCCGTCTCAAGCACACCGTTGATCACTTGCAGCGCCAGGGCAACCAGGTTTTAGTGTTCTCCCCAGAGGGTGGCTTAACCGAGTATCGAGGGGCAAAAATTCATGGGGTGTCTGGGTTTCCGCTGCCGCTTTACCCAGAGCTAAAGCTGGCTTTGCCGCGCCCGTCCATTGGTGAGGCGCTAGAGAGCTTTCAGCCTGACTTAGTCCATGTTGTGAACCCGGCAGTCCTCGGATTGGCGGGCATTTACTACAGCAAAACCTTAGATCTGCCGCTGGTGGCGTCGTACCACACTCACCTACCCAAATACCTAGAGCACTATGGCCTAGGCATGCTCGAAGGGCTGATGTGGGAGCTGATCAAAGCCATGCACAACAAGGCCCAGATCAACCTGGTCACCTCCTCCGCCATGAAGTCTGAGCTTTCGGAGCATGGTATAGAAAACATCGAGGTGTGGCAGCGTGGGGTTGATACCGAGCTGTTTCGCCCTGAACTGGCCAGCGCCGAGATGCGCGATCGCCTCTCCCAGGGGCATCCCGAAGCCCCCCTGCTGCTCTACATTGGTCGCCTCTCCGCCGAAAAAGAAATCGATCGCATCAAGCCCGTGCTTCAGGCCATCCCCGGTGCCCGCCTCGCCCTAGTGGGCGACGGCCCATACCGCGCCGAACTAGAGGCCCACTTTGCCGATACCCATACCAATTTCGTGGGCTACCTGGGCGGAGAAGATCTGGCCTCTGCCTATGCATCGGCCGATGCTTTTGTATTCCCCTCCCGCACCGAGACGCTAGGCTTAGTCTTGCTAGAGGCGATGGCGGCCGGCTGTCCGGTGGTAGCGGCCAACTCCGGCGGCATTCCTGACATCGTGACCGATGGCGTCAATGGTTTTCTCTTCGACCCTCTCGATGAAGCAGGAGCCATAAACGCCACTCGCCGCTTGATCGAGACCAAAGACGAGCGAGAGCTGATGCGTCGCAATGCCGTTGCCGAGGCAGAACAGTGGGGCTGGGCCGCTGCAACCCGTCAGCTTCAGCAGTTCTACCGTCAGGTGCTGGCGCAGCGATCGCTGCCCATGGCGGCTTAAGGCGTTTTACCTTGATTTCCTCCAGATAATCGGGTCAGAATGAAGCTATAACAACGGCGAACCTCTGCACCTATGACCGCTACCACCCCGCAATTTAGCTCGCCCGCCCAATCCGATCACCCTCAGCCGGCTCTTCAACCGGCGGATCTAGCGGTAGAGGTGGCAATTGTCGGCGGCGGTATCGTCGGGCTTACCTTAGCAGCAGCCCTCGCTCCCAGCGGTATGCAGATTGCTGTGATTGAAGCTCAAACAGCGGCAGCGGCTGCTTCGCGGCAGCGGGCCTACGCCTTCTCGCTAACCTCAGCAGATATTTTCAAGGGGCTTGGGCTATGGCCTCAGGTTGGGCCCCACATCTGTCATTTCGACCAGGTGCAGCTCTCCGATGGCGACTACGGCAAGGTCGTGCGGTTTTTGCCTAGCGATTTGGGCACCGATGCGGTCTACTACGGTGCTGAGCATGGCGTGCTGATGGCGGCGCTCCAGGGAGCGATCGCAGCCTTCCCTAACATTCACTACCTCTGCTCAGCTACCCTAGGGACAACCCACGACTACGGAGAATGCACCGTAGCGGAGGTGAATACACCCGAGGGTAACATCACGGTGCGATCGCCCCTTTTCGTTGCTGCCGACGGCAAAGGCTCTTCCCTGCGCCAGCGGGCCGGCATCGGCAGCCTTGGCTGGCGCTACCGCCAGTCCTGTGTGACTACCGTTTTAGAACCCGAGCACTCCCACCAAAACACGGCCTATGAGCGCTTTTGGCCCAGCGGCCCCTTCGCCATTTTGCCCCTGCCCGGCCAGCGCTGCCAGGTGGTGTGGACCGTTCCCCACGCCGAGGCCGAGGCTATTTTGCACCTGCCCGAAGCCGAATTCATGGCTGAATTAGAGCAGCGCTACGGTGGCCAGATGGGGCAGCTCAGGCGATTGACCGCGCCAGCAATGTTTCCGGTGCAGCTGATGCAGTGCGATCGCTACGTTTTGCCTCGCCTGGCCCTAGTCGGAGACGCGGCCCACAGCTGCCACCCCGTAGGCGGGCAAGGGCTAAATATGGGGATTCGTGACGCTGCGGCCCTGGCAGAAGTGCTAACGGCTGCCCATCAGCAGGGTCACGACCTGGGCAGCCTCACCGTGCTGCGCCGCTACGATCGCTGGCGACGGTTAGAAAACTGGGTCATTCTCAGTTTCACCGATGGACTGACCCGCATTTTCTCAAACCGACTGCTGCCTGTAGTAGTGCTACGACGCAGTGGGCTTTGGATACTCAGCCACGTCTCCCCCCTCAAACGTCTGGCCCTACGGCTAATGACCGGTCGCTTAGGGCGAGTACCCCGCCTGGCCCAGATGGGCCGGCAAGGGTACGATTCTGCCCTGTGAATCGACATGCAAGCAATCCTCTGTGCCAGCAGATTTTCCCTTAAATCGAGGAATCTGAAGGCTCAAAGTTCTTTAAGTTGGGAAAATATAGGTGGCTAAACAACTTCGGTTATGCACCGTAGGATAGCCGTTTGTGAAACAGCTTAGTACTTTTTCCATCGATGTTCAACACATCCCATCAGCATTGGAGCCCTTCAGTGTTAAAGGGTTGCAATGCTAATAGATTTCTCTATTTAACGAGGTATGGGACGGAGCGCAAGACAGCGCAATGCCCGTCTACCTAATACTGATACTGAGCTTCTGAGCGGGTGTAATCCCGCAGGGGAATGGCGCGATTGAGGGCCATATTTTTAGCAAACTTAAACAGACTGTCGTAGTTGCGCTGTCTACAAACCAGTCGCCCATCCCCAGAGTATTGACTGCCATCATCTCGAAGCTCAATGGCGAAATCCGACACGTATACAGAAAAAACTCGGGTTGCAGCGTTCATGATGGTTAACGATCTTTCGCAAGAATTATGGGTGGAATAACGATTTCTCACACATTAATTCAAACCAAAGGCAAAGCCCAGATCTGTCTGGCGCAAACTCTACCAATGGTCAGAACTCAGCTGAATTAGACCTAGTTGAACTAACAAAAGGATTTGATATTAGCGGGATCTACGTAGTAGCAAGCAGAGCTGTCTAAACAGATACGTGCCCAGCCTGCGGCACTGACATCGACCAGTTCATAGGTTGTCTCTTGTACAAAAAAGCCTCGATGGTCGCGGGTTCCAGGAAGTACGGAAAAGCAATAACTTTTGTCGTTTAGGGTGTTCATGGTGGCTTCTTATAAGAGAATTGAAATTGGAGTAGGAACTTTTTCCTACTTTTTAAGTCTATATGAAGCAACTGTGAGGCAAGTCTTTTTCTTGCGAATTAATTTTAATCTTTACCCTGGGTTTCGAGATTGTTACCTCAGCTACGTTTAGGGCAAATTCTTCATCAATAAACGTAACGATCGCAGCTTTGAGCGCTAGGCTACAGCGCGACAACCCGTTCGGCAACTCGCAGCTTGGCCGAACGGGCCCGGGGGTTTTGGCCCACTTCAGTTTCGGTGGCAATCACGGGTTTTTTAGTAATTACCTTGAGATCGGGAGAGTCTTTTAGGGTGTGCTTAACCAGGCGATCTTCCAAACTGTGAAAACTGATAATCACCAACCGTCCACCAGGAGTTAGCCAGGTAGGCGCAACCTTCAGCAGGGTTTCTAACACTTTCAACTCCTGGTTTACCGCAATTCGCAACGCCTGAAAGGTGCGAGTAGCCGGATGAATTCGACCGTAGCGATAGCTGCGCGGCACGCAGTAGGAGATAGCTTCAGCCAGATCGGTGGTGGTTTGCCAGGGGCGCTGGTCAACAATTTTGCGGGCAATTCGGCGAGAGAGGCGTTCTTCGCCGTAGGTGTAGATTAAGTTCGCCAGCTCGGTTTCATCCCAGTGGTTGACGATGTCAGCGGCGGTGAGGTCTTGGCGCGGGTCCATGCGCATGTCGAGGGGGGCGGTTTGGCGAAAGCTAAAGCCGCGATCGCCCACATCGAGCTGCACCGAGCTCACCCCCAAATCAGCCAAAACACCGTTGAATAAATTTCCGGAGGGGTTATAGTCGGCAAAATTGCCGTGCCACAGCGAAACTCTGTCGCCAAACTCGGCCAGATTGGCCTGAGTAGCCGCGATCGCCGCTGCATCTTGATCCACAGCCACTACCCTCACGGTGGGGTCAGCTTCGAGTATCAGCCGACTGTGGCCACCGCCACCGGCAGTCGCATCTAAATACTGCCCACCAGGCTGAATGTTAAGCCCTTCGATTACCGCCTCAGGCAGCACCGGCACGTGATAAAACTCTGGCTCTGCCATCAGCAATCTCAATCCCTGCTTCGTATGCCAACTGAGGCGATACCCATTAAGATACTCAAAGATACAGCAGAACTAGATTTTGACGATTGGGTAGCCCCTATGTCGATTATTGAAACTAAGACCGAACCCATGGTGCTCAACATGGGGCCCCACCATCCCTCCATGCACGGGGTGCTGCGGTTGATTGTCACCCTCGACGGCGAAGATGTGCTCGACTGCGAGCCGGTGATTGGCTACCTGCACCGAGGCATGGAGAAAATCGCTGAAAGCCGCACCAACCTTATGTTTGTGCCCTACGTGAGCCGGTGGGACTACGCGGCGGGCATGTTTAACGAAGCGATCACCGTCAACGCCCCTGAAAAGCTCGCCAACATTGAGGTGCCCAAGCGGGCCAGCTACATTCGCGTTATCATGCTGGAGCTCAACCGCATTGCCAACCACCTGCTGTGGCTTGGCCCCTTTCTGGCCGACGTCGGCGCTCAGACCCCTTTCTTCTACATCTTCCGCGAGCGCGAGATGATCTATGACCTGTGGGAAGCCGCGACTGGCTACCGCATGGTCAACAACAACTACTTCCGCATTGGCGGCGTGGCCGCTGACCTGCCCTATGGCTGGCTCGACAAGTGCCTAGACTTTTGCGATTACTTTTTGCCCAAAGTCGACGAGTACGAAAAGCTAATCACCAACAACCCCATCTTTCGCCGCCGGATTGAGGGCATTGGCACCATCACCCGCGACGAAGCAATTTCCTGGGGGCTCTCAGGCCCCATGCTGCGCGGCTCTGGCGTTAAGTGGGATCTCCGCAAGGTCGATCACTACGAATGCTATGACGACTTTGATTGGGACATCCACTACGAAACCGCTGGCGACTGCATGGCCCGCTACCAAGTCCGCATCCGCGAAATGCGGGAGTCCGTCAAAATCTTGCGGCAGGCCTGTGCCCAAATTCCGGGCGGCCCCTTTGAGAACCTTGAGGCCAAGCGCATGGCCGAAGGCCCAAAATCAGAGTGGAACAATTTTGACTACCAATTTATTGGCAAAAAGATTGCCCCTACCTTTAAAATTCCGGCTGGGGAACACTATGTGCGCCTAGAAAGCGGCAAGGGCGAACTGGGCGTCTTCATCATGGGCAACGACAACATTTTCCCCTGGCGCTTTAAGGTTCGTGCCGCTGACTTCAACAACCTGCAAATTTTGCCCCACTTGTTGAAAGGGGTAAAGGTGGCCGATATTATGGCCATTCTAGGCAGTATCGACATCATTATGGGGTCGGTAGATCGCTAGGGGCCGCACCCCGGCTCAGGTTTTTGGGCCGATGAGCTACCATTGCAATGGCCTAGACTTGCACTGTCTCAAGGGCGGTAGCGGGCGCTTGTCCTGCTCCCTGCGCTGGGTGCATCTAGCCCCCTGTTCCTAAATCCTGCCGCTGCCTGTGACCTCACTGCCCACAAGCCCCTCTCCTACCCTCGCCCGGCAGCGCCGGATTCAGAAGGCAAAGCAGCGGCGAGCGCTGTTTATCGCTCTGCTGCTGCTGGGTGCGGGGTTTGTGGGAGTGCGATCGCTGCCCCATCCCTCACTGCGGCAAATTCAAGAGACCGTATGGGTCAGCCATCCTGAACCACTGGCTATGGCTGGGGGCGACCCCTACGTTCGCGCTCTGATGCGCACGATTTCTGCCGCCGAGTCAAACACCAATCAGCCCTACAACGTGCTCTACGGCGGCAACACCGTGCAGCAGCTCAGCCGCCATCCCAACATCTGCGTTGAGATTGTGGCAGGACCAAATCAGGGGCACTGCACCACCGCAGCCGGGCGCTACCAGTTTTTAACTGGCACCTGGCAAGAAAAAGCCCAGCAGTACCATCCCAAGTCCTCCAGCTGGTTTAGCACCTGGGGCGATTACAGCTTTGACCCCGAATCGCAAGATCTGGTGGTCTACCACTGGCTCAGAGACACCTCCGCCTGGAATTTGGATATTCCTAGTGCTCTACGGGACGGTCGCCTAGATGAGGTGCTGCGCCGTCTTTCTGGCACCTGGACCAGCCTTGGCTACGGCATCGAGTCAAACAGCATGACCGCCCGACTGCCTCGCGTCTACGAAAACCTGCTTCAGGAAGAACTCGCGGGGTCACCCTCTGGGCAGCTGCCTTAGAGATTATTAGAAAAAAACGCTGCCCCCTCGGTATAGATATACCAAGGGGGCAGGTGACTCAACTTCAACTTTGCCAAAGAGAACTACAGCACGAGGAATCATCATTTCGTAAAGAACCAGCTGATTTTACGAATGTTTCGTTTAAGCCTTCACAGTAACCGGCGCACCTGGGCACCTCGGCTCGATAAGGCGGGGGTATGGCTGAAGGCGATCCAAGCCCTGGATGGGTGGTCATCGATGGTGGCGCTACAGCGATACCTCGAAATATCGGAGGGGAAGAAGGTGGAGGCGATCGCTCCAAGTAGTGCGCTTCTTGCCCCTGTTTGTGAGGACTCTGCAAAGGGTTTGGACCATGGCAGCATCCGATCGCTCTTAAAGGGCAATCTAGTGGCAGGGAGCTATCCCGCCTAGACAATACTTTTTGCCCCCTTTTATATGGGGAAATAACTCAATGAACCTTTGGGATCGCGCTAAGCAGCTTGCAGACGCAGCATCGGAGACCAACCAGCACCTCGGCAGCCAGATTGATAAAGCCGTTGCCGCAGCCCAGCAGGCCACCGAAGAGCTCGCGACTACCAGTGCGCTGACCCTGCAACAGGCCCAGCAGGTTGCCCAAAAAACTATTGAGCAAGGGGCCGAGGAGCTAGAAAGTGCGCTTGAGTACGTCAAAAATGTCGGCGAAGGTGCTCAGCAAACCGCTCAAACGCTAACCGTGACTAGCCTAGCTACCCTTAATGATCTACAGAAGACGGGGCAGCAGCAATCGCAGCAAAGCCTGGAAGCGATGGGTAAGGCCCTAGAAGAATGGCAGGGGGCGATCGCCGCTCTAGGCACCTCCGGCATGGTCACGGCCAATGCCCTCAAAGACCTGCCGCGTACCGCTCAAGAGCTGGCTCAGGAAATGCCGGCCCTGGCGCGTCGATTGCAAAGGGCGGGCACCCGTTTAGGCGATGCTCCGCGATCGGATGCCGACATTATGGGGCTGTTCGACAAAATCCCTGGTACGTCCAAACTTGGGGCTAGCGAGTGGGATATTCGGGTCTTTTTGTCGGACAAGCATGGCAGCCACATTCGGGCGCACTCTAAGGGGGGCAGCAACGGGGCCGAGAATGTTGTATGGGAGCTGGGCGCAGACAATATTCGCCGCGGCTCGGCCACGATGACTGGGGGCGAGCAGACCTACATTCGCTTTTACAACGCAGTGGACTCAGTGCTCAAGAACTCGGCGACGATCGCGCAACTGGGTCTGGCGGCCACGGGCACGGCGGTGCTGACTCAGGCGCTGGTGACGGCGCTGGCCTACACCCTAGATCTCTACCGAGGCGACATTACCGCAGATGAGTTTCGCGACAAAATTGTGGCGGCGGCGGTCAGTGCTGGCATTGCTACACCGATCTTTTTTCTCATTCTGGTGGCGGTGATGGCGCTGTTCCCCGAGATTGTGGTGGTTTTGTCTGCTCCTGCGGTGATTGTGGGCTTCAATGCGTTGTTTGGGGTGGGCATTGCGCTGCCGATCGTGCAGTCAATTGTTCGCCATGTGGAGGCGGGCGGCTGTGGGGATGAGGCCAAAGCTCAGTATGCAGAGGCGATCGCTCAGGGGAATGCCCTGTTAGATGCCTCATCGTTGGAGGTGCAGCGGTGGTGGCAGCAGCTGTTTGCTGCTGACCCGGTGTTGGCAAATGAGGCGATCGCAGAGACCTAGAGCAGGGATGGGGCTATCCTTTTGCCTACGGTGTGTTGTTTAGGGTCTACAGCTGTCTGGCGATCGCCCTCATGCTCGTTTCCCTACGCGAGATCATGCCCAAACGCGCTTGAAACGAGAAGATCCTGCGGTTCTAAATCAAAGTCCAAGATGCCTTATCCCAACTCTGGGTTATGGATTCCACTGTTTGTACATAACTTATGGGCGGCAGGGATAAGAGAGTTTCCAGACAAAGACGATGCCCTCAGAAGTCTATAAATCCCGATCAATTGTGATAGTCCCAAGTAGTCTTTAGTTATGCTGTCTACCGTGAGGCAACCCAGTGATGAAACGACTACCATCCCTGCTGCTGGTTCTGCTATTGACGCCCGTGGTCGTGGCTTGCACCCCAGTGGACAATCGGCCCCAAACCACCTCGTCACCGGTGCTTAGCCCCCCTACCTCTAACCCCACGGTCCCGGTAATTGATCGATTTACCCTTGACGAGCTGTTTGCTCAGGATGGAGGTGGCTGCGGCATGACTCTATGGCACCGGGATGATGGTCTGCGCCCAACGGGGTATCTCTTTTTTAACGGACTGGTTCAACCCTCAGTCGATGCCGTTGCCCTAATGAAGCTCAATGGCGAGTTTATCCGCTTTCGTCGCATCGCCGCATCGGGTGATGAGTTTTACGGGCAACAAACCCTGCAAATCTTTGCCAGCCCGGATGATGCCATTAAGCTGCAAGTCAATGTCACCCTGGGTGAACCGGGAGAAATTGAGTCGGCCTCTGTAGAAGGCAACCTGCAACTCCAGCAGAACGGAGAAATGACAGAAATTCCAGTTCTAGGTGACGCTGGTTGTTAATTGTTGGCCTTGAACTAAGGCTTCGACAAGGTGAGCAAAAAGGCCAGATCCGCGATCGCCTTCAGGGCGTGGGGCGCGTTAGCAGGCATCACTATAAATACCCCCGGCTCTAGGACAATATCCTTGCCCTCTAAGGTCAACACCCCTTTGCCCTCTAGGCACTGAACAACGGCATTACGGGTAGAGGTGTGTTCTGAGATTTCGGTGTCTGCCGCCAGGCAAAAGAGCGTGTATTGACAGATGCTATCTTGCAACAGCACTTTACTTAACACGCCCGCCTTAGGGTACTCAATGTGCTCTTGCAGCTGGGTAAAGGTCGGCTGAAACGAGAGGATTGTGGTTGTCATAGTGACCTTAGAGAAAGAGAATTAGCCCTTGAGCGAGTCATTCAGTTTTTCAGCGCGAAGGATGATGTAGCCAAGGTCGTCGCCGTACTCGGTAAACACCTGTCGCATCGCTAAAACGCGCTGCCGCATGGGCGGATGCACGAGCAAATTCCAGCCCAGGCTGAGCAGGGTGCCCAGGCCTTCTTCTTGGGCAATGCGCAGTGGGTTGAGTAGGGCCATCGGGCCAGTTTGGTGCTGTTGCACGGTTAGACCCGCCGCCTCGGAGGCGGCTTGCCAGCCAGCCTCACTCAGTGGGGCGGTATTGACGCGAATGGTGGTGGCCAGTTCTCGGTAAATGGTTTCAACGCGGGCACCCTGGGCCAGCATTTCATGGCTGAGGAACTGTCCGCCGGGTTTGAGGCGATCGCCCACCCCCTGCAAGATTTTGGCCTTACCAGGGGCCGACTGCATCGACAAAATCGCCTCGCCCAGCACGTAGTCAAATTGCTCAGGGATGCGCTCTAGGTGAAAAATATCGCCTTCGCGGATGTCTACGCGATCGCTCAGGCCTGCTGCTTCTACATTGGTGCGGGCGCGGGCCACACTTTCAGGATTTTTTTCAACTCCTACGACTTTGACGCCGTAGCGCTGGGCCAGGGCGATGGCGCTGTAGCCAAAGCTGGCAGCCAGTTCTAGCACGGTATTGTCGGGTTGAAAGTCAACCCAGGTGAACAGCGTTTCCGTAGCCCCGCGCCCACCTGGACGCAGGATCTTTTTACCCGCTGCGGCCAGCACCTCATGGCCAGGAGCGGTTTTGAGATTGAGCGGTTGTGCCGTCATAGCATTGACCAAAAGGGGATGTCTCCACTGTGGCAGAGAGGGCTTGGGGTGTTCATGAGGTAGCTCATAAACGCCCCAAAAGGTGGCGATCAATTTGCCTGAGGTTCTTATTTTTCCTGGCTTACAGCGAGCGCAGCTCACCCAGTATGGGGTTTGAGAATCGGTATAGTTTAATCAAGGCCCGACGTTCTCTGAGTTATCCCAACATGCCGGTCAATGCCCAGCAGCTTCAGAAAATTGGCCTGTTTAAAGACTTAGACCTGCCGCTGCTGTCGCAGCTTGCCACCCACAGCAGCCTCAAAGCCTACAGCACCGATGAGACCGTATTTCAGGAGGGCGATGCCCTGCCCGCCTGCCTCTACCTGCTAGCAGCGGGTTCGCTGCGCCTGACTAAGGTCTCCGAGTTAGGTAAAGAGACGATCTTGCGGTTGCTGGGGGCCGATGAGGTGTTTGCAGCCCCGGCGCTGTTTGGCAATGGCCAGGCTCCGGCCACCGCCACGGCCATGGAGCCGATTGAAGTGCTGACCATCGAGCGAGAATCCTTGCTGAAGGGGTTTCAGGAAGCTCCAGAGCTAGCGCTGCACCTGCTGGGCATTTTCAACCAGCGACTTCAGCACCTGCACAACCGGGTGCATGGCCTGGTGTCAGAACGGGCGATCGTGCGGTTGATTCATTACCTGGAGTATTTTGCCGCCAGCGCCGGTACGGAGGTGGCGCCAGAGGGTCAACGGCTGCGATCGCACCTCACCCATTATCAAATCGCCCGCAGCATTGGTATCACCTACGAAGAGTGTGTACGCCTGTTCAAACAGCTCAAGGGCGCGGTGACCTACCAACGGGGCGGCAAAATCACCATTCTTGACCCCAATAAACTCACTGCCCTCATGCAGCGTCAGGCCGACTAACCCGCTCTTGCCCTCCGTATGCCCTGGCTTAGGAGAAAGTTTCCTCACCATTAACGGGCGATCGCTATGCCGGTCAGCTCAATTCTTTCTCTACACCTCGCAGATTCTTCCAACGAGCGTTTTATCGGCAGAAGACACGCACCAAAAGGAATTTACTCGCTATAACGTTTGCCACAGCAGCATAACGTTTGCCACAGCAGCGCCTACGCGATTTCTAAACCATCTCTTAAACCTGTGTACCAGTTGAAGATCAGGCTCACAAGTTCAAAAAATCAACCCGAAATACTGGCATTTGGTAATAGGTTCGAAAACGCCCGCAGGGCTATTTGGGAAATGCCATGAGACGGTTTTGCTATTTAGGCCTCGCTGTATTGACAGCCCTGTTGATCGGGATCGCTCAAGGCGCGATCGGGCTGCTGCCAGCGCAGGCCATTGCCAACGCACCCGCCGAGATTCGAGGAGTCTGGCTGACCAATGTCGACAGTCAGGTACTTTTTTCAGAGCAAGCGGTCAAAGACTCGCTGCAACAGCTGGCCGACAACCGCTTCAACACCGTTTACCCGGCAGTGTGGAGCTGGGGTTACACGCTCTACCCCAGTCAGGTGGCGGAACGAGCGACGGGCTATAAACAAGGTCTCTATCCCGACTTAGAGAACCAGGGACGCAATGAGGCATTAGAAGCAGCCCAGGGCGATCGCGACATGCTGCTCGAAGTGGCTCAAACGGCTAAAGACCTCGGCCTCAGCGTTATCCCCTGGTTTGAGTTTGGCTTCATGGCCCCGGCCGACTCACCCCTGGCGCAGCGCCATCCTGACTGGCTGACCCAAAAGCAGGGGGTTCTGTCCGTAGCGAGCCGCGAGCAGGAGGGCAGACACACCCGAGTGTGGCTCAATCCGTTTCACCCAGAGGTGCAGCAGTTCATTCTCGACCTGGTTGCCGAGCTGATGGACAACTACGAAGTCGACGGGCTACAGCTCGATGATCACTTCAGCTTGCCGGTAGCCTTTGGCTACGACCCCTACACCATTAACCTGTATCGACAGGAGCATCGAGGCCAAGCGCCACCCGCCAACCCCTACGACGCCGAGTGGACCCGCTGGCGAGCCGACAAAATCACCGCCTTTGTCGAGCAGGTGTTTTGGACAGTCAAAGCAAGACGACCCAACGCGGTGCTATCGGTTTCACCCAACCCGGCCACCTTTGCCTATACCCACCATCTCCAAGACTGGCCTCGTTGGCGAGAGAAGGGGTACATCGAAGAGCTGATCGTCCAGATCTATCGCGATAACCTGGCCAGCTTTCGCAACGCCCTCCGAGATCGCGCCCTTCAGCAGGCTCGTCGCCATATTCCTACCGCCGTTGGCATTCTCAGCGGTTTGAAGGATCGGCCTGTGCCCATGGCGCTGATTCAACAGCAGGTGCAGACGGCACGAGGTATGGGCTTTGCTGGGGTTTCATTTTTCTTCTACGACACGGTGTGGACGGTGGCGGCGGGAGAAACCAGTAGCGATCGCACCCAGGCCATGCAACGCCTGTTTGTTACACCCCGACAGCGCCCCAGTGTTGCCTACAGCCCTAGGCCAGCCGTGGCTAGAAGTTGAGCGATTGAGCGCTGAATGATTCATCCCAACATAACCAAAGCTTCAGTTGGGCGATCGGGATCAGGCTCTGGTACAGTGCCCATGAACTCAACAGTAGCTGTCGAACCTGACCAGTGCTTTAAAGTGATCCCATTAAATAACCCCCAGTGCACAAGGCACCGGGGGCGGTTTCGTTATATAGAGTTCGTTATAAGTCGACTGTGTTAGGAAGAGTGGCTGCTGCCTCTCTTACAGTGCCTTAGACTCAAGACCGTAGACAGAGTTCTTAGTCATATTCATCAGAACTTGGTTTGCACCGAAAGTTCTCAACCTTTCAGTAAACTGTGACCCCCGTCACTTACAGAACCCAGAAGTCCCCAAAGGCGCAGCCTGGAATGGGTGCTGAACTAGGTAAGGGTTAAAATTGGCCTATCAATTCGCATAGACAGCAGCTGTGCATTGGCAATGGTCAACGTTTCTATTAACCTCCCCTCTACGCGGCAATGCCGAAGCTGTCGTTTCAACGCGCGCAGTCCCTACCTCGTCTGTGCGGTGCATCCAGCCGGGCCAGAGCAGCAGCGATGCCCTGACTTTGAGCCACTCACACCCGTTGCTCAGCGCCCTAGCAGCAACTCACCACAGGCCCCCGCAATAGAGCCTGACTGGATGAGGTTCTGGGGGCCGTCAGATGAGGAATGGTTAACCTTCTGGGGACCTGAGGAGTTAGATGATATTGATTAACTGAATAGCCACCTAATCAGCTTGTCCCCCCTTGCTGAGAACAGCTTGCTTCCATCATCCACAGGCGGGCCATCGGCTAATCACAACGCCCAATGACTCTTCGCAAACTGGGGAAGGTGCTTAGTTGAATCACTGCTAACCGATTAGTCTGACAAGCAAATGATTATCACCGTTGCTGGTTTCAAGCTGATCTGTTGCGTCACTTTGATGACCGATCCACCATTGGCATCGTGCTGTGTAAAGCAAAGGATAAAACGATCGCTGAATACGCCCTGCGCAGCGTCAACACCCCGATCGCCGTCACCACCCACAGCCTGCCAGACCAGCTCAAGGCAACCTAAACCACCATCGAGCAGCTAGAAACGGAAATAGATGCAGTGGTGAGTAAGCTGCCAGATCTACTACAGGCGATCGCTCGCCAGCGCAGTCAGCACCAATAGTAAAACTTCCAGGGACATCCGCCGTTCGGTCGTAGCTCCTCAACAACTACGAGTGTTATAGCTACAGCCATATGGTTTAGGACGTAAGTTATAGGCAGAGACATTTTCCTCCCAGTGCTATGCCCAAACCCTACAGCCTCGATTTGAGGCAAAAGGTCATTGACGCCATCGAGCTCGATGG
>JAHHHQ010000037.1:0-2500 GCA_019359285.1 Nodosilinea sp. WJT8-NPBG4
TTTTTTCGCTGCCACTTCTTCCTTCCCGCACCCCGCAACTCCTGTCACAGGACGCTGAAGTCGTTCAGCGAAGCCTTCGATTATGCACTGCTTTTTCAAACCGCGTCAACTTCGAAGGAAGTTTTTTTCTTAGGCCTCCGGGGCAGCAGCCCACGGTGAGCTCATGACCCGAAGTTTGCTTGCCGCGCCTCGAGAGACGCCGCTTCGCTTGCCCTTTTGTGTGAACACTTTTCGGGTGCTCACACAAAAAGGAAAGCCCAACCCTTTCGGGGCTGGGCTTTTCTTGGCTGTAAGAGCCTGACGATGACCTACTTTCACACGGGAACCCGCACTATCATCGGCGCTGACGCGTTTCACTGTCCTGTTCGGGATGGGAAGGAGTGGTACCACGTCGCTATGGTCATCAGGCATAACTTGTTGTCGCATTGATCACGCGATCAATACAACGAATTCATAGAGTTTGGAATCAGCTTTGGCGAATTATTTTGAATGCGTCAACTTGGCATAACACCTTGATCTGATTGATCAAAGTTATAGGGTCAAGCCGCACGAGCAATTAGTATCAGTTAGCTTAACGCATTACTGCGCTTCCACACCTGACCTATCAACGTCCTGGTCTTGAACGACTCTTTAGGGGGCTCAAGGCCCCGGCAGATCTCATCTTGAAACGAGTTTCCCGCTTAGATGCTTTCAGCGGTTATCTCTTCCACACTTAGCTACTCGGCAATGCCACTGGCGTGACAACCGATACACCAGAGGTGTGTCCACTCCGGTCCTCTCGTACTAGGAGCAGGCTTCCTCAAATCTGCAGCGCCCACGGAAGATAGGGACCAAACTGTCTCACGACGTTTTAAACCCAGCTCACGTACCTCTTTAAATGGCGAACAGCCATACCCTTGGGACCGGCTACAGCCCCAGGATGAGATGAGCCGACATCGAGGTGCCAAACACCGCCGTCGATATGAACTCTTGGGCGGTATCAGCCTGTTATCCCCAGAGTACCTTTTATCCGTTGAGCGATGGCCCTTCCATACAGAACCACCGGATCACTATGTCCTGCTTTCGCATCTGCTCGACTTGTCAGTCTCGCAGTTAAGCACGCTTATGCCATTGCACTATCGTCACGATGTCCGACCGTAACTAGCGTACCTTCGAACTCCTCCGTTACGCTTTGGGAGGAGACCGCCCCAGTCAAACTGCCTACCATGCACTGTCCCCGATCCAGATAATGGACCTAGGTTAGAACCTCAAACACACCAGGGTGGTATTTCAACGTTGGCTCCACAAGATCTAGCGACCCTGCTTCAAAGCCTCCCACCTATCCTACACAGATCTGTTCAAAGTCCAATACAAAGCTACAGTAAAGGTTCATGGGGTCTTTCCGTCTTTCCGCGGGGAGATTGCATCATCACAAACATTTCAACTTCGCTGAGTCTCAGGAGGAGACAGTGTGGCCATCGTTACGCCATTCGTGCAGGTCGGAACTTACCCGACAAGGAATTTCGCTACCTTAGGACCGTTATAGTTACGGCCGCCGTTTACTGGGACTTCAATCAAGAGCTTGCACCCCATCATTTAATCTTCCAGCACCGGGCAGGCGTCACACCCTATACGTCCACTTTCGTGTTTGCAGAGTGCTGTGTTTTTAATAAACAGTCGCAGCCACCGATTTTTTGCAACCCATTCATGCTTCGTTGTTCACTACACACTAATAGGGCACACCTTCTTCCGAAGTTACGGTGTCAATTTGCCGAGTTCCTTCTCCTGAGTTCTCTCAAGCGCCTTAGAATACTCATCTCGCGCACCAGTGTCGGTTTGCGGTACGGTCGTATACAGCTGAAGCTTAGTGGCTTTTCCTGGAACCTCGTTCAGTCACTTCACGGACAAGTCCGCTCGATCGTTGGCCTCGGTATATGTGCACCGGATTTGCCTAATGCACGCCTACATCCAACTAAACCGGGATATCCAACACCCGGATGACCTATTAAGATCCGTCCCCACATCGCACTGTATAACGGTACAGGAATATTGACCTGTTTCCCATCAGCTACGCATCTCTGCCTCGCCTTAGGGGCCGACTCACTCTACGCCGATGAACGTTGCGTAGAAAACCTTGCGCTTACGGCGAGGGGGCTTTTCACCCCCTTTAACGCTACTCATGTCAGCATTCGCACTTCTGATACCTCCAGCACGCTTTACAACGCACCTTCACAGGCTTACAGAACGCTCTCCTACCACTTGCAATAAATTGCAAATCCGCAGCTTCGGTAACTGGCTTAGCCCCGTTACATCTTCCGCGCAGGACGACTCGATCAGTGAGCTATTACGCTTTCTTTAAATGATGGCTGCTTCTAAGCCAACATCCTGACTGTTTTAGCCTTCCCACTTCGTTTCCCACTTAGCCAATTTTAGGGACCTTAGCTGGCGGTCTGGGTTGTTTCCCTCTTGAGTCCGGACGTTAGCACCCGGTGCTCTGTCTCCCAAGCTGTACTCATCGGTA
>JAHHHQ010000037.1:7500-14335 GCA_019359285.1 Nodosilinea sp. WJT8-NPBG4
TCGATACGCTGGAACTGCTCGAAGGCCTGCTGCAGGACTACGACGGCACCGTGTTCCTGGTCAGCCATGACCGCACCTTCCTCGACAACGTGGTGACCAGCACGATCGCGTTCGAAGGCGATGGCCACTGGCGCGAATACGAGGGCAGCGTGCAGGACTGGCTGATCCAGTCGAAGCGTGCGCGGGAGATCGCCGAGCAGCGCCAGCCCACGAGCCCCGCCGCGCCAGCACCCGCCGCTGGGTCGACACCGGCATCCGCGGCCTCCCCTGCGCCCACCGCAGCGCGCAAGAAACTCAGCTACAAGGAACAGCGTGAACTCGACGCGCTGCCGGCGCAGATCGAAGCGCTCGAGGCGGAGCAGAAGCGCATCGCCGAAATGCTCGCGCTCGATGGTGGCGCGATCTACGCCACCGACGCGTCGCGCGCCGCCGAACTGAGCCAGCGCCATGCCCAGATCGACGACGAGCTGCTGGCGGCGCTGGAGCGCCAGGAAGAACTCACGGTCAGGCGATAGCGCCCTACCGGCCGCTCCCGCTGTCCGACGCGGGTCCACTGCAGAGTAGGCTATATATGCAGCTTCCAAGTTCCGGGAAGCAGCATGTCATCCATTTACGCGTTCGTCGGCCGGTCTATCGCTCTGCTGATGCTGGTGCTGCAAGGCGCCTGCGCAGAGCTGCCGAAGCACGTGGAGCGTCCGGTTTCGACGGCGATCGCCTCGCCAAGCGGCACGGCGCTCGAAGCCCTGGTTCAGCAGCGGCGCAAGGCTGATCGCGCGCGCTTCGAATCGGGCTTCCTGTTGCTGGGCGGCCCGCCCGCGGCCTACGGCAGCCGGCTCGCCTTGATCCAGGGCGCGCAGAAGACGCTCGACCTGCAGTACTACGCGATCCACGCCGACGCGAGCACCGCGCGCTTGCTGCGGGGCATCCGGTCGGCGGCCGAGCGGGGGGTGCGCGTGCGCATCCTGCTCGACGATTTCCACAGCACCGGCAAGGACGCGCTCGTGCTGGGCCTGGCCTTCGTACCCAACATCGAGATGCGGCTGTTCAACCCGCTGGCCGGAAAGCGCGACTCGTCGCTCGCGCGCATGGTCAACTCGATCGGTGATGTCTCGCGCATTCAGCAGCGGATGCACAACAAGCTGTTTCTGGCCGACAACGTGCTCGGCGTGACCGGCGGGCGCAATCTGGGCGACGCCTATTTCGGCAACGCGCTCAACGGCAACTTCATCGACCTCGACATCCTTGCGGCGGGACCGATCGTGCGCGACCTTTCGCGCAGCTTCGACAGCTACTGGAACAACGAGCGCGCCTACCCCGTGCAATCGCTGATCAAGCGCGAAGAACTGCAGGCCATCCGCGCGCGCGCCGAGCGGGAACTGACCGAAGAGACGGCGACCTCCACCGAGAACACAGCGCCGGCACCAGCACCGACACTGCCTGCAACGCCAAATGGCGAACAGAAACCCGGCGCCGCGCCCACGCCCGCGCAGCTGGCGCGCGCCTGGGACGAAAAGCCGCTCGACCTCGGTACCGCGCGCTTCGTCTGGGCGCCCGCGGTGATGCTTGCCGACCAGCCGGAAAAGATCCCCGCCGAACGCGGCGCCGACAAGGCGCCGGGCCTCGTGGTGAGCCAACCGGGCGATGCGGCCGGATCGTCACGGCGCGCCGCGTCGCTCCAGGCCTCGTCCGACGTCGCCGCCGGTAGCGAGACGGTGGTCGAAGGCCTGCTCCAGCTGATCGGCCAGGCGCGCAGCGATCTGCTCATCATTTCGCCCTACTTCGTGCCCGGTCCGGACATGAAGCAGGCCTTCGCGGCCGCCAAGCAGCGCGGCGTACGCATCCGCGTGCTGACCAACTCGCTGGCATCGAACGACGCGCCGGTGGCGCACGTCGGCTACGCGCGACACCGCGAGGATCTGCTCAGGATCGGCGTCGAACTCTACGAACTGCGCAGCGAGCAGGCCACGGTCGGCAACGCGTTCGGCTCGTCGGGCAGTGGCGGCCCGGGTGCATCGCGCTCGATGCTGCATTCGAAGGTGCTGGTGATGGACGGTCAGCTGCTCGTGGTGGGCTCCATGAACCTCGACTTGCGTTCGCAACTGCAAAACACCGAGATCGCGCTGCTGGTGCGAAGCGGCGAACTCTCGCGGGCGGCCTCGGCGCAGATCGAGCGCGGCATGCGCGAAGGCTCGTGGCGCGTCGAACTCGACAAGGACAAGCGCTCGGTGGTCTGGCATGCGCCCGAAGGCAGCGGCCTCAAGGACACCTCGACCGAGCCCGATGCGAGCCTCACGCTGCGCCTGCTGCTGAAGCTGTTCGGCCCGCTGGCGCCCGACGCGTTGCTGTAGGCGGCGCTCAGTGCTTGTGCTGATGGGCCGGTGCGGCGGTGCCCGCCGGCGCGCCCACCGGCAGCTTCAGCTCGAGCGAGGTCTTCTGGCCCTTGGCGTCCTCGAACTTCAGCGTGACCGGCACTGTCGCTCCTTTTGCGAGCGCCTGCTTCAGGTCCATCATCATCACGTGGTAGCCGCCGGGCTTGAGTTCCACGGTCTGCCCCGGCGGTAGCTCGAGCCCGCGCGGCAGCTCGCGCATGCGCATGGTGTCGCCTTCCATCTTCATTTCGTGGATCTCGGCCACGCCCGCGGCCGGCGTCGAGATGCCGACCAGCCTGCCGCCGGCCGGTGCGGTCAGCTTCATGAAGGCGCCGGTGCCGCTCTGTCCCGGCACCGATGGCCGCACCCAGGCATCGCGCACGTCGACCGTGGCGACGCCCTGCGCCACCACGTCGAGCCGGGCCGCGGGACTCTTGAGCCCGGCGGTCGACGCGCCCGACGCCGGCACCTCGGCCCAGTCGACGCTGCCGACGTCGCAGGTCTGCTGCACCTTGAACCACAGCGTCCCCGGCGTGCTCGGCACCTTGCCGCGCAGCACGAACTCGGCGCGTTCGCCGGCTGGCAGCGCCGCCTGCGGGTTTTCGGCGGTCCAGCGCACTTCGCCGTCGCCGGTGTTCTTCTGTACGTCGAGCTTCCAACCCTTGCGGGCCTGCGCGTCGCTCAGGATGAAGCCCTTGGGCAGGCGGACCGCCAGGCCCGTCGTGGCCTTGGCGCCCTCGCAGGCATGGCCGACACGGAAGGCGGCGTTGTAGTCGCTGCCGACCGTCGCGCCGCCGCCCGGCAGCGTGACGTGGGCACAGGCGGCTGCCGCGCCGACGAGCAACGCAGCGGCCGCGGCCGCCTTGCGTTGAAAGTGCAATGGGTTCATGGGAACTCCTGGAGGGAAGGCAAAAATGGTTCGCCGCCAGCGGTCGCATTCGGACGCGCAGGGCAGCAGGCGGACAGGCAATTTGCGCCGGGTGCGGCGCTGGGGCACTGCGTGCGCCCCGGGGCGGTGGCGTCAGACGGCCGGAGGCCCGCGTGCCGGGAGCGGCGCCGCGCTGGCGACGGCAGTGCGCGAAGGCGTCGACCGGAGCGTACGCTCCGGCGGCAACGGAAAGGCCGAGGCCTGCGCCGCCCGCGACGGGGGCGGCGCCCCGGTCAGCAAGCACAGCGGGCAGTCCAGGTGCGAAGCACCCAGCTCCTGCACCCCGTCGTCGGTCTGCACCACGACCTTGACCGCGCCGGCGCTGGAACACACCAGTTCGACGGCCTGCGGATGGACGAGCGGCGAGGCCGCTGCCGCGCCAAGCGAGAGCACGAACCACAGCAGCACCCAGCGGCCGAGAAGGCCGAGGAAGCGGGAGCGGTTTCGCAGCAGTTGCATGGCGTTGGCGATTATCGGCGCTGTTTGCCCTTGGCCGCCGGGGCCCGCGTCGCCGGCTTGGTGCTCGCCGCCTTGCGGCTTCCCGTCTTGGCGGCGGCCTTTGCGCCAAAGGACTTTTTGGTCGCGACCGCCTTGCCGCCCCGCGCAGCGCGAGACGACGGCGCGGCCCGCGCGCCGCTTGCACTGCGTGCGGCCGGTGCCGCATGGGCGGCTGCCTCGGGTGCCGGCGCGGCCGGCAAGGCCGCCGCCGGCTGGGCCACCAGCGGCACCGCCGTCACCCTGAACCCGCGCGAGGCCAGGATCGCCGGCAGGCCCTGCGGCCCGACCATGTGCAGCGCGCCGACCGCCGCGAACACGCGTTTGCCCCCGACGTGCATGCGCTCGATACCGTCCGCGAGGCCGAGGTTGCGGTCGTCCAGCAGGCGCTTCATGAGCCGCTGCTCGGCGGGCGTGTTCAGGCAGTTGCACCACTCCGGGTAGCGGCCGAGCTTTTCGGCATCGCCGCGCGACCAGATGTCGGCGAGCTCCTTCATCTGCGCACGCAAGTGGCCCGATTCGAGTTCGCCGAGCGCGGCGTCGATCTGCTCGGCCTGCTCGGCTTCGGAGCCGCCGGTCAGCGCGTTCAACTGCGCGGCGGCGGTCTCGAGCGCGAACACCGGCGTGCCGTTGTTTCGGGCCGCAATCGCCATCGACTCGTCGACGCCGAACTCGGGATACAGCCCGTCGGCGCGGGCCACCAGCCCGGCCAGCGCCATCACCTGCAGGATCGGCTGCAGCCCGGCCGTCTTGCCCGGCTCCATGCAGGCGGCCTCGTTCTGGCGCGCCAGCCGGCGGGCGCGCTCGCCGTTGAGAATGCGCCCGACCACAGCGGGGTCCGCAGGCTGCGTGAGCGGGCGCATCGCGCCCTGGTCGCGCACGTCGAGTTCGAGCGCGAGCGCATCGCTTTGCTCGAGCGCCTTTTGCACCGTCGGCCCGGGCCGCACCCACTCGGCGCGGCCGACGTGGAGGGTGCCGTAGAGCCAGGAGGTCCGCCCGTCACGATCGGCGCGCCACAGCAGCCCGCGATCCACGGCATTCCACTGGCCGACGGCGCCGCCCTTGCCGAGGCTCGCGATGGCCGAAGGCGGGCAGGCCGCGTGCGCGGCGAGTGCGAGCACGGAACAGGCGCCCGCCAGCAGGAGGCGCGGCAGGCCGAAGAAAAAGGATGGGCGCAGTCGCCGCTTGGTATCGATGTCGCGCATCCGCGCAACCAGGATCCGGAGTATCCGCAAGGCTTGCTCCATGATGTAAACAAAGTCCGGCATTCTCACAGCACCGCTCTCCATAATCCGGAACATGCACAGCATCTTCCATTTCGCCTTCCACGTCCGCGATCTTGACGTGGCGCGCCATTTCTATGGCGACGTCCTGGGCTGCGCCGAAGGCCGCAGCACCGACACCTGGGTCGACTTCGACTTCTTCGGCCACCAGATCTCGCTGCACCTCGGCGAGCCCTTCGCCACCACGCGCACCGGCCAGGTGGGCAGCGCGCTGGTTCCCATGCCGCATTTCGGCATCGTGCTCGAACTGCCCGACTGGCAGGCACTGGCCGCGCGACTCGAGGCGGCGGCAACCGAGTTCGTGCTCCGGCCGCAGGTGCGCTTCGAGGGCGAGCCCGGGGAGCAATGGACCATGTTCTTCTGCGATCCGTTCGGCAATCCGATCGAGGTGAAGGGTTTCCGGTCGCTCGCCTCCCTTTACGACAAATGAGCCTCCTGCGCCGCGCCACCTCGCGAACCGGTGCGGTCGCGGCCGCAATCGCCCTGCCGTTGCTTTTTTCTGCCGGCGCGGTACATGCCGCCGTGCTCGACTGCGAGCTCAATGGTCGCCGCGTGAACCCGTCGGACGGCGGCAGCACCGCGGGCAAGACCGGTCTCATGCGCTGCAAGCACCGCGACAGCGGCGAGCTCCAGCGCGAGCAGCAACTGCAGAACGGCGTCTTCATGGGCCTGGCGCGCTTCTACGAGAAGGGCAAGCTCGCGCGGGAGCACATCCTCAATGCCGCGGGCAACATTCACGGCCTGGCGCGCGAGTTCGCGCCCAACGGGCAGGTGCTGCGCGAGGCGCTCTACGACGACGGCCAGGAGCGCGGGCTGGTGCGCAGCTTCTATCCGGGTGGCCAGCTGCGCCGCGCCACCTTTTATCCCACCATCGGCACCGACCGGGCTTTCGCCGAGTTCACCGAGCGCGGGCAGTTGTCGGCGCTGCGCTGCGGCGAAACCCCGATGCTCGCGCCGGCCGTCGACGACGCAAAGCTCTGCGGCTTCATTGGCGGGCCGTCGCAGATCGAGCTCTTCGATGCGCGCGGGGTTCTGCGCTCGCGTCTGTCGTTTGCCATGGGCAAGCGGGTGCGCTCGCAAAGCTTCTATGACAACGGCAAGCCCGCGGTGCAGGATGAGACCATCGGCAACCAGCGCATCGAGCGCCAGTTTTCGTCCGAAGGCGTGAAGCGGCGTGAAACCGCATGGCTGCTGCTCGAACGCAGCGCCGTGAAGCAGCGCGAGCAGGAGTTCTCCGAGAAGGGCACCCTGATCCGCGACCAGCGCTGGAACAGCGCCGGCGTGCCGATCGGCGACGACAGCTACTACCTCAACGGCCAGCCGCGCGCCCGCTCGGTTTTCAGCGGCAGCGGCGAGGCGCGCACCGTCGAGATCACCGAGTTCTACGACACCGGCCAGCGCGCCGCCCAAGGCCGCTTCAAGGCGGCGGTGCGCGGGCGGCAGGTGCCGATCGGCACGCACCGTCGCTTCAGCGAAAGCGGCGTCCTGCTCGCCGAATCGACCTTCGATGCCAAGGGCCGTGTGACACGCGAGCGCAGCTGGGATGAGACCGGCGAACCGCTCGCCGACGACGAGGTCTTCGAGGACGGTTCGCGCAAGACCTACACGCGCTGAAACGCGCGCGGCAGCTAGTTGTGAAGCGTCAAGAGGTTGTTTCTTGACGATTTGAGTCTGGACATCGGCGCGAGACCTCCGATGCCGCTGTGCGGACGGTGCCAGTTGTAGTGGTGCTGCCAGCTTGCCAGGGCATCGGTTCGTTG
>JAHHHQ010000038.1 GCA_019359285.1 Nodosilinea sp. WJT8-NPBG4
CGTTGTAGCGTCTCAAAAGTTTGTAGATCCGGTCACGGCTGTAGCTCGTTAGGGCTGATACGTCTGATGGAGAGCGGCCTTGAGCTAGAAACCAGATGATTTGGTAGTGGGAGCGCTCGATGCCCCCCTTGGATTCTCGGTAGCGACGCGCTAGCTCATCTACCGACAGATGCTCCACAACGTGTACTTGCTTAGGCATTGCACAGTCCTAATTGCAATCCCTCTAATTATGCTCCTCTAAGCGGATTCGATATAATGTTGGTTTCCACTAAAACGGGCGCAATTCCCTGTTTGAGCACTTCATGGATTGGCATGCCAATGGCTTCTAGCAGCTTGAGACGGCCAATTTCCATCCAGTGAATATATACAGAATTATTCACATGGCCAGCGAAGTCAATTTGGTAGGTATAAACCTCAAGATCAAAAAGAAGTTTGTGCATAGTCTGCGTTCAGCCAGAGAATAATCGATCTAAGTCACCACTCAGTGACACGGTATCATGGTCACCGAGTGGTGACAAGCCAGTAAGAGGACTTCATGGCGCGCGACAAAGAAGAAACTAAGGCTCGTATCTTGACCGCTGTTGGCAGGCTTTTGGCCGAATCTGGCTTTAAAAGTTTGGGGGTAAATGCGATCGCCCGCGAGGCCGGAGTCGATAAAGTCTTGATCTATCGCTATTTCGAAGGGCTACCGCGCTTGCTTCAGTGTTTTGCCCAGGAGGGGGGCTACTGGCCCACAGTGGACGAATTGGTCGGCGATGAGTCTACGGTAAATGCCGAAACCTTGGCTGACTGGATGGCCTATCTACTGTCAAGATTCTCAGCCAATTTGCAGGAGCGCCCTATGACCCAAGAAATTCTGCGGTGGGAACTGCTAGAAGGCAATGAGCTAACCCGTGAACTGGCCAACGTGCGCGACAAATTTGCCCTAGACAGCCTAAATTTCCTGGAGGACAAAGGCTCGTTTCCCCCAGACAAAGACATTCCAGCAATTAGCGCTGTTTTGGTGGCAGGGGTGGTCTATCTCATGCTGCGAACTAAATCTAGCAGCACGTTTATGGGTATCGACTTTAGCTCGCCTGCCGGCTGGCAGCGCATTCAAGTCGCCCTTGACTCAATTGTTCAATTAACGGTTGAAAACAACGCTAAGTAATCTTTAGCTGTGACTCTGCTCAGCCAACGATTACTTAGCGTTTGCACGGCCGCGATCGCTAAGCCAGCACCTTAGCGGGCGAGAGCGTTAGCACATCAACGCCGTCTTTCGTGACGACAACGGTGTGCTCAAACTGGGCCGAGAGGGAGCGATCGACGGTAATTGCCGTCCAGCCGTCAACGAGCACCTCAGCCTCGTAGCTGCCAATGTTAATCATCGGCTCGATGGTAAACACCATGCCGGGGCGCAGCTTTTTGCCCTTGCCCTTTTCGCCATAGTGGGGAATTTGCGGTGCGGCGTGGAAAATGCGGTGAACGCCGTGGCCTACAAAGTCGCGCACCACCGAGAAGCCTTCGCCCTCAGCATATTCTTGAATAGCAGCGCCAATGTCGCCCACCCGAGCACTGGGCTTGACCGCGCGAATGCCGCGCCACATGGCTTCTTCGGTGACTTCTACTAGGCGGCGGGCAATGGGGGAAGGCTCGCCCACAAAGAAAGTGCGAGAGGTATCACCGTGGTAGCCGTCCAGAATGGGGGTGACGTCGATATTGATGATGTCACCATCGCGCAGCACGTCTTCGCCGTTGGGAATGCCGTGGCAGATAACTTCGTTGATGCTGGTGCAGATCGAACGAGGGAAGGGCATCACCGTACCGGCATAGCCCAAGGGGGCACTTTTAGCGCCGTGCTTTTGGGTCCAGGTTTCGGCCAGGTCGTTGAGTTCTTGGGTGCTGACGCCGGGCTTGACGTGAGGTGTCAGGTAGTCGAGCAGCTGAGCGGCGAGTTGGCAGGCTTTGCGCATTTTCTCTAGCTCGCGGCTAGAAAGGAGAGTGATGACTTCGGAGGGTTGCTTTTGTTCTTCCACGGTATCTTTGGCTCTGGGTGAATGGCTGGGGGGTGAGTGCCTTGGCTATAGAGTAGGCATTTTCTCGGCGATAGGAACATTGAGGGTCTAAACCGACCGCTCCTTCCCAGCAGTATTCCCTGGGTGATGATGCCAAAAATGCCATTCCGCTAGTATAGCAACCGACGTTCTACTGCTCATGGTTTGCTAAGGCCTTGCGCATCTTAATGCAGGCTATTTCTTGGCCAGAGGAAAGGCGATGCACCCCCCGTTTGATAACGTCAAAGCTCTGTTTACGATAAAAACCCTCCGCATTAAGGGAGGCATCTGCCTGGAGATGTTTCAAGCCCATCACAATGGCCGCTTGCTCTAAAGCCACGAGCAAGTTAGCCCCGATACCACGACGACCGTAGTCGGGATGCACATACAGCCCCTGCAACCGGCTGTAGCTGTCAATAAAGCCGAACCCAACGACTTGTTCATTGTGCTTTGCCACCATGATGCGGTGGTCGGAGTTCTCAATCCATCGCTGTTTAACCCGTGCGACGCGCTCGCTCGTAATGGGCCGCTGGGACCAATGGTCTAAAATCTCTTGAGAGTAGTAGGGGGCTGCTGCCTGGTGCACCGCCGCCGCGTGAATTTCAAGCAGGGCTTGGGCATCTTCAGGTTTTGCTGGCTCGATGGTAATGGGGCTATCCATCGGTACACTCCCAAGGTATGGCGGTAAAGCGTTGCGTAATAAACTTTTAGTCGCCCCAGAGGCGACGACGGGCGGGGCCTTGGAGGCGATCGTGGGTGTCGCGCAGCAGGGTGGGAATATCTAGCTTTTCGGGGCAGCGGGGCAGGCAGTCGCCGCAGTCGGTGCAGCGGTTGGCCTTGCTTCCGGGGAACCAGTGGCCCGCGTTCTCGAACATGCGGTAGCGGTATTCGCCAAAGGCCTGCATGTCGTAGGCCACCGTCAGATTCCTGAGCCGCAGCACTTCTGGAATATTGATGGCTTCGGGGCAGGGCAGACAGTCGTAGCACTGGGCACAGCGATCGCTCCCCAAAGCAACAGACTCCTGCGCTGAAAGCCGTTCCAGGGCGGCGAACTCTGCGGCGGTGAGAGGCTGGGTGCGATCGCCCAAGCCTTCTAGCGCTGCAAGTTCCGCGGGTATGGCAGGGCCGGTGCTGAGGGTGGTGATGCGCGGGTCGGTCAGCAGCCAGCGATAGGTCAACTCCAGCGGGGTAAACGGCGCGCAGAGTTCCTCTAGCTGGGCGGGCGGAGTGTAGAGCATGCCGCCCTTGTCGCCAGGGGAAATGATGAAGATGCCCATGTCTTGCTCGGTAGCCAGGTCGAGGATAGGGGCGTGGCGCTGAAAGAAATAGTAGTAGTGCAGGTTGACGAAATCGAACTGGTCGCTGGCGATCGCCCCCTCAATCACCTCCCGACTGCCGTGGGTCGAAAACCCCACGTGACCAATGCGGCCCTCGGCCTGAAACCGTCGCACTGCCGCCATGCAGCCCCCAGCGTCGCTCACCCAGGCCAAGTGCTTAGGGGTGTTGATGCCGTGGATGGCGAGACAGTGGATCTGGTTTAAACCCAGCCGTTCTAGGGATTCCTCAATGCGCTGAGACATCGTTGCGGCATCGGGCTGGGGCGTAATTTTGGTGGTGATTACCAACTTGTCTGGCACCGCTGCCGTTTTGAGAAAAGCCCCCAACCAGCGCTCGCTAGTGCCATAGCCCTGGGCGGTCTCGATGTGATTGATGCCCAGCGCCAGCCCAGCGGTCAGAGTGTCGCGAAACACCTTTTCAGATTCCAGGGCGCGCATGGTGCCTAAAGACAGCACCGAGAGCGATAGATTGGTGCGACCAAACCGCCGATAGTCCATAGTTGGGAAGGTTTAAGGGTGCAGGGTATAGAGTTTAAGGGATGGCCACAACCCTGAACCTTGTACCTTATACCCTAAACCCCATGCCCTACGAGTCAGAACTTTCGAGGGTGTCGTTGCTAGTAGAGGACTTGCCCCGGTGGGTGAAGTCGGAGGGGTTGATATTGGCCAAGAAAGCCTGGAATGCCTTCTTCTCGGCCTCATCGGCATCGGTATCGACGGGGATGGAGGCTTCGGCGACGACTTCTTCCATCACCCAGATGGGAGCATCAAGGCGCAGGGCGATCGCGATCGCATCGCTGGGGCGAGAGTCTAGCTCACGGCGAATCTCGCCCTTGGAGAGGGTGAGCAGGGCAAAGTAGGTGTTGTCTTGCAGAGAGTGGATGACCACGCGCTCTAGGGTCATATCCCACTCGTCGAGCAGGTTGACAAACAGGTCATGGGTGAGGGGACGGGGGGCGGGCTGGTTTTCAAGCACCGCGATAATGGAATTGGCCTGCTCGCGGCTGATGTAGATTGGAACCTGACGGCGATCGGTGGTGTCTCGCAGCAAGATTACCGGAGTTCGCGACATCGCATCTAGGGCAATCCCGGCGACTCTCATTTCAATCATTGGTTTGGCCTCTTGGATCCGTTGATTGGCGTGCTCTAGGTTTGTTCGTCAGCCTGGAACCGATACTATTACCAGTGTACTGGGCTGTTCGCGTACCGGGCGATTCGTATAGATGGCAGGCCAAAGGTTGCAAAATGTGGCGATTCTAAAGCGGTTTGGGCGGGGGTGCCCCTCTAGTCTACCTAAGCTTTTCTATCAGCAGATGGAATACGGGATACCCTAAAGAAAAAAATTATTGTTTAAGTATGCCCTGATCAGGCCCTAGGTGGGTCGCAGTTTCCCTGAGAATTTTCTTAAGGTTACAGCTATGTTTACCGGACTGATTCAAGCGACGGGTACGCTCTTTCACAAGGGCGATACCCAGGTCTACCTGCGCTGGGAGCCAAACCCACTGCCCGGCTCCCTCACCGACGTAGAACTGGGGGATAGCATCGCAGTGGATGGCATTTGCCTGACGGTAGAAACCATTTTGCCCGATGGCTTCGTGGCGGCGGTTTCGCCGGAAACCCTCGATCGCACCTCTTTGGGCAACCTCCCCGATGGCAGCCGAGTCAACCTGGAGTCGTCGCTGCGGGTGGGCAGCAAAATTGGCGGCCACTTTGTCACTGGCCACATCGACGGGCAGGGCCATCTAGAAGCGGCGATCGAAACTGACAATGCCTGGAAGCTCAGTTTTACCGTGGGCGATCGCCGGGTGGCCCGCTACATCGTGCCCAAGGGCAGCGTTGCAGTGAATGGCATTAGCCTGACGGTGGCCGACTGTAGCCCCAGCGGCAACTGGTTTGCCGTGGCGGTGATCCCCGTGACTTACCACGAGACCACTCTGCAACACCTGCGCCCCGGCCAGGCAGTGAACCTGGAGGGCGACGTGCTGGGCAAGTATGTAGAGAAGTTTATGGGGAGCACAGGGGATGCTCCAACCGGCGGTAATGTCTCTTTGGAATTTTTGTCGGAACACGGGTATTGATCGCTTCAAAATCAGCCTGCAACCACATCCGATATCAACACAACGTTCAAGCATGCGACAGTTTTGAACCGCTGATCGTTAGTTAGGAAAGTGGTGCATTGGCTAGCTAGAGCTGTCGCGGCGTGAATAGCATCTGGCAATTTGAGTTTTGTGGTTGCTCGGACTTGGGCGGCATCAATTAGCAGCTCTCGTCTGATGGGTACAACCGTTAGATGAGGGGCGTTAGCAATTGCTCGTTGGTAAAGGTCTAGCTGCTGTTGATTGCCTGTTTGAAAGGGTTGTACCAGAGTCTCTGCCAAGGTCAGCTCGCTGGTGATGCCTCTTAGTGCCCCCTGATCGATCTGGCTGAGTAACTCGGTAAGGGACGGGGCATAGGCCGGAAAGCCTTCTAGGGCATAGATCCAGATATTGGTATCGAGGTAACAGAGATCGCCCTGGATAGTCTCTAGTAGGCCCACGAATCTCGCTCCCGGCGGACAAAAGCGTCTACGTCTTCTGGGCTCTCAAAGCTGCCGGGGGCGGCACCGACTAAGTTAGCTAGTCCATCTCCTGGATCCGAAGCTTCTGGAATCTCTAGAGTTTCTTTAGCCCAGTGCATGAGGGTTTCCCAAGCGGCCATGGTGAGCTGAGCAGCGATCCGATTGCCATCGGCATCGACGACAAAGTTAACTGTTTTTAGAGCCTGGATTGCTTCAGTTTTGGTCATAGATTAACCTCTTTAGCGGCTTCTAAATCTAGTTGTAGCTGATCTTTTTCCTGGTTCCGGTACTTTGTCTCACGCTATTCCTCCTCAAAACCAACCTACGTATCTCAAGGGGGGGAGCCCAGCACTTTCCATGCTTGCCTCCTGGCTGATGCCGGGGCGAGGGCTAAATCCACCCCGGCATCAGCCAGCGGCGGTGGAGCGATTCTAGCGAGAGGGGAAGGCCCAGGTAGAGGGGGAGCCAGAACAGAAAGCTGAGGGCGATCGCCCCCAGCAGCACCAGGGCCAGCGGGCGATCGCGAGGGTGCTGCCACCACTGCGATATCAGCCAGGCCAGCCCCAAAGTGCTCAATGCCGCCATCCCCATGGCGTGGTACAGAAACGTGCAGCGGCTCACCAGTGCCCAGGGTAGCCAGTTGGTGAGGTAGTTCAGCAGAATAAACGGCACCACGGCACCGCTTGGCGACCCAGCCCAACGACTTTCACCCGTCACTTGCCGACTCAGCCAGCCCAGCCCCAGAGCTAAGACCGCCGCCGTCCCCAGCCACCACAGCACTGGGTTGCCCATGGCGTGAATGGTCGTGGCTATGCCGTCGGTGCGTTCGTAAAAGTAGGCGATCGGGCGCACCATCACCGGCCAGCTGTGCCAAGACGAGCAGTAATCGTGGCCCGCCCCCGCGCCAATTGATTGGTGGGTAGACCAAAGTTGGCGGTGAATGCTCACCAACGATTCACCCGTCAGCACCAGATGGGGCAGCCACAGCAGCAGGTAGGTGGCCAAGGGAATCACGCCCAGGTAGGCCACCTGTCTACGCCAGGGTTTGACCCTCATCCCCCAACCCCTTCTCCCTGAGGGAGAAGGGGCGCCAGAGGAAACTTCAAAGTCCCTCTCCCTCGGGGAGAGGGATTTAGGGAGAGGGTGTTCCCCGTAGATTGTGAGAACTTCCCACAGCAGCAGGCCTAGCCACAGTCCTGCCCAGTTCCACTTCACGCTGACGGCTGCCCCCAGGGCGATGCCGGCTGCCCAACGCCAGCGCGAGGGATGCTCAGCCAGCCCCGCCCTGACCCAAGCCCACTGCCCCAGCAGCCCCAGGGCCAGCCCATAAATATTGATCAACGCCAGGCGCGACTCCACCAGCGTCAGCCCTTCCATCGTCATCAACAGTCCGGCCAGGAGGGTGAAGGTGCGACGGCGCTGGGGTGGGTATCCATGGCTGAGGGAAAAGGCCAGAGCCGCCAACAGTACCGGAATTGTTGCGCCCACGATCGCATTTAGCCAGCGAAAGGCGAGGGGACTGACCAAAATGCCCTCGACCTCCACCGTGGGCCAACCTAGCCAAGCAGCGGGCCACTGACCAAACCAAATGCCCAGGGCGATCAGGTATTTGGCTAAAGGCGGGTGCGCATCGAAGCTTGGCGTTCCCTGGAGATAGTCGAGGGCGAAGGGAACGTAGTAGACCTCGTCAAAGACTAGCCCGTGAATGCGGCCCAGGTCAGCCAGGCGAAGGCTGAGGGCGATCGCCCCCAACCCCAGCATCCAACCCCAGAGAGGCACCCGACGAATCACTATTGCCCTTGGGCCGCCATGCGCTCTTTCATGCGATCGCGAAACGCCGCCATATCTTCGGCTGAAGGTTGAGTCGTCTGCCAAGCCGGGCGCTCCATCAGGCGGCTAGTCCAGGCTTGCAGGGTGGGGTAGTCGGCCATGGGTAGGCCCAACTGCTCAAACCAAGGGGCAAAGGTGCCCGCCACCACATCCGCCAGGGTGAGCTGATCGCCGCAGAAAAAGGGGCTATTCCCCAGCTTGTCGGCATAGAACTTGAGCACCACCTCGGCCTTTTGCTTGGCCTGGGCGATCGCCTCTTCTGGGTCCTGGCCAAAGCCCATCATCTGTTTGATCAGCGGGTTAATGGCAGGCACCAGCTCATTTACCGTCACCATTTCGACCATGCGCATCGTGGCGATGCCCTCGGGAGTGGTCGCCAGCAGCGAAGTCGTGGGGTACTTGGCTTCTAAATAATCCAAAATGGCGAAGGATTCAATGACCGTGAAGCCATCATCGACCAGTACCGGGATGTGGTGAAAGGGGTTGAGGCTGAGAAACTCGGGCTGAAGTTGGTCGCCCCCCAGGTTCATCACAATCGCCTCAAAGGGCAGATTCTTCTCCAGCAGCGCCACCCAGACTCGGCGAGAGTTAACCGACAGCGGGGTATGGTAAAAGGTCAACATGATCAAACCTTGCCTCGACAGGTTAAGTTTCTGTGATCCAGCATTTCACAGGAAGTACTCTGAGCCCCACGATTTAGCCGTAAATGAGTTACGTTCGCCCCAACATTGATGCGATGGCTGGCTACGTTCCGGGAGAACAGCCTCGCCCCGGCACCGGCATCATCAAGCTCAACTCCAACGAAAACCCTTACCCGCCTTCGCCACAGGTGATTGAGGTGCTGCGGCATTTCGAGGATGAGCTGCTCAGGCGGTATCCTGACCCTTTTGCCCGCAACTTTTGCCAAGCGATCGCCGATATTTTGGGCGTACCGGCGGACTGGGTTATTGTCGGCAACGGCAGCGACGATCTGCTGAATCTTCTAGTGCGCGCCTGTGCAGATGACACAGCCCGGCCGATTGTCTACCCTACCCCTACCTACGTGCTGTATCGCACCCTGGCGGCGCTGCAACCCGCCACCGTGGTCGAGGTTCCCTATCCCGATGATTTCCAGTTTCCTCTAAAAGACCTGGTGACTGCCGAGGGGGCGATTACGTTCATCGCGACTCCAAACAGCCCCTCGGGCCACATTGTAGCGTTAGCCGACCTGCGAGACTTAGCGCAACAGGCTTTAGGCCTGGTTGTGGTGGATGAAGCCTACGTGGATTTTGCCGAGGGTTCAGCGCTATCGCTGGTGCAGGAATTCGACAACGTTGTGGTGCTGCGTACCCTGTCGAAAGGCTATTCGCTGGCAGGGCTGCGGCTGGGGTTTGGGATTGCTCACCCCAAGCTATTAGCTGAGCTATTTAAGGTCAAAGACAGCTATAACGTCGATGCCTTGGCGATCGCTTTAGGAACAGCGGCCATGCGCGATCAGGCCTACAAAAATGCCTGCATCAGCCAGATTAAAAGCTCACGGGCAGCGTTGACCCAAGCACTGCGTCAGCTGGGGTTTACCGTGCTCGATTCTCACGGCAACTTTGTCTTGGCTACGCCGCCTCAGGGCAATGCAGAGCATCTGTATCTGACCCTAAAAGAGCAGGGCATTTTGGTACGCTACTTCAAACAACCCCGGTTAGACGATAAGCTGCGGATTTCGGTGGGCACCGAGGAGCAAAACCACGCCCTGATCGCCGCCTTGACCCGTTTAACCCACGCTTTGTAAGGCGCTATGACTGAGCCAGGGACTGTCTATATTGTTGGGGCCGGGCCGGGGGCGATCGACTACGTCACCGTGCGGGGGCGCGACCTGGTGCAGCGGGCAGAGTGCCTAGTGTATGACGCGCTGGTGGATGAGGCGCTGTTGGACCTGTTGCCGAGGGGGTGCGATCGCATTGATGTCGGCAAGCGCGGCGGCCAGCCCAGCACCGCCCAAGCCGACATCAACCAGCTCCTGGTCAAGCTGGCTCTAGAAGGGCGGCAGGTGGTCCGCCTCAAAAGCGGCGACCCCTTTATCTTTGGCCGCACCGCCACCGAGGTGCAGGCGCTGCATGAAGCGGGCTGCCCAGTGGAAGTTGTGCCCGGTGTTTCGTCTGCCTTGGCGGCCCCGCTGCTGGCGGGCATTCCCCTCACTGACCCGGTGTGGAGCCACGGCTTTGGCGTCTTTACCGCCCACGACCCAGACCTGCTCGACTGGCCTACCCTAGCTCGCCTGCGCACCCTGGTACTACTCATGGGTAGCCGCCACCTCGAAGAAATTGTTCACCGCCTGCGCCAAAACGGCTGCCGAGGCGACATGCCCGTCGCCATCATTCGCTGGGGCGGCCACCCTCAACAGCAGGTGTGGGAGGGTACCCTGCTCACCATTCGCCAGGTGACGCGCGGCGAAACACTGTCACCCTGCGTCATCGTCTTCGGCGAAGTCGTCCGCCTGCGTCGGTACCTGACTGTGACAGAACCAATTCAAAATTCAAAATTCAAAACCCAAAACTTAGAAGCCACCAAGCTATCCCTCACTCACCCACCCACCCACTCACCCACTCGCCCACTTTCCTCCAAAACCATCCTCATCACCCGCGCGGCTGAACAATCCAGCGCCTTCGCCGACCTGCTCACCGACCAGGGGGCCACGGTGGTCGACCTCCCCGCCCTGGAGATGCGACCGCCGTCGAGCTGGGCCGAGCTGGATGGGGCGATCGCCGCTCTTCCCACTTTTACCTGGCTGATTCTCTCCTCCGCCAATGCAGTGAACTTCTTTGTCGATCGGCTGCTGGAGCAGGGGAAGGATCTGCGCGCCTTAAGTTCACTCAAAATCGCCGTGGTGGGCCGCAAAACGGCAGCGGTGCTGAGACGGCGAGGACTAGTGCCTGACTTTATCCCCCCCGACTTTGTGGCCGATTCTCTAGTGGATCACTTTCCTGAAGCAGTGGCGGGGCAGCGACTGCTATTCCCTCGAGTGGAAAGTGGCGGTCGGGAAGTGCTAGTGCAGGAGTTCACCGTCGCTGGGGCTGAGGTGGTGGAAGTAGCGGCCTACGAGTCGGGCTGTCCAGAGGCCGCCGACCCCAACGCCTTGGCAGCTCTGAAGAATAGCAAGGTGGATGTGATCACGTTCGCCAGCTCAAAAACTGTGGTGCATACGGCTCAGCTATTGGAACAGGGTTTGGGCGCGGGCTGGCGCGAGGTGCTAAAGGGGGTGGCGATCGCCTCCATTGGCCCCAAAACCTCAGACAGCTGCCACGAGATTCTCGGTCGAGTAGATATTGAGCCAGCGGAATATACCTTAGACGGACTGACGGAGGCGATCGTCACATGGGCCAGCGCATCATAGGGCTAACTGGGGGCATTGCCACCGGCAAATCAACTGTATCCGAGTACCTGGCGCGAGTACACCACCTGCCCGTGCTGGATGCCGATATCTACGCTCGCCAAGCCGTGGAGCCGGGGTCGGCGGTGTTAGGGGCGATCGCCGCCCGTTACGGAGCATCCCTGCTTCACCCCGACGGCACCCTGAACCGGGAAGCACTGGGGGAAATTGTCTTTAACCAACCTACCGAAAAAGCCTGGCTAGAGCAGCAGATTCACCCCGTAGTGCGCCAGCGCTTCGAGGAGACGATGGCTGAACTGACCGAGGCCCCCGTCGTGGTGCAAGTCATCCCGCTTTTGGTTGAGGCCAACCTGGCCGATCAGGTGAGTGAAATTTGGGTGGTGACCTGTCCCCTTGAGCACCAGCGTCAGCGCCTGATGGAACGCAATGGTTTGACTGCTGAGCAGGCCACTGCCCGCATTCAAAGCCAGATGCCCCTGGCAGACAAGGTGGCCTTAGCAGATGTGGTGATCGACAACTCCGCAGACTTGCCCGTCCTATCCCGCCGGGTGGATGAGGCGTTGCAGCACGCCCCCGAGGTCTTCCGGCGCTAGGGCTGTATTGGGCTTGGCAAAGGTGGCATAGGGGCTGCCCTGGGTTGGCCCCTGGTGCCGCAGCCACAGCGCACAGAGCGTTGTGCGAGAGGGGACATCGGGCCAGAGCTTTTGGTGATTTGACAGATCGAGCACGGTAGCCAGATCGGTTTGGCGCTGTAGCCAGTGGCGCAGGGGGGCACTGTTGCTCTGCGCCCAAAAGGGGTCGAGCAACACCCCGCAGCGACCGCCAGGCCGCAAGAGTTGCAGACTACGTTCTAGAAATAACCGTGACCAAAAAAGCCGACTCTGGCTCAGGCCATCAGGCCCTAAGCTGCTATGGGGATATTGGTCAGAGCGGCGCAGGTAGTTGCTCAGCCAGGTGAACTGGCCCCGGTACTCGGCCCAGGCCTGGGTGAGGTCGTGGTCGATGGTGAGCACCGGTTGGCGGTTGTGCCGAAAGGTAGAAGGAGCCACGTTTTTTTGCTCAAACAGAGTGGCATAGCGTTCTACAAAGCCGGCCTGGGTCGCCTCCACGGCCCCACGAGGGAAGTGGCTGAGCACGATGTCGAAGCCGCCCTGGTCGCGCAGCTGCTGGTGAAAATAGAACCCCCAATGGAAGGGCTGGGTGGCATCGACATCGGTTTGGCTGAGGGGACGAGTAGGGCGATCGCCCGTCGGATCGGGCACCCGCAGGCCTAGCTGCTGGCTGCCCTCGCTCCACAGCAGGTGGGTGAGCTTGCCCTGGGCAATAGCGTCGAGTTCGTCAAGGCGATCGCGCAAAAAGTCGGCCTGGGCATAGGCGGGCACGCTGCCCACTTCGGCCAGCAGCTGGGTCTGGCTGCGGTAGTGCTCTAGGCGCACCTGGCGCTCACCCAGCACAGACTGGTAGCTGTCAGCGATCAAGGGTTGCAGCAAATTCCCCTGGAGCGGGACGGCTTGTTCTGGGTCTTTGGCCCCGCGCCGGGGCTGCACCTGATCGAATCGTTCGTCATCAACGCGCACTAGACCGACCAGAGCGTTGCCCTGGATCACGGTCAGGGTCAGGTCAGGCAATGCGGTGAGTTCTGCCGGTTGGCTGGTGTGCTGCACCCCCTGGAGCCATAGCTGCAACCGAGCTAGCTCTACCGCCGGGGGCCACAGGTCAAGGCCGTAGAGGGCATGGGTGGCCAGGTGTTGGTAAAGGCCCAAGGTGGGGTTGTGGGGGGACGGTTTGGCCCAGTTGGGGACAGCTTTGGCAGAATTTTGGGTGGCGATCGCCCGCAATCCCAAGGCCAATTCCATCAGCTGGTTGAGCGCCGCAACGAGAAAGCGCCCTGAACCACAGGCAGGGTCGAGCAAGGTGAGCTGCCCTAGCTCTGCCAACAGCGCTCCGGCTTCGGTAGGGGAAAGTTCCTTGAGAAGCTGCCCGGTGGAGCGATAGCGACGGTTGGTGAGCGCCTTGGCCCGATCGAGCAGGGTGGCATGGATGGTGCGCTCGCACAGCGCTCTCAGCAGTGGTGCTGGCGTCGCCATTGCGGCCCCGTCATAGCCATTGACCGCCTGCTCTAGCAGCACGCCCAAGCCCGCATCTAGCCCAGCGGGAGCCGCCGCTGTCAGGTCGGCCAGCCAGTCGAGGGTTGGCTCAAAGGCAGCATCGGGCAGGGGAACGTGACCCCAGCGCTGGTCCAGCTCTGTGAACCGAAATGGCCCTGTGGGCACAAAGGGCAGTGGCCCAAACCGCTGGCGCAAAGCTGGGGGGCGCTCCTCTGCGGGCAGGGTAAACCCTTGCTGGCAAAGCGGTTGCAGCACTTGTGAGAAGAACCTATCTGGCTCGCGCTGCTGGCTCTGGCCAAACTGGTTGTGCAGATACCACTCGTCACCACCCAGGTAGCCCTGCTGTTGCAGGGCCGCCACGGCAATCAGCCGTGTAAGCAGCAGCGTGGCGTAGTGGCGGCGTTGGCTGCCGGGTAAGGGCACCAGGGCGTCGGTCAACGTCTGCCAGCTCCGGTGAAAGCCTTGTATTAGGGCTGGGGTGGGGGGCTGCTCTACCGTAAGGCCCATAGTGCCTAAGGTGAGGGGGATTGTTTGGCCGCCATAGCGTAGTCGCGAAAGCGGTTGAGGTCGTCTTGCAGCGTAGCTTCGACCAGCCGACCGAGGAACAGCCCGTCCATCCACTTGATGACGCCAGGCACCGAGTAAGACACGGTGAGCTTGACGGTGGACTGGCCCTCTTTGCGATCGTAAAAGCGAATGGCTCCCCGGTTGGGCAGCCCGTCGATCGCCTCCCACTGAATAATTTGGTGGGTGACCAGGTTGGTGATCTTAGAGCGCCAGGTAAACTCAAGCCCGCGGGAGGCCAGCTTCCACTCTGAAATTTCGGGGTCGGCATCGGAGACTTTGACCGAGTCGATCCACTTCATCCAGCGGGGCATCTGCTCTAGGTCAGACCACAGATTCCAAGACGTTTCTACCGGCACATCGACATCTACCGTTACGCTGTGATCGAGCCATTCACCCATGGTTTACCCCTGCCGCTAATTAAGGCTGTGCCGCTGGCGCTTGCGAAGGCCATTGCAAAAGACAGGTGCGATCGCAAACTCAGTGCCAATGCGGTATTCCACGCCAGCACTGAGCTTATTCTACCCGCATTTCTACGGGCGCACTTTGTCTCAATGGTTTTGTCGGTGCTATGTGAGCTGCACCGGGCGCAATGCTTGCGTCCCTACCCTCACTTACCCACCCTGGCGTGCCACCAACGTGCGGTGGCGGGGGTCGCTGGGCACTACCACCGGCGGTGCAAAGCCAGCCTCAACCAGGGCGGCTTCTAAATCAAAGGTGTAGTAGTCGTCGCTCCAGGGTTCGGTGCTTTTCATCAGGGTGAAGAGCACCGGGGGGAGCGCCTGAATCACGGGCGACTTGGGGTTGTTGTCGACAATGGCAAGGACCCCGCCGGGTCGCAGCACTCGTTGGGCTTCGGCAAAGATGGCTTGGGTAGCGGCGCGGGGCAGTTCGTGGGCAACAAACTGCATCGTCACCACATCAAAAGACGCAGCGGGGAAGCCGGTAGCTTCTGCCGCCCCATGCACCCACTGAGCAATTTCACCGTTGGTATCCTGGGATTGAGCCACCGCCAACATGTAGGGCGACAGATCGAGGCCCACGGTGCGCACCGGGTTTCTTTGGGCGTAGTAGCGGTGCAGGCTGAGGGTGGAAATGCCCACCGAGCAGCCCACATCCAAAATGTCTGTCACCTCGGCTGGGCCATGCTGGTCGAGCACCTCAAGAAAGCTGTGACGTAGGCGAACTTGGGCCTCTTGCCAAGACAGGTCTTCCTGGGGCCAAACGCGCAGAGCCATGGCGTAGGTGGCGGGCGCAGCCTCAAAGGCAGCCTGCCAGCACAAATTGCCCTCGCTGTAGGCATGGAAGGGCACCTGGTAGTAGTCGGGATAGACCACCGCCGGATTGGTGAGCTGATCCAACCGCTGGCGCATTTCGGGCTGGTCGAGATCGAGGCAGGTCTGTCGCCAGGGAACGCCATTTTTCTCGGCGGTTTTGATGAGCACCTGGCGGGCTTGGCGCTTCATCAGCGCGTAGAGAGCGGGAGTTTGAATGGCGCGGTTGACGATCCGCGAGAGCAGATCGTCGCCTGCCCAGTCGGGCTTGAGTTTGGTCGTGGTCATGGACGCGGTAAGGAGGGTTGAGGCTACTGTAACGGATTGGCGGGGTGCGCTGGTAGGGCATGTTCTGACTGCTACGCTGCTAGGTTAGGATATCGGCGTAGCAGTATGGCGATCGCTATATGCCTCCCAATGTCCTACCGCTTCATACCCTAAACCCGTTGGGACGGTTTTCTGACCGCGCCCAGGACTATGCCCGCTATCGGCCTGGCTATCCCCAGGAGGCGATCGCAGCCATCTTGGCTGACCTGGGTGACCCGCGATCGCTAGTCATCGCCGATATTGGGGCAGGCACGGGCATCTCGAGTCGTCTGCTGGGCGATCGCGGCCCCCAGGTAATCGCGGTTGAACCCAATGCCGCCATGCGCGAAGCGGCCGAACCGCATCCCCAGGTGGTTTTTCAGCCAGGTACTGGCGAGCAGACGGGGCTAGCGGATGAGTCTATTCATATTGTCACCTGTTGCCAATCGTTTCACTGGTTCGATGCACCACTGGCGCTGGCGGAGTTTAGTCGGATTTTGCAGCTGGGCGGACGCTTGGCCCTGCTCTGGAATGACTGGGATTTAGAGGACTCGGGCACGGCAGCCTACTACCAGATCATCCATGCCGTGGCGACGCGTGCCATTGACCACCGCGACCATACCCAGGCGCTCAAAGCGGTGGAGCAGCAGCCTGGGTTTTCGCGGGTGCGGCACCTGAGTTTTGCCTACGGTCAGACGCTGACGCTGCCTGAGGTGGTAGGGCGATCGCTCAGCTCGTCCTACATTCCTAAGGAGGGGCGAGCCCACCTACAGTTTCTAGACACCATTGCCGCTTGGCATAAGTCTTGGACGGCGATCGACGGCACAGTAACGTTGAAGTACGTCACCAACCTGTATCTGAGCGAAAAAGTGGCAACCTGACCTTGATCAGCGACATCATTCAGCTTTCATCGCTAACAGAGGAACCGCCGCTGCCAGAGCTAGATGAGCAGGAATGGTGCTATCAGTTCTGCCGAACTGGAATTTGAATATCGCTCCGCTTTAGAACATCGGGCACATAGGGGCCATCGTAAAAAAAACGGCGGGGCGGCCCTGCCACGGCATACTCAGGATGCGCTGCCAACCAAGCTTTCAGCTGTTGAATGCCGCTGGTGTAGACCTCGTAGCCATAGCCGCCCCTAACGCCAACACTCACCACCGTCATGGGCGGAATGTCTTCTACTTGCACGTTTTGGGAAATTTCCTGGGGCACGATATCCAAACTGCGGTACAAAAACGAAACCGATGCGTCCCCTTCGACCACCGCACCAGCCTCAAGGGTCGCGGTCGGGTAGCGAGTTTCTACCGGAGCCGTCATCGAAATATCGTTGCTGCTGATGTGGCGAAAGAGCGGTGAGAAGCCCTGGGAGGGCGCGTTAGCTAAATTTCCCGTCACCTGCACCGTAGCAGCCCTATAGTCGGGATACTGCTTGATTTCGATTTCCCCATCCGCCGTTGGTGGCGGAAAGCCTGCGGGCAGCGGTGCCGAGGCCGCACTATAGGCCCAAAAGAGCAGCGCCCCCACCCCGATTACCACAACCCCCACGATTAGCAGACTCTGGCCCAGTTTCATAAAAGACGGCTCAACACAGCTATAGCTTTAGTGTACCGGCCTCCTCGTGGGCCTTCCTCGATAGGGGTTAACCCGCTGCGGCTTGCCCCAGGGGAGAGCGATCGTAGTGGTGGAGCAAGTCGGCGGGGTCGTCGTAGATGGCGATCGCACCCTCTAACTCCTGATCGCTAAAGCCGCCGGAGCGCACAGCAATTACCTTCACTCCAGCTTTGCCCGCCGCCTCAATGTCGTAGGGGGTATCGGCTAGCATAACCACGCGATCGGGGTCAAGTTGGGCTTTGCGCAGGGCGGCCTCAACAATGTCGGGGGCTGGCTTGGAGTTCTCGGCATCGGCTGACGTTGTCGTTTCGTGCAGCAAATCTTTTACATCAGCCACTTCGAGCATGACCGCTAGCTCTCGCTCACTGGCGGAGGTGGCAACTACGACATGCAGCCCGTCTGCGAACAGTTTTTCCACCAAATCCCGCGCTCCGTTGGTTGGTTTTAGCTGCGGCCGGTATTTGGTTAAGACCAGCTCTTTGTGGCCGCTGGCGATTGTCTTGCCGGGTTCTTCTTCATCGTTGAGGTCTGGAACCAGCTTGGGCATGAGCTGATCGCCCCCCATGCCCATCAGCGGGCGCACCTGGTCGTAGGGCACCTCATAGCCGTGGCTAGCAAAGGACTCAACCCATGACTGGGCATGGGCATCATTGCTCAAAACCAGCGTTCCATCAATATCTAAAATGACGCCATCGAGTTGCATGCTGACTCCTGCTCTAGCTCCAGTGGTCCAAGTTTGGCAGCAAAAGCAACGGGCTCACATCTTCCAAGGGAGGAGTGTGTTAAGCATACCTATGGGAGAGTGTCAGTCTTAGGATGTCGAAACTGCAACGCTTACGTCTCTCAAGGCAGACGGCGAAAGTTCCGATCGCTGATTAAAGTTAACTATTCCCCCAGCCTGTCCCTATTGGCACGGGATTTAACAGGTATGAAATTGACAATTTTGCGGAGCCGAAGGTTTTGGCTGTTTGCCGGCTGCGGCGTAGCTGTGGCGCTGCTGAGCAGTCAACTGCCGCTGCAAGACTGGTTTGTGAGTACCGAAAGCTGGCTTAACTCGCTGGGTTTCGTGGCGGCTCCAGTCTTTGTGTTGGTGTATTTGCTGGCGACTGTGTTAGGTCTACCTAACATTGTGCTGATTTTGGTGGCCGGGGCAGTCTTTGGTTTGTTGCAGGGCATTGTGGTGGCTTCTGTGGCCGATACCCTGGGGGCGATCGCCTGTTTCTGGGTGGGGCGCACCCTAGCTCGCGATCGCATCAAGCGCTGGATGACCAAAAACCCCAGCTTTGCTCGCCTCGATCACGCTGTAGGCCAAAAAGGTTGGAAAATTTTGCTGCTGACGCGGCTGTCACCCCTGGTGCCGTCTAACCTGCTCAACTATGGGTTTAGCTGCACCAAGGTGAATTTTTGGCAGTACTGCTTTTTCTCCTGGGTGGGCATGCTGCCGGTGATCACGCTGTACGTCTATTTGGGCTCCTTTGGCGTCTCCTTGTTTCAAGAGGGGCTCACCGCTGGGAAACTGGCGCTGCAAGGCGGTGGGGCCATACTGGCACTCTGCGCTGGGTGGTACACCACCAATCTGACCCGCAAGGCGCTAAACCCCAAGTGCCCCAACGAGTCGCCCAAGCCAGAGCATTAGACGACATCAGCGGCTGTACTCCCCGCTCCTGGATTGTCTACTTTTGCACTGCGGTGAATCCCCCATCCACAACGAGGTTGTGCCCAGTCACAAACCCAGCTCCCTCAGAACACAGCCAAACGACGGCCTCGGCAATGTCTTCTGGCCTGCCGATGCGCTGTAGCGGAATGCCCGCAGCAACCTGATCGAGCATTTCAGGCGGGGCTTCGGCCCAAAGATCGGTTTTGACCGCGCCGGGGCTAACGGTGTTGATGCGAATGCGATCGCTAGAATATTCTGCTGCTGCGGCACGCGACAGGGCAATGACTCCCGCCTTTGCGGCTCCGTAGGCCCCATACCCAGCCACACCCAGCAGTGCGCCCTGGGAAGAGGTATTCACGATCGCCCCACCGCCCGACTGTTGCATGGCGGGGATTTCGTACTTCATCGATAGCCAAACCGACTTGAGATTGGCGTTGATTTCAAAATCCCAGTCGGCTTCGGAGAGGTCGGCCAGTTTGCCCGAGCTGCCCGAACCGGCGTTGTTGAAAGCATAGTCGAGGCGACCGTAGGTTTCGACGGTTTGTTTGACCATCGCTTCAAGGTCTGATGCCTGGGTGACATCGGCCTGGATAAACATCGCCTCTCCCTGGGCCGCTTTGATCTGTTGGACGGTTTCCTCGCCCTTGTCGGGGCGGCGAGCGACCACCACCACAGTTGCGCCCGCTCGGCCAAAGGCGATCGCTGTAGCCCGACCAATGCCAGAACTTGCTCCAGTCACGATCGCAACTTTGCCAACCACTGAAGCCATGGATCACGCTCCTGAGTTACACAAGGATGCAGCTGATCCTAGCCCAGCCAAGGTTTTAGAGCTGTTTGCCTCATCACCTAAACGGTTTATCGCAGGGCTGACTCTAGCTGGTGCTGCTCTCAGTTAGGTTTCGTTCCTCAGTCACAATGGAGTCATCGGCGCAGATGCCGTAGAAGGCTGCTAAGGATATTTCTACAGAAGCTAACGCCTGAACAGGTTGATATATCACCATTACGTCTACATCTCGGTCGGCCAACCCAACAGGCAGAGCAAGATGCAGAATGCCATCTTGCCCAATGTGCTGACGTACTTTAATGCTTTCCATAGCGGTCATTTCCCTTGCTGTATTCTTTACTCTGGCTTGGGTTTAATTGGCTGTTCTTCTTTCCCGTCAACCCTACCTGGATTTGCTCCACCCTCCCCCGGCAAAGTGGCTCGCTACTGCAACACGGACTCTAGCTGGTGCTGCTCCCACAGGTTGCGGTAGAGTCCGGGCTGCTGCACCAGGTCGCGGTGGCAGCCCTGCTGCACGATGCGCCCTTTATCCATTACAAAGATGCGATCGGCGGTGGCGGCGGCAGACATCTGGTGCGAGATAAACAGCACCGTCTTTTGCTGAGTGCCCTCCGAGAGGGCGTTGAGAATGGCGGTGGCAGTGCGGTTGTCAACGCTGGAGAGGGCATCGTCGAGCACCAGAATGGGGGCATCGACCACCAGGGCGCGGGCCAGGGCGGTGCGCTGCCGCTGCCCCCCCGAGAGGGTGATGCCCCGCTCACCCACGACGGTGTCGTAGTGGTGGGGAAAGTTTTGGATTTCTTCATCCATCTGGGCCTGCTTGGCGGCGTACTGCACCTCGGGAAACTCCATCATGGGTTCGCCGTAGCGGATGTTGTTGTTGATGCTGGTGCTAAACAGAAAGCTGTCTTGGGGGACGTAGGCGATCGCCCGTCTTAGATCCGCCAGGGGCAGTTCCGTCACGTCGTAGCCATCTAGATACAGCTGGCCGGGGCCGATGTCGAGCAGGCGGGGCAGGGCGTTGGCCAAGGTCGATTTGCCCGAGCCAATCGGGCCGACGATCGCGATTTGTTCCCCCGGCGCAATCTTAAAATTGACCTCATCCAGCGCTGGAACTTTGCTGTCGGGGTAGGCGTAGTTGAGGTGGCGGGCCTCTAGACTGCCCTTGACCTGCTCCAGGGGCAGGGGGATGGCGGTGGCGGCCGTCTGCACCTCAGGTTCGGCATCGAGGATTTCTTCGATGCGGTTGATGCTGACCTCGCCGCGCTGGTAGGCGGTGATGGTGAACCCCAATAGGGCGGTGGGAAACACTAGCCGCTCCACGTACAGCAGCAGCGCCACGAAGTCGCCCACGGTGATCACCCCCTCGGCGATCGCCCCAGCTCCCGTGGCCAAAATCACCAGCAGGCTCACACTAGCCAGTCCCCCCAGCAGCGGAAACAGCATGTTGCGGGTGCGGGCCAGCTTTAGGTTGGCGTCGAGCAGGCTGGTGTTGCGGTGGTTAAAGGCGCGGCGCTCGTTCTCTTCCTGGGCGTAGATTTTGATCAGCGCAATGCCGCTCATGTCTTCTTGAATCAGGTCGCTGAGATCGGAGATGCGCTCCTGCACATGGAGCTGCTCGTTGCGCAGGCGATCGCTAAAGGTCTGCACCAGCACCAGCATCAGCGGGTAGACAATCAGCGAAATCAGCGTCAGCCGCACGCTGATCGACAGCATTACCGGCACCGTCAGGGCGTAGGCAAACAGGGTGTTGGCCAGACTCAAAATCGCAAAGCCCAGCAGGCGGCGAATGTTGTCCACATCGCTGGTGGCACGACTGATCAGCTCCCCGGCGGTGTTGCGCCCAAAGTAGGCGGGTTCCATGCCCAGTAGGTGCTGAAAGATGCGCTGCTTGAGGTCAAACTCCACCTGGCGACCTACCCCAAACAGAGTAATGCGCGACACCATGCGAATCACCCACATCACCGAGGCCAGCACCAGCACTAGCAGCGCATAGTACATGATCCGGTCAAAGCTAAAGGTGACCTGAAGCTCGTCAATGCCGTTGCGAATCAGCAGCGGTATCCACACGCCGACCAAGTTGACAATAAATAGTGCAACAACCCCCAGGGCAGTCTGTCGCCAGTGGGGTCTGAGGTAGGTACCCAGTTTTTGTAGCTGCGATCGCGCCATAACATCCGCCCTAATTGCCCCCCTATCCTAGACGAATTTGGCAGGGGCAATTGGAGGCACACCATGGACTATGGCTGTCTGGCAAATCACCAGAGGGGTATAGGGTGCAGGGTTTAAGGTCTATGGCAACGCCCTGTACCCTGTACCTTGAACCCGATACCCCTAGCGTTCAAAACCGTTTCAACTAGATCGTCTCAACCACCTCGTCCCACTGCATGCTGAAGGGGGGCAACCAGCCCCGCAGGTAGTAGTAGATGGCGCTCAGTAGCTCGCCCCAGTAGCGCGTGGTTAGCGCTAGGGCGTTGACGTTGGGGGCCAGGTCGGCCAGGCTGGCTAGGGTATCGCGGTTTTCTAGGTTGGGAGTGCTATATAGCTCGGTGGGGGCCGCTACTACCTGAATGCCCTCATTTTCAAAAGCCAGGGCGGCGCGGCGCATGGTTAACGCGGGGGCCACCAGCACCACCCGGTTGGCGTTGCGGTTGTTGCGGGCCGTTTCAAAGCGGCCCGAGCGGGCAGGTGCAGTAAACAATCCCTGCTCGGTTAAAAAGTTTTTTTGATCGACCACTGTGTTGCGGACGTCGGTGCCCGTGGCCTCAACTCGAATGCTCTCTGAGGGCACCCCCCGGCCCACCAGCTGCTGGCGAATCGCCTGCCTCAGGGGTTCTTGCTCTTCGCCCGTGCCAAACCGAGGCCCGGCGGTGACGGTGACGTAGGGGCGGGCCGCACTAATGCGGTTGTAGACGTTGGCGGCACTGTTGAGCTGGGCCACCAGCGCCGGGTCGAGGGGGTTGTCGGCGTCGATGCGGCTGTTGAGGGCGTTGGTCAGGCGGTAGGCGTCAGCGTTTTCGCCAATCACCACAATCGACACGGCTCGGTCGACCGGCACTTGATCGATCGCAGGGCAGATGTCGCTACACAGCCGCTGCTGGCTGGCATAGGCCCGCTGCACTGATTGTTCAGAATGGTTGACCAAGGCCCGCGCAATCAGCGGCATACTGGCAAAAAATAGGATCAGCAGCGCCACGGTCACCATGCGCCCATTGACCTTTTTCATGCCGTCGCTGAGGGATAGGGCCAGCAGCGTAATTGCCGCGCCCAGGGGGGTGAGCGGAAACACCAAAAACTGCCAAAACACCCCAATGGTGCTGTCGTCGGGGAATAAAAACGCCCCGGCAATCAGCGCCAAGATCATGGCTCCGCCGAACCAGGTCAAAAAGTTGGCGGGAATGAATTTTTTGAGCACCCACCACAAAAAGTAGCCGATGCCAAGCCACAGCAGCAGACGGGTTAATAGATTGAGAATATCCATAGTCAGATCGGCAACGGGCAGTTGGGTGCTGTAGGGCGAGGGGCGAAATTCGCACCCTGGCCTGGGGTGGCTTGGCGGGGGCTAACCTGGCCCCGCAGGAACTCTCTGCAAAGCATACTTCAGTAACGAAAACTCGGGCTATGTGCGGCCCCAATCAGCCCAAAGTCCTTCTTTTGCTATAGAGGGCTTCCGTAATGCTGAAACGTTTGACGGGCGGGGTTTCGTTCTGTGCTAAAAGGAATGGGTAGCAATAATTGCCGGTTATGAAATCCCTCGGTGCCCCCTGGAAAGCCTCACTGCCACGGCCCGACGGCTGGACGCTGGGCGTGGGGCTGATCGCCCTGGTGATGCTGCTGCCGGTGGCAATCATTCTCGCCAGCCTGTTTACTAACTCCAGCGATGCCTGGGGGCACCTGGCATCGACGGTGCTGCCTGAATATATTCGCAACTCGCTGGTGCTGATGGTGGGGGTGGGGCTGGGGGTGCTGGCGATCGGGGTGAGCACCGCCTGGCTGGTGAGCACCTGCCAATTTTGGGGTCGGCGCTGGTTTGAGTGGCTGCTGCTGCTGCCGTTGGCTGCACCCACCTACATCCTCGCCTACGTCTATACCGACACGCTGGAGTATTTTGGCCCGGTGCAGACGGCCCTGCGCGGCCTATTTGGTTGGCAGCGGGCGACGGACTACTGGTTTCCCAACATTCGCTCCATTGAGGGGGCGATTTTGCTGTTTAGCCTGACGCTCTACCCCTACGTGTATCTGCTGGCGCGGGTGGCGTTTCTGGAGCAGTCGACTGCCACGCTGGAAGCGAGTCGCTGTTTGGGCTGTGGCCCGTGGCGCAGCTTTCGCACAGTGGCGCTTCCCTTGGCTCGACCGGCGATCGCCGCTGGCACCGCCCTGGCCCTAATGGAAACCCTGAACGACTTTGGCACGGTGGCCTACTTCAGCGTTTCGACCTTTACCACGGGCATCTATCGCACCTGGTTTGGCATGGGCGATCGCCCGGCGGCGGTGCAGCTGTCGGCGGTGCTGCTGCTGTTTATCTTTGCGCTGGTGGTGCTAGAGCAGCGCTCGCGCCGTCGGGCTCGCTACTACCAGGGCATGGCCCGCACGATTTCGCAGTCGCGTTACGAGCTGGGCGGGCTACGGGCCGTGGCGGCCTGGCTGGTCTGCGCCGCGCCCGTGCTGCTGGGGCTAATCATTCCCACTGGGCTCCTGCTGGGGATGACGGTGCGCAACGCCGAAGACACTCTCAATGGCGACTTTGTGGTGCTGGGGTTTAACAGTCTGGTGCTGGCGGTGCTGGCGGCGGTGCTGGCGGTGCTGGTGGCGCTGGTGATGGCCTACGGGCTGCGGCTCAACTACACCCCGTTTCTCAAGCTGTCGGTGCAGGGGGCTAATCTGGGCTACGCCGTGCCGGGGGCGGTGATTGCGGTGGGCACGCTGATTCCTTTGGCGCAGTTTGACAATGCGATCGACGCCTGGATGCGGCAGACGTTTGGGTTCTCGACCGGGCTGCTGCTGAGCGGCACGATTATTGCGCTGCTGTTTGCCTACTTGGTGCGGTTTTTGGCGGTGAGCTTTGGGGCGATCGAGGCGGGGTTAGGCAAAATTAAGCCCTCGCTGGATGATGCGGCTCGCAGTCTGGGCCAAACCCCCAACCAAACGCTGATGAAGATTCATCGCCCGCTGTTGGGCAGCAGTTTGCTCACGGCCACCATGCTGGTGTTTGTGGATGTGATGAAGGAGCTGCCCGCTACGCTGATTATTCGACCGTTTAATTTCGACACGCTGGCGGTGCGGGTTTATCAATATGCTGCCGATGAGCGGCTGATTGAGGCCTCGGCCCCGGCGCTGGCAATCATTTTGGTGGGGCTGCTGCCGGTGCTGTGGCTGAGCAAGCAGATTGCCAACGAGGGTAAAGCCTAAGCTACAGAGCAGTTCGCTAAGATATCAGGCATATCCGTGGATGGGGCCAGGTTAACTCATGTCTAGCCTGCTGGTTAAATCCGTTCAGACACCGTTGCCGATCAATCTTTCATCGCTCCTCGCTGTGCCGCAGATGAGTGATGCGCAGTTCTATGATTTTTGTCGAACGAATCCTGACTTGCGGATTGAGCGGAACGCAAATGGAGAAATTGTGGTGATGCCGCCAGCCTTTGCTGACACTGGAAACCGCAACGGCAGGATCTTTGGACAGCTCTATGTCTGGGCAGAAGCCGATGGCACTGGGGAGGTCTTTGACTCTAGCTCAGGTTTTACGCTCCCGAATGGTGCGATGCGATCGCCTGATGCGGCCTGGATTTTGTCTGATCGTTGGAACACGCTAGAACCTGAGCAGCAAGCATCGTTTGCACCGATCGCGCCTGACTTTGTTGTAGAGCTACGGTCGAGTAGTGATACGTTGGCGAGTTTGCAAGACAAGATGGCTGAATATATGGCCAATGGGGTGCTGTTGGGGGTGTTAATCGATCGCAAGCAGCGTCAAGTTCATGTCTATCGGCCCGAGCAAGCGCCAGAGATTTTAGACAGTCCTGAGTTGGTCAATTGCGAACCCGAAATGCCAGGGTTTGGGCTGAGGTTGGCAAAAATTTGGTAATTGAGGCACAGATAGGCTTTAACTCGTAAGGGTGCTGCGATCGCACGGAATAAGGTCAATCAGATTGCGCTTGAGTTTCCTGGCCAGCAGCTCTAGAAGCTCTTTAAGCCATGCTTACTTCACCTTAAGAAATCATCATAAGAATTAACTATGTCAACGTCTTTGCTTGTTCTTAAAATTGTTGGTCCACCCCTAGCTCAGGGGCTTTTGGCCGCTTTCGATATTAAATCGAAGCTCGCTAATGCTGTGACTCCAAAGAACATGGGTACAGTATCCCGTAACTTGCTAAAGCTTGGAGCAGATGGCTTTAGCAAATCACCAGAACTTGAGAAGATCGCTAAGCAAATGGCGGATGATATTCGCCCGCTGTTTGAGGGGCAAAACAGGCAGGTGACGATAAACAGCCGTGATGCAATCTTGTTAGGGCTAGCGCAGACGTTGATTTCAGCTGGGTTGACCCAGGCAGGCCTAGCAGACATGAATTTTGATGCGGCAACGCTAGAGCAGCACCTGCTAGAGGTAAATCCAGGAGTTGATCGCGATTTATCAGCAGCTGAGCGGGCGATATATAGGCAAACTATAGCTAAGGTGAGCCGGCGGTTGATTGAAGCGGCACCTGCGGTAGAGGGGTATGAGCAAGCAAAAACTGTCAAGATGTTGCAGCAGTTAGAAGCTATCGCTCAACAGTTAGGTTTAGAGCGCGATCTGGCGATTCAATCTGAGGATGCCTTTGTAGAACGCTATCGCAAGGTGGTGAAAGACGAGTTAGATCGTCTGGAGGTGTTTGGCCTGTCCCGCATGGATCGCTTGACGAGTCAGCAGAGCCTGAGCATGGCTTACATTACGCTAACGGCAAGTGGAATTGTAGATAGCGACGATGAAAAGGGTGCTGCCAAAGTCTTGAAAGCTGGACACCACGCCATAGACGGTGAATGGCCAGACCGGGAGCAAAGGAGAGTTTTAAGCCAGGTCGATGATGCCATCTGCGACTGTCGGCGGCTGATGATTCGTGGCGGGGCGGGGGCTGGCAAAAGCACATTGATGCAGTGGCTAGCCGTGCGGGCCGCAAGCCAGAGCTTTGAAGGCAAGCTCATCACCTGGAACAGTAAAATCCCGTTTTTTATTCGCCTGCGTAGTTTGTTAGAGGACGAGTTTCCACCCCCCGAAAGGTTCCCGGCGCTGATTGCGAAAAACATTGTGGCTCAGATGCCAGAGGGATGGGTACACAAGTATTTAGAGCGTGGGCAAGCCCTGGTGCTGATCGATGGGGTAGATGAGCTACCCCGGCAGGCCCGAGAAGACTTTTTTGAAGCCTTGAAAGATTTAGTACGAGACTTCCCCGATACCACCTATGTTGTTACCTCTCGACCCTCTGGACTAAAGACTGCGGAGGGCGACGTGTGGCAGGTCTGGGAAGATTGGGTCGGTGCTCACGATTTCAAAAACCTGACCCTAGAGCCCATGACGCCAGCCAAGGTAGAGGCATTTGTAACCCAATGGCATAAAGCGTTGGGCAACTCGCCATCGAATTTGGAGCAAACCCCTGGGCAAACAGCCCAGAAGCTCAATCGTCAGCTGCGGCAGCGACCGGAACTCCAGCGGCTGGCCTCGACGCCATTGCTCTGTGCGATGATTTGCGCTCTGCATCGAGAGCGGCTAGAAACCCTGCCCAGCGCCAGGCTACAGCTCTACGAAGAGTGTATTGACATGCTGCTCAATCGGCGGGATGTTGGGCGAAAAATCAGGTTGGATGAAACCTACCAAATTGGCTTAGATGAACGGCAAAAGCTTGAACTGCTACGCAGCCTGGCATTAAAGTTTATGCGATCAAAGCTTTCAAGCCTAGAATCTGACCGGGTAGATAACCATTTTCAGCTGGAGCTAAAGAATACAAACTTACCCGAAACCGTAACTGGAAAGCAGATTCGAGAATTATTTGTTGATCGGGCAGCTCTCCTACGGGAGCCTGTGGTGGGTCAAATAGATTTTGCCCATCGCACTTTTCAAGAGTACTTAGCGGCAGAAGCGATTCTGCGTGATGACCAATTAGAGGAATTGCTGCAAAAGGCTTCGGATGATCAGTGGCGTGAATCCATTATCGTAGCGGCAGGACTGGCTAGACCTAAAGAATGCGAAAGGCTTTTAGAATTTCTGATCGATCACGGGCATAGCAATCCTGAAGATCGTCAGTATCTACACTTTTTAGCGGTTGCCTGTTTAGAAACAGTAATAAAGGTTTCTCCAAAGACCCGTGATAGGGTCTTGACTTCTGCAAAGGCGCTGATTCCTCCCAAAGACAACGATGAAGTGGCATTAGTCGTAAGGGCTGGCAATGAAGTAGTACCCCTCTTAAGCTATGCAGCTGAATACTCAGGTGAAGAAGCTAGCAACTGTGTTGAAGCCCTGGTCAGAATAGGGACTAGAAAAGCAATGGAGACCCTGGAAGACTATGCAAAAGCAACATTTGAATCAGGTCAATTTGAAGTAGGTCAGGCCCTTGGTCGAGGATGGGATATTTTTGACCGTGACATCTATCTAACCCAGGTTTTATTCCACGCTAAATCCTTGTCTTTATCCCAAACGCAGGTGAGCGATCTTTCGCCCTTGAGTGGCCTGACTCAGCTCAGTGAATTGTATTTAGACCAAACGCAGGTGAGCGATCTTTCGCCCTTGAGTGGCCTCACTCAGCTCAGGATCTTGTCTTTATCCCAAACGCAGGTGAGCGATCTTTCGCCCTTGAGTGGCCTGACTCAGCTCAGTGAATTGTATTTAGACCAAACGCAGGTGAGCGATCTTTCGCCCTTGAGTGGCCTCACTCAGCTCAGGATCTTGTCTTTATCCCAAACGCAGGTGAGCGATCTTTCGCCCTTGAGTGGCCTCACTCAGCTCAGGATCTTGTCTTTATCCCAAACGCAGGTGAGCGATCTTTCGCCCTTGAATAACCTCACTCAGCTCAGTGAATTGTATTTAGACCAAACGCAGGTGAGCGATCTTTCGCCCTTGAATAGCCTCACTCAGCTCAGTGAATTGTATTTAGACCAAACGCAGGTGAGCGATCTTTCGCCCTTGAATGGCCTGACTCAGCTCAGTGAATTGTATTTAGACCAAACGCAGGTGAGCGATCTTTCGCCCTTGAATGGCCTCACTCAGCTCAGTTACTTGTCTTTATCCCAAACGCAGGTGAGCGATCTTTCGCCCTTAAGTGGCCTCACTCAGCTCAGGATCTTGTCTTTATCCCAAATGCAGGTGAGCGATCTTTCGCCCTTAAGTGGCCTCACTCAGCTCAGGATCTTGTCTTTATCCCAAACGCAGGTGAGCGCTCTTTCGCCCTTGAGTGGCCTCACTCAGCTCAGTTACTTGTCTTTATCCCAAACGCAGGTGAGCGCTCTTTCGCCCTTGAGTGGCCTCACTCAGCTCAGTTACTTGTATTTAGACCAAACGCAGGTGAGCGATCTTTCGCCCTTGAGTGGCCTCACTCAGCTCAGTGAATTGTATTTAGACCGAACGCAGGTGAGCGATCTCTCCCCCTTGAAGCATTTAGAGAACCTAGCGATTTTTACCGACGACGAGGAAAAAGCAAAACAGTGGAAGGCAGAAGGAATGAAGGTTGCATTAGGTACAAGGTTGGCGAGAGTTTGATAGCTGTAGCAACTTCATCCCAACATACAAGAATGCGGGAATCCATTAGCAATTGGGGTACTTCCCAAGGATTGTCTCCATGGGAATGACAGGCATACCCACCTACACAGGCGACTACCTCTGGCCGAGCGAAACCCACTATCAAGCCGCCCAACCCAAAATTCCCGATCGCATCGAATAGCTTTTTTCACAAGCGCAGGCCTAAAGCTCTCCTCCTACCAATGGGGTTGACCTGGCGATCGCCCCTTACCCCCTGGGCACCCTATTGCGATGGCAGATGGCCGTCATTTGCCGTGCCAAACCATCGCAAGGTGCTCTACCTTATGCCATACCAAAATATCAGTGCCGACCTGTCTACCACAGACCTCAACGAAATCAAAGCTGCCCTGGCCACCATCCAGCAAAAGATGCCGTTCTTAGTCAACCTCACCACCGAAGAACGTCGCCGCCTCTACAAAATGGGCGACAAAAGCCTTGCCTTTGTCAGCAATAGCCTCACCGCTGCCCAGGCCAACCCCGATATTTTGCCCGCCAGCTTCGACACCGCCGAGTTAGCCCGCGACTACCAGCTCGCCACCGTGCTGAGCGAACTGCGGCTCAACCTGCGCCAGATGACCGAAAAGGTCGACGACACCCTACTAGCCGTGGGCAGCGAAGCCATGACCAGCAGCCTCAGTGTCTATGACTATGTCAAAGCCGCCGCCAAACGCCAGCCTGGTCTCAAAGCCGTTGCTGCCCAGCTCGGGGAGCGCTTTAAGTCTATGCGTCAAAAAGCCGAGAAAGTAGACGTGATGGCCGAGGCTCGGCCCTAGCCGCTTGAGGGCCTGATACTCAAGGCCGAAGCGCTGAGACTCAACTGTGAGGCTAAAACACTCAGGCTTGAGTCTATCTATATTGACCCGCGAGAGTGTGAGTCTCGCCGTCGAGACTTTTTGCCTCAACTGTGAGAATGGTGGCCTCGCTGTCGAGGTTTAAAGCTAGGGGGTTGAGGTGCGATCGCCTGGCTGTTGAGTCTCAGAGACTCGGCATTGAGCCTTACACTCTCGCGGTTGAGTCTCTGAGCTTAGGCGTCAAGGTCCCCGGTCTTCATCAGCAATCCTCGAACCCTTTAAACGACGAATGCCCTCTCAAACCTGAGAGGGCATTCATCAGTCAGCAAATGGAGCTAGCTATCCTAGACCTACTTCCAACCGGCGCGATCGGTGATGCGCAGAGCTTCGGGGTTGTTGCTGCCAAACACCGAGGCATTCAGCGGGTCTTCTTTAAATTCGCCGAAGCCTGCCACCACAGAGTCGACCTCAACGCCTGCCACTACGGGGTACTCGTTGTTGCTCTCCGCGAAAATGCGCTGAGCCTCGGGGCTCGCCAGATACTCCAGGAACTTCACAGCAGCCTCAGCGTTGGGCGCGGTCTTCACCACCCCGGCACCGCTGATGTTGACGTGGGTGCCGCGATCGTCCTGGTTGGGGAAAAACACGCCCATCTTTTCAGCGATCGCCTGCTCCTCAGCCTTGTCAGACTTGGCCAGGCGGGCAAAGTAGTAGGTGTTGGAGATGGCAACATCGCCCAGCCCAGCAGCAGCGGCCTTGATCTGGTCGCTATCGCCACCCTCAGGGTCGCGGGCAAAGTTGGCCACTAAGCCCCGCGCCCACTCTTCGGCATCTTCGGCCCCGTGGGCAGCAATCATCGACCCAACGAGGGACTGGTTGTAAATATTGGTCGAGCTGCGAACCAGAATCCGCCCGCGCCACTTGGGGTCGGCCAGATCTTCGTAGGTCGATAGCTCAGAGGGGTCAACGGTGTCTTTGTTATATACCAGCACCCGCGCCCGCTTGGTCAGGCCAAACCACAGCCCTTCGGGGTGGCGCAGATTTTCGGGAATCGCCTCGCTCAGTATCGAGGAGGTGACCGGCTGGAACATGTCCTCTTGCTCAGCGCGCCAGAGGCGACCGGCGTCCACAGTCATGAGAATGTCAGCGGGGCTGTTTGCGCCCTCGCTCTTGATGCGCTCGATCAGCTGGTCGGCTTCGGCCTCAACCACGTTGACGCGGATGCCCGTGGCTTCCCGGAAGCCAGTGTAGATCTGGTCGTCAGTGTCGTAATGGCGGGCAGAGTAGAGATTGACCACCGGCCTACGGCGAAAGCCAAACTGAGCGTTGGCCGGGCGCTGGCGCAGGTAGCCTGTGGTTACAGCGGCGGCGGCAGCACCGGCTCCTAAAAATGCGCGTCTTCCTAATCTCATAGGGTTGTTTACCTCCAAAAAATAAACCTCAACTAAATCTCTAGGCAACGTCACCCAGATGGCCCAGAGCATTGAGATATCAGGTTGCATTGTATCGCTTAATGCGACCTTCTCTTGATAATGCCGCATTTAAGCTTAGCCCTGTGGCGAATGGTCGCAATACCCTTGCGCTTCGCTGATGTCTCTGCTATTAGGCCAGCGCCCCATAGGCAAGCGCTTGAGGCTAGAGAAGAATAGCTTTACAATGGCCAATGAAGAATAAGTCTTGTTAGCTTAACCGCATCTGCGATTGCAACCTCTCGACAATGGCTCCCAGACTCACTACTCCACCGTTCTCCCTGAGCCGCGCTGCATCAAAGCCCAAAGGACGATCGCGCTCGTGGCTGGGGATGGGGTGTGCGATCGCCTCCCTCGCCGCCCACGGCGTCTTGCTGGCCCTAGTCGTCCCCGACTCAAACCAAACTCCCCCGTTGGCAGAAGACTTAGCAGAACCGGCTCCCCCACTAGAGGATGTGGCGTTGACCGTGCTGCCACCCGCTGTAGAGGCACCTCCAGCCGTAGCCCCAGTCAAAGCACCTTCTGCTCTAGCCTCGGCACAGCCTAGAGCAGCTACAACCGCTGCATCTCCTCAGACCGCACCTCAAACCTCAATAGCGCCAATTCCCGCCGCTCAGCCCAAACCCTCGCCGCAGCCCGCGGCGGCTCCAGAACCGGCCTCAACTCCTCCCGCTTCGCCCGCCTCAGAACCGCCTGGCCCGCCAGCACTGTACGCCAACTTCCCCCATTTGGATGGGGCTCAGGCCGCCTGCGAAGGGCTGGCCGACTGCTGGCGTAGCCCGGTGAGCAGCAGCTGGCGCAGTGCCGCAGGCGATCTAGAAGCGCGGCTAGAATCCCAGGGCTACACCGTGAGCAACATCACTGGCGAAGTCTTGTCGATAGACTCTGGGGTGCGAGTATATGCCGTCAGCAAGCCCGGTGAGCCCAACTATTACTTAAACCTGGTATCGGTGCGGGAGGGCGTGCTCTACACCATGACCGCCGAACCCATGACCTCTGACCAAGTGCTGGCTTTACAGCGATCGTAGGCAGTCTTGAAACTATCTGGTTAGTCAAAATTCGGGCGGGCAGTTCGACAGTTATCTCTTCCAACTGCCGTTGCGGAACTTCTCACACCAATGTGAGATAGCTACAGACCGTAGACGCCCAATAAAACGTTAGCCCGGCTTTTCCCGTTTTGAATGTTTGGAAAAAGCCGAGCTAATTGTCTGTGTGAGCGCTAAGCGTGAACTGTCTTGAGGTCATTGGCGTTTCTGGCAAAGGAAATTATCCTTCTGCTAGTGCTTCGCGCAGGGAGTCGGGGCCCTTACCAATTTCCCAAGTGTTCTTCAGAATTTCCCGAAATGTGGTGGTTTGGTACAGCATTGCTTCTTTGAGCTGCACGAGTAGCGTTTGAGCATCTTCTGGGGAAAGCGATTGCACTTGCTCTTCAAACACGCGAAGCTCGAACTGTTGCTCAAGGGGTAACTCTTGACGGATATCCATGATGACGTCTCTCTAATATGACTTCATGTTTATAAATGTAACACTTTGTTAAAGACTGTGTAGATATCTCTGCCTTGCGTGGTAGTCAACTTAACTGTCGTTTCCTATTCGAGGCATTCGACTCGGTAAACGTCACCCTGTACCGGCTCTCTAGGCGCGTAGCTCCATAGGGCCAAGTTTTTCTAAAAGATACACGTTAAGCACTGTCAAGTCTTCGCTCGTAAGTTGCATGCTCTTCAACCAGCTTTTTAGAATGATTTATGCAATTGATTAAGGCATCGCAGCAATCTGATGCAAGCCAACACACCTACCCAAGAAGCCGACCGGCTTGAGGCGCTCAGGCAATATAAGGTTTTAGACACGCCTGTCGAGCGTTCCTACGACGACATCACCTCGCTTGCCGCCTTCATTTGCGACGTGCCGATTGCGCTAATTAGCCTAGTTGACGCAGAGCGGCAGTGGTTTAAATCCAAGGTAGGTCTTACGGCGCAAGAGACCAGCCGAGGTGTTTCCTTCTGCGCCCACGCCATTTTGAGCCCAGCCATCATGATTGTGAATGATGCTGCCGATGACGAGCGGTTTGCCAACAATCCGCTGGTGACCGGCGAGCTAGGCATTCGATTCTACGCTGGAGTTCCTCTAATTTCTCCTGGTGGTCAGCCGATCGGAACGCTGTGTGTGATTGACAGAAAACCTAGGACTCTAGAGGTCTGTCAAATCAAAACTTTAGAAGCTCTGGCACGCCAGGTGGTGATGCAGTTAGAGCTACAGCGCGTGTCTTCACAACTAGCTGAGGCGCTGGAAAAAATAGAGCTGATGGCTGGATTGGTTCCCATTTGCTCCTATTGCAAGGGCATTCGAAACGATGAGGGCTATTGGTCAACTGTGGAGTCGTTTATTCAGCAATATTCGGATGTCGGCTTCACCCACGGGGTGTGCGACAACTGTATGAAACGACATTTCCCCGAGGTAGCAGAAGTTTTGCTCCCAAACCTAGAGACAGAAACCATTTTGGAAGAATAGGCATACAGAAGCGTATGCGCTGGGACACATGCAGTAGTAGGAACGCAGCGCCCTGTGCCCCTACTCAGCCCACTGGCGCAGCAGGTTGGCGGTGGTTTTAGTCAGCAGATCAAATTCTGGGGTTTTGCCGGTTTGGGCAAACAGGGTACGCTTCACCGTTTCAAGGTCGAAGAGAATTTCGCGGTGGGCGGCATTGCGCACCAGACTTTGCACCCAGCCCACGGCCACAATGCGATCGCCCCTCACCACCGCCTCCACCCGATGCAGCGTGGTAGATGGGTAGACAATGGCGCTCCCGGCCGCCAGTTTGTAGGGCTGCTCGCTGTCGGCCCCCTCAATCACCAGCTCGCCGCCGTCGTAATCCTGTGGTCCGCTCAAAAACACCGTTAACGACACATCAGAGCGATAGAAGTTAGCGCCTCCCATCAGGGCATTGTCAGTGTGCCGTCCGTAGCTCATGCCCACCCCGTAGCGGCTAAACAGCAGGGAATGGATGATGCGAGGACAGGCGATCGCCTGAAACAGCGCATTCCGCGCTAGAGCCTTCTGCACCACCGCCTTCAACGGCTCAACGGCCGCCTGCTTAGCTGCCTGCTCGTTCTGCTTAACTAGCTTGGCGTGCCAGCCTGCCGTCGTCTCCCCCGGCACAAATGCGGCCTGGGCCAAGCCCGCTTTAATCTGGGCGACTTCATCGGGGGTCAGCAGGTCAGCAATGCAGACAATCATCGGCGTCGGTCAAAAAGAAAATACAGCTACAGCCTAAAAGATCACGAACCACCTCTTTCCTGCCCTTGAGTGCCTAACCATCAGAGCATCGCCCAACGCTACACTTCCCCACCTCCCTTATCTCCCCACCTCCCTCACCCCCACTCACTGCCAACCATCTGGTGTATCTTAGTCGGGTATCGCCCGAGATTGGGCTACACCGCGTGGAGGATTCGCAATCGGTGGCTTCCCTATCGCTAATGGCCCTGCCCCTGGGCCTGTTCTCAATCCTTTTAGGCCTGGGAGAACCCAAGCCCCTTCAGCTGTCTGGGCTCAACCCCGCCGCGTTGCAAATTGAGTGGCAGTCGCCGTGGATTGCGGAGCTGGCCCGCGACCCGGTAGTGGAGGCGATCGTGGCCGACTATGTGGCGGGGTTGCAGCGTCAGGGTTGGTCAGTGCCCGACCAGGGCGTTTGGATTCAGGTGGGCCAGAGCGCGATCGCCGAGCACCGAGGCGATGTGCTGATGCCCGCCGCCTCGCTGACTAAGCTAGCGACCACCCTGGCTGCCCTTAAAACCTGGCCCCTCGACCACCGCTTCGAGACCATGGTGGGCATACGCGGCACCCTTCAGCCCGATGGCGTGCTCAACGGCGACCTTGTAATTCAGGGCAGTGGCGACCCGCTATTTGTGTGGGAAGAGGGCATTGTGCTAGCCAACCGTCTACAAGAGCTGGGCATCCAGCGGGTGACGGGAGAGATTTTGGTGAGCGGCTCCTTCACCATGAACTTTGAGGAGGAACAGGCGGATTCTTTAGCGGATTTGCAGCAGGCAATGTCGGCCTCAACCTGGAACTGGGAGGCGCGCCAGGCCCACGCCACCCTGCCGCCGGGAACGCCGCAGCCCAGCCTAGAGATTGTCGGTACGGCCCGCTGGGTGTCGGCGGCGGAGCTGGAGACCAGCGACGTGGAGTGGGTGGTGCAGCATCAGTCGCTGCCGCTAGTGGCCCTGCTCAAGGCGATGAATATTTACAGCAACAACGTCATGGCGGAAATGGTGGCTAGCTTGGCGGGCGGGCCGGAGCCGGTGATGACCAAGGCAACAGCGGCAGCAGAATTACCGCCGGGTGAACTCAGCCTGGTCAACGGGTCGGGCCTAGGGGTAGACAACCAGATGTCGGCGCGGGCGGCGGTGGCCATGACGGTGGCGATTCAGCGGGAGCTGAGCGGCCAGGGTTTTTCGGTGGCCGACGTGCTGCCGGTATCGGGGGAAGACGTGGGTACGCTGGTCGATCGCCGCATTCCCCCCACAGCAGCGGTTAAGACCGGCAGCCTAGCGGAGGTCAGCGCCCTAGCGGGGATGGTGCCCACTGCCGAAAAGGGGCCGGTGTGGTTTGCGATTATCAATAAGGGGTGGGATATCCCCGATCTAAGAGTGCAGCAAGACCAGCTGTTGCAGGCGATTCAGGCTCACTGGGGTGCGGCAGAAGCGCCCGCCGACTTAAGGACAAAAGTGGTCATGCAGACAGGGCCGTTTCGCTATGGCGACCCCAGCCGCAATCAGGTGGCCGAGAAGGTGGCGTCGGAGTAGGGCGGCTTGGCGTAGTGCTGGTGCAGGGTTTTGGCGATCGCCCCAGCAGCTCCAGGCAGGCCCATGCGGCGGCGTCCGTTTTCGGCAATGCGCTGCAGCCGGGAGCCATCGGCCAGGCAGTCTTGCAGCGCCGCCCCCGTTTCACTGGGTTGGCTAAGCAAAATGATGGATTGCCCCAGCAACCTTGATTGAGACTCTGCAAAGGCGTAAGTGAACTGCGGCCCCGGGCCAGGAAAGGTGAGGACGGGCTTGCCCAGGCCGACGGCCTGCTCGGTGGCGGTGCCAGCGGTAGCGATCGCCGCGTCGGCCAGGTGCAGGCACTCGGCAAAGGCATTGGTGGTCAGCACCAGCACCCCATTGTTTCGCTGAAACGTGGGGTATTCCCCAGCCACAGGCTGCCACCCATCGTCTAGCAAGACATCCTTAAATGCTGCCAGGTTGAGAGAGGGGGTGAGGGCAGCCAGCAAGCGCACTTGGCGATCGCCAAAGGTCTCCATGACCGATGCGATCGCGCTCACCATCCGCTGCCAGTTGTCAAAAGCTTCGGGCGCGCGGGAGCCGGGCAGCAGGGCCAGGGTGAGCTGAGCTGGGGCTGGGGCAAAGGTGGCGGTGATTTGGGCCAGCTTGTCGGCGCTGGTGTCCAGGTCATCCATCATGGGGTTGCCGGGGTAAAGGGCGGGCACCCCGCGCTTTTGCAGCAGGTCGGCGGTGAGCTGGTCGCGCACAAAGGCCCCTTGGCAACGGGGGCGTGCCATCAGCCAGCGCTCCCAGGGCACGTAGACCGAGCCCGACCAGCCTTCTAAAGGGGGGCGACCCGGCAATCGCTGGGTGTCGTCACGCAGGTAATACTCCGACTTGGCGGTGCCAACAAAGAAATAGTCGCCGCCGCTCTGCCAGGCGATCGCCAGGGGCACGATATCTCCCACCGCCAAAATTTTGCCGCCGCTCTTGGCCCACTGACGGGCGGTTTTGAGCTGGGCCAGGGTCAGCCCCACCAGCCCCCCCTGCAAATCGCGCCACAGCTGGTAGCGATCCATATAGATAAAGCCGCCGGAGGGCATCGCCTGGGTCGGCCCCTGGATGGCAATACCCGCTTTTTCGTAAGCGCGACCCTCCCCCACAATTGGCAGCGCCGCCAGGGTTGGCGCACCGGGCATTCGGCGCAGCTGCTTGAGAATGCGAACCGCAATGCCGTCTTCGCCGTGGCCATTGCTAATGCAGAGTAGCTTCATCGTGGGGGACTCGATACCATCCCCAACCCTAGCAGAAAACCATGTTTCGGGTTTCAGAGAGAACAGCTCAAGGTGATGGAAAGCCCTGGCTAGCTGGTAGAACTCACCCAATTCAACGGCGCTATAATTTAGCTCAACGGTCAATAGGTAACTAGCAACTCAGCAAGCAAAGTTGGATCGGGACTGACGTGCCAGCTAAAGACCTCTATCACGATGCAGTCAAGTCGGCCTTAATCAAAGACGGTTGGAATATTCTTGCGGATCCTTACCGCATTCGGTACAAGGATCTTGACCTGTACGCCGATCTTGCGGCCGAACGACCTTTTACGGCTGAACGAGAAGGGCAGAAAATAGTTGTTGAGATCAAGAGTTTTGTAGGGCGCTCGTTAATTAGCGACTTTCATCTCGCAGTCGGTCAATACAAGGTATATCAAGTGCTGCTTAAAGAGACAGCATCTGAATATGACCTCTATTTGGCTATAGATGACATCACCTACAACAACTTTTTTAGCCGTGAGAGCATCGATTTTTTAATTCGATCCAGTCAAGTTAGATTTTTTGTGGTGAATATTGACGAGGAGGAGGTTATCCGATGGATAAATTAAGTCAGTATCGTCAACTTATTCAAAAAATTCTGGCTGAATACCGCGACTGGGCAGCAGAATCAAGTCAGGCTGGGGTGCAAGAATGCGTTTCTTTCGATCGAGAACGCGACCATTACTTTTGGTTCCGGGTGGGCTGGAACGACAAGCAGCGAGACTTTGGAGTGAGCGTTTACCTTCGCATTGAGAAAGGTAAGATCTGGATTGAGGAGGACTGGACAAAGCAGGGCATCGCCAATGATTTGTTAGACGCTGGAATTCCTCCAGAAGATATTGTTTTAGGCTTTCAGCACCCTAAGAAGCGTTCGATGACGGAATTCGCTTTGGCATAAACTCTTACGGTGGCTGTATGTCTTTCAACACAGCTCCTGATGCGTCACTTCGAGCGATCGCGCCCTTTTAGAACAGGCTTGGGCTTTGCAGGCTTTAGAGATTGAGCGATGCAGCGCTGAATGGCCGCTTGCTCGTAGGACGCTTGCACCGAAAAGCGAATTAGGGGTAGCCCAGCGCTCTTGACGGCCTAGTTAAGAAAGTCGTCGCGTTTGACGCGATCGACCCGCTGGTAGCTACTGTCGTCTAGCTCGACGGCGGCCAAGACCTTGAGGCTATCGCGATCGCAGAGCACAAAGTCAAAGTGCTTGGCCGAGATCTTGTTGAAGACCCGCTGCCAGTCGCCTCGGTTGTCAGTTTGGGGTTTGAGCACATCGGCGACGCGCACCTTGCCGAAAACTAGATACTGACTTTGGGTAGCGTTCTGCAACGCCTGGTAGAACGTAGTTTCCGCCCGGGTGAACAGGTATTTTTGGCAACTGTAGGGGTAAGACTGAGCAGCATCAGCCCCGTTTTGGGTCGGCTTAGACGAGGTGGAGTTAGCCTGGCGGCTGAGGAGGGCGATCGCCCCAACTCCAACCCCAGCGCAAATCAGTAATAGAACAATCAGCGATGACACTTTATAACGACCTTTGACGGAGGCTGACGCCAGCGTGCCCAACTTAACCCTCCTGTGCTCAGGTCTTTAAATTATTGCCAGAACAAAAAATCCCTCAATGTTTCTTCGTGAAGCAACTGGGTTTCGTTGCGAAAGGGCTGTGGTTTCTCTCCACCGCCCTTTGACTTCCTTAAGATCTGTGTGGACCCTTGTCCCTGGAATGCCCGATGAAACTTCTGGTGATAGAACCTGAACCGCTGGTCGCCCAGGCTCTGAAGCTGCTGCTGGGCAGCGTAGCCTGCACGGTGGAGGTGGCCTGTGTCGATGCTCACGTCGCTAGCTTGATCGCCAAGGGTCCCCATGACTTAATTATTCTCGATGGGCCCATAGGACTGAACCTAGGACCAGAGTTGCGTGCCCATCTGCCCCAAACCCCCACACTGCTGTTGACGAGTGGGGCGTTAGACACCCCGCCCTGGGCTACGGCAACCTTGGGTAAACCCGTCGAAGCGGTGGATCTCATCGCTCGGGTGAGTGATCTGGTCGGCAAGCCCATGGCCATGATTAGCCCTGTGGCTGAGCTGAGCCGCCGCGAAGAACGCTTTCGCACTATGGCCGACCACGCTCCGGTAATGGTATGGGTGAGCGATGCCAGGGGTGGCTGCACCTACCTAAGCCAGAGCTGGTATGAGTTTACTGGGCAGTGCGAGGCCACGGGGTTAGGCGTGGGCTGGTTAGAGGCAGTGCATCCCGACGATCGCGCCACCGCTGAGTCAGTCTTTCTTACCGCCACCGAACGGCAGGAGGAATTTCGGATGGAGTATCGCCTGCGCCACCGCGACGGCGAATACCGCTCGATCATTGATGCGGCTCGCCCTTGGCTGAGTGGGGAGGGCGAGTTTGAGGGCCACATTGGTTCGGTGCTGGATATCAGCGATCGCGTCCGTGGCGAAGCCGAACGCCGCCGGGCCGAGGCTACCCTGCGCGAGTCGGAGGAAAAGTATCGCCTACTGTTTTCCAGCATTGACGAGGCGTTTTTAGTGGGTGAGGCCCGGCGCTACGACGACGGCACCTTCGACTTGTTATACATCGAGGTGAACCCGGCCTTTGAGCGGGCGACGGGCCTGGCCCGCCAGGATGTGCTGGGTCGCTGCGCCCGAGAGGTGCTGCCAGGGCTGGAGGAGGTGTGGTTTGACACCGTAGGGCGGGCGGGCTTTGGGGGCGAGGTAGTGCACCTGGAGGACTATGCTGCGCCAATCGATCGCTGGTTGGCCACATCGTTTAAACCGATGGGCGAAAAGGGCAGCGGCAAGCTCAGCGTGACCTTGAGCGATGTCACCGATCGCAAACGGCTAGAGCTTTCGCTCAAGGCGTCGGAGGCGAAGCTCAGCGGCATTTTAGACAGCGCGATCGCCGCGATCGCCAGCTTTCGACTCTACGCCGACAGCAGCTTTGAGCATGTATATTGGTCTGCCGGGTGCGAACAGCTGTTTGGCTACCCCCGCAGCGTCTACGCCGACAAACAGTTTTGGCTGGCCCAGGTGCACCCCGACGATCGCGATCGGGTGATTATGCCCCTGTTTCAAGAATTCTTTGCTGGTGGCCAGACCACCGCTGAGTACCGTTTTCGCCATCAGGATGGCACGATGCGCTGGTTGCATAGTGACTTCGCCTCGCGCAAAATTGCCGATGGCTGCTGGGTGGTGACTTCGGTTAACTACGACATTACCGAGCGCAAGCAGCTAGAGCGCGATCGCGATCGGTTCTTAGCGGTGGGGTCTGACCTGCGCGTGATTGGCGATCGCAACGGTTACTTTCGCTGGGTTAGCCCCACCTTTGAGCAAACCCTGGGCTGGACCGTGGACGAAATGACCGCCATTCCCTGGCGTGACTTTGTTCACCCCGACGATCTGGCGGCCTCCGCTAACGAAGTTACCGAACTCTTTGAAGGGCGCGACACCTTTGCCTTTGAGAACCGCTACCGCCACAAAGACGGCTCCTACCGCTGGCTGTTGTGGAAGGCGCGCTTCTATCCCGACGATAATCGGGTCTACGGTGGAGCAACCGACATTACCGACCGCAAGCAGTCTGAGGCAGCTCTGCGCGACTCAGAAGAAAAATATCGCCTGCTGTTCAACTCTATGGACGAGGGGTTTTGTGTGATCGAGATGCTGTTTGATGAGAGCGATCGCCCCATCGACTATCGCTTTCTCGACATCAACCCCACCTTTGCCCAGCAGACCGGCCTAGTCAAGGCCCAGGGCAAACTCGCCCGCGAGCTGGTGCCCAACCTCGAACCCTACTGGTTTGAAATCTATGGCAGCGTGGCTCTGACCGGCGAACCCGTACGGTTTGAAAACCACGCCGAGGGCATGCACCGCTGGTTTGACGTCTTCGCCTTTCGCTTTAGCCGCCCCGAGCAGCACCAGGTAGCGATTTTGTTTCGCGATGTCACCGAGCGGCGTACCGCCGAAGCGGCCCTCAAAGAGAGCGAGCGCAAGCTGCGGGCGATCTTTGACAGCACCTTTGAGTTTATTGGCCTGCTCAAAACCGATGGCACCGTGCTCGACGTCAACCGCACCGCCTTGAGCGTGATTGCGGCCACCTCCGAGGCGGTGATCGGTCAGCCCTTCTGGCTCACCCCCTGGTGGGATCACTTTCCTGAGCAGCGGGAGCGCCTGCGGCAGGCGATCGAACGCGCCGCCCAGGGCGATACCATCCGCATGGAAAACCAGCACATCTGGGCCGATGGCTCCACCGCCTGGGTCGACTTCTCCATTAAGCCGGTCTTAGATGAGCAGGGTCAGGTGATTATGCTGGTGCCCGAGGGGCGCGATATCACCGGGCGCAAAGCCGCCGAGCGCAAAATTCGCGAACAGGCTGCCCTGCTCGACATTGCCTCCGATGCCATCACCGTGCGCGACCTCGACCACCACCTGCTCTACTGGAACCGGGGAGCCGAGCGCCTCTATGGCTTTGCCGCTGAAGAGGTGGTGGGCCACATCGCCTACGATCTGCTGCGCAGCGAAACTGCCCAGCACGGTGAGATGATGCCCGCCCTGCTAGAGGGCGGCGAGTGGCGCGGCGAACTCGATCGACTGACCAAAACCGACCAGGCGGTGACCGTCGCCGCCCGCTGGACCCTAGTGCGCGACGAGGCTGGGGAACCCAAGTTTATTCTCACGGTCGAGACCGACATTACCGCCAAAAAGGCTTTAGAGGCGCAGTTTTACCAAGCTCAGCGGGTCGAGAGCCTGGGGCGACTGGCCAGCGGCATTGCCCACGACCTCAACAATGTGTTCACCCCCATTGTCACTATTGCTCAGCTGCTGCGCCTCACCCAGCGACACCTGAGTGACAAAGCCCAGGACCATCTGCGGCTGATGGAAGAAAGCGCCAAACGCGGGGCCAGTATGGTGCAGCAAATTTTGTCGATTACCCGCAGCAGCAGCGGCACGCGCACGGAGGTCAACCTGGGGCCGCTGCTGCAAGATCTGGGGCATATCTTGCAGCAGAGTTTGCCCAAGCACATTGATCTGTACCTGCCGGAACCCGCCCTAGCCAGTGGCCAGGAGCTGCGGGTCAACGTTGATCCGACTCACCTGCACCAAGTGCTGATGAACCTGTGCATCAACGCCCGTGACGCCATGCCTGAGGGTGGCAGGTTGACCCTGGCGGCAGAGCTGGTGACGGTAGATGCGGCCCTGGCCCAAGCCTACCTCGATGCCCAGGCGGGTCAATATGTGCGGCTGACGGTGGCCGATACGGGCACGGGCATTGATCCTGGGCTGCGCGATCGCATTTTTGACCCTTTCTTTACCACTAAGGCACCGGGCCAGGGCACCGGACTGGGTTTGGCCACGGTGTTGGGCATTGTTAAGGCCAGCGATGGCTTTGTGCATGTGGTCAGCGAGATGGGCCAGGGCACCCAAATGCAGGTTTATTTGCCCGCCCTCACCCAGCCCTCAGCCAGCGATGCCCCCGAGGTTGATTGGCCCGACGCTCCCCAACAGGGTCAGGGGGAACGGCTGCTAGTGGTGGAGGACGATACCTCGGTGCAACAATCGGTGCGATCGCTGCTGCACAGCTACAACTACCGCATTGTGATGGCCAACAATGGTTTCAAGGCGCTGGACTACTTTGCCGAGCAGCCGACCCCCCTAGTGGTGGTCGATATGATGATGCCGGGTATGGATGGTCTGACGCTGATTCGGCGGCTTAAGGCGATGCAGCCCAGCGTCAAGATTATCGCCACCAGTGGCTTACCCACCTACCAGGAGGAGGCACTGGTGGCCGGAGCCAGCGCCTTTTTGCGCAAGCCCTACGATCTCAGCGATCTGCTCGACGCGATCGCCATGCTGCTGCAATAACTCTGAGACGGGCAGCTCACTCTAAGAGCAAGGTTTTGGTCATGATCATCCACTGATTGGAGGTGCGATCGCTCCCCGCCAACCAGCGGATCAATGTCTTCAGCACAAAGACGCTGCCATCGGTCGAGCGAGTTAGCTGACGCCTCTAGCAGCCCCGCGGCGGTATGCGGCTACCCGCATTAATGCGGTTAAGGCTATTGAGGTTGAGTGAGGCGCTGCCATAGCGCACTATGTTAGGGCTGACCTGACGACCTCGACGCACTTGCAAATAGCCGCTGGGGCCAAAACTTTGAAACGTTTCTCCAGCGCTGGAGACTCTAGCCCCCTGCAAATTTTGAACCGCAAAGCCCGATACCGTATTGCCATTCACCTGGCCCTGCACGCAAATCGCTTCCCCATCAACATTGCCAAAGACCCCTGTAATAGCGCTGCCCCGCTTGTTAAAGGTAAAAGTGACACCGCCGTTTGCAAGTAGCGCAGCATCAGAGACAACGCTGCCGCTAGGGGTGCCGTTCCAGTAGCGGTAGTTGCCATCTGGTAAATCTTGCACTCGGCTGCGGGCAGGCTGTGGTGCTGGATTAGGTTCTGATATAGCTTGGGCTTGGGTAATCAGCATCACCGTTTCCCTGGCAGCGCATTCAGGGTTGCCCTGGCACGAAGCCGCCTGAATGTCGCCCATTTCATAGGTGAACCGTACCCGTTGGCCGACAAGATTTTGCTGACAAATCTCAAAGTCGGCAAATTCTGTAAAATTTTCTCCCTGGTCATCTACCACTTCTACATAACAGGCGCGATCGCCCACCTTTAAGCTTTGAACAGTGCCTATGGCGGGCTGTTGAGCTTCGCTGGGCTGTATTAGTAGTAGAGGTAAGCCCAGAACTGATAGTGCGATTGAGAGCAAAAAGTTTGTTTTTTTATGCAACATGGTTTGGTAGATGTAATAGTTTCTGACGAGTAGACATCCCTAATTAGACATCGCTCTGATTCGCTAAAAGCATTGCTATGCCGTTCTTAATAGAGATAATTAAATAGGAGGATCTGCCATCAAAATTTCCGAAGATTTTAGATAGCGTTCAGACAAAATAGTTTGGTTACAAAGTGGCTTGACCCAAACAGGGTTGTAACTCTGCTGTAGTGCAATCGGCTAAAATTTGTGCCTAGCCTGTTGGGATGAATCTATTTGAGCGTATGGCTTGCTAAGCAAACACGAGTGTCTCAGAACGCATAAGGTGTGTTGTCGGCTTTAGGGTTGTTGCAACCCTTAGCCTTCCTTCTGACAGCAGCGTACCATTCTTTCATAGAGCGATCGCCTAAAAAGCGCCATGTAACGAATAAGCAACGATTGTTGGCGTGAATGTAAGGGCGTAAGTCGCCGCTGATGGCGATCGTTGAATGGAAGGGACTACAAAAACAATTTGCAGTTGACCATAGTACTTATCTCTCCTGAGAGAGTCCCGTAAAGTATTGAGGCTTGTTACAGTCACAGAGATGGTGAGAATGGCAAGCGCATGTTTTTCAACCAGGCTTCTACACCGCAATCCCAGTTGCATGAGCATTCTGTTGATCTAGGGAATTGCAAGATTTTTTATACGCAGGGTGGGCTGAAGTTAGATTCAACTCCTATTGTACTTCTGCATGGCTGGGGAATTTCTGCTGTGCCTTATCATGAAGTTCTGAACCTGTTAGCACAGCACCATTCTGTAATTGCCCCTGATTTGCCCAGTTTTGCGCGATCGCCCTATCCTAACCTCATTCCAGACTACGAAAGCTACGCTAAATTTCTACTTTCGTTTCTGGACGCCCTAAATCTTCAACAAGTACATTTAGTAGGACATTCGCTGGGAGGAGGAATTGCAATTGCGTTATCTGCTCTTGCTCCAGATAGAGTAAAAAGCTTGGTTCTAGTAGATAGTACCGGCATCCCGACTGTATCTATCCCAGAACTAATACCAAGAAGGGCAATTGAAATGATAGCCCAATTGCTTCTCCCAAGGCAAAGATTAAAATTGGTTGATATTCCTCTGGTCTTCTCCCATAACCTTTTGTTCAACACGGGAAATGTTATTCAAGCGTTATTGCTTTCATTACAGGTAGATCTGAAACATCTGTTGCCAAAAATTAAATCCCCTTGCTTGTTGATATGGTCAGAAAAAGACTTAACCGAACCTATAGGTATTGCGCGGGAGATGGCTGCAATAATTCCAGATTCCAGCTTAGTTACCGTAGAGGAAGGATGGCATGAATGGGGGCTCTGGTATCCCGAGAAATTTACATCGCTTATGCTTGATTTTATTCATCAAGTCGAGCGTACCAGCGCGGTTACAACAGGCCTTTCCTGAGTAGGAAGTGAGCAGCAAGCGTAGGGTGTGTTGTCGGCTCTGGGATTGTTGCAATCCTCAGCTTTCCTTCTGACCGTAACGCACTATTCTATATGGAGCGACCGCCATGGAGCGATCGCCTAAAATGTGCCACATAACGATCCAGCAAAATTGTTGACGTGGATGCTAGGGTTGCAGTTCGCCACTGATGGCGATCGTTAATATGTACTAAGGTCGGTATGGTTTATCCCGCTACGTATGAAGAAGCCATTGACTTTTTTATAGCCCTTTTGAAAAAGAAGAAGATTGGGGTCCGGTTCTACCATCCCCGCATGGGTAATTCATTGTGCGAATCGGCGGAAGTATATGCTGTTGATCAGCCAGTGTCCTTTTCCCTTGAAGAGTTAGCCCCCATCAAAGACTTTCTCTGCATGAGAGACGCAAACGGGTTCAACAGTGGAAATCCAGAGATTTTCACCAATGTCTCCTCCATAGCCTTTCAGAGCTGGGTAGAATTTGAGTATTTGCCCGATGCCTTTGCTAGTGGAAAATGAGCTTGTAAAGCAGCTTTAATTTGACTTAGGCAACTGATGGGGCTTATTTCTTACTTCGCATTTCAAAGCCCATAGGGCTCGGGTTGAAGCGCCACCTGGTTGGCGATCGCCTCATAGAGCCGGTCTGATATGAGCGTATAGGCCTCATCGGTTAGACCCGCTGGGCTTTGAAAAGCCTGCCCAGCAAAGTCTTCGTAGAGCGGGTAGAAATTCAACACTTGAGCATTGGCCGACTGGGTCTTGGCCTGATTAGCGACAGCGGCTAAGCCAGCAAATCCAGTGCGCATTTGCTCTAGGTAGGCATCGTCTAACTCGCCTAAAATTGCCGATTCTTCAGGAGTCAGAGACTCCGGCTTACGGCTAGAGATTTCTGGCTCAATGGCAATGATCAAGCGCTTTTTGTTGGCCGCTGCCCAGCTCACCATTTGCCGCATGTGGCGACCGTAGCGATCGACGCGCTGTTCAAGTTCAGCCTGATCGGCGGGCAGGCGATCGCTGAGGGTGGCGTCCAGAGTGGGCGAGTAGAGATTGAGCGGTGCTGCCAGGCGCGGCTCTGCCTGCTGCCGTTGCAGCCCGTAGCGTTTAATGCCCTGCACTACATAGAGCTGATCAAACCAAGACCGCGTCTGCTCGCCGAGCTGAGCACCAAACGACTGGCTTTCCCCAATCAAATATTGCTCTAGCCCTGGCACATCGCTACCTCGGTCAGCACTGGGCAACATCAGGTCGGCATAGCCCCCCATTACCACCACAAAATCTGGATTGTAGGCGGCTACCCGCTGGGTCAGCATGGCCATGGCATTGCCCGACGCGTAGCCGGGTACGGCCGCATTCACCACTCGATATTGCCCATCGCGAATGCGCGGCGGCAGCGCCAGGGCTTTTTGCACCTGGTCGGCCCGAAAAGGCAGCGCGCTGGGCTGAAACTGATTGGGGTTAGCCCGCTGCTGGGCGACTTGATCGTTGAGTCGGGTTTCTAGCTTGCTGGCAAAGGTGGTCTGGTTGTTGGAGCTGAGCTGCCCAAAAGCCGTCGAGCCGCCAAGGACAAAAATTCTGATCTCCCCCGCCGCCTTGGTGCTGGGCACGGCTTCTTCGTCTCGAAACCCGCTGTCGTTAATTTGCCAAAAATTGCTTTGCTGATTGCCCGCCAGTCGATAGCCCATCAGCGGGTCGCGCAGCGCGTTTAGCTCGCCGTCACTGGGCAGGCCCGCGTAGGGTTGGCCATCCCGGCTGACAAACCGCAGGTGATAGGAATCGATGACATCAGAGGCCGGATTGGCGGTGAAGCGATCGCTGGTGCCCGTGACGTGGGCCACCAACCGGGTCAGCAGCTCAATGCCAACAGGAATGCCAATGAGCAGTAGAAGAAACAGCGCCAACCGCAAACGGCGACGCGACTTCTTCTTCTTGTATTGGTAACTGCTGTACATAAATTCCGCCACTCTCAAGTCCTACAGAACAAATAGGCAAATTAGCAGATCGATTGTAGGCGATCGCCGCCCCTTTGCCCGAATGGCCCTCAAATAGTAGTCAAAGCCCAGCGCAGTCCATCAGCTCTGAAAAGGCTGCGCCATGGGTTTAACCCCTTACTCTAGAAGCCGAAAGGGCGGTTTATGTTCCGCAACACGCCAAGTTAGTCAGAGTCTACATAAACCAGGTGCTTCTGGCCGAGCTGGGCAACATCTTGTCCCTAAATATCCCCTAGCTCGGTGAATTGCAAGAGTTAGCTGAGTGGGATGAATGGCTAAATTGGTTGGTTTTTAGGGTGGGCTTAGGTTATACGATCAAACTTCTCTGGGGCAAATAATAACGTTTCAGCACCATAATCTTGGTCTTCTACTAAGAGGCAAACGATTGGTTCTATTGGGTAACACTTTGGCTATGGCTGCTGTGGTCTACCTTGATATGCCGTGCGGACTACAGCTCAAAAAAAGCGGGTTTTGCGGAAATTTGATCCGCTGGTGGTTGCTCCGCAGCCCATAGGTTAAGGGAATGTAGCAGAGTTGTGTTGCAAGACCGCCTGCGATCGCGATCGCAGGCGGCCAAAACTTAGTGGAGTCCACCATAACCGGCTCATCGTAGTTGCGGTAGTGGCAATTACGTGGCAGGTAGCCTGAGACACGACATCAGAGGGCAGCAACGTAGCGTGGGCACTGCCCACCATCTAAAACAGCCTCAAGCCAGCACCGCCATGGTTCAGGACTGGAATGGCTTCAAACCCCTAAGCTAGTGCGGGTGCGGGAACCAACAACGCCATCGGCAACTAGCCCTCGGCTGGCTTGGAACTGGCGCACGGCGCGATTGGTGCCGGGGCCAAACACGCCATCGGCTACTACCGAAAATCCGGCGCGAGCGATCGCCTGCTGCACAGCCCGCACATCGTCGCCTCGGGTATAGGGGTTGGCCAACCGCAGCACTCGTATAAACGAGGGCGAGGTCGGGGTAGGCGGGGTGGTGACCTGCTGTTGGAGCCTTGTCCAGGTTTCGGGGCCGACGACGCCATCGGCGGTTAGTCCCCGGCTGGCCTGGAACTGGCGCACGGCGCGATCGGTGCCGGAGCCAAAGATGCCGTCGGCGGTGACGGCGATGCCCTGACGGCTGAGAGCCTGCTGCAGCGTCAGCACGTCGCTGCCCGAGGTGAGCGGGTTAGTGAGCCGCAGCAGCCGGTTTTGAGCGAGGGACTGGGCGGGGGACGACTGTTGCAGCCGCGCCCAGGTTTCGGGGCCAACGACGCCATCGGCGGGGAGATTCTGCGATCGCTGAAACTGCTCGACGGCGATCGCCGTTGCCGGGCCAAAATATCCGTCCGCAACTAGGTTGCTCCCCCAACGCACCAACGCCTGCTGCACCTGCTGCACATCCTGACCGTTGGTGTAAGGGTTGGTAAGGGATAGCAGCCGTGCCCCTGGGGCTGTGGGCACGCCGCCACCGCCGCCCGATACCGTGGGCCGATTGGCCAAATAGGCCTGGGCCTCTTGGCTCAGATAGCGGTTGCCGCTGGGGGTACGGCCCCCAGCCAAATACCGCTGCCCGGCGGTGCTGAGGGCTACCCCCGGCGTGCCCGCCAAAAACACATTGGCCTCTGACAGGCGGCGGCGCAGCAGCCCTTCTTCTACATTGGTGCCAGGGTTGCGGTAGAGAATCAGGGCCGCCTCCAGGTTGCGCCACTCCTGGTTGCGCAGCACCCGCGAAATGGTTTCAAAGCCGCTGGCCCCAAAGAAGTAGGCACCCAGGTTGTAGGCAAAGCTGAGAATCGCCCCCCGCTGGTTGGCATTTATCGTTGACCAGGCAGGAATGCGCTCCTGCGGTGGTAGGTAGGTGTTGGCGACTTGCCGCATTAGCAACTCATCGGCCTCTTCTCGGGTGATGCGATCGCCCAGCTTAAAGGGCTGACCATTCTTATCACGGGTTGAGCCCCAACCAATGGTGATGGGCAAATTCCCGGTCTTGGGGTCTGGGTAGGCTTGCAGACTCAAGCCCTCAAAAGTTTTGATCAGGTCTAGACCTGGCGTGGGCACCCCAGCCATAGCAATTACCTCGCGGAAAACGTTAGCACTTACCGCAAGTGTATCTAGACTCTGGGTGTTCTATAGCCTCTCTACGGTAGGGCTAGGGCCAAAGGGTGCCGGTGGGGCGACAGTGGCTGAAAACCTCGTGCCAGTTCACCACCGAGCCGATCACGGCGATCGCCGGAGCTTCAAACCCTGTTTCTGCCACCTGGGCCACGATGGTAGTCAGCGTGCCAATCAGAGTTTCTTGCTGCGGGTAGGTGCCCCAGCGAATCAGCGCCACCGGGGTGTCGGCGCTAAGGTCGGCGGCCAGCAGCTCGGTGGTAATCGTGCCCAGGTTGTGAATGCCCATGTACACCACAATGGTTTCAGACCCCTGGGCCAGGGCGCGCCAGTTCACCCTCGGTCGATACTTGCCGGCTGACTCATGGCCGGTCACAAAGGTCACCGACGAGCTCTGACTGCGGTGGGTCACCGGAATGCCCGCGTAGGCCGGCACCGCTACTCCGGCCGTAATGCCCGGCACCACTTCCACCCCGATGCCAGCTTCTACTAGGGCCGCCATTTCTTCGCCGCCGCGCCCAAACACAAAAGGGTCGCCCCCTTTCAATCGCACCACCACAGCGTGAGCCTTAGCCTGATCGATGATCAGCTGATTGATTTCCTCCTGCCCCAGAGAATGGCGACCGCGCCGTTTGCCTGCATTGATCACCGTGGCCTGAGGGTTGACCATTGCCAGAATAGGAGCGCTCACCAAGGCGTCGTGGATGACCACATCGGCGCACTCTAGCAGCCCCTTGCCCCGCAGTGTAAACAGGCCTGGATCGCCCGGCCCAGCGCCGACCAGGTAAACCATGCCGTAGGGTTGGCCCCCCTGGGACTGGACTTTAAGCTGAGAAGCTGCCGACACCATAGGCGTGATCAAATCCAAACAAAAGACAAGGCTTAGAAAATCTGCCATCCCCCTTAGGGTAGACTGTTGCCGACCCAGTGAGAGAGGCTTCTGCCTAGGACACTAGCGACGACGGATGAACCGCGTGGCGAAAGGCCACCCGCTGCATCGGTACCAGCGCCTGCTGAGGCTTAGTTGGTATGCGATCGAGGGCAAGGTCAATCACCAGGCTGGCCAACTCAGTCGAAGGCCCCAGCGGCGGCAGCAGGTGAAACCCCATCTGCGGAAAGCGCTCGGCTAGCTCTTCGGTGTGGTGGGTAATGGCGTCGGTGGTGCTGCCCGCAAACAAGAAATAGGGCAAAATTGCCACCCGCTGCACCCCACTTTGCATGTGGTGAATCACCTGTGTGTCCAGGCTAGGGGCGACAGCCCAAAAGGCGGCGATGCCCCCCAGCCCTTGAGCCAGAACGTTAATGGGAGCATTGCCCCCTGGTCGGCGGCTGCCGTGGCTCAGCACAATCAACCCTTCGGTGGCGGTGGTACGCAGCTTGTGGCGCAGAAAACCCATAAGACCGGGATGGCTGCCCAAGTGCGGGCAAACCTCTAGGCTTAGACCCGGCAGCGCTTGGCGAGCCAGCTCAACCTCCGCTGGAATGTCTTCCATCACGTGGACGCCGGCTAGCAAAAACAGGGGCAGCACCCGCACTCGATGTACTCCTGTGGCCTGGGCCCGCTGGCTGAAGGCGACAATTTGTTGATGTAGCGGCACGGCTCCAACTTCGAGGCAGGCAGTGCCCACCAGCGGCCCATTTACCGTCTCGGGCTGGGAGACTCGACTGCGAAAAATACCGGCTTCTTCCCCAAGCACGCTAATCGGGCTGGGGCGCAGCCAGTCTAACGCTGGAGCCCGCCGCAGAAATGATGCCGCCTGACTAGCCGCCGATCGCCCCGTTGCTGACCGTTCAACAGGCTTCATACGGCTATCTGAACGGTCTGGGGGGCTAGGCTGGTTCTCCCATAGGCCAGATTCCTGCGATCGCACGAAGTGGGCCAACCGCTCCATGCCTTGCCCAGGCCGTGGGTCGCGGCTACCGTGAGATACCAATAGATAAGCTGTCGATGCAGATGCAGACACAGGCAACTCTAACTCTCTAAACAACAGCAGCGAATCATCCACTACACCGCTCAACACCGGGGCTAACGCACTACAGCGGAAATCTTGCCGCCTTTAATAGGTAGTGCTGGCCCCTCATTATAAAGATTTAGTTCAAGGCATCTGGTATCGTATCCATCAAAAGGGGTGAGGGTTGGCCAACTCGATATTTGAGCTGCTCTAAGTTGCTCAGCTCCAAGGAGCATTGTGGTAAAGTGAAAACTGGTTTGCGGGTGTAGTTTAGTGGTAAAACCTTAGCCTTCCAAGCTAATGATGGGGGTTCGATTCCCCCCACCCGCTTAAACACTGAAAACCCCTGACTGCAAGGTTTTCAGGGGTTGTCTTTTGCTTCGGAACGGTTGTGAGTTAGTTCTCCTGCTCTAAAAATGGAGTGGAGTTTGGGTACTTTTAAGGCTGTTTGGGTGTAAGTCGGGTGTAACTTGGGTGTAGCGTACAGGCGTAAAACCGCTTACACCCATGCCCTCTCAGACTCTCACTGGCAAAGCTTCTAAGGGTTCAGTTGCAATTCATGTCTCTAACGGGCGGCTGCAACTGCGATTTCGATTTGCAGGCGATCGCAAATATATTTCCCTGGGGTTCGCTGATACCCCACAGAACCGCAAGCTGGCCGAGATGAAGGCCAGGGAAATTGAGCTGGACATTCTCGCAGGCCATTTTGACGAGACCCTGGCCAAATACAAGCCGAAGAAAGCTGCGACAAAAGAACTTGTCGAGGAAACTACACCCAAGCCTACACCCACCCTGCTGGAACTTTGGACTCAGTACACCAGCTATAGGGCGTCTAGTGTGAAGGAGACGACCCAGCTTTACTACGAGAGCTTCGAGAAGCTGTTCGAGAAGGTCGGGGCTGTGCCTTTGATGAACGCATTGCGCGTTAAAGAAGGACTTGAGAAGGTCACCACTGTCCATCAGACCAAGAAGACACTGATGCAGCTCAACGCTGCTTGCAAGTGGGCCGTCAAGCACGGGCTAGTACAGGTCAATCCCTATGAGGGAATGGCCAACGAGATGCCCCAATATCGATATCAGGTGGAGCCTGAGCCCAATGCTTTCACCGAAGAGGAACGGGAGCAGGTAATCGAGGCATTTGCGCAACACCAGGGCAACTGGAACGGTCGGGGCTACACAGGCATTCGCTACAGCCACTATGCTCCGTTTGTGGAATTTCTCTTTTTGACAGGGTGCCGCCCGTCGGAGGCGGTCGGACTGCGGTGGAAAAATGTGGCCGCTGATTGCGACTCTGTGCGTTTTGTAGGGTCCATTACAACCTCCGGCAGGGGAAAGAAAATTGAGGTTGAAGGATCGAAGAACAACAAGAAGCGCACTTTTCCCTGCTCTAACCGGCTAAGGAAGCTGCTGACCTTAATTAGACCGGTGAAAATAGAGCCCGAGGCGCTGGTCTTTCCGGCCCATCGGGGTGGATCCATCAATTACAACAACTTCTACAACAATGCTTGGGAGAAAGTTGCAGAGCCGCTTCAGCCCGGATCAACACCCTACTCCTGCCGCGACACGTTCATCACCATTCAGATTTTGAAACGGGTACCCGAGTCGGTGATCGCCCAGTGGTGCGACACCAGCGTAGCAGTGATTCAAAAGCACTATGCTGATTTCTTGAAAATGCGTGATCTTCGACCTCAGGATTAATAAATATTGAGCGATGAAACGCGATTTACACTCATTGCAAGATACCCAGAAAATCTACTTATCGCCTTGCAGTTTTCTATTTGAGTTGTAAATTCTCCTGAGAAAACTATTGTAGGAAGGCATCCTACCCCCTTGGGGGAAGAGAATAAAAATTAGTGCTCAAAAGCTTTATTTGTAAAGCTTTGAGAGGCTTTAGGTATTTATAGGTATGAGATTTGCACTTCCAATATCTATCCTATAGAAAGGAGGTGTAGCGTTTTTTCATACTGCGATGTCCGTGTCTTTGCCTCACTATGTTGTTGATGCCTATGTGCCCTTTAAGGTGAGTGAAGGAGTGGTGTTGAACCCCAAATCGTTGGGTAATTTGAAAACGGCTTTGCGGCTGTACATCCTGCCGAGTTATGGGTTTGAGACGGATCACCTTCAGGGTGATCGCGAGCTGGAAGCGGCCTTGGGCAAGGTGACGCTGAAGGCGTTTTTGGATGCGCCCGATCGCCTGCAGTCGTCTGCAGCGGCGGAGCGGAGTGTGGGCACAATGGCCAACTACCGATCGGCGATCAACCGCTTTTTGGGATGGATGGAGCAGCAGAGTTGGTTTCGGGAGTCGGTAGGCCGGTTTGAGGAGATGGTGTCGCCGCCGACTAGGGTGGCGGGGCTGAATTTGCAGGCATCTCGGAGGGGAACTGGAAAGGATTGGGACAAGGATCGGCTGTCGTTGGCGAAAGCGGAGTTGACGCCGCAGTTGCGGCAGGAGCTGGCTGACTTGTTGCACTTTCTGACGGCACCGGAGGTGGCTAAGCGCCAGGATGGTCCGATTCGGGAGGTGACGTTTAAAAACTACGAGGTGATGATTCGGGGTTTTTTAGGATGGCTGTACCGGGTGGTGAATGTGTCGCGGCAGGAGCTGTCGGTGACGCTGATGGCAGATCGGGAGTGGCTCGATGAGTATGTGGCCTGGGGCATTAGCGATCGCGACAACTCCTATGGGTGGGCGCTGAATGCGGCAGCGGCGGCGCTGAATGCGGCCAAGTGGCTGCATTACCAGCGGTCGGTGAGCCCTAAGTATCGGGACATTCGTGAGGTGGAGCTGATTCGGGCCAAGATCGCAGAGCTGAAGACAAAGCGGGCCAAGGAGCCGAGGCGGCGGGTGTCGAAGGAGAAGATGGTGGAAAAGTTTGTGCCCTTTAACCAGGTGGAGGAGGTGGTGCGCTACCTGCGGCAATGCTGTGCGACCCGCACGACAAAGGGCTATGCTCGCAACGATTTGACGGTGATGCATAGCTGGCAGATCTATTTGATGATTGCGATTTTGGCCTATTGCCCAGTGCGCCAGCGGGAGGTGCGCGAAATGGATCTGGGGAAGACACTGTTTCGAGAGAAGGACGGGTATGTAGTGCTGCTGGAGCCGGATGACCACAAGACGGGCAGCTTTACGGGCAAAGGGCGGGAGTTTTGTTTACCCGGTATCCTGACCCAGGACTTGGATGAGTGGTCAAATGTGTGGCGACCCAAGTTAAGGCCCAGCCACAACAAGATGTTCATGAAGTTGCGGGAGGGCAGGTCGCAGAGCTTCAAGCAGCCCTACGATGATTCTCAGTTATCGGGGTTAGTGTCGCGGACGATGTACCGGGCTACGGGCATTTTGTTTGATGACCCGAAGAAGACGGCACCCCATGACTTTCGGCGGATTGCAATTACGTGGCAGCGGAAGTATGGCGATCGCGACCAAGACCAGGCGTTAGCGGAGCTGATGGGCCACTCGGTGGAGGAGGCGAACCGCACCTATAACCAAATGTCAGGGCGCGATCGCACCGCAAAGGCCCAGGAATGGTGGAAGTCTGTTGCCCAACCCTAGGAAAAGATTTTCGGATATGGCCATATCTGGAAATGGGGCAAGGCTGGAGCGGGTTGGGGTTGGGGTGTGACTTGGGCTATTGAGCTAGCAGCTATGGTCTAGGAGTGTCGGACGATTCACAGACTTTCGCCGAGAGGGTTTAGGAAGCTGAGTTTGATCAGGCTAAACCCTGATTTTTCGTCCTATAGCCAGGATTTATGCAGAAATCATCACACTCTGGATTCGTACTGCTTCGAACGAGTCTCACCAAAAAGACATAACGAAACATGGACCAACGAAGGGTAGTCAATGGTGCTGATGTACCATTGACTTTGTTGATGCCAAGCTTGCTGTTCTCAGAGAGACTGAGTTCATGTTCATTAATCCATATTCACTTCTAGACTCTCAACCCGTGCCTTCTTGTGAGTCCTACATTGCAACTGATTCAATTCTCTCGGTTTCCTTGCATCGTAGAGAGAAAGCAATCTCCACCTCTGCCATAGAGCAAGTTTTGCCCGACAGTCAAACTCTTATTCGATGCACTTATGGCTACTCTTATCCACTCATGCGTGATCCCTTCAAACAAGCAATTGAAGACCTTCAAAAGCAGATGCAGGAGTTGATGAATCCTGAGCCACAGGATCCATGGGAAGAAGTGTTACTTGAACTGACGAAGGAGCCAGAAAACCTGAATCAGGAATTCAATCTAGCACTTTACTTGCAAACACGCGAAGTCACTATGAAGGCTTTATTCCGAAAGTTTGGTGGTGCCACAGTCACCGGAAATAGGGCCAAAAAGAAGAAAGAGAAAGAAGAAATAGAGCTATGGGGTGAGGAGGTTTACTGGCTATTAGAGATCTGCTGTGAATCATACGACAAGTTAAAAGTAAAATATGAACATCCGGCATATCTATTCCTAGATGTGATACGAGAGCAAGAAGCTTGGGGCATTATTGGAACTATAGGTATTAAGGAAATATTTTCTAAGGCACAGGCAAAAAAAGAGTTTCGAGCGGCAAGCAAATAACTTAGAGAACATGGAGTCCCATTCCGTAAGAATAGGACTCGAATGCTCTTTAAATGGGCTTGCAGAAAAGCTGAGAAAGATAGATCACTTTATGGTGAACTTTACGCTCCATACATAAAGGCTCGTACAAAGCTGATAAAACATTTTGGAGAAAGCCCTGGCTCCGTAATTAATGCCCCTGATATCCATGGTGATATCTGTAAAATTTCAGGGCAAGGAAAAGGTTCAAGATCGGAGAGTCAAAAGGACAAAAGCACTAAGTAGGTGGACGCAACTAAATACAGCTTTAAGCCCTTGAAAACCCTGGCATTCCAGGGCTAATTCACCGATTATTTTAGGCTGTCTGCTTAGATCATTCAATGTCTTAGAATTCTCGCAAATACTGCTTCTAGAATCTAATAAAAGGCGACGCACTTTGACTGGTTCGAGTGCTTTTTTAATGCTTTAAAATCATCAACTTTTCAGATAGCTTCCATGCTTCTATTTTTAAGATAAATGCTGTATAGCCTTTTTGAAAGGTTGAATTTGTTCATGAATTTTTCGCGAAGTATTAGAGAAAGAGATCTAATTTTTGGCGTATAGCAACCCCATTTGAGATGTGAAGTGGAAAGCCTAGCTAAATAAAGCTTTCCGTTCAGTTATCACGGCGGATCGGGTGCATCCCAGTTGTATAACTCTCACCCAAAGTCCCTATCCTTAGGAGAAAGGGGCTGGGGGATGAGGAGGGGAATTTAAAAGAGTGGGATGCACCCCGGTGGTTTGCTGTAGCCAAGTTAGGAAGTGCCTCCTTGTATTTCTTGAATCTGCTTCTGCGGCAACTTGAGATCGATGTCTACAGCCCTTTCATACCAAGGCTTTCAGCCTAACTCATAAAAAGATTCCTGCCTGTACTCTTGCCCTTAGACTGATTTGCAGTAATACCCCGCAGTTGAGGTGGTTTATCGTGCGAGTCTACTCGATACGGATGGAGACTTCGGAGCTACAAGCTTTGAAGGAGTGTGCAAAAGCGGAAAAAATACCGCCAGCGAAACTGGCTAGAATCGCCATCTTGATTTACCTCCAAGTGAAAAGCCCGTAACTCTTCAAAGGTCATTTAAGGCAGGAGATACAGGCTCAGTTCGACAAATAAAAACCCATCTATATGGATGGGACAGATTCCTATGGCTAAAAATAACGATACAAGACATGACTTGCCATTTGGGGAAGGTTCTAAACCACCATCTTCTAACTCAATTCCGATAGAACAGTTGTCTCCTCAATTTCTCCTTAACAAGTGGGAAGCCGGGAGAATGTTAGGGATCAGTCCAGAGACCCTAAAAAAGTATCGCGACCGAGGCCAATTGATTGAGGATATCCACTACTACCAATGGAACCAGCGCGTTATTCGGTACAACAGTACCTTGTTAAAAGATTGGGCAGTTCACCGAAATAACCCAGCGGCCCATCAGCGGGCGATTGAATCATATCTGGCATCACTGGCCTGTAACCAACCTAAGAAGCGGGGACGGAGGGTTAGCAAATGACTCAACAACAAAAAACGATCGCCCCATTAACTCCAGACAGCAATCGCTCAAATGAAAACACTTTTGCCTCTAATTCTAGCCATTCGCGCAGGTTTCAGCAGTCTGGTAAGGGCAAGCCTTGCCCAATCTGCGATCGCACTAAAGACAGCGACTGTCGCTGGAACAATGAGGTGGTGCTGTGCCACACCCACGTAGACCGAGATGCCCAGATCGAGGGTTATGTGTACCGGGGTGTGGAGGGTATCTGGGGGCAATACTTCCCGGTACAGGAACCCATATCCAAGCCATCTCGGCCAAAAGCCAAACAGAAGTTTATCTACCCCGATAAGGACGGTCATCCGCTGGTTCAGGTTACCCGGATTGATGATGGTGACGGGAAGAAGCGGTTTTTCCAGTCGCACTGGAACGGTTGGGCATGGATAGCAGGAGTACCCGAGGAGATCCGGGCAAAGCTGAGGCTTTATCGGATTGATGATCCCATTAACCAGGCGGCGATCGCCACTCGTACACTAATCATTTTGGTGGAAGGTGAAGGCATCGTTGACCTGCTATTGAAGATGGGGATAGCCTCAACGACGGCAATCGGCGGAGCGGGAAAGTGGAAGCACTACGGCTATCCCAACTACTGCCAAGACCTAGCCGGAGCGGTGGTTGTGCTCTGCCCTGATCGGGACAATCCAGGGGTTAAACACTGCCTGGAAATCGAGCAGGATTTTCCTGAAGCTCAATGGCTCTACGCTTTTCCTGACTCGCCCCTGTGGGATAACCTACCTACCAATAGAGGTCTCGACATTGTGGACTGGATTGCGGCTGAGCAGGTGGGGGGTAACCAGATTCTGGGGGCCGTTGGCCCCAAACGTTCCCAGGTGCGGCCCCAGCCCAGCGACGCCACCGAAGCGCAACCCAAGAAAAAGAACATTTCCCAACGGTTGCTGGAGTTGGCGTCGCCGTACCACTACTTCCATACTCCGGATCAGCGAGCCTATGTGGACGTTGAGGTCAACGGAGTACGGCAGACTTTCCCGGTGCGCCACAAGACCTTTAAGCTGTGGCTGTCGCGGAACCTATTTCGGCAGGACGGTAAGACAGCAGGCTCTGAAACCTTGAACCAGGCATTAACGGTGCTGGAGAGCCGAGCCTGTTTTGACGAGGAAGAGCGGGAGGTGTACCTACGCCTCGCAGAGCAGGACGGCACGGTCTATATCGATTTGGGTACCGACGATTGGAGGGCGATCGCCGTCAGCGCTGAAGGGTGGGAAGTTATCTCAAATCCTCCGGTGCGGTTTCGGCGGTCTGGAACAACGCTGCCCCTGCCGATCCCCGAGCAGGGCGGAATGCTGGCGGAGCTAAGATCGCTGCTCAATGTGGATGACGATAGCTGGGTCTTGGTGGTGTGCTGGCTGCTGTTCTGCTTTTACCCCAGACACCCACACCCGATTTTGGTGATCCACGGTGAGCCAGGGACGGGGAAGACCTTCGCTGCCCGACTGCTGCAAGGGCTGATTGACCCTCGCCAAGCGCCGCTGATTCCCAAGGTGGCTGATCTGCGAGATCTGGCGATCGCCGCTTGGAACCGCTGGGTGCTGGCCTACGACAATCTTTCGTACCTGACGGTGGATCAATCCGATGCACTTTGCCGGATCTGCACAGGGGGCGGATTTTTGACCCGCGCCCTCTACGAAAATGAAGAGGAAACGGTCTTCGAGTTTAATCGGCCCCAAATTGTGACGGGCATCGACTCGCTGGCCAGCCGAGGGGATCTGCTAGAGCGATCGCTGCTGGTGGAACTGCGCACCATTGATGAGTCGCAACGGCTCACTGACGAGGAATTGACGGCCAAGCTGGAGCGGGCGCGAGGGCTCATCTTTGGGGCGCTGCTGACGGCCTTGAGCAAAACCCTAAAAGTGCTACCCACCGTCGAGGTGGATCGCCTGCCCCGGATGGCGGACTTTGCCAAGTTTGCGATCGCAGCCGAAACCGCCCTTGACCTTCCCGTGGGTAGCTTCTTGAGGGTATACACCGGCAACCGACAAGAAGCCCATGAGACAGCCGTAGAGTCTTCCCCTGTGGCTGTGGCCATCATGCGGTTGATGCAGGATCGGGACCATTGGCAGGGTACACCTACCGAATTGCTACAAGCTCTTGAGGCGTTAGTAGACGAGAAAACCACAAAAAAACCTAGTTGGGCAGGTACTGCCAGAGCTTTGGGCAAAGCCCTTACCCGCTTAGCCGCTAATTTGAGGGGAATTGGGTTAAACGTCATCCGTCCTCCCCGTGGTAGTAGTAACCGTTGGGTAAGGATAGAAAAAACGAATCAACAAACGTCACAAACGTCACAAACGTCAGAACTTAGTCAGGCCAAGCCTGCCGACTATGACGTTAATGATGGGGATAACGTCAAATCTACCAACCTAAACGTCACAGATGACGTAACTGAGCAGCAGTCTTGCCCTAATGTCACAGCAAACGTCACTGCTGAAAGCCCCCTAGATCAAGATATTCAGCCTATTAGGGAGATGAATGACGTTTGTGACAAGAGCCAAGCCCTTTTTTCTAGCTGGGTTGGAAAAGTCGTAGGAAAACGGGGAAAGCATGGTTGGCGGGGAACATTTGAAGGTATTGAGGGCAAGTTAGCCCAGGTGCAATGGTTTGGTGATCCGTCACCCTCTTGGGTTGACCCAGATGAGTTGGAAATTATCAAAGATGCAGCTTAGTTAAGAAAAACTTGGAGGTCATAAGCTGTTAGGCATTCAAACTGCACTAGTACAATCGCCCTGAAAGCCTTAGTGAAAGGGCTTCGCAGAATTCAACATGCAATTTAGATGCTCAACAGCTTAACAATGGTCGCGAGTCCTGAGGTATGCCGATTGAATGGGGCCAAGTCAAAGGGGCCAAAGACTGAACAGGGGAATGCGATTGCAGACAATGAGCTAGTTAGGACAGTTTTTTGAAGGCATCATCGACGGCGTCCCAGAGGTGATCAAACGTAGTTAGCGTTTTACGCAGGTGATGTTTCAAGCGCGCCCAAAACTTTTCAATTTTGTTGAAGTCCGGGGAGTAGGGCGGCAGAAAGAGCAGGGTGCATCCCGCCTGTTCAATCAACGCTTGAGTGCGTTGAGATTTATGAAAGCTGGCGTTGTCCATCACCACAACCTGTCCAGGGCTTAACTCGGGTACCAAGTACCGCTCGACCCAGGCTTCAAACAAATGGGTGTTGCAATAGCCTTCAAAGGTCATCGGAGCAATCACGGTTCGATTTCGCCAGCCGGCAACCATACTGATGCGCTGAGTGCGATGGCCCAGCTTGAGGGCATGAAAGCGCTCAGAGCGAGGGCAGTAGCCGTAGGGATAGTCTTCGGTATCGTCGACACCCGCCTCGTCGAGATACACCACGTGAGTCGGGTCAACCTGCGCCAGTTGCTTTAGAAAGGCTCGGCGCTCGGCCTCATTACGCTCGCGGTAGCCGTACGTCTTTTTTTACGCGTAAACCCAATCTGGCGCAGCGCTTTGCCTACCGTGACATCGGTAATTGGCTCGGGCCAAAGCTCGGCCATCTGCTGCTGGGTGAGATGACCGTGAGCGTTGGCAAAGGCTCGGAAGGCTTCTAAGTTGTTGACCTTGGGCGCTGGTCCTCGGTGATACCCCCGCCTTGGCGATGCACTGCCGGTGGCGTCACGACGTTTAAGCCACAAATCAAGAGTGTTACGGCTGATGTTGAACATCCGACTGACGTGACTCTTCTTCTCGCCTCGGTCAACAGCAGCAAGCACTTTCTCACGCAGGTCATCGCTATAAGCGGCTGGCATTACAGGTAGGGGCAGTAGAGACACGACACCTCCATGTTGTCCTAACAACACCTTCGACTGCAAGATCGCTGACTGCAACACCACCAAGCACGGTTTGCTAGCCAAGCCGCCGCCGCTGGTGATGAAAGACTGGGCCACAGGTGGCGATGGCCATAGGGCGGCAGTATCCGCTCTGAAACGTGGAGGTGGCGATCGCCAATCTAGGGCTTGTTGAAAAAGTCAGGATTAGAGAAACGTCTCTTATCGGTGTTGAACCTGACGGACTGATAGAAATGGTTGAAAGGACTGAAACTTCCTACCGGGGGCAGGGAACGGCGGACCGATACAGCGGTTCCTGGGTAGGTGAGGTACAGATTCAGATCTGAGATTACTGCGTGGCAAGGGTTTCAGGGCTCGTGCTGTACCTCATGGGATCAAGAAACGCTGTATGAGACATCGGATTCAACAATTGTCTCGGCATTCCCTAACAGCTGCCGCAAAAAATTGCGGCCTCCAGCTTCCAAACTTCCTTCAATGTCAAACGAGAGCCCCCTTACTCGGATCTGGTTAGGGCATACATCAAACGTTTGATCTAGCTTTGCCGGATAAATCAAGACGGCTTCCCTGGTGCCCTTAGTCTCGGCATAGGCCATTGCCTGGTGAACATCGGGAGGTTTGAGATGCTCGGGGTCTTTGTACTTGGTATCTAGCACATAGCGGGTGGTGCCAGTTTCTATATCCTCCAAAACCAGGTCAATCCTGAAATGAAGGGCGTGATGGTCAGATAAGGTGACTTTCTCCTGGGCCTTCAAACGTAAGCCATGACGTTCTCGTAGTTCCTTCTCATTGGCCTTAAGCCAGGCGGCAACGAATTCCTCAAACAGACTATTCATATCCACCAGGAAAGGAATCATGCGGCGATCGCCAGCATCTAGGCTGGGGCCGCTGTAGTCGAGGAAGAATCGACAGAGGGCGTGGAGCACTTGATAATCGTCGTTGAGGCGGTTATAAGTGCGCCCTCTACAGTCATGGGATGAGTGAGGGGTGAGTGTAACTGTCCCCTGGAGGGCGCGGTAGGCACTACGGACAGTAGGCAACACTCGCTCTGAGCACACGCCATGGCGGCGGATTTGGTGCAGGGTCCAGAGCAGAATCTGGTTGTCTTCGATGTCGGCGGTTTGTTCCTGGTAGTGGCATTTGAGGCGGGTTTCCCAGGGGTGGCGGATCTGGTGGGGCAGGTCTAACCGCCCTCGAATGCAGTTGAGCCGTTCAGTTTTGGGAATGTAGGTGCGGTAAAGCCCTCGGCGGGCACGATCGGCGATACGTTTGGCGAGAATTTCAGCCAGGCGTTCGTACAGTTCTTCCAGGGTGTCGCAGTGGTTCCAGTTGGCTAGTAGCTTGAAATCGCCCAGGTTGTAGGCGTACTCCAACATGCCAAAGAGATTGTAGATAGAAACTTTTGGCTCAATGCGGATGGCGACTTCTGGGGAGAGGGGAATAAACCCAACCCAGCTCTGAGCGGTAAGCTTCCAGGTTTTGCCGTTGCCGGCATGGGGGAAGTCAACCGCTACTTTATCGGAGTAAGTTTGCTTCAGGAGAAGTCCCAAGGCTTCGGGGAAGTCTTTCTCTAGTAGGGTCTTGGATCTGTATTCTTTGAGTGTAATGACCTGCTGGGTGGCTATGTTCATGGCATTAGCTCAGACTTCACCCGCTCCCACCTGAACTCCTCTACCTTTTGGGGCTGGTCGAAGAAGTACTCTTCCAAGTAGGGTTCAATCTCCATACGCCAGATGGCTCTAAGTTCGGTCTGAAGGGATTCGTGCAAGAAGAACGAGGTCCCAATAGCGTACTGAGGGTCATCAATTGTCTTGTTGACTCGTTCGAGTACACTAATTAAGCCTCCGACGTAGCAGCTGGTTTTGGCGTGAAAATGCCGGAGTACATCCATCTGGGGATAGAGGGGTAGAAAAGCAAAGCGACGCCGTAGGGCATGGTCTACTAGGGCGATAGAGCGATCAGCGGTATTCATGGTGCCGATGATGCGCACGTTTTTAGGAATGCTAAAACGTTGACCACCGCAAGCAAGATTGACCTCTTTATCTCGGTACTCCAGCAGGTACATGAGTTCACCGAATACCTGAGCCAGGTTGGCGCGGTTGATTTCATCAATGATGAGGACACAAATACTCTGGCGCTGCCGGGCTTCTTGGCAAAAATTGAGAAACCGCCCCGGCTCGACGGGGTAATCTAGACCACCATTTTTGCCTTGCTTGGGGCGGATGCCTTGGATGAAGTCTTCGTAAGTGTAGGCAGGATGGAACTGCACGATCTCCGTGAAACCATCACTATCACTCAGGAGGTGTTTAGCTAAGTGCTCGGCCAGGTAGGTTTTACCGGTTCCTGGTGGACCATACAAAATGGCCTGGCGTTTATGGTTAAGGGCTTTAACCCAGTCTTCTAAAAGGCTTGCTTCGAGGTGAGTATCATTGGCACATTGGGAGAGGGTATAAGTCTCGTTGGACTCTATAACACTTTCGTCATCCTCACCGCCTAGTTCCAGATATTCCTGTAGAGAAGGCATTGGATCATCAAGGGTAGCCAGTAAAACCAGCGGAAAAAGTTGTGAGAAAACCCTGCCGATATCATTGACCAGTTCGTCTCGGGAGCTGCTCAGCACTCTTGCCTTAGACAAGGTTGTAAAAACATGAACACCTTTAGAGCTGACCTGGCTTAGCCAATCTTGAAATGAAAGCTGATCTGGATTTACTGGGTTCCCGTCACTGTCGAACTTAACATTGCCGCGATCGCCAAACAAGAGATGAGGTTGATTGAGTGGTGCTTCTAAGAGTTCACACAAGCTCTCGTAATGCTTTCGGCAGTTTTCGAGAAAACGTTCTCGCTGTTCACCGCTGTAGTGACCGATATCAAAACCAAAGTTAAGACGGTCATAACCGATGCTCAGGATAAGTTGCGCTCCCTCTGTTTTTTTCACACCTTTTGGATAGAAAGCCCCCCAATAGCGCTCATAAGCGCCTCCACGTCCAAAGTCATTTTTGAGGATTCGGCCAAAAATGCCATTGCGAATTTCCATCAGGTCTGTGATGGGAGCAGGTAAATGTGTGGCTACCTCCAGCATGAGCCGCTGGAACGGTTCTTTGAGGTGGTTGTTGAATTCCTGCTTGTATTCATCATAGATAGCCTTTTTAGGGGTTGTATGAAGTTTTGATAGGAGATCGAAAGTAGTGGAGCCGAAAGGACAAGCTGAATTCACTTTTTCAACTTCTGGGGAGTCATACAATTTTTGAATAATGCTGAATGCACTACTATCTAAGGCAATTAAGGTTTTAACCCAACTTGGTTTATAAACTGCCCGTGGCTCAGTGTCGTCCCACCTTATGGATAGCCGGTGCTTGTGTTGCTCTGCATCCGCTTGGTAGTAATAGCCTCCTATAACGGTACCGATGCCAATTACTTCTCGTGTCCCGCGATTGGCAACGATGCGATCACCCACATTAATTTGAGAGAAAGCCCAGACTTGGTTCACGCCAGCTTTCTTCCAATCTGGATAAATGTTTATTAGCTCATCTCGTAGCTCATTAAAGTCTTCTTTAGTGAATCCTGAGATGTCGCCTAACTCATCCCAACCGATGGCTATAAAACCCTTTGAAAGGCAATCTTCCCACTGCCAAGCGTTCTCACCGGGGGCGATTTTCCAAAAATTGACAGGAGATGATTTCAAATCAAACTTCTTAATGGAAACCAGCCAGTGGCAGAACATATCAAATTGGTCAGCAGCAGATAAGGAAGACCCCCAAATCTCTTGCATCGCTGGAGCTAGACTTGCAATCAACCCTTTCCCGACCACATTAACAGAAGGATAATCAACAAGATCTGAAGAGTCTTTACGGTTGTTGGCAAAATAATTGATTGTTTTCTGAGATCTGTCATTAACAAGCAAGAAGTTCTCAGAACTCAAGGCATTCAGAATTGGCGACAGCATCTCAGATTGAAAACCCTTAATATATTGAAGACTGAAAAAATTTTTGCATATTGCTTGCAGGTTACTGTTCTTATTTTCAATGCATGCTTTTATAAAATGAAAAATACCATGGGCGACTTTTCTCCAGTCGGGTTTATATCCTTGCGATTCATACCATTCTCTGATGTTTCCCTGTATGGCTGGTGCGCGATGTATCCAACAATTATCGAGTTGATTTTGTGGCGTGTTTGAGTGTGGCAAAAGTTGGTTTAGTACTCGGTCAGTCAACTCCTCAGTCATAGCATCAGAATTGGTTATCTCCTCTGCTTCAAAGGCTTCCTCTATGCTTAGGAAGTTAAATTGCCCATTGTGAGCATCACGCTTGTAGAAGCCGATATACTCTTGCCCTTCAGATGTGTGAACGAAGGTATTAACGAACTCCTGAAACAGGGTGGTGAACTCTTCTTTATGAATTAGCTGCATGACTGGTGACCTGAGCGCTGGAGATCCATTAACTGATGGGGAGAGGTAGAGACTTGAGCTGTAGCCTTCAGCAATCCCTAGGAGAGGGATGAGCGCAAGATGCTTTAAGTATTCCCAGCATTCACAGAGGGAGTAAGTAAGGGTGCTTTGTAATTCTGCGCAAGGAGTAATAAGTAGAGGAGCCTAATTAAACGTAGTCCCGTAGTCCTCAGTTTGCCTGGTAGTGGCGGGCCATGGCGATCGCATCCTTAGCAAACCTGTCCCGCACCTCCTCTGGCCCGATCACGATGCAGTTGGCCCCGTAGCGGCGCACCTCGCGAAAGAACCAAAAAGTGTGGTAGATCTGCCGCACAATGCGGCGGGCCTGCCGGTCAGGCAGCCACTCGTTCACCAGGTCAGCTTCGGTTTTGGAGCGATAGCTAAAGGCCAGACTGTTCAGCAGCCAAAACTCGACCTGGATGGTGCTGAGCTGGGGTTGCCAGTGCCCCTCTGCTGGCGAGATGACGGCCTCGTCGGGGATGCGGTCGAGGCGTAGTGACCAGTTGTGGAGCAGGGCCTCGATGTCGCGGCTGCCTTCGGTCTCCTCGCACCAGCATTCCAGATACTGGCGGTCTTCGTAGGTGACGATTTTGGCGTGGCGGATAGTGAAGTTCCAGAGGCGACCGGCGGCGTCTTGGTAGGTGAGGCGAAAGGGTCGCTGGAGGCGGATGCAGCGCTCGATCTCCATGCGCCAAGGGGTGCTGGGCCGATTCACAAATGCCTGAATTTCTTGGCGCAGGGGTAGGTTGATCTCGCTGCGCTCTAGCAGCAGCTCGGCGATCGCCACCGCTTCTGCCAAATAGCCTAGGTCAACGCACAGATTGCGGGCGCGGTTGAGGGCGTTGATGCGATCGCGCCCCCAGTCATGATTCGTCGCCAGCCGCAGTTCACCGTTGGCAATGGCCTTGACCAGTTTCGAGACGTTGGGGTTGTCGCCCCAAGTTTGGTCAAACGCCAGCGCCAGTTGTTCTAGCTGGGTTTTCTCTTGGTCTGACACCGAGAGCGTTAGGGCACGGCCTTTGCGAGTCATTGTGATAGCCACTCAAGTGTACGGACACTTTGCATTGATCAAGTCTTGAATATCTCTATTGTGGTTGTCATGATGGGGGAAAGCAACAACGTACGGACAATTTATGGCGGTTCGGCCCATGCCAATGGATGAGAAGACGCTTTTAGGGCGCATTACCGTAGATCCTAAGCTGTTTGGGGGCAGGCCAATTGTTCAAGGTCAGGCCATAACAGTTGAGAAGGTGCTAGCGACTATGGTCGAGGGGGCATCTTTAGAAGAGGTTTTGGAGATTTATCCGGAACTAACGCGAGACGATGTCTTAGCTTGCCTTGAGTATGCCCGTCGATTGATTGCTGTGATGCGATTAAAAGGCACAGATCTACTCTCTGGCCAAAGGCAAGTTTCTAAATAAACGTTAACTACTCAGGAAAAGATTTTATGGTGCGACTTTCTTTAGTAACTAGAAACCCAAATACTCTCAGGAAAGGTAGGTAAAAATAATATAAATTTTTCTATCATTTTTAGGGATTTTCAATGTATCTGTAGAAAAAGGTTTAAGTTCATGGATTTCCTGTTTCTAGCATGATGTCAATAGTTATCCTTCAAATGTTTTCAACTATCACTTCGAATGTTCAACCGCAAAGGTAAAAATAAGCTTGACTTCTCCAAATCCGATGACCAAGGGATAGATCCCTATAATCAAGAAAGTGAAACGTTTAATCAGGATCCTGTAATGCCAAATCAAAACGAAACGAACAGCAAGCTTGATGTCCTTAAGGCCGACTTGCAATCAATGGTTCAAAAGTTAGACATGGATAATAGCGTGAAGGAGGTATTTCTTCAATCTATTATTTTTAAGATAGAAAGCAATGTAGGGCTAGCGGCATTGCAGGAGAAACTAAGTATCCTCTATGAATACGAGAAAAACTATCTAGAGTTGATAAAGAATTACAAGGAAGAGATAAAGTTTGCGACAAGCTTGCAAGAGGAAGTGAGGAAAGAGCGAACAAAGTTTTTTGCCGAATCGCTTAAGGAAGTTTCCGAAACTCTTTCGACATCTCAAGTGGATAACAAGGTAGCCTCTGTATGGATAAAAGAACTTGTAGAAAGTTATACAAAAAGTCTGAATTTATCTGCCAGCCTCATTGAGGAGAATACTTTAGATATGGTTAGTGAAATCAAGCAAGAAGCCAGAAAAGAGATGGACAATGCAAAAATAAGTTCGGGGTTAAATGATGAATGAAAAACAAGGAAACCCTTGAAGTTCTAGCTTGCTTTAGTCAATGCCGTCAAAAGCTTCTTTCTTCATTTCTTAATGAAGATAAAGAAGTCTTCATTCCTATGTTTGAATTTGAGGATGACATTCTTTTGATGGAGCTTGCTATTGAAGATTTTTTTATTGGGTGGATAAATCATTATTTTCTGTTTTTAGACGGCGTTTCTGACACCCTTTCTGAAGACGCGGACGAGGTGCAAAAGCTTTTCTTGAACTCAATGCTGATCTTCATTCAGAAATACATTGAATTCAAGGGTTCAACTTTATCCAAAGAGAGTGGGGACTTTGTCCACAGCATTCTTGAAGACAAGCGGAAATCTCTAAATGCGATTCTCGATGTCAATAAGAGATCGAATGAAAATTACAAGAAACTGCTTTATCTGCATAGAAAAGACAAAGCCCTGTTCCAACGCCAATTCAAATCTTTAATTGAGGGAAGATAAGTGTCTATATTTGGAATGTTCGATAAGCTAGACGACATTGTTTATGCACCGATCAAGTTGATGACGGACTGGGCAAGTGAGCCTTTAAGAGCAGCAGAACATAAGAGAGACCTGGAAAAACAGGCTGCCTCAAAGAATATAGAGGCTCAGCTTAGGCGAGAAGAGAAAGAGCTAGAGGTCAATCTCTCAATTAGAAAAGAGACGGAAATAAAAAGAATTTTGGTAGAGATCGAGCAATGCAAAAAAGATAGGGAGTTCGCAAGAATGACGGCTGTTTCTGAAGCCATCATGAAATATCAACAAGAACTAACTAAGCTGAACGTCAATGCCATTAACGCAATTGGTCACATGCAACTTGACTTGCGTGACAAAGCGCAAACTCTCGTATATGAAAGAACTATAAAATACAAAGAACTTCAGGATCGTGCATTTAATGAAGCCGCTGAAGACTTGAAAAAAATTGAAGAAAGATTTTCTGGCAATGCCATGGCTCAAGAGATTTTAATTAAAGCTGTAGATCAAAGGCTTGCAAATATAATCAATACAGCTCACAATTTTCTTCTTGAGTTGAATGCTGATATTAAATTACTGAACCAGAATATAAGTATTTTGGCACATAAAGGCCAATTTTTTATAGAACAGCATCTTGACAAATTTCATGTAATTAATACAACAGTTCAAGAAGCTAGAAGAATCGAGGGTGAATAGGCATCAAGGATTATTTTATGCGTAGCAAAGATAGCTGAGAAAGAGCGATAAGAACGTCTAGAAATTTAGGGTCACTTGCCAGGAAAAGATATGGATAGTGTCAGAGTGCTAGACAAACCAGAACGACCATTAAATCTTGGCTCGGGGCAAATTGTAAGAGTTCGGTCTCGCCAGTATCTCATCGAAGAAGTCACTCCCGCCCCAATCGCCACGGGCGATACTCTAGTACGCCTGGCTTGCCTGGAAGACGATGCCCAAGGGGAAGCGCTGGAGGTGTTTTGGGAACGGGAAATTGACGCTCAGGTGATCGAAACCTCTTCCTGGGAGGCGGTGGCTCACAAGGGCTTTGATGACCCGCGCTACTTTTCCGCCTACCTCCACGCGCTGCGGTGGAACTGTGTCACCTCTACCGAGCCGAAGCTGTTTCAGGCCCCCTATCGGGCGGGGATTGAAGTCAAAGCCTACCAGCTCGAACCCCTGCGCAAAGCCCTGCGGATGCCCAGGGTGAATCTGTTCATCGCCGACGATGTGGGGCTGGGCAAGACCATTGAAGCAGGGCTGATTCTGCGCGAGATGCTGATGCGGCAGAAGATTAAGCGGGTGGTGATTTCTTGCCCACCGTCGGTGGTGCGCCAGTGGCAGGAAGAGATGGAGAGCCGCTTTGGCCTGACGTTCATCGTCTTTGATCGGGAGTTTGTGGCCGCTAAGCGGCGCGAGCGGGGCTACGGCATCAACCCCTGGAAAACCCATACCCGCTTTATCATTTCCCACGCGCTGCTGCGGGATGAAACCTATGCCGCCCCCCTGCGGGACTGGCTGGGCGATTTCTCTGCCGGGTCGATGCTGATTTTAGATGAGGCCCACAATGCCGCTCCGGCCAGTGCCTCGCGCTATGCCGTAGATTCGCAGTTAACTAAGACAGTGCGCGAGTTGGCTCCTCGGTTTGAGCATCGGCTGTTTCTGTCGGCCACCCCCCACAATGGCCACTCCAACAGCTTTGCGGCCTTGCTCGAAATTCTCGACCCCCAGCGGTTTTGCCGGGGGGTGCCGGTGCGCAGCAAAAAGCTGCTGGATGCGGTGATGGTGCGGCGGTTTAAGCAAGACCTGAGGGAGATCAACGAGCCCGACTTCCCCAAGCGGGAGATTGTGCCAGTAATTATTGATGGGCTACCAGAAGATGCCCCGGAGCTAAAGCTGGCCCAGCTGTTGCAAGCCTACCGCAAGCGGCGGGAGCAGCGCCTGAAGGATGCCCCCCGCTCGACCCAGACTACCGCCATGCTGGTGCTGACCAACCTGCAAAAGCGGCTGCTGTCGTCAATCGAAGCGTTTGCCCGCACCCTCAGCGTCCACCGTCGGGCGATTGAGCGGCAGGCTCAGCAACAGCAGAACGCGACCCAGGGCAGTCTGTCTCTCCTACTGGAGAGTCCGGGGTCTGATGATGACCGGGCCGACCTGCAAGAAGATGAGGTGCTGGCAGAGGAAGACCAGCAGATGGAGAAGGCCACCTACGCCGCTGGGGAGGCGATTTCGCCAGAAGAGCTGGCCCTACTGGAGGAGATGACCCGGCTGGCGGAGCAGGCCCGACGACAGCCCGATAGCCGCATTGTGGAATTGCAGAAATGGCTGCGGCAAAACCTCTGCCCTGACCTGGGGCAGCCCAGGGCCAAGTGGCTGAACCGACGGGTGCTGATCTTTACGGAATACACCGACACCAAGCGCTATCTAGAGCAGCAGCTCAAGGCCATCATCGCAGGCAGCGATCGCGAAGACGATCGCATCGGCACCTTCCACGGTGGCATGGGCGACGATCGCCGTGAGGAAATCAAAGCCGCCTTCAATGCCGACCCGGCCCACAACCCCCTGCGGATTTTGATCGCCACCGATGCGGCGCGGGAGGGGGTGAACCTGCAAAACTTCTGCGCTGACCTGTTCCACTTCGATGTGCCCTGGAACCCCAGCCGCATGGAGCAGCGCAACGGCCGGATTGACCGGAAATTGCAGCGATCGCCCGTCGTCCGCTGCCACTACTTTGTCTTGCGCCAGCGGCCCGAAGACCGGGTGATTGATGTGCTGGTGAAAAAGACCCAGCGCATTCAGGAGGAGCTGGGCAGCCTGTCGCCCGTGGTGGAAAAGAATGTGACCAAGCTGCTGGAGCAGGGCATTCGCGCTGAGCAGACCGAGGCGTTGAGCGGGGCCATTGACAACGCTGACCAGGCCGATGCCGAGTCTACGGGACGGGGCACAGCGATTAAAGAAGAGCTGGAGGCGATTCGCCTCAGGCAAGACAAGCTGCGGCAGCAGCAGGTGGAGCTAGAGGGCATGCTGCGCGACTCGAAGGAGTGGCTGGGGCTGAGCGATCGCCACTTTCGCGATGCCCTGTCGGTGTCGCTGGAGCTGATGGGGTCAGCGGCGCTAGCACCCCTCTCGGCGGCGGAGGCGGTAGACAACGAGGAGCGCAGCCGTTGGACGGTGCCCGCCCTCGACCAGCAGGCCGGGGCCGACCCCTCCTGGGCCACCACCCTCGATACCCTGCGGGCACCCCGGCAGCGGGGCCAAAAGCTGTGGGACTGGCGCAAGGAGGCCTCCATTCGCCCGGTGGTGTTTCGCGATCCGGGGTCGCTGGATGGGGAGGTGGTGCACCTGCACCTGGAACACCGGATGGTGCAGCGGCTGCTGGGGCGGTTTCTCTCCCAGGGGTTTCTCCACGATGAGCTGACGCGGGCCTGTGTGTGCCGCACCGATGACCCGATACCGAGGGTAATTATTTTGGGGCGGCTTTCGCTCTATGGGGAGCGGGCGGCCCGGCTGCACGATGAGGTGGTGACGGTGGCGGCGGAGTGGCTCAACCCAGAGGCCCGAGGCCGGGGTAAGCTACGCCCCCTGACGGAGGGGGAGAAGAAGGCTGTGATGCAGATTTTGGAGGCATCGCTGGCGAATCGGCGGCTACAGGAGGTGCCAGAGACACTGATGGAGCGGCTGAAGGGGTTTGTGGGTCGGGATGTGGAGGATTTGCTGCCTAACCTGGAGCGGCGGGCGACAGAGCTAACGGAGCGGGCGAAGCGGAAGCTGGCCCAGCGGGGGGAGCGGGAAGCAGCGGAGATGAAGACGCTATTGGAGGAGCAGCGAAACCGCATCCTGAAGCAGGAGCAGCAGTATGAGACGTTGCAGCTTGGGCTGTTTAACCGGGATGAGATGCGGCAGATTGAGGCGGATCGGCGGCATTGGCGCACCCGGGTAGAGCAACTGGCGGAGGAGATTGTGACGGAGCCGGAGCGGATTCAGCAGACCTATCAGGTGAAAGCTGAGCGAATTGAGCCGGTGGGGATTGTTTATTTATGGCCGGTGTCAAGCTAAGGGGAGACAACAATGGATATTGCAAAATCTATGTATTTGGGTGGGAAGGAAATCAACGCGAGCAATTCAAAATTAAAAACTGATTCCTATCGAGAACTTGGCCTTAAATGTGTTTATTGTGAAGAGCCAGTCTTTCATAAAAATGGGTATTACAATAAAGCACATTTTTCCCATTTCCCATCAATAGATCCTCGAAAATATGAAGAATGCTTAATTAGACAAAGATCTGTGAATGGCATTTCTTTCTCGAGTCATTCTTGGTGGCAGCATGGGGGAGATTCACAAAGATTCGATCTATTTCAACAGCATTTCTTTTACATATTAAAATCTGAATTCCCAGATATGGAAATCAAAGAAATATCTGTTGACCCTCAGGATGTCGAGCTGAGTGAGGTTCAGTTACAAGTCTTAAAGATAGCTGCTCAAAACAAATCTGGAACCGACAAGTATCTGAGAATATGTGATGATAGATTCGCTGATATAGAAATAGATATTATCATAGAGGTTCTTGATTATATAACCAAGTCTTCATCAAGAAATATTTTCAAGGCCCTTTCTGAATACTCAATTAAAAGACTCCTTAAAGCTGAGGGAGCCTTTCAAAGTTATTACTTAGAGCCAGAGGATTTATATTATGACATTGTAAATATCATAATTAGTGTTCCTTGGTTAAAGGTTTTGGCTAGGATCACCGATGTTAAAATTGAAGAATTATACAGAAGTATTAAAGCTGCCAAAAGAAGAGGCTTCTTAAAGAAAATAAGTTATTCATCTGCCGAAAGTAAGTCATATATTTATTGCCACATATCAAAAGTTTTTATTGCAGATATTGACAAATACAGCCTTAGTAATGAGGTTGAAATAGCAAAAATCGATATGCGAAGAATGCTATTGTCTAAATGGGTATCTCAAGCAGAAAAAGTGCCAATTTCGGTTGATTTAGGGTCAAGCTCCTTGAAAATAAGTCGTCAAAATAGCACCTTTTTTAATGAGGCTATTAAAAGGCAGCTGACAATAGAGATTGGAAAAGCCATTAATGCTTACATTGAAGATAATGAGTCACTAGAAGTTTCGTTTTGGCATCCTAACTTAGGGAAAATATGCTTAGATGAATCCATCGAAGATTTTTTGGAGGCAAGAGAGTCAAAAGTCTTTCTGGTTAGAAATTCTTCTCCAAGAGATATTGCTTTAATAAGAATTAATGAGTCTTCAATTAAATATCAAAACTATATATTCAATAGTAACTGCGTAAAAGTCACTGACGAATACCGTCGCTTGATTAAAGAGGGCAATCTTGAGGTTGAAAAAGCCGTTGCCGAGTTACTGCAAGAAATTCATTCACTTCTTAAAAGATAAACAGGTAGTAAAACAGTCTAAACGCAGTAGATATTATGGCAACTGATTTAGATATCCTCAGGCACCAAGAATGGCTTGGTCTGCTACAACCGGTGGGACTGGTCGTGTCGCCGCCTGCTTTGATCAAAGCCCAGGCGGTGATCGATCGCGCCAAGCTGGTAAACCTGCAAGAGCGGCTGCAAGGCGTGGTGTCCACCGAGGCTATCCCTCGCCATGGGGATGAGGGTATTGCCTGGATTGAGAACTTCCCCGCCTTTACCCAGAAGGTGCTGGATTGGATGCCCGAAGATCTGATGGCGGCGGATGATTTGCCCGATCGCCTCTCGGCGGTGCTGCCTAGCTATGGCGAGACCCTGCGGCCCACCTATGGGGTCAAAGACCCCGACAGTGACGAGTGGGTTTTGCTAATTCAAGAGCTGGCACCGGGGCTGCCGTTGGATGAGGATGACCCGGCGGCGACGACGGGGCAGGGGTGGAAGGCGAGCTTTCAGGCCAAGTTTGAGCGGTTGCTGCGGGAGACGGGCATCCCCACCGGGCTGCTGGTGAATGGTACCGAGATGCGGCTGGTGTATGCCCCCAGTGGCGAGTCGTCGGGGTATCTCACCTTTCCGGTGCAGGCGATGGTGGAGGTGCCGGGGCGGCTGATTTTGGGGGCGCTGGATCTGCTGATTGGGGCCGATCGCCTCTTTAACGTGCCCGAAAACCAGCGGTTGAACCGGCTGCTGGTGGAGAGCCGCAACTACCAGGCCGAGGTTTCAAACAAGCTGGCCAGCCAGGTGCTCGATGCCCTGTGGGAACTGCTGCGCGGCTTCCAGGCGGCAGATGCCGCCGCCAACGGCAAAATCTTTGCCCCCTTCTTATCACCCCTCGCCCGTTCTGGGAGAGGGGCCGGGGGTGAGGGCCAACACATCTACGGCGGCCTGATCGCCACGCTGATGCGGCTGGTGTTTTTGCTCTATGCCGAAGACGAGGGGCTGATGCCCGATGATGAGGTCTACCAGCGCCACTATGCCGTGTCGGGCCTCTACGAAAAGCTGCGGGAAGACGCGGGCAGCTACCCCGACACGATGGATCAGCGCTATGGGGCCTGGGCCTCGTTGCTGAGCTTGTTTCGGCTGGTGTACGACGGCGGCGGAGCCTACGACGAATATCTGCCCGCTCGCCACGGGCAACTGTTTGACCCTGACGAGTATCCGTTTTTGGAAGGGCGACCCCAGGGCACCCAGTATGGGACCCATGGCCGGGTAGAAGCGCCCCGCATTGCCGATGGGGTGGTTCACCGGATGCTCGACAAGCTGCTGCTGCTGGATGGCGATCGCCTCTCGTACCGCGCCCTCGACGTGGAGCAGATCGGCTCGGTGTATGAGGCGATTATGGGCTACGAGGTGGAGGTGGCCGAGGGGCTGGCCATTGCCGTAAAGCCGAAGGATGTGGTGATCAACGTCGAGGCGCTGCTGGCAGAGAAGCCAGGGAACCGGGCCAAAGGGCTGCAAGAGCTGGCGGAGTGCAAGCTGACGGGCAAAGGGGCCACGGCGCTAAAGGAGGCCCAGACCCCCGCCGACTTGGTGGCGGCCCTGGGCAGTCGGGTATCGTCGCGGACGCCGAACCTGTTGGCTCCGGGCAACCTTTACCTACAACCGGGGGAAGAACGGCGACGGACGGGGTCGCACTATACACCCCGGAAGTTGACTCAGCCGATTGTGGCGACGACGCTGCGGCCCATTTTTGAGCAGTTGGGCGACTACCCCACGCCAGAGCAAATTTTGGAGTTGAAGGTGTGCGACCTGGCGATGGGGTCGGCGGCGTTTTTGGTGGAGGCCTGTCGGCAACTGGCAGAGAAGCTGGTGGAAGCGTGGGATACCCATGGTCAGCCTGCCAACCTGCCCGCTGCGGTGGAGCCGTTGCTCTATGCCCGTCGCCTGGTGGCCCAGCGGTGCCTATATGGGGTGGATAAAAACCCCTTTGCGGTGAACCTGGCGAAGCTGTCGCTGTGGCTGGTAACCCTGGCCAAAGACCAGCCCTTTACCTTTGTGGATCATGCGCTGAAGTGTGGGGATTCGCTGGTGGGGCTGACGCGATCGCAGATCGGCAGCTTTGGCAAAGACCCGACGGAAGACTTGCCGCTGTTTAAGTACCTGAAGGAGAAGGTAGACCGGGCGAAGGCGTATCGATCGCAGATTCAAGCGCTGGATACGCGGACAGATGAGGATGCCGAGGCGAAGCTGGCCCAGTGGCAGCGGGCGGAGCTGGAAGAGGCCAAGCTGATTGGCGATGTGAAGATTGCGGCGTTTTTTAACGGCGGCAGCAAGAAGGATCGGGAGGCGAAGCTCTCGGAATATGGCGACCTCGTCCGCACCTGGCGACAATCTGCCTACACCCAAGGCGACCCATCCACCGTTGGGCTGGGCGATCGCAACGAAGCCCATCCACCCATCCACTCATCGACTCCCTCGCCGCTTCACGAACTCCAAACGGCCCTGCGCCACGGAGAAAGGGCCATCGCACCGTTTAACTGGGAAATTGAGTTTCCAGAGGTGTTTGATCGGGAGAATCCTGGGTTTGATGCGATCGTAGGAAATCCACCATTTGCAGGGAAGAACAACGTCATTCATAGCAACCCTGAAGGATATGTGGATTGGCTTAAAGAAGTACATCCTGAATCTCATGGCAACGCGGATTTAGTCGCTCATTTCTTCCGCCGAGCGTTCAATATTATTCGCAAAGGAGGCACCTACGGCCTCATTTCAACTAACACCATTGCCCAGGGGAATACCCGCAGCAGCGGTTTACGCTTTATCTGTAATCACGGGGGCACCATTTACAACGCTCAAAAACGAGTGAAATGGCCCGGATTAGCGGCGGTTGTGATTAGTGTAGTGAATATTTTTAAGGGCGAATACAGCGGCAAAAAGACCCTAGATAGGCAAGAATCCGACACAATTACTGCCTTTTTGTTCCATGCGGGCGGCAATGACGACCCACAGGTTTTATTGGCGAATAAGAACAAAAGCTTTCAGGGCAGTATCGTGCTGGGGATGGGCTTTACTTTTGATGACAACAACTCAGAGGCTACACCCATTGCCGAAATGCACCGCCTGATTGAAGAAAATCCCCGCAACGCCGAGCGGATTTTTCCCTACATTGGCGGCGAGGAGGTAAACAGCAGCCCTACCCATGCCCACCGTCGCTATGTGATTGATTTTGGTGAGATGGCAGAGTCGGAGGCAAGGCAGTGGCCGGATTTGATGACGATTGTGGAGGAAACTGTTAAGCCTGAGCGAGATAAATTAGGCAATAACGCAGATGCGAAACGTAGAAAAGAACGTTGGTGGCTTTGGGGAAGATATACACCTGCTTTGTTTAGAGCGATCGCGTAGTGCGATCAAGTTTTGGTTATCGCCCGGCACCAGCAATACTGGTCGATTGGATTCATGCCTTCAAATGTTGTCTTCTCAGAAGGTCTAGTAATTGTTGCTGATCAACACTATTCAACTTTCTCTATTCTCAAATCTCGTCTTCATGAAGTATGGGTTCGTTTCTTTGGTTCTTCCCTAGAAGATAGGCTTCGATACACTCCTTCTGACTGCTTTGAAACCTTCCCCTTTCCTGCCAACTGGGAAACCGACCCCACCCTAGAAGCGATCGGCAAAACCTACTATGACTACCGCGCCGACCTCATGGTGTGCAACAACCAGGGCCTCACCGACACCTACAACCGCTTCCACGACCCCACCGAACGCGACCCCGACATCCTCCACCTCCGCCACCTGCACGAACAGATGGATCTCGCCGTCCTCGCCGCCTACGGCTGGCCCGACATCGACACCACCTGCGGTTTCGCCCTCGACTACCTCGACACCGACCCCGACGACCTACCCCCCGCCGCCGCCGAGCGCGTCGCCAGCGGCGACCTCTTCTTTGCCACCGCCGACGAAGCCGCCGCCTTTGGTGCCCTCATCAGCACCGGCAAACGCAAACTCCCCTGGCGCTACAAATGGCCCGAAGCCACCCACGACCAAGTCCTCGCCCGCCTGCTCGACCTCAACCAGCAGCGCCACTTAGAAGAAGTGCGGGGGCATAAAGCGGCGAAGCCCAATTCAAAAGGCAAAATTCAAAATTCAAAAGGTAAAGGGGCGAAGCAAGCAAAATTAGAGTCAGAGACCCCCACAATCCCCGGTATGGAGGTATAGACCCATGACAGCGCCCCTAAACCCCGGCCTCCAAGACCTGCTCCAGGCCAAGAAAGCCCAAATTTTGGCGATCGCCGACCGCCACGGAGCCTATAACATCCGTGTCTTTGGCTCCATCGCCCGGGCCGAAGCTACAGACACCAGCGATATCGACCTACTCGTAGACTACGACCCCGCCCGCCGCAGCCCATGGTTTCCGGTAGGGCTAGTGCAAGAGCTAGAAGCCTTGCTAGAGCACAAGGTAGACGTAGCTACCCCAGCCATGCTCAAAGAGCGCATCCGCGATCGCGTCATGCAGGAGGCCATCCCCCTATGAGGCGCGACGACGAACGACTGCAAGATATTTTGGATGCGATCGCTGCGATCGAACGCTATACCCAACAAGGGCAGGCTGCATTTGAAAGCCAAGAGCTGATTCAGGTTTGGATTGCCCACCATTTGCAAATGATTGGGGAAGCTGCGACAGCCTTATCCCCAGACTTAAAAGCAAGATATTCCAATATTTCTTGGCCGCAGATCATTGGCTTACGGAACCTACTGGTGCATGAATACTTTCGGGTTGACACCCAAGTTCTTTGGGACATTGCTAACAACGACCTGCAACCTCTCAAGACCAGCATTCAAGCCATATTGCAAGACCTAGAAGCGCCCTAGCTGACGTTACCGAGGAGAGCATTTTATGAAACTACACCTCAACTCAATCCTTGTTACTGGATTAATGACACTGGGGCGATCGCCTGGGCCACCCCTGCCACCTCCCGCCCTTACCCCGACCAAGTCGGCGTCTGCTACGCGTTCCAGGGCGACACCCAAGCCCGCCTCGAACCCTGCATCATCAGCGCGGGCTATGGGGCTGGTGCCCACTACACCGTGTTGAATTGGATGGATGGTACCAAAACCAGCATTACGATGGTCAATGCCTGCGCCGATGGGAACTATGACCCAAGTGGCTACTGCCGCTACACCGTCAACGATCGCGATGCAGAGGTTTACCAGCGCGATGTTTTCTTAGGCGAAACCACCTTCGACGACCCCGACAACCTATCTTGCTACCGCGTCATCTCCACCGACAGCAGTTTTTGCTATCGGTTTAACGAAAGCTAGCTGCGTCATATATTTCCTGATTTATTCGTCAAGTCTCAACCAAACCCCTATTTGTAATCTCTTAAACCATGCCTACCAGAATCCACGGTGCCGAATACTCCATCCAGAAAATTTTCTGTGATGACTTCGTCTTCTCAATTCCTCTCTACCAGCGTCCTTATGCTTGGGACATTGAGCAAGCAGGAGCTTTACTAGATGATTTGCTAACTTTTCTTGGAGATAGTACTGTTTCTATTGATGAGTTAAGTCCTTATTTTTTAGGCAGCATCGTTTTAATTAAATCAGATGGAGCACCACAGGCGGAAGTGGTCGATGGTCAACAGCGTTTAACAACCCTTGCCATCCTCATCGCAGCCTTGCGCGAAGTCCTGCCTACTGATCGAAAGCCTGAGAAGCTCACTAAGTTCTTATACGAAGAAGGTGACGAGTTTACTGGAACAAAAAATCGCTATCGGCTAACCCTTAGAGAACGAGATGCGGTCTTCTTCCAAAAATATATACAAGATAAAGGCGGTCTCCAGAAACTTCTCGAATTGAAAGATGCTGTCTTGCCTGATAGTCAGGCTCATATTCGTGACAACGCCTTATACCTACTGGCTAACCTGCAAAAATTGTCTGATGAGAAATGTTTCAGACTAGCTCAATTTCTTATTACCGGTTGCCTGTTAGTAGTTGTATCTACACCAGATATGGAATCGGCTTATCGAATCTTCTCTGTACTAAATGATCGGGGTTTAGATCTATCTCACAGTGACATTCTCAAATCCGAGATTATTGGCAAAATCTCTCAAGACAAACAAGAGCAATACAATCGGCTTTGGGAAGATACCGAAGTCATGCTAGGGCGTGATACCTTCCAAGGCTTGTTCTCTCATATTCGGATGATCTATCAAAAAGCGAAGCAGAAAGACTCTGTCCTGAAAGAAATCCGGGAGTTTGTGAAGCCCAGTGAAAACCCCATCTACTTCATTGATGAAGTGCTATGCCCAGCCGCTCAAGCTTATGCTGACATTCAAGATTGCTGCTATACAAGCAACCAGGATGCAAAAGCTATTAACACCTACTTTAGTTACCTCAACCGTATTGATAACGCTGACTGGCTACCGCCTGCGATCGCCTACCTCTCCAAGCACCGCCACCAGCCCGACAAAATACTCACCTTCTTCAAAGACCTTGATCGCCTCGCCTCTGGCCTGATGATTCGGCGAGCCGACATCAACGAACGGATGCGCCGCTACAGCACCCTCCTCACCTGGATCGAAGAGGGCCAAGACTTGAGCCAGCCCGACTCTTCCTTGCATCTCACCACTGAAGAATGCCAGGCCATTATTCAACGTCTAAACGGCCCACTTTACTTGGAGACTAAAATTCGGCTTTATGTATTGCTTCGCCTAGATCAGTATCTGGCTGACGGTGATGCGGTATATAACTATTCCCGGATTACTGTAGAGCACGTATTACCCCAAAATCCATCTCAAGGCAGCCAGTGGTTAGAGTGGTTTCCTGACGAAGATGCACGGCGAGGCTATGTACATTGCTTAGGAAATTTGACCTTACTGCCTGGCCACATTAACGGCAGTGCCCAGAACTACGACTTTGCAAAGAAAAAGGATAAATATTTCAAGAAGCGGAAAAATAATTTATCTGAAGGCAGTATTTCATCATTTGTTCTTACTACTCAAGTATTAAATACTGCCGAATGGACACCCAGCGTTATTGAGAAGCGTCAGGCAGAGCTAGTCACGGCATTTAAGGAACTCTGGCGCTTGAAAGAATCCGCTCCTGTATCTCAACCTGCAACAGTGGCTTAGCATTCATTTACTCGTAGTTCTAACTCCTTCGGCAATAAAGGAGGTAGCCCAGAGCAAACGTTAGAGTTTGAGAAGAATTTAGCCCTCAATTCTCCCCAGCATCGCACCTTAGCCCCTATGAACGCCAAACTTGTAGAATCTCTCGTTCAGGCGATCGAGTCCTTACCCCCCGAGGACTATGCCCTGTTTCAAGAACAGCTCGCCACCCGAAGCGTGCAGAAAACACCAGGGGTTTGTGGTGGCCATGCCCGCATCCGCAGTACCCGCATCCCCATCTGGACGCTCATCTCCCTCCAGCACCAAGGAGCCGACGATGATGAGCTGCTGCACAATTTCCCTAGCCTGACCCCTTTTGATCTGACCGTGGTACGGGCTTACTATGCCAGCCATACCGAGGAGATCGACAACGCGATCGCCGACCTCCACGACGACGATCTAGATGGCTAGGTTCTACTCCAACGAAAACTTGCCCATCGACCTGGTAGAAGCCCTGCGCCAGCTTAACCACGACGTACTCACCTCTTACGAAGCCGGGCGAGCTAACCAGAACATTCCAGACCAAGAGGTGCTGGCCTTTGCCACCGCCGATCGCCGCTGCGTCGTCACCCTCAACCGCCAAGACTTTATTGCCCTACACCGCAGCGGTACTGCCCACAGCGGCATCATCATTTGCAAAGAAGACCGCGACTATCAGGGACAGGCCCAGACCCTCCACAGCTATGTAGAAACGTCAGGTCAAGATTTGAGCGATCGCCTCATCCGCATACAAAAGCAGAACCAACCTAAGGCCAAAGCCCAAGTCTTTGTTGCCAAAGTCTATTCCAGATAAACCGTTGCCTACAGCTACCTGAGAGCCCTTGCCATGACCACCTCCGCCGACATTCGCGCCACCCTGGTGGATGCCCTCAACATTGACCTGGTCGGCCCCACCCCCCACGACACCGGCCACGCCGAGGAAATCCTCAAGCAGGCTCCATCCAAGTGGTATCTCACCGGCTTTTTGGCCCCCTTTGGCGCACCCCCCGACCTGCGCTCCGACGACGATGCCGACGACGACCTGCCCGAAGAAGTCACCACTAGCGACTCCAGCGAAGACAGCAAAACCCCTGACAAACCCGCTGCCCGCAAAGCGTTGTTCCCCTCTTCCATGGGGCTCAGCTTCCTGCTATCGGGCAAAACCAACACCCTAGAGGCCCAAGTCACCTGGGGCGGCTACATCCCCCTGGAACCTGAAGAGGACGACCTTGAAGAAGGTCAGGGTAAATCGAAGCGCAAGAAAAAGGTAGAGCACTGGCAGCGGGTACCCCAGCAGGCCACCCTCACCGTCCCCATTGAAGAACGCCCCGAGCCCTTCGCCATCGACATCCCCGGTGGCAGTGGCCTCAATCTGGTAGTCACCTGCCGCCCCGTATTGGATGACCGCTTCCCCTACGGAACCAAGGCGGTATCGGTGTTTTTGGTCAACTATCGCCAGGTGGCCTCTGGGGAGCGCGATGCCACCTTTGCCTTTCAAACCCACCTCAGCATCTGCTGCCCTGAGGGGTTTGTGCCCCGGCCCGACCCCCGCGGCGTCAGCACCGACGACTGGGATGAGGCCGTCGCCGCTCTCCAGTACCGCGATGACTACGAATTTGCCGTGGGCCATAACGTCTCGGCCCTGGCCCTAGATCCCCAGGGCAGCCGCTGCACCGAAGTCTGCACCACCTGGATTCCCATCGCTGAAGTGCCCCGGGTAGCCCCAACCGCCCCAAAAGGGGTACAGCTGGGCATGGAATCTCTGGCCCTCGCCCCCAATGCTGCCACCATTCGCGGCATGGTGGGGCCACTGGTCACCGAGTACCGCGCCTGGATTGCTACTCAGCGGGCCGTAGCGATTAGCCCTCAGGAGGCTGCCAATGTGGCCAGAGACCTGCTGGATCGAGCGAGTCGGGTCTGCGATCGCATCGAAGCCGGTCTCAATGCTCTACAAGACCCCCAGGTGCTAGAGGCGTTTCAGATGGCCAATCGGGCGATCGCCACCGCCCGCCGCCGCCAGCTCAGCCAAGAAGAGGGCCACCCCCCCGAGAGCTTTTCAGAACCCACCTGGCGGCCCTTCCAGCTCGCCTTCATTTTGCTCAACCTGGTGGGGCTGGCCGACCCCAGCCATGGCGATCGCGAAGTGGTAGACCTGCTGTTCTTCCCCACCGGCGGCGGTAAGACCGAAGCCTACCTGGGCCTGGCCGCCTTCACCCTAATTTTGCGGCGGCTCAAGCACCCCGGCATCCAGGCCGCTGGCATGAGCGTGCTGATGCGCTACACCCTGCGACTGCTCACCCTCGACCAGCTAGAGCGGGCATCACGGCTGATCTGTGCCCTAGAGCTAGAGCGGCAAAAGGTGCCCGAAAAACTGGGCACCTGGCCCTTTGAAATCGGCCTTTGGGTGGGCCAAGGAGCCACCCCCAACCGCATGGGCGAACGCGGCAAAAAAGATGAATATTCAGCCCGCGATCGCACTCTGGACTATAAGCGCGACAGCAAGAGCCAACCCTGCCCCATTCCCCTAGAGCGCTGCCCCTGGTGCGGCGAAGGATTTACCACCAACTCCTTCCAGCTCTTACCCACAGAAGACGCCCCCAAGACCCTCAAGATTGTCTGCGTCAACCGCAGCTGCGATTTCCGCAGCCGCAATCCCCTCCCCATCCTGGCCGTAGACGAACCGATCTACCGGCGTCTGCCCTGCTTCATCATCGCCACGGTCGATAAATTTGCGGCCCTACCCTGGGTCGGTCAGACCGGAGCCCTGTTTGGCCACGTCACCCACTACCAAGACGGCGAAGGCTTCTATAGCCCTGGCGACTCCACGATTGCGGGACGCCCCTTAGAGGGCTATCTTCCGCCGCCTGACCTGATCATTCAGGATGAGTTGCACCTGATTTCTGGCCCCCTGGGAACGATGGTAGGGCTATACGAAACAGCGATTGATACTCTGTGCTGCCGAGAAGAGCATGGCCACACCATTCGCCCCAAGGTGATTGCCTCCACGGCCACCGTGCGTCGGGCCAGCCGCCAGATTCAGGCTCTCTTTGGCCGCAGCCAAGTCGATATCTTTCCGCCCCCTGGCCCCGATCGCCACGATTCCTTTTTCGCTAAAACCGATTTTGGGGTGCCCGGTCGGCTCTACGTGGGGGTTGCCGCCCAGGGCCGCAGCTTGAAAGTAATTTTGCTGCGGTCGTATTTGGCCCTGCTGGCCGCCGCCCAAAAACAGTGGGTAGAAGCCGGGGGTAAACGCAACAAAGACAACCCCGCTGACCCCTACATGACCTTAATGGGCTACTTCAACTCCCTGCGAGAGCTTCCCGCCGCAGCACCGCATTGGTGCCCGTGTAAAAGGCTGAATTCATGCCATCTTTGCCCTGCTGGATAGGGCCGTAGAACAGGTGAGCATCGTGGCCAAAGGGGTCGCCCTGGGGCAGGTTATAAAAGGCCTGGGGCGTTTGCACAAAGGCAATTTGGTTGTCCTCATACTGGCCCCGATCGAGGTTGAAATCCAAGAAGTAGGGCAGCACCCGCTGCATAAACTGGGGTTTGGGAATGTGATCGGCATCTAGGGTGAGCACAAAGTCGCCCTGGGTTTCGCCAGAAAACAGGGCGTGGTTGATGTTGCCGGCCTTGGCATGGTGGGGGCGGCCCTTGGGTTTTTCTCTGGCAATGTAGCGACAGCGAGCCAGATCGGCTAGCTGGTAAGTCTTTTGCTCGATCTGGGCCTGTAGAGACTGCCTTTGGGCCGTCAAGATCGCCGTGGTGCTGGGCTGATCGGGCTGGCTCAGGCGCAGCAGCTGGTGCAGGCTCTGGAGCTGGCCAAGGCGCTGGCTGCGATCGCTCTGGTCGGGAGATAGCCCCTCGCGCTGGGGTTCATACCGTTTGATGAGCAGCAGACAGTTGCGGTCATCGTCTGAGCGAAAGTAGGATAAATCATCGACTACCTGCCGCAAAATTGTCAGGCCGCGACCGCGCTCAGCCCAGTCATCCACTGGCTCAGCATGGGTGTGCAAATAACCTTCTAGATCAAAGGGGCTGCCCAAATCCCAGATGCGCAGCAGTACCCCATAGTTGAGAATGGCTGCTTCTAGCTCAATCGGCGTTTCTGCTGGCAGGTCTTTGTGGGCGTGGTACAGGGCATTGTCAAACCCTTCCCCTAGAGCGGTTTGGCAAGCCAGCCACACCTGAGCAGGTAGATCGGCGGGGCGCAGCTGGTCAAACCAGGCTATGACCTGTGGCAACACCTCAGGCTGAGACGGCACCCTCAATCTATGCTGGCTCAGCCCTTGCTCTACTTCCGCTATGTCTTGTTGCAAAGCCTCGATCTGACGCAGGCGGGCCGTGAGCCGGTGGCGCTGGGCATCGAGGGCGGCCGCCGCTGCCCGCAAGGGGGGCGATTGCAGGTCGAGCACACACAGCCGCTCAGACAGCGCTCGAATATCGGCAGCGTTGCCGTCATCTAAGATGTACACCCGCAGATGGGTCACCGGGTAATCCATGGCCAGGGCAGCCAGGGTGGTTCGCTCGACGATGTCGGCGGGTTCGTTGTAGCAGGTAATAAAAACGTCAACAGTGGGGTACTGCTCTGGCGCTAGAGGCGTCAGGAGCTGATTGAGCGATCGCACCTGACGCTGAATTGGTCGCCACAGCCCTACCAAAAACAGCACGCCGCCAAAATACATATAGATCTCCGCCGCCAGCAGCGGCAGGGCCAGCCACAGCGCCGTCTGGCCAATCGACTGGGTGATGCGCCAGTGCAGATACCATCCCCCCAAAATCAGGTTGATGACCACCAGGTAGCGAAACAGGAGGGTGCGATCGCGCAGTTGTATTCGCCGATTGCGCCTCAACGGTAACGGGTCTGTCAACACTGCTGTAGTGCCGCTCATGGGCAAAAACCTATCGAGAAACGGTATATCAAGACGAGGTACCTCTATGGACAGGGCAAACAGCCATAGAGCGCCATTGTCTGGGAAGAATAGCTGCAATCCCCTCCAAGGTTACCCACACCGATTTTTTCCCCACCAAGGGTTTACCAGTTTTCCTGACTTAGTACCCACGGCTGCCGTAGGGATTAACCAACCTGTCAATGCTGCAATTCAATGACATTCATTTTTAGATTTGCTCCATGCTTCAGTGTCGCTGCTCTTCTGGGGGTAGCTAGCCTCTGTCCAGGTCAGGCTCAGTCCATGCCGCTCCCCTCTGCGACTAAACCAGATATACCTCCAGCGCTGTCTGCCAAATTTTCCACTCCAGGGTCTCTGGCTCCAGAGTTCTTGCCCCTAGAGATAGATTCTGATCTGCTGAGTTCTGCCCCCGAGAACCTCAACCCTGGCCTGTTCGTGCCCCCTTCGGTACCGCCCAGCCCTCCCCCTGAGCCTGCCCTGAGCCCCGCCGATGCGCCGTTCTGGCAAATCGAAACGCTGACGGTAGACTTTCGCAATGACTTTAATAACTTTGCCCAGGGCAACCGCACCTTTGAACCGACAGTGACCGGACGGCTGGCCAACGGCGATCGCCTCAGCTTTTCCACCGGGCTCAACACCTTTAATCAGCCCGCTGTAGACCAGGTCGTTAACGTGCCCTTGAGAGCGGCGTGGACGAGCCAAATGGGTGACTTTACCACTACCCTAGGTGCCGGGGTCGATGTGTTTAACCGGCTGCCCCTGGCTCCCAACCTGACGGCCAGTACTTCGGTACCCATTGGCCCCAGCGCTACTCTATCGTTCAACCTAGATTACGGTCCCTATAAAATCAATGCCACCAGCCTGCAAAATCAAATTGCGGCCTGGCGCTATGGCCCTAACCTGTTCTGGCAAATTACGCCTGACACCAGTCTCTTCTCCCTGGTGCGGCTGGGCAACTTTAGTGATGGTAATTGGGAGCAGCAGTCTTTTAGTCGTCTTGAGCAGCGGCTGGGAGAGTTTACCCTGGCTGCTAACCTCTTTAACTGGCAGTTCAGTCGCGATGTAGAGACTACCAGCGGCTACTTCTCGCCTCCGGATTTTTGGGTCACCAATGCCGAACTAGCCTGGCGCGGCCAGGTGTTTGAACCGGTGTCCTGTCGAGTTGCGGCCAACCTAGGCCCCCAGCACTTGCTGGGAGAATGGTCGCTTACCTACGGTTACGAGGCCCTCTGTACGGCTCAATTTAACCAGGTGGAACTAGATTTGGGCTACTCCTTTAGCACCGTTGCAGCCGGAACTGAAGGCAGCGATTACAGTAACCGCGCCCTGCGGGGACAGGTGAGAGCAACGTTTTAACCAAGGGCGTAAGGCCTTTATCACAGTTATACTCTCACTTCTTTCATTGATAAGGCTCTTAACCATGCAGACTCCCCTGCCAGCTAACGAAGATCAGCGGCTAGCGGCCCTTCTGGGCTATGACATTCTCGATACCTAGGCCGAAGCCGCCTTTGATGATCTGGCTAAGCTGGCGGCCTACGTCTGTGGCACACCCATCGCCTTGGTTAGCCTAATTGATCAAAACCGCCAGTGGTTTAAGGCCCGGGTTGGCTTAGACACTCCCGAAACCAGCCGAGATGTGGCGTTTTGTGCCCACGCCATTCTCGAACCTGACGTGTTCAAAGTGCCTGATGCCTTAGAAGATCAGCGCTTTGTCACTAACCCTCTGGTGACGGGGGAGCCCCACATCCGCAGTTATTACGGAGTGCCGCTGGTGACTGAGGCCGGGCACGCCCTCGGCACCCTTTGCGTGCTTGACCGCTTTCCCAAGGATTTGACAGAGCAGCAGCTAGAGGTGCTGGAGGCGATCGCCCATCAGGTGATGAGCCAGCTAGAACTGCGCCGCAGCCTCAAGGCTCTAGCTCAAACCATGGCCGAGCGTGAGCAGACCGAAACTGAGTACCGTGATTTATTTGAAAATGCGATCGAAGGTTTCTACCGCACCACCCCAGGCGGCGGCTACCTGAGGGTTAACCCGATGATGGCCCAGATTTTGGGCTACGACTCGGCCGACCAGATGGTCGCCAAGGTGACCAATATAGAGCAGCAGATCTACGTCAGATCGGCCAATCGACAGCGGTTTATGCGCCAGGTGGAGTTAAAGGGACGGATTGCAGAGTTTGAATCTCAGGTTTACCGTCAGGACGGTGACATCATTTGGATCTCTGAAAATGCCCGTCTGGTATATGACGCTGAGGGCACTGCGGTGGGCTATGAGGGCAGCGTTACTGACATTAGCGATCGCAAGCGCACTGAGCAGCGGCTCCAGGCCCAATATGCGATCGCGCGCATCTTAGCCAAAACAGCCACCCTCGAAGGCGCAGCGACCAAAATGTTGCAGGCCATCTGCGGCAGTTTGGGTTGGGCAGCCGGCGAACTCTGGTTAGTTAACCCGGACAGTAGTGGATTACAGTGCCTCTCTAGCTGGTGCCGCCACCAGCCCCGTCTGGAAGAATTTACTCAACTCACGCAGCAGCTGCCAATCTCAACCGGCATTGGCATTCCCCAGCGAGTGTGGGAGCAAGCCGCCCCTCAATGGATCAGCGACGTCCCCAAGGCCGACTACTGCCCTAGGGCTGGCAGTACAACTAAAGCCGGTCTTCGCAGCGCCTTTGGCTTCCCGATTATCTATAAAGACAACGTGATGGGCGTAATGGTGTTTTTTAGCACCCAGATACAGCCCTTAGATCAAGATTTAGAGAACATGCTGATGGCAGCCGGTAACCAGGTGGGCCAGTTCATCCAGCGTAAACAGGCAGAACAAGCGCTGCAAGAGAGTGAACGGCGCTTCCGCACCCTGTCACGCTTTGCCCCTGTAGGGATTTTTCTTACAGATGCTGAGGGTCAGTGCACCTACGTCAACGATCGCTGGTGCCAGGTGGCTCAAATTCAACCTGAGCAGGCTCTGGGCTCTGGCTGGTCAGCAGCAGTGCATCCCCAAGACCGGCAACGAGTGCTGACTGAATGGCATCGGGTGGCCCAGACTGGCGAGGAGTTTGCCCTAGAATTTCGGTTCGCAGGACAGGGCGAAACCGTTGTCTGGGTATTTGGTCAAGCTATGCCGCTGCTCGATGGAAACGGCCAAGTGAAAGGCTTTATCGGCACTATTAGCGACATTACCGCCCACAAACAAGCTGAGACCAAACTGCAAAATCAAAATTTGGCTCTAGAGCAGGCCAGACAGGTGGCTGACCAAGCTAATCAGGCCAAGGGCGACTTTCTAGCCACCATGAGCCATGAAATTCGCACGCCTATGAATGCGGTTATTGGCATGACTGGGCTGCTGCTTGACATGGAACTGACGCCAACCCAGCAAGAATACATCGAAATCATTCGTTCCAGCGGAGAGTCGCTGCTGACGATCATCAACGATATTTTAGACTTCTCAAAAATTGAGTCGGGCAAGCTAGACCTCGAGCAACAGCCTTTTGATCTAGGAACCTGTCTTGAGGAAGCGCTAGATTTGCTTGCCCCCAAAGCCACTGAAAAAGATCTGGAGCTAGCCTATCTAACCGGCCCCGATGTGCCCAAAATCTTGCTAGGAGACGTGACTCGGCTGCGGCAAATTTTGGTGAACCTGATTAACAATGCCGTCAAATTTACTGAGCGAGGAGAGGTGGTCGTCACGGTCGAAGCTCGACTGCTAGAGACTGTTTCCCGTGATCCAGCCCAGGCCCAGGCTGCTCCTCTGGTTGAACTTCAGTTCGCGGTTAAAGATACCGGCATTGGCATCCCAGCCGATAAGCGAGAGCGGCTGTTTAAAGCCTTTAGCCAAGTCGATTCGTCAACCACGCGCCACTACGGCGGTACCGGGTTGGGCCTGGTAATCAGCCGCAAACTGAGCGAATTGATGGGCGGCAGGATGTGGGTTGAAAGCCAACCGGGGGTAGGCTCAACCTTTTACTTCACTCTAATGGCCTCAGTTGGCCCTCAACCAGAGGTGCCTACCGCTAACGCTCTAGCCGGTAGACGGGTTTTGATTGTCGATGACAGCGCCATTAATCGACAAATTTTGATGCAGCGAGCCCATGGATGGCACATGCACCCGGTAGCTGCGGCCTCTGGCGCTGAGGCCTTGGCGCTTTTGCAGCAGGATAAGCCCTTTGATTTAGCCATCTTAGATATGCAAATGCCGGCAATGGATGGACTGTCCCTGGCTGCCCATATTCGAGCATTGCCCAGGTACGCCCACTTGCTGCTGATCATGCTGACCTCCATGGGCAAACCTGAGCACATGTCCCCAGCCGATCAGAGCCGCTTTGCGGCCTTTCTCAACAAGCCCATTAAAACAGCCCAGCTCTACACGGTGTTAGCCCGTGCCCTAAAAGAACCGTTGCTGCTGCCGCTGAATCAGCAGACTGAGACTCAGAGGCTGATACCAGAATCAAAGCAGTCTTTGCGCATCTTGGTGGCTGAAGATCACTTAGTCAACCAGAAGCTGGCCTTGCTAATGCTGACGCGTCTGGGTTATCGAGCAGATATGGTGGGCAACGGTTTGGAAGTGCTGCAGGCGTTAACCCGTCAGCCCTATGATGTGGTGCTGCTAGACGTTCAAATGCCAGAAATGGATGGGCTGGAAGCCGCGAGACGCATCTGCCAGAGTTGGCTACCGCCCCATCGTCCTTACCTAGTGGCGATGACAGCTAACGCAATGGAAGGCGATCGCGAAAGATGCCTTGATGCCGGTATGGATGAGTATGTTAGTAAGCCCATTCGCCTACAGGAGTTAGCTCAGGTGCTAAGTGAATGTCGGCCCTTGACTGCGTCAGAAATATCTGTACCCGCTGCTGAATCTACCCCTGAGCTGGCAGCAACCCTAGACATGTTGGTTTTAGATGAGTTGCACAAAGCATTAGAAGATGACACTGGAGATGTGGTTAGCGAGTTAATTGACTTTTATCTTGCCGATACCCCTCCACTGCTGGAATCTATGAAAACTGCCATGGGGCAGCACGATTTTGAGGTTGTACAACGCCTTGCTCACGGGCTTAAATCGAGCAGTGCTTCTTTAGGAGCGCTGCAATTGAGCCAGCTTTGTCGATACTTAGAAACTACGGATCCTTTGGAAAATGCTGAAGCGGTAGCAGATGCCCTAACACGTTTGGACGCGGAGTATCATTCTGTGGAAACCGCTCTACGGGGGTACGAATACAAAGGCATTAGCAAGGCTATGCCGTAGGCCTGTAGTTGTTTGCTCACAACTATGGGGGAGTATTCAACTACATCATCCAGCCAGGGGAAACAGAATCACACGTTTCGTGAACTTAAGCTTCACGCAGCTTCTCACTTAGCGCGATCGCATTGCTCTTGCCGCGACTGAGTCACTTCCAGCTTGCGTTGGGCCTCTTTGTCTAGCTGCTCGACAATCGTGATTCTTTCCGATAGCAGGAAAGAACATCTTGCTGCGTCCATAGGGGATCACCACTGGCGTTAGCTGTAGGATGCGATCGCCCCGTTTAGCCTCAATCAACCTGCTGCGTTAGCAAAGCCAAATAAATATACATTTATCCCCTTGACTCTCTAGTTCACTGGAAGCTTCACCATAGAGCCATACGAGTTCAAAGGCTAAGCCATGACAATTCAATTGACTGTTCCTAACCTGGCCTGTTCTGCCTGTGTCGCTACTGTCACCCAGGCGATTCAAGCGATCGATGCCACGGCTCAGGTAAATGCTGACCCCAAAACGAAGCAGGTCAACGTTACCACCGCAGCCTCTGAAACCGAGGTTAAGCAGGCGATCGCCGCCGCTGGCTACACCGTTGCCTGAGCCCACAGCCTGCTCAAAATTTGAGGATCAAAGCGATGGAAAACCAAACTTTTAAGCTGCGGGGCATGAGTTGTGCCGCCTGCGCCAGCAACATCGAAGACGCCATTCGCTCGGTGCCGGGTGTTGATGTTTGTAACGTCAATTTTGGGGCTGAGCAAGCTGCTGTCACCTACAACCCCCGCCAAACCAACCTGGCTGAAATTCAGGCGGCGGTGGACGAGGCAGGTTACGCGGCCCAGCCTCTAGAAGATGTTATGGCTCCGGAGGACGATGCCGAGCGGAGAGAGCGAGAGGCCGAAAACCGCAAACTCACTCGCAAAGCCGTGTTTAGCCTGGCGATCGGCAGCATCCTTGTAATTGGCTCGTTGCCAATGATGACGGGTCTGCCTATTCCCTTTATTCCAACGTGGCTGCACAACCCCTGGCTTCAGCTGGTGCTGACCACGCCCGTGCTGTTCTGGGCGGGTAACTCGTTCTTTATCAACGCTTGGAAAGCCCTCAAACGCCACTCCGCCAGCATGGATACGCTGGTCGCAGTGGGCACCGGCACCGCATTTCTCTATTCGCTGTTGCCCACGTTTCATCCCCAGTGGTTCATTAACCAAGGGCTGAACCCCGATGTGTATTTTGAAGCAGCAGCGGTGATTGTCGCCCTGATTTTGCTGGGGCGACTGCTGGAGAACCGAGCTAAGGGCCAAACCTCTGAAGCCATTCGCAAGCTGATGGGTTTGCAGGCCAAAACCGCACGGGTAATTCGCCGTGGCCAAGCCGTAGATATTCCCATTGCTGAGGTGGTGCTGGATGACATCATTTTGGTGCGCCCTGGGGAGAAAATCCCGGTGGATGGTGAAATCATCGACGGTGCTTCCACCCTGGATGAGGCGATGGTGACGGGTGAAAGCGTGCCTGTGCAGAAGACCGTGGGGGATGAGGTGATTGGAGCAACGCTGAACAAAACCGGCAGCTTCAAGTTTCGCGCTACCCGCGTTGGCAAAGACACGTTTTTGGCGCAGATCGTCAAGCTGGTGCAGCAAGCTCAGGGGTCAAAGGCCCCGATTCAGAAAATGGCCGATCGCGTGACGGCCTGGTTTGTGCCAGTGGTGATGGCGATCGCGATTCTCACCTTTATCGTCTGGTACAACGTTATGGGCAACGTCACCATGGCGCTAATTACCACCGTGGGAGTGCTGATTATTGCCTGTCCCTGTGCTTTGGGTTTGGCGACGCCGACCTCGATCATGGTGGGCACGGGCAAAGGTGCTGAGAACGGCATTCTCATTAAAGGAGCCGATAGCCTAGAGCTAGCCCACAAAATTCAAACCATTGTGCTCGACAAGACGGGCACCATTACCCAGGGCAAGCCGACCGTGACGGATTACCTGACCGTCAATGGTACAGCGACTGAACTGCATTTGCTGAAGCTCGCGGGCTCTCTAGAACGCAACTCCGAGCATCCCCTGGCCGAAGCCGTGGTCAACTATGCTCAATCTCAAGGGGTGGCCTTAGAGGATGCCCAAGGCTTTGAGGCCGTGGCTGGGAGCGGCGTTCAGGGCACTGTAGCGGGTCAACGCGTCCAGATTGGCACCCACCGCTGGATGCAAGAACTTGGCATCGACACCGATCGCCTGATGCAGCAGTGGGAGCGCACCGAATATCTGGGTCGCACCGTAGTGTGGCTGGCGGTTGATGGCCAGGTGGAAGCCATTTTGGGTATCGCCGATGCGGTCAAACCCTCTTCGGCCGCCGCCATTGCCACTCTGCAACGCATGGGCCTAGAGGTGGTGATGCTAACCGGCGACAACCGCCGCACCGCCCAAGTGATTGCTCGTGAAGTCGGCATCACCCGCGTCTTTGCCGAGGTGCGCCCCGACCAAAAAGCCGCCCAGGTCGAAAGCCTACAACGGGAAGGCAAGGTCGTGGCCATGGTGGGCGACGGCATCAACGACGCCCCTGCCCTCGCTCAAGCGGATGTCGGCATGGCGATCGGCACAGGGACAGATGTGGCGATCGCCGCTAGCGATATCACCCTGATCTCCGGCGACCTGTACGGCATTGTCACCGCCATTCAGCTCTCCCGCGCCACCATGGCCAACATTCGCCAAAACCTGTTCTTTGCCTTTATCTACAACGTCGCGGGCATCCCGATCGCGGCTGGCATTCTCTACCCCATCTTTGGCTGGCTGCTCAGCCCCATTATTGCCGGGGCAGCGATGGCCTTTAGCTCGGTGTCGGTAGTAACGAATGCGCTGCGGTTGCGGAACTTTCGGCCCAGGTTACGAGGGTAAGAGAAGAAAGTTTTGAGTGTTTAGTTTTGAGTTCTCTAGGGAGACGCGTAACTCAAAATTCAAAATTCAAAATCCTCCCCCATCCCCCTTACCTCCCCCACCTCCCACCCTCCCCATCCCCAGGAGCTTTCCCATGAAACCTAGACACCTTGCCTTCGCCACTCTCGCTAGCCTGAGCCTCGCCCTCACCCTCGCCAGCGGCACCCCCGCTCAAATGGATCAAATGGGCATGGCTGAGCCCACCGGGCAATTCCAACGAATCGAACAACCGCTGTGGTCGAGAGCCGCCGTTACCGGGGTGGGCATGGGCCTCATCGGCCTCGAACTCTGGTGGTTCTTATTAAGCAAGCCTAAGTCTCGCCAGGCCACTACTACAGGGGGCGTGCAAGAGGTCACTGTCACTGTCGACGGAGGTTACGACCCTAGCCTCATCGTGGTGCAGGCAGGGCAGCCGGTGCGGCTGAATTTCTACCGCAAAGACCCCAGTAGTTGCCTCGAAGAAGTGCGTTTTCCCGACTTTCGCATTGCCCAGGCGCTGCCGGTGAACCAAACCACAGCGATCGAGTTCACCCCGACCCAGCCCGGTCGCTATGAGTTTGCCTGCGGCATGAACATGTTTCGTGGCACTGTTGAGGTGGTGGCCGATGACGGTCAGCCCGTCTTGCCTGAACCCCTGACCAACGTAGAATTTGCCCACCCCCCATCCCATGCTGTAGAGGCTGCCGATGCGGTCTGACTCGCCGCTAGCAAAGCAGCCTTGCCCGCCGATGAAAACCTCGCCATGGCGATCACGGCGGCTTCCACGTTCTAATTAATGAAGAACACGGGCGTAGACCAGGTCGGCGCGAGTACCCTGGCAACGGGGATTAACCTATGGCCGACCCCGTGAGGTGCCACCAAACTATGCTGATCTATGGTCTGTGTTTTATTGTCGGGGGCATTTTTGTATTGCTGGCCGCGAGCGGCGGGCTCGATGGCGTAGACATTGACACCGATTTTGACTTCGATGCCGAAGCCTCTGCCAATATTGACGATATTGACGGGGGTACCCAGATTGACCAGACCCTGACGGCCCTGCGCGATCGCTGGTGGCTGCCCTTCCTCAGCCTGCGGTTCTGGACCTTTGCCCTCTGCTTTTTTGGGCTTACGGGGCTACTGCTCAACCTGGTGCAACCCAACTTGGCGGGGTGGTTGGGGGCGCTGATTGCGGTGCTGATGGGGCTATTTTGCGGGCTGGTAGCATCGCTGGTGCTGCGATCGCTCGGCCGGCAGTCAGTCAGCAGTCTGATTCGCCCCGAAACCCTGACCGGCCAGATCGCCACGGTGGAAATTCCCTTTGACACCAACAGTCGAGGCAAAGTCAGCCTCAGCATTGCTGGCTCGACCGTCAGCTTTTTTGCCATCACCCAAGAAGACCGCGAGTTTCACGCCGGCGAAACGGTGCTGGTGGTGGGGATGGAGCACAACAAGCTGTGGGTTGCAGCGGCGGAGGGGTTGAGGGAGTAGGGGAGTGAGGGAATGAGGGAGTTTTAAGTTTTGAATTTTGAATTCAACTCCTTAAACTCAACATTGAGAACTTTCCCCCTCCCCATCACCTTTCAGATATGGCCTGCGCTAGCGATAAGAACCAAGGAAGAGGTTATGTATGGCGAATGGAATGACTAGGGCCGATACGGTGGCGATCGCGGAGGTGATGCCAGCGGTGCCGGTGATTGGGCAGAACGGGGGGCGGGCCCTGGGGGGTGGGGCGATCGCCGTCTTGATCTTCGCGGTTTTGATCACCATCTGGGGCGTTAACGCCTTTGTGCAGATCTGCGACCCCAACAAAATTTTGATTATCTCTGGGCGCAAGTATCGCCGGGCGGATGGTCAGACCCTGGGCTACCGGGTGATCTACGGCGGGCGCACCTTCCGCATTCCCATTCTCGAAACGGTCAGAACCATGGATTTGACCACCATGCCGGTGCCCATTGAGGTGACCAACGCCTACTCGAAGGGGGGCACGCCGCTGGATATTCAGGCGATCGCCAATGTCAAAATTGCCCGCGACGAGGTGCTGGTCGGTAATGCGATCGAGCGCTTTTTGGGTCGGGGGCGCGAGGAAATTGCCCGAGTGGCGCGGGAAACCCTGGAGGGCAACCTGCGGGGAGTGGTGGCTACCCTCACCCCCGAACAGCTCAATGAAGACCGGCTCCAGTTTGCCGAACGCATCGCCAGCGACGTGCGCAACGACCTGGTCAAACTGGGGTTGCACCTCGACACCCTCAAAATTCAAAGCGTTTCTGACCACGTTGACTACCTCAACTCCATTGGGCGGCGGCAGATCGCCAACGTGGTGCGCGATGCCGAAATCGCTGAGTCCAACGCCGTCGCCGAAGCCGAGCAGATCGAGGCCGACAGCACGCGAGAGGCCGAAGTGGCCCAGACCCAGGCCCGCACTGTGATTCAGGAAAAAGAAAACGAGCTGCGTCGCATCACCGCCGAGGTGGAAAAGCAGGCCCGGATCGAAGAAGAGCGTACCGAGGCCGCTGCCGCCGAGGCCCGCGCCCGCGCCCAGCGAGAGCTCCAAGTCATTCGCGCCCATCTGGAACAGGCGCGGCTAGAGGTAGAGCAGGTGCTGCCCGCCCGAGCCCAGCAGCGGGCGCAGGAGTTTCAGGCCCGAGGGGCCTCTGCCACGCTGGAAGAAAACGCCAAGGCCTCGGCTCAGGCCAGCCAAATGCTGGTCGAGGTCTGGCAAGATACCGGGGTCGATGCCTCCCAGCTGTTCCTGGTGCAGCAGCTCGAAATGGTGCTGAAGCAGGCGGGGCGCATCCCCAGCCGCCTGCACCTGGGTCAGGTGAACGTGATCGATAACGGCGATGGCAAGGCGATCGCATCCCTCCTCAACGCTTACCCCGAAATGGTGAAGCAATTTCTGCGCCAGTCCGAAGACATCCTTGGCATTCCCCTAGCAGCCAGCCCCTCCCCGACCAGCCAAACACTCCCCCCTGCCCCCTCATCTCCCCCCACCCCCTACTCCCCACCCTCGGAGCACACCCCATGAGCCTAATCTTCACCCTACTGGTGGTCATGTTTGGGGCCACCGGCAGCCTGCTGCTGATCATTAAAAACCTCTACTACATCTGCCAGCCCAGCGAAGTGCTGATTTTTTCGGGCGATCGCCGCACGGTCGGCGAGGGTCAAAGCGTCGGCTATCGGCTGGTCAAAGGCGGCAGCAGCATTCGCAAACCCCTGCTCGAAAAGACGTTCCGCATGGAACTCACCAATATGATCATCGAGCTGAAGGTGGCCAGCGCCTATTCCAAGGGCGGCATTCCCCTCAACGTCGATGGCGTGGCCAACATCAAAATTGCTGGGGAAGAACCGGCGATTCACAATGCGATCGAGCGTCTGCTGGGTAAAAGCCGCGAAGAGATCGAAAAAATTGCCCGCGAAACCTTAGAGGGCAACCTGCGCGGGGTGCTAGCCACCCTCACCCCCGAACAGGTGAACGAAGACAAAATGGCTTTTGTGCGCAACCTGCTCGACGAAGCCGACGACGACTTGGCCCAGCTGGGCCTGATTCTCGACAACCTGCAAATTCAAAACATCTCCGACGACGTTGGCTATCTCAACTCGATCGGGCGCAAACAGCGGGCCGACCTGTTGCGCGACGCCCGTATCGCTGAAGCCGAGGCCAAAACCCAGTCAGCTCTCCAGGCTTCTGAAAACCTTAAACGCACCTCCCTGCGCCAGATCGAGGCCAAAATAGAGACCACCCGCGCCGATGCCGATCGCCGCCTGCAAAACGCTCTCAGCCAACGCCAGGCCTCCATCTCCGAAGCCGAGTCTGAAATCGCCGCCGAAGTTGCTCGCACCGAGGCCGAACTCGCCGTCCAGCGCGAACGCCGCAACCAGGTCGAGCAGCAGCTCCAGGCTGATGTGATTGCCCCTGCCGCTGCCTCTTGCCAGCAGGCCCAGGCCCGCGCCAAGGGCGACGCCGCCACCATCGTCGAAGACGGTCGCGCCCGCGCCGAGGGCATTCGCGAACTAGCCACCACCTGGAAGGCCGCAGGCGACCACGCCCGAGAAATTTTCCTCTTTCAAAAGCTGGAGTCGTTGCTGGCGAATTTGGTCGACACCGTGCCCGACGTGGAGGTCGAAAGCATCACTGTGATCGATCCGGGGCGGGGTGGCAGTGCCACCAAGCTGGCCTCGTTTATGGAACAGATGAAGCAAGCCACGGGATTAGATTTGGCTCAGACGCTGCAGAATTTGAGTGGCGACAACACCTCCCGAGCGTCACTGGCCGCCAACCCAGACGCTGATACGAACCAGGGGTAAGGCATTTATCACTGATCAGTCCTATAGATTACGACTTAACCCACAATGCTGAGCAAGAACTAAAACGCTGAGACATTTGGGTCTGAAATAAGGGGGATCTTCATAGTCTCGGTCAAGTCTACTGTCCCGCAATAGTGGATCACGGCTCGAGTCGGTAGGATGGTAGGCGGCGATCGCGGCGATCCGTATCTTGTCCGATTGGCCCAGCAGAGCCTGCTGCCGTTGAAATGCGACCCACGTCAACAGCAATAGGCTCAAGAGCAAAGCTATGGTACAAAAGCCCAAGGCGATCGCGGTTGTTTTTGTCCAGGAAATAGGGTTTTCTCTCAACTGCAGGCTGCCAGTGATTCTAGTCTGGAGAGGAATGGCTGTATTGTTAACTAGCTACTTGAGGGGAGCAAACGAGGCCAATAGGCAGGCTATTGCGCCCGCTCAGGTTGTTTTGAGCTGAACAACAACACTTATATAGAGAGAATTTGTTATCACATCAGGGAAATTGCTGAACTTTGCACTAGCAAGAGGCACTAGCAAGAGCAAATAAGGAATTAAATAGATATAGCTAAGTTTTGCGACTTTCTTCCCAAAGGCAGAGATACAAAAAGAGCGTAAAGAGTGAGTTGCTAATAAGGCTTGAGTTACGGTTTGTAATGCCATCAGGTATTTGGGGTTTTTTGAAGAGAACTGGGCACATTCACTAGAGAGATATGTTTTCAGTGGCGAATAACCTTCAAACAGCCATTTTCTTTCCTGTCGTCTGATTCACCTTTTGGAAAGGATCCACTTATGTTTTAGACCTTGCCTTTGTTCTTTCGGCTTCCTAGCTTGGGTCTGTCAGCGCACTCTACGCTTTGAATTTCCTAGCTATAAACTTTTTAGTCTGATTGCTCAAGCGACAATAACTTCATCATTTCTCAAGTTGCTTCGTAGTAATCTAGATAGCCAAGGCCTACACCAGGTTGACTTAATTCACCTCGATTTATTGGTGGCCTTAGCGTATCTCAAACAAAGCGAAGCCTGCTAATTAATTCAGTTGCAGCTTCACTACTCTTTGGGGGAAAAGTAAATTTCTTCCAAAGCCTTTTCATCCTTCATTATTTTTGAGATTGCAGTGTTGCCTTTCAGCTTTATCGGCTGCTGATTTTTTCAGTGCCTTGATCGCTTTTGAAACACCAACGAACCTCAGGTCTCGCTCATTCCACTAGGAGTACACTAATGTTTCAGCATGCTCAGTCCGTTGTTTTTATTGACGCCAATGTTAGCGACGTTCAGCACCTTGTAAATGGCGTATTGCCTGAGGTTGCTGTCAAGGTGTTGGCTGCCGATGTGGATGGTATTGCTCAAATTACCAACTACCTTGAGACTTACCCTGCCAGCACTGTGCACATTGTCTCCCACGGTGCTCCAGGCGTTCTGTTTTTGGGCAATACTCAGCTCAATCTCACTAACCTAGATGCCCATGCCAATGTTTTGGCATCCTGGTTCTCTGCTGAAGATTCAGAATCGACCCTGCTCCTCTATGGTTGCAATGTGGGGGCTGGCGATGCGGGGGCTGAATTCATTGAAAAACTTCACCGCTTAACTGGGGCCATCCTCGGGGCTAGCACCCAACCCATCGGTAACGGTACCTGGAACCTTGACGCGACTTATCCCCAACTAAAATACCTAACTGACAGTCGTGCTCTAAGTGGCGACTGGACGTTCGAAGTTAACGTTGGCAGGATTAAGACGTCTTCCCCCTTTGCAGCAACAACACTCAACAGCTACCAACATACGCTGGATCCCGTTAATTTGCCACTTCCCTTATTAAATGGCCCTGAAGGTGTGCGATGGACAAGTTTCAGCACAGATGGATCAATGAGTGATGGTTCTCTTAACAATGCACAATTCGATGCCTACGATGGTGCTTTAAGGATAAGCGTCAACGGTGCAAGCCTGGCTTTTCCAACAACTGCAGATTTGACTGGGCAAACACTGACATTTAGTCCAACGACTGCAGCAGGCTTGGATGTTTCGCTGCAGCATTATGCCGATCCAAATAACCCTGTTCTTCGCAGTCTCTATAGCTTTCAAAATTCTACTGGTGCAGCAATCACAATTACAGTAGGTGCGTTCACGAATCTTGGGTCTGATGGAAACGAAGCCTTTGTTACTACCAGTAGTGGAGATACCATATTCGATATAAGCGATCGCTGGTTGATTACCGATGACACTTCTGGTGGTGGTGGTGCAACGGGGGATCCTGCGGTTACTCAGGTATTCTATGGTCCCAATGCATCAGTTATACCTGTCTCTGCCAGCAGATCCTTCGACAATGTCACTGTCCAGTACTCAATCACAATTCCGGAGAATTCTACTCGTTCGCTCCTGCTTTTCAACGGAATGGCAGTTACCAACACAAATGCGGTCTCCGCAGTGAGTATTTACGACAGTATTGATACGTTGTCCTCTAGCGGTCTATTAAACGGGTTAACGAGTAGTCAGTTATCAGGGGTAGTGAATTGGGGTGGCATGGTCACTATCGACGGTACCATCACCCAGGGTCAAATTCTGACCGCAAACACCTCCACCCTGACCGATGCTGAGGGCCTAGGTACCCTAAGCTACCAGTGGCAGCAATCTAGTGATGGCAGCATCTGGAACAACATTGACGGCGCGACTGGTGCTACCTTCAGCCTTCGTAATGACCAGGTAAATCAGTTTTTGCAGGTAGAGGTGAGCTATATGGATGGGCAGGGCAATTCAGAGTCGTTGACAAGCGCGCCCACCAGTCGAGCAGCGAAGTTTAATGCTACCTCTGACTTTAATGATGACGGTTCTGCCGACATCTTTTGGCGAAATCAAAACGTTGGTGAGTCAGTATTCTGGCTGATGGACAACATCAACTTTTCTGAGGGTGATTATACTTCTCTCACCCCGCCTGTAGAAGACGTCAATTGGGAAGTAAAAGCCTTGGGTGACCTCAATGGCGACGGCAAAGCTGACCTAGTCTGGCAAAACAAAGCCACTAATCAGGCCGCTGTTTGGCTCATGGATGGGGTTAACCTTGAGTCCGGCGCTCTTCTTTCTACTGATGCTGCCTCTGGCTGGAGCGTGGTCGAATCTGGCGACTTTAACGATAATGGCAAAGACGACCTTCTCTGGCGCAATTCGAACACCGGTGAGCTTGCGGTCTGGCTTATGGATGGCACTGACTTTGTCTCTGGAGAGTTTATTGCTCTCAACGCCGGTCTCGATTGGGAAGTGGGGGCTGTAGGCGACTTTACCAACGACGGAAAGACAGACATTTTCTGGGAAAACCGCATTACCGGTGCCAACGCAGTCTGGAAAATGGACGGTACTACCTTCGTTGAAGCTTACGAAACCACTGCCGCTGCCGCCGAATGGAAGGCGAAGGGAGCCGCTGACTTTAACCAGGATGGCAACCTAGACCTGCTGTGGCACAACCCAGGAACTGGGGAAAATGCGCTGTGGTTGATGGATGGCACGGATTTAGCAAAAGGCATTGCATCGCCCACCGTTGCATTGCTCACTACGCCCCCGAGCTGGAACCCTCTCGTGTAGCTGAAAACAGTAGGCCTAACGCCGGAGTGGCTGACCACTCCGGCGTTAGGCCTTAGACCCAATTAACTCTGAACCCATAGCCTTCACCAAGGTTATGGGTTCTTCGCTTTTTCAAGGCATCGAAACCACCGTGCCGGCCCTTCACCTATGGGTCCTTGCCCGTAGTACCGAGTTGCCCTACAGTTCTGGCAAACTTCTACGGGTCCTGACCCAATGGGTGCAAAGACAACTCTGACTGGGCAAGGGGTGGCAAGGCTAAATGTCCTCCTTAAAGTGATCAAGCTCAGCAATGGGTCGTTTGCTTGGGGACAAGTTGCCTAGGGTCTCACTCGGCGACGATCGCCCCCTCAGCCAGATCAGACTCATTAGCGGTAGTAGGTAGAGGTAGCAGGCAAAAGGAATAAAGCCCGCATTCACCCCGAGAATAGTGGCGGGAACCAGCCCGGCGATGTTCCAGGGAATCAGCGGGGAGATGACCACGACGGTATTTTCTAGGTCGAGGGCCAGCGCTGGGGGCGAGGCTTGGGCACGGTGGTAGGTCGGGCCGAGCAGCTGTTGGGTTAGCAAAATGGCAATGGTTTGAGTGCAGCCAAAGGCGGCCGAGAGGGTACCAATCAGGGTGGTGGCCACTAGGCGATCGCCCGGTGTCTTGACGTTTTCTAGCGATCGCTCCAACCGTTGCAGCAGCTGCGTTTCGGCAAAAATGCCCACAAAGGCCGTGGAGATCACCACTACCAGCGACACCCGCAGCATCGCCGCCACGCCGCCGCCTATCACGATGGCGTTGAGCGGCGAGTCAGCCTCCAGGTGAAACCCGGCGAGCAGATATTGCAGCACCTGCCAGCCGGTGTAGTGCTGATAGGCCATGGCCAGGGCGATCGCCGTGGCAGTGCTGACCACCATGGCCCGCTGTACCGGCACCCGCCGCAGCGATAGCACCACCATGCCCCCCGCCGGCAGCAGCGCCACCGGGCCCAAGTGAAACTCAGCTGCCAGGTCGGCTACTAGGCTCGACTCGGCTAGCGGCACTGGGGCAAACCCGGCAAAGCCAGCGTAGATTGCGATCGCCAGCCCCAAGGGCAGCAGCGAGGTGCGCCACATGCGGCGAATGTTGTCGTACAGGTCGGTGTGGGTGATGGCAGCAATCAGCAGCGCGCTAGAGGACATTGGTGAGGCGCGATCGCCCACGTAGGCCCCCGCAATAATTGCCCCGGCAATCAGGTGGCGAGCAAACCCGCTGTTTTCGTCTTCGGCCACCATGATCATCAGCGCCACCCCCACGGTGCCCACGGTGCCAAAGGACGTACCCAGCAGCAGCGATACGGCGCTGGCTAGCCCAAAGGCCACCAGCACAAAGCTGTGGGGCGTCACCACCTGAAGGCCGTAGTACACCAGCGTTGGCACCGTGCCCGCCGCCATCCAGCTAGCGGTGACGGCACCAATAATCAGCAGCACCCCAATCACGGGCAGAGCTTTTTGGCTGCCCCTCCACCCCATCGTCACCAACGCCCGTAGCGAAAAGCCTCGACGTCGCAACACCCCCACAAATAAGGCCATGGCTAGTAGCAGCGGATAGGCGATAAATATGCCCCGCACCGCACCCAGCAGCAGCAACCCAAACGACAGCCCAAAGGCCAGCCCAATATCCATAGCGGGGGATCCACCGAAAACAGCCTGCGTTTAGCCTAGCGAAGGGCGATCGCCTCAGCAAAACCCTCCGTCTATCCCTGCTATCGATATTGTCGATGGGCGATCGCCACCGTCACCGCTGAAACCTTTTCTAGTGCTTGACCAAGCGGCCTAGGGTTCAAGGTATACGGTTCAAGGCAGGGCGTAACCCTGAAACCTTGAACCCTGAACCCAATGGTGACAACTTAAGCCTAGGTTTCAGAAGTCAAGGTAGTTGGTGCGGGGTCGAAGGTAAGTCTAGGAGGTTTTTTCCGCCAAGCTTTGACCGTACCGAGGTCAGCATTGGCTGGGTCAGCGAAGTAGGCAACGAGGTCATGGGCTTGCCCCATCGAGTGGGCGACGGAGAAGTGATAGAGGCCGCGAAAGATCATTTCTAGAGACACGCGCTCAACCGGAAGACTTAAGGCATTGGCCAGGTCGTCGGCTAAATCGACCAAGACGAGGTAGATAATCCAGGTTGCCCAGACTTGTAAGCGGATGCCATTGGGTGACCCGGTCCAAAGGTAACTGAGGCCGAGCAGGCGTTTGACCAAGTTGAAGGACTCTTCGATGCGCCATCGTCGTTGATAGAGGTCAGCGACGACTCCCGAAGGCAAGACGGTGGGGTCAAGCACCGAGGTGAGGTAGGTGTGCCACTGCTGGCCTCGTCGGACTTCCACTAAACGTAGCGTCAGGACGGGATTACCCTGATACCCCTTGCCTAAGCGGACTTGGGAGTCGCGATGCCAGGGACTCTCGCTGAGTGGCTGGAGCACCTCAATCGGGCCCTGCGCCCGCACGCGTGTAATGAAGCCTGCTCCTTGGTTGATGAGAGACTCAAAAAACCGAAAGTCCCAAAACCCACGGTCTAGAATCATCAACGTTTTGGGACCAATGGCCTGATGCAATCGGGGTATGAACGTCGTGTCATGGGTGTAGGGATTGGCCTCTATCCACACGGCAACGGGCGTCTGTCGCACTAAATCCAGAATGACCATCATCTTGCCGCCTAGCTCTGCGACCTTGGCGTCTTCTAGACTCTTGAGTTTGCGAAACAGCGCTTCTAGCGTTGAGCCATCGGCAATCCAGACCTGCTCAAAGGACCGCAGCGCCACCGTCACACTCTCAGGTAGGGGGCGCTGAACCCGCTCGCCCCAGCGGTGCTGAATCAGCGGCACTAGGTCCTTGAAGACCTGCTCAAACAACTCGCGGGGAAAGTCTAGCAGTCGGTTCGAGAGGGCTTGTTGACTCACTGAAGTCGCCTTGCACCACAGCAGGTCTTCGCGGTTTAACACCCGACACAACTCATGCACCGACGGCACCTGTCGCCACAGCAGCGTCAGAATGGCGGCCATCATCAACGGCAAGGTCAAAATTCGCGCTCGGAGTCCCAGTTGTCGATACAAACCGCTTTGCGCATACACCGTTGGCGTTAGCAGGTCGTTCAGCCGCGCTTTGACGGCTTCGTTCTCTACGTAGGGTTGGTTGCGGGGACGAACGTGATCTCGATGGCTGGAACGGCGCGCCATGTCCACCTTCTCCTAAAGGCACTTGACAGCTAGCCTAGCGCCTTAAATTGTCACCATTGCCCTGTACCTTAAACCCCGCCTCGCCATCTTTGACCTAACAGACCACTAGGGTAAGCGATCGCCTCACTTCGAAGGCCGATTGTGAGCGGTACGGCTAGCCATAGCCAGTTCTGTCACCGCCAGCAGCAGCCTTTCGGGCTCGATGGGTTTGGTCATATGTTGCTGAAAGCCATTGGCCAGGGCGCGGTGGCGATCTTCCTCGCGGGCAAAGGCGGTCACGGCGATCGCCGGTACCTGGCTGCCATATTCAACCGGCAGGTGGCGAATCTGTTGCAGCAGAGCGTAGCCATCCATATCGGGCATGGCGATGTCACAGACCAAGACATCAGGCTCGAAATTGGTCAAATGGGGCAAAACCTCGTGGGCCGAAGCCACGACTCTAACCTCGGCTCCATATTGACTCAGCACCGCAGCGATTAAATCTAGGCTGTCTGGGCTGTCGTCAACTGCCAGCACTTTGATTCCCGTTAGGTCAATGACGGTGGGCAGATGGGGCTCATCAAGGGGCAGAACGGCGGCATCGGTCATTAGCGGCAGCCGCAGGGTAAAGGTCGACCCCAGCCCCTCGCCCGGACTATCGGCGACAATGCTGCCGCCATGGGCTTCGACCAAGTACTTAACGATGGATAGCCCTAGCCCCAGCCCGCCATATTGGCGAGTAATCGACACATCTTCCTGTCGAAACGAGTCAAACAGCTGTGGCAAAAACTCGCGGCTGATGCCCTTGCCGGTGTCGGTGATGGTCACCTGGGCGCAACCGTTCACCGCTTCGAGGCACAGCTCGATCTGCCCGCCCTGGGGCGTAAATTTGACCGCGTTAGACAGCAGATTCCAGATCACCTGCTGTAGGCGGGTGCTGTCTCCTCGGACCAGGCAGTCGTCGGCTAAGGTGGAGTGCAGCGCGATCGCTTTGGCCTGCACGGCGGTTCTCACCACATCGATCGATGCCTCAATCACCGAGGCCAGATTGATCGCAATATCGCTAATCTCAAGCTTGCCCCGCAGAATTTTAGCCACATCGAGCAGGTCGTCGATCAGCTGGGTTTGCAGCTTGGCATTGCGCTCGATGGTCGCCAGGGCGCGACGGGTTTTGTCGGCGTCGAGCTGATTGGTCTGAAGCAGTTTAGCCCAGCCCAAAATGGGGTTGAGCGGCGACCTCAGCTCATGGGAGAGAATTGCCAAAAACTCGTCTTTGGTGCGGTTGGCCCGTTCTGCATTTTCCCGCGCCGTCTGCTCGCGCTCTAGCAGCTGCTTGCGCTCGGTGACATCGCTAGCCGCCCCAAACCATTCAACGATTTCATTCTGCTCGTTGAGTAGCGGCACTGCCCGCGACACGGTCCAGCCCACGGTGCCGTCGGCTCGCAAGACCCTATGCTCTAGCTCAAAGGGGTGCTTGTCGCGAATGGCCTGTTGAATGGCATCCAAAACCCGGGGTTGCTCGTTCTGGGGAATGTAGGCCTCTAGCCAGGAGCGATCGGGCTGTTCGGTGCTGCGGAGAAATGACCGACCAACGAGGCTGTACATCTCGCTCCAGTCGGCGCTCATTCTGTACAGCGTGTCCGAGCTAGTGGTGACGAGCAGGCGAAACTGGGCTTCGCTTTGGCTCAGCCGCGCTTCGGCCTGGGCGCGCTCAACGGCTGCCCAGGTGCGCTCGGCGGTCTCGTGAATCAGCGAAATTTCAAGGGCCGTCCAGTCGCGGGGGGCCGACTGACCGACGTTGAACACCGCGACGAGCTGGTAGTCTTTGACCAGGGGAATGCAGACCAGGGCACCCATGCCCAACGCTTTAAACTGGGCCTGTTCGGCTGAGGTCAGCATTGTGGTGTTGGCAACGTCGGTCAGCAGCAGCGGATGCCCCGTACGCAGCAGCGTATGCACGGTCGAGAAATCTTCAAAACGGTAATCGCCCACCATGCTGGGCTCGCCGTCTTGCCCGTAGACATAGTGAACGGTACCCGTTAGGGTGGCTTCGTTATATTCGTAGTAGTAGACTCGACTGGCGTTTAACTCTTCGCCAATCAGACGGCAGGCGGTGGCCTGCACCTCAACGGGGTCGGTCAGCACCCGGAGTGCATCGGCCAGGGTGACGCGAAACGCGTCTAGTTTAGCCGCTCGGTGCAGCCGGGCCTCGGCCTCTTTGGCACCGGTGATGTCTTGGAAGAGCACGGCCACTTTGCGCTCGTGAGGGGCACCGACGCGAAAGGCGTTAACACTAAACCATCGGCCCATCGATTGGGCGTGATCCTCAAAGCACATGGGGTCGCCGGTGAGAGCAACCCGGCCGTAGATGTCGAACCAAAAGGGCTCAATGTTGGGCACCATCTCGCGAATGGTCTTGCCGAGGGCATTGATTAGCCCCGACTGCCGCTCAAAGACGGGGTTGGTCTCGATATAGCGGTAGTCAATGGGCCGATCTTGCTCGTCGAAGATCATCTGCAAAATGCAAAAGCCCTCGTCCATGGAGTTGAACAGCGATCGATATTTAGCCTCCGAGGCGCTGAGGGCGGCTTCAGCTAACTTGCGATCGTGGATGTCGACCAGGGTGCCAAACCAGCGCACGATCTGGCCAGTCTGTGGATTGCGGTGGGGTTCGGCCTGAATCAAAAACCAGTGGTAGAAGCCAGCCTCGGAGCGAATGCGGTGCTCGGCCTTAAACAGACTGCCGCTCTCCATTGCCCGTGTGAACGTGTTCAGCGTCATGGTGATGTCGTCTGGATGGACGCAGCTAATCAGAGCCTCTACCGCTGTGGTCGGCTCGCTGTCGGCTCCCGTATATCTCCTCCACTGCTGGTTGACGAACTCGACTCGACCAGCCGCGTCGGTAATCCAGATCACTTCTGGCACCGTATTGGCCATCAGACGAAACCGCTGTTCGCTCTCTTGCAGTGAGGTGGCGGTGCGCTGGCGTTCGGTGATGTTGCGGGTTGAGCCCACCACCGCCTGCACCGAGCCCTCGGGGTCAGACAGCGGGGTGAAGATATATTCGTAGACGCCGCTGATGCCAGTTGGGCTGGTGTATGGAGTTTCATCTCGGACGGGTTGGGCGGTGGTAAACACCTGCTCAATCTCTCGCTGATGCTTGGCCGCTAACGCCTTGGGGTAGTTGAGGTCAAAGAAATTTTTTCCGACCACATCTTCTAACGACAATCCCCACAGGTCGAGCAGGGGTTGGTTGACAAACACAAAGCGGCCCTGGCGATCGAAGAGGTAGACAAAATCGCTGATGGCCGAAAGCATGGCATCAAAAATGTGCGATTGCTCGACGAGCTCGTCATAGCTATTGTCGAGGGCCGCCTCAGACTGCTTGAGCGCGCTGATGTCAACAGCTGTGCCGTAGCTCACCTGCTGCTCAACATCCATCTGGCAGCGCCAGCGCAGCCAGCGATAGGTGCCGTCTCGATGGCGATAGCGGTTTTCAAAGGCCAAAACTTCGCTGCCGGAGAGCAGGGTGTCTGCTGCTGCGATCGATGGGGCGACATCCTCTGGATGGATAAATTCAAGCCAGGGGCGAGAAGTCATTTCGGCGGTCGTCCAGCCCAGCAGCTGTTCAAAGGTGGGGCTCACCCAGCGAAAATAGCCGTCGTAGCCAGCGATCGCCTGCAAGTCTGACCCTATGGCAAGAAACCGTTCTCGGTCCTGCGTTCCGGGGTAGTTGACTGGGTGAGCACAGGGCATTACCCCATCAAGAGCCCGCCGGAGCTGATCAGCGGTAAACTCATCGCGGCACAGATAGTCTATCGCCCCCAGTTTCATCGCCTGGATAGCCACATTGGCATCGTTCTCGCCGATCACAATGATTGGCGGACACCGATGGCGCAGCTGGGCCTTAAGCTGTTGCACTAGCTCAAAACTGCGGCTGTCGGTGTGGTGAGACTCTAGAAGAATGCCATCGACTTGCTGGGTTTTACACAGGTCTAGGATGGGGCCGTCATAGAGTTGAGCCACAACCTGATACGACAATTCACCATGCTGCTGCAAGAGCTGCTGATAGATATCGGCTCTGCCGTAAACCCGATCTAGAACGAGAACGGTGCGTGGGTTGTGGGTTGGCTCTGTGGAGCCATTGAGGTTTGCCATTACAGGGAATCATGCTCCCGCCGCCGTTCTAAGGAACGAAAGCCTACTCCTAAAACGACGGCAGACGGCTTCTGGATACGCTTCGTAAGCTGCCTTAGAGTGCAAACGAAGTAGCCCGCTTCCAGCTGCAATCGAGAAAGGGAAGAGGGTGTCCGCGTTGACAGCATAGGCTTCAATTTTTGGGAGCTAATAGTTTTGTTCAGATTTTATCGGCTTTTCTCGATCGCGTTAATCCACCCGCAGACTGTACTTTAGAACCATTTCTTACCGCCAAAGAAGGAGCAGGATGGAGCTGTAGGAGGCGATCGGGATTGAAATTAGCTACTACCAGGTCAGAAGTGCTGTGGCAGAGAAACAAGCATAGAAGAGCAAAAAGGAAAAAGTACCTAATGAGCTTAGGTTTGGGCATTTCGGGTTGTCTCAACTCAGACTTTACCGGCTATAGCAAAATAGGATGATGGCAACCCAATTGGCGATCGCGCTGAGGAGCACTGAGTGAGACAACGTAACGCCCTGGGTGGAATGGCGGTTTTGGTGATGATTGCGATCGCCGGTTGCAACACACCCTCAGCCCCTGGCCCTGAGACATCAGCCCCAACTCCAGCGGAATCAGGTGCTGCCGCTGACCCCGATAGTGAAAGCAGCTTGCCTGCGGACGAGGTGATTCTGCAAACCGTTTACGACCAGGTCGAAAGCCTCGACCTCTGCAATGGGTTTTACCAGCCCGAGGTCGCCCAGGCAGAATCTCGGGTCTATCGGGTAGGCGATCGCGCCCTGGTGGAGCTGGTCTGTGCCAATGCCGCCTACCAGTCGGTCTACGCTTACGTGGCCTACCAACCCGATGGCTCCTGGCAGCCGCTGTCGCTAGATGTGTTTTATCCCGATGAAACCGGACAGTTTGTGCGCACCAGTGAGGGCACTGTAGGTGGCTTGGCCACCTTTGACCCCGAGCAGGGGCTGCTAACGGTGTTTAGCAAAGCGCGGGGCGTTGGTGACTGTGGTTCTTTAGCCGACTACCGCTGGTCGGGGGGCGAGCTAGAGCTAGAAACCTTCCGCTACCAGGAGTGCAGCGACTCGGGTGAGGAGTTCGTCGAGCCCGCTGACTATCCCCAGATCTATCCCTAAATTCATTCAGCGCTAGGATAACGGTCGCTAAAGCTTTACCTTTGCCTGCCGGCCCTTGCGCTACCCTGAGGGCAATCCTACAACCGTTGCCTATGCTGGATCTACAGCAGTTTTACGATGCCTGCGACCCCACCCAGCCGCTGCGGGGCAAGCGCTATTACATCGATTTCTCCACTGTGCGCGGCGGCGACATTGTTCAAGAGCTAGAGCGCAAAATCGCCCGCCTGGCCCGCAATCGCCCCACCACCCAGCTATTTACCGGCCATATTGGCTGCGGCAAGTCGACGGAACTCTTTCGTTTACAAGACAAGCTGGCCCAGCGCAACTATGAGGTGGTCTACTTTGAGTCAGACCGCGACTTGGAGATGGCCGATGTCGAAATTTCCGATATTCTGCTCAGCATTGCCCACAACATCAGCGAGCACCTCGACAAAATTGGCATTGCCACCCGGCCCACCTACCTGCAAGGCCTGTTTCAGAACCTGGCCGACACCCTGCGCACTCCAATGGAAATCTCCGATGTGAGCTTTTCGGCAGGCATTGCCAGCATCACAGCCTCGGCCAAGCAGAGCCCCGACATGCGCAGCCAGCTCAGACAGTATCTGGAGCCGCGCACCCGCAGCATTATTACCGCTATCAACGACGAGCTGCTGACTCCCGCCAACGATCGCCTCCAGGAGCAGGGCAAAAATCGCCTGGTGGTGATTATGGATAACCTCGATCGCATCGACAGCGCCCCTCGCTCCCAGGGACGGCTCCAGTCAGAGTACATTTTTGTGGATCGGGGTGAGCAGCTCAGGCAGCTCGACTGCCACATGGTCTATACCATTCCCCTGGAGCTGATGTTTTCGAATGACCTGGTGCGGCTGTCGAACCGCTTTGGCACCAACCCCATGGTGCTGCCCATGGTGCCGATGCAAGACCGCAAGGGCAACACCGACGAGGCGGGTATGGCGTTGCTGCGACAGATGGTGCTGATTCGCGCCTTTCCCGATTTCAACGTGAACCAGCGCATCGATGCGGTAGGAGAAATCTTCGACGAGATGGCCACCCTCGATCGCCTCTGCCAGGTGAGCGGCGGCCACATGCGCAACCTGATTCGTCTGCTGGATGGCTGCCTGCGCAAGCAAGACCCGCCTTTTTTGCGCGACACCCTGGAGGCGGTGATTCGCAACGAGCGCGACAGCCTGATGGGTTTGGTTAGCGACCATGAGTGGGATCTGCTGCTCCAAGCTGTCTCCCGCCAGGATGTGCAGGGCGACGAAGACTACAACATTTTGGTGCGCAGCCTGTTTTTGTATGAATATCGCGACGCCCAAGGCCGCTGGTTTGGCCCCAACCCCCTGCTAGCCGAGACCGATCGCTACCGCAGCTGGTTGGCTCAGCAGAGTCGACCATGAGCGGCCAGCGGCTGGGAATCAGCGATATGGTGGCTCACAACCGAGCTGCCCTGGCCGAGCTAAAGCGGGCGATCACCCTCAGGCCCAACCGTTTTTCGCTGGTGCTGGCCCGGTGCAACTACTCGCGTTTGCAGCGGCTGATGGTCGATCATTTGCAGACCTTTACGCCCCTGGTGGAGCGATCGCTGCCCAGTCATGTGACGACCCTGCTCCAAGCCTTGACCCTGTCCCCTGACTCCCCGCCACCTGCGGCTTTGATGGTGACTGGCCTAGAGCAGTTGCAAAACGCGGCGGCGGTGTTTAAAGCTGCCAATTTGGGGCGCAACGCCTTTCCCCAGGCGCTGCCGTTTCCGGTGGTGCTGTGGGTGAGCGATCGCACCCTGACCATTCTCAACCGCCACGCTCCCGACTTTAAGAGCTTTGCCGCTGCTCCCATCCCCTTTGAGTACCCGCCTGGCGAGCTGATCGACTCGCTCCACGCCAACGCCAACGATCTATTCGCCACTATGCTCTCTTTGGGAGATAGCAGCCCTCACCCCGCCGAAGCCGCCGACTTTCAGCCGGGGTCGGCCCTGCGCACCGAGCTAGAGTTTGCCCTGGCCGACATTGCCCAAACCCACGCCACCCTCGGCAGTGAACTCAAGGCCAGCCTCGACTTTCTCAAGGGCCGTGATGCCTTTAGCCGCAGCGACCTCGACGTGGCCCGCTACCACTTCGAGCAAAGCTTGAACTACTGGCAAAAATCTACCCGTGCCCACCCCCCTACCTCCCCACCCTTGACTCCGCCACCCCCCACTCCTCGCCAAAAGCAAGCTGTCCTCCTCTTCTACTTGGGGGCAACCTGCCGCAGCCAGGCCATTCTGCAGCGGGTGGTTTACGATCTCATGCTGCACAAGGCCGAGAGCTACTTCACTGCCTGCCTGCGCATTTTTCGCGACCTGGGGGAGCCTGATCTGGTGGGCAAATTCATCCATGCTCTGGCGGAGGTGCAGCAAAAACTGGGGGCTTGGCCCGCCCTGGCTCGCACCGCTCAGGAGGGGTTGACCCTACACCGCCAAGACCCCATTCGCCTGGCCCGCAATTACGGCTATCTGGCAGAGGTGGCTCTGGCCCAGGACGATGCCAGCACCGCTAAAACCAACGCTGAGCAGGCGCTGAATATTCTGGCGATCGCCGGGGCTGTCACCGCCGGTGTCCCTGGCGAACCCGATGCCGAGCCCCGCGCTGCCCTGGCAATGGCCAACCAGTATCAGCGGGGCTGGTACCTCTTCCTGTTAGGGCGAGTATATATTGCTCAGGTTCAACCCGAGGCGGCTACTACCCTGCTCGAAGCCGCCTATACCTACACCGACCCCAAAACTGACCTGCCCCTCTACCGCAACATTCTGCAAACGCTGCAACAGCAGTATTACCAGCAAAAAAAATACCGCGCCGCCTTTGGGGTCAAGCTCAAGCAGCGCCAGGTCGACACCCGCTTCAAGCTACGAGCCTTCATCGGCGCCAGCGAAATTCAGCCCCAGGAGCCTCTGCGGGGGGGTGGTGGCTCTACTCAAGCGCTGCTGGCTACCGAGATTCAGTCCTCGGGTCGCCAGGCCGATGTTGATGCCCTCACCGATCGCCTTGAGCAGGCCCGCTACCCATTGGTGATCATCCACGGGCCGTCGGGAGTGGGCAAAAGCTCCATTCTCTACGCCGGGCTGATGCCCGCCCTGGCCAAGTCGTTTCCTGAGGGGCGATCGACTTTGGCGGTGCTAGTTAAGGGCTACCGCGACTGGCCCGATGAGGTCAACCAGGCTTTGGCCCGCGCCCTACAGCAGCTCAGCGAGGCTGACGGCATTCCCCCAGCGGCCCCCATCGACCCTATCGACTTGAGCGATCGCCTCAAACGCCTCACTGAGCAAAGCTATCGGCAAATCGTGCTGATTTTTGATCAGTTTGAAGAATTTTTTGTCGATGCCGTGGAGCTGACCCAGCGCCGCGACTTCTACGCCTTCTTGCTCGACTGCCTCAACACGCCCTACCTCAAGGTGGTGCTATCCCTGCGCGAAGACTACCTCCACCACCTGCTCGAAATTGAGCGCGGCTTTGACCTCGATATTCTCAACAACGACATTCTCAGCCGCGACTACCGCTACTATCTGGGCAATTTTAAGGCCACTGACGCCAAATTCTTAATTCGCCGCCTCACCGACGACGCTCACTTTTACCTCGAAACGGCCCTGATCGATCAGCTGGTGACCGACCTATCTACCTCCATCGGCGAGGTGCGCCCGATTGAGCTTCAGGTGGTGGGGGCTCAGCTCCAGCGCCAAGAGATCAACACCCTGGCCGAATACCTCGACCTGGGCGACTATCCCAAAGAGACCCTAGTGCAAAATTTTGTGGGCACTGTGGTTGACGACTGCGGCGCTGAAAATGCCGATCTGGCCCGTCTGGTGCTCTACCTGCTCACCGATATCGATCGCGACAGCCGCCCCTATCGCCCCCAACGCAGCCGAGAAGACATTGAAGAAGAGATTAAACTGCGCGGTGCTGTCTACCAACCAGAGCAGCTCGACCTAGTGCTGGATATTCTGGTGGGATCGGGTTTGGTGTTTTTGCTGCCCGATATCCCCATCGATCGCTACCAGCTGGTGCATGACTATCTGGTCAGCTACGCCCGCCGAGAACCGCCTGCGCGCTTGCTCAATAAGCTGCGGCGCAGTCAAGTACTGGGGTAACGCTACACGCCTAGCTTCTCCATGGGCGCAGGCAGCAAGGAGAAATTAGGAAGAATTTGAACTGTCTTACAGGGTGAGAACATCACTCTGTTTTGGGGAACCATTGATTTATATCTACCTTAGGGCGTACTCTTAACCTATTCCTTTAGGGGGATGCAAAGTTGCCTGGTATAGTTGCACATGAATGACACTTGGCTTTCGGATTACGTTATTTACTCTGAACGAGCAGGGCAAGGCTACGCAAGACGAGCCTGTCGACCCTTAGAATCTCACATTAAAAAGATGTTGGGGCTGCCGATTAGCGAATTCTCTATCCAGGCTGAAATCCAATATCTAACCCTTGTTGCCGGTGGTGCAACCTGTGAGTGTCCGGCATGCAAGCTCAGAGCCCCAGGCAATGCTGGTATCTTCTGGGCTGTCACCCGGAAGGACGCCGTGGGAAAAGTCTCTGAGGTAGAGTAATCAAATCTCTCTAGGAAAGCTGAATTTCCTGAGAGGCTTGGTTCCACCTTCCACTACCGATGCCCACTATTCTGAAAAAATAGTGGGCATTACTGCTACAGCGGTAGAGCGATCAGCGCAGAGTTTGGGGAAGCGCATTCCGCCGGGTTACTCAATTTGAATCAAGGCAGGGTGCAGGCTAAGGGTAACACCACCGATAGCCTACTGGTCCCAAGAGGCTAGGCCACCGCTGCCACTGCTAGGTAGCCCATGGCTTCGAGCTGGCCGATTACCTGAGCCACACTTTCTTCGACGGATTGCTGATCGGTGTGGCAGTGCACCTCCGGGTTAAGAGGCGCTTCGTAGGGGTCGTCAATGCCGGTAAACTGCTTGATTTCGCCAGCGCGGGCTTTTTTGTAGAGGCCTTTGACGTCGCGGTCTTCGCAGACGCTGAGGGGAGCATCGACAAAGACTTCGACGAAGTCACCGATGCGATCGCGCACCGTGTCTCGCGCTTCGCGGTAGGGCGAAATTGCCGACACCAGCACCACCACGCCATTGCGGGTTAGCAGGTGCGATACAAAGCCAATGCGGCGAATGTTTTCGTCCCGGTCTTCTTTACTAAAGCCTAGGCCCTTGGTGAGGTTGGTGCGCACAACATCGCCATCGAGCACCTCAAGCTGGCAACCCCGCTGGCGCAGTTCGGCCTCCAGAGCGCGAGCGATGGTCGATTTACCCGACCCACTCAACCCCGTAAACCAGATTGTTACTCCACGCTGCGCTGTCGCCATTGGCCCATTCCGTAAACTGCTCTATAAATTAAACCACTTACTGGCCCCCTACCTTGGCCATTAGCTTTTTCTGTCCCTTGCGGCTGCCAAACTGGTGGGCGTAGACGTAGGTAAACTCGCCCCCCAAAAAGAAAATCTGGCTGGTGAGGTAAATCCACAGCATCAGCACCATGACCCCGCCCACCACCCCATAGGAGCGAAACTGGCTGCCCAGGCTAATGACACTGTTGCTGATTAACTGCTGCAAAATCAGCCACAGAATGGCGGTGATCAGTGCCCCCAGCCACACATCGCGCCAAGCCACCCGAGTGCTGGGCAGAGTTTTGTAGAGCACCATCACTACCAGCGTCAGCGTTACGAAGGAGATGCCTAGCCGCAGCCACGACAGCAGCTGCACCTGATCGATCGCCAGCACCGTCACCCACTCATTAACCCCTTCTAAAATCTTGGTGATGGCGTCGATGGCAATGTTAGAGAGCAGCGACACAAAAATGAGGCTGGTGGCCCCGATCACCAGCAAAAATGCCAGAAACCGCCGCCACAAAAAGATAAACGCCACTTCCCCCACGCCGTCGAAGCGGTGGTGACTGGGCTTGGTGTGCCAAATTTTATCAAAGGAGCGGCTGAGGGCTCCAAAAAAACCGCTGGAGGTAAACAGCAAAATGCCAAAACCGACAATGCTGGCGCTAGTGCTGCCGTTGTGAAACTCTGTGAGGGTGGTCTGCACCAGGGGAAAGGCGTCGGGGGGCAGAGCCTCTTGGGCGAAATGGAGCACGGCGTTGTAGGCATCGGTGCTGGGGCCAATCAGAAAACCCACGATACTCAACGACACCAAAATCATTGGAAACATTGAAAAGAGGGCGTAGTAGGCTAGGGCGGCACCCATTTCAAGGCAATCGTCTTGCTGCCACTTCATTAGGGTGCGGCCGATCAGCTTGGCCCACGCTGACTGCCCCACTCGATACTTAAAAAAATCGAGCATAGCCGCGTTGTTGATCCATTGGTGTGCCATTGACCATGCGCGTCGCCAATGCCCTAACCGCGCCCGTTGTCTCCTCATTTTACCGACCCTATTTGTTCGTAGAGGGGTGTGCCAGCTACCTACAGTGGCACAAAACCCAAAAAGTAGAGCACCAAAGGACAAAATTGCTCGGTTTTGGGGCGATTGCCCTTAGTCCGCCAGGGCTTAGCTCCCAGCTCTTACAGCTCCATACTGTCAAATCCCTGTGGGCAAAGATGGTCTACTGTGGCAGTTTCTCCTCTATTACAAGTGGTGTAGGGCATCTACAGGAAAAAAGAGCTGCAAAATTTCGCCCCGGCGCACTTAGTGCCGAGCGAACTGCAGAAACGTAGCTGCTTTTATGGATGGCTTGAGCTGGCGTCAGTTTGCCGATACTTTGACGCTAACTTCTTCGCGCTTGGTGGCGGGGGCGACGAGGTGGGGTGCGATCGCCTGCATAGGGGCAACCTGAGGAGCCGTGGTGGTCACGTTCTGGGTGGCTTCGGCTTCATCCATCTGATCGCAAAGTGCTTTGGAGAAGGCCATAGCAGCATACATGCCCGCCAAATAGAGCACGATATCAAACGCCCCAAAGTACAGATGGAACATGAGCCTAGCCTCCCTTGCGGTTGAAGTTTATTGCCGATACTACCGCAACCTGCGGTGGGGTTCCAAGAGGCGCAGGTGTTGTCTGTGGCCCGAACTGACAGATTTTTTTCCTGGCATAGCGCTCTAGGCCTTGCTGAATGAGCGTTGCGGAAGCTCGAATTGGATGCTGACTGAAAGAACTTTTTGCCCAACAGGGCTGGGCGGTTTCCTTCACCTATAGTCTCAGGCCCAAAACTGACGAAAATCTTCGTCTTGGTCGCTGAGCTGCGCCCAGGGGGCACCCCACTGCTGCACAATCTCCGTTAGTCGGGCGCAGGCGGGGCGTTCGGTGGCGTAGTGGCCGGCGTCAATGAGCACCAGGTTGCGATCGCGCCCTTCCTGAAACTGGTGAAACTTGCAGTCTGAGGTCAGGTAGGCCTGCGCCCCAGTTTTGGCTACCGCTCCCATAAAGCTTGCCCCGCTGCCCCCCAGCACCGCCACCCGGCTAATGGTTTGGGTCAAGTCAGCGGTGGGAGAGTAGATTAGGCGCGGCGGCGAGAGCTTGGCTTGAATCAGGTCCAGCAGCCCTTGCAGACTGAGGGCTGGACTGAGGTCGCCCACACGTCCATAGCCGATGCCGGGTTGGGTGGACACCACGGGCTGAGAGTTTTGCAGGTGCAGCACTTGGGCCAGCAGGTCGGCGGTGCCGTCTTGCACCTGGTCAAAGTTGGTGTGGGCAGTGTAGATGCCAATGTTGTGAGCGATCGCCTGGCGCACCATATCCCCCACGGGGTCCCCCTGGGTGACGCGCTTAAGCGGGCTAAAGATCAGCGGATGGTGGGCCAAAATCAAGTTTACGCCCACGCCCTGCTGCCGGAGTTTGAGGGCTTCGGCCATCACCGCCAAAGTTGGGGTAAGGCACACCAGCACGTGGGCCGGTTCGTCGAGCAGGCCGGGCTGCACCTGCCAACCGCAGTTGTCCCAGTCTTCTTGCCAGTCCGGGTTAGCCCAGGCTTCGAGTTTAGAGATCAGATCTGCGATCGCAAGGGCCATAAAAAACACCGCTGGCGGGGGTAGCCAGCTCCAGGAGAAAACCCTCCTAGTCTACCGCGCTACCCCTGACCAACGGCGTCAGGAAGGTCCGTTGAGAGTGGTTACTTGGTCATATTGCTCAGGGCGTTTTTGATCTTGTCGATGGGCGAGGTGGCCTGGCCAGAGTTGGCGGGGGTGTTCATCTGGTTGACGTCAGCATTTTTCTGCACTTCGTTCAGCCCTTGATTGGCTCGGTCGATCGTCTTGTCGCCATCGAGGGCGTTCTCAGGCTGCACCGCTTTTTCAGCTTCGTTGTAGATGCTATTGAGTGGGGCCGTGCCCTGGTCAGGGCGGCTTGGGGTGCTGCTATTAGCCATCGCGGGGGTAGCGGTCAGCAACACCAGCGTGCAGGAAAGGGCGATCGCAACATTGCGTGCCCAGCCCATAGCCGCAGCAAAAAAGGTATTCATGGTTGGTCTCCAATCGGATAGGAAAAACTTATTTCAGCGACCTGGTGATTCCTGTCGCATCACCACTCGCCAAAGCTTCCTATTCATACCGATTTACCTACCTCAACCGAATCGTCCCACAGACAGAGGTAAGGGGTAGAGATTAAGATCGTCGACACTCTATCCTTAAGCAGAGACAGGGCGCCCCAGGCTGCTTTGGCCAGCTTTAACCAAAAACTTCTCAGGAATTTGGGTGTATTCGCTGACAATTTGGCGAAATTCTTGGCCGTCCACAGTTTCGCGCTCCAGCAGCACGTCCACCAGGTGATCCATCAGTACGCGGTGCTCGCGCAGCAAGCTGCGGGCGCGATCGAGGCAGTTTAGGGCAATGCCGCGCACCTGGGCGTCGATCTTGCTGGCCATTTCTTCCGACACCTCGCTACGGGGCATCAGGTTGCGGCCCAAAAACACCTGGTTGTCCATGCTCTCTAGGGCCACAGGGCCAAGCTCAGACATGCCGTAGAGGGTCACCATCTGCCGCGCCAGGTTGCTCACCTGCTGAATGTCGCCGCTGGCTCCGGTGGTGGTTTCGTCGTCGCCAAACACTTCGGCCTCGGCAGCAAAGCCCCCCAAGGCTACAGTAATGCGATCGATCAGCCAGTTGCGGGTGTAAAGGCCACTGTCGATGATGTCTTCGTTGGGCAGCGACTGGGTAAAGCCCTCAATGCCGCCCGATCGCGGGATAATCGTCACCTTGTTCAGCTCGTCAGAGTGGGTGAGCAGAGTGGTGAGCAGGGCGTGGCCGACCTCGTGGTAGGCGGTCATGCGCTTGCGGCTGCTGTCGAGCAGGGGGGTGAGGCTGAGGCCAATGGTGATGCGATCGATCGCATCTTCAATTTCAACCATGCCCATCGACTCTTTGCGGCGGCGAGCGGTGAGAATGGCCGCTTCATTGAGCAGGTTGGCCAGCTCCGCCCCAGAAAACCCAGGAGTGCGTCGCGCCACTGCCTCAAGAGAAACCTCGGGCTCGATTTTCTTGTTGCGGGCGTGCACTTCCAAAATTGACAGCCGCCCCTTGTAAGTAGGCAGGTCAACCACCACCTGACGGTCAAAGCGGCCCGGACGCAGCAGCGCCAGGTCGAGCACATCCACCCGGTTGGTGGCGGCGATCACAATGATGCCGCTGTTGCCCTCAAAGCCATCCATCTCTGTGAGCAGCTGGTTGAGGGTTTGCTCACGCTCGTCGTTGCCGCCGCCGATGCCCGCGCCCCGCTGGCGACCCACAGCATCGATCTCGTCGATGAAGACAATGCAGGGAGCATTCTCTTTAGCTTTGCGGAATAGGTCGCGCACCCGCGATGCGCCCACGCCCACAAACATTTCCACAAATTCAGAACCGGAGATGCTGAAGAATGGGACGGCGGCTTCGCCCGCGATCGCCTTAGCCAACAGAGTTTTACCGGTACCGGGCTGACCAATCAGCAGCACCCCTTTGGGAATGCGCGCTCCAATGGCCGTAAACTTCTCAGGGCTCTTGAGGAAGGTGACTACCTCTTGCAGCTCTTCCTTGGCCTCTTCGATACCGGCCACATCGTCGAACACGACGCCGGTTTTAGCCTCCATCTGGAAGCGAGCCTTTGACTTGCCAAAGCTCATGGCGTTGCCTGCCCCCGAAGCCGATCGCCGCAGCAGCAGCAGTAGGCCAAAAATCAGAATCAGCGCCAGCAGCGAGTTGGTGGCTAGCCATGCCAGGGCACCGCTGCTCGACGAGTCGCGAATCTCTACATCGACATCGTTAGCACGCAGGCGGCGAATCAGCTCAGCGTTGCGCTCTCCAGCAAACAGCGCCACCTGTTCAGGTTCGGCGTCTTCGGCGGCACCGTCTAGGGTGACGTAGGCAATGCCTCGGGTTTCGTCTAAGTCAACCTGTTCGACCTGGCCCTGCTCAATTTTTTCTAAAAACTGCCCATAGGTCAGCCCTTCAGGCTCGCCCTCGGCCTGGGCAAGGGCAGGGGGCAGCGGCATCAGGGTTTGCAGCAAAAACCAGCCAATAGTCATGACACCCGTGGCGGTTGCGCCAGTGCGGGGGCGGAGGGCAGCCTGCTTGCCAGGAAAACGTAGGGTCATAGACGGTTTAACTCAGCGAAACTTTACCCGACGCTAGTATCGCCAGATACCGGATGGGCTGTTCACTAGTCTAACCCCCTGACCCTGAAATGACCGCCTAGCCTTAAAGAGCTTTTGCGCCCCGAATGCAACATCCGGAGCGCAAAAGCTCTTTATTAAATAAACGGGCCTGACGGGATTCGAACCCGCAACTTCCGCCGTGACAGGGCGGTGCTCTAACCAGTTGAACTACAGGCCCATGGCTTAGGCAATTTCTATAGTGCGGCCTGGGGGGGCTTTTGTCAAACGACTTGCCAGAATTTCTGAAATTCTCTTTGAGCTTGGCTATTCCAAGAACTGAATCACCGTCACCGTAGGTGTGGATAGGTGATCGTAACGGCTGGCGGCGGCCTCGATCTGGCGCAGCTGGCTCAGAGCCAAACTACAGGGCATGCCGTACTTAGCCTGCACGCGATCGCTAGCGATGGTCAGGGCAGTGCGCGATCGCTCCACAAAATCTGTCAGGGGATAGCTGGTGGCGGGGGCAAAGTAATCTTTCACCACCAGGGATGGGGAATAGCAGGTGTCTTGGTTGCCGTCGGGCCACTGGATTTGGAAGCGAATTTCGGGCATAGGGGTGGATGGGTAAGGGGTGAATGGGTAGGTAGGGAGCGACGGATTTTCAAGGACAGAGATGGGTGATCAGCGGTCTTTACTCATCCACCCATCCACCCACCCACTCCTTTACCCCTCTAGGGCCGCTTCCAGTCAGCGATGTTCCAGGTGCTGAGATCCCACGGTGTGAGGTTGATGCCGGTGAGGCGGTTGCTGACGCCGGAGGCATCGGCACGGTGGACGATGGGCATGACGGCGGCATCTTCGATTAGCAGATCGTTCATTTGAATGAACAGGTCTTGCCGCTCTTCGGGGTCGAGGGTGGCGGCGGCCTGTTGCCAGAGGGCGTCGTACTCGGGGTTGCAGTAGCGGGCGTAGTTGCTGCCCGACCAGTTGTTGGCCTTTTGGGCAATTTCGTCGCAGGTGTAGGTTTGCATGTAGGAGCCGGGGTCGGGGTTGGTGTTGCCCGTGGCAAACATTTGCAGGTCGGCGGAGAAGCGCTCGAGAGTTTCGCGGCTGGCGGGGTCGCCTGAGAAGTAGACGCTGGCGTCGATGCTTTTTAGCTCTACCCCGATGCCAATCTGCTCTAGGGATTGTTTGACAATCTCCTGGGTTTTCTGGCGCACCGGGTTCACCGAACTTTGAAAGACCACCTGCATTTCTTGCCCGTCTTTGTCGCGGGTGCCGTTGTTGTTGTTGTCGACCCAGCCTGCTGCGTCGAGCAGGGCAGCGGCGGCTTCGGGGTCATAGTCGTAGCTAGTGTTGCCTGAGGCAAAGGGGCCGGGGGCGACGAGAAAATTGGTGGTGGCTTGGCCAGTGGGGCCGTAAATCTGGGCGGCAATGGTGTCGCGATCGAGGGCCAGATTAATGGCTTGGCGCACCAGGCGATCGCTAAAGAAGGGGTGCGGAAACTCGGTGCTAGAAGTCTCGCCGCCGGCGGTGGCCTGGTTGGGGTCGGTAAAGTTGATGATGACCCGCTCGACTAGCGAACCAAAGTTGGTCACCACCTCGCCCTGGCCCGCCGCCTCTAGCTGTTCAAGAATGGCGGCCTCGACCTGGAGGTTGTTGGCGTAGTCGACATCGCCCGTCTGTAGTACCGCCCGCGCTGCCGAGGTGGCGTCGCCGCCGCCCTTCAGCTCTACGCGGCCAAAGGCAAGTTGGTCGGCGTCGCGGTAGTTGGGGTTGGCTTCAAAGACAATCACGTCGCCGGGGGTAAAGCTGGTAACTCGGTAGGGGCCAGTGCCCACGGGCATGGTATTGGCGGGGGCCTCACGACCATTGGGGCCGTTGTAGTCTTCAAAGATGTGCTTGGGCAGCACCATCCCCTCGGTGCCGGTGAACACCAGATACCAGGCGGGATTGGGTTCCTTAAAGGTGATCTGCACGGTGGTGTCGTCGATCGCCTCTACCCGTTCCACCAGCTCGTAGGTACCGGCATTGACTGTTGCTACCTCGGGGTTGACGATGAATTCGTAGGTAAACGCTACATCCTCAGCGGTGAAGGGGGTGCCGTCTGACCAGGTAATCCCTTCTTTCAGTTTCCAGGTGACGGAGGTGCCGTCTGCGGCCACGCCGTCGTTGTCGAGGGTAGGCTCTTCGGCGGCTAAGAACAGCACCATGTTGCCCTCGGCATCAAAGCTAGCCAGGGGTTCGAGGGTAATACGGCTAGCCTCGGCGTCTTTGAACCCGCTGGAAAAGTGGGGGTTGAGAATGGTGGGGGCCTGCCAATAGAGCAGCCGCAGGGTGTCGTCAGCGGCTGCTGTGTCAGTGCCGGTTTCAGTTTGGGAACTCTCCGGTGCTCGACACCCGCTAAACAGCAGTAAACAGAGACTAGCGGCGGCGATCGCACGAACGTTCATGGGCAACTCAATAGAATTCTGAAAATCGGCGGTGAGGGTTTAGACGCGAAGCGAGGCTTACGGACAGGGTTGTGCCACGGCGGCCTCAGCCCCAGCGGTCCCGCGATCCCCAGGCATTAGCGTAGCGGGTCAGCAGATTGAGATGGTAAAGCAGGATACCGATCTGGCCCCAAAACCAGCACCCTATTTACCCCCTCTTGTATGGATGGCGGCGCTCCCTGGAGCTGGCGGTGCATGGTGGCAATGATGTTGGCGGGGACTTGGCGCGATCGCCCCCGGTTTCGCTCCAATGCCAGGCTTAGGGGCAGATCAAACCAGACTAGGATGATGGGGGCAAAGCCAGCCTGGCGGGCGGTTGCGAGCGTCTCGCGCCGATGCCGTCGCCGCGCGTTGGTGGCGTCGTAGATTACGCCCTCTAACTCGCCCCGGTGAATGGCCGCGACCCCCTGCTGCCACTGAGTGACCACCTGCTGCCAAATTCGTAGCCAGTCGCCCTGAATAGCTTCGTCACCATAGAGTTGGGCACGAAGACTATCGGTGGATACAACGCGGTAGCGAGGATGCGTCAAGACAAAATCCCTGGCCCAGCTTGATTTACCGCTGCCGGGAATACCCACCAGCATCAACAGGGGCACAGGGATCTGATCTCGCGTCACCGGATACCCGGCCTTAGATGATCATGCCGTCGGGAATCACCGCATTCTTCAGCACCACGACGATGCCGCTGCGAATGTAAAAGCCCAGATCTTCGCGCTCAGCTTCCTGCACATCGTCTTTGTTGACGATCTGCACATTGCGGCCAACGCGGGCGTTTTTGTCGATAATGGCGCGGCGAATCACCGAGCCTTCACCAATGCCCATGGGAATTTTGCCCCGAGTCAGGTGCTGGCTGCTCTCCGACAGCGGCTCGTAGTAGTCAGCCCCCATCAGCAGCGAGTCTTCGATCACGCAGTCGGCGTTGATGCGCTGACGCAGCCCCACTACTGAGTGGTGCACGCGGCAGTTTTTGAGAATGCAGCCCTCGGTGATGCTCGACTGAGTGATTTGACAGTCTTGCAACTTGTTAGGTGGCAGGTAACGAGCGCGGGTGTAGATGGGCGCGTCTTCGTGGTAGAAGCTGAAGTCAGGGTAGGGCTGCTGAGTCAGCGCTAAATTCGCTTCGTAGAAAGACTCAATGGTACCGATGTCTTCCCAATAGCCATCGAATAGGTAGGCCTGCACGTTGTAATCGCGCGACGAGGCCGGAATGATTTCTTTGCCGAAATCGGTTTGGTCGAGATTTTTGCGCAGCAGGTCGATCAGCACCTGCTTTTTGAACACGTAGATGCCCATCGAAGCAATGAAGGGCTTATCTTCGGCCTGCTCGGGGCTCAGACCCAAGGAAGTGGTGTCAACCTTCATCTGCTCTAAGGCTTCGCCCTTGGGCTTTTCGCTAAAGTCGACTACGCGCCCGGTGCCATCGACCTTCATCAGGCCAAAGTCGGAGGCTTGCTTGTAGCCAATGGGCACCACCGACAGGGTTATGTCGGCGTTGGTGGCTCGGTGGCGCTGCACAAACAGGCTGTAGTCCATGCGATAGAGGTGATCCCCGGAGAGGATGATGAAGTCCTCTACATTCCAGGAGTCGAACAGCCACAGGTATTTGCGCACGGCGTCGGCGGTGCCCTGAAACCAGCTGGGGCTCTCAGGGGTTTGCTGGGCCGCCAGCACTTCCACAAAGCCTTCGGTAAACTGCGAAAACTGGTAGGCACGACCAATATGTCGGTTCAACGAGGCGGAGTTGAACTGGGTCAGTACGTAAATTTTGTGGATTTCGGAGTTGATGCAGTTGCTTACGGGAATATCAATTAAGCGATATTTACCGGCCAAAGAAACCGCTGGCTTAGCCCGAAATTTAGTTAATGGATAAAGGCGAGTGCCGGCACCGCCCCCTAGAATTATGGCCAGAACTGATTTCACAAGATTCCCTCAATAAGCCCACAAACTGGCTCGTTTTACACCGTCTGTTTCACATTTCCAGTGTGAGCCTGAGGGTACCGCTTGACAAGGGGTTGACGAAAATATTGTGGCGGAATGTGACTTGGAACACGCTAGCGGTTTTAAATGATCCCTATAGGCTAGACCTCAGCCGGGGGCAGGGTGGCGTCGGTTGAGGGGCAGTGGGGCGCATAGATTAGAGCCTTATCGGTGAACTCGCTAAGGTTAAAATCGTCTGACCTTCTATTAGGATCCGGCTCTTAAAGTCGGATGACCGACAGAGTGATGGCGCTGGTGTTGTTTTCGGGAAAGGTGTCGATAAAAAAGGCACAGAGCTGGGCAGGTTCATCGACCTCGAGGGAAAGGGTGTCGGCGTAGCCGTTGAGGGTAGACCAGGTGCCGTTGACCCAGACGCCAGTTTTCAAATTTGAGACTCGGCCGCCGTAGATCCACAGCAGTACCCAGGGCTCGCCACGTTTGGTGTCATTACCGTAGTTAAAAGTGCCTGCTTTAATGCGAAGGATGTAGGAGCCAGGATCGAGGCTGTCGGTGGCGGCAACCTGATCCTGTAGGTACTGCATCTGGTCGCCCCTGAGCAGGACGGCGTTGCGACGACTATGCACGGTTATGGTTTGAATTGCGCAAGTTTTAGAGACAACAGCAGCGACGTCTCTTACAGGGGCGGGCTGGGCTGTTTTTGGATCTAGCACAGGGGCTATGGCCACATCGTCTACCGAAGCTGCTGTAGGGGGCGTCGGGACTGCTACCAGAGCTGTTAACGGGACTGCTGCCGGAGCTACTGCACGTGACGCCATTGGTTTACGCTTACCCTTGAGCAGCCACCATAGCAGCCCGCCCAAAATAGGAATGCCCAACAGCCACCAGGGAAAACGCCTTGATGAAGCGGCCTCTGTTGTGGTGCCAGCGGAGGGTGCTAAAGCGGTGTCCTGTCCGGAGGTAGCGGTGGACTCAAGGGTCGCAGTCGGGGCTGGAGTCGCGATCGCGGCAGTAGTTTTAGGCGAGGGTGTTGCTGTCGGTTCTGCTGCCTTGGTTGCGGCGGCGGCAGCGCTAGTCGGCCCCGGCACCTTCATAAAAAAACCGAGCAAGGCCAGGGCGGCGGGGGTGGGGTTTTCGGCGTTGTAGACGTAGGCCCGATGCTGGGAGTAGGGGTAGCGAGGGTCGTTGGGCAGCGTTTGGTGCAGGGCTAAAACCCGCACATCGCTGCGGCCCAGCACTTGGGATGCCACCGCGTAGCCAATGCCGTCAGCACCCAGAGCCTCGATTACGGCCTCGGTGTCATCGTCATCGATGGGGTCGGCAGTGGAGCCAGTGCCAAAGAAGGCTCCGTCAAAAGCGGCATAGCGACTCAGAGCGATGCGGGTATCGCTGTAGTTGGGGCGATCGACCACGCGAATGCGAGCAGGGTCACCGCCGACCTCTGCCCAGTTCCTAATTTCGCCGCGAAACATTCGGGCAAACTGGTCAAAGCTCAGGCTGCCGTCGAAGGGGTTCTCAGTGCCGACAATTACGGCAATTTTTTCGCGCTCAATGGGCACTTCCACTAGACCTTGACTGCGTTCGGCGGCAGTCAACGGCCGCCCGGTGGCCACAATATCTAGCTCACCATCGATCAACGCCCGCAGCGCTGCATCGGTGCGGCTGGTTTCCATTTCCACTGAGGCATTGGGGAAGCGTTTGAGAAAGCGATCGCGCAGGCCTTCGTTAACTAGCACCATACTGCTAGAGCCGTCGAGGCGCAGCACTGCATCTGCCGGTAGCTCAGTGGGAATCGAGACGTTGTCGGGAAGGGTGCCTGGGGCTTGAGCGAGAAGGCGATCGGCGGCGATCGGCGAAACCGCTACTGTGGCCAGCAGCAGCGCCACGGCCTGCGCCAGAGAAGGTGATTGAGTTGCCATGGTAGTATCCCTAACCGCTCCGCTAAATTCGCACGATCGAGAGGGTCAGTTCTTCGTCGTTGTCTTCTAAATAGGTATCAAAGAAAAAGGCGCAAAGGGTAGCGGACTCCACCACCTCCATTACCAAGGCGTCGTCGTAGCCGTTGAGCGATACCCAGGTGGCATTCACCGGCACGTTGGTCTTTTGGTTGATTACCTGACCGCCGTAGATCCACAGCACCACCACCGGCTCATTGCGCGGGGCCTCGACCCCATTGCCAAGGGAGCTCGAGCGAATTTTGACAATATTGGTGCCCGGCTCTAGCTGCACCGAGACCCCGGTTCGCTGCAGCGCCTCCATCTGCTCAGGGCCGAACTGAAAGCAGTTGCGCTGTCCGTGAACTGTTAGATCTGTGACTGTGCACCCATCCATAACCCGGGTCTCCATCCAACGAGTTTGCTACCTAGAGACTGTAGGGCGATCGCCCTAAGCCCAAACAAAGATCCCACAAATTTTAAGGAATGTCTGCCCCTTTGAATCCTGAACTATACCCTTGTCAGGATAGTACAAATGCATTAGTGTTAGTTCATGCGTACTTATGGGTACAACCGTTCCCAATTTTGCTGTGACGGTAGCCTAACGCACCGCTGACCTGATATCCCCCACGAGAGTTTCCTATGACCACGACTACCGCCTCCCGCAGCCGCTCCGCCGCTGGTGCGACTCGTTCGGCCAAGGCTCGCGGCACCCAGGCGGCCAGCGCCACCATCCCGGTGCTTGCCCTCGATGCCGGCAACTACGACCTCAAATTCTTTGCCGGCAGTGGCCATCCCAAGGCCATTCGCTCGGTGCGTTACCAGCTGCCCCTAGGGCGCGATGCCGTCAGTTTCTCAGAAGCCTCTCCCTTGATCGAGCTGCCTGATGGCCGTCGCTATCACTTTGGAGCCCAGGCTTACAAATACCGTCGCCAGCAGCAAACCGTCATCGAAAATAAGGTGGAACTGGCCAAGCTGCACCTCTATGCCTGCCTTGAGCCCCTGGCTGGCGACGTGTCTGACTACAGCCTCGATCTCCATGTTTCTACCCCCGATCCGGCTCGCAACGGCGAAGATATCCAGGCTCAGCTGCTCGGTGTTCACGAGTTCATTCGCAACGACATTGAGTTTCGCGTCAAGGTCGAATCGGTGGAGGTAGGCCGTGAGGGCATGGGGTCCTACCACTATGCCAAGGCCCAGGGCATTATCCCCGGACAGGGCTACATCATTGTGGTCGATATTGGCGGCGGCACCTGGCTCACTCGCCTGGTTGATGCCGATGGCGAAGTCATCGACGAAAACATCATGGATCGCGGTGGCACCTACGAATTGGCTACAGCCATCAGCTTTGACCATCGTCTCACCGACCTCTTGGGCAGTAGCGCCGATCCCTGCATCGTCATGGATGGCTTTCGCACTGACCACGTCTACGCCGATACGGGCTTGGCCTGGGCTGACTGGCTCGATGAATATTTAGACCCGTGGTTTAAGGGCATCTTCCAGACTGTGAAAGCCCAGTACACCCCCTATATGCCCAGAGTGACGCGCTTTTTGGTGACCGGCGGTGGCTCCCACCTGATCGCCGATCGCCTGCAAGGGCACGATCTGTTTGCCGTCATGGGCGACCCTCAATTTGCCAACGTTCGCGGCTTGTTCTTGATGACCGGGGATACCCAACTATGCATGACCACCAAGTAACTCAACACGTCCCCAACTCGGGTCGCCCCACCCGCCACGACAATAAGGTTCGCCTAAGCCAGGATGTGCTCGAAAAAGCCGAGCTCATTGCCGCTGAGTGGGGGCTTAAGAACGCCCGCGCTGCTGTAGAGGCCGTGTTTCGCCGCTACTGTGACGACTACCTCTACGGTCGCCCGCCTGAGAGGGGAGACAGTTTTGCCGGTCGGGAGACTGCTCTGCCCAACTATGGTGAAGCACAACCTGCTCCGACTAAGCGATTGGTTCCAGCCCCGCCCAAGTGTGAAGCGCTGGATGCATTAGATCAGCTCTTGGCACTTTGAAATTGTTGGAACGCTAGCAGAATCTTAGTTCATTCATAGGGTGTGTCAATGGTCTACATTGCGCACCTTTTTTATTTGCTTAGAGTTCCGTTCCATTGGTTTGAATCACGTTTTGATACCAAAAATAGCTCTGTTTTTTGCGCCTCTCTAGGTCTTTTTCTCGGTCGACGTAGACAAATCCGTACTGCTTTTGATAGCCGTTTAACCAGCTCAACAGATCGATATAGGACCAGGCGAAGTAGCCAAATACAGGAATGCCATCGTCGATCGCCCGCTTGCAGGCCAGAATATGCTGCTCTAGATACTCAATGCGGGGATAGTCTAAAATCTCGCCATTGTCAGCGATCGCATCCTTTGCCCCGATGCCATTTTCGGTAATCACGATGAGAATGTTGCCGTATCTTGCCTGAATCCGTTTCATGCCTTCATACAGCCCTTCTGGATAAACTGCCCAATCCCAGTCGGTATATTCAATGTTGGGGTTGATGACTCGCTTAAACAGGCCAGGAATGCCACTTTCTTCTTGGCTACCTTTTTCGCCGGTAGTGTTTACCGTGGTCGAGCCAACTCCATCTAAAGGGTTGTGGGCGAGAAATGTGCTCTGGTAATAGTTGACGCCAATGAAGTCACTTTGGGCCTGCTTTAGAAGCGCTAAATCGCCCTCGAATACCGTTGGCGCACCCCATTTGTTTTGGTAGTAGTCCCACATGGTCTGGGGATAGTTTCCCCGTAAAACCGGATCATAGAACCAATGGTGGTCCATAACCTCATAATTTTCGCAGGCTTGAATGTCTTCTGGTTGATCGCTAATGGGAAAGCCGGGCAGGAGGACGTGGGCCATGCCAATCTTGCCCTCCAAAATTTTTTCCTCGCGAACTAGTTGTCTGTACTCAGCGATCGCTTTGGCATGGGCAATGTTGACAATGTGGGTGACTTCTACGGCTCTGCGCTCGTCTTTAACGCCGGGCGGATGCAGGCCATCGCGATAGCCGAGCATGATGAAGTTGATGACTTCGTTGAAGGTGATCCAGTATTTGACGCGATCGCCAAACTGCTCAAAACAAGTTTTGGCGTAAGTGGCAAAGGCATCGGCAACGGCTCGATTTTCCCAGCCGCCAATATCTTGTAGTGCCTGAGGCAAGTCCCAGTGATAGAGCGTTGCAAAGGGAACGATCTGATATTTCAGCAGCTCGTCGATTAGGCGATTGTAGAATGCAATTCCTTCGGGGTTGACCTCGCCAATGCCGTTGGGGAAGATGCGTGCCCAGGCGATCGAAAATCGGTAGGAGCGCAGCCCCAGCTCTGCCATTAACCGAACATCTTCTTCGTATCGGTTGTAGTGGTCTGCCGCGATGTCTCCGTTGGTACCTTGATAGGTTGTGCCAGGCAGATGGGAATAGATGTCCCAGATGGATGGGCCTTTGCCATCCTGCTGATAGGCTCCCTCAACTTGGTAGGAAGCAGTGGCGGCTCCCCAGAGAAAATCGGGTGGAAAGTTTGCCATAGTGCTGAGAGTAAATGTTTTTACTAATCACCTAGATGACTAATCTCACTATGGAACAAAAAGACGACCAATGCCCGTTCAAGTTTCAATGCGTAACAAGGTACAGAACAGCTTACGCCTCTACAAAACACCCGACTCTAGTTGATCTAAATATATGAAGTCAGGAGACTTTACTCCAGCATCAGCTCTTATTTCCACAAGTTTAGGAGATTCAAAAAATTGCTTGGCATTCTCTATTGATGTCCAAGATGAGAAATGCACCACTTTGTTAGGATTATTGTCACACTTTAAGAGCTGATACGCTTTCTCCCCAGCTTCCCTTCTTATGTCGGAGGCATCATCGAAAATCTTCTTCCATAAATCATAATCTTCAACTTCATGAATAATTAATACGTATTGCATAGTTCTTTAGCTTTCAGTATTTTGACCACCTAAAAAGTGCTTCAGGCTGCGTTAGCTAATTGAACTCAACCTGCGTAGCTTTTGCCTCAAGACTATCGCTCATCAAGAGAGCATTCACTTTTATAATCAAACGCCAATGAACAACCCAAAGAATCAGAGCAATGAAACCAGCAGCCTCCCCAATGAACGATGGAGACAGCGCAACAACTTGAGCGATGCACCAACCAAGACCTGACACCCTACCAAATCTATTCACTACTTCTAAATTCTGATTGATCTGAGCTTCTTGTTTTATCGATCGCGTGACATTCAGAATGATGAAAAAGTCCTCGACGATGTTGTAAAACGGCACAAACATGAGCCACACCATTTTAGGGCTCATGGCTTGGCAACTAGGCTGAACTAACGATAGGCACTTTTGTAGTGACCGACAATACAGTGCAACGCCTATAATAAAGGCAGCAACAATTGCTGAGGTAGCGAAAAACTCCATTGCTCCAAGAGATTCTAAAACTCCGCTACTTCCAGCTCTATTTTCTGTCATGCTCCAAAACGGATAAAGCATCACACTATTTATAAAAGAGATGAAGCCCAGCTCGTTATTAGAGGAAAACTTTCCACCTAATACCCCTTTGCGGATGATCAAATAGAATAACTCAGTATAAACCCCTCTACTTTGGTCAGTGATCGCTTAAGTTCTCTTTAGCTTCAGCCTCCTTTTTAGAATCGACATACACTAGCCCTCTCGGCCATGCCATAGCCAGCAGCCAGTGAGAATCGCTCTTTTGCGTCGTGCTCAGCCAAAGGAGCGCAGGTACTGTGGCACAATGGAAGACACTCTTAAATTTTGCCGTCATCTTTTGAAACGCCTGTGAATTCTTCTGTTGCGACCCCCTCGGCCACCTTTGCCCCCGCTCGCCGCGCGGTATTTCCCTTCACCGCCGTGATTGGCCAAGACGACATGAAGCTGGCCCTGCTGCTCAACGTCATCGACCCCAAAATTGGCGGGGTGATGATCATGGGCGATCGCGGCACCGGCAAATCCACCACCATTCGCGCCCTGGCCGATCTGCTGCCCGAAATCGAGGTTGTGGCCGATGACCCCTTCAGCCGTTCGCCCCAGGACCGCGACGTGTGGGCCGAGCGCAATACCGACGACCTGCCCGTAGCGCTAAAGAAAGTGCCCATGGTCGATCTACCCCTGGGGGCCACCGAAGATCGAGTCTGCGGCACAATTGATATTGAGAAAGCTCTGTCCGAAGGCGTCAAAGCCTTTGAGCCGGGTCTGCTAGCCAAGGCCAATCGCGGCATTCTCTATGTAGACGAGGTCAACCTGCTCGACGACCACCTCGTCGACGTGCTGCTCGACTCCGCCGCCTCGGGCTGGAACACCGTAGAGCGCGAAGGCATCTCTATTCGCCACCCGGCCCAGTTTGTGCTGGTGGGCTCCGGCAACCCCGAGGAAGGGGAACTGCGGCCTCAGCTGCTCGATCGCTTCGGTATGCACGCCGAGATTCGTACCGTGCGCGACCCCGAGCTGCGGGTGCAGATTGTAGAGCAGCGCTCTGAGTTTGACCAAGACCCCGCCGCCTACCTGACCAAGCACCAGGCCGAGCAGGAAGCGCTCCAGGTCAAACTGGTGGAGGCGCAGCAGCGGCTGGCCTCGGTCAACCTCGACTACGAAGACCGGGTGCGCATCTCTGAAGTGTGCTCAGAGCTAGATGTAGACGGGCTGCGAGGCGACATTGTCACCAACCGGGCCGCCAAGGCGATCGCTGCCTACGAGGGCCGCACCGAAGTCACCCTCGACGACATCAAGCGGGTGATTGTGCTCTGCCTGCGCCACCGCCTGCGCAAAGACCCACTAGAGAGCATCGACTCAGGCTACAAAGTCGAGAAAGTGTTCTGCAAGGTGTTTGGCCTGGCCGACCCCGATGCGGCGGTCAACGGTCGCCAGCCTGTGGGGGCTCGGTAAGCACTACTGTGGGTCAGCGCATTCTCGGGCTTGACCCAGGGTTAGCCATTCTGGGGTTTGGGGTAATCGACGGGGCCGATCTCTCGGCACCCGCTGCCTCGGGCACCCATGCCGAGGCAGCGGTGGTTGACTTTGGCGTGATCGAAACGCCCGCCAAGACTCCGGTGGGCGATCGCCTCTGCACCATCTATACTGACTTGCACAGCCTGCTAGAGCTGTATAAGCCGGATTTGGTGGCGATCGAAAAGTTCTTTTTTTACCGCATGGGCAACACGATCTTGGTGGCCCAGGCGCGCGGGGTAGTGATGCTGGTGCTGGCTCAGCACAGCATGCCCTTTGTGGAGTTTACCCCGGCCCAGGTAAAGCAGGCTCTGACGGGTTACGGCAATGCCGATAAGTCTGAGGTGCAGCAGGCGGTGGCCCGAGAGCTGGACCTAGAGCGCATTCCCCGTCCTGACGATGCGGCAGATGGGCTGGCCCTGGCATTGGCGGCCTGGTATCAGCGCTAAAACGCATTTAACTTCTTCGCTTCTCGTAACCGGCCAGCGACTGGCAACTTTAAGGGGTTTCGCTAGCGGCTGAGTCCAGTTCCTTCTTCAGCAGAATGGCCTCAGGGTAATAGCCGAGAGATTGATATAGCGCCTGAGCCGCCTGGTTGCCGCTAAACACTTGTAGGCTAATCTGCCTGTGTCCCTGCTGCTGCGCCCATTCATGAGCCACCGCAAGTAGGGCCGTGGCGATACCTTGCCGCCGATGCTCGGGGGTAACGTAAAGCATCAGCACGTAGGGATGCAGAACACCGCTGCGCTGATCGGTCGCTTGCCCGAGCCAGATCGTTCCCACCGGAGCAGCGAGGGAACTAGCGGTAGAATCCACATCCACCCACCAGAGGGGCGTCTCTCGACCAAGGAAGCGATCGACCGTGGCGGCAATGTGGCCTGTGGGTTGCTGAGGGTCAAGCTCGCCATAGGTGCGCTCCATAAACTTGACTACGGTGGTGCGATCGCGGGTGGAGCCAGAGCGTAGTTTATAGCCCGGTAACGTAAACGGGACTGCTTTTCCCCCGTGACTCATCGTGTTTGCCCCATCCTTGACGTTGGCCATATCTATTGTGGGTAATGCGTGACAGCTTCATGGGGCGGTTGAGAGACATAATGCTTGCCATCACCGATTTAGGGCTGCGCTCATTGCTCCCTGCGTTGATCTGCCTGGGCTGAAGAATTAGCGATCGCTCCTTTTTTCTTGGCGAGAGATAAATGAACTTGTTACTCTAAGGAGAGTTTGCGCGGCGTTGGTATTGATCTATGGCATCCCAGTCTAAAACCCTGTTTGAGCAGTTCTTCGCGCCGATTCTTTCGCACCTGGTCGATCGCGATGCCCTGCTGCGGCTGCGCGATAGCATTGACTGGGAATCTGGGGCGGCCGAGTTTACCAATCCCCAGGTGGTGTATCCCAACTATTACAAGATCAGCAACTTCCACGGCATTAAGAACGGCTACCTGAATGTCGATGCCGCCCTCACCTACGACCCCATTACCCAGTACGTGCTGCCTCCCGGCGAAACCTGGGTGCGAGAAAGCCTTGTGAAGGCCGTCAACGGTGAGCCTCGGCGGATTTTAGACCTGGGCTGTGGCACGGGCACCACCACGCTGATGCTCAAACGCCACTTTCCCAATGCCGAAGTGATTGGTCTCGACCTGTCGCCTCAGATGCTGGTGATGGCCGATTATAAAGCCCAAGCGGCGACGGCGGATGTAACCTTTCGCCACGGCAATGCTATGGCTACGGGGCTACCCGCTGCATCTTTTGATGTAGTGTGCGCTACACTCCTGTTCCACGAAACACCCCCGGCGGTGGCTAAAACCATTCTCTCAGAAGCGTTTCGGCTACTGACGCCCGGTGGGCAAATGCTGGTGCTCGACGGCAACCAGCGCACCCTGCGGGCTGCCGACTGGCTCAGCACCATTTTTGAGGAACCCTTTATTCGCGACTACGGCCAGGGCAATGTGGATGCCTGGCTGGGCTATGCCGGGTTTGAACGGGTGCGCACCGAGGATGTGTTTTGGCTCAACCAGCTGAGCTATGGCCGCAAGCCGCTGCCAGTAACGGAGCGAGCAGTGCAGCCCGAGGGCGATTGCCAGTCCGCTGACCTGCCGTTGGCTCAGCCCGCCTAGCGCATCGAAGCTACGACCCAGGCCATGAGCCAGATCCTACACACCGAGCACCTGATACTGCGACCCAGCACCATGGACGACCTCGATGCGGTGCATGTGCTGTGGACTGACCCAGGCATGCGGCGGTTTCTCTTTGACGATCGCCCGATTTCGCGGCAGGAGGCCAACGACTTTTTGGCGGCCAGCGACGAGAGCTTTACCCAGCAGGGCTACGGGCTGTGGCTGTTTTTTGAGCGCCCGTCTTTTGAGCGCGTCGAGGATGCGATTGCCCCCTCAAACCAATCCTTGACTATTGCCGGATTCTCTGGGCTAATCGCCGTTCCCGATCAGCCGCCCAGCCTGATTTTTGGCACCCGGCCCCAGCTTTGGGGCCGAGGCTACGCCCAAGAGGCCGCAGCAGCAGTCTTGCTCTATGTCTTTGATGAGCTGGGTATAGCGCAGGTGGTAGCCGATGTCGATGAACCCAACACCGCATCAATTCACGTGCTGGAGATGTTGGGCATGGTGCGCACAGGGCAAGCCACGGTGAATGATCGCCCGCTGCTCTACTACGCTCTACAAGCTTCCGCATAATTTCCAGAAGTGATCCTGAGTGAGCTTTTAGCTGCCGCTGCACTAAATCACTTGGAAATACAGGCGCAAACCCTTACCCTCTGGCTAACGTTTAGTGATTTGTGACCTGGGTTTAGCGCACCCTGCTTACACTAAAGACGTTGGATATGTGGGGACAGGGCCATGGTGCGACTTCAACCCTGGCAGTGGGCGGTGCTGGCGCTGCCTGTGGTGGCGATCGCCGGATTCATTTTGACCGCAGCAGGCGCACAAATTCACGCCTGGGGGCTGAACTGGATCTGGGGTGTGATCGTCCTGATGCTAGTGCTATGGCGAGGGCTGCTGGCTCGCTGGACCAAGCCCGTCTTTAAGCAGATGGAAGCGGCCCTAGAGCAGGTTCAGCAAGAGCTGGATGAGGTAACCGAAGCAGAAGCCCCAGTCGGTATTCCTAACGTCGGCTCCGCCGCTGCCGCATTGGAAGACATTCTTGTTGCGGCTCAGCAAGACCCCCCCCTGTGGGAAGACTGGAACCCTTTTTGGGAGCGCTGCCGCGCAGTAGTGACGGCGGTAGCCCAGGCCCACCATCCCGGCGTGAAATACCCACTGCTTAATATCTATCTCCCCGATGCCTATGGCCTGCTGCGGGGCACCGTGGATGACGTCGATCGCTGGATTGACACCCTAACTCCGGTGCTGGGCCAGGTGACCGTAGGCCAGGCGGTGCAGGGCTATGAAGTTTACCGCCAGGTCGAACCCTCGGCTCGCAAGCTCTGGCAGGCGTGGAACTGGGCGCAGTGGTTGATCAACCCCGCCGCCGCCGCCGCTCGCACTTTGAGCGAACCCACCAATGCCCTGGCCAACCAGCAGCTTTTGGGCAATTTGAATGCGCTGCTGCGAGAGGCCACCCTGCGGAACCTGTACCGCCAGTCGGTAGCGCTCTACAGCGGCGAACTGCCGACCCTGCCCAGCCCCCAAAAGCCTCTGCCCACGGCCCAAACTCAAACTCTGCGAGAGATTCTCGACCAGGCCGAGCCGGTGAATGTAGTGGCCGAAAAACCCGTCAACATTCTGCTGGTGGGGCGCACCGGGGCGGGCAAGAGCAGTGTGATCAACACGCTGTTCGACAGCGATCGCGCTGAAGTCGATGTGCTGCCCAGCACCGACACCATTAGCACCTACCGCTGGCAGGGTGAAGCGGGCGAAACCCTCACCCTGTGGGATTCTCCTGGCTACGAGCAGGTAGATCGCACCGACTACCGCGACCAGCTGCTCGACTGCGCCCGCGAGGCCGACCTGCTGCTGCTGGTTACCCCCGCTCTTGATCCGGCCCTGCAAATGGATGCCGATCTATTGCAGGATATGCGTGAGGAGGTGCCCGATCTGCCCGCCATTACCGCTCTAACCCAGGTCGATCGACTGCGGCCCCTGCGGGAGTGGCAGCCTCCCTACGACTGGCAGTGGGGCAGTCGCCCTAAAGAAATCTCCATTCGGGAGGCCACCCGCTACCGGCAAGAGCAACTGGGGGAATTGTGCGATCGCATTTTGCCCCTGGTCACCCGCAACGCCGAGCGCCCTGGTTGGAATGTCGAGGCCCTATCCACCGCCCTAGTCGAGCTGATTGACCCCGCTAAAGAACTGCGGCTGGCGCGGTTTTTGCGCGATCGCGAGACCAAAATTACGGCCACCGCTCGTTTGATCAATCGCTATCGTTTGCAGATGAGCACGACCCAAGGGGTGACCGCTTTTCTCAAAAGCCCAGTGCTGAAGTTTCTCGCTACCCTCACCACTGGCTCCCCCGCCCTGGCCTACCTACTGGCCGAGCAGATTCCGGTGGAGCAACTGCCCGTGGTGTTGGGCAAGCTCCAGCTCGCCTACGACCTGTTTAAGGTGATTGGCCCCGACCAGGTGCAGCTCGATTTGCTAGCCCTATGGCCGCTACTGCTCGACCACAACGACCAGCCCGATCGCGCTGCCTGGGCCTTTGGCCACGCCATGGTCGAATACTGGAGTCAGGGGCTGGCGATCGCCAACACCCGCCAGCGGGTTGAGCACTATTTGGGGCAGTACGACACCCGCTGAATCACCCTTTACTCTGACCCACCTCTGAGCTGATGAAGAGACCAGACGGCGGTGGTAAATTGAAAGCGCTCCCGTTGCCCCCTCACCTTCTGAGAACAATGCTGATCTTATCTGCCACCAACGGTAAAAACCTGGATCTGGCCCACGCCTTTGCCGCCGAAGCCACTAACAGCGGGGTAGCTGCCGAGGTCATTAGCCTGCCTGAGTTGCAGATACCGCTTTATGACTCCCTGGGGAACAGCAGTGCTGGCGATGGACTGCTCAAGCTGGCCCAAGCCATGCGGCAACACAAGAGCCTAATCATCTGCGCACCCGAGTACAACGGCTCTATTCCCCCAGTGCTAAGCAATGCGATCGCCTGGCTCTCGGTCAGCACCGACGACTTTCGCGCCCTGTTCAACTCGCGGCCCGTGGCCCTAGCCACCCACAGCGGCGGCGGCGGGCAAAAAGTCATGCTGGCCATTCGGCAGCAGCTCTCGCACCTGGGCTGTACGGTGCTGGGCCGCGAGGTGCAAAGCACCTCGCAAAAGGCGGCCAACCCCGAGGCGATCGCCGCCCTCGTCAGCCAGCTCGCCGCCCTCGAATCTGCTTACGAAAGCGTCCCCGCCCAAGTCTAGGCGCATTTAAGCGAAGCGTTACTGGTGGCAAAAGAACAAAGAGTTAAGCACGAAAAGTGAATGATACGTTCTTCTGTCTTGACTCTTTTGCTATTCCCTCACTTCCTATCCCACTGCTCTTTCATGCGCTGAATGCGCTCCAGCAACGTCTCATTCGACATGCGCGAATTCAGCCGCTCTACTAGCAGCGGGAAAGCCAAAGGCGAGGGGCGTTTAGTATCTTTCCACACGACCGATCGCTGATCTAGCCGACTGAGCGTTTTCGCCAATCGGTGAGTCTCAAGCTGGTCTTGCAGCACCTCCCGCTCGGCCTGCTTTAGCAGCAGATTGTCTGGCTCATATTTGGTGAATACCTCGTACAGTAGCGATGTGCTCACCTGGAGCTGGCTCGACGTTTTGCGCGACCCTGGATAGCCCTTAAACACCAGCCCCGCCACCTGAGCCACACCGCGAAACTTGCGCTGGGTCAGCTCTGAGATGTTGAGGCTGGCGCGAATGTCGTTCTCCAAATTCTCCAGACTAAAGAAGTCGCTAGAGAATAGATCTTGGTAAGGATACCCCTTGGGGCCAAGAATTTCAAAGCCGTAGTCGTTGACCGAAATGGTAAAAGTAGCTGTCTTTTGCTTAGCAAACCGATAGCCCCAAAGAAACCCTAACCCTTCGTGGACAAAGCGACCCTCAAAGGGGAACACGTAGAGGTGCTGTCCCTCGCGAGTTTTGCAGCTTTCTACTAACAATTCATCAGCGCTGGGCAGTGTTGAGAGGCGCTGCTGGGCTTCGAGAATAGGCTTAACAGTGAGAATTTCGTCGTTGGCGATCGCTTGAAAATCCCCCTTGCTCCCCTCAAAAAGAGAAGTGGCAGACGGAGTTTCTGCGGCGAGGGATTGAGGAGATTTAGTCTCGCTAACGGAGGCTGCCACCGGTTTGAGAGCAACTGCGTTATCGGAGGCGCTGAGGAGCACTCGCACCCGCTCCACTTCACGGCGCAAATGGTGGCTGAGCGTATCCGAAATTGCCAGCTGACCACCGCCCCAGGTGGGTGTCACTGTAGATTTTTTGCGGGTGCCCTTAACGTAGAGCACCATGTCCTTCATTTGAAAATACTCCAGCTGCCGCCCGGCAAAAAAGAATACATCTCCCTGCTTTAGCCGCGACACAAACGACTCTTCTACAGTGCCAATTTCTTTGCGGTTGGTGTAGACAATTTTGATTGGCGTGTTGGAGGTGATGGTGCCAATGCCCATGCGGTGAATGCGGGCCAGTTTCGCATCACTGATTTTGAAAAGTCCATCTTCTCGCACTACTTTTTTGTAGCGGGGATAGGCCCCCAGACATTGACCACCGTTTTCAACAAAATCTAAAATCCACTGGTATTCTTCGTCGGTGAGGTCGGCGTAGGCGACGGTTTGGCGCAAATTCTCCAAGGTCTTTTGCGGCTCAAAGCCATCGCCGCAGGCCAGGGTAACTAGGTGCTGCACTAGCACATCGTAGGGTTTGTACTGGGGACGACGGGTTTCCATGTCGCCCAGTTCTAACCCCCGGCGAAAGGCAGAGATTTCGAGCAGTTCCAAGGCATTGGTGGGCAAAAAGAACACTTCTGAAGTGCCTTCGGGCACGTGGGCACTGCGCCCCGCTCGCTGCAACAGCCGCGCCAGATTCTTCGCGCTGCCGATTTGCACCACTCGCTCCACCGGCTGAAAATCGACACCCAGATCCAGCGATGACGTACACACCACCCACTTGATGTCGCCGGATTTCACCCCGGCCTCGATCGCCTCCCGCTCTTTGACATCGATTGAGCCGTGGTGCAGGGCAATGCGATCGGCCTCCTCTGGCAGGGCAAAGTTCAACGCCTGATACCACCGCTCCGACTGGTTGCGGGTGTTGGTAAAAATCAGCGTAGATTTCTCAATATCCAACGCCTCCACCAGGGTTTCGAACATGCGCAGGCCCAAGTGCCCCGCCCAGGGAAACGTATCCACCGACTCAGGGCGAATGCTTTTGATCACCGTGTTGCGCTTCAGATTCGAGCGAATGATCACGGGCTCTGCGCTTAGACCCACAGCGGTTTGAGCCGCTTCTTCCAAATTTCCTAGGGTGGCTGAGATCGCCCAGGTGCGTAGGGTGGGTTGGAGCGATCGCAGATGCCCCAAACACAGCTCGGCCTGGGTGCCCCGCTTCGAACTCATCAGCTCGTGCCACTCGTCTAGCACCACCCCCTGCAAGGTGCTAAACCGCTTGGCCCCGTCTTTGTAAGACAGCATCACCGCCAGCGACTCCGGCGTGGTGATGAGGATATTCGGCATATGCTTCATCTGCTTAGTCTTGCGGGCAGAGCTAGTATCCCCCGTGCGCGACTCGACGGTAATGCCCCAACCCATCGCCTTGATCGGGGTTTTGATCGCCTGCTCAATATCCCGCGACAGGGCGCGCAGGGGGGTGATATAGAGCAGCTGCAAGCCTGCGGTGGGGGTGGCGATCATCTCGGCGATCGCTCCCATCACAGCCGCATAGGTTTTGCCCGACCCGGTAGGCACCTGCACCAGCCCGCTACGGCCATCGAGATAAGCGGCCCAGGTTTCAGCTTGAAAGGTAAGGGGCTGCCAGCCACGGGTGGCGAAGTATTGGGTAATAGGGACAAGGCGCGGGTCAGATGTCACAGGGCTTATTGAATAAAGATATTGGCCTCATCCCAGTGTAAAGGGGGATAGCTGCTCAGACTATTCACTGCTCTTGCTGACCCAATCGTAGGCGGTGTGGAAAAGAATGTTGAGGCGTTAGAGGAAACAATTATTTGCGGCATTGATAACACCAACAATTGCCGCAATTTTTCTCGGATTACCAACATTGAAAATTGCATTAGTCAACCGAAAAAAATAATTAAAATTCTAGTGAGTAAACCTGAAAAGAGAATTTTATTGACAGATATGAACTTAGGAATATGTCTAGCCTATGCGGTGATAGCCAGAACCTTAGATAAGGGGTGAGACCCCTTATCTAACTGTTAAAGGTTCATGTTGTAGGGCCTGTTGTGTAAGGGATTGAACAACGTTACTGGAACTGGAATCTTTTGGTTGCCTTCCATTGTCTTGGCTACCAGGTGTGCATTCTCCTTTTGGCAGCTAACTCCTATGACTAACGCCAAGTCTATTTTCATTTCCTACCGTCGAATAACCAGTATTGACATCGCAGGGCGAATCTATGACCGTTTAGTCGCTCATTTTGGCGAAAATAGTGTCTTTAAGGATGGAGATTCCATTCCCTTTGGAGTGGATTTTCGCCACCATTTAGAGCAAGAAGTCAGCCATTGCCCCGTGCTGCTAGCGATTATTGACCACCAGTGGTTAAAGGTTGCCGATGCTCACGGCAAGCCTAAATTGGCGAACCCCTCCGACTGGGTGCGGGTAGAAATTGAGGCGGCTCTGCGACGCGATCGCCTTGTCATTCCAGTGCTTGTGAACGGGGCTACGCTTCCCGAAGATGCTACCCTACCCGAAGGGTTGAGGGGTCTGGTGCATCGCCAGAGCGCAGTGGTGCGCTGCGACCCCGACTTTCACCGCGATCTAGATCGGCTGATTCATCGCATTGAGGGCGTATTCAGCAGTTTGGCTGTGGGTAGTCCCCCACCCCCGCCGCCGGTTTCTATTCCAATCGATAAGCAGCCTGCTGCCTTGGCTACCGTGAATAAACCCGCTCAAGTGTTCAGCACTCGGTCGATGGGGCGACGACGCTGGCTACGCATGGCGGGGTTAGGGCTATTGGGAAGCGGCACGGCAATGGCGGTGCGTCAGCAGGTGCCAGCCCTACAAACTCTAACCCCTGGGAATGTTTCTCAGGCTATGCCCAAACTGGCCACTCTACCCGATCGCCTGGAACAGGCCCTAGAGCAAGGGGAAAGCCCTGCCCCAGAGCCACTAAGCCTAGAACCCTCTATGGATCCCCCCAAGACAGCGACTCCTGACCCAGAGACACCTACCCTAGAGGCAGTGGACTCGGGTGAACTTTACAGCTACGAATCGGTGAGTGTTGATGAGTTTGGCATGGGGCGATCGCAGATTAAATTTTCCACCCCATCCCACAAAGCCCTGCGGCTGGAGACCCCCATTGGCCCAGTCACCCTACGGTTGGTACCGATTGTGGGGGGGCAGTTTGTGCTAGGTGCCCCCCCACCGAGCTGGGCCACGACCCCTCGCAGTCCCCCCAAACCATTGCCACCGTAGACTCGTTTTGGATGAGCGTGCACCCCATCACCCAAGGGCAGTGGCGGGCGGTGGCGCTGCTGCCCTCCGTCAATCGTAACCTCGACCCCAACCCTGCCTACTTCACCGGCAACGATCGCCCAGTAGAGCAGGTGTCGTGGCAGGAGGCGGTGGAATTCTGCGATCGGCTCAATGAACTCATTAAAACTCATCCCGATCTGTCCGGTCTGCGGCGCTACCGCCTACCCACCGAGACCGAGTGGGAATACGCCTGCCGTGCCAAAACCACCACCCCTTTCCACACGGGCCAAACCCTCATCACCGACCTAGCCAACTACAACGGCACCAAACCCTACCGTCAAGAACCGGTCGGCCAGTTTCGCGGTACCACTACAGCCGTTGGGGCTTTTGGCAAAGCCAACGACTTTGGCCTCTACGACATGCACGGCAACGTGCAGGAGTGGTGCTCCCCCAACCAAAACACATCCGCTAACGATGCCTGGCGGGTAGTGCGGGGTGGCTCATGGCAAAGCCCGCCCCAGCAGTGCCGTTCGGCCTATCGATCGGGTCTCAAGGCCGACACCCGCAGCAATGAGGTTGGCTTTCGCATTGTGGGCGAAGGGTGAGCGGGATCTCATTCTGGGGGACGGGAAAGAAGGTCTAAGGTTTAGGGTGTAAGGCTTCCCGTAGACCCTAAACCCTGTACCCTAAACCCCCTTGTATTCCCCTCCCCTACTGAGGCAAGTACTTTTTCAACAGCAGGCTAAGTTTGTCGAGCGTTGCGGTAGGGGCCTTATCAAACGGGGTGATGATGGCATACTTCAGCGCCGAGTGGGCTTCCGACTCAGGCGGATTGGCGGCAACGCGGTTCACTACTTCGCGAATTACCCGCTGGGCGTTGACGGCGTTCTTTTGCAGATTGCCGATCACCATCTCGACGGTGACGCTGTCATGGTCGGGGTGCCAGCAGTCGTAGTCGGTAACCAGAGCCAGGGTGGCGTAGGCGATCTCGGCCTCGCGGGCCAGTTTAGCCTCGGGCAGATTGGTCATGCCGATGATGGTTGCCCCCCAACTGCGGTATAGCTGGCTCTCGGCTTTTGTAGAAAAGGCAGGCCCTTCCATGCAGACGTAGGTGCCGCCCCGGTGCAAGTCAACATCGGGCAGTTCCAGTCCTTCGACCGCGTCGGCGAGCACCTGGGCTAGGGCCGGGCAAACCGGGTCGCCGAAAGTAATGTGGCCCACCAGCCCCTCGCCAAAAAAGGTATTGACTCGGTTGCGGGTGCGATCGATAAACTGATCGGGTACTACCATATCCAGCGGCTTAGCGGCCTCTTTGAGCGAACCGACGGCGGAGGCAGAGATCAGGTATTCCACTCCAAGAGATTTCATCGCATAAATGTTGGCGCGAAAGGGTAGCTCGGTGGGCATCAGGGTGTGGCCGCGCCCGTGGCGGGCCAAAAACGCCACGCGAGTGCCATCCAGCGTGCCGAGAATAATGGCGTCGGAGGGGCTGCCAAAGGGGGTGTCAACGCGAACTTCTTCGATGTCGGTAAGGGCTTCCATTTGGTAGAGGCCACTGCCGCCGATGATGCCAATCTGTGCCTGTGCCGCCATGATAGTTAATGTCTAGAGCTGGACTGCCCTATCATACCTGGGGTTGCTGCAAGAGCCAGAGGCCAGTGCTGGTCATGCCTGAGTCATCCGGGCGCACCAGCAGAAAGTGAAGGCCTAGACTCTCGCGTTTACGCTGCTCGAAGCGTTGACCGGCGGCGGCCACATCGGGGTCGCTGAAGGTGGTGAAGACCCAGCGATCGCACAGTCCTGCCTCTAAAATCAATCCATCCGGTTCCCCCCGCACATAACTCAGCCAAGCGGGATTGTTAGCTTGAATCCACTGGGCCAGGACCATCGCCTGTCGTCCAGCATCCACTACAACCCCAGGAATAGGCATGGTGCTGGCTAAGCCCAAACGGGAGGGCATTAAGCTCGGCGGCAGGTGGTGCAGGGGAATGGGTTCGTAGGGCAGGGTTTGCTCGAAGTCGTAGGCGGATAGCGCCGTGAAACCCCAGCGATCGCCCCAAAGATTTTCCGGTAGCGGCACGGGCGGTGGCGACTCGATGTGCAGCGGGTTGTAGGGAATGGGGACGGCATTGGGCTGGGTGGGATACCACTTGGCCCGCTGCTGGAGCCATTGGTGCAGAGTAGCGGTGTGGCGGGTCGGTTCGACCGCAATCCCCAGCGCCTTACCGCTCACGGTTAGCAGCGACAGCGCCTGGGGCCGAAACACCTGAATTTTCTCGGGGGGGCTACCGGCTTTTTCTAACGCAATGCCTATTTGCTCGCTCACCCAAGCTTTGTTCACCGCCGATTGAGGAGTCATGGCCCCGTAGCTGAAAACAAAATCGTCGCTGCACAGCAAAATTTCCCAAAGGGGTTCGCCGCTGGGGCTGGTCAGGGGCGGGCGGTGGAGATCGGCTTGCCAGACAGTCATGGTGTGTATCTGGCCGCTACGGGCTCAGCGCAGGGGCTTACATTTTAAGGCGTGGGGCTGAAGTCAGGCAGCAGGGTTAAAACAACCAGCGGCAGCTTTCTCAGCATAGGGGAGAAGGCTAGCTTTTCCTTACCTAAATCGGTTGGGTGACTCGTTGACGAATGGTTGAACCGACAAGGGTGCCGCGTTCAACCTGAAACTGGAGGCTAGTAGGCTCAGTCTGTAGAGACCATCGACTCGCACCCTTCCCTGGGCCGATGGTTTGGGGTTAAAAAATGGTGCTATATGATTAGGCCGTGGCGAGAGTGGGGAATGCAGGGTGAATCAAGTCTTACGCGTCAACCGAGCTACGGCGCTGGTGCTGAGGCCAGAGTCGCTGGGGCAGCTGGCCGCTAACGAGCAGGTAGCGATCGCTGCTGGCAGCGTCTATCCGCTGCAATCGTATGCCTACGCCGATATTAACGGTGGCTTTAACGGTCACATCAAAGTGGCCTTTCGCGATAGCGCCCCCGGTGGGTTTAACACCTGGTTTGTGCCCAGCCGTGATACCCAGGTAGAGTCTGATGGCGTTGTGGTCTACCCCCACGAAGATCAAGAGGGCATGCCGGTGCTGTGGATCAATACCAGTACCCTGCTGAAGCTCCGCCCCCTCGACTCGGGTCTGCTCAACGCCAACGAAGCCGTAGCCGTGTCTCGGGGCCAATCCTACAACCTGCACTCCTACGCCTTTGCCGATAGCCAGGGCAACTTTAACAACCACATCAAAATTGCCATTCGCAACCCCGAAGACTTTGTCAATGGCCTGAGCACCTGGTTTGTCTATACCCCCCACGCCTTTGTCACCCTCGACAACGATGTGGTGTTTCCGCGCCCAGACCCCAATGCCTTTGTCCTGCGCGTGATTGCTAACACTCTGTTTAAGCGTCGCCCGGTCGACAACAGCCAACTGGCCCCTAACGAGCGGGCCACCGCCTCGCCGGGCACAACGATCGTGCTCAGCAGCTACGCCTTTGCCAATGCCCAGGGGTCGTTTAACGGCCACATTCGCTTCGCCATCAAATACGTCAAAGACGACATTAACGGGATCAATACTTGGTATGTGTTCCAGGGCCATGCGCGGGTCGAGCGGGCTGGAGTAGTGGTGTATCCGCCCCCGACTACCCCGCCCCCAACCCCGTCGCCCCAGTACTCAGGTCGTCCCTTTCGTCTGCCAGGCAATACATCGACGTTCTACACCGACCAGCCAATTATTCCGGGCGGTAGCTTTACCTGGGGAGAAGCCACGCGGGAGGCCACACGCATTCCTGAAACCCAGGCGATCGTTGACAACATTATTGGCCTAGCTCGGGCACTTCAGGGCGCGCGCGATCGCCTCGACCGCTCCTTTCAAATTACTTCCTGGTATCGGCCACCAGCGGTGAATGCAGCGGTGGGAGGGGCTTCCCGTAGCCAGCATCTGTTTGGCCGCGCCGCCGATATTCAGGTGCAGGGACTCAGCGGTCGCCAGGTGGCCAACGCGCTGATGCTGAGCTGGCCAGGTGGCATGGGCATCTACGGCAACATTCCCAACATCATTCACCTCGATACTGGCCCCAAACGCACTTGGGGGTTCTAACCAGGTTGAGATGCGCCTCTGCTCTGCCAGGTCGTAGCGATCGACTCCGCAGCGGGTCTCTTTCTCTGGTTATTATAAAAAACAGCTGATTATTTTTACTGAACGTTCATGCCCCAGTCCAAACATACCCAGGCCCACCTATCGCGCACGGTGCCTAAAGATCAGTCTGAATTCTTCAAAAAGCGCACCCGTGACTCGATGGAGTACTACATGGGGGCCAAGCTGTTAGAGGTGGGGGTGAATCCTAAAAACACCGTCTATCGCTGGACCTCGGAGATCAAGGGAAGCCAGGAAGTGATTACTGTGAGCGCCTACTGGGGCGACTCGCGTGAAAAGCTTGAGGCCTCAGAATAGCGGTTTTCTGAAGGTCAAACTAGGCCTGCTGAAGTCTCACCATAAAGAACCCGTCCATATTTTGGCGGTGGGGCCAGACGCGCACCCAGCCAGCGGGAGCCACCTCTAGCCCGTCCCCAAAGCCAGGAGCGGGCGGCTGCACCTGCCAGGTGGGATGGTTGCGGCAAAACGCTTCAATTACAGCCTCGTTTTCAGCAGGGTGTAGTGTGCAGGTGGCGTAGACCAGGGTGCCACTGGGTTTAACGCAGCGGGCGGCTTCGCTCAGCAGAGCACTTTGCAGTTCGGCTAGCGTCCCAATGCTGTCGGGAGTTTGTCGCCAGCGGGCATCGGCGTGGCGATGCAGGGTACCTAAGCCCGAGCAGGGAGCATCGACCAAGACCCGATCGGCCTGGCCGTGAAACTGGGCTAAGTCGGTGCTGTCACCCGCGTGGGTGTGCAGGTTTGTCAGGCCCAGTCGACTGGCATTGGCGGTAATCTTTTTGAGGCGGGAGGGGGCGCGATCGCAGGCCCACACCTTGCCACCTTCCCCCACTATCTCTGCCATCTGCGTGGCTTTGCCCCCCGGTGCCGCACAGACATCCAGCACTGTTTCGCCCGGCTGTGGGTCGAGCAGTAGCCCCACCAGCTGGGCACTGGCATCCTGCACGCTCCACCAGCCTGCTTCGTAGCCGGGCAGGTTGGTGAGTGCCCCCTGGTGGTTCACCAGGCGCAGCCCCCAGGGAACCCCAGGGATCGGTTCTATCGCAATATCTGCGGCGGCAAAGGCAGTCTTCACCGCTTCGACCGTGGCCTGCTGCCGGTTTACTCGCAGGTCAATCGAGGGCACCTGGTTAAACCACTGACAGAGCCGGTCGGTTTCTGCTGCGCCGAGCTGGTCGAGCCACAGAGCGATGAGCCAGTCGGGGTAGCTGTGGCGAATGCCCAGGGCAACCACGGGCTGTTCAGGCAGCCGTAAGGGATCTGTGTCCTGATCGGATTGACGGATGTACTGGCGCAGCAGGCCATTTACCACCCCAGAAAGCTTACCTAACCCGTTCGCCTTGGCCAAATCAACGCTGGTATTCACTGCCGCCGAATCGGGCACGGCGGTTAGGTAGCGCAATTGATAAAGCCCCAGGTGCAGCACGAGACGCAGCACCGGGGGCTGTTTATCCGCAGGGCGAGTGCCCAGCTGATCGATGAGAGCATCTAGGGTGCGCTGGCGGCGAACGGTGCCATAGACCAGCTCGGTGGCAAAGGCGCGATCGCTTTCGCTCAACTTGGCCTGACTCAACGTGCGGTGCAGGGCTACATCGGCGTAGGCTCCCGCCTGCACCTGAAGCAGCACATTCAAGGCCAGTTGCCGTGCCCCAGCCGGTGCAGCAGCCCGAGTAGTTACGATTTTAGCCAAGCTAAGATTTTGCGCGCCGCTTGGAACTCTGCCGATCGCGCTTGGCGGTCTGCTCGTCGTTTTTGCGGCGGCGGCGATCGCGCCAGTCAGCGGCGGTTAAATAAACCACGCCGCCGGTCACGACGACCATTAGCACCAGGGCAATGGTGGCCAAAATGCTAAAGGCTTGAGCTTGTACAGTTGCTTCCATAGCTATAGACGCTGGGTTTAGAAACCGTTGCGACCCCAGATCACCATCGACAGAGAGAAAGTAAAGACGACCAGTAGTGAAACCCAGCCGAACGACAAAATGTCCATAGGTGCTTTCTTAAGACTCAAAACAACACAGCTATTTTTATCATAATGCCACGGCGTTTCCCTGCTTAAACGTCTTGCTGCTCTAGGGGCAAGATTTTTGGTGAAGACCCGTCTTATAGCCCCATCAGGCAGCAGAGTTTGTAGACGGCCCGAGCGCCCACGTTGCCGTCCCACTCGCCGTCGCCTACTTCACAGAGGTCAAAGCCAACAATCTGCCGCCCGCTGCGCACTACCTGGCGCAGCAGACAAAATACCTCTTCCAGTTCTAGCCCGCCGGGGACGGGGGTGCCGGTACTGGGACAGAGCTTGGGGTCAAGGCCATCGGCATCGAAACTGACGTAGACTTTCTCGGGCAGGGCCGCCACGATCGCCTCGCACTGCTGCATCCAGGGGATGCCTCGATAGGTATTTTCCTTTACCACCGAGTCGTAGTGGGTGACAACGCGCCCCCCCGACTGTTTGATCAGCGCCACCTCGTCGTGGCACAGGTCGCGAATGCCCACCTGCACCAGCTTGCTCACCTGGGGCAGCTTCAGCAGGTTGTACATAATTGACGCGTGGGAGTAGCGAAAGCCTTGATAGCCGTGGCGCAGGTCAGCGTGGGCATCGATGTGCAGCACGCCAAAGTCGGGATGGCGCTCGGCCAGAGCTTGTAGGTAACCCAACGGCACGCTGTGGTCGCCGCCAATCACCCCTACCCGCTTGCCCTCGTCGAGGGCAGCGGTAGTTTGGGCGTAGAGCCAACCGGTCATCTGTTCGCAGGCGTAGTTGACATTGTCTAGGTCAGTTTGTAGCAGGGGCTGGGTGGCGATCGCCACGCCCTCCTCCGTCGCATGAATAACGCGATTCGCTGCTTCCCGCACCTGCTGATTGAGCTCGAACAAATGCTGGGGAATCGGCGGCATATAAATGCCCTGGCGCCAGCCCTCGGGATTATCGCGATCGTACAGATCGAGCTGGGGAGAGGCCTCTAGCACCCGCTGAGGCCCTTGGGCGGTGCCCTGGTGGTACGACACCGTCACTTCCCAGGGCACGCCGAAGATGACGATGCCCGCTGTGTCGTAGTCGCACGGCAGACCGTAGAGGTTGCCGTTGTCGAGGCCGACGCCGCTGGGGTCAAAGGTTTGCAGATTGATGGTTGTGGTCATGGCGAGTTGGAGTTTGCTCAGTTTTTGGGCCTGTCTAACGTTTGGGTTAGCTCAACTTTTTGGAGGAATACGTAATGTCAGCTCTGCAATCAAAGGGGGAATTTCAGCTTGAACCACGTTCCAGACGACGCTGAGATCGATGTCGTCGTAGCCATGTACCAAACGGTTTCGCATGCCGTTTATTTCTGGCCAAGCAATGTTAGGTAATGCCTGTCGAGTGGAGTCTGGAACCCGCCTTGCAGCTTCGGCAATCACCAGTATGCGACGGATAACAGCGTCTTGAAGCTGAATATCTTTAGCAAACTCGGCTTCAGAACGTTGCTCTGTATAGGCGGTAATTAACTCTGCCGATTGCAACATATCAAGCAGGAATTGAAGATCCCGTTGCATAGATCACCTGGGCAGAGGAAAGGATTTCGTGGCGGCGCAGGTAGTTACGACTGGTTTCAACGCCCTGACGAGTGATCAGATCTACCTCTCGGCAAAACAAAACCTTTAGTTCTGCTTCCATTTGATCGAGGGTGCGAAAGGTCGGGTGGGCTTCTGGATGAAATTGCACCATTACATCCACATCGCTGCTGTCGTGAAAGTCGTCGCGCAGAGCAGAGCCAAACAGAGAAAATTCTGTGACTTGCCAGCGATCGCAAAATTTAGCAATCTGTTCTATTGGTATTTCTATCTGGGTAACAGCCACGCTAGCTTGACCTGAGAACGGCAATCCACCCTACTCCGTAGAAAGGGGATAGGAGAAGCATTCTCTGCTGATCTCCTATCCCCTAGTCTATTGCGTTAAGCCTTCAGCATGTTTTGCACAAAGGTGGGTAGGGCAAAAGCCGCCTGGTGCATGCCTATGTTGTAGTACTGCAAGCTGTGCTCAGCGGCAAACGATTCAGACTTCGCTGCATCCATGCCCTGGAGCGGGTGGGCCGCGCCCTTCGTGGCGTAGTTGAAGCTCCACATACCCGTTGGGTAGGTGGGGATAAACGCCAGATAGCAGTACACATTGTCGTCGCCAAAAATGCCCTCTAAACAATGGTGAATATCCACAAAAGCCCGCTGGTTAAATCGAGGTGACTCGCTTTGGGCCGTGATCGCCCCACCGGGTTTAAGGATACGATTCACCTGCTGATAAAATGCCGTGCTAAACAACCCCTCCGAAGGCCCTACGGGGTCAGACGAGTCGATCACAATTAGGTCGTAGCTGGCATCGGGGGCGTTGGCGACAAAGGCGATGCCGTCTTCGATGCGCAGGTCGAGCTTGGGGTCTTCTAGCGCTCCCGACAGCGAGGGCAAAAATTCCTTCGAAGCCCGTACCACGGCTTCGTCAATTTCGACCATGGTGACTTTCTCGACCTGGGGATGGCGCAAAATTTCGCGCACGCTGCCTCCGTCGCCGCCACCAATTACCAACACATCCTTAAAGGTAGGATTTAGCAGCATTGGCACGTGAATGATCATTTCGTGGTAGGCATTTTCATCCTTTTCGCTGCACATCACCATATTGTCGATGGTGAGCATTTTGCCATAGGCAAAGGTATCGAAAATTTCGACGGTTTGGTAAGGCGATTTTTCGCGGAAAATGCGATCGCCCTTGTGACGAATCGACAGCGCAATGTCGTCATTTTTGTCGGTGAACCAAACACTGCGGCTCTGTTTTGGAGTGACCAGCTTATTGGTGGCCTCATCGCGCAGCTCGCCCAGATCGACGTCGATGCGCTCCAGTAGTTCGAGCTGGCCGCGGTTCATCTCCAAAGCTGAGCCGTAGTCGGCCTTGAAAGCGACCTTGAGCTTGTCGAAAGAGATCCAGGGGTTAACGGTGTCGCCGCAGGTGAATAAATCGACCGCCGCGTAGCGGTACTCAGGCCAAGTGTGGATGGCCAGGTGACTTTCTTGAATCACCACTACCCCCGACACCCCAAAGGGCGAGAAATGGTGAAACACCGAGCTAATTACTGTGGCTCCGGCATCGGCTGCGGCCGCCACCATGCTGCTCTCAATCAGCGGTACGTCGTTGAGAATGTCTGATGAGCAGCCAAAGAACTCAACCAAAATATGTCGTCCGAGCGAATTCATGCGCCCTTTCCCCCTTAGAGTTAGCCCAAAACAAAGATCGACTACTGTATCACTTCAGAGTCTATTTCCCTAGGGCAGTGCAAGGCGCTGCCTTAGGGATCTTGTAATGGTGTAGACCCCCAGGGGCGTTTCTGCCTGTCGGGCAGATCACAAGTCGTCGGGAGGGGCAGGTTGGGGCCGATCGCGCTCTAAAAGATGTGGCCCAGCGTCTCAAAGCCTTCTTTCGCGCCACTCACACCTTAGACCCATGGGCTGCAAAGAATTTTGAGGGTGGCTCTACCTCTGCCCAGCTAACCAGGTCGAGCCACCTATTTGCCTACACTCCCTGCTGCAACTCATCCAGCGCCACTAGTACCTCTCGGCTATGAATCACCGGCTGTACCCCCAGAAATCGGGCTCGCATCGTGCCGTCGGGGCCAATGATGTAGGTGTGCCGCATCGACATTGCCCCCAGCCACGAGCCGTAGGCTTTACTCACCTTTCCTTTTGGGTCAGATAGCAATGGAAACTCCAGCCCCTCCGAATCGCAAAACTCGGCGTGGGACTCAACACTGTCCGCACTAACGCCAATTACCTGGGCATTGCGGGCTTTGTACTCAGCAATGTCGCGCTCAAAGCGCTGGGCTTCAATGGTGCAGCCCGAGGTAAAGTCGCGCGGGTAAAAATACAGCACTACCCACTGGTCGCGAAAGTCAGCCAGTGACATTTCCCCATCGCCAGCGTTGGTCGGCAGCGTGAACTCAGGAGCCGGTTCCCCGATTGGGATCTGGGTGCCCCCCAGGGCCAGGGCCGGAGCCGACGATATCATCCAGCTCAGCCAGGCGAGGCAAAGACCTAGAGTAGCCCGCAGCAAACGACGGCGATTCATAGAGAACTGATCCTGTGAAATAGGGGGCATTAGAAAAGGGGAGAACGGGCGAAATCTAGCTTTAGACCATCCGATCGTTAGAGATTTCTGAAAGCTTTTTAACCAAAGTTTACAATATTGCTGTCTTCTCTTAGGCTAGCCGCCGCTCCCTTCAAGGAACCTTTACTATGTCTCCAATTACTGACCTACAGACCCTTACCCTCGGCCCCAACGGCCCCACTGTACCGGCGTTGGGGGTGGGCACCTGGGCCTGGGGCGACTCCCTGTTTTGGGACTACGGTAAAGCCTATAGCGACAGCGACTTGCACGCTGCTTTTGAGGCCTGTCTCGACGCTGGCTTAACGCTGTTTGACACCGCTGAGATCTATGGTCTTGGCCAGTCAGAGCGGCTGCTGGGCCGGTTTATGCAGCAGCGTACTCAGCAGGCCGCCCAGAACGCAATAATTGCTACCAAGTATTTCCCACTGCCTTGGCGATTTTCTCAGCAGTCGGTAGTTGACGCGCTGGCCGCTAGCCTCGATCGCCTCCAGGTAGCCTCGGTAGCGCTCTATCAAGTGCACCAACCGCTGAGTTTCTTGCTCAGCCAAAAAGACCTCATGCAGGCCCTAGCGGCGGAGGTGAAGCAGGGCCGCATCGGTGCCATCGGGGTGAGCAACTACCCGGCCAGCCAAATGCGCGAGGCCCACGGTTATTTAGCTGAGCACGGCATTCCCCTCGCCGTTAACCAGGTGCCATATTCGCTACTCAACCGCAAAATCGAAACCAGTGGCGTGATGGAAACGGCGCGGGAACTGGGCGTCACCATTCTCGCCTACAGCCCCCTAGCCCAGGGGTTACTCACAGGCAAATACACTCCTGAGGCTGACCTCAAACCCGCTGGTGCTAGACGCATTAGCCCTAGCTTTAGCCAGGGAAACTTAACCAAGCTCAAGCCCGTGATTCAGGCGCTAAAAGAAATTGGGGAACAGCATGAACGCACCTCCGCCCAAGTGGCCCTCAACTGGCTAGTGGCCCAGGGCAATGTGCTGCCCATCCCTGGCGCTAAAAATGCCCGCCAGGCTGCCCAAAACGCTGGGGCCTTGGGTTGGCAACTGACTGTGGATGAACGTGACCAGTTAGGTCAGCTGACCCAGGACTATCGCTAGGCCTGGAGGAGAATAGGTTGCCCTTGGGCCAGTGGCCCCAAGGGCATCGCTAGGCCTGGAGGGGAGGATGGGGCTGCGATCGCAACCCCATCCTCTACCGCTTCAAAGGCAAAGAATCTTTCTAACGGAAGATGTTTAATTACAAAGAAATGGTTTTCTTAAGAATAGTTTGTATCTTGATTTGCGCTTTATTTTAGGTCAGCAAATTCACCCAAAAAATAAAAAACTATTGTTTTATTGTCCAGGTGTATCGCGAGATACAAATAGTCACATAACGCAAGGATTGTGTTGACGGTTTTCATTTTTCCCTCCTACAATTTAGAAGTCGAACAAGTCAGCCTAATCTAGTCGGCCCCAGCGGCTAGAGCGGGGGAACCAGTAAAGGGGCGTGTTTCCGAGTTCTCAAACCCCCATGAAGGGTAATCGGAAAAGGGTATCTCTCAACCCTAGCCCGTCAGCTAACCTCGTCGGCGTTGAGGGAGACTGAACTATCACCATTTACGCTAATGCGTTGATTGTTTCAGTGTCCTAAGTCGTGTTAACACGGCTTGTTCGCTGTTCATGACTAGGCTCCAGGAGGGTCTCATGCAGCTCAAATCGCGCACCACTGCCCCATTAAGGCAGCCATTTTCAAATGTACCTCAGGTTTCGCCCGAGGCGGCAATCAAGCCTATGATCATGCGTTTAGAGGCGGCCCTAGGTCGTCGCGATCTTGCTAAGAATATTGTTCTGCTGCTGCGGCCGAAACCCCCTATTAAAGGTCCTAATGTAGACGAGCAAACGATCAATTTTGTGGTTGGCTACAGTGGCTCAGCCCACAGCCAGGCGGCCCTCGATTTGGCTCTGTGTGTGGCTCACCAAACCCGTTTGGCTAAGCCAAACCCTGTGCTGGTGCATGTCGTTTATGTGGTCGACAAAACTCGCCCTAAAACCATTGCCAATGCCGATCGCATTCTGTGGCAGGCTCGCTGTTTGGCTAGCGAATGGCGCGGCTCGCTCAACGCCCACCTGCGGGTTGGCCAAGTCGCGACAGAGCTTAGTCAGGTGGCCAAGGAGATTGGGGCTGAAGTGCTGCTGGTGGGTTGTCATACGACTAAGCACCGGCTGGTGCAGCAGCTAGATACTCAAACCCCATGCTCTGTGCTAGGGCTACCCAAGTAAATTGACGCCTCAACCGGCGTGGATCAGCAGGCACGAGCCTTCAACGCTAGTGCGTCATGCTTTGTAGGACCACGATGATCCTACAAAATCTATGATTCAGGCGTTGTAACCCCAATTTGCCGGTGGGTGGTAACGGGCGATCGCGCTTGCTGCCACCCCTCTAAGCAATCCAACCAAACGCTCTAAGCGACCTGGCCAGCTCTACTTTTAAGGAGGAAACTATGAGCTATCAAAAGATTCTGGTAGCCCTTGATCGCACTGCCGCCTCCGATCGCGTCTTTGACTATGCATTGGGGCTAGCCCAATCCTCTCAGGGGCAGCTACAGCTGGTTCACAGCCTTGATGTCAAAACCGAGAACCTGGGGAAGCTGATTGATGCTGGAGTCGGCCTGCAAACCTCTGCCAATGTGCAGCACGAAGAGGAAGCTGCCCAGCTACAGCAAGTTCAGGAGGTCCGACAATGGCTGGAACAACTGCGCGCTGAGGCTCTAAAATGCAATGTATCAGCAGACTTTGTTTGCGAAATGGCTGACCCTGGTTCCTTTATCTGCCATCTCGCTAAAACCTGGGCCGCCGATGTAATTGTGATGGGTAACAGCGGCAAAAAGGGCTTGAAAAAGCTTGTTTCTGGTAGCGTAAGTGACTATGTGGCAAAGCATGCCCCCTGCCCAACCATGGTAGTACCCAACGACAGCAGTTTAGAAGTTGAACTCCTATCTAAAGCCTCTAAGCCTGCCTAAGCTGCGATCTTTCAGCCGCTAATATGATACTGCCAAAACAATTGGCATCAGGTAGATATGACGGGCGTCACAATCAGCTTGGGTATGAGACTTTAAGGTTTTGTAGCTGATGAAAATGTCCAGTTTGGGTTAAGAAAATTTTTCTGCCAAAATCTTCTGAAAAGATGTGAGCTCGTTAACGCAGTATCAAATCTAGCAACGACAGAACAGGAGTTTTGACCTATCCCAAACTTAGGCTATGACAGATGAGTTGGAAAAATCTGGAATGCTGCGAGTTAAGCATGTTGGACATTCCATCTATTTGTGCTCAGTTCTTCGTGCTTTCCTACAGGTTTACAGCACTAGGGGATTGCCTCGGTTAGTGAACGTCACAGCCTCAATTTTCCAGTCAGGCTGATTGATCAAAGTTTCTCGCAGGCTGCCCAGCAGGGCTTTTTGCTCGCATACCGATAGCGATTGCAGCACCCGGCGCGAGTCGCGGGCTACTCGCAGGTCGATGGTAACGGTGTTGGTTTCTGGGTCAAAGCTGGTGCGGTAGCCCGAAAGCGTCAGTTCTGAAATCTTCTGCTCCGCCATAATCAAGGCAACGGTATTCTCCATGCTCTGAAAGCGGGGCACCTGGATCGGCTCAGTTTGGTAGCCCTCGCAGCGATCGTCAAGAGTGTAGAGGTCAACGGCGACTGAGTCGGCGGGCACCACTAGCCGCCGGGCCTTGGCCTGCATCAGACGGTTGGCGGCGACCAGAGCATTGGTGAGGTCAGGCAAAGTTGCCATCGGGCCTGAGGGCTCTTCGCCCAGTGCTTCGCTGGGGCTAGCGGTAGCGGCAGACGGCTGGGTAGGGGTTGGCTGCGCCATTTCTGACCCACCCTTATTTTCAGCGCACCCACCCAGCAGACCCAGCAGCGCCAGGAAAATCACCCCGGAGATTATTCCTGAGGTCCCGAGCCGGGTATGGTGGGGACGGTATTGAAGGTTGAGACAACGGACCATGGCAAGTGCTTCCTGGAATCGACGACACGTGCTGTCGCTGGCTGATTTTACGGCGGCGGAGTTTGAAACGGTGATGGAGACGGCAGTGAGCTTTTGGCAGGTGCTGTCGCGCCGCACCCGTAAGGTGCCCGCCCTGCAAGGTTTGGTGGTCACTAACATGTTTTTTGAACCCTCCACCCGCACCCGCAGCAGCTTTGAGCTAGCCGCCAAGCGCCTGTCAGCGGATGTGCTTAACTTTGCCCCCGGTACCTCGTCGCTCACTAAGGGTGAGACCATTCTAGATACCGCCAAGACCTACCTGGCCATGGGCACCAACTTAATGGTGATTCGCCACCAGGAGGCGGGGGTGCCAGGGGCGATCGCCGCCGAAATGGACCGGCTCAACACTGGAGTCGGCGTGCTTAACGGCGGCGACGGGCTCCACGCCCACCCATCCCAAGCCCTGCTCGATCTATTCACGTTGGGGCTGACCCTTGATCCGGAACAACCGACGGCATCGCTGGTAGCGGGCAAGAAAATTGCCCTAGTCGGCGACATTCTCCACTCCCGCGTCGCTCGCTCGAACCTCTGGTGCTTAACGGCCTGCGGCGCTGAGGTTCACCTGGCGGCCCCACCGACTCTGTTGCCCCCCGGTTTCGCCGATGCCTTCATTAGCCAGTCGCCCATCGACATTCCCCGCGCCATCGTGCAGCACAGCACCCTGGCCCCGGCCCTAGAAGGCGCCGACTTTGTCATGACCCTGCGCCTGCAAAAGGAGCGTATGGCCCAGCACCTGCTGCCCAGCCTGCGGGAATATCATCAGGGGTTTGGGGTGACGCGCGATCGCATTCAATCCTGCCAGCCCACGGTCAAAGTGCTACACCCCGGCCCCGTCAATCGCGGCGTCGAAATCAGCTCTGACCTGATGGACGACCCCGCCCTGAGCCTGATCAGCGACCAAGTTACCAGCGGCGTCGCCGTGCGGATGGCGCTGCTGTACCTGATGGGAGTGGGGAAGAATAAGGGGCTGGGGGATAGGGGAGATGAGGGGGACAGGGGGAGATGAGGGAGATGGCAGATAAATTTTCTTTCCTACCTTCCTCATCCTCCTCACCTTCCCTATCCTCCTCACCTTCCTCACCTCCCCCTAGCCCCCCTACGCCCCAAACCCCGGCTCCCCCGTTTCTCGCGCAAAATAGCGGCCCATCACGCCATAGCCGATCAGGCCGGCCCATTCCCGCAGTACCAGAAATTGGCGTTTGCGATTGTCTAGACTCTGCGGGACGGGGCTGGGGTGGGGCGTGACCTCAAACCCCAGACGGCGGAAGGTGAGGAGCGATCGCGCCATGTGGGGCGGGTCGGTGACCAAAATCAGCCGCCGAATTCCCCGAGGTTGCAGCAGTGCCGCTGTAAATAGGGCATTTTCGTTGGTGGTGGCCGAGCAGGGTTCGCCGTCAATCGCTTCTGCTGGCAGCCCAGCGGCCTCTAACAGTTGACCAATTTCTGTGGCGTCGCTGCGACCGCTGGCAAAGATCAGGGGTGCCCGCTGCTGTCGCCACAGTTCGGCGGCGACCTGCACCCGGCTGGGGCGAAAATCTCCCCCGCGACCCAGCACCACAATGGCATCGGCAGGCTGGCCGCCATCCTGGGGAATTAGCAGCGCCAGTCCTTTCCCACCCAGCTGGGTTCCTAGGGGAGATAGGCCTAGGCTGTAGAGCAGCACCAGCAGCAATCCGGCCAGACTAATCCGGCGCTTCCACCGGCGGGGGCGCACAATCCAGGGGGCGGCAATCATCACGGCCAGGGTTGGCAGGATGAAGGTTGGCTGTAGGAGCAGGTTGAGCAGTCGCCAGAGCGATCGCGTCAGGTCACCCGCCGCTGTAATTTGACAGGCCGATAGATCAACCACGGTATACCTCCGGCTTAGACTTTAGATGCAAGGATGCCCACCCTATAATGCAAGGCATTGGCCGCCAGGGATGTCGGCCCCAATACGGGATGGCCCGCCCCGATCGGCTGCTGTGCTTAGGGATGGCTGCACGACGTAACCGCCAATTACGATAGACGAATTTTTGTGAAGCCGGTGCCACCTCTGTCGTTATTTATGAGTTCTTTATGCCGCTTGCTACGCCGAAATCTGTAGTAGCACCCGCCGACAGTCTGCGGGTGACCTTTGCCCCTCTCTCCCTCGACGAGGTCTACGGACTGGCCGATGACCCCGGCAATGGAGCCGTGGTGGTGATGAGCGGCATGGTACGCAACAACAGCGAGGGCAAAGCCGTCGTGGCGCTGGAGTACCAGGCCTACGAACCCATGGCCCTGGAGGTATTCAGACAAATTACCGCCCAGATCCGCGTCACCTGGGCGGAGGCCACCCGCGTAGTGATTCACCACCGCACCGGCAAGCTGGCCGTGGGCGACATCAGCGTGCTAGTGGCCGTGGGCTGCCCCCACCGAGGCGAGGCGTTTGCGGCCTGTCAGTATGCGATCGACACCCTCAAGCACAACGCTCCGATCTGGAAAAAAGAGCACTGGGAAGATGGCTCAACCAGCTGGGTGAGCATTGGCAGTTGTGAAGAGGATTAGTGTGCCGCTTGTTTCCTCTCAGCTACCTCAAAGCACCTGTTCCCCTGCTTGTTTAAGAATTTGTTCAATCAACTTCTCACCTAGCCACATGCCACAGTGCTGCAACTGTCGAATTAGAGGCTGAACTTCATCGATGTAGCCGAGCTGTTTAGCCTTCAATAGAATCCCTAAGGTTCCAGTGCAAGACAAGCCGTAGAGTTGGGCGATTTGACGACCTAGTTGATCGTCTAAAACCAATAGACAGTTTGCTTGAGTTAGACCAACCGCAATAACTTCAGCTTCGCCCTTGCCTAAATCAGTCTCATTGGGAATTAACTCTGGAAAGGGCAAGGCTACAGGGGTTATCCAAGCCATATCACCCAACGTTGGCACCCCAATGCCCTGCGATCGCCCTACTTCAAGCTCTTGAATAACAGCGGTAGGCACTTGAACCTGCTGATACAGCCTGCGAAGCAGACCAAGTTGAGAGACCTGATGCAGATACAGTAGAGGCGAGGTATTAACAACAACAGGACGATCAGGCATTCTGGATATCTTGTTCCAGTTCTTCAGCGGTCAGTTGAAATGGCGAGACATGGTAGCGCCCCAAGGTCATTAAAAAAGCGACCCGAGACATCCCCGCTAATTGTGCCGCCCGCCCGGACGATAACTTGCCCATTTCAAACAGTTTAACCGCTGCTAGCCTAGTGAGCTCTTGAGAAATACTCTCTGGCGTTTCTTTCAGGCTAATCAGCACTTCTTCTGGAACCTGTATTTCAATCGTGGCCATGGCTGTCCTTCGGTGATGTGCCAGTTGTCTAGACTGTGGGTCAGGCTGAGAATCAGTTCTTTCATTATCGCTGACCCACTCCTGCGATCACCAGCAGCAGGCGGGTGAAGAGGGTACGAATGTGTAGGTTGCTTGCCTTTCTCCGGTTCCCTTTATTCTGGTGATACCATGATCGCCAAGAGTGCCTTTCCAAAGATCGAGCTAGGAGCACTGACGGTTTCATTTAGGGAGATACGTAGAAGATTTTGGGCAGGTTTTGGTGCTGGGTTTGTAACTATTTGTACCCATTGGCAGCAGCATTTTTGAGCGATCGCTAGGGGCTCTTCAACGGTTTTGCAGCAAGTTTCAAGCTATACCCTCCAACGGGCTATTCATGAGGGAGCCCACACCCGGGTCTATGCTGGGGTGACCCAGTCGGGCGAGCAGCCGGTGGTGGTCAAGCTGCTCAAAGCGGAATATCCCTCCCTAGAAGAGATCACGCGTCTCAAGCACGAATTTAGCATTCTAGATGGCTTGGACAGCCTAGAGATTATCAAGGCGCTGGCGTTAGAGCCCTACCAAAACGGGCTGGCGCTGGTGCTAGAAGACTTTGGCGGCATTGCTCTAAGCGACTACCTAGGGCAACGTCCGCTGAGCAGCGATGAGTTTCTTGCCATTGCCCTTCAGCTCACTGCTGCGCTGGCGACACTACACCAGAGCCAGATTGTCCACAAAGACATCAACCCCCGCAACATCCTGATTCACCCGGCCAGTGGACAGGTGAAACTAATCGACTTCGACATTGCCTCGCGTCTATCTCGGGAAAACCCGACCGCGAGCCGTCCCACACTGCTCGAAGGAACCCTAGCCTATCTCTCGCCGGAACAAACCGGGCGCATGAATCGGACGATCGACTATCGCGCCGATTTCTACTCCCTGGGGGTGACCTTCTACGAAATGCTGACTGGGCAGCTGCCCTTTCCGACTAATGACCCGCTGGAGCTGGTGCACTGCCACATCGCCAAAACCCCCGTTGCCCCCGACCAGCTCCGTCCCGAACTGCCCATCGCCCTGGCTGACCTGGTGATGAAGCTGCTGGAGAAAACAGCGGAGGATCGCTACCAGAGTGCACTGGGGCTAAAGGTCGATCTGGACCGCTGTCAGCAACAGCTGTGGGAATCAGGAGCCATCGCTCCTTTCCCCATTGGTCAACTCGACTGTTTTAGCCAGTTTCTCATTCCCCAAACCCTCTACGGTCGGGAAAACGAAGTGGCCACTCTGCTGGCAGCGTTTGAGCAGGTCAGTGCCGGAGCGGTGGCACTGATGCTGGTGAGCGGATATTCGGGTATTGGCAAAACCTCTCTGGTGCAGGAAGTTCATAAGCCCATTGCTCGGCAGCGGGGGTACTTTATTGCCGGTAAGTTTGATCAGTTCAAGCGCAATAGCCCCTACGCGTCACTGACCCAGGCCTTTCAAGAGCTGATGCGGCAGTTGCTGACGGAAAGTGACGACCGGGTCGCCCAGTGGAAAGCCAAGCTGCTGGCGGCTCTAGGCACGAATGGTCAGATCGTGGTGGAAGTGATTCCGGAGGTTGAGCGGATCATCGGGCCTCAGCCGGCGGTTCCTCCACTGGGGGCCTCGGAAGCGCAGAATCGGTTTAATCGGGTTTTTCAGCAGTTCATTGGGGTGTTTAGCCAGCCGGAGCATCCCCTGGTAATTTTCCTGGATGACTTGCAGTGGGCCGATCTGCCTTCCCTCAAGCTGATAGAGCTGCTGGTGACAAATCCAGAGAGCCAGTATTTGCTGCTGCTGGGGGCCTACCGCGACAACGAGGTGAGTCTGGCCCATCCCTTGATGCACACCCTAGAGCAGATGCAAGCCGCTGGGGCAACGGTACGCAATCTTGTGCTGCAACCGCTGGAGCAGCCCGAGGTCAATCAGTTGGTGGCCGATACGCTCCATACCAGCGCAGCCCAAGCTCAATCTCTGGCCCAGCTGATCTTTAAGAAAACCCAGGGCAACCCTTTCTTTGTCACCCAGATTTTGAAATCGCTGCACCAGGACGGGCTGCTCTGGTTCGATTTTGACCAGGGCCAGTGGTGCTGGGATGAAGCGGTGTTGCAGAGCGTTGAAATAACGGAGAACGTGGTGGAACTGATGGTGAATCAGATCCAAAAACTCTCTGCCAAGACCCAGCAGGTGTTAAAGCTGGCGGCCTGCATTGGGGATAAATTTTCCCTGGATGTGCTGGCGATCGTGAACGAAGCGTCTCAAACGGAGACGGCCATCGATCTGTGGGAAGCTTTACAAGCCGAATTTGTGGTGCCCCTTACCCAGGCCTACAAAATTCCCCTGGTGCTGGATTTAGACGATACCCCTGACGAAGGTTCGGCTGAGCAAGCTGTAGAAAAAACCACCGCTCAGATTGTCTATCGGTTTTTGCACGACCGGGTGCAGCAAGCCGCTTACTCGTTAATTCCAGAGTCGCAACGGCGGTCAACCCATCTCAAAATTGGTCAACTGCTGCTGCAAAATATTCCAGCGGCAGAGCGCAATGACAACATTTTTGCGATCGCCAACCAGCTCAACTACGGCACTGGTTTACTGACCTCAGAGGCCGAAGCCTACCAAATAGCTGAGATCAACTGGGTGGCTGGCCAAAAGGCCAAAGCCGCTGCCGCCTATGACTCAGCTCTGCGCTACCTGTCGGTGGGCCTGGCGCTGTTGCCCGTAACCAGTTGGCAGCAGCACTACGACCTGACCCTGGCCCTGCACAATGCCGCCGTTGAGACGGCCTACCTAAACGGTGATTTTGGCCAGATGGAGGCCTGGGCCGCAATTGTTTTGCGTCAGGGGCGATCGCCCTTAGACACCATGACCGTCTACGAGGTCAAAATCCAGGCCTCTATGGCCCAGGTCAAACAGCTCGAAGCGGTGCACCTGGGGTTGCAGGCGCTGGAACGTTTGGGAGTAAGCCTGCCGGCGTCGCCCACCCTGGACGACATTCAGCAGGTGCTGGCCCAAACGGCGGGCCACCTGGAGGGCAAAAGCTCCGCCGATCTGTTGCATCTCCCCCTCGTCACCGACGCCGAGAAACTCGCCGCCATTCGCATGCTCACAAGCCTGGGCTCCCCCTGTTACCAGGCCGCCCCGGCTCTATTTCCGCTGGTGATCTGCGAACAGATCAATCTCTCCCTGCGCTATGGCAATTCGCCCTTCGCTGCCTACAGCTATGTGTGTTACGGGGTAATTCTCAACGGCATTTTGCAGGACAGTGAAGCGGCCTATCGGTTTGGCCAACTGGCCCTGCAGGTGGTCGAAAAGTTTAACGCGGTAGCCCTAAAAACCAGCGTTAGCTTTGTGGCTGGGGCCTGCACGCTGCACGGCAAAATTCACGTGCGCGAAACCCTGCCCCTGCTGTGGGAGGGCTACCAGAGCGGGCTGGAAAACGGCCAGCTGGAATACGGCGGCTACGCGGCGATTCAGCGCTGTCACCACGCCTACCTGATGGGGCAGGAACTACCCAAACTCGCCGCTGAGATGGCGACGATCAGCACCACCCTGGCCCAGCTTAAGCAGGACAACGCCCTGGGCTGGAATGAAATTGTGCGGCAAGCGGTGCTGAATTTGATCGACTCGCCGGAGCAGCCGAGCCGTCTCCAGGGAGAGGCCTACCAGGAAGCAGAGGCCCTGCCCCTGCTCAAGGCCGGTAACGATCGCACCGGCCTGCACTACTTCTACCTCAACAAACTAATCCTCAGCTACCTGTTTGGCCAGTATGACCAAGCTTTAGAGGATGCGGGGTTAGCTGAACAGTACCTGGATGGGGTGAAAGGATTTTTGGTCGTGCCGGTGTTCCAGTTCTACGATGTGCTGACTAGGCTGGCCTTGGGCACAGCGGGAGACCTGCCGGTCGACTCGGTGCTGAGCCAAGTCGAGCAGAACCAGGCGGCCCTGCGGCGATCGGCCGAGTATGCGCCGATGAATTTTCAGCACAAGCTGGAGCTGATAGAGGCGGAGCAGGCCCGCCTGCTGGGGCAGCCCTGGCTGTCGATGGAGCACTACGATCGCGCCATCGCCGGAGCCCGAGAGCAGGGCTATGTTCAGGAAGAGGCGATCGCCAACGAGCGGGCCGCCGAGTTTTACCAGGCTCAGGGCCGCGACAAAGTGGCCCAGGTCTACCGGGCCGAGGCCTACTACGGCTACCTGCGCTGGGGCGCGATCGCCAAGGCTCAGGCGCTCAAGGCCCAGTATCCCGCCCTGGGCACCCAGACATCTAGGCAAGCGCCCGGCCCGACAACCGCCTCGCTCACCAACAGCTCAGTATCCACGAGCGGGCTCAAAGGCTTTGATCTGGCCACCGTCATCAAGGCCTCCCAAGCCCTGTCTGGGGAAATCGTGCTGAGCGATCTGCTCACCAAGCTGATGCAGATCGTGCTGGAAAATGCCGGGGCGGAGCAAGGAGCTTTGCTGCTGGACACCAATGGGCAGCTGGCGATTGCAGTCTCGGGCAAAGTCTCGGGAACAGCGGGCGATGCTCGGGTCGCCTTGCAGCAGGGCGATTCCAGGTCTGGGATTGACCGAGACGATGGCACTCCGTTACCCCTACCCCTATCGGTGGTCAACTATGTCACCAGAACTCAGACTCCCTTGGTCCTCAGCAATGCCACCGCCGAAGACCTATTTGCCACCGATCCTTACATCCTGGCTCAACAACCCAAATCCGTTCTGTGTGCCCCGCTCCTACACCAGGGAAAACTGACGGGGCTGCTGTACTTAGAGAACAACCTCACTCCCGGTGCCTTCACCCCGGATCGCCTAGAGGTCTTGCAGCTGCTGGCAGCCCAAGCCGCCATTTCGATTGAAAATGCCCGCCTCTACGCCGATCTGGAGGAGGCCAACCGCACCCTGGAAGCCAAGGTGGGCGATCGCACCCTAGAACTGTGGGACAAGAACGTCCTGTTGCAGCAGGAGATTCAGGAACGGCAGCGGGCCGAAGCGGCGGCCATGGTCGCCAACCGCGCCAAGAGTGAGTTTCTCGCCAACATGAGCCATGAGCTGCGCACGCCCCTAAACGGTATTTTGGGCTATAGCCAGGTGCTCAAAAAGCACCAGACCCTCACCAAGCCGCAGCGGCAGGGTGTCGATGTCATTCATCGGTGTGGTGAGTACCTGCTGACGCTGATCGACGACGTGCTCGATTTGTCGAAAATCGAAGCGCGCAGAATGGAGCTGCACCCGGAGAGCTTTCACCTACCCCGTTTTCTCGAAAACCTGGTAGAAATCTGCCGCGTTCGCGCCAACCAGAAGCAGATTTCGTTGACCTACGAGGTGATCTCGCCCTTGCCAGAGTACGTCTATGCCGATGAAAAGCGGCTTCAGCAGGTGCTGTTGAACTTATTGGGCAACGCCGTCAAGTTTACCGAGGCGGGGCAGGTCTCGCTTAAGGTCGGCCCCGTCCAAGCTTGGTCCCCAAGGAGCGATATAAGGGGCGATCGCAAGGCAGCGGTCCATGCCGCCGCGCCCTCTACTGCTAACCTAATTCGCTTTGAAATTGTCGATACGGGCATGGGCATTGCCCCTGAACAATTGGCGCAGATCTTTGACCCATTTCACCGCACGCCAGAGTCGGGGCGACACACCGACGGCACGGGGTTGGGGCTAGCAATTAGTCGCCAGCTGGTGCAGCTGATGGACAGCGATATTCGCGTCAGCAGCAACCTGGGCCAGGGCAGCCGGTTCTGGTTCGATCTCGACCTGGCGGTATCTCAGCTGGGCGAGACGATCAGCCTACCCAGCGAGCAGGTGATCGTTGGCTATGGGGGCGATCGCCGCACCGTTCTAGTGGTAGACGACAAGGACTATAACCGGGCCGTAATCGTCGATTTTTTAGCTCCTCTCGGCTTTGAGCTGCTGGAGGCGGCCAATGGCCAGGAGGGGCTGGCCCTAGCGGTGCAGCACCAGCCCGATGTCGTACTGGTAGACCTGGTGATGCCGCTGATTGATGGGTTTGAAATGACCCGGCGGTTAAAACAAATCCCGGCTTTGCAAACCGTTATTGTGATCGCCATTTCCGCCAGCGTGATGGAATTTGACTATCGCCAGAGCCAGTTAGCCTGCTGCAACGATTTTCTGCCCAAGCCTATCCATGAACCGGCCCTGCTGGCAAAGCTCCAGCTCCACCTGGGGCTGGAATGGCTGTACGACCCCACTCCACCCGCCCCTCTGCCATCCGCCCCGCCTCAGCTCTCCACTTCTCCCCTCTCCCCCACCGCCATTCCCCCTGGGCCTGAACTCGGCACCCTGCTCAACCTCGCTCTGATGGGAGATCTCAAAGGCGTCGTAGCCCATACCGAGCGCATCGAACAGCAACAGCCGCAGTGGGCTCCTTTTACCACTCAGCTTAGGCAGTTAGCCCTAAGCTATAAGGGAAGGCAGGCCATCGACTTGATTAAACGCTATCAACCACCGGCATGAGCGAGGACACCGCAAAGACCGCCACCATTCTGGTCGTGGATGACACTCCGACCAACCTAGACGTGCTGTTCGATTTTTTGAACAATGCCGGGTTCAAAGTCCTGTTTGCCGAGGATGGCGAAAGTGCCTTGGAAAAGTCCCAGTACGCCAACCCAGATTTGATTTTGCTCGACATTCTGATGCCGGGTATGGATGGTTTTGAAACCTGTCGTCGCCTGAAGCAGCAGGAAACCACCGCCGCCATTCCGGTCATCTTTTTGACTGCCCTCACGGAAACTACGGATAAGGTGAAAGGCTTAGCGCTGGGGGCAGTGGATTTCATCACCAAACCGTTGCAGTACGAAGAGGTGCTAGCCCGGGTGAAAACCCACTTGCGCCTCCAGACCCTGTCTCAACAGCTGCAAGCCCAAAACCATCAGCTAGAGCGCGAAGTGCAGGAGCGTACAGAGGCCGAAGCCGCTCTGCAGCGCCAAAACCAGCGATCGCAGCTGTTTGCCGATGTCATCCTCAAGATTCGCCAGTCTCTGCAGATCGACGACATTCTGCGAACGGCGGTCACCGAGGTCAAAACCATTCTCCAGGCCGACCGGGTGCTGATCTATCGCCTCTGGCCCGATGGCACCGGCAGCGGAGTGGCCGAGGCGGTGCAGTCCGGTTTTCCCCAGGTGATGGGGACGGTGTTTCCCCAGGAAGTGTTTCCCCAGGACTCCAAGGAACAGTACCGCCAGGGACGGATTCGCAGCTTAGTAGATGTGGCCCAGGACCAGCAGGTTTCCCCCTGCCTGGTCGATTTTTTGCAGCAGTTTGAGGTGCAGGCCAAGCTGGTGGTGCCCATTCTCGCCCAGGGCGACCTGTGGGGCCTGCTGATTGCCCACCAATGCGCTGGCCCTCGGCCTTGGACGGTGTTTGAAACCGAGTTGCTCCAGCAGCTCGCCGACCAAATTGCGATCGCCCTGACCCAAGCCCAGCTCCTAGAACAGGAGACCCTCCAGCGGCAGGAGCTAGCCCGCTCCAATGCCGAGCTCCAGCAGTTTGCCTACATTGCCTCCCACGATCTGCAAGAGCCGCTGCGCATGGTCACCAGCTACCTGCAACTCCTGGAGCGCCGCTACAAAGGCCAACTTGACCCCGACGCCGACGACTTTATTCAGTTTGCCGTCGATGGGGCCCTGCGCATGCGCACCCTGATCAACGATCTGCTGACCTATTCGCGCATTGGCACCCGTGGCCATGCCTTTGAACTCACCAGCTGTAATACCGCCGTTGAGCAGGCGATCGCCAATCTCCAGCTCGCGATCGAAGAGAGCGGGACCGTCGTCACCTACCCAGACTTACCCCAGCTCCAGGCTGACCCCACTCAGCTGATCCAGCTGTTCCAAAATCTGCTCAGCAATGCGATTAAGTTTCGGGGTGAGGCTCCAGTTCGGATTGCGATTGCTGTCAGCCAAACGGAAGATGACTGGCTGTTTTCCGTCCAGGATAATGGCATTGGCCTTGACCCCCAGTACGCTGACCAAATCTTTGTCATTTTTCAACGGCTCAATAATCGCACTCACTATCCAGGCACGGGCATTGGGCTGGCAGTGTGCAAAAAAATCGTGGAGCGGCACGGCGGTAGAATTTGGGTGGAGGCTGATCTGGATCAAGGCTCCACCTTCTACTTCACCATTCCCCAGGGAGGCATGACATGATGGTGCCGTCGGGAAGCCTGGTACATCCCATCGAAATTTTGCTCGTAGAAGATAACCCTGGCGACATCCGGCTGACCCAGGAAGTGCTGAAGGAAGGCTCGATGCGCAATCACCTAAGCGTGGTGGATGACGGTGAGAAGGCGATCGCATTCTTGAACCACATGGCTCCCTACCGCCACGCGCCCCATCCCAATTTGGTGCTTCTGGATCTAAACCTACCTCGCCGCAGCGGCTTAGACGTGCTGAGGATAATTAAAACCAGTGCTGTGCTCAGGCACATTCCGGTGATTGTCTTTACCAGCTCCCAGGCCGAGGACGATATCAATCGCGCCTACGATCTCCACGCCAACTGCTACATCACCAAACCCCTTGATCTCGAGCAGTTTAGTCGAAGCATCAAATCCATTGAAGACTTCTGGTTGTCTGCCGTTGAACTGCCGTCGGAGTGACCTATGGTTCCCCAAGCCCCCATCCACGTTTTGCTGATTGAGGATAACCCCGGCGATCGACGGCTGATGCAGGAGCTGCTGCGGGAGGTGACCTCGGTTGTCATCCAGCTCGACTACGCCGACAGCCTGGGGCAGGGCATGCAGTACCTCAAGCAGACTGCCTTCGACGTCGTGCTGCTAGACCTTTTTCTGCCCGATAGTCAGGGGTTTGCCACCTTCACACAGCTGCACCAGCAGGAGCGCAAAACACCGATCATCGTAACCACCGGTCTCAATGACGAAACCCTGGCGCTCAACGCTGTGCAGGCCGGAGCCCAAGATTATCTAGTCAAAGGCCAGATCACTGGCGAGCTGTTAGTGCGCTCGATTCGCTATGCGATCGAACGCAAGCGGGCAGAGCAAAAAATCCGCGAGCAAGCGGCGCTGCTCGATATTGCTACCGACGCTATTCTCGTTCGCGACGGGCAACACCAGATTCTGTTTTGGAATCGGGGCGCGGAGCGGCTGTACGGGTGGACGGCGGCAGAGGCCTTGGGGCAAAAAGCCACCGAGCTGCTCTATGCTGACGATAATTCAGTGCAAATGCAGCAGATTCAGCAGCAGTTAATGCTCGACAATGAATGGCACGGGGAACTCAATCAAATCACTAAAACCGGACAAGCTATCACCGTTGAAAGTCGGTGGACTTTGGTGCGCGACGACGATGGTCAACCCCAATTCATTCTGGTGGTGAACACCGATATCACTAGCAAAAAACAGCTGGAGGCACAGTTTTTTCGCGCCCAGCGATTAGAGAGTATCGGCACCTTGGCCAGCGGTATTGCCCACGATCTCAACAACATTTTAACCCCCGTTTTAGCCACCTCTCAGCTCCTACAGATGGAGGCGTTCCATCAGGATGAACGCAGCTTAGAACTGCTCCAGCTTCTAGAGATAAATGCTCGACGCGGCGGCGATATTATCAAGCAAGTGTTGTCCTTTGCTCGGGGGGGTGAAGGCAAAAATGTGATTCTGCAAGCCGGACACGTGATTCGTGAAATTCAACAGATTATTCGCGGCACTTTTCCTAAATCTATTGAGCTGCGGGTAAATACCTCTATGGACCTGTGGCCCGTTGTGGGCAATGCCACCCAGCTCCACCAAGTGCTGATGAATTTATGCGTTAATGCCCGCGATGCCATGCCTCAGGGGGGAACCCTGAAAATTTCGGCAGAGAACCTGACTCTAGACGAAGCCTATAGCCGCACAAATCTCGATGCTAAAGCCGGCACCTATGTTGCAATTGCCGTTGCCGATAGTGGCTGCGGCATTGCGCCTGAGCTGCTCGATCGCATTTTTGAACCGTTCTTCACATCTAAGGAAATTGGCAAAGGCACCGGGTTGGGGCTGTCAACCGTACTAGGAATTGTGAAGAGCCATCACGGCTTTATTACCGTCTCCAGCCTGCCCAATCAAGGAACTGAGTTCAAAATTTTCCTGCCGGCGGTCATGGTTGCCGAGCCCCCAGCGCGGAGTCCTGCCGAAGTCTGGATCGGCAATCAAGAGCTGATTTTGATCGTCGACGATGAAGCCCCCATTCGGGAGGTGACTAAAGCCACCCTAGAGGCCTACAACTATCGCGTGATAACGGCCTGTGATGGTCTTGATGCGATCGCCCTCTACGTTCAACATCAACAGGATATTCGCCTGGTAATCATGGATTTAATGATGCCCGCTTTGGATGGGGCCACCACCTTGCGAATTCTGCACAAACTCAATCCCCAGGTGCATATCATTACGGTCAGCGGGCTGCCGTATCAAAATGATGAGCCGACCTCCATTGCTGTCGAAACTCAAAGCTTTTTACCCAAGCCCTACACCGTTGACGAATTACTTCAAGTCGTAGGTGAGGCGCTGAAGCCTAAGGACTATCGGCAATCGGGTTTGCCCCGCCAGGTCAGCATCGGTCGCTGTGAAAGCGAGTGAGCCAGGAAGGTGGGGAGTCGAGGAAGGGCACGACCAAAAACTGCCGCCTTTCCGGATCCTTTTTTCCCTCAATCCCCTATTCCCTTACCCCGGCACCGTCAACGCGCGTCCGTTGTCCGAGGGCTGAAGGCTGAGGATGTAGGGTACCGCTGCCTTGACCCAGGTGGTAATGGGGGTATAAGTGGCAGCATCGTCGCCGTAGCAGGTTTCGAGCATGGCGGTGTGAATGATGCCGGGGTTAAGGGCGATCGCCGCCATACCCGCGGGTAGCTCCTGCGAGAAGGCCTGAGTAAGCCCTTCCACACCCCACTTGGTGGCACAGTAGGGGGCGAATTCTGGCGAGGTCGAGCGCCCCCAGCCGGAGCTGAAGTTGACGAAAATGCCCGATCGCTGCTCGACCATGGGCGGTGCAAAGTGGCGAATTACGTTGACGGTGCCGTTGAGGTTGACCGCAATCACCGCGTCAAATTCGGCGGCGGGCACGCTCCACAGCGGGGCTGGATGGTTGACTAGACCCGCATTGTTGATCACCAGGTCGGGCAGGCCATTGACGGCGATCGCACCCCTAGCCCAGGCTGCCACCGCTGCGTCATCGCGAATATCGACAGCCGTGAATTGATGGGGGGCAGGGTACTGCATCGTCAGGTCGGCGATCGCCTCGGCTCGGCGAGCACAGCCTGATACCCGATGGCCCGCCGCGACAAAGCCATCGACCATAGCTCGACCCAGCCCCTGGCTTACTCCGGTGATGACGATGTGTTTGCCCATGGTGTATGTGCGCTAAAGGATGGTGCGATCGGGGTTCCGCCCCAGACTATGGCTGAGCATGCCCTAATCTGGCCATAGGCGCAAGGGGTGGGCTATGTCAGGATGAAATGATGGGGCACAGACAAGCCCTGAAATGTGGCGCAGGAAAAATTGCAATGGGCAACTGGAGATCGAGACTACGGCAAATACCGGTGGTGGTGGTGCTCTGCCTGGTGCTGCTAGGGCTGTGGGGCGTGAGTCGGCCCGCCCCTAGCGCCGTGGTGTGCGATCGCGCTGCTCCCGGTCAAGTCTACTGCCGGGCCACCCTACCGCCCCCCTGGGCCTGGCTGCCAAGCCAGATCTTTTTGCTCGACGATGTGGCTATGACCTCAGAGCTGTGCGACAACAATCCCCACGGCGGCGTGCGCTTTTGCCACCGGCTAACGCTGCTGGGAGCCGATTATCAAATCACTCTGCCAGAGGTGCGCACACCGCTGTCGGCGGCGGCCCTAAGGGAGCAACTGCGCCAGTTTGTCGCCGGTGAGGGCAGCTCCCGCCTGAGCTGGTCTAGCCCTGGTAGCGGCGTGCCCTGGCGCACCCTGGTGATTGTGTCACTGCTTGGAGCTGCTAGCTGGGCTTTGTGGGATGTGCGCTGGCCACCTATGGCTCCCTCTCCCTTAGCCCTCGATGGCGCGGTGCCCGCCCGTCGCGCAATTGACACAAAGGATTAATGTCGCCCAAGGGGCCGAATCAGCAGCTAGATCAAGGCCCAAGATTTTTGTCAAGAGGCATGCCGGCAAATCGTTACAAAACAAAATATCTAGAGAGGCTTTTCCCCAGGTTTTCCCCAGGTTCAACCGACTTTTCCCCAGGTTTTCCCCAAGGGTTCACGTTGGAACACGGGATTGGGCAGCTTTGGGGAAAACAGTATTTTCTTTAGCGGCGATCGCCTAGTCGGCTGCCTGCCCGCTCGGGATCGCCAGAACCCCTACTCCATCGTGGCGACCCTGGGCTGCTAGCTCAAACAGGCCGGTAAGGCAAGATTGACAGTATCCGAGGAGTTCGGCAGAATGATGCGACTGGCAGAGCCGAGTACCGCGCTCCCCGGCCCGAAAAGCTCGTCTCTGGGTTCTTACAGGCTGGCCTATAGCACTTCGGTTTTGCCCTGGGCAGAGTTGGCCTAGACAAATCCCCATGTTCTTTTAGCAGACAGAGTGTTGCATCGGCAGGCGTTGACTCTCTCACGCCTGGTTGCTGTGGGCGGCTTTATGCTGCCCTTCCCAAAGACTGGCTTCAGCGCCGGTCCGCTAGATTGTGTCCCGCCGCGATCGCTACAACAGTTCATCTCCCCTTACCAAGGCAGCGCCCTATGACCCTCAACATGAGCACTCCCAAAGTTAGCCTCATGGCCGAAGTGCCAGAAGACCTCTATAACGCGCTTCAGGTGTACCTAGATGGCAACCCCGCCTGGAGTCAGCACCGCGTATTCTGCGCTGCTCTATCGCTGTTTTTGATGCAAAGTAACCAGGGCGATAGTCAACGAGCGGCCGCTAAAGGTCGTCGCGATGTCAACCGCATCTACCTCGATGCCCTGTTTGACTACACTGTTTAGCGACGAGCCCGGCCTGACGCCTACCACCTAGTAGTTGACCAGGCTGATTGTGACAAGCTCTGACGGCCTTTCTTTGGTTTAGGGTTCAAGGTAGGTCGCGAACCAGATACCTTGAACCCTTAATAACCGGTCACTTTGAGCTTGAGAGATTACTAGATTGCGATCGCCCGTGCTCTGGGTTTGAGGTGCAATTCTAAACGTCACACCTCAAACCCTGAGTCTTCCGCCCTTAATCAACCCAGCCAATATCAGCATCAGTTAGCATCGGATTAGGCTGCCCTTTTTGAATGGCATACTCCGGCACCCCCCGATGGTAGGTGGGTCTATCCTTAGTTTCCATGGGGCGACGGGGCGTGATGTCTGCTCCAGAGGTGCGGCGCATTGCCGGAGCCGGAGCCGGAGCAGCAGCGGGGGCCGGGGCCTCGGCCAGCTTCAGAATGGTTTTCTTAGCTTCATCCAGCTCGGCCTGGGTTTTGGTCAACGCCTCGGCCTTGGTCTTGGTTGCGGCCTCTGCCTGAGCGAGGCTGTCCTTTAGCTCAAATAGACGGCCCTGTTGGGTTTCGAGATCTTTTTGCAGCCCGGCAATGGTTTTCTCCATCCGAGCCTTGTCTTTCTCGGCGGTGGCCAGGTCTTCTTCTAGGGCACTCACCCGCTGAGCCAGGTCAACATCGGGGGCGATCGGAGATTCTGCTTCAGCCGGGGGCTTAGCCGCCGCTATCTCTGCTTCGGCTGGGGGCTTAGCCGCAGCAACCTCCGCCTTAGCCTTTGGGGCGGGCGTTGCTTTGTCCTCGGACTTAGCCGGCTGGCGACTGGCCGCAGTGCGGCGAGAAGACCCAGAACGGGAAGCGCGGCGGCTAGCCGTAGCCTTAGGGGCCACAGGCGCTTCGTCAGCTTCAGCCTGAGGGGCGATCGCAGGGTCGGGGGCGTCAGCCTTATTCACTTCTTCTTTAAGTAGATCGGAGAGGCTTTTTTTCGTCATGGCTGGGTCCAGTCTCGCTGTAGTTCTTCGGCAACTCGGCAGTAGTCAGAACGGGCCTCCTGGCTGTTTTTGCCGCGCCACTTGAGCACCGGCAGCCCCTCTAATGCGGCCCGCTCGTGAGCTTTGTAGGCACGAATAAACGCATTACAGGCGGGAATTTTTAGCTCCAGCAGGGTGTTCTGGGCTTCAATGGCTTCGCCGACACTGCGGGAATCCACCTTCGTCAACAATACTCGATGGGATACCCCGCTGGGCGATACCGCTTCATTCACTGTAGTAATCAGCACGGCCAGATCCATGGGTGCCGGGGGCGTGGGCAGCAGCAAATAATCCGCCGATGGAATCACCGCCGCCAGGGTAGCTGACCCCAGTGCTGGCGGGGTATCCACCACAATCAGGTCATGGGTGTGCTCTTGCCTGAGCCGTTTTAACCGAGCTGGGTTAATTTCTGCCTTCACCTCAAAGCCCAGATCCACTGGGCTGCGACTCGTCCACCACAGGGCCGACCCCTGGGGGTCAGCATCGACCAGTAGCACCGATCGCGTCTCCGCAAACACCGCTGCCAAATTAACGGCGGTCGTGGTTTTGCCCACTCCTCCCTTGCCGTTAAACACCGCTAACACAATCGGGCTAGCCAATTAAAGTTCCTCCTTAGGAGATGCGGCCAAAGCCTCTAGCCAGCTGTCTACCAAGATTCTCAAGGACAGATCAGCTACAGCAAACGCTGCATTGCTCGTTTCCCAGAGCCACGCCAGCGCTTCAACCTACGGAATAGTACTGCAAGCTTGCTCGAACAGCATATCTAGATTTGCCCCATTCTCTAAAAACCTCGTCGCCTACACCCACCCCTCTGCCCCCTTGATAAAATACAGCCACCCTAGTCGAGATCAGCCCCAGGGCGCAGCATCATGCCGTAACTGGCTGTGGCTGTCATCCTGGGGCTAATTAGGGCGATCGCTTTTAGCCCCAAAAGCGCCCTACCGATATAGAAAGCTTATTACTCCTAACCGTTTACCCAGTTTCCCATGGCTAATTCCACCGAGTCGGCTGCCACTACATCGTCAAAGACCTGGTTTAGCCGTCGTCCCAAGCAGCGCATTTTGACGGCTCCGCTGCCTGACCCCATTGCTGAAAACATCGATGCAATTATTACGCTTCACCGCCAGGAAGCCGAGAAGGCCTCGGCCACAGAGCGAATTTTAGAGGTGGTGGCTTCGTGGTTTAGTCGACCCGGGTTTTTGTACATGCTGCTGCTGAGTCTAGGCTTTTGGCTCGGTGGCGATGCGCTTAACCACACCAGCCTGCTGCCCTTTGAACTACCTACCTTCGGCTGGGGGGACCAGGGGCTAGATGCAGCGTCGCTGCTGATCTCGACCGGGGTGCTGATTCGCCAAAACCGCCAGGAAAGCTTTGCCGAACAGCGCACCCAGCTAATGCTTCAGCTCAACCTGCTGTCGGAGAAGAAAATTGCCAAGATCATTGCCCTGCTGGAAGAGCTGCGCGAAGATCTGCCCGATGTCGCCCAGCGCTACGACCACGAGGCGGCTGTGATGCAGCTCTCCACCGATCCCCTGGCGGTGCTGGAGGCCTTAAAGGAAAACCTGGAAGAAGAAATATCTAAGGAAAACCTGGAAGAAAAAATATCCGCCGAGGACGCGTGACCGTCAACGGTTTCGTGGGCTAAGGGTGGTTCACGGTAGCTGGCTGTGGGCTCGGTGGCTGAGGCCTAGCGCAGCAGCTGCTTGACGGTGCTAATCATATCGGCGGGCCGAAAGGGCTTGGTGATGTAGGCATCGGCCCCTTGCTTCATACCCCAGTAGCGGTCAAACTCTTCGGCCTTGCTGGAGCAAATAATGACGGGAATATTTTGGGTAGCGGCGGTGTTTTTGATCCATCGACAGAGCTCGTAGCCATTCATGTTGGGCATGACAATGTCGAGCACCACCAGATCGGGAGGCGTCGCCTGAATCATCTCCTGGGCTTCTACGCCGTCTTTGGCTTCCACCACGGTCAAGCCCGCCTTAATCAGCAGCCCGGCGATCATTTCTCGCAGGGTTGAACTGTCATCCACAATTAGCACTGTACTCATACCGATGCCTCGCTGACGGTATGCAGACCGCCCATTGCTCCGTAGCTATTATGGCCAATTTGGGCAGACTCTAACACTTTATTTGAGGACGGCATCGCAGAGGGGATGAAGGATAGTTATCGCAGCGAAAACTTGCGAACTGCCAGCAAGCTGCCCATTAACCCCACTAGGGTACCCAGCCCCAGCAGTGCCGCAGGCAGCAGAATGAGCTGCTGGGGCGTTAGCCTCAGCCCCTGCACCACAAACTGAATGAAGTCGGCTTGCTGGGTAGCCAGCTCGGTTAAAAAGCGCTGAATGGCAAACAACAGTCCCCAGGCTACGGTGGCTCCGGCTAGACCAAAGGTGGCTCCCTGCAAAATGAAGGGCAGGTAGATCCAAATGCGGGTCGCTCCGACTAACTGCATGACCTCGATCTCGCGCTTGCGAGCCAGCACAATCAGACGGATGGTGGTGGTGATGACGGCGGTGGCGGTGAGGGTGAGAATGGTGATGACAAATAGGCTGGTCCACTTGAGGCCATCGTTGAGCTGGGCCAGGCGGGTAACGGCTTCGTCGACATAGCGCACCTCGTCGATGCCCTCGAGGCTTTGAAGCTGAGTGGCGATCGCCGGCACCGACTCAGAATCCTTCGCTTTAACCTTGAGCTCGTCGACTAGGGGATTGCCCTTGAGCTGGTCGGTGGCTCCGGCAATGTCAGACAGACCCAAGTCGGCCACCAGAGACGCCCAAGCCACTTCCTTGGTTACCGGGGTAACTGCCACCACGTTGGGGAAGCCCTCTACTACCGGCTTTAGATCACTGGCCTGAAAGCCGCTTTCTAAGTAGGCGGATACTTCAAGTTGGCTACCAAACTGGTTGAGCAGCCGCTCTAGCTGCCAGGTCGATTGTAGGCTAATGCCAAATAAAAACAGCAGCACGGTGATGGTGCTGATGGCCGCCCAGTTCATCCAGCCGCCGCGTCGCAGCCCCAGAAAGGTTTCGCGCAGTAGGTAGTCGAACTGAGTGAAAAGCTTAAACATAAGCGCCCTTGCCTGGGTGAGTTGGGCTGACGGTAATTGAACCGACAATAACAGATATGGGGGGCAGCACCCGATGCCAACGCTAACTACAGCATGGTACAAACTATGCTCTGTTCATACCCTTGTCAAGGGGCATTCGCTATTCGCAACCTAAGTGGCCTGGGCTAGGCGACTTTAGGCTGAGCCTTGAACCGCTTTTAGGAAGGCTAGGCAGTAGCTAATATTAAAGTGATCTAGGAGTTTAAGGATAGATGTGTAAATGGCTGAAGCGGCTGGTTTGCCCGATCGCCAGGCGGTGATTGACCAAGCTCTAGCCCTGGGGTTTCACCTAGTGGGCATTGCTGCTGTGGAATCTGAGCCGAGCCCAGCTGAAACCGCCGCCGTGGGTCATCTGCAAACCTGGCTTAACCAGGGCCACCAGGCCGACATGGACTGGATGGCAAACCCTAGAAGGCAGGACATTCGCCAGGTGCTGCCGGGGGCGCGATCGCTGATCTGTTTGGCCCTCAACTACTACACTCCCCACCGCCATTCTCAAGACCCAAGCCACGGCAAAATCTCGCGCTACGCCTGGGGTCGCGACTACCACCGGGTGCTGCATAAGCGCCTCAAGGCTCTGGCCGACTGGCTGACGACGGCTGGAGAGGGGACGATTCAGTCGCGCTACTACGCCGACACTGGCCCGGTGCAGGACAAGGCCTGGGCTCAGCAGGCGGGCCTGGGCTGGGTAGCCAAAAACGGCAACCTGATCACCCGCCAGTACGGCTCCTGGGTGTTTCTGGGAGAGCTGGTAACGACCCTGGCGTTGGTCCCCGACTCGCCCCATACCGCCCATTGTGGCACCTGCACCCGCTGCCTAGATGCCTGCCCCACTGGAGCGATTACCCAGCCCTACGTGGTTGACGCCAACCGCTGCATTGCCTACCACACCATTGAAAATCGGGATGAAGCGCTGCCCGAGGCGATCGCGCCCCACCTGCAAAACTGGGTGGCGGGCTGCGACATTTGTCAGGATGTCTGCCCCTGGAACCAGCGCTTTGCCCAGCTCACCACTGTCGATGAATTTCAAGCCCGCCCCGAGAACCTGGCCCCAAACTTAGACGATTTAGCTAACCTATCAGAAGCAGATTGGGACAGTCGATTTCGGGCTTCGGCCCTGCGGCGCATTAAACCGGCCATGTGGCGGCGCAATGCCCGAGCTGCTCAGAAGTGGTCGGGTGACCATAGCGCCGACCCGTAACCAACGTACACTCTATATAGTTCTGCTATCTAACCGGCGAAGTTTACCGTGCTAAAACGCTCTCTCCTGCCCCTGCTTACCCTCTGTGGATTGCTCGGCGCTGCTCTGCCGGCCCACTCCCAAGCTTTGACCCCCTACGTGCTGCCCCTTAACTACGATTTGATGACCGAGCAGGGGCTGTTTCTCGCCAACGAAGCCCAGCAGCTAGCAGAGTTTCAGCAGTTTGGGCGAGCGTTGGCCCTGGCGCAGCTGGCGGCGCAGCTGGCTCCCAACGACGGCCAGGTATTGGCTCTGCTGGGCGGGCTCTACCTGCAAAACAACGAGGTCGACAAGGCGCTACCGCTGCTAGAGCAATCCCGTAGCCTGCTGCCCGACAACGCCCGGGTGCTATTTGCCTTGGGCTCGGCCTACCTGCAGCAAGATAACCCTCAGTTAGCTTCCAGCTACCTGGAGCAGGGGCTCCAGATTGAGCCCAACAACCCCAGCGCTCTGTTTGACCTGGGCAACACCTACTTCAAGCTGGGCCAATATCCCCAGGCGATCGCCCAGTTTGAGCAGTCGGTGGCGGCAGAACCCGACTTTTGGCCCTCGGTGAACAACATTGGTCTGGTGCTCTACGAGCAGGGCGAGGCGCAACGGGCCGTGGAGTACTGGCGCTCTAGCCTGGAGCTGGCGGGCAATGAGCCCGAGCCCAAGCTGGCGATCGCAGCGGCCCTGCACGCCCAGGAAAACTGCGGGGTAGCGGTGCTTAGAGCCAGCAGCGCCGCCTGCCAAGAGGCGCTACGCCTGGGCACTGAAGCCCTGGAGCAAGACAGCCGCTACGCCGACATCGAATTCTTGAAGACTAACCTTTGGGGCGATCGCCTGCTGACCTCTACCAGCGCGTTCTTTGAGGTACCCGACATTAAAGCGCTGATTGCTGAACTGTAGCCATTGATGGCGGATTGCCCACTGCTCAGTAGCGCTGGGGTACAAAAAACTGCTCGTTGATCGGGGGGCGCTCGTAGTCATCCGGCGCGCTGCGACGTGGGGCTAGCTCCAGCGGCTCGGGGGTCATATCGACGTAGTCGACCTTGCTGAGAATGTGGCTGATGCAGTTGAGCCTGGCCCGCTTTTTGTCGTCAGCTTCGACCGTAAACCAGGGCGCTTCGGGAATGTTGGTGTGGGCAAACATGGCGTCTTTAGCCTGGGAATACTCCACCCAGCGATCGCGCGACTCCAGATCCATCGGGCTGAGCTTCCAGCGGCGGGCCGGGTCGGTCATGCGCGACTGAAACCGCCGCTCCTGCTCGTCATCGCTGACCGAAAACCAGTACTTCAGCAGAATGATGCCCGATCGCACCAGCATGCGCTCAAACTCGGGGCAGGTGTGCAGAAACTCGTCGTACTGAATATCGGTGCAGAAGCCCATGACATGCTCAACCCCAGCCCGGTTGTACCAGCTGCGGTCAAAGCAGACGATTTCTCCGGCGGCGGGCAGGTGAGCCGCGTAGCGCTGAAAGTACCATTCAGTTTTTTCGCGATCGCTCGGTGTCCCCAACGCCACCACTCGGCAACCGCGCGGGTTCAGCGGCTCGGTGAGGCGCTTAATGGTGCCGCCCTTGCCAGCCGCGTCGCGGCCCTCAAACAAAATCACGATTCGGGTGCCGGTGTGCTTGACCCAGTACTGCATTTTCACCAACTCCACCTGAAGGCGAGCCAGCTCTTTTTCGTAGAATTTGCTGGTTAGCTTGGAGCTGCCTTCCGACTCAGACAGGTAGTGAAAGACAGGGGGCTCCAAGCCTTTCGCATGATCTTTCTTACGCTGGTGCTTAGCCTTCTTCTTGTCTTTCTTTGTCTTTTTGAAGGAGTTAGCGCCCTCGGTAATCTCGAAATCGGCTGCGGCTTTGCGATCGCCCATGGGTGTTGCCCTAATAGACTGCCGCTATGAGCTTAGCGCTAGACCAACGTCTCTAGCAGCTGCGCCTTGGCACTTGCCAACGCCTCGGGGAGTTTGCTGGCATCGCGTCCGCCTGCCTGGGCTAGGTTGGGCCGCCCGCCGCCGCCGCCGCCAGTGAGCTTGGCAATGCCGCCGATAAACTTGCCCGCCTGGAGCTTTTGCTCAATTACCTCAGGGCTAAACGCGGCTACCAGGCTGACTTTTTCAGGTTCGGGAACGGAGCCCAGCACTACCGCCCCGGCCCCCAGCTTTTGCAGCAGGCGCTCAGCAGCGGTCTTGAGGGCTTCGGCGCTGACGCCTTCTAGCTCGGCCACAATAACTTTGAGGGAGCCCACGGCTTCAGCACTGTCGAGCAGCTGATCAGACTTCAGCACCGCCAGCTCAGACTTCAGCGCCTCTAGCTCTTTTTGCGCAGTCTTGAGGTCAGTTTGCAGGGTGGTGACGCGATCGCTCAGCTCCTCAGGCTTGGCCTTGAAGCGGTCTGAAAGATCGCGCACTACGGCATCGCGCACGTTCAGATACTCCAGCACGGCGGGGCCAGCGACAGCCTCAATGCGGCGAGTGCCCGAGGCCACCCCAGCCTCAGAGATAATTTTGAACAGGCCAATTTCAGCGGTGTTGCTGACGTGGGTGCCGCCGCACAGCTCCATCGACACGCCGGGGAAGTCGATGACGCGCACCTCAGCACTGTACTTTTCGCCAAACATGGCGATCGCGCCCTTAGCCTTGGCCTCTTCCAGCGCCATCACAGTGATCTCGCCCTGGTGGCCCTCGGCGATCCAGCTATTCACCTGTTCTTCGACCTGCTGCACCTCGTCGGTTGTCAGGGCGCGGGGGCAGTTGAAGTCAAACCGCAGGCGATCGAAGGCGACCAGCGAACCAGCCTGAGAAATATCGGGGTCTACCAGCTTTTTCAGTGCCGCTTGCAGCAGGTGCGTAGCGGTGTGGTTGGCTTGGGCGCGACGACGGCAGGCGCGATCGACCTGGGCAGTCACCTGATTGCCAACGTTTAGCGAACCCCGCTCGACTCGGCCAAAGTGGACGAAGAAGTCGCCGTCTTTTTTGACATCGTGGACGCGAATCAGCAGGTCATCGCCCGAGAGGTAGCCGCGATCGCCCACCTGACCGCCTGACTCGGCGTAGAACGGGGTCTGGTTGAGTACCACCTGCCCTTCCTGCCCCGCCTCAATGCGATCTACCGACTTACCGCTGACCAGCAGTGCTTCCACTTTGCTAGCGCTGGTGGTGTCTTTGTAGCCTAAAAACTCCGTCGAGTGAATGTGCTCAGCCAAGGAATCGAGGCTGCCCTGTACCGTCAGGTCGATGGTTTCGTGGGCGTCCTTAGAGCGCTGGCGCTGTTCTTCCATCGCTGTCTCAAACCCGGCAGCGTCTACCGTCAGGCCCTGCTCTTCGGCAATCTCTTGAGTCAGCTCTAGGGGGAAGCCGTAGGTGTCGTAGAGCACGAAGGCGTCAGTGCCCGAAATTTGCTGAGTTTTCGACTGGCTCTCGCGCTTGAGAATGTCGGCCAGCAGCTTTTCGCCCCGCTCCAGAGTTTCGAGAAAGCGGGATTCTTCGCGATCGAGTTCGGCTTTGATCTGAACTTCGCGCTGCCGGGTGTTGGGAAACGGTTCTTCCGCTAGCTGAATGGCACTTTCAGCTACCTTGCTAATAAACGCGCCCTCAATGCCAATCAGTCGCCCGTGGCGCACCACCCGACGAATCAGCCGCCGCAGAATGTAGCCCCGACCCACGTTGGAAGCGGTAATGCCATCGGCAATCATGTGAACGACAGCGCGCACGTGGTCGCCGATTACCTTTAGCGAAACCTTGGTTTTCTCGTCAGATTTCCCGTAGTCCAACCCGGCTAGCCCCGCCGCCGCGTCGATGATGGGCAAGATCAGGTCGGTTTCGTAGTTGTTGGGCACCTGTTGCAAAATCTGGGCCATGCGCTCTAAGCCCAGGCCGGTGTCAATGTTTTGGTTTTGCAGCGGGGTGAGGTTGCCCTCGGCATCCCGGTTGTACTGCATAAACACCAGGTTGTAGAACTCGATGAAGCGCGAGTCGTCTTCGAGATCAATCTTGTCGTCGCCCAGCTCGGGGTGGAAGTCATAGTAGATCTCAGAGCAGGGGCCGCAGGGGCCGGTGGGGCCAGAGGTCCAGAAGTTGTCGGCCTCATCCATGCGCTGAATGCGGTGGGCAGGGATGCCAATCTGGTCGCGCCAGATGGCAAAGGCGTCGTCGTCTTCGCGAAAGACGCTAACTATCAGGCGATCGGCGGGGAGTTTGAACACCTCGGTAGAAAGCTCCCAGGCCCAGGCGATCGCCTGCTCCTTGAAATAGTCGCCAAAGCTAAAGTTGCCCAGCATCTCGAAGAAGGTGTGGTGGCGCGCCGTGCGGCCCACATTCTCAATGTCGTTGGTGCGAATGCACTTTTGCGATGTGGTAGCACGATCGACATCCGCCGGACGCTGACCGAGGAAAATCGGCTTGAAGGGCAGCATGCCGGCGATCGTCAGCAGCACCGTGGGGTCTTCGGGCACCAGGGATGCGCTCGGTTTGATGGCGTGCCCCCGCGCCGCGTAAAACTCTAGAAACGTCTGGCGAATCTCTGCGCCGGTCATCGTAGTGGAAGAGGTGGGGGACTTTGCCATGGAACGGGGAGATGGGGGTGGGTGGGTAAGGGGGGTAGATGGGTGGTCAGCTGTAGGGTGCATTCACAAAGCGATGTATCACTTTGGGTGCTTACAAATATCCCAAACTTCTATTTTGACCGATGATTGCAGATTGCGAAGCTAACCGGGTCAGATATTTGTGCAGAAGGGCGCGATCGCATCAATCTCGGTGTCGGTAGCTCTGAGCCCACTCGACTGAGGGTACATTCCTAGACAGCGGTTGCGCTCGCCAGGGCGTGAGGGGTGTGGGGTAGAGCAAACGCGCTATGCAAAAATCTTGGCGTGATCAACCTACAGACCAGGGACTATGGAACAAATTCGAGCGGTGATTCATGGGACTGTGCAGGGAGTTGGGTTTCGCTATCACACCTGCCAGACAGCCCAACAGCTGAAGGTTAGAGGCTTTGTCCGCAACCAGCCAGATGGCACCGTTGAAATTGTGGCAATGGGTGCCAGCGACCAGCTAAAGGCCCTACTGCGCTGGGCTCATCAGGGACCAGAGGGTGCCCGAGTTACCCAGGTAGAGACTGAACCTTATACAGGATCAGCTCATTTTGACGGGTTTACCATTGAGCGCTAGCCGCTGTATCTGAATGTAATGAATCAAAAGCAGCGCCGATCGCCCGTAGCTCAGCTACAGCAGCGGAATGCCGATAATGAGAGCCAGACTAAGGGGCATACCAATGGTGAGCAGGTGACTGTAACCACCTTAGGGTGGGCAGTGCCCACCAGTAGAGAGAAAGTTTTCCAAAAGTTGCGCATGCCCCCCTATGTTCCCAACCAATGTTGCTAGGCGGTTCGCCCGGAGGTGACTAGCGATCAAAAAAGACCCATGGCTGGGCCACAGGTCTTTAGGAGGGCATTTTGTTGGCGTTCGCTGCGGCGGCGGCACGGACGCATCGCTAGGCGCTGCGACGGCGGGGGCGCTTGCGCTCTGACTTTTTCTTGTAGCCGATGGCCTGGGCAGCGTTGCTGTCGGGGCCAAACTGAGCCCGTACGGCTTCTTTCATGCCCAAAATCGAGTTATGAAACTCCCATTCGGCCTGGCGGGCGGCATCGGAGGCGGCTTTGACCATGGCTTGCAGTTCGGTTTCTTTTTGCTGCCTGGCTAGCATGGTGTTGAAATTCGCCTTGAGAGCTTCAGGCGACGCATCGGTGCGAACGGGGGTGTAGCCTTCGACGGTGCCAAGGCTGTTGAGGGAGTCGATGTCGTTGCTAATGGTTTTGACGGGCAGACGACGGGTGATATTGACGATGGGCATGGTGATACACCTTGGGTAATGGTTTGTATACGGGCACGATCAAATAGCCTGCCTGAAGAAAGTTCAGGACTGGTGACGGAGATTGGGGGGAGCGACGAAAAATTTCAGGTCAGGCGGTCAGAGACGACGGTTGGGGCGCAGCGTCTAGTTGTCTCGTCTATTGCCAAGATTGCCCGGTGCGGAGGAGCGATCGCAGCCTCAATTTGAAAGATTGTGATCCAACACTAGCGGTTTTGATGAAGTCTGGATGAATGCTGCATCGCCTCTAAGCGAGTTTTGGCACAACAGTCGTGATGCAGGGCAGAAATGATTGATTTGCAGCAATGACAGCAGCGCTGTGTATTGAGCAGGTAAGAGTGCAGCGGGCGACTATTCGAAGTTGCTCTATGACAGAAGCATTGTGTATTGACAACTTAAAGGATTGCGCGATCGCACTAAAGCATTGCGGCCTCACACTAAAGGATGCAGCCCTGACAATAAAGCGGTGGGGTGCTGCAATAGGCGATCGCGCTAGAGCAGAGGGAGGTGTTTAGCTTGCAGAGACGCGATCGTTAACTCGATTGGGAATGACATTGAGCTAGAGCGTTTACCAGAATCTGTCTGGGTTGAAATCAGCCCAGCATAGAGAATTGCAAAAGTACTTTTCTATGTCATCCTGCGGAGTTTCTTGCGAAGGTAGTAAACGACCACCTGATAGAAAGGTTCTAGATCATTATCATCATTCTCGCCATTCCATTTACGAAGTTCCTTTTGAATATCTGCTTTAGATGGCTTCTTGGTCATAAAGCCATTCTTTATAGGTTCAAGAATGGCTTTGCGATTCTTTACCAAGATTCTTTCGTTTAGATTGAGAATCTTATTTATTTCACTATCAAATGCTATGTCAGTGGATCGGATAGTGCCATCGCCTAGAAAAGCAAGCTTACTCTCGACATCATGATTTGGATTAGCCGGATTATAAGTTAGGTCAAGATCACCTTTACGAGTATCACAATGCTGCCTTTCTAGAGCTTGACCTTGATGCCCTAAACAAGCACCGAGAAGGTTGCTGTAGTCAAGTTGTTTTTCAGGGAATCGGGATTGACACTGCCAATGCTCTATTTTCATGCCTTCTACACTAGGACGAATTCTTTGAGTGCAGTAACAGCAGATTCCTCTTTGTTCGCCAACTAAGCTTTCTCTAAAATTGCCTTTTTCTGGATAGTTATCGTAGTCAGAGTTAGTGTTACATCGATGTTTAGTCAGTGATTCTGGCTCAGCTCCTTTGCTAATATTTTTCATAATTAATCTTCCAAAAACTTAATTAAGCTTCTAGCACGAGTAATTTCAGGATCCAAATCACCGATTTCTGATTCAGCAGTCAGTAACTCTGTGATGGCTTGACGCGCTCTATCAAATGCTTCATCGTCAATAAGCTCGAATATAACGTGTAATTTTTTTGAGACTTCTCTATTACGTTCTGAAGCATTCATCACTTCATCTAACACCCTGTTAGCATCAAGACCTAAAGCGTTAGATGGAATAATAGGTGCTTCAGCTTGCAAGATCCGAATACGGTCTGCTGGAACTTCTCCAATCACAACGGGCGAATGAGTTGTACAAACAAACTGGATGGCTGGAAATGTGTGGATCAGGTCTTCTATAACGTGTCGCTGCCACTGAGGATGAAGGTGTACATCGATTTCGTCAATCAAAACTAATCCTGAAGTCCTTTTTAAAATCAAAGGTATTTCATCAGGGGCTAGATCATCTATATCAAACAAAAATGCTGCATTTTGAGTGACAATTTTGATGGCTATGTCTGCAATCAGAGCAACCATCACTTTTTGCCCAGCACTAAGATTACTGAACGGGATAGGATGGTGCCTAATAGAGACCACGATTTCACCGCGATCAGGATCAAACCAGAGATCATGTGCTTCAGGGATTCCCCCTAGTATGGCAAATTTAACTATTTCATAACCCGGTCGCATTGTGCGCTGACGCTGCAAGGATGCCAGGGCTTCTTTTTGAAACCAAGTTTGCAAATCTGCAATACGAATACGGTCTACAAAACAATCATAAAAAGCATGCCAGCGACGTGAAATTTCATTGCTATTCTTGGCTTTGGGATCAGTCTTATTCGAAGCTATCCAAGCTCGACCTGCTCCGTAATAAGCAGTAACTGGAAACCAAAGCTTTTCTCCTTCCTGATCACGCTGAAATAAATCGCTGATAATTTCTAGTGCGGCTTTTGCATCAGCATTAGACGTCCTAGAGCCGTTTTCTTTGATTTGCCTAGTCCATTGCACTTCTTGTTCTCCAATACAACCTGTTGCCGTAATTTGAACAGGTTTACACTCGGTAAATTGGGTAACACCATTCGATTCAACAGCTTCTAGGCGAATTTCATTGGTGAGAATGTTGCGTTTACTATTAGAAAGTGTTGTGTCGGGGGCGTTAACCAACCATATTCCAGCAGCAATAGCAAGCGCATCGAGCAGGGAGGTCTTGCCTGTGCCATTGTCCCCTACCAGCAAAGTGAAGTTAGGATGCAAATCGAGAGCATAGTCTGAGAATTGTTTAAAGTTTCGAATTTTCAGTCGATCAATTCTCATTAGAATACTTTCCTGACAAGAGATTTAAGTCTAATACGCCATTAAACTGCTACGACTAAGTTTAATTAATGGGTAGCATATCAATGGACTCCGCTCCGAGCAACCCTTCACTAATGCACATCGGGCTTACAACAACCGCACCCTGGTTTCTACCTTCAAACAAATCCACGACGAGTTAAATGTGGCGGTGCTAGAGACATATGGATAGGGTGATTTAGTAGCTGTGGATAAGGGGCAGTCCCCCAACGAAATCATCCTTGAACCCCTCGTTGCCCTCGACGCCCAGCACGCCGAAGAAGAACACGACAGCCTCACCTACTGGCACCACTCTGAATCCGCCAAAGCCGCTTAGCTAAAAAAGTGCGCTTAGGATACGTTATCGGCTTTCAGAATATTGGCGATCGCTATCTCCCTTTAACCACGATGCCAATCGCATGCCGCAACATTAAACTCGGTTCCTCAGTAGGTAGCGATTTTGACTTGATTTAGGGGTCTGAATAGAGTATTTTACTGAGCTATGGCTGTTTGCGTGCAGTCTGAGCTTCCCAAAAATTTGGTCTAACGCCACTGGAAGGTGCTGTCAACACCACCCAGCGGCTAACCCCGTCGACTGAGCGACCAGTCTCGGAGGCTAAGGTTGATTTTACCTGGCCGTCCTGAACTGCACATGTCTGGGGCGGCCAAGTTTTTGGGGAATTTCCTACCCACTGTTGTTTTGGAGGAATTCCTCATGTTGTGTTTACCCTATTTGGTGTCGTCGGCCCGTCGGGGCGAGGCGACCAATCCGCTGCTGCTGGCAAATCCTGAAGCCCAGCCAGGGCGCGAGCGATTGCGCCATCTGGTGATTGGTTCACCCGAGGGGGTGAGGGCGACGATTAACCTGCTGCATGTGCTGACCTACGCCGAGCAGGCCACCTGGAGCCAGTTGATTACGATTCCGCCGTCCGGGATTTTGATTACCCCAGAGCAGGGTGAGGTGTTTAGTCTGCTGAGGCGCGACAGACGAGTGGATTAACTCAAAGGGGTCAGGTGCCTAGGGCTTGATCGTGATCTTATCCAAGGGGCAAAAGCAACAGTTCCCTACCATAGGCATGCCCTATGGTAGGGAACTGTTGCTGCAATCTTGTAGCTTCTGTAAAGAGCGGCTTGGTAGACGGGAACCCTCATTAAGCTAGAGAGATGAGAACCCTAACCAGGGAAATCTGTTAACAGAGCATGCTTCAACGCTACATCTAAGTCACTTATTATTACGTTTATTAAAGATTATTCCTATGGAGTTGAAATCGCCAGAGCTAAAGTTTTTGTTGCGGTTGTTGAAATATCCTCCTGATTACCGCAGTCCGCTCAGCCAAATTAAATTAGGTGAAAGTAAAAACCCGACATCAGAGCGCAACGGGGCCTGCACAAGTCTTTGTAGTAAGGGTTTTGTAGAGTATATCGAAGAAATTCAGCGATATCAGACAACAGCAGCTGGCAAGACCTTGTTAAAGTCGGATGCTAGTACGCTGCCTGTATCCGCTTCTCCCAATGAGTTAGCGCTGCTAAAAGTGGCAAAAACTAAGGCTGTTACACCAGGTACGGCTAACAAAGTTCCAGCAGGCGATCGCCAACAGTTGCTCAATCAGCTTAAAGAGCGAGGGCTGATTACCGTTAGCAAGAGTCAAATTAAAGATGTATGGCTGACCTCCCAAGGCATTCATTACTTATTAAATGATTGTGCGCCCACCAGTTCTAGTGCCAAGCTGTCATTCTCAATGTTAGGTGACTACCTCACCTTTCTACGTCAGTTCTTGGGACAGAAGGGTGCAGCAATCGATACTTCCCAGGAGTTGCCCAATACGAAATCAGCATCCAATAAAGATTCTAGCCTGAAACCAGAAATGGTTTTGGATACCATTCGCCAACTCGATCAGCAACTGGGTACTGACAACTTTCTACCCATTTTTCATCTCCGAGAGAAGCTACAGCCTCCCCTCAGTCGGGAAGCCTTAGATCGGTTTCTGTATGACCTACAGAGCCGAGATTTGATTGAACTCAGTACCTTGCAAGATGTTTCCAACTATAGCGAGTCTGAAGTTGCTGCAGGGATTCCTCAGAACATTGGCGGGGCTTTGTTTTACATCAGTGTAACCGAGTGAAATGTGTAGGGACGGTAAAAGCCAGTGACTTCGCTTCAACAACTTATTCAGCGCAATCTTAATCCGTTTGACCCCAACACGTTTAGACCGGGTAACTTTTGGCAAGAAGATCCTGATATCGCTCTAGAAGTAGAGGGTATTCATGGGCTGATTCTAAAGGCGGTTGACCAAACTATTAGCCAAATTGGCAAAGACCATGCCACTCGCACCCTCTTGCTCACCGGCGACTCTGGCGCAGGCAAGAGCTACTTACTAGGACGATTGAAGCGTCAGCTCAACAACAAAGCTTTTTTTGCCTATATTGGGCCTTGGCCTGATAGCGACTATCTCTGGCGGCACACGCTACGCAATACTATCGATAGCCTGATTCATGTACCAGAGGGAGAATCGGAGTCGCAGCTTTTGCTCTGGCTCAAGGGTCTAGCCAGCCTGCAAAAGCAGAGTTTTGCTAAGTGGGTGCTTGGAGATCGGGGGCAATTTGTCCAGAACTTGCAGGCCAGCTATCCAGTAGGTATCTATAACGGAAAAGAGTTCTTTGGCGTACTTTACGATTTAGCAACTAACCCTGATCTGCGAACCTTGGCCTATGCCTGGCTGAAGGGCGATAATTTGGATAAGGAAGACCTTAAAGCCCTACGGGTCAAACAGCCGATCGATTCTGAAGATGCCGCCCAAAAACTGTTGAATAACATTGGCCGTATTGCCAACTCCACGCAGCCGATCGTGCTCTGTTTTGATAATCTGGATAGTATCCCTCAACTAGAAAGCGGCAAGCTGGACTTACAGAGTCTTTTCAACCTGAACTCTACCATTCATAACGAGAAGCTACGTAATTTTCTGGTGCTTATCAGCCTTGTCAATGGTACCTGGCAGGAAAATCGTAAAGCTATTCAATCGGCAGATTTGGCGCGAGTTGATCAAGTTCTTCAACTGAAACCTATTAACTTAGATCAAGCCGCAGCGCTTTGGGCCACGCGGATGGCTCCCCTACATGCTCAGGTTAAACCCAAACCCAAAGATGCGATCGCTCCCCTTTCTCGCGGTTGGCTGGAGCATACCTATCAGGGCAACAAAACGCTGCCCCGTAATGCACTCAAGCTAGGGCAACAGCTCATTATCCATTACAAGCAGCACGGCCGTCTGCCAGATATTCCTAAGCCGGGTGATCCACCGCTAATACCCCCAGAACCAACTCCGACAAAACCGAACTTCAAGCTGGTTTGGGATAAGGAGTTTCAATCTACCCAACAGCGGGTGACGCGGGTTAGTCAGTTCACCTCTCCTGATCTGATTTGGCGGCTGGGGCAGGTGCTAGAGGCGCTGGAGGTGCCGCAGGTTAAAACTCAATTTTTGCCAGGTAAGTTTGCCTCCTACTCTCTATCTCATCAGCACAAACAAGCCTTTACGGCCATCGTCTGGAATGAAGACCCCAATATGACTACCTTCTTCCATGTGATGAAGGCATGTCAGAAGGTAGTAGATAAGAGTGCCTGCGATCGCTTATACCTCATCCGAGCCGGAAGCGTAGGACAGGGAAGGGCAAAGTGCACTCAAATCTATCAGCAGGTTTTTAACGGCCAATCGTCCTATTCCCACTTCAAGCCTGATTTGCTTTCGGTGCAGTACTTAGAGACCTACCATCAGTTAGCCAGTGCGGCTCGCGGCGGGGAACTAGTGGTAGGCGACCAAACGCCCCATCTCAAACATCTACAGGCACTAGTACGAGATGCGAAAGTGCTAGAACAATGCCCCCTATTGCAGGACTTACAGCTTGTGTCTGGAGGCAAAATGTCTGGAGGTAAGACCCAGGAGTCCCAGACTCAAGCTGTGGCAGACTACATAATTAACCTTATGGCCACGCAATCCTTTGTTGGGTTGATGGTGCTGATTGAGAATACTCAACAGCAATTCTCCAATTTTGGCGAGCAGGAGATCGACCAGGTGATTCAAACCCTCTGTCAGAAAAGGCTGCTGCAAGTTTTAGACCCACACGCCAGTCGTCAAGGGCAGTTAATTTGCTATGTGCCTCAATGACTTCTTCCCTTAGTGTTAGTAAAGTCCGCCTCGCCTTTGAATGCCCTCGGTTACTCTATTTAGGGCATCACTTTGGCGGCATGACCATGTTTCTTCCCGCTGAAAAAGTATTGGGTATTGGTTCTGCCTTCCACCAACTTTCAGATCAATTTGTGCGTCAGCTGCGTACAGAGTCAGAATTTCAACTCATGTTGACGGCTGAGCCTGAATCGCTGGAGGTCAATGCGATCGCGCAATCGTTTCAACAGCGGCTCTACCAATCCATCTTTTTCCCCTATTTACAGCAGTCCGTTGCCGAAAAGCCAGAAAAAGCTCAAGCTCTACATCAACTTTGGCAAGGTCTCAAAGGGCTGATTCAGCGTTGGACAGAACTGCTGGTGAGTAATCGGCGCTTTTGTAAGGCTGACGAGGTGATGCAAAAAACCTTTTTAGCCCAAGAACTTAGTGTCAAACACGAATTCATCCTGCCTGATGGCAGTCATCAGCTAGTGAAAGGGCGTTTTGATAGCCTGGTATACGACTTTACCCACCACCGTCTTTGTGTGGTGGAGTATAAGACCTATCAGTCTCCAGATCCTTCAGCTCAGCTAGCTCAGGTGGCTCTTTACAGCTACATGCTGCGAGAGAAGATTGGTGTTCCTATCGATTCTGCTGTCTATAGCGTCCTGCCTGACTGGCAAGAGCAGGTTTATTCCTGGGCGCAGCTAGAAGATACAGTGCATAAGCTTATTCCCCAAAAGCTGCTACAAATTCGCGATTGGTTGGCCTGGCAGCCAAACCAGGGAGAGCCACCGCCTGCAGCACTACAGGTGGCCCTATGTGACATGTGCCCTCAACGCAAAAAGTGCCAGACATATTTTGGCTCAAATTCTGCTTCGACATCTGTTGCCTTACCGGGTCAGAAACCAACGTTGTCTGATGAGCAGGAACCCAGTGAGAGCACCAAGCGATCCAAAGCACCTACCCAGGAAGTGAACCTTACAGACCAGCCCTTAACACCCACAAACATACCTTCATCGGAAGTGGAGTCAATTGCAAACCATCTTGTTCGTATCCTGGAGTCTTTCGGAGTCGGTGTTGATTTACAAGGAATTGCTCTAGCACCAGCCTTTCTGCGGGTGAAATTAAAGCCTCAGCTAGGGGTAAAAGTGAACTCTATTCTACGGCTGACTGACGATTTGCGCGTACAGTTGGGTCTAATGGCCTCGCCGATGATTGCTCCCCAAGCTGGTTACGTCAGCGTCGATTTACCTCGTCCAGATCGGCAATCAGCCCTATTTAACCAATATATTCAGCATCAGACTTCGCCACTAACAGATCCAGTAAAGATTGCCATTGGGGTTAACCTAGAGGGTGATTTGGTCGAAGCAGATCTATCTGATCCTAATACCTGCCACTTTTTGGTGGGCGGTACGACTGGTAGCGGTAAAAGTGAGTTCTTGCGATCGCTCCTGCTCAGCTTACTAAAGCGTCACTCTCCAAAGCATTTGCAGATTACTCTGGTAGATCCTAAGCGAGTCACCTTTCCCGAATTTGAAGACATTCCCTGGCTGCTACAGCCAATTGTCAAGGATACGGAAGGGGCAATCGCCTTGATGGATTCTCTAATGAGCGAGATGGATCAGCGCTACCGACGTTTTGAAAAAAACCGCTGTGCTGATCTCACTCGCTACAACCAACAAGCGAGTAGTTCGTTACCTCGCATTGTTTGCATATTTGATGAATACGCTGATTTCATGGCGGAAAAAGAAAGCCGCTCGGCCATTGAGCAAAGTATTAAACGGCTAGGGGCCATGGCCCGTGCCGCAGGTATTCATCTGATCATCGCTACTCAACGCCCAGATGCCCAGGTTGTTACTCCTCTAATTCGCTCCAACTTGCCGGGTCGAGTAGCGCTGAAAACAGCTAGTGAGGCAGATTCTTTAATTATCTTGGGTGGCAAACAGGGAGAGGCGGTCAACTTGCTGGGTAAGGGCGATTTGCTTTATTCAGGAGGCGGTCAATTATTGCGATTACAAAGCCTTTTTGCTCCAGAAATTAATCTGTAGAAAGGCAACTTACGAGGTCAGGCTTCTATCAGTGATAGCTGATGTGGATCCAGACCATAATCTGTAAACCGCAGTCGATGACGAAAGCTGGTCACCGACTCCAGATGCCCAGAGCAATAAAGTTTGTCAGCAACGCGATCGCCCATAGCTCCATCCAGAGCAGTGGAATGCCCGTGATCGGAGCTAGGCCAATAGTCACGCCAATATTGCTCATCACCTGAAACTGCGTAGCTGATGAGCACTGGCTAATGGTCTTGTCAGCTGTGGGCTGCTCTTTAAACCTACGTCAAAGCGATCGCCGCCTCTCCATCCGCGCGATCTACCCCTATAGATTCTTTTATCTACCTCCATGGTTTCATCAAGGTCGCCGCCGAGCTTGATAGGGTGACAGTGAATTCAAACGGTAGCAAAGAGCAGCTAGAAACCCCTGACCTAGACCTTTGTATCGTTTCGCTCTTGAGGTGAGAAGAAGTTGGTTTTGTTTCGAATTCATAACAATTACTGACACTATCATCGATCAAAAGCATCACTCAAAAATCATCAACAAAATCAGGAGTCTCTATGAATAGCGAACGACAAGTCACAATCCAAGATCAAACTGATGCTCAGTCCCCCAACTCTGCGACAAGTTTTTCACCCACCGTCAAGGTTCATGGTGAAGCGCCCCCAACCAATGTCTATGAGGTAGAGGTTAAGCCTGCGATCGACACCGAAGTCAAAGCCGAAGTGAAACCAGAGCAGAGCCCGCCCCAACCACATCAGGAGGGCCAGTCTAACCCAACGCTGACTCGGTTATTGGTTGGCGGCCTAGTGGGCGGAACCCTAGGCACACTGGCTGCTGCTCTGGCCAATCGCAAAACCTCTGCGGGCTTTAACCACAGTGCCCGAGGGGTAAGCCGAGCCCTTCAAACCATTGGTGTGGGCCTCGGTCAGGCCGCCCAAGGGGTCGGTGACGCCGCCAAGAGTGTGGCTGAGGGGGCAACTTATGCCGTGGTAGGCTCAGCCCAAGACGCCACCCAGAGCATCACAACAGGCACCCAACAGGTGAAATCGACCACTGCCGACGTGGTGCATACCACGTCGGAGAAGGTGAACCAAACGGTTAAGGGCGCAACAGCGGGCATCACTGAAGCGGCTCAACAAGTAAAGACCACCGCGGCTGAAGCTGTTCACTCTACGACTGAGCAGATCAACCACACTGTGAAGGACATTGCTGAGGGCATCACTGAAGGGGCTCAACAAGCAAAGACCACTGCGGCTGAAGCCGTTCAACCTACGACCGAGCAGATTAACCAAACTGTGAAGGACATTGCTGAAGGCATTCAGCGCCCGACGTCTAATGATTCAACGGTTAAGGAATCTGTTTTAGCGGGCAATCAAGCCGTCATGGGTTCCACGTCAGAGATGGCTGATATTTCAGCGGTTGAGAAACCTGCTTCAGAAATGAGTGATGTATTGGATGTCATTGAAGCAGAGACTGTCAATCTTGACGACTGGAAATCAGAGACTGAAATTCAAAACGACGCAGCCAATTCCACCGCATCCACCGATTTTGTCACCGAAGAAATTACAGTTTCTCCCCAGCCCTATGACTCTTCAGAGGTTGAGACTACCCGCCTTAACGACGAGCTAAGGAGCAATTAATGTCTACACCTAACAACGAAACCGACACCGAAAGGAATGGAAATTGGGTCTCCTCAACAGCTGAGGATGAATCTGATTCATTCGAGCAAAACGTTAGTCCTAACAGTCAGGCGTTTACCAAAGTGGCCATCGGGGCTTTGATCGGTGCCACCTTGGGGGGTATTGCCGGAGCTTTGATCAACAAAGGCGTTGTCGATCGCATCAACACCTCCGTGCGAGGGGTTGGCAATACCGTCAGAAAAACGACCGCTGGTATTGACGAAACCATCAAAGGCGTGGGCGATGCGGTGCAAAGCGTTGCAGTTGAGGTCAATGCGACAGCCAGGGAGATCAACGAAGCGGTGCGGGAGACGGCTGAGGGGATCAGCGGAACTGTACAAAGCACTGTTCATACCGTGCAGAGTACCGCTGACAGTGTTCAGGAGACGGTTGGCAGTACGGTAAACACCGTTAAAAGCGTCGTGGAGGAAACTACTGCGTCTGCCAACCTGGCACCGGATACCGATCAGGCGACGCTCTATAAGCTAGTTCCTGTTACTGGCAACAAACCCAATGCCTAACTTCGAGCAACAAAGGGCCCCACAATGAACCCTACCGGCATTGCAGGACGTCGATTATGAGCTGGCTATCTCAACTGTTGATCAGAAAAAAAACGCAAAACTGTCAGCCGACGACAACCTCGCCGGTTTCCCCTAGCGCACCACCTGAGTCGATGGCTCAGGTGGTGGTTGAGGAAACCATTATGGCGGTGGCGAAATGGTTGGTCAGTCTAGTGAATCGAACCATGGAAACGCAAGCATCTTCGCCAAAACCAAAACCAGAACCAAATCACCCGGCTAACCCAGCTGAGGCGCAGGCGGCCAGCGCCGATGCTCCACCGGCAGAGACCGATCAAGCGAGTGCGGTAGACCAGTTGCTGGTCAAGTTTAGCGGTTTGATTGAGGAAGCTTGCGATCGCACCCAGGCGATCGCCCTGCTTGAAAGCCGTCTTCAGGAGCTTGAATCTGCTCGGCAAGGCACTCCAGATTGGCAAGACTCTATTCAACTTCTCAATCAAGCGGTGGTCAAACTCGATGGCCGCCTCAGCCAGGTCGAGAAGATATTGCAACAGGTTGACCTGGGCACAATTTCAGAGACCTTAGCAATCTCTCTCGAAAACGAATCCCACCTTCAGCAGTGGGCCCAAACCTCGACCCAGCAAATGGCTGAGTTTAGCGTTCGCTTAGATACCATCGAAACCGCAGCTGAAACAACCGAGGAGCAGCATCGCGCCAATCTGCATAAAATCTTTCAGGTAATTCAACCTACCGTTCAACAAACAACGGCCCTTGAAGGGCGTGTTTCTTATTTGGAGAAAGTAGTCACTCAATTGAGACTGGTGCCTAAGTTCGTAGAGAGTAACCACCGCTCCATTACTACCCTGCAAAATTACCTTAAGCAGGTTGAGAGCAACTCAGTTTCAAGCGGAAACGGAAACGGAAACGGTAGCCAAAAAGGGCTGTAGGCAAAACCAGCCAGATCAACCCGTGCTTGCGAGCCCATAGAGACGGTTCCACAATCTGTCGTTTTTACAGAGCTGAGCGGTCCCTCGGTCGCTAGGTTCAGCGCTGATAGGGTTCGTCTGGCAAGGGTGAAGGTGAAGGTGGAGAATTTAGGCAGGCGATCGCCCTAATCCGTAAACTTCAGACGATGGCGAAAGTTTGCCACCGACTCCACCATGCCCAGGGCAATAAAGTTTGTCAGCAGCGCCGATCGCCCGTAGCTCAGCCAGGGCAGCGGAATGCCGGTAATCGGTGCCAGACCGATGGTCATGCCAATATTGACCACCACCTGAAACACAATCATCGACAACACCCCAATCGCCAGGAGTGAGCCGAAGTCGTCCTTGGCATTTTGGGCAATAATCACCAGGCGATAGCAAACTAGCCAGTAGGTGAGAATCACCACCATCGACCCTACAAAGCCCCACTCTTCGCCCACCGCCGAAAAAATAAAGTCGGTGTGCTGCTCAGGAATAAAGTTGAGCTGGGTTTGGGTGCCTTGCCCCAGGCCCTGACCCCAGAGCTTGCCTGCCCCAATGGCAATACGCGACTGAATCAGGTGGTAGCCACCCCCCAACGGATCTTTGTGGGGGTCAAGGAATAGCACCAGGCGGTCTTTTTGGTAGTCTTGCAAAAGGCCCCAAACCACATCGCCCAATTTTCCTGCTACTAGGTTAATGGCGGTGATGACTACGGTGCTAAACCAGCGCCAGGGCAGCGTAAACCAGGCAACCAGCCCCATAGCCAGGCTCCACACCAGCCAGCCGGGCAGCACCAGGTGAAACAGAATTGTGGCTACCAGGGGCGACACAAACAGCACCAGCCAGCCGGGGTTGCAGTTGGCCCAGTAAAGCATGCCTAGGGTAATCGCCCCAAACACCAGTGAGGTCCCCAGATCAGGCTGGATAAAGACCAGTAGCCACGGCAGCACAATGACGGCGATCGCACTGCCGACCCCCCAAAGCGTAGAGGCGTCGCGGTGACTGAGCATCGCTGCCAGTGTAATGATGATGCTCAGCTTGGCAAACTCCGAGGGCTGCACGTAGAAGCCGCCTAAAGCAATCCAGCTCTGAGCACCACCGCCCACTGTGCCGATAAACATCACCGCCACCAGCAGCAGGTTGACGATGCCGTAGATAATCCACTGCCAGTTGAGCAGGTGCTCGTAGCGACTGCGCGACACCCATAGGGCAATGCCCAAGCCGATCAGTCCCAGCACGCCATGGTTTAAGCCATAGTTGCCGTCAACCGTGTTGCGCTGAATGCTGTGAATGACAACCGCCCCAAAGGCCGTGAGCGCCACGGGCAGCGCCACCAGCATCCAATCGATACCCTGCCAGCCCACTGCCAGCGATCGCCACTGCTTCTGCGCATCGGTTAAAAACATCGCCGTTGCCTACCAGTTCGCCCAATTGATTATGCCAAGAACAAGCGGCAGAAGGTGCAGGGTATAGGGTGCAGGGGAACACCTTAAACCCTGTACCTTCTACCCTAAACCCTGAAATTAAGATGCCAACGCCGCCACCGATACTCGCGCCGCCACCTGCTGGGCCATGGCCCGCAGCGCCTTGGCGCTCTCCGAGTCAGGGTGCTGCACCACAATGGGGATGCCCTGATCACCGCCCTCACGCACCGCCATCTCAAGCGGAATGCAGCCCAGCACCGGCAGGTCCAGTTCTTTAGACAGTAGCTCGCCACCGCCGGAGCCAAAGATGTCGTAGCGCTTCTCTGGCGCATCGGGGGGAATAAATACGCTCATGTTTTCGACAATGCCCAGCACCGGCACCTGGAGCTGCTGGAACATCTTCAGCCCGCGGCGAGCGTCAGAAATAGCTACCGACTGAGGGGTTGAGACAATCACCGCCCCGGCCATGGGCACCGCCTGGGCCAGGGTGAGCTGAGCGTCGCCCGTGCCGGGGGGCAAATCCACAATTAAATAGTCCAACTCGCCCCACTCCACCTGGTAGAGAAACTGGCGAATAATGCCGTTGAGCATGGGGCCGCGCCAGATTACCGGCTGGTCGCGATCGATCAAAAAGCCCATCGACACCATTTTGACGCCGTGGTTAAAGGCGGGCTCTAGCACCTCCCCCTGCTTGACCACCACTTGGGCCTCGGTCAAGCCCATCATAATCGGTGCGTTGGGGCCATAGATATCGGCGTCAATTAGGCCGACCTTTGAGCCCATCTGGGCCAGGGAAACGGCCAGATTCACGGCCACGGTGCTCTTGCCCACGCCGCCCTTGCCGCTAGAAACGGCAATGATATTTTTGACGCCGCCAATGCCGGTGCGATCGGGCAGGGCCTTTTGCTGGGGCGTCTCGGCGGTGACGTCCACCTTTACCGTCTCCACCCCCGGCAGCGATCGCACGGCCTTCTGGCAGTCTTCAACGATGAACTCGCGTAGGGGGCATGCGGGGGTAGTCAGCACCAGGGTGAAGCTGACGGTGCCGTCTGTGATCGCCACGTTGCGGATCATATTGAGATCGACCAGGCTTTTTTGCAGCTCCGGGTCTTGCACCGGGCGCAGCACGTCTAAAACAGAAGCTTCGGAGAGGGTTGGGCTCATGGAGTTGAGGGAGTGGCCAGCGAGTTAAAGAGTGGACGACATCAACAATAGACGGCTTCGAATCACCAACCCTTGTAAACAGTTGTTGGCGATCGATAGAGTGGGCCTTGCCCACCGCTACTCATCTCGCACGTCACGAGATTTAGCAAACCATCCCCTATCTTAAGCTGCCCGGTCGCCCCTTGAGCACAAGTGCTTAGGGCAAGCGGTGCTACCAAACTTGAAAGCGAGAGTTGGGTCCATTGAGCAGGTTGGGGCGCTCAGCGGCTTCGGCCAGGGCCAAGGCCACCTTGGCGGCGTAGGGGCGCAGCAGTGACCAGGCCAGAGGCGACAACCACCCCCGTAGCGTGACCGAGTAAGAAATCTGAGTGCCCCGCACAGTGGATTTGAGGTGGTAGGTAACCCGCTCTTCCAGTCCAGGGATGGGTAGTACCCGCACGCTGATCAACTCATGAGGCTGCACCCGTTCCACAAAAATCTTCACGGGAATAGGGCAAATTTTAGTAAATGCCCGGTAGATTAGCCCCGGCTTGGGTTTTAGCCCTTGGGGCGCGTTGGTGCTGGTCAGCAGCGGGTGCCAGGAGACGTCTGCCAGATTCATGATCGTCTGCCAGAGGGTCTCGACCGAGGCAGTACTCACAATTAGATAAGACTTTTCTAGCTGCTGCTGCACCTGCACCCAACGATGGATCAGGTGCAGCAGGGTCAAAAATGGACGGGGAAAACGCTCGACGCTAAACATGGCGACGCCCTCCATCACTAGCCTGACAGGCCGGAGCTTGGAGGCCATAACGGGTTAAGGGGGCTGGCAAGACGATCATGGTGGGCGTTACAGGGGCAAAAAAGGCTGGGCTAGGCCGAACTGTCGTTACAGAACGTTGCGTTTCTAAACATTTTTCTCAACCTGGCGGATGAGGTTGGTGTTGAGTCGGGTTTCACGGTAGCGTGTGGAAACTGGGTACCGTGACATGGTGTTGCTAAGGCCAAACTGCCTAGACGGCTATGGCAAAAGGCAGGTGGCGGGAGAAAAACTGGATCCGCAAACCCTGCTTGGCCATTCCACAGTGTGACATATTCGACCCGGTGCCGACATAACATATTGTTTTCTCTACGCCCATGACCACCACCCCTGTTTCTAAGCCCGCTGCTGCCACCACCGCACCCCCGACAGATTCTCGCGATCGCGTCAGCGCCATGCTGAAGCAGCTACAAGACAGCATTTGTCAAAAGCTAGAGGTCCTCGATGGCGGTGCCCAATTTCAGCAAGACGCCTGGGAGCGGCCCGAGGGCGGCGGCGGGCGATCTCGCGTGATCAAGCAGGGCAGTATTTTTGAGCAGGGCGGCGTTAACTTTTCTGAAGTTTGGGGCGACCACCTGCCGCCGTCGATCTTGGTGCAGCGCCCCGAGGCAGCGGGCCACCGTTTCTATGCCACTGGCACCTCCATGGTGCTGCACCCCCGCAACCCGTTCATTCCTACGGTGCACCTCAACTATCGTTACTTTGAGGCCGGCCCGGTCTGGTGGTTTGGTGGCGGCATCGACCTCACCCCCTACTACCCCTTCGACGAAGACGTGGTGCATTTTCACCAGACGCTGAAGGACACCTGCGATCGCCATAACCCCAATTATTATCAGGTCTTTAAGCCTTGGTGCGACGAGTACTTTTACCTCAAGCACCGGGGCGAGACTCGGGGCGTAGGCGGCATTTTCTTTGACTACCAGGACGGTCAGGGCATGCTCTACCGGGGTCCCGATGCGGACAAAGCCGCTGACCAAACCAGTCAGGGCATCGGCGAACTGCCCCCTCGCAACTGGGACGATCTATTTAACTTCTCCCGTGATTGCGGTAACGCCTTTTTGCCCGCCTACGTGCCTATCGTGGAGCGTCGCCACGCTACGGAGTACAGCGACCACCAGCGACAGTTTCAGCTCTACCGTCGGGGTCGCTACGTCGAGTTCAACCTGGTGTACGACCGGGGCACGATCTTTGGTCTGCAAACCAACGGGCGCACCGAGTCGATTTTGATGTCGCTACCCCCGCTGGTGCGCTGGGAGTACGGCTACACCCCCGCGCCTGAGAGCCCTGAGGCACGGCTCTATGACGTATTTCTCAAGCCCCAAGACTGGGTTAACTGGTCGGGTAGCCCCGCCAGCTAGGCCATTGCTAAATCTCTGTATCCCTTGACAGGCAGGGGCTTTGAACATTGCCCTAGGCCACTCGACAGCAGCGGCCTAGGGCTTTTAGTTGTTTAGATTTCTTAAAAAACCCCGGAATCCACATAAATTAAAGGTTTTGGCGATCCACTTTTCTAGGGATGCCCTTAGAATGGGGCAGTGAAATTCTGAATTGACAGGGGTTTCAGCCGTTTTGGCTACCGGAGCCGTTGTACGTGCTCTGGGTCTATCGTCAAATTGCGGCTGCTATCCCAGTGTTCTTTGCCCATAGGAGACAGTTATGAACAAAGCTGAACTCGTTGATAAGGTGGCTGAGAAAGCCTCTGCCGGCGATAAGTCTATGACCAAAAAAGACGTTGACTCGGTGATTACGGCCACCATTGACGCCATTATGGAAGCCGTTGCTACAGGCGAAAAAGTCACCCTGGTAGGGTTTGGCTCCTTTGAGCGCCGCGAACGCAAAGAGCGGGAAGGGCGCAATCCTAAAACCGGCGACACCATGGTGATTCCGGCAACCAAGGTACCTGCATTCTCCGCTGGCAAACTGTTCAAAGAAAAAGTGGCCAAGTAACCACTCCCTTGACTTTCATCCCGTCTGCTCCCACAGATTCAATTCGACCCGTTCACGGGGGAAACCTGGTCTGGGCGGCTGCGATCGCCAACTGTTCCCCCGATTCTCTTATAGACTTTTCGGCCAGCATTAACCCCCTGGGGCCGCCCGAGTCAGTAGTTTTAGCTATGACCGAGGCTCTGGGGCAGCTGCGCCACTATCCCGACCCTGACTACGTCGCCCTGCGCCGCGCCCTGGCAAGCCACCACCATGTGCCCGCCGACTGGGTGCTGCCGGGTAACGGTGCTGCTGAACTGCTCACCTGGGCTGCCCGGGACCTGGCTGAGGGGCCTGCCGCGGTAGGCTGCCACCTGTTAACTCCGGCCTTTGGCGACTATGGGCGCGCCCTGGCCGCCTTTGGAGTTCCTTTGCAGCCCTGGCCGCTTCCTCTAGAAAAGATTGCGGAGGACGGTACCTTTCAAAACGCTATCTCCTGGCCCGACGCCGAGGTGGCAGGCATCTTAATCAACAACCCCCACAACCCCACTGGCCGTTTATTCAGCCTAGATGACCTCAAGCCTCTGCTCGATCGCGCTGACACCGTGATTGTGGATGAGGCCTTTATGGATTTTGTGCCGCCGGATCAGCAGCAATCCTTGATCGGTGAACTCGATCGCTACCCGAATTTGGTGGTGCTGCGATCGCTGACCAAGTTTTATACCCTGCCGGGCCTGCGCATTGGCTACGCCCTGGGCCACCCCGACCGCCTGCGCCGCTGGCAGCGCTGGCGCGACCCCTGGCCAGTGAATACCCTGGCGGCGGCAGCGGCGATCGCGGCGGTGCAAGATGACGCTTTTCAAACCCGCACCTGGCAGTGGCTGCCCCCCGCCCGGACCGCCCTCTTTGATGGACTGCGGGCTATCCCTGGGTTGAACCCCCTAGCCGGGGCGGCCAACTATTTGCTAGTGCGCACTACGACGCCGGCTCCGGTGCTGCAAGAGACAGTGCTGCGCAGCCACCAGCTGGTGATTCGCGACTGTTTAAGTTTCCCTGAGTTGGGGGCAGACTACTTTCGGGTGGCGGTACGCACCGCTGACGAAAATGAGCGTTTGCTAACAGCCCTAGGCCAGGCTGTAGCGCTATGATGCCCCCAATCCTGCGCCTCAAGCCTAGACCGAGCGGTCTGTAAGTCCTATCTGGTTTTCCCGTAGCGATTCCCCGTCAAGCTGCCTATGACCACCGTTGCTCCGCCTTTGCTGCACCTCAATCCACCCCCCGAACTCAGGGTGGTGAATATGACTAAGCGGTTTGGCAGCTTGGTGGCTCTCAACGACGTCACCCTTACCCTTAAACCCGGTACCTTCCACGGGCTGCTGGGGGAAAACGGGGCCGGTAAAAGCACTTTGGTAAAGTGCATCATGGGCTTCTATGCGCCCACCACCGGGCAAATTTTAGTGGACGGCCAAATTTACCCGATTAAAAGCCCCAAGGATGCCCACAGCTGCGGCATTGGCATGGTGTACCAGCACTTTACCTCAGTGCCCGCCATGACCGTGGCCGAAAACCTGGTGCTCAGTCGCTACGATCGCACCCAGGTAATTAACTGGAACCGCGAGTACGCCGCCCTGCGCACCTTTATGGAGCGATCGCCCTTCCAGGTCGACCTCGACACGCCCGTAGGCCAGCTGGCGGCGGGGCAAAAGCAAAAGCTCGAAATTCTCAAGCAGCTCTACCTGCAAAGCCGCATTCTCATTTTGGACGAGCCCACCTCGGTGCTCACCCCCGACGAAGCCGATGAGGTGCTGGGGCTGCTGCGCGAGGAGGTGCGGTTGGGCCACCTCAGCGTGCTGCTGATCACCCACAAGTTTCGCGAAGTGCTGGCCTTTACCGATGAGGTGACGGTGCTGCGCAAGGGCTACCTGGCGGGCCACGGGGCCGTGGCCGACCTGAGCGTGGCTGATATGGCCCGGATGATGCTGGGGGCCGAGCGGGTTACCAAGTCGGTCGATAAAGCCCCAGTTGTAGAGCGCCATCCCGTGCTGACGGTGCATGGCTTAGGGGCACTCAAAGACAATGGCCTACCTGCCTTTGGCCCCCTCGACCTGACAGTGCACAGCGGCGAGATTGTCGGCATTGCTGGGGTTTCGGGCAACGGCCAGCGGGAGCTGGTGGAGGTGCTAGCGGGGCAGCGATCGCCCACCCATGGGCATATCGAGGTCAACGGCGACCCCTACCGGGCCACCCGCGCCGAAATGGTTAGCCACGGTGTCTGCACCCTGCCTGAGGAGCCGCTGCGCAACGCCTGTGTGCCAGGTATGTCGGTGGCTGAGAACATGGCCTTGCGCACCTTCGATCGCCCTCCCCAAGCCCGCGCTCGCCTGTGGCTCATGCTCGGGGCCATCCGCGAGGCGGCCGAGGGGTTGATTGCGGCGTTTTCCGTCAAGACCCCGTCCCCCGATACCCCAATTCAAAACCTGTCAGGGGGCAATGTGCAGCGGGCGGTGCTGGCGCGGGAGCTGTCGTCCCCCGACGTCAACCTGCTGATTGCCGCCAACCCCTGCTTTGGCCTCGATTTTCAAGCCGTAGACCAAATCCACAACGCCTTAGTAGAGGCCCGCAACCGCGGGGTAGCGGTGCTGCTGGTGAGCGAAGATCTCGACGAGCTGCTGGCCCTGGGCGATCGCATTCTGGTGATTAGCGAGGGGCAGTTTGTCTACGAGAGCCCCGTTGAGCAGGCCAACGTCGCCGACATTGGCCACAAGATGGCTGGTCACTAATGCCTTTGGGGGTTTTCCCCCTCGTGGAGCTGGTCTAGCAACGGGTAAACTACAGATCTAGCTTTGTTGATACCGTACCGACATAGGCGAGTCAGACTATGGGTGAATCGTTAACGCAGCAAATTCCAGGCATTGCCGACGCCGACTGTCTGGCTCTGGTGCAAGAATACTGCCGATTGGCGGTTCGCCCTAGCCTGAGCGATGCCGAAAGCCAGCACCTCGACGAGCTGCTTGCCCTAGCCGAAGACGATGGCCGCCTCGACTTTTGGATCAATGAAGCCGACCACTTCATCGACCATGCCATTGGCTTGGGCAGCGCCACGCGGGTCTACGCCTCGGTAAACGAAAATCTCAAAGCGCGGCTGCGCGAACTGCTCGATCTCACTCAGACCGCTAACCCCGGCGATAAAGCCCTAGAACTGCTTCAAGAGCTAGATGAAAGCCTGGCCGAGGGCGCTCGTCAGGTGCAGCAGCAGTTGGCTAAGCGTGGCTACGATCCTGGTCCGGTGGATGGGGTCGCGGGGCCTAAAACCCAGCGCGCCCTGCGAGACTTCCAGCGGTCTAAGGACTCTGGCCGACGGCAATAGGGTTTACTATCACCTCACAACTGTCTCTACTTTCAAACGGGTGGGCACTACCCCATGTGTACCTTTGGTTTGAGCGGCGATACTCTTTCAGCGCCACCGGGTGAATACTTGACGCTGACTGTTGCCAAGTCGTTGGTTGGGAGAGACAACAAAATTTTTGAGCTGGTTTGGGAGCGACGGCTATGGAAGATTCCCTCAACAACACAGAGTCAGCGACTCTCGATCTAAAGGCTTATTTTGACCGCATTGGCTGTGGTGCCTTAGGCCAAGCCTTCCAGGATGGAAAGCTTACGCCTACCCTAGATACCCTGAGGGCCATTCACCGAGGTCACACCAGCACCATTGCCTTTGAGAATCTCAACTCATTTTTCCACCGGCCTGTCTCCCTAGCGGTGGAAGATCTACAGCAAAAGCTAATCTACGACCAGCGAGGCGGCTACTGTTTTGAGCAAAATCTGCTGCTGCGATCGGTGCTTGTGGTCCTGGGCTTTCAGGTCACGAACTTGGCCGCTCGTGTGCGGTGGAATCTGCCGAAGGATGTCATCACGCCCCGCAGCCATATGCTGCTGAAAGTGGACATTGATGAAACTTCGTACATTGTCGACGTAGGCTTTGGCGGTCTAACGATGACAGAACCGCTGACGGTAGTGCCAGACCGGCCACAATCTACCTCCCATGAACCCTACCGCCTGACGGTAGTTGGACAGACCTACTGCTTAGAAGCCCAACTCAACCAGGTGTGGAAACCGCTGTACTGCTTTGACCTGCAAGCACAGCAGCGCTGCGACTACGAAGTCAGCAATTGGTATGTATCAACCTATCCCCAATCGCTGTTTGTTAATTCGCTAATTGTGGCTCGGCCAGGAGACGGCTGCCGCCATGCCCTGCTCAACAATCAATTGACCACGCGCTATCTCGACGGCCGATCTGAGCAGCGTCTGTTGACCACTGCCACCGAACTGCACGACGTGTTGAGCGATGAATTTGGGTTGCGGGTGCCTGAGACTCTAGACCTACAGCAAGCCCTAGAACGCTTCGCGGCATCCTAGGGCTTGCTTAGGGGCATTTGCGCTGGAAGGCTAACCGATACGCAGCAGTTCCACATCAAAGAGCAGGGTGGCGTTGGGGGGAATCACGCCCCCAGCGCCCCGGCTGCCGTAACCCAACTCCGAGGGAATTACCAGCTTGCGTTGACCACCCACTCGCATGGTGCCAACTCCTTCATCCCAGCCTTTGATTACCTGACCCACCCCAATTTGAAAGGTAAAGGGGCGACCGCGATCGCGGGAACTGTCAAATTTAGTCCCGTTTTCGAGAGTGCCGGTGTAGTGCACTGTAACCCGCTGCCCCGGCTGGGGCATAGCCCCTGTACCTTCAACAACGTCAACGTACTGTAGGCCAGAGTCAGTGGTTACCAAAGTTTCTTCGGGCGTCATGGTCGAGGCATCCTCATCGGCAGGAACTAGGTCAGCAGCAGCCTGGGCAAGTTGAGCGACGGGCTCAGCTATGACCTCTTCGACCACCTGGGGGGTGTCCAAATTGGCGGCCATAGCCTCGGGTTGGGGACTGGTAAATTGAGCTACCAGCAGCACCACGCAGCAGGCTGCCAAAATTCCCAGGCTAATTAAAATTTCTCGCACGGCGTATCTCCCATTGCAGCTTGAGCTTTACCGATCATATCGCCTCCAGCCGCCCTAAGGGAAACCATTCACCTCCTCACTGCCTTACCCAAACCGGTATCCAAATCCCCGCAGCGTCGTCACATACTGCGGGTTGGCTGGGTCGTGCTCAATTTTTTCGCGCAGCCAGCGAATGTGCACATCCACGGTTTTGCGATCGCCCACAAAATCGGCTCCCCACACCGTCTGAATCAGCTCTTCCCGCGACCAAACCCGGTTAGGGCTCTGCATAAACAGCTCCAGAATGCGAAACTCCTTAGGCGATAGATTCACCTCTTGCCCCGCTACCAGCACCCTAAACTCCGTGGCGTGGAGCACGATATCGCGATAGGTCAAAATGGCCTTGTCAGGCTGCGCCGCTGACCACTGGTATCGCCGCAGCAGGGCGCGACAGCGGGCAATTAGTTCGCGCATGCCAAAGGGCTTGGGCAAGTAGTCGTCGGCACCCACCTCTAGACCCACTACCCGATCCATCTCAGTTCCCTTGGCGCTCAAAATCAGAATGGGCATGTCCAGATTGTGGTGGCGCATCATCCGACAGATGTCGAGCCCATTAACGCCGGGCAGCATGAGGTCAACAATGGCTAAATCAATGTCTAGGCCAGCGAAACTATCTCCAGCCGGTGGAAACATCAGCTCTAGGGCGCGGTGCCCCGACTCGGCGGTGACCACCTGATAGCCCTGCTCCGTCAGCGCTAGGGCCACGGTTTCGCGGATCAGGTCTTCGTCGTCAATGATTAAAATGCGCTCTTGCACCGTCGACAACGACGATCGACCCGGGGAGATTTTTTGCACAGCACAGCCAGCCTAACGGAGCGTGAACAGACGCAGGCAGACTGCGCACCACGGTCGTCGCCTCCCGTAGAGACTAGCTCGTAACCCAGGGAGCGCTTGCCAACCGTAGCGTTTGCCCGTCGCCTAGTTGGCGGCTCGGCGTCTGCACCACTTCGCTATCGTGTCGGACTTAGCTTAAGGAAACGTCGGATTCTGGTTAAGCTTGCGTAAACTCGTCCCTATCTACCGTTGATAGGCGGCCTCAGTTGCAGCCGGGTACCCCAACTCTGACTGCGCTTTAGTGGTCTCTAACCCTGGCAGCAGCACCATCAGCCGACAGTCGCTATCCCCACTTCCCTGGATGACCAGCTGTCCGCCGTGGCGCTGCACTAGGTGTTGACCCAGTAAGATGCCGAGCAGGGAGCGAGGGGGTTGACGAGGCACTGGCGAAGCCTGGAGTACGGTCACTACTTCCTGGGGTAGCCCCTCACCTAGCCAAGGGTTAGACAGCCACAGGGCAAGGGCCAGCGTTTTGCCCCGCCGACAGACATGGATGCGTAGGGCACCGTTCTCTCCAGCCACCTGCATGATGCTGAAGACCAGGTGATATAGGATTTGCTTAACCACGCGCTGGTCTAAAATCCAGTGGTTTTCGCCGGGTTCTACGGAGAGGCTAAGGGTCTGAGCGCTGACCTCGGCCAGTGGAGCCAGGGTGGCTAGCACCTGCTGACCCAGGGCTTCAATATCGACAGCGGTAGGCACCAGGTCGAAGCGTTCGGTCTCCAGGGGGTTGAGGTCGATGAGTTCTTCTACCAGAGCCATCACGATCTGGCTGCTGCGGTGCACAATGTCGGTGTACTCACGCTGTTTGGGGGTGAGGGGGCCGTAGATTTCTCGGCTGAGCATGGTGGTCATGCCGAGCACCGTGGTCAGGGGGCTGCGCAGATCCTGGGTGAGCTGGCTAATTAGGCTGAGGCGCACCCGATCTACCAAAGATTCTAAGGGAGCCTGAGGGGCGGGAATTAGGCAGGTGGCTCGATGACATTCGTACTCGCTCATGCCCCAACGGGCCGCCATGGCTAAAAACCCTAGCTCTTGGGCGGTGAACGCTCTCGGCTGCACATCCATGACGGCCAGGGTGCCGATGCAGGTGCCCTGACCCGTCATAAGCGGTACTCCGCCATAGGCTCTAACGCCGTAGGTCATCACCAGATTGCTCTGAGCTAAGACTGGGTTTTCCAGGGTGTCGGACACCAGTAGAGGCTGCTCGCTGTCAAGAATGTAGACCCCAAACCCGTCCACGAGGGGAAGCTGGCGCTGCTGCGATAGGGGATTGCCTACCCCGAGGGATGACAGCCCATAGGCGGCCCGCACATACTCCGTTTGGCTATCGGCCAAGGTAATCACAGCGATGGGTACGCCAAGGAACCGAGCTGCCATTTGGACAGCTTCTTCCCACGCTGGGATGCTACTAGGTGAGCTGAGCTCAAGGGTAGCGATCGCCTGGCTGCGCCGCTGCTGACGCTCAGCCCAGGACAGACCTTGGAGAGAACAACAGGGCCAGATTTGCGGGGGAATGGCCGCTTCATTCGCCGCTTTACCCTCAGGCACCACTGGAAACACAGAAACGCTCATGGCTAAAGCCCAACCCCTGATGAAACATGGGCTTAGCATGCCCGTAGAGGATGACTGAAGTAACGGTAGATGGGAGCAGACGGTATCTTTACGTACCGTTGATGGTTCTGGATACAGGTGCTGGTGCTGAGATTGCGATTGGGCTTAGTCTTGGGGCATGGCAAAGACCGTCTCGGCTGCCGCTGCCGCCGCTGCTGCTTTGGCCTGGTCAAGCAAATCCCAAATCTGCTGTAGCATGGGGCCTAAGCCCGTACCGGCCACGGCCGAAATGCCATACACCGGCCCCGGAACCAGCGTTTCGAACTGGTGGATCAGCTCGGCTAGGGCTTCAGGGGTGAGGGCGTCGACTTTGTTGAGGGCCAAAACTTGGGGGCGATCGCTCAGGTCGCGTCCGTAGGCCGCTAGCTCCTGCTGGATGGTGTGGAAATTCTCCACCGGCTGCTCGGCGGTAGCGTCGACTACGTGTAGCAGCAGTCGAGTCCGCTCAATGTGGCGCAAAAACTCATGGCCTAGCCCTAGCCCCTGGTGCGCCCCTTCAATTAGGCCAGGGATGTCGGCAAACACGGTGCCGTCGCCCGAGGGACGGCGCACCACCCCCAAATTGGGAATTAGCGTCGTAAACGGATAGTCGGCAATTTTGGGCCGCGCCGCCGACAGGGCTGAAATTAGGGTTGACTTGCCCGCGTTGGGTAGACCGACGATACCGACCTCGGCCAGCAGCTTGAGTTCCATACGCAGCCGCCGCTCTTCGCCGGGCAGCCCAGGCAGGGCGTGCTCTGGAGCGCGGTTGCGGTTGCTGAGAAAGTGGCGGTTTCCCAGTCCTCCCTTGCCCCCCTGGGCCACGCAAAGTAGCTGGCCAGGTTCGACTAAATCGCCCATCAGATGATCGGTAGCGACATCGTAGATGGCGGTTCCGCAGGGAACCTCGAGGTATAGGTCGGCTCCGGCGGCACCAGTCATGTTTTTGGTGCCGCCCCGCTGACCGTCGTCGGCCTTAAATCGGTGGGCGTAGCGAAAATCAAGCAGGGTTTGGAGCTGCTGGGTAGCCCGCAGGTAGATTGAGCCACCAGGGCCACCATTGCCCCCCGCTGGCCCGCCAGCGGGAACGTACTTTTCGCGCCGAAAGGCGACGGCACCATCGCCGCCGTCGCCAGCAATTACTTCAACTTCAGCCTGATCAATAAACTGCATTACTTGGTGCCGTTAGCAGATTGTTGCTGGAGCTCTACCATCGCCGCCCGAATCTGCTCGGCCAGGGCCGGATCCTGAGGATAGGCGCCCGTGATCCTGTTGAAGTCCTCTGTCGAGATCCCGTTAGACTGCACGATGGTCCTGGCCTGGTTGCAGTAATTGACGATGATAGTGCGCACGTCGCTGCGCAGGCTGCGGGGCAGCTGGTTGAGATTAGCGGCGCCTTTGCAGGACAAATCGATGCTGCTGATGTCGTGACTGGTGCCGGTCAGCAGGGTCTTGATTTTGCTTAGGGCTTCGTTGCGCGGGGCCTCCATCTCAAGCACTGAGGCGGCGTAGCCCGTTATATCGTCAGACGAAACCGAACTGTTTTGGGCTTGGGCAGCGGCTCCCAAGGTGACGTTTCCTGAGACCGTGGGAATAGAAACGCCTGCGCCACCGGATAGCACGGTTAAGCTGGCGATCGCAGCGGCCAAGACCAGGGTGCGACGGTGAACAGATAAAGGGTAAGTGAATAAGTGAATCATTTATGTGTATAGCTCCTGTGCTGGTATCAACCAGAATGGCCCTGTGCTCCAACAAAAAAGAAGGCTCTTAAAGCAAGACTCTTTTTGGGTAAACGCCACCCTCAGCGCGATCGCTCGAATCTCACAGCCCAGACGGGACAGCGCCCCTGTGAGTTCCAGCGGTGAGGCTAGGCACCACCGGGCCTAAACAACCGACAAAGTTCTATCACTTTTGTGTGTAGAGTAGCGCGTTCATCCCGGCCCTGCTTTAGATCAGACTCTAATTCTAGTAGCAAAGGCAAACTCCGTTGCAATTGGGTGAGACTCAGCGATCGCACCTCCTGTTTTAAGAAGTAGATTCGCTTGGGATTGGCGATCTCTGCCGCCGCTGCCACCTCGGCGTCGCTGGCTACCCCGACTAAGGCCTTAAGCCACAGCCAGAGCCGAAACTGACTGACCAGAGTGGCCACAATGCGCAGGGCAGGCTCGTTGCGATCGAGCAGGTCGTTGACTAACCCCAGGGCGGTGGAAGTGTCGCCCTGCTTGAGGACCTGGGCTAGCTTGAGGCTGGTCTGAGTTGACACCGTCACCAGCTCAGCGGCTACGGCGGGGGGAATGGGCTGTGGGTTTGCCCCCCAGAAAAGGGCCAGCTTTTCTAGCTCTAGGTGGAGCTGGCGAGTGTCATTGCCCACCGCTTCTGTCAGCAGATCGAGAGTGCCCGACTCCAGGTTCATGCCCCGCTCCTTGGCTACGGCAGCGACCTGCTGGTGAATTTGGTCGGTTTTCCAGGGGGGAATGGTAGCAAACTCGCGCACCTCGCCCCAGGCTTTAAACAGTTTCGTAAATTTGGCCCGGCCATCGGGCTTAGCGGTGCTGGTGAGCAGCAGCACCGAGGTGTCGGGCAACTGGGGCAGGGTGCGCTCAAATTCGGCCAGGACAGAGTCTGGGCAGCGTTGCCCCAGGCTGGTATTTGCTAGCCACACCAGCCGTTGGCCCTCGCCAAAGGGAGGCGTCATCGCCTGGTTGAAGGCCTGGGACGGGCCGCTGGCGACCTCTGCTGGCACCACATCGTAATTAAAACTGGCCCAGGCCTCGTTCAGGGTGCGCTGGCGCAGGTCTTGAACGGCCTTTTGGAGGGCAAAATCGTCGTCGCCCCAGAAGTAGTAGGCGGGCATGGAGATGGGGAGTGAGGGAGGATTGGGAAGGTGAGGGGGATCAGGAAGATGGGGAGGCGGTGTGGGATGATGGGGCGTCTTGAATTGGGACGTTGTTACGGCTAGGGACGGTTTAGGGATTTTATGGCGCAGCTGTGGCAGAGCCCTATTTTAGAAGAAAGTTTCGCGATGATCGATCGGGAGGTGGGCGCTCACCCGTTCACTCCAGCGGAGTATGCGGTAGTGCGGCGCGTCATTCACAGTACCGCTGATTTTGAGTTTAAGGAGCTGGTGAGGTTTAGTGAGGGGGCGATCGCAACGGCGACCCACTATCTCTCTAAGGGTGGCCCAATTATTGTAGATGTGACGATGGTGCGCCAGGGGGTAGTTGGCATGGTCGAGCGCACGTTCCAAAATCCTTTGCTGACGGCTGTGACGGTGGGGGAACCGCCAGAGGATGGTTGCACCCGCACGGAAACTGGTTTACTGCGGTGTTTAGAGGAATATCCCAACGCACTGGTGGTGATTGGCAATGCGCCGACGGCGCTGATGGCGCTGTGCGATCGCATCGCCTCAGACCAAACCCATCCCGCCTTAGTCATCGGTGCCCCGGTCGGCTTTGTGGCAGTAGAGGACTCCAAGCAGCGCCTAGCCCAGACCCCGGTGCCGCAAATTCGAGTGGAGGGGCGCAAGGGCGGCTCGCCTGTGGCGGCAGCCATCCTCAATGCCCTGCTGGTGCTGGCCTGGGAGCAGCAGGTATGACCCCAATTCAAGTGGTGGGAATAGGGTTGGATGGGCGAGAGGGGCTGTCGCCTAAGCTACTGCAAATCATTGACCAAGCGGCGGTGCTGGTGGGCAGTCCTCGACATCTCAGCTACTTTCCCGACGGGTTGGCAGAAACCTGGGTTTTAGGAGATCTAAAGGCAACCCTCGATCGCCTCCATCAGTGGCTAGACACTGCTAAACCCGGTATTGCCGTGGTTTTGGCCTCTGGCGACCCACTCTTTTTTGGTCTGGGGCGATTGCTGCTCGACCACTTGCCCGCCGAGAGCCTGACCTTTCACCCCCATCTGAGTGCGGTGCAGCTAGCCTTTAGTCGGCTCAAACTCCCTTGGCAGGGGGCAACGCTGATCAGCGCCCACGGCCGATCCACCGAAGAACTCACTACTGCCCTGCGGCGAGGGGATGCGCTAATTGCGGTACTCACCGACCCAACTCACAATCCGACTGCCCTCGGTCAACTTATTCTCACGCTGGGGCTGCCCTATAGCTATCGCCTAGTGGTCTGTGAGAATTTGGGGGATAACACCGAAACCATCCACCGTTTGACGCCTGAAACTACGGCAGGAAAAACCTTCGCGGCTCTCAATGTGGTGGTGCTCCAGCGGCACCACGAGGAGTGGCTGGATTCAGAGAACCTGCCACTGATTGGCTTGCCCGATCGCACCTTTGCTACCTTCAGCGATCGCCCCGGCTTAATTACCAAGCGCGACATTCGCATTCAGATTCTGGCTGACCTAGACCCGAGGCCAGGGCAAACTATTTGGGATGTTGGGGCCGGTACCGGTTCCGTCAGCGTTGAAATCAACCGTCTTTGCCCCACAGCCCAGGTCTACGCCATTGAGAAAACCGCCGCCGGCTACGGCTTAATTCAGCAAAACCATCGCCGTCTGGGTAATGCCAACCTGCACCCGACCTATGGGGCTGCCCCTGAGGCATTGGCGGCCCTGCCTGACCCCGATCGCATCTTTATTGGCGGCAGCGGCGGCTACCTGGCCGAAATTCTTGATCAATGTGCCCAGCGCCTCCGACCTCGGGGCCGCATTGTCCTAGCCTTGGCGACCCTAGAGCACACCAGTACGGCGCTGGCCTGGGCCGGCGGAACCGCAGACAGTCGATTTGCTTGGCCGATAGAGCTGCGTCAAATTCAGGTGCAGCAGGGGGTTCAAGTCGGGGCACTGACCCGCTGGCAGCCTCTCACCCCCATCACTGTCATCACTTTGAACCGTCCCTAATTGTCCTGGCGATGCAGGTACCATCTACCCACGTATCTCCCTACCCTTTACCCCAAAGCCCACACCCCTACCCCCGTGAGCACCAGCAACCCCAGCGGCAGCAGACCAGTGAGTGGCTGATCGGGCAGCCCTACTAGCCAAACTGGGCCATCTTTGCCGGGCTTCAGCAGGGCCAGGGCATCAATGGCAGCGATCGCAAAGACCCACCCGGCATGTAGGCCCCAGGCCAAGCCTAAGCTGCCGCCCTGGGCCCAGCGAGCCAGTAGCAGCACAGCCCCCATCACTGCTAACCCCGGCAGCTGAGGTCCTCCAGCGGGGCCATCCCACACTAGGTGAGAAATGGCAAAAATCAGGCAGACGGTGATCGCCATCAGTCCCACCGGCAGCGCTTGCCCCAGCCCATTCACCAAGACGCCGCGAAATACCAGTTCTTCAATCCAGCCTATAAATAGCGCCAGGGCCAGCACTGCGAGCAGCACCACCCCTGGGGAAGGACTAGCTATTGTTTGAGCCTCGATGTTGGCATTAGCTTGGCCCGTTGGGGAAAGCTCGGCTCCCCCTGAGCCAACGGGTGGGGCTTGCCGTTGCCACCGCCGCCAGCCTAGCCCCACCTGCAATGCTACTAGTAGAGCTACACCTCCAGCGGCTACCCCAAACCCGGTAGCGGCAGCTCTGACGAAAGGCCAATCCCAAGCGATGCCGTAAGCTGACCAGGTGCTATCGGCGAGGCGACGATGCACCTCCACCGCTACGGGAGCCAGCAGATATAAAGGCAGCAGCAGGGGCAGCTTATGCTGTGGGGCAACGGGGTAGGTGAGCGGCACGCGAGCGATGCGCGCAACTAATAAGCAAACTGGAATCCCTAAGGCTATCCAGCTCAAAAAAAAACAACTAGATGCGCGATCGCTGACATATTCGCCGACAAAATTTCCATAGTAAGCCAGTACTATTCTTCGTCAGAGTCAGCGTCGAGCTGCTTCAGATGAATGTGCTTGTAGCCCAGCTTAATTTCAAACTCGTCGCCAGACTTTAGGCCCATTTCTTGGGTGTAAGTGGCACCAATAACGATCTGACCATTTTTGTGGACGCTAACCCGATATGTGGGTTCGCGACCGCGGCCATCTTTACTGCTTTCAGGATCAAGGTTGATGCCTTTAGCCTCTAGCAGCGCATCGTAAAAGCCAGACAGATTGACCCGTACCTGATTATCTTTGGTCAGGGTGTAGTAGCCACATTCTTTGGCAGTTTCGCGCTTCGTTAGGTTAGATAGGTCTTTAACCTTTTGGAGCAATGCTTTGCCGGTCAGGGGAGTTGGTTTTTCTGCCATTGTTAGGGAAAATCCTTGTGTAAGACGGGAAGCCGAATGCTAAAAAACGGCAGGTCGTTCCTGGGAATAAGGGTGGCGACCATTTGGGAATAGCAGAAGAATAATAGCAAATAAATCTGCCTATTCGCACAACTAATTATAGTCAAGGTATTAGAGGCTGTCACCTAAAAAAATAAACGATTTAGATTGCTTTTACTGATTTTAGTTGTTCACTCGTTATCTACTCCAGGCGTAGGGCAGCTTCAGAAAAGCTAGGCTTTAAGACTCTGTCGTTGCCCAGCGGTCAGAACATTTCAAGTTTGCAGGCGATTATTTAGACAATCTTGGTCGTTTTTGATGGCTGATTAATGCTATTCCCTTATTCTCCCCGCTACTCGCCTACCCTATTTTTATCGGAATTGGGTTTGCTGAATGCTTAGGCAAAGCCTCTTAGACCTCGGCTTTCCTGTCTCAGGACGGTAGGAACGGCGCTAGGGATTAGTGCATGTGGGTAGACATTGGAAAGGCTGTTTGGGAAAAGACTTGTCGTAACGTTAGTCACTGCTGATCCCTCTGCCCCCACAGAAAGGCAGGCAGGCTCAATGTCTCCCCTAAAGGTGAAAATTTAGGAGGTTCTCAACCGTTTCTCACCCAAGGTAAGCCCTTTGAAGCAACCCCTAAGACAGTAACCTGACTAGAGCGAACCGCAATCTATCACTAAAACCATTTAGCTTCGTAAATTCTCCGATCCTGAGAGATTTAGAATCGCCGGCTCCTGTGGGGTTAGGGTCGAGGGCGAGGCAAGATTCACGCTCACGAAGGCGATTGGCCTAACTAAACTTTCATTCGCTACAGGTTTTTCCCCAAGGACTAAAGCCACAGTTTTAGCGGATAGAAAGGCCTAGGCGGGTTCTCTGATCCGAGTTGTAAGCAGTTCGCTACCGGTTTATAACTGTAAAATCGCCGTTCCGCGATCGCCCGAATCATCTCTACCCGCTGTTAAACCTACCTGGAGAACGGAACCTCCTCAAGAACAGCCCAAAATTAGTAGGGGCAGTTATAAAGCTGTCCGCCGAGATGTACCGCGCCTCAGTAGTGGATTGCTGGGCAAAGGGAGCGTTGTGCTTATTTCCGTTAGGCAGGGTGTTTTAGCTATTGCAGTGGACGGGATAGTTAGGACAATTTTTTGAAGGCATCATCGACAGCGTCCCAGAGGGTATCGAAAGCGCTGAGCGTCTTGCGAAGATGGTGTTTTAGCCGAGCCCAGAATTTTTCAAT